>NZ_JAMDGZ010000035.1 GCF_028656935.1 Pseudomonas rubra
AACCATAGAATCTCCCACAAGAGGGTAGTCGACTCGGTGGGAGCGGGCTTGCCCCGCGATTGCGCTTACTCGCCCGGATGATCGCGCAGGAACACCAGGTTGTCCGCCTTCGACAGCTCGGCGCTGTAGTAGTAGCCCTGCACATCGAACTGCTTGAGCTGCTCGGGATCGTTGATGCGTTCCTGGATCACGAAGCGGCTCATCATGCCCCGGGCCTTCTTGGCGTAGAAGCTGATGATCTTGTACTGGCCGTTCTTGAAGTCGCGGAATTCGGTGTTGATCACCCGGGCCTTGAGGGCGCTGCGTTTGACCGCGCTGAAGTACTCGTTGCTGGCCAGGTTCAGCAGCAGGTCGTCGCCCTGGTCGGCCAGCGCCTGGTTCAGCCATTCACTGATGCGCGTGCCCCAGAACGCGTACAGGTCCTTGCCACGGGCGTTGGCCAGCTTGGTGCCCATCTCCAGCCGGTACGGCTGCATCAGGTCCAGCGGGCGCAACAGCCCGTACAGGCCCGAGAGCATGCGCAGGTGCTCCTGGGCATAGCTGAAGTCGTCTTCGCCCAGGGTTTGCGCGTCGAGGCCGGTGTACACGTCGCCCTTGAACGCCAGCAGCGCCTGCTTGGCGTTGTCTGGGGTGAAGGCCGGGGTCCAACTGCCGAAACGCGCGGCATTGAGCCCGGCCAGCTTGTCGGAGAGGTGCATCAGCTCGCTGATCTGCGGCGGTGACAGCTCGCGCAGTTGCACGATCAGCTCCTGGGAGTCGTCCAGGTACTGGGGCAGGGTGTAGCGCTGGGTCACCGGCGGGGTGTCGTAGTCGAGGGTCTTGGCGGGGGAAATCACCGTCAGCATCAGGTCGGCTCCTTGGTTCGTGGCGCCGATTCTACGGGGCGGGGGCGGCGATCTCCAGCTATCAAGGCAATAGCCACAGACCATTCCGACACTTGGCGCTATAGTGCGCGGCGAGAAAAACGGAGAGCCCGAACGTGCGCATTGCCCTTCTCTTACTGGCTGGTTTGTTCAGCCTCACTGCCCAGGCCGCGCCAGCGCCGGTCGCCACTTTCGACCGCAGCCACTGGCCGGAACAGCTCGACAGCCCGGCGCTGTTCGATGTCGCCTCGCGCGCCGAGATCCTCGGCTTTGCCCGGGTACTGGGCGAAAGCGAGGGGCTTGACCAGGGCGCCCTGGCGGCGCGGCTGAACCTGCGCCAGGTCAATCTGCTGTCGGTCAATTCACTGCGCCAGCGCCTGTGGCAGCGCTTGTGGCGCAACTATGACCTGGCCCAGAAGAGCTGCGAACAGGATGCGTCGTTCTGTTACGCCATTGACGACCTGGCCGATTTTCGCAAGCAGACGGCAACCTTCGAAGTCGCCGCCGATTCGTTTTACGCCGGCTGGGCCGAGCCAAGCCGGGCCTTCCATGAGCGCTACCTGGATGAACTGCTGCGCAAGGCCGCGCTGTTCCCGCAGACCTCCAGCGAGATCGAGCGGTTTTCCGACCTTGAGCGCAATGGTGATGAGCTCAATGACCGGCTGTTCATGCTGACCTTCGACGGCGGCCCTTCATTGGCAGGAGGCAGTACCGATGGCCTGACCGAGTTCCTGCGCCGGCAAAGGCTGGGCGCGACCTTCTTCGTGCTGGGCGACAGCCTGCAGCGGCGCCGCGACAAGACGTCGCTGGCTGACCTGCGTGCGCTTTACCAAGGCCAGTGCGTTGGCCTGCAAGGCTGGCAGTACCGTTCCCATGGGCAGTGGCAGGGCTGGCAGGACTCGGTGTTGCGCAGCCAGGCGCGGGTGCAGAGTGACTTGCCGCAGCAGTATGTGCCGTTGTTCAGGCCGCCTTACGGCCAGCGCCGGGCCGACAGCCAGGCATTCTTTGCCGGTCAGCATTTGCAGGTGGCGTTGTGGGACATCGACGCCCAGGATCAGGGCGCATTGAGTAGCGAACAGTCGGCGCAACGGGTGCTGACCCTGATGCTGTTGTGGCGCAAGGGGCTGATCCAGTTTCACGATGCCCAGCCCAAGGCGCAGGAGGCGGTGGCCTGGTTGCTCAAGCAAACGGCGCAAAGTGGAATTGGCTGGGAAAATTGCAGGAATTTCGGCGAAAAGTTGTGAAAAGGTTAGAACCTGCTGGCGGCAGGAAATAAAACGTCGCAGTCATTTCACCTGACTGGATTTATGACTGTAGCGGTGCTTTGACCCTGCGCCAAGGGCTAATGGGTCGATCGAAAAATAAACTTTAAAAAAACGTAAAAACGCTTTTTTCGGTCATGGGTTTTGCGGTATTACGAAGACAGACCGCCGAACCCTGCAGCACAGGTGGCGTCCTACGGCCCATTCTTTGTTCGCAGCTCCCTATCCGTAACGACGCGGGCCAGGGGAGAACCGGCGGCCACTTCGCGGCGCAGCACCGCCCAGGTATTGCGTCGTCTGGCTCCCACAAAGGTGACCGAGTATGGATGATCAAGGACGCAGCACTTCCTCCAACCAGCCAATCCTTTATGTGCTCGATACCAATGTACTGATTCACGATCCAAACGCGTTGCTGAACTTCGAGGAGCACCATGTCGCCATCCCGATGACGGTGCTGGAGGAGCTCGACAAACTCAAGACCGGCAAACACACGATTGCCGCCGAATGTCGCCAGGCCATCCGCCTGATTGATCAGACCCTGGGCAACGCCTCACCTGCCGATGTCGAGCAGGGCGTGCCGATCCAGCGTGGCAAGAGCGGCCCCAAGGGCTTCCTGTCGATTCTGATGAGCGCGCGCAACGAGCCCAACCGTCTGCTGCCGGAAAACCTCAACGACAACATCATCATCAACCAGTTGCTCGAGCTGCGCACCCGGCGCAAGGAACTGGACGTGGTGCTGGTGACCAAAGACATCAACATGCGCCTCAAGGCCCGCGCCTGTGGGATCGCGGCCGAGGACTACAGCACTGACCAGTTGGTTGACGACGTTTCTCTGCTTTCCAAGGGCTATCACAGTGTCACCGGCTCGTTCTGGGACCGCGTCAGCAAGGTCGAGACCCGTCAGGAGCGCGGCCGTACTTGGCACCGGGTGCAGATGACTGACAACCTGCCGGCCGTACACATCAACGAGTTCATCATCGACGAGCAGGGCTTCGTCGGCTGGATCAAGGGCATCAAGGACGGCGAGCTGATGCTCCTCGACCTGCACCAGGAACCGTTGCTGCACCAGGAAGCCTGGGGCCTCAAGCCTCGCGACATCCACCAGAGCCTGGCGCTGTTCGCCTTGCTCGACCCGGACATTCACCTGGTCAACCTGACCGGCGCCGCTGGTTCCGGCAAGACCATCCTGGCCTTGGCTGCCGCCATCGAGCAGACCATGGTCAGCAAGCGTTACCGGCGGATCATCGCCACCCGCAGCGTGCAGGGGCTGGACCAGGAGATCGGCTTCCTGCCGGGTACCGAAGCGGAAAAAATGGAGCCTTGGCTGGGGGCAATCACCGATAACCTCGAAGCCCTGCACATGGATGACGAAAACACCCATGGCAGTGTCGAGTACATCCTTGAGCGGGTGCCGCTGCAGTTCAAGTCGCTGAACTACATTCGTGGCCGCAGTTTCCAGCAGAGCCTGATCCTGATCGACGAATGCCAGAACCTCACCCCGCACCAGATGAAAACCATCATCACCCGCGCCGGTACTGGTTCCAAGGTGATCTGTCTGGGTAACCTGGCGCAGATCGACACCCCTTACCTGTCCGCGACCAGCTCGGGCCTGACCTACCTGACCGAGCGCTTCAAGGACTTCCCCAACGGCGTGCATATCACCCTGCAGGGCGTGCCGCGCTCGATTCTGGCCGAGTACGCCGAGTCCCACCTGTAACCCCCAGATACCGGGCGGTCCAGCCGCCCGGTTTTTTTCGCTTCGAAGAGCTGACCCCAGGGTTTACACTCTTTGCTCCTGAACAGGAGGAAAGCTGTGCTGACTCATCTCGATTCCCAAGGTCGCGCCAATATGGTCGACGTCACCGAAAAAGCCGTGACATCGCGTGAGGCCGTTGCCGAAGCACGGGTGCGCATGCTCCCGCAAACCCTGCAGATGATCGTTGAAGGCGAACATCCCAAGGGAGACGTGTTTGCCGTGGCGCGCATCGCCGGCATCCAGGCGGCGAAGAAGACCAGCGATCTGATCCCGTTGTGCCACCCGTTGCTGCTGACCAGCGTCAAGGTCGAGCTCAGCGCCGAAGGCAACGACACCGTCCACATTGTTGCCCGCTGCAAACTGGCCGGGCAGACTGGCGTGGAAATGGAAGCCCTGACCGCTGCCAGCGTCGCGGCCCTGACGATCTATGACATGTGCAAGGCGGTCGACCGCGGCATGATCATCGACGGCGTGCGAGTGCTGGAGAAGCTCGGCGGCAAGAGCGGCCATTACCAGGCGGATGAAGTCAAATGAGCATTAAGGTGATGTATTTCGCCCGTTACCGGGAAGTGCTAGGTATCGATGCCGAAAAGCTCGACGGTTCGTTCGCGACTCTGGATGACCTGCGCAAGGCGTTGGTGGCCAAAGGTGGCAAGCATGAAGTGCTCAGCGAGCAGAACCTCATGTGCGCGCGCAACGAAGAGCTGTGCAAGCTCGATGAGCCACTGGCAGACGGTGACGAAGTGGCCTTCTTCCCACCTGTCACCGGAGGCTGAGATGAGCGTTCGAGTCCAGAGCCAAGCTTTTGATCCGGGTGTCGAAGTCAACGCCATGCACGCGGCCAATGTCGGTGTGGGGGCGGTGGTGGGTTTTGTCGGCTATGTGCGCGACTTCAATGATGGCCAGGACGTGGCGGGTATGTTCCTTGAGCATTACCCAGGCATGACCGAAAAGGCCCTGGCCAAGATCGTGGTCGAAGCCGAGCAGCGCTGGCCGTTGCTCAAGGTCGAAGTGCTGCACCGTATCGGTAGCCTGGAGCCCGGTGAGCCGATCGTCTTCGTCGGCGTCGCCAGTGCCCATCGCCAGGCGGCATTCGACGCCTGCAATTTCATCATGGACTACCTCAAGACCCGTGCGCCGTTCTGGAAAAAGGAACAGACCGGCGATGGCCCGCGTTGGGTCGAGGGCAAGCACAGTGATGAAGAGGCTGCCGGGCGTTGGTAACCCTCTGTGGGAGCCGGCGTTGCCAGCGATGAGGCCAGTGCAGCCAGCACATTAGGTGTTGCCTGAATGACGACCGCTGCGCGCTCGATCGCTGGCAAGGCCAGCTCCCACAGTATCCGCGTTTTTTGCTTGTTGAGTTTTAATACAGAAAAGTCCAGTATGGAATTATAAGTACCATTTGATTCCAGGCTGACCCCTGCCTGCCCCATCCCCTCTGTCTTGCAACACACCTCCAACAACGAGCGAGAGAGATCCGTCATGAACAAGTTCACCCTGATCAGCGGTCTGGCCATGAGCCTGTTGGCCAGCAGCAGTCTGTTCGCCGCGCAAGAGACCTTGCGCATCGGCATCGAAGCTGCCTACCCACCCTTTGCCTCGAAGAATGACAAAGGCGAGATCGTCGGGTTCGATTACGACATCGGCAATGCCCTGTGCGCGCAGATGCAGGTCAAGTGTGAATGGAAGGAGGTCGAGTTCGACGGCCTGATCCCTTCACTGAAGGTGAAGAAGATTGACGCAGCGCTGTCATCGATGACCATCAACGACGACCGTAAGAAGTCGGTGGATTTCACCCATAAGTACTATTTCACCTCATCGCGGCTGGTGATGAAAAAGGGTGCGCAGGTCGATGACCAGTACCAGAGCCTTAAGGGCAAGACGGTGGGTGTGCAGCGCGCGACCACCACCGATCGCTATGCCACCGAAGTGTTCGAGCCCAAGGGCATCACGGTCAAGCGCTATAGCAACAACGAAGAAATCTACATGGACCTGGCATCAGGACGCGTGGATGCGATTTTTGCCGACACCATCCCGCTGGAAGACTTTCTGTCCATGCCGCGTGGCGCGGGCTATGCCTTCACCGGTCCAGAGCTGAAAGATCCGAAATACGTTGGTGAAGGTGCCGGCATCGCCGTGCGCAAGGGCAACGGCGAGCTGGTCGGCAAGCTCAATCAGGCCATCGATGACCTGCGCGCCAACGGCGAGTACCAGAAGATCCAGGCCAAGTACTTCAAGTCGGACATCTACGGCGACTGATCGCCACCTCACTCAAGGCCTGAGCGTTATCAGGCTTTGAGCTCCTTCAGGTGCTTGTACACCGTCGCCCTTCCCATTCCCAGCACATTGGCCACATAGTTGGCCGCACTCTTGCCCTTGAACGCGCCTTCGGCGTGCAGGGCCAGCACCAGCTCGCGCTTGTGGTCGCGGCTGAGCAGGTTGAGGCTCAGTTGGCGCTGGCGCAGCCAACTGTTGAGAAAGGTGTTGATACGCTCCTGCCAGTCATCGCGAAACAACGCGTCGGGTTGCGGGATCAGCTTGCTTGGCGAAAGGAACAGGTCCAGCGCCGCCTTGGCATTCTCGAACAGGGAAATATTCAGGTTGATGCACAGCAGCGCCATTGGCTTGCCGGCCGGGTCTCGCAGTACGGTGCTCAGCGAGCGGATCTTCTGCCCGTCCCAGTTGAGCTTTTCATAAGGGCCGATGTTGGTCTCGTCGGTGCCTTCTTCGAGCATGTCCTCCAGGGCCGCATCATCGCCAATCTCGCGCTTGGACAGGTTGTTGGCGATGTAGTCGATCTTCTGGCTGCGTAAATCGTGCAGCACCACTTCAGCGTGGGGGAAGAACAGCGTGGCGATGGCGTCGGCGATGGTCCGGTAGTTGTGCAGGGCAGGATCGGCGTGGGGTGTGGGCATTCGTGCAGGCTCCAGGCGGTGTCAGCGCCCTTGGCGAAAGGGCGCTGGGAGTGTGCCGCAATCGCGGCCGGGCGTCATCCTTGCAAGCGGCGCGGCGACAGCATCGCGGCGTTCAGGCCAAAACCCTTGAGCGCCTCGGGCAGCTCCTGGCCACGTACCAGGGCAGCGCTGGCCTGGCCCATGGCCGGCGAAGTCTGGATGCCATAACCGCCTTGCGCGGCAACCCAGAACAGCCCGGGTACCTTGGGGTCGAAGCCTGCGACCAGGTCGCCGTCGGCGACGAAGCTGCGCAACCCGGCCCAGGTGCGGGTCGGGCGGCGAATGCTCAGGGTGGTGGCTTCTTCGATCTGGTAGATGCCCATGGCGATGTCCAGCTCTTCTGCTTGCACGTCATGGGGCTCGACCGGGTCGGCATTGGCCGGGGAGCCGAGCAGCATGCCGGCGTCGGGTTTCATGTAGAACGACTCGTCGAGGCTGACCAACATGGGCCAGGCATGACTGTCGACGCCTTCGGGGCCGGCGAAGATGAACGCCGCGCGACGTTTTGGCTGCAGGCCCAGCGGCTGGGCCCCGGCCAGTTCACCGATCTGGTCGGCCCAGGCCCCGGTGGCGTTGATCAATACCGGGGCTGTGAAGGTGCCACGGCTGGTCTGCACCTGCCAGAGGCCGTCGGCGGCGCGGCCCAGGTGCTGCACTTCGCAATCACTGTGGACCTCGCCCTGCTGGCGACGAATGCCGCGCAGGTAGCCCTGGTGCAGGGCGTCGGTGTCGATGTCGCTGGCGCTGGGGTCGTACAGGGCGCCATGCACTTTGTCGCGGCGCAGCACTGGCAGACGCGCGCAGGCCTGTTCGGCGCTGAGCAGTTCGACTTCCGGCACACAGGCCTTGGCGCTCTGATACTGGCGTTGCAGCTCCTCAGGGTCGCCGTTGAAGTCGACGGTCATTTCCCCGCGCGGGCTGAGCAGCGGGTGCTCGGCGAAGTTCGCCGGCGGATGGTCGAAAAACTCACGACTGGCCAGGGTCAGGGCGCGCACCTGCGGTGTGCCATAGGCGGCGGTGTACAGCGCTGCCGAGCGGCCAGTGGAGTGGTAACCCGGCTGCGCCTCGCGCTCAAGCAGCAGCACCCGGCCGTGGCCGGCCAGCCAGAAGCCAGTGGAGGCACCGGCAATGCCGGCGCCGATAATGATGAAATCAGCGTGGTGCATGTGGGGCTCCTCAGTCGGCGCGTTGCAGGCGGTACAGGGCGTTGGCCAGGGCAATGTCTTCCAGGCCCAGACCGATGGAGCGGAAGAAGGCGTGGCGCTGGTAGCTCGGCTTTTGCACTGCTCCGCTGATCAGTTGCGCCAGATCGCCGACGATGGCTTCGGGTTGCCAGCCATGTTGCTCGGCGGCGATGCGCATCTCGCCGGCGCTGCCTGGCGTGGTTACCCGGTAGTCGCAGTAGACGTCCATTTCGTTCAGGGTCGCTGGCGGTACTTCATGGGCCCGGACCGCATTGGTGCTGATCGAGGTGATCAGCGCAGGTTTGCTCAGCAGGCGCGGGTCGAGTACCGGGCTGGCCGAGGAAGTGCACAACAGGATCACGTCAGCATCCAGCACTGCCTGCTCCAGGCTGTCGCTCAGCAGCAGGCGTGGATCGAGATCGGTCAGGGCCTGGCGCTGCTCGGCCGACTGTTGACTCAGGCTTGGCGAGTACAGGCGGATGTCCTGCCAGGGGCGCAGGCTGCGGGCGTAATGCAGGTGCGCGCGGGCAATCGGGCCGCTGCCGATCAGGGTCAGGCGGCGGGCGTCAGCGGCTGCCAGCGCATCGACGGCGACGGCGGTGGTGGCGGCGGTGCGCGCGGTGGTCAGCTCGCCGGCATCGCACAGGAGCAGGGGCTGGCCGCTGTCCATGGACATCAGCAGGGTCCAGGCGGTAACCAGCGGGCCCTGATTGCGGACGATGTAGGGCGAGGTCTTGACCCCGTATACACGCTGTTCGGCCAGCACGCCGCCGTAGTTGATGAAATCGCCCTGGCCCGCCGGGAATTCCACCAGTTGCTGGGGCGGTTGCACCGCTTGTCCGGCTGCCAGGTCACGGAACAGGTTGCGCAGGATCTGCGGGACATCCACTTGGGCGAGCAGTTGACGGGCGTGCTGTTGATCGATGACGAGAGGCGCAGACATGCGAAGCTCCAAATGAACTATTTTGTCTATTATGGACTTTTTGTTTATTTGGGCAATATGGAGCGGTGTAAAAAGCATCGCGGGGCAAGCCCGCTCCTACAGGGTGGTGTAGGAGCGGGCTTGCCCCGCGATGGTGTTACAGCGATCAGTGATGCTTGCGCGGTACCGGCTTGAGCAACTCGGTCGGCGGCATTTCGCAGCTGATCTTGCGTCCCAGCAGCTCTTCGATGGCCGGCAACTGGTAGGAATCATCCTCACCGGCAAAGCTGATCGACACGCCGCTGGTACCGGCACGGCCCGTACGGCCAATGCGGTGCACGTAGTCGTCCGGATCTTCGGGCAGGGTGAAGTTGATCACGTGGCTGATGCCGTCGATGTGGATGCCGCGACCGGCCACGTCGGTGGCCACCAGCACGGTGATGCGCCCTTCGCGGAAGTTTTCCAGGGTCTTGATCCGCTTGTGCTGCGGCACGTCGCCCGACAGTTGGGCGGCGTTGACGCCGTCGCGCACCAGGCGCTCCTCGATGCGGCGCACCTCGTCCTTGCGGTTGGCGAAGACCATCACCCGTTCCCACTTGTTCTCGGTCACCAGGTTGTACAACAGCTTGTACTTGTCGCTGCCGGCCACGGCATAGACGTGCTGTTCGACGGTTTCGCTGGCGACGTTCTCCGGTTCGATCTCGACGATCGCAGGGTCGGTGGTCCACTGCTTGGCCAGGTTCATCACATCTTCAGTGAAGGTTGCCGAGAACAGCAGGGTCTGGCGTTCGCTCTTGGGCGGGGTCTGGCGGATGATCTGCCGGACCTGGGGGATGAAGCCCATATCGAGCATGCGGTCGGCTTCGTCCAGTACCAGCACTTCGACCATGTCCAGGTGCGCTTCACCGCGCTGGTTGAAGTCCAGCAGGCGGCCCGGGGTGGCGACCAGGATGTCGCAGTGACGGGCTTCCAGGGCCTTGAGCTGCTTGTCGAAGTCCATGCCGCCGACGAAGGTCATGACGTTGAGGCCGGTGTACTTGGTCAGCGCTGCGGCGTCCTTGGCGATCTGCACCACCAGTTCGCGGGTCGGCGCGATGATCAGTGCCCGTGGCTCACCCATGTAGCGCTCTTTGGGCGGCGGGGTCTGCTGCAGTTGGGTGATGATCGAAATCAGGAAGGCTGCGGTCTTGCCGGTACCGGTCTGGGCCCGGCCGATGGCGTCTTTGCCACGCAGGGTGTAACCCAGGACCTGGCCCTGGATCGGCGTGCAGTAAGGAAAGCCCAGGTCGTGGATCGCATGCATCAGCTCGGGCGACAGCTTGAAGTCATGGAAACGGGTCTTGCCTTCCTGCGGCTCGACGGCGAAGTCTTCCAGCTTCCAGGTGGAGGCTGCAGGTTTTGGCTTGCGCTCACGGCGCGGCTTGGCCTCGGCCGGCTTCTCGGTGCGGACCGGCGCGGGTGCAGGGGTTGCGGTCTCGGTCTTGAGCGGAGCCGACGGGGCAGGGGCCTGGGCGGCTGCGGGCGGCTGCGTCACGGCGGCAGCGGTTTCGGTGGCGAGTTGCTCAACCTCGCTCTTGCCGAACATCTTCTTGAGTGCTTTGAGCACGGTCATCTCATCAATTGGTTAAGGAATGTACGCCGGGCAGTGTAATGCAAGATTCGGGCGCGGCGTAGTGGATTGCACTGACAACTACAGGGAAGTCTGCATTTAGCGCAGGCGTTTGATCAGCCACTCGCCGATATCGTTGATTTCCTCAGGTAGCACCGCGTGCTCCATCGGGTACTCCTTCCACTCGACGTTGACGCTCCACTGCTTGAGGTGCTCGAAGGCAGTACGGCCCATCGCCGGCAGTACCACCGGGTCATAGACGCCGTGCAGGCACAGGGCCGGGGTGCGTTGCTGGCAGGCGGTCAGTTCAACGCTGTCGCTGAAGGTCGGTGCGTAGGTCGAGAGGGCGATTACCCCACCCAATGCTTCTTGCCACTTTATATAGGCAGTGTGCAGCACCACCGCGCCACCCTGGGAGAAGCCGGCGAGAACGATACGTGCCAGGTCGATACCTTTGGCCTGTTCAGCCTTGATCAGCTCGATGACCTGGTTGGCAGAAGCCTTCAGTTGATCTTCGTCGATGGCCCGCGCCGGGGTCATGGCCTTGATGTCGTACCAGCTGGGCATTTCATAACCACCGTTGATGGTCACCGGCCGGGTTGGCGCCTGGGGCATGACGAAGCGGGTGGTCAGTAATACTTCCTGCAGGGCTTCGGCGACCGGCATGAAGTCGTAACGGTCGGCCCCAAGGCCGTGCAACCAGATCACACAGGCATCAGCGTTTTTTTGTGGTTCAAGAATCAGCGGGTGGGTCATGACTGCTCCGAAAGTGTGCGCGCGCTCTTGTTTGCGTGCATGAAATGAAGGCGCGTCGGGTAAATCCGGGAAAAACCTGTCGCAACGCTGCAAGTTTTCCTATTGACGTGAACTGAAACGCTTTAGCCCTTCAGTGTGGTACGCGCTTTGCTACGAATATTCTGATGCGAGGTTACACGTTTTGGACGGTAACACCCGTTAGCGGTCCCCAAGGCTGTCACAGAACAGCGCATTGCGCCAATTGACCCAAAAACAAGCCAACACGGGTCGGATGCGCCTCATAAGGGTGCGGTGCAATCCCGGCTCACACAACAAGAGCAAAACTGGAGGTTTGAATGAAGATGTTGAAATCCACACTGGCAGTGGTTACCGCTGCGACCGCGTTGGGTATCAGCGGTTTCGCACAGGCAGGTGCGACCCTGGACGCAGTACAAAAGAAGGGATTCGTTCAATGTGGCGTCAGTGACGGCTTGCCAGGCTTCTCGGTGCCGGATGCCAAGGGCAACATCGTCGGTATCGACGCCGACGTCTGCCGCGCGGTGGCCGCTGCAGTGTTTGGCGATGCCAAGAAGGTCAAGTTCAGCCAGCTCAACGCCAAGGAGCGCTTCACCGCGTTGCAGTCCGGTGAAGTCGACGTGTTGTCGCGCAACACCACCTGGACCAGCTCCCGTGACGCCGGCATGGGCCTGGTGTTCGCCGGTGTTACCTACTACGACGGTATCGGTTTCCTGGTCAACAAGAAGCTGGGTGTTTCCAGTGCCAAGGAACTGGACGGTGCAACCATCTGCATCCAGGCCGGTACCACCACCGAACTCAACGTTTCCGACTACTTCCGCGCCAATGGCCTGAAGTACACCCCCATCACCTTCGATACCTCCGACGAGAGCGCCAAGTCGCTGGAATCCGGCCGTTGCGACGTGCTGACCTCCGACAAATCGCAGCTCTACGCACAGCGCTCCAAGCTGGCTGCCCCGACCGACTACGTGGTGCTGCCGGAGACTATCTCCAAAGAGCCACTGGGCCCGGTGGTGCGCAAAGGTGATGAAGAGTGGTTCAGCATCGTCAAGTGGACCCTGTTCGCCATGCTCAACGCCGAAGAGATGGGCATCACCTCGAAGAACGTCGAAGCCGAAGCCAAGGCCACCAAGAACCCTGACGTGGGCCGCATGCTCGGCGCCGACGGCGAGTACGGCAAAGACCTGAAGCTGCCGAAGGACTGGGTGGTGCAGATCGTCAAGCAGGTCGGTAACTACGGTGAAGTCTTCGAGAAAAACCTGGGCAAGGAAACCCCACTGCAAATCGACCGTGGTCTGAACGCCCTGTGGAACAACGGCGGCATCCAGTACGCGCCACCGGTGCGCTGACGGTTGGGGCCTGCGGCGGCAATTCGCCGCTGCAGGCTGTTCGGTTCCCTTCCTTGCGGGGCATTACATGCAAAATAATATCGGCGCACCCAAGGGACTATCCCTGAGCGATCCACGTGTGCGTGCGTGGCTGTTCCAGATACTTACCATCGCTTTCGTGGTCGGGCTAGGCTGGTACCTGTTTCACAACACCCAGACCAACCTGCAGCACCGCGGGATCACCTCGGGCTTCGACTTTCTCGAACGCAGTGCCGGCTTCGGCATCGCCCAGCACCTGATTCCCTATACCGAACAGGACAGTTATGCGCGGGTCTTCGTCATTGGCCTGCTCAACACCCTGCTGGTGACCTTCATTGGCATCATCCTCGCGACCCTGCTGGGCTTCATCATCGGTGTGGCACGACTGTCACCGAACTGGATGATCAGCAAGCTGGCCACGGTGTATGTCGAGACTTTCCGTAACATTCCGCCGCTGTTGCAGATCCTGTTCTGGTACTTCGCGGTGTTCCTGACCCTGCCGGGACCGCGGGGCAGCATCAATCTGAGCGACACCTTCTTTATCAGCAACCGGGGCCTGAACATGCCCGGTGCGTCCATGGCCGAAGGATTCTGGCCGTTCGTCGTCGCCCTGGTACTGGCCATCATCGCCATTGTGCTGATGGTGCGCCTGGCCAACCGGCGCTTTGAGGCCACCGGCGAGCCGTTCCACAAATTCTGGGTCGGCCTGTTCCTGTTCTTTGGCATTCCGGCGCTGTGCGTGTTGCTGTTCGGCGCGCCGGTGCACTGGGAAATGCCGCAGCTCAAGGGCTTCAACTTCGTCGGCGGCTGGGTGCTGATCCCGGAACTGCTGGCGCTGACCCTGGCGCTGACCATCTACACCGCCGCCTTTATCGCCGAGATCGTGCGTTCGGGTATCCGTTCGGTCAGCTACGGTCAGACCGAGGCGGCCCGCTCCCTGGGCCTGCGCGAGGGGCCGACGCTGCGCAAGGTGATCATTCCTCAGGCACTGCGGGTGATCATTCCGCCGCTGACCAGCCAGTACCTGAACCTGGCGAAGAACTCTTCGCTGGCAGCCGGTATCGGCTACCCGGAAATGGTCTCGTTGTTCGCCGGTACCGTGCTCAACCAGACCGGCCAGGCCATCGAGGTGATCGCCATCACCATGAGCGTCTATCTGGCTATCAGCATCAGCATTTCGTTGCTGATGAACTGGTACAACAAGCGCATTGCGCTGATCGAGCGGTGAGGACAAGCGCATGAGTACCCATGTTTTCAAACCTGATATGCCGCCACCGGTCAAAGCCGTCGGCGTTGTCGCCTGGATGCGCGCCAACCTGTTCTCCAGCTGGCTCAACACCCTGCTGACGCTGTTTGCCGTATACCTGGTATGGCTGATCGTGCCGCCGCTTTTGCAGTGGTCGATCTTCGACGCCAACTGGGTCGGCACCACCCGCGCCGACTGCACCAAGGACGGTGCCTGCTGGGTGTTCATCCAGCAGCGCTTCGGCCAGTTCATGTACGGCTACTACCCAAGCGAACTGCGCTGGCGCGTTGATCTCACCGTGTGGCTTGCGGTGATTGGCGCCGCGCCGCTGTTCATCTCGCGTTTCCCGCGCAAGGCGATCTACGGACTGGGCTTTCTGCTGCTGTACCCGATCATCGCCTACACCCTGCTGCATGGCGGTTACCTGGGCCTGGCCACGGTACCGACCAGCCAATGGGGCGGGCTGATGTTGACCCTGGTGATCGCCACCGTGGGCATCGTCGGCGCCTTGCCGCTGGGGATCTTGCTGGCGCTGGGGCGGCGTTCGAACATGCCGGCGGTGAAGGTGGTCTGTGTGACCTTCATCGAGTTCTGGCGCGGCGTGCCGCTGATTACCGTGCTGTTCATGTCCTCGGTGATGTTGCCGCTGTTCCTGCCTGAAGGCATGAGCTTCGACAAGCTGCTGCGGGCCATGATCGGGGTGATCCTGTTCCAGTCGGCGTACATCGCCGAGGTGGTGCGCGGCGGCCTGCAGGCCATTCCCAAGGGCCAGTACGAAGCCGCTGCGGCCATGGGCCTGGGCTACTGGCGCTCGATGTGCCTGGTGATTCTGCCGCAAGCCCTGAAGCTGGTGATCCCCGGCATCGTCAACACCTTCATTGCCCTGTTCAAGGACACAAGCCTTGTGATCATCATCGGCCTGTTCGACCTGCTCAACAGCGTCAAGCAGGCCGCTGCCGACCCCACCTGGCTGGGCATGGCGACCGAGGGCTATGTATTCGCCGCCCTGGTTTTCTGGATTTTCTGTTTCGGTATGTCCCGCTACTCCATGCATCTGGAGCGCAAGCTGGACACAGGCCACAAGCGTTAGGAGTGTTCCCATGAGTGAAGCGATCAAACAGTCTGTGAGCCCTGAAGGCATTATTCAGATGCAGGGTGTGAACAAGTGGTACGGCCAGTTCCACGTACTCAAGGACATCAACCTGAACGTGCGCCAGGGCGAACGCATCGTGCTGTGCGGGCCTTCGGGTTCGGGCAAGTCGACCACCATCCGATGCCTCAACCGCCTGGAAGAACACCAGCAGGGGCGGATCGTCGTCGATGGGGTGGAGCTGACCAACGACCTCAAGCAGATCGAAGCGATCCGCCGCGAAGTCGGCATGGTGTTCCAGCATTTCAATCTGTTCCCGCACCTGACCATTCTGCAGAACTGCACCCTGGCGCCGATGTGGGTACGCAAGATGCCCAAGCGCAGGGCCGAAGAAATCGCCATGCACTACCTTGAGCGCGTGCGTATTCCGGAGCAGGCCAACAAGTTCCCCGGGCAGCTGTCCGGTGGTCAGCAGCAACGGGTGGCGATTGCCCGGGCGCTGTGCATGAAGCCGAAGATCATGTTGTTCGACGAACCGACCTCGGCGCTGGACCCGGAGATGGTCAAGGAAGTGCTCGATACCATGGTCGGCCTGGCGGAAGACGGCATGACCATGTTGTGCGTGACCCACGAGATGGGCTTTGCCCGCACTGTGGCGAACCGGGTGATCTTCATGGACAAAGGCGAGATTGTGGAGCAGGCGGCACCGGACGACTTCTTCGACCGGCCGCAGAATGATCGGACCAAGCTGTTCTTGAGCCAGATTCTGCACTGATGCCATCGCGGGGCGATGCGGCGACCCGACTTGCCCCGCGATGCTTTAGTTTTCTTCTTTGGCTGCTGGTGCCGGCGGTGGGCGCAAGCCGATCTCGGCAGTCAGCTTGAGCTCCTTGCCATTGCGCATGACCTGGATCGCCACCTTGTCGTTGGGTTTGATCCGCGCCACCTGGTTCATCGAACGACGGCCATCGCCAGCCGGTTCACCATTGATGCTCAGGATCACGTCACCCAGCTCCATGCCGGCCTTCTGCGCCGGACCGTCGCGGAAAATGCCCGCTACCACGATCCCCGGACGCCCCTGCATGCCGAACGACTCGGCCAGTTCCTGGCTCAGCGGCTGCACTTCGATACCCAGCCAGCCACGAATCACTTGACCGTGCTCGATGATCGACTTCATCACCTCCAGCGCCAGCTTGGTCGGAATGGCAAAACCGATACCCTGCGAGCCGCCGGACTTGGAGAAGATCGCGGTGTTGATGCCGGTCAGGTTGCCATTGGCGTCGACCAGCGCGCCACCGGAGTTGCCCGGGTTAATGGCGGCGTCAGTCTGGATGAAGTCTTCGTAGTTGTTCAGGCCCAGCTGGTTGCGCCCGGTGGCGCTGATGATGCCCATGGTCACGGTCTGGCCGACGCCGAAGGGGTTGCCGATGGCCAGGGCGACGTCGCCGATATGGATGTTGTCCGAGCGGCCGATGGTGATCGAGGGCAGGTTCTTCAGGTCGATCTTGAGTACCGCAAGGTCAGTCTCCGGGTCGCTGCCGATCACCCGTGCCAGGGTTTCGCGGCCGTCCTTGAGCGCCACCACGATCTGGTCGGCGCCGGAGGTCACGTGGTTGTTGGTCAGCAGGTAGCCTTCGGGGCTCATGATCACTGCCGAACCCAGGCTCGACTCCCAACGGCGCTGCTTGGGCAGGTTGTCACCGAAGAAACGGCGGAACTGCGGGTCTTCGAACAGCGGGTGGGCGGTCTTGTTGACCACCTTGGTGGTGTACAGGTTGGCCACCGCCGGGGCGGCGATGCTCACAGCGTCAGCATAGGACACCGGCCCCTGCATGATCCGCGTGGTTTGCGGGGCCTGTTGCAGGTTGACGTCCTGGCTGGGCAGGCCGACCCATTGTGGAAAACGCTGGATGACCAGCAGGGCGATCAGCACGCCGACCAGCAGCGGCCAGCCAAAGTAACGCAAAGCCTTGAACATTGAACGAATCCTGGGAGTTGGCAGAGGGCCGCAAACAGCTGGGGGGCGTGAACGCGCGCGATCATACTGCGCTCCGGCTTGTGCAGGAACTGTTAAATCGTCACGAAAGCCAACAACCAATACCCCCTGGCAACTGCCGTTGGTTTCCCCAAACCCGGCGACGGCCCATAATGGCGTTCATTATACGGGGCCTTGGGCCGCGCTGAACTGCGAAATTGAGGAGTCTTTCCATGGCTGTTGCCCTGAGTACCCTGGTCGAGGAAGCCGAACGCTACCTCGGCAGCGCCAAAATCCAGGACTACTGCCCCAACGGCCTGCAGGTCGAGGGCCGCCCGCAGGTGACCCGCATCGTCAGCGGCGTCACCGCAAGCCAGGCCTTGCTCGACGCCGCCGTCGAGGCCAACGCCGACCTGGTGCTGGTGCACCATGGCTACTTCTGGAAGGGCGAAAACCCGTGCATCACCGGTATGAAGCAGCGCCGCCTGAAGACCCTGCTGAAAAACGACCTGAGCCTGTTGTCCTATCACCTGCCGCTCGACCTGCACCCGGAGGTGGGTAATAACGTGCAACTGGCACGCCAGCTCGACATCACCGTCGAAGGCCCGCTGGACCCGCAGAATCCACGGGTGGTTGGCCTGGTCGGATCGCTGGTCGAGCCGATGTCGGCCCGGGATTTTGCCCGCAAGGTGCAGGAGGTGATGGGCCGCGAGCCGCTGCTGATCGAAGGCGAGCAGATCATCCGCCGGGTTGGCTGGTGTACAGGCGGTGGCCAGGGTTACATCGACCAGGCGATTGCCGCCGGTGTCGACCTGTACTTGAGTGGCGAGGCCTCCGAACAGACCTTCCACAGCGCCCGCGAAAACGGCATCAGTTTCATTGCCGCCGGCCACCATGCCACCGAGCGTTATGGGGTGCAGGCGCTGGGTGATTACCTGGCCCGGCGCTTTGCCCTGGAGCACCTGTTCATTGACTGCCCGAACCCGATTTGAAGCTAAAACGGCAGGGCATATTCTTATACTGTTTCGTTCTAGTTGGCCGTCTAAATAGAATTGGGCGCTGTGATACAGTGGCTCGCTCGAACACGGCCCGCTGGCCGTCCATAAGATCGTATTTCCGTGAGTAGCCATGGTCGACAAACTGACGCACTTGAAACAGTTGGAGGCGGAAAGCATCCACATCATTCGTGAGGTGGCCGCCGAGTTCGATAACCCGGTGATGCTGTACTCGATTGGCAAGGACTCGGCCGTGATGCTGCACCTGGCGCGCAAAGCCTTCTTCCCGGGCAAGCTGCCGTTTCCGGTGATGCACGTCGACACCCAGTGGAAATTCCAGGAGATGTACAGCTTCCGCGACAAGATGGTCGAGGAAATGGGCCTGGAGCTGATTACTCACGTCAACCCTGATGGCGTCGCCCAAGGCATCAACCCGTTCACCCACGGCAGTGCCAAGCACACCGACATCATGAAGACCGAAGGCCTCAAGCAGGCCCTCGACAAGTACGGCTTCGATGCCGCCTTTGGTGGCGCGCGCCGCGACGAAGAGAAGTCGCGGGCCAAGGAGCGCGTCTATTCGTTCCGTGACAGCAAGCACCGCTGGGACCCGAAGAACCAGCGCCCAGAGCTGTGGAACCTGTACAACGGCAAGGTCAACAAGGGCGAATCGATTCGCGTGTTCCCGCTGTCGAACTGGACCGAGCTGGATATCTGGCAGTACATCTACCTTGAAGGCATCCCGATCGTGCCGCTGTACTTCGCCGCCGAACGCGAAGTCATCGAGAAGAACGGCACCCTGATCATGATCGACGACGCGCGCATCCTCGAGCACCTCTCGGAGGAAGAGAAGGCCCGCATCGTCAAGAAGAAAGTGCGTTTCCGTACCCTTGGCTGCTACCCGTTGACGGGCGCGGTGGAGTCGGAGGCCGAAAGCCTCACCGACATCATTCAGGAAATGCTCCTGACGCGCACTTCCGAGCGCCAGGGCCGGGTCATCGATCACGATGGCGCAGGCTCCATGGAAGACAAAAAACGTCAGGGCTATTTCTAAGTTAGGGTCTCTTCATGTCGCACCAATCTGATCTGATCAGCGAGGACATCCTCGCCTACCTGGCCCAGCACGAACGCAAAGAACTGCTGCGCTTCCTCACCTGCGGTAACGTCGACGACGGCAAGAGCACCCTGATCGGGCGCTTGCTGCACGACTCGAAGATGATCTATGAAGACCATCTGGAAGCCATCACCCGCGATTCGAAGAAAGTCGGCACCACTGGTGACGATATCGACCTGGCGTTGCTGGTGGATGGCCTGCAGGCCGAGCGCGAGCAGGGCATCACCATTGATGTGGCCTACCGCTACTTCTCTACCGCCAAGCGCAAGTTCATCATCGCCGACACCCCGGGCCACGAGCAGTACACCCGCAACATGGCCACCGGTGCCTCGACCTGCGACCTGGCGATTATCCTCGTCGATGCCCGCTACGGCGTGCAGACCCAGACCCGCCGACACAGCTACATTGCCTCGTTGCTGGGCATCAAGCACATCGTCGTCGCGGTCAACAA
Organism: Pseudomonas rubra; assembly: GCF_028656935.1. Taxonomy (GTDB): domain Bacteria; phylum Pseudomonadota; class Gammaproteobacteria; order Pseudomonadales; family Pseudomonadaceae; genus Aquipseudomonas; species Aquipseudomonas rubra. The sequence continues at coordinate 19,557 of NZ_JAMDGZ010000035.1, forward strand.
GATGGACCTCAAAGGCTTTGACGAGGGCGTGTTCGAGAGCATCAAGGCCGACTACCTGAAGTTCGCCGAAGCCATCAACATGGCCCCGAGCAGCCTGCATTTCGTGCCGATGTCGGCGCTCAAGGGCGACAACGTGGTCAACCGCAGCGAGCGTTCGCCGTGGTACACGGGCCCGGCGCTGATGGAAATCCTCGAAACCGTCGAAGTTGCGGCCGACCGCAACTTCACCGACCTGCGTTTCCCGGTGCAGTACGTCAATCGTCCTAACCTGAACTTCCGTGGCTTTGCCGGTACCCTGGCCAGCGGCGTGGTGCACAAGGGCGATGAAATCGTCGTGCTGCCGTCGGGCAAGAGCAGCCGGGTCAAGTCCATTGTCACCTTCGAAGGTGAGCTGGAAAACGCCGGCCCCGGCCAGGCCGTGACCCTGACCATGGAAGACGAGATCGACATCTCCCGTGGCGACCTGCTGGTGCATGCCGACAACGTGCCGCCGGTTACCGACCAGTTTGACGCCATGCTGGTATGGATGGCTGAAGAGCCGATGCTGCCGGGCAAGAAATACGACATCAAGCGCGCCACCAGCTACGTGCCGGGCTCGATTGCCAGCATCGCCCACAAGGTCGATGTGAACACCCTGGAGCAGGGTGCGGCCAGTGCCCTGCAACTGAACGAGATCGGCAAGGTCAAGGTCAGTCTCGACGCTCCGATCGCCCTGGACGGCTATGACAGCAACCGCACCACCGGTGCGTTCATTGTCATCGACCGCCTGACCAACGGCACCGTTGGCGCCGGCATGATCATCGCGCCACCGGTTGTGCCCCATGGCACCGTTGGCCAGCATGGCAAACTTGCCCACGTGGATACGGAAGAACGTGCCCTGCGCTTCGGCCAGCAGCCAGCCACTGTGCTGTTCAGCGGCCTTTCGGGCGCGGGCAAGAGCACCCTGGCCTATGCCGTCGAGCGCAAGCTGTTCGACATGGGCCGTGCGGTGTACGTGCTTGATGGCCAGAACCTGCGTCACGACCTGAACAAGGGCCTGCCACAAGACCGTGCCGGGCGTACCGAGAACTGGCGTCGTGCCGCGCACGTCGCGCGTCAGTTCAACGAAGCCGGCCTGCTGACCCTGGCCGCCTTCGTCGCCCCGGACGCCGAAGGCCGAGAACAGGCCAAGGCGCTGATCGGCAAGGAACGCTTGCTTACCGTCTACGTCCAGGCTTCGCCTTTGGCATGCCGTGAGCGCGACCCTCAGGGCCTGTATGCCGCTGCTGGCGACAACATCCCGGGCGAAAGCTTCCCGTATGACGTACCGCTGGATGCTGACCTGGTGATCGACACCCAGAACCTCAGCCTGGAAGACGGCGTCAAGCAGGTGCTGGAGTTGCTGCGCAAGCGTGGCGCGATCTAGGCATTGCCTGTAAACAGAAAACCCCACCTCGGTGGGGTTTTTTGTGGGCCAAAATTTATCGAACAGTGGGAGCGGGCTTGCCCCGCGATGGGGCCCGACTCAACCCCCTTTCAATCCAGCCCGGCCGTTAGCCGCTCGCCATCCCACGATCCGCTGAATAATCTTCCCTGGTGTCTGGGTTTTACCATCAGCCGGGTAAAAAATCAGATCTGACCCTTCAGGATGCTCTGTCACTGCGATGAAATGCTCAAGCAAGGTGTCCTGGTAAAACTCGGAACCGGCGGCTTCGATGATTTCCTTGAGCAGCCATTCGAACTCGGTTGCCGTGTACTCAGCAAAGTTGCCCTTCAGTAACATCATTGCAGGTCACCGTAGAGGCTGATGCATTGTTTTGGCGTCAGGATTCGCAGGTTGTCCATGTCGTTCATCTCGCCACCTTCGCGCGTCGGCACGATATGACGCATTTCATAGGACCGGCGGTTTTTGACTGTCTCTGAAAAAGGCGCTCGGGGTGGATAGCCTTTCTGCATGCGGGCCAGGTTCGGTTTGGAGAATGGATAGGTGAAATATGCAGCCGTGCTTACTCTCATCCAGAACGCCCCTTGTATGGAAGTCATGCACCGGTGAAATGCTTCCTGGTGCGCCTCCAGAACAGGATGCAGATTTGTGGGCAGTGATGTCTGTCGTGCGAGTTGGCTGTTTAAGTAAGGACTTTCTCAGCAGCGAGAAATTCGTTTCCTACATGGTGCAGATTTCCCAGTGGAGTATCGCGGGCCAGTCGAGTCGTCCCGCGATCATGACTGATTGAGCTCAGATGTGCTTCTCCGACACCGGAATCACCCGCTTCTCCTTCACGGCCTTGAACGAGAAACTCGAGTAGATCTCTTTCACCCCCGGCAAGGTCTGCAGCACCTCCCGGGCAAACTCACCAAACGATTCCAGATCCCGCGCGAGGATTTCCAGGAGAAAGTCGTAACGCCCGGAGATGTTGTGGCAAGCGACGATTTCGGGAATTTCCATCAGCCGCTGCTCGAAGGCGCGGGCCATTTCCTTGGTGTGCGAATCCATCATGATGCTGACAAACGCTGTTACACCAAAACCCAGGGATTTGGGCGAAAGGATGGCCTGGTAGCCGGTGATGTAGCCGGATTCTTCCAGCAGCTTGATCCGTCGCCAGCACGGCGAGGTGGTCAGCGATACCTGATCGGCCAGTTCGGACACGGTCAGCCGAGCGTTGTCCTGCAGCGCCGCGAGCAATGCACGATCGGTCCGATCGATGGTTGTAGGCATGTTTTACCCTCCCTGGTCTGAAATTGTTGTTTTTATGTCAATAACCCTCCGCGAGGGAGGTCATATTTGGAAAAAATTCAGTACCTCAGTGGCATAAGCTTATAACAAACCACTAGAGGCTGTTTGCCATGAGCGGCTCCAACAATAATTCAGGTTTTGCCACCCGCGCCATCCACCACGGTTATGACCCACTTGAGCACAACGGTGCCTTGGTGCCGCCGGTCTATCAGACGGCTACCTTCGCCTTTCCTACGGTTGAGTACGGCGCGGCCTGCTTCGCCGGAGAAGAGGCCGGACACTTCTATAGCCGAATTTCCAACCCCACCCTGGCCCTGCTCGAACAACGCATGGCTTCGCTGGAAGGTGGTGAGGCCGGGCTGGCCCTGGCGTCGGGAATGGGGGCAATCACTGCCACGCTATGGACCCTGCTGCGCCCCGGCGATGAAGTGCTGGTGGGGCGGACCCTGTATGGCTGCACCTTCGCCTTCTTGCACCATGGTATTGGTGAGTTCGGGGTCAAGGTCCGGCATGTCGACATGAGCGATGTGCAGGCGGTCGCTGCCGCGATCAATGACAACACCCGGGTGATTTATTTCGAAACCCCGGCCAACCCCAATATGCAGATGGCCGATATCGCCGCGGTCGCCACGCTTGCCCATCAGCACGGTATCAATGTGGTGGTCGACAACACCTATTGCACCCCTTATTTGCAGCGGCCGCTGGAAATGGGTGCTGACCTGGTGGTGCACTCGGCGACCAAGTACCTCAGCGGCCATGGTGATATCACTGCCGGCCTGGTGGTAGGACGCAAGGCCCTGGTTGACAGGATTCGCCTGGAAGGCCTGAAAGACATGACCGGTGCGGTGATGTCGCCCCACGACGCCGCTTTGTTGATGCGCGGGATGAAAACCCTGACCCTGCGCATGGAGCGCCACTGCAGTAACGCCCAGGCCATCGCCGAATACCTGGAGCAACAGCCGGAAGTTGAATTGATCAATTACCCCGGCCTGCCAGGGTTTGCTCAGTACGAACTGGCCAAACGGCAGATGCGCATGCCGGGCGGTATGATCGCTTTTGAACTCAAGGGTGGCATCGCCGCCGGTCGGCGTTTCATGAACGCCCTGCAGTTGTTCAGCCGTGCCGTCAGCCTTGGCGATGCCGAATCCCTGGCCCAGCACCCGGCCAGCATGACCCACTCCAGCTATACCCCAGAGGAGCGTGCGCAGTACGGCATTTCTGAAGGGCTGGTGCGGTTGTCGGTGGGCCTTGAGGACCTCGACGATCTGCTGGCGGATATTCAACAGGCGCTCAAGGCCTGCGCCTGAACCTTTCACGGACGAGGTCAATGCAATGGTGGCAATGATGAACCTTGTGCCTGGCGAAGGTGTGCCGCGACGCCTGGGCGATCCGCAGCCGGACAGCGACCCGGGGGAAACCGCCGAGTGGCTGGAGGCGTTGGAGTCGACCCTGCTGCACTGTGGCCCTGAACGTGCGCGGTTTTTGCTGGGGCAGTTGCAGGCCCATGCCCGCGAGCTGGGTCTGGAACACAGCGTCCAAGCCTTCTCGGCCTACCGCAACAGTTTGTCGGTGGAGCAGCAGGGCGCCTACCCGGGCGACCTTGAACTCGATGAGCGAATCACCAGCATTCTGCGCTGGAACGCCCTGGCCATGGTGATGCGGGCCAACCACGCCTATGGCGACCTGGGCGGGCATATCGCCAGTTATGCCTCGGCGGCAGAGATCTTCGAGGTCGGCTTTCAGCATTTTTTTCGTGGCGAGGCTGGCGCTGAGCAACGTAGCGCGGACCTGGTATTTTTCCAGCCGCATTCGGCACCGGGCATTTATGCCCGGGCCTTTCTTGAAGGCCGGCTGAGCGAAGAGCAACTGGCCAGCTACCGGCAGGAGGTTGCAGGCAAGGGCCTGTGTTCTTATCCGCATCCGTGGCTGATGCCCGACTTCTGGCAGTTTCCCACCGGCTCCATGGGTATCGGGCCGATCAATGCCATCTACCAGGCGCGGTTCATGCGTTACTTGCACAACCGCCAGTTGCTCGACACTAGCACCCGGCACGTCTGGGGCGTGTTCGGCGATGGCGAGATGGACGAGCCGGAGTCGATTGCCGGCCTGACCCTGGCCGCCCGCGAGCAACTGGATAACCTGACCTTCGTGGTCAACTGCAACTTGCAGCGCCTGGATGGCCCGGTGCGTGGCAACGGCCAGATCATTCAGGAACTGGAGGCCCTGTTCAGTGGCGCTGGCTGGAATGTGATCAAGGTGTTGTGGGGCTCGGAGTGGGACGCGCTATTTGCCCGTGACACCGAGCACGTTTTGCTGCGCCAGTTGGCGGCGACACCTGACGGCCAGTTCCAGAACCTCGGGGCCAAGGATGGCGCCTACAACCTCGAGCACTTTTTCAATCAGCAGCCGGCCTTGCAAAAGCTGGTCGAGCACATGAGTTCAGCCGAGATCAACGCGCTCAAGCGCGGTGGCCATGATTTTCGCAAACTGTACGCCGCCTTCGCCGCCGCCAAGGCTTGCAAGGGCCGGCCGACGGTGATTCTGGCCAAGACTAAAAAAGGCTATGGCATGAGCGCCGCCGGTGAATCGCGAATGACCGCGCACCAGGCCAAGAAACTCGATGTGCAGGCCTTGCTGGCGTTCCGTGACCGCTTTCATTTGCCGTTGTCGGATGTTCAGGTCGAGCAATTGCAGTTTTATCGCCCAGCCGACGACAGCCCGGAAATGCGCTATCTGCGCGAGCGTCGCGCCGCTCTGGGTGGGCCGCTGCCTGCCCGGCGCAGCGATGTGTGCCCGGTGCCGGTGCCTGCATTGGAGAGCATGGGCGGCTTCGCCCTGCAGGCTGACGGTAAAGAAATGTCCACCACCATGGCCGCCGTGCGCATGCTCAGTGCCTGGCTCAAAGCGCCGCAGTTGGGGCCGCGTGTGGTGCCGATCGTGGCGGATGAAGCGCGCACGTTCGGCATGGCCAGCCTGTTCCGCCAGATCGGCATCTATTCGCCCCTGGGACAGTGCTATGAGCCGGAAGATGCAGGGTCGCTGCTGTCCTACAAGGAAGCGCGTGACGGGCAGTTACTGGAGGAGGGCATCACCGAAGCCGGGGCGATTTCTTCCTGGGTGGCGGCTGCAACGTCCTACGCGGTGCATGGCGAGCCGATGCTGCCGGTGTACATCTATTACTCGATGTTCGGTTTCCAGCGCGTTGGCGACCTGATCTGGGCCGCCGCCGATCAGAGGGCCCGTGGCTTGCTGTTGGGGGCCACGGCCGGGCGTACCACGCTGGGGGGTGAAGGCCTGCAACACCAGGATGGATCGAGTCTGGTCATGGCCTCGATGGTGCCCAACTGCCGCGCCTGGGAGCCTTGTTTTGCCGGCGAGTTGGCGGTGATCCTCGAATATGCGGCGCGGCGCATGCTCACTGAACAGCGCGATGAATTCCATTACGTCGCGGTGATGAACGAAAACTATCCACAGCCGTCCCTGCCAGCGCAGGTGCATGAAGAGGTTTTGCGCGGCATGTACCGTTATGTCGAACAGCAGGTATCTGGTGCTCAGGGGCGGGTGCGCCTGTTGGGCTCTGGGGCGATCCTGCGCGAAGTCATCGCCGCCAGTGAATTGCTGGCCGGCGACTGGCAGGTTGCCAGTGAAGTGTTCAGTGTCACCAGTTTCAGCGAACTGGCGCGGGAGGCACGGGATGTCGATCGCAGCAGCCGGCTGGGGCAGGGCAGTACTGATCTCTGCCACGTGCAGCGCTGCCTTGATGGTGATGCGCCGGTGATTGCCGCGACCGACTATGTACGGGCCTGGCCGCAACTGATTGCCGAATACGTGCAAGCACCTTATGTGACGCTGGGGACTGATGGTTTTGGCCGCAGTGATACCCGCCAGCAGTTGCGGCGTTTCTTCGAGGTTGATCGCTTCAGTATTGTGCTGGCCAGTTTGCACAGCCTGGTGCGCCAGGGTGTGGTGCAGCAGCGGGTGCTGGATGAGGCGCGGCAGAAGTATGGGCACAGAGGGGCAGATGCACCCTGGAATTGCTGAGGTTGTGCTGGCCTCATCGGGGGGCAAGCCCGCTCCTGCAACAGCAGCGCCAATAAAAACCCCGCCAGTTGGCGGGGTTTGTGTTTTCAGCGCTTGAGCCCGTAATGCTCATCGAGCATGCCCGGTGCGTTGGGCGCTTTGGGTGCGTAGTCGCGTGGCACCTCGGTGTCCTTGGGTGGGGTCAGGCGATCACGCGCTGGCTGCACGGCTTCGGAGTGCAGGGCGGCCAGCAGGCGTTGACGGGTGAGTTCGTCCAGGGCCAGGCGGTTGGCGCCTTCGGCCAGGTGATCCTGGACGTCCTGGTAACTCTGGGTCAGTTTCTTGACCAGCGCAGCCGTACTGTTGAAGTGAGTAACCACCTCATTCTGGTAGCTGTCGAAACGTTCCTGGATATCGTCCAGCTGACGCTGGGTGCTGCTCGGCGCAGCATTGGGCAGCAGGCGGGCGACCAGGAAACCAACGACGACACCCACGACGAGGGCCAGGGTCGGCAACAACCAAACTAAGAGCGAGAGTTCCACGAGTCCTTCCTCTATAAACGGCTTTGCTTTACGTTAACGGCTCGGACCTGCGCTGTATACCGCGAACCATCGCAAATATCTCAGACAGAATCATTCAGCTAGACGAGTCGACCCTTCCCCAGGTCACGGAGTTTATCCTTGCTTATCCGCGAAACCCCCGTATTCATCGATGGCCCGGTCGGCCAATTGGAAGCCTTGTACCTCGATGTCGCCGACGCCCGCGGCGTCGTGCTGCTGTGCCATCCCAACCCAGTGCAGGGTGGCACCATGACCAACAAGGTAGTGTCGATGCTGCAACGCACCGCTCGCGATGCCGGTTACATTACCTTGCGTTTCAACTACCGGGGTGTCAGCGCCAGTGCCGGCAGCCACGACATGGGCAGCGGCGAAGTGGACGATGCCCAGGCGGCGGCCAACTGGTTGCTGGAAAAGCATCCGCAGTTGCCATTGACCCTGATGGGCTTCTCGTTCGGCGGTTTTGTTGCGGCCAGCCTTGGCGGGCGCCTGGAAGCCAGCGACATCTCGCTCAAGCACTTGTTCATGGTGGCGCCGGCAGTGATGCGCCTCAGGGACCAGGATGCGCTGCCGCAGGCTTGCGCGCTGACCGTCATCCAGCCAGAAACCGACGAAGTGATCGAGCCACAGATCGTCTACGATTGGTCCGACGCACTGTCACGCCCCCATGAGCTGCTGAAAGTGGCAGAATGCGGACACTTTTTCCATGGCAAGCTCACCGACCTCAAGGAACTGGTGCTGCCGCGCCTTTCGAACTGATACAAGCCTGATAAGCGATTACCCATGACCACGCGCATCCTTACCGGTATCACCACCACGGGCACGCCTCACCTGGGCAACTACGCCGGTGCCATCCGCCCGGCGATCCTCGCCAGCCGTGAGCCGGGTGTCGACTCGTTCTACTTCCTGGCCGACTACCACGCCCTGATCAAATGCGATGACCCGCAGCGCATCCAGCGCTCGCGCCTGGAAATCGCCGCGACCTGGCTGGCCGGTGGCCTGGACCCGGAACGAGTGACTTTCTATCGTCAGTCCGACATCCCGGAAATCCCCGAGCTGACCTGGCTGCTGACCTGCGTCGCGGCCAAGGGCCTGCTCAACCGTGCGCACGCCTACAAGGCCTCGGTGGACAAGAACGTCGAGAACGGTGAAGACCCGGATGCGGGTATCAGCATGGGCCTGTACAGCTACCCGGTACTGATGGCTGCCGACATCCTGATGTTCAACGCCAACAAGGTGCCGGTCGGCCGCGACCAGATCCAGCACGTGGAGATGGCCCGCGATATCGGTCAGCGCTTCAATCACCTGTTCGGCCAGGGCAAGGAATTCTTCGCCATGCCCGAAGCGCTGATCGAGGAGAGCGTGGCCACCCTGCCGGGCCTGGACGGGCGCAAGATGTCCAAGAGCTACGACAACACCATCCCGTTGTTCAGCAGCGCCAAGGACATGAAGGATGCCATCTCGCGCATCGTCACCGACTCCCGCGCCCCGGGCGAAGCCAAGGATCCGGACAACGCGCACCTGTTCACCCTGTTCCAGGCCTTCGCCACTGCCACGCAAGCTGACGAATTCCGTAGCGAACTGCTGCAGGGCCTGGGCTGGGGCGAAGCCAAGCAGCGCCTGTTCCAGTTGCTCGATGGCCAGTTGAGCGAGCCACGCGAGCGCTATCACCAGTTGATCAGCCGCCCGGCCGACCTGGAAGACATCCTCCTGGCCGGTGCGCAAAAAGCCCGCAAGGTCGCTACGCCGTTCCTTGAGGAGTTGCGTGAGGCGGTGGGCCTGCGTTCGTTCCGCAGCGTCGAGCAGGGCACTGCCCAGGTCAAGAAGAAGGCGGCCAAGACGGCGCGCTTCGTCAGCTTCCGTGAAGACGACGGCAGCTTCCGCTTCCGCCTGCTGGCCGCCGATGGCGAGCAACTGCTGTTGTCGCGCAATTTCGCCGATGGCAAGACCGCCGGTGTGGTGAGCAAGCAACTGCAGTTGGGCGGTGAGCTCGATGTACGCCATGAAGGCCTGGGCTTCAGCCTGTGGCTGGAAGGCGAGTGTGTCGGTGATGGCCCGCAGTTTGCCGATGGCGCTGCCCGTGACGCGGCAATCGAATCCCTGCGCGCGGCCCTGATGCCCCAGCAGGACTGAACGGCTTATCGGAAGTCTGATTGCCATTATCCCGGGCCGTCGCTACAGTGACGGCCCGTTTTTGTTACCTTGCTAACGAATTATGACGCCCCTAGAACGATATCAAGCAGATCTCAAACGCCCTGAATTCTTCCATGACGCCGCACAAGAAACGGCTGTGCGTCATCTGCAGCGCCTGTACGACGATCTGATCGCGGCGCAGAACAGCAAGCCAGGTGTGTTCGGCAAGCTGTTCGGCAAGAAGGACCAGGCACCGGTCAAGGGCTTGTACTTCTGGGGTGGGGTAGGCCGCGGCAAGACCTACCTGGTCGATACCTTCTTCGAAGCGCTGCCGTTCAAGCAGAAGTCGCGTACGCACTTCCACCGCTTCATGAAGCGCGTCCATGAGGAAATGAAAACCCTCAAGGGCGAGAAGAACCCTCTGACCATCATCGCCAAGCGCTTCTCCGAAGAGGCGCGGGTGATCTGCTTTGACGAGTTCTTCGTCTCCGACATCACCGACGCGATGATCCTCGGCACCCTGATGGAAGAGCTGTTCAAGAACGGCGTGACCCTGGTGGCCACCTCCAACATCGTGCCCGACGGTTTGTACAAAGATGGCTTGCAGCGTGCGCGCTTCTTGCCGGCGATTGCCCTGATCAAGCAGAACACCGAGATCGTCAACGTCGACAGCGGCGTCGACTATCGCCTGCGCCACCTGGAGCAGGCTGAGCTGTTCCACTTCCCGCTCGACGAAGCCGCCCACGAAAGCCTGCGCAAGAGCTTCCGTGCGCTGACGCCCGAATGCACCCAGGCGGTCGAGAACGACGTGCTGATGATCGAGAACCGCGAGATCCGCGCGCTGCGTACTTGCGATGACGTTGCCTGGTTCGAATTCCGCGAACTGTGCGATGGCCCGCGCAGCCAGAACGACTACATCGAGCTGGGCAAGATCTTCCATGCCGTGTTGCTTAGCGACGTTGAGCAGATGAGTGTGGCGACCGACGACATCGCCCGGCGCTTCATCAACATGGTCGACGAATTCTATGACCGCAACGTCAAGCTGATCATCTCGGCCGAGGTCGAGCTCAAGGACCTGTACACCGGCGGTCGTTTGACCTTCGAGTTCCAGCGTACCCTGAGCCGCTTGCTGGAGATGCAGTCCCACGAATTCCTCTCGCGGGCGCACAAGCCTTAATTGGCGGCGCCTTCATCGCTGGCAAGCCAGCTCCCACAAGGAGCGGGCTTGTCCCGCGATGAGGCCTTCAGGCCTCCTGCATGAACTGCTGCCGATACTGATTCGGCGACAACTCCGTGTGCTGCCTGAACAACCGGGCAAAGAAACTCGCGTCGTCATAACCCACTTCATAACTGATGGTCTTGATGCTCTTGCGTGTGCCCGACAGCAAACCCTTGGCGGTTTCGATGCGCAGCCGTTGCAGGTAGTGCAGCGGCTTGTCGCCGGTAGCGCTCTGGAAGCGGCGCATGAAATTGCGGATGCTCATGCCGTGGTTGCGGGCGACGTCCTCGAAGCGGAACTTGTCGGCAAAATGCTCTTCGAGCCAGTGCTGGATCTGCAGGATGATCAGATCCTGGTGCAGCTTCTGCCCGCCAAAGCCCATGCGTCCCGGGGTGTAGTTACGCTGCACTTCATAGAGGATGTCGCGGGCCACCGCTTGCGCCACATTGGCTCCGCAGAAGCGCTCGATCAGGTAGATATACAGGTCACAGGCCGAGGTGGTGCCGCCGGCGCAGTAGAGGTTGTCGGCGTCGGTCAGGTGCTTGTCCTGGTTGAGGCTGACTTTGGGGAAGCGCTCCTCGAACTGGCTGAAGAAGCGCCAGTAGGTGGTCGCCTCCTTGCCATCGAGCAGCCCGGCTTCGGCCAGCCAGAACACGCCACTGGCTTCGCCGCAGAGCACCGCGCCGCGGGCGTGCTGCTCACGTAGCCAGGGCAGCACTTGCGGGTAGCGCTGGCACAGGGCGTCGAAATCGTCCCAGAAGGCCGGCAGGATGATGATGTCGGCCTGCTCCAGGCCACTGTCGACCGGCAGCATCACGTCGCTGAAACTGCGCACAGGCTGGCCGTCAGGGCTCACCAGGCGGGTTTCGAACATCGGTTGCAGGCCCAGACCCAATTGCTTGCTGTAGCGCAGGCTGGCCAGGTGGAAGAAATCCTTGGCCTGCATCAGGGTCGATGCGAAGACATTGTCGATGGCCAGGATGCTGACGCGCCGCAAGGACGCCGTGGGTTGGGTAAACATCATTTTCTTTATTCTTATAGGGTAGAGTGGTCAATCACCGGCTGGATCGTCTTATTTTTTGGCGATTGTGTCTACCCTCGGTTTTGAGGGCGCGGGGCAAGCCCGCACCCGCAGTCTCTATGGCGCGGGATTGGGCTGCTCCTGGTGGATGGCCTCGATGCCCGCCAGCAGCTCATCGCTGAGCTTGAGGTCGACGCTGGCCAGGTTGCTGTCCAGTTGCTCAAGGGTCGTGGCGCCGATGATGTTGCTGGTCACGAACGGTTGGCGGGTGACGAAGGCCAGGGCCATCTGTGCCGGGTCCAGGCCGTGGTCGCGTGCCAGCTTCACGTAGCGGCTGCAAGCGGCCACGGTTTGCGGATTGGAGTAGCGTGAAAAGCGGTTGAACAAACTCAGGCGGCCTGCGGCGGGGCGCGCGCCGTTCTCGTATTTGCCCGAGAGCATGCCAAAAGCCAGGGGCGAGTAGGCGAGCAGGCCGCACTGTTCGCGGATGGCGATTTCCGCCAGGCCCACCTCGAAGCTGCGGTTGAGCAGGTTGTAGGGGTTCTGGATCGATACCGCGCGGCTCCAGCCACGGCTTTCGGCCAGTTGCAGGAACTTCATGGTGCCCCATGGGGTTTCGTTGGACAGGCCGATGTGGCGGATCTTGCCGGCCTTGACCTGCTCGTCGAGTACTTCGAGGGTTTCTTCCAGTGGGGTGAACAGGTCCTGCGGCGCGTGCTGGTAGCCCAGCTTGCCGAAGAAGTTGGTGCTGCGTTCGGGCCAGTGCAACTGGTACAGGTCGATCCAGTCGGTCTGCAGGCGCTTGAGGCTGTCGTCGAGGGCGGCCACGATGTGCTGGCGGTTGTGCTTGAGCAGGCCGTCGCGAATATGGTTGATGCCGTTGCCGGGGCCAGCGACCTTGCTGGCCAGGATCCAGTCGGCGCGATCGCCGCGCTGGCGGAACCACTCGCCGATGATTCGCTCGGTGGCGGCGTAGGTTTCCGGACGGGGAGGGACGGGGTACATCTCGGCGGTATCGATGAAGTTGATCCCGGCGGCCTTGGCCCGTTCGATCTGGGCGAAGGCCTGCGTCTGGTCGTTCTGCTCGCCCCAGGTCATGCTGCCCAGGCACAGGGCGCTGACATTGAGGTCGGTTCGGCCCAGCTGGCGATAGTCCATGCGACGGCTTCCTGAGTAAAAGAAGCATAAAAGCAGGTTGAATTTTTTTTCGCAATCTGGATAATTCAGCCCCTCTCGGTGTGGTGGGAGTGATGCCCCGCTCACAGAAGAACCCTGCCGAATATTGGACGCGCTGACCCGAGCCCCCGATAGCGTCCGTGTGCGGCTGTGTCCTTGACTTGTCAAGGTGCGCACTATCCAGTAAGATCTGCCGTCTTATTTTCGCTGGGCGGCCCCTGAGGCTATAAAGAATGAAAACTTTTACTGCTAAACCGGAAACAGTAAAACGCGACTGGTTCGTCGTTGATGCTGCTGGCAAGACCCTGGGTCGTCTCGCCACTGAGATCGCGAGCCGTCTGCGTGGCAAGCACAAGCCAGAGTACACTCCTCACGTTGACACCGGCGACTACATCGTCGTCATCAACGCCGAGCAGATCCGTGTCACTGGTGCCAAGACTTCGGACAAAATTTACTACTCCCACTCCGGCTTCCCGGGCGGTATCAAGGAAATCAACTTCGAGAAGTTGATCGCCAAGGCCCCAGAGCGCGTGATCGAGACCGCGGTTAAAGGCATGCTGCCTAAGAACCCACTGGGTCGCGACATGTACCGTAAGCTGAAAGTCTATGCGGGCGCTACTCACCCTCATACTGCTCAGCAGCCCCAAGAACTGAAGATTTAACGGAATAGTTCATTATGTCGGCGACTCAAAATTACGGCACTGGCCGTCGCAAGACCGCAACCGCTCGCGTTTTCCTGCGTCCAGGTACCGGTAACATCTCCATCAACAACCGTTCTCTGGACGTGTTCTTCGGTCGTGAAACCGCGCGCATGGTAGTACGCCAGCCGCTGGAACTGACCGAGACCACCGAAAAGTTCGACATCTACGTCACCGTTATCGGTGGTGGTGTCAGCGGCCAGGCCGGTGCAATCCGTCACGGTATCACCCGTGCACTGATGGACTACGACGAAACCCTGCGTGGCGCTCTGCGTCGTGCTGGCTTCGTCACCCGCGACGCTCGTGAAGTCGAGCGTAAGAAAGTGGGTCTGCGTAAAGCACGTAAGCGTCCTCAGTACTCCAAGCGTTAATTTCGCTTCGGCGTTCAAAAAAAGCCCGGTTCCTGGTGGAACCGGGCTTTTTTTATGTCTTGAATAACTATGCTGTTGTTTACTGTGACAACTTGCCGCATAGACGCAAGTCAAGAGTTACAAGGGATAGCGGGGTGGCACTGGGCTAATCACCTTGTCAGAGAAGGGTCTTTTCATTACCATGCGGCAAATTTTTAGCGGTTCAGAAATTACTTAGTAGATGCCTGTTGCAACAGGCCATAAAGCTGATGGGAGAGGACTGAATGAGCAATGACGGCGTCAATGCAGGCCGGCGTCGCTTCCTCGTAGCAGCCACGTCCGTGGTGGGTGCTGCAGGAGCGGTGGGGGCTGCGGTCCCGTTCGTAGGGTCATGGTTTCCCAGTGCCAAGGCGAAAGCCGCTGGTGCACCGGTGAAGGTCAATATCGCCAAGGTAGAGCCTGGTCAGCAGATGATTGCTGAATGGCGCGGCCAACCGGTGTTCATCGTCCGTCGTACCGAAGAGATCCTCGGTAACCTCAAGAAGATTACCGGCGACCTCTCTGACCCCGAGTCCAAGGCTTCGGTGCAGCCGACCTACGTCGATCCGTCGAACCGCTCGATCAAGCCGGAGATTCTCGTGCTGGTCGGCCTGTGCACCCACCTGGGCTGTTCGCCGACCTTCCGCCCGGAAGTGGCACCTGTCGACCTGGGTCCCAAGTGGGTTGGTGGCTATTTCTGCCCGTGCCACGGTTCGCACTACGACCTGGCTGGCCGCGTCTACAAATCGCAGCCGGCACCGCTCAATCTGCCAGTGCCGCCGCACTCTTATGAGTCGGACGACATCATCGTCGTCGGCGTCGATCAGGAGAACGCGTGATGAGTAAGTTAATGGATTGGGTTGACGCCCGCTTCCCCGCGACCAAGATGTGGGAAGACCATCTCAGCAAGTACTACGCCCCGAAGAACTTCAACTTCTTCTACTTTTTTGGCTCCCTGGCCCTGCTGGTGCTGGTCAACCAGATCGTCACCGGCGTATGGCTGACCATGAGCTTCACGCCGTCGGCCGAAGAGGCGTTCGCCTCGGTCGAATACATCATGCGTGACGTCGAATACGGCTGGATCCTGCGCTACCTGCACTCCACCGGGGCTTCGGCATTCTTCATCGTCGTCTACCTGCACATGTTCCGTGGCCTGCTGTACGGCTCGTACCAGAAGCCTCGGGAGCTGGTCTGGGTGTTCGGCATGCTGATCTACCTGGCGCTGATGGCTGAAGCCTTCATGGGTTACCTGCTGCCATGGGGCCAGATGTCCTACTGGGGTGCCCAGGTGATCATCTCGCTGTTCGGTGCCATTCCGGTGATCGGCGACGACCTGACCCAGTGGATCCGCGGTGACTACCTGATCTCCGGCATCACCCTGAACCGCTTCTTCGCCCTGCACGTGGTAGCCCTGCCGATCGTCATCCTCGGTCTGGTGGTGCTGCACATCCTGGCGCTGCACGAGGTGGGCTCGAACAACCCTGATGGCGTCGACATCAAGAAGCACAAAGACGAAAACGGCGTGCCGCTGGATGGCATCGCGTTCCACCCGTACTACACCGTGAAGGACATCGTCGGCGTCGTCGTGTTCCTCTTCGTGTTCTGTGCAATCGTGTTCTTCTTCCCGGAAATGGGCGGTTACTTCCTGGAAAAACCGAACTTCGAACAGGCTAACGCCTTCAAGACCCCTGAGCACATTGCCCCGGTCTGGTACTTCACACCGTTCTACGCAATCTTGCGGGCGGTGCCGGACAAGCTCCTGGGCGTCATCGCCATGGGTGCTGCGATCGCTGTGCTGTTCGTCCTGCCTTGGCTGGACCGTAGCCCGGTCAAATCCATGCGCTACAAGGGCTGGATGAGCAAGAGCTGGCTGGTGGTGTTCTGCATCTCGTTCGTGATCCTGGGCGTGCTTGGCGTTCTGGCGCCCACCCCGGGTCGGACCTTGCTCTCGCAGGTATGCACCTTCCTGTATTTCGCCTACTTCATTCTGATGCCGTTCTACACCAGGCTCGAGAAGACCAAACCGGTTCCGGAAAGGGTGACTGGCTGATGAAAAAGCTATTTGCAGTAATGATCATGGCACTGATGCCAACACTGGCCTTCGCCGCTTCCGAGCATGGTCCGGTGCTGGACACGGTGGATATCGATCTGACCGACAAGGCCGCCATGCAGGACGGCGCCCGCACCTTCGCAAACTATTGCATGGGTTGCCACAGCGCCAAGTTCCAGCGTTACGAGCGGGTTGCCGATGACCTGGGTATTCCTCACGAGCTGATGCTCGAGAAGCTGGTGTTCACCGGCGCCAAGATTGGCGATCACATGAAAATCGGCATGAAGCCAGACGATGCCAAGACCTGGTTCGGTGCGGCGCCACCTGATCTGACCCTGGTTGCCCGGGTGCGCGGTACCGACTGGCTGTACAGCTACCTGCGCAGCTTCTATGAGGACAAGTCGCGTCCGTACGGGGTGAACAACAAGGTTTTCCCGAACGTGGGCATGCCTAACGTGCTGGTTGGTCTGCAAGGCAACCAGGTGATTGGCTGCAAGCAAGTGCAGACCGTGGTCGATGGCAAGAAGCAATATGACCCGCTGACCGGCTCGCCGTTGACCCATGAAGCGTGCGACCAGCTGACCGTGGAGCCGAAATCCGGTACCCTGACGCCAGAGCAGTTCGACGAGAAGGTCAAGAACCTGGTGACCTTCCTGGCCTACTCGGCCAACCCGGTCAAACTGGAAAGCCAGCGCATCGGTACCTATGTGCTGTTGTACCTGGCCTTCTTCTTCGTATTCGCTTACCTGCTCAAGCGCGAATACTGGAAGGACGTGCACTGATCACGCAGTAGTTTCTGGTAGTTGAACGCGCCCTGGGGCGCCTCTGGATCACAGAGGTGCCTCCAGGGCGCGTTTGCATTTGCAGCTTTTATAAATTCATACGCGAGGAGGACCACTATGGGCGTGACCAACCGGTTAGCCTGCTACTCCGACCCCGCTGACCATTATTCTCATCGGGTGCGCATCGTTCTCGCCGAGAAGGGTGTCAGTGTCGAGATCATCAATGTCGATCCTGGTCGCCTGCCGCCCAAGCTGGTTGAAGTGAACCCCTATGGCAGCGTGCCAACCCTGGTCGATCGAGACCTGGCGTTGTACGAGTCGACCGTGGTGATGGAATACCTCGATGAACGTTATCCGCATCCACCGCTGTTGCCGGTGTATCCGGTGGCGCGGGCCAACAGCCGCTTGCTGATCCACCGGATCCAGCGCGACTGGTGTGCGCTGGTGGACCTGATTCTCGATCCGCGCAGCAAGGAGCCCGCACGCGTCCAAGCGCGCAAGGAATTGCGCGAGAGCCTGACCGGGGTGTCGCCGTTGTTTGCCGACAAGCCTTGTTTCCTCAGTGAGGAGCAAAGTCTGGTCGATTGTTGTCTATTGCCCATACTCTGGCGTTTGCCGTTGCTGGGTATCGAACTGCCGCGGCCGGCCAAGCCGTTGCTCGACTACATGGAGCGACAGTTTGCCCGCGAAGCCTTCCAGGCAAGCCTGTCCGCTGCTGAACGTGAAATGCGCTAGGTTTTAAGGAGCTGTCGATGAACTCCAGTCGCCCCTATCTGGTCCGTGCACTCTATGAGTGGATCGTGGACAACGACTGCACGCCACATATGCTGGTCAATGCCGAATACCCGGCGGTGCAGGTACCCCAGAGCTTCGCCAGTGACGGTCAGATCGTCCTGAACATCTCACCCAGTGCCGTACGTCACCTGCACATGGATAACGACGCTGTGAGCTTCGAGGGCCGCTTTGGCGGCGTTGCCCACACCCTGTTCGTGCCGGCCGGTGCGATTCTGGGTATCTATGCCCGGGAGAACGGCCAGGGCATGGTCTTTGAACTTGAGCCACCGCTGCTCGACGATGAAGACGAAGAAGAGGATGAGGCCGTCGAGCCGGATGACGACGGTCCACCGGCCGGTGGCCAGCCGCCACGACCTAGCGGGCGTCCAAGCCTGAAGGTGGTCAAGTAACGAAAAAGGCGATCCGCAGGGATCGCCTTTTTTGTGTCTACCGGCCTGGATTAGAGGTCGGTGATGGTGCGGACCTGGTCCTTGTTGACCTTGATCACCTTGCCGTCGAGCTGCTTGAACTCGTAGAAGCCGGCGGCGCGATCATAGCGAGGCGCGTCGACGGCCTGGAATTCGCGGCCGTCGTTGAGGGTGATCTGGCTTGGGGTGGAGCAGCCGGCCAGGGTGGCGAAGGCGCCAATCAGCAGGGTTGGCAGCAGGCCGTTTTTCATGGTGATTCCTTGGCGATGATCGCGGGGCTGGCCCCGCGATAGGTTTATTAGTCGATGTATTCGAACAATTTAACGATCTTCTGCACGCCCGACACGCTTTGCACCAGGTTGGTGGCGCGGCTGGCTTCCTGCTGGGTCAGCAGGCCGAGCATATAGACGATGCCGTTCTCGGTGATCACCTTGATGCGCGAACCGGGGATGTTGCTGTCGGTGAGCATCTGGGTCTTGATCTTGGTGGTCAGCCAGGCGTCGTTGTTGCGCGCAAGGAGAGAGGAGGGCGGCAGCACCTGCAGTTCGTTGTGCACTTTCTTCACGCGCTGAACCTGGCCGGCGGCCTGTTCGGCGAGGCTCTTGAGGTCGGCGCGCGGGGTTTGCCCGGCGAGCAGGACGATGCCGTTGAAGCTGCTGACAACGATGTGTGAGTTCTTGTCCAGGTCAGGGTTGGCCTTGGCGACGTTCACCGAAACCTTGGTCTCGATCAGCGAGTCATCGATCTTGCTGCCGAAGGTGCGGGTGCCGCGGTCATCCTCGATCGGCTTGTCGCGGCTTGCGGTGATTATCGAGCTGCAACCGGTGAGGCTCAGGCACAGGGTCAGGGCCAGCAGGCCGAGGCGGTTAGGGGTCATTCTTCACTCCCGAACAGTTGGCTGTCGATCAGGTCGCAGAGGCAGTGGATCGACAGCAGGTGGACTTCCTGGATACGTGCGGTGACGTTGGCCGGAACACGAATCTCGACGTCTTCTGGCAGCAACAGCGAGGCCATGCCACCGCCATCGCGTCCGGTCAGAGCTACGACAATCATTTCGCGATCATGTGCGGCCTGGATCGCCTGAATAATGTTTGCCGAGTTACCGCTGGTCGAAATCGCCAGCAGCACGTCGCCGGGCTGGCCCAGGGCGCGGATCTGCTTGGAGAAGATTTCGTTGTAGCTGTAGTCGTTGGCGATCGAGGTGATGGTCGAGCTGTCGGTGGTCAGGGCGATGGCCGGCAGGCTCGGGCGTTCGCGCTCGAAGCGGTTGAGCAGTTCGGAAGAGAAGTGCTGGGCATCGCCGGCCGAGCCGCCGTTGCCGCAGGCAAGCATCTTGCCCTCGTTGAGCAGCGCATTGACCATGACCTGACTGGCTTGCTCGATGTGTGGTGCAAGGACTTCCATCGCCTGTTGCTTGGTGTTGATGCTGGCCTGAAAAAGCTGGCGAATTCGGGATTGCATGTCCATCAGTGTGACCTTAAGTAGGGCGGCTGGCCGGGCGCGTCGGGAGTATACAAAAAAGGTCCCGGCACATGACTGTGCAGCCCGTGAAGCAAAGAGCAAAAAAGTTGTAGGGGTAATGGGGCGTGGCTATTGCGGGTTCAGCACTCGAAGGCATTTTTCAGCCAGTCCAGTGGTGGGCCGCAATGGCCTCTGCCTTGCAAGGCGATGACATCGAAACGGCAGGGGTGGTTGGCCCAGCGTGGTTCCTTTTGCAGAAAAGACTCGGCGGCTAGCACCAGTTTGTCCTGCTTGCGCCCGTCGATACTGGCGAGCGCACCGCCAAAGTCTGCGTGCAACCGGTAGCGGACTTCGACGAATACTACTGTATCGCTGTCGAGCATGACCAGATCAAGCTCGCCGCGTGTGCATCGCCAGTTCTGCGCCAGCAGTTGCAGGCCTTGCCCCTGAAGGTATTCAAGGGCTTGCCGTTCGGCGGCCTGGCCGGCCTGCTTGCGCGAACTGTCGGGCATCAGCGTGGGGTATCGGGCAGGCGCTTGATCTGGCCGCCGGAGAACTCGGCCCAGGGTAGTTGCCGCTCGATGCGCTGGTTTTCGTTCATGCTCAGGCTGCCGGACAGACCGTCGATGCGGTTCTCAGGTAGTGCGCGCAACTGGCCCAGGCGTGGCGCCAGGCTGAAGGCGTCGATACCCATGGCGTACAGGCGGCCCAGGCTGCCAGCGGCTTGCGGCCATTGGCGCTCGACCTGCTGGCGCAACGGGTTGCCGCTGTCGAGCAGCCATGGGGTGTCGCAGAAGCGCACGCCGTTCATGTCGTTGTACTGGTTGACGTCACCGCTGGCGCTGTACACGTGCGAAGTGGCGTATACCGGTACGTCGCCGGCGTACTGGAAGTTCAGGGTTGGCTTGATCTGCTGGCCTTGCTGCGGGGTGGCGGCCAGGAAGATGAAGTCGATGTCCTGGCGACGCGAAGGCTGGGCTGATACGGCGCCGCCCACGGTGTTTTGCAGGCTCTTGGCGCGGCCTTCGCTCTGGCGCAACTGGAACAGGTCGGCGATCTGCTGGGCCAAGGCGACCGGCTGATCGATGTGCTGGGCAGCCAGCAGGGTGCCGCCGTTGGCTTCCCAGTCCTGGCGGAAGGCCTTGAGCACGCGGTCGCCCCATTCGCCTTTTGGTACCAGGGCCACGGCGCGCACCATGCCGTCGGCGCGGGCCCGGCGAGAGACTTCGCGGGCTTCGTCTTCAGCGGCGAGGCCGAACTGGTACAACTGCTCGGGGCCTTTCTGGCCTGCATCGCTGTAGTTCAGGGCCAGGGTAGTGATGGGCAGTTGCGGGTAGGCGGCAAGTTTTTTAACCAGCGGTTTTTCCAGCGGGCCAACCACCAGTTGCACGCCCGAGGCCTGGGCCTGGCGGTAGAAGTCGTCCAGCGAGGTCAGGCGCGAGCTGTCGAAGACTTCGATGGTCGGTGGCTTTTGCCCAGCTTGCTGGGCCTGGAAGTGGGCGGCCATGAAGCCGTCACGCAGGGCGCGGGCGACACCGGCCAGTTGGCCTTCCTGGGGCAGTAGCAGAGCAATCTTGGTCAGTGGCTGGCTGGTCAGTTCCATTAGCTTGATCAGCGATGGCGGCAGCTGCGCTGCAGCCGGATGATCGGCATGCTGAGCGCGCCAGGAGTCGATGGCAGCCTGTTGCTGCTCAACGGTGCCGGCGCCTTTTACCGCCAAAGCCAGGCTGGCCCAGCCGGCCATGGTGTCGGTGCCGCCGCTCAGGGCGTTGAGCTGCTCGCGCGGGGTGGCGGCAACCAGGTTCCAGATCGCGTCATTGTTGGCGTTGGCAGCCTCGCCCTTGAGCAGCGGTGTCAATTGGGCGCGCTCCTGGGCGGCAGCCAGCGGCTGGCCGTTGGCTTCGAGCACGGCGGCATGCACGCTGCGGGTGCGTACTTGCTGGTCGTCCGGCAGTTCGTTGAGGCGTGCCAAGCTCGGGTGGCTCATGGCGGTCAGGGCCATTTTCGGCTGGTTGCGGCTCATCGCCAGTTCTGCTGCCAGGGTGCTGGCGAAAATCTGCTGGGCCGGTTTGAGTTGCTCCAACGGCACTTGCTCAAGGATGCGCGCAGCACGGGCATTGTCCTTTTGCTTGTAGGCCATGTCGGCGGCGCTCAGGCGCAGCAGGGCGGCCTGCTCCGGCGTCTTGCTGGTGGTGGCCTGTTCAAGCAGTTGCTCGATGCTGGCATCCGGTGTGCGCGGCAGTTCGCCGAGGCTCGACGAGGGCGAGCTGGCGCAGGCTGCCAGCAGGGCGGCGAGGCAAAGGGCTGTGAACAGCCGCAGGCAAGCGATCATGTAAGGGTCCTGTTACTCGATCAAATTAACTGGCAATTGTACCCAAGCGCTGGCCGGGGCGCGATCTTGCTGGCGTTAATCCTTCAATATAGGTCGTGTAGCGCGGCTTTGCGGCGCCTCTGGTTGCCCAATGTTGCCAAGTCTCGGGCTACAATGGCGCTTTGATCATGATGACAGGTGTGTGCAGTGACTGATGTTCCAGGGGCTTCCCAAACCACTTCCGGCACGCTTTATGTGGTGGCCACGCCGATCGGCAACCTGGATGACATGAGCGCCCGGGCCTTGAAAGTACTCGGCGACGTGGCGCTGATCGCCGCCGAGGACACCCGTCATTCCATTCGTCTGTTGCAACATTTTGGCATCAATACTCCCCTGGCCGCGTGCCACGAGCATAACGAGCGCGAGGAGGGCAGCCGCTTTCTCACCCGGCTGTTGGCCGGGGACAACGTTGCGCTGATTTCCGACGCTGGCACACCGCTGATTTCCGATCCTGGCTATCACCTGGTGCGCCAGGCGCGTGCTGCAGGCGTTGCGGTGGTGCCGGTGCCGGGTGCTTGCGCTCTGATCGCGGCGCTGTCGGCCGCTGGCCTGCCGTCGGACCGATTCATCTTCGAAGGCTTTCTGCCAGCCAAGGCCGTAGGACGTCGTGCGCGTCTGAGCCAGGTGAAGGAAGAGCCGCGTACGCTGATTTTCTACGAAGCGCCGCACCGCATTCTCGAGTGCCTGCAGGATATGGAGCAGGTGTTCGGCGCTGAGCGTCCGGCGCTGCTGGCCCGTGAGCTGACCAAGACCTTCGAGACCCTCAAGGGTTTGCCGCTGGCGCAACTGCGCGCCTTCGTCGAGGCCGATAGCAATCAGCAGCGTGGCGAGTGCGTGGTGCTGGTAGCGGGCTATAGCGCGCCAGAGGATGAGCAGGCGGTGAGTAGCGAGGCCATGCGTATCCTTGACCTGCTGCTGGCGGAGATGCCGCTCAAGCGCGCCGCTGCCCTGGCGGCGGAAATCACCGGCGTGCGCAAGAACCTGCTGTACCAGGCGGCACTGGAAAAACAGAAAGACCAGTGATTCTATAGTGCCATTATCTGTTTTAGCGCTTGTTCTTGGAGCCCGCTACCGTTAACCTTTGCAGCGGAGAGTCGATTGGACAGTCGCTGCCTTCTATTGTTCCGCAATAGAGGGGGGAGGAAAGTCCGGGCTCCATAGGGCGGAGTGCCAGGTAATGCCTGGGGGGCGTGAGCCTACGGAAAGTGCCACAGAAAATAACCGCCTAAGCACTTCGGTGCCGGTAAGGGTGAAAAGGTGCGGTAAGAGCGCACCGCACGACTGGCAACAGTTCGTGGCTAGGTAAACCCCACTCGGAGCAAGACCAAATAGGGTTCCATATGGCGCGGCCCGCGTTGGAACCGGGTAGGTTGCTAAAGGCGTCCAGTGATGGCCGTCGTAGAGGAATGACTGTCCTCGACAGAACCCGGCTTACAGATCGACTCTCCACCTTTTCCCTCCTTCTGCTTGAATCGATAGCAGATGAGCCTTCGTAATACCGAAAAATTCTTACTCTTAATAAATTACTTTAACTTCGCTCTCTATCCGTATGAGTGGGTTTGAGTTTTTTCGTCAAAATCCCTTTCGGATTGTCCTTCTATCCCCTCTGTGTGCGCTAAATCTCCGATCTGTAAGGGTTTTCCTTATAAGCGTGCCTTGACGGTGTGGTAGGCGGATTCCTATAGTGTGCGCAAGTGGCAGAAAGTGGCATGAAGTGGGTTTTCTGACACAAAAACGCTAACATTGTGGGGAATCGCAGCCGTGTTCCGCGGAGCAAACGCCATCAACCTCGACGCCAAGGGTCGTCTCGCCATGCCGAGCCGGTACCGTGACGAGCTCGATTCGCGTAGTTCCGGGCAGTTGATCGTGACCATCGATGCGGTTGATCCCTGCTTGTGTGTGTACCCCCTCGATGAGTGGGAGCTGATTGAAGCCAAGTTACGCGCGTTGCCGTCATTGCGTGAAGAGAACCGTCGCCTGCAGCGTTTGCTGATCGGCAATGCGGTGGATCTGGAGCTTGATGGCAGTGGGCGTTTCCTGGTGCCGCCGCGTTTGCGCGAGTACGCCAAGCTCGACAAGAAGGCAATGCTGGTGGGGCAACTGAATAAATTTCAGCTGTGGGACGAGGATGCCTGGAACGTGGTTTCGGCAGCCGACCTTGCAGCTATCCAACAACCGGGCGCCATGCCTGATGAACTGCGTGATTTGATCCTGTGACTATAGATAGCGGCTTTAACCACATCACCGTACTGCTTGACGAAGCCGTCGAGGCTCTCGCCGTACGCGCCGATGGCTGCTATCTGGATGGCACCTTCGGGCGCGGCGGGCATAGCCGCTTGATCCTCAGCAAGCTCGGGCCGCAGGGTAGGCTGCTGGGTTTTGACAAAGATCCTCAAGCGATTGCCACCGGGCAAGCGCTGGCGGCCGAAGACGGCCGCTTTGTCATTGTGCAGCGCAGTTTTGCCGAGCTGGGTGCCGAAGCGAATGAGCGCGGTATCAACGGTAAGGTCAACGGCATCCTCCTCGACCTGGGTGTTTCTTCGCCACAGCTCGATGACCCGGAGCGCGGCTTCAGTTTCATGAATGACGGCCCGCTGGACATGCGCATGGACCCCAGTCGTGGTGTCAGTGCCGCGCAGTTCATCGCCACTGCGCCAGCCGAAGAGATCGCGCGCGTATTCAAGGAGTATGGCGAAGAGCGCTTTGCCAAGCGGATGGCCAATGCCGTGGTTGCACGCCGCGAAATCCAGCCGTTCGAGCGCACCGCCGACCTTGCCGAAGTGCTCAAGGTCGCCAACCCGGCCTGGGAAAAGGGCAAGAACCCGGCGACCCGTGCGTTCCAGGGCCTGCGCATTCACGTCAACAACGAACTGGGTGATCTTGAGGCCGGCCTCGAGGCTGCACTCGAAGCGCTGGAAGTCGGCGGTCGTCTGGTGGTGATCAGCTTCCATTCCCTGGAAGATCGCATCGTCAAGCTGTTCATGCGCAAGCTGGTCAAGGGCGAGGCCGACAACCTGCCGCGCAACCTGCCGGTCCAGCACAAGCATTTCGAGCCGAAGATCAAGGTTCACGGCAAGGCCCAGTTCGCCTCCGAAGCCGAGCTCAAGGCCAACCCACGTTCGCGTAGCGCGGTCATGCGCGTCGCCGAGAAGCTGCGGTGAGCCGCTTGTTCGCCAAGCCTTTGCCAGGCGGAAGCTTCCTGATGCTTCTGCTGTTTGTTGCCGTGCTCGTTTCCTCGGTGGCGGTGTCCTACAGCGCGCACTGGAACCGTCAACTGCTCAACACCCTGTACGGCGAGCTCAGCGAACGCGACAAGGCTCAGGCGGAGTGGGGGCGACTGATTCTTGAGCAGAGCACCTGGACCGCCCATAGCCGTATTGAAAACCTCGCCAGTGAACAACTGAAGATGCGTATTCCGGCCGCTAACGAAGTACGGATGGTGGCGCCATGATGAAACTCGAAGGCGCACTCTACCCTTGGCGGTTTCGTGTGGTCATTGCCCTGCTGGCCTTGATGGTCGGTGCGATTGCCTGGCGAATCATCGACCTGCAGGTGGTCGATCGTGCCTTCCTCAAGGGCCAGGGCGACGCCCGTAGCCTGCGGCATATTCCTATTCCTGCGCACCGTGGCTTGATCACTGACCGTAACGGCGAACCGCTGGCAGTCAGTACGCCGGTGACCACCCTGTGGGCCAACCCGAAAGAAATGCAGGCGGCCAAAGACCGTTGGCCGGCCCTGGCTGCCGCGCTCAAGCAGGACCCGCAGCAACTGTCGGCGCGCCTGGAGCAACAGGCCAGCAAGGAGTTCATCTATCTGGTCCGTGGCCTGACCCCGGAACAGGGCCAGGTTGTGCTCGATCTCAAGGTGCCCGGTGTCTATGGCATCGAGGAATTTCGTCGTTTTTACCCGGCCGGCGATGTCGCCGCGCACATGGTCGGTTTTACCGACCTCGACGACCACGGTCGCGAAGGGGTGGAGCTGGCTTACGATGAGTGGCTGGCGGGCGTGCCCGGCAAGCGACAGGTGATCAAGGACCGGCGCGGCCGGCTGATCAAGGACATCCAGGTAACTAAAAACGCCAAGGCCGGAAAGACCTTGGCGTTGTCGATCGACCTGCGCCTGCAATACCTGGCGACCCGCGAACTGCGCAACGCCATTGCCGAGCAGGAAGCCAAGGCCGGTAGCCTGGTGATCCTCGACGTCAAGACTGGCGAAGTGCTGGCCATGGTCAACCAGCCGACCTACAACCCCAATAACCGCCGCAGCATGTTCCCGGCGGCCATGCGCAACCGGGCGATCATTGACGTGTTCGAGCCTGGCTCGACGGTCAAGCCACTGTCCATGAGTGCGGCCCTGCAAAGCGGGCGCTGGAAACCGACCGACAAGGTCGAGGTCTATCCGGGCACCTTGCAGTTGGGCCGGTACACCATTCGTGACGTGTCCAAGAGCGAAGGTCCGATCCTTGACCTGACCGGCATTCTGATCAACTCCAGTAACGTCGGCATGAGCAAGATTGCCTTCGATATCGGTGGCGAGTCGATCTACCGGGTGATGTCCCAGCTGGGGCTGGGCCAATACACTGGCCTGGGCTTCCCGGGCGAACGCGTCGGCAACCTGCCGAACCACCGTGAATGGCGCAAGGCCGAGACCGCGACACTCTCCTACGGCTACGGCCTGTCGGTTACTGCCCTGCAACTGGTACATGCCTACGCGGCGCTGGCCAACGACGGCAAGATGGTGCCATTGAGCATACTCAAGGTCGACAAGGCGCCGGAGTCGACCCAGGTAGTGCCCAAGGAGGTCGCCGAGACCATCCAGGGCATGGTCCAGCAGGTCATTGAAGCGCCGCGCGGGGTGTTCCGTGCCCAGGTGCCGTTCTACCACGTGGGCGGCAAATCGGGTACGGCGCGTAAAGCCACCATCGGCTCCAAGGGCTACACCGAAAACTCGTACCGTTCGCTGTTTGCCGGCTTCGGACCGATGAGCGACCCGCGCTATGCCGTGGTCGTGGTCATCGATGAGCCGAGCAAGGGCGGCTACTTCGGTGGCCTGGTATCGGCGCCGGTCTTCAGCAAGGTGATGTCCGGTACGCTGCGTCTGATGAACATTCCGCCGGACAACCTGCCGCCGGAAACTCCACCGCAGCAGGTCAATGCTGCGCCCGCCAAAGGAGGGCGTGGTTAATGACAATGCCATTGAGCAAGCTTTTTACTCAGGCCAGCCGCGATCCGTCGATTCGCGAGTTGACCCTGGACAGCCGCAATGTACGTCCGGGCGATCTGTTTCTGGCGGTCCCCGGTGCACAGGTTGACGGTCGCGAGCACATTGCCGATGCGCTCAAGCGCGGTGCGGCGGCTGTCGCCTATGAGGCGCAAGGCGCGACTGTGCTGCCGATTACCGATGTGCCGCTGATTCCGGTCAAAGGCCTGATTGCCCAGTTGTCGGATATTGCCGGGCGCTTTTATGGCGAGCCGAGCCGTCAGCTGGATCTGGTCGGCGTCACCGGTACCAACGGCAAGACCAGTGTGACTCAACTGGTGGCTCAGGCCCTGGACAAACTCGGTCAGCGCTGTGGCCTGATCGGCACGCTGGGCACGGGGTTCTATGGCGAGCTGCAAAGCGGTCGCTTGACCACGCCAGATCCGATTGCCGTGCAGGCGACCCTCAATGACCTGAAGAAGGGCGGAGCGAAAGCCGTCGCCATGGAGGTTTCCTCCCACGCCCTGGATCAGGGTCGGGTTGCGGCGCTGGAATTCGATATCGCGGTGATGACCAACCTGTCCCGCGATCACCTGGATTACCACGGCAGCATGCAGGTCTACGAAGATGCCAAGGCGCGTCTGTTCGCCTGGCCGAACCTGCGCTGCCGGGTGGTCAACCTGGATGATGATTTCGGCCGCCGCCTGGCGGGCGAGCATGCCGAGTCGCGTCTGATCAGCTACAGCCTCAAAGACAGCAGTGCTTCGTTGTACTGCCGCGAAGCGCATTTTGACGACGATGGCGTGCGTGCGGTGATCGTCACGGCCCAGGGCGAACGTACCCTGCGCAGCCGCCTGCTTGGCCGCTTCAACTTGAGCAACATGCTGGCGGCGGTTGGTACACTGATGGCGCTGGACTATGCGCTGGATGAAATTCTCGCCGTCACCCCTGTGCTGGAAGGCCCGATCGGCCGTATGCAGCGCCTGGGGGGTGGCAGCAAACCGTTGGTGGTGGTCGATTACGCCCACACGCCCGACGCCCTGGAACAAGTACTGCAGGCGTTGCGCCCGCACGCCAAAGGCCAGTTGCTCTGCCTGTTCGGCTGCGGTGGTGACCGCGATCGCGGCAAGCGCCCGTTGATGGCCGAAGTGGCCGAGCGCCTGGCTGACCGTGTGCTGGTCACCGACGACAACCCGCGCACTGAAGATCCGCAGCAGATCTTCGCCGACATCCGTCCAGGTTTTGCCAGGGTTGATGCCGTCGAGTTCGTTGTCGGTCGCGGCCTGGCCATTGCGCAGTTGGTCGCCAGTGCCGGCGTTGACGATGTCATCGTCCTGGCCGGCAAAGGGCATGAGGACTATCAGGAGATCAATGGCGAGCGCCACGACTTTTCCGATCTGGTAGAAGCCGAAAAGGCCCTCGCCGCGTGGGAGGCCCCGCATGCTTAAGCCATTGTCCCTCAGCCAGCTGATTGCGCCCCTGCAGGGCCACCTGCCTGGCCAGGACGCAACCTTCAATGGCGTCAGCATCGACAGCCGTGCAATCACTGCCGGGCAGCTGTTTGTTGCCCTGGCCGGGCCGCGTTTCGACGGTCACGAATATTTGAACGACGTTGCTGCCAAGGGCGCCGCTGCTGCCCTGGTGCAGCGCGAAGTATCGGGCAGCAGCCTGCCTCAGTTGGTGGTCGCCGATACCCGCCTGGCCCTGGGCCAGTTGGGCGCCCTGAACCGCGCCGCCTTCGATAAGCCGGTCGCCGCTATCACCGGCTCCAGCGGCAAGACCACGGTCAAGGAGATGCTCGCCAGCATCCTCGCCACTCGTGGCACGGTACTGATGACGCGCGGCAATCTGAACAATGATCTCGGCGCGCCTCTGACCCTGCTCGAACTGGCACCGGAACACACCGCCGCAGTCATCGAGCTGGGCGCCAACCATGTCGGCGAAATCGCCTACACCGTCGGCTTGACCAGGCCGCAGGTGGTGCTGATCAACAACGCCGGCACCGCTCATGTCGGCGAGTTCGGCGGGCCAGATAAGATTGTTGAAGCCAAGGGCGAGATCCTCGAAGGTCTGGGGCAGGATGGCGTGGCCGTATTGAACCTTGATGACAAGGCCTTCGGCATCTGGAAACAGCGCGCCGGCAATCACCAGGTGCTGACGTTTGCCCTGAGCAACGCCGACGCGGACTTCTACGCTGGCAACATCGCCCAGGACGAGCGCGGTTGCCCAGCGTTCGACCTGCACAGCCCGTTGGGTAAAGGTCGTGTCCAGCTCAACCTGCTCGGCACCCACAACGTGGCCAATGCATTGGCCGCCGCCGCTGCCGCCCATGCCTTTGGTCTGACGCTGGACGGCATCGTCCAGGGGCTCAATGCCGTGCAACCGGTCAAGGGCCGCACTGTGGTGCAGATGGCGCCCAACGGCGTGCGGGTAATTGATGACACTTACAATGCAAACCCCACCTCCATGTGCGCTGCCGTTGATATACTCGCCGGCTTTTCCGGCCGCACCGTCCTGGTGCTCG
The DNA here is from genome assembly GCF_028656935.1 of Pseudomonas rubra. Classification (GTDB taxonomy): domain Bacteria; phylum Pseudomonadota; class Gammaproteobacteria; order Pseudomonadales; family Pseudomonadaceae; genus Aquipseudomonas; species Aquipseudomonas rubra. The sequence goes on from NZ_JAMDGZ010000035.1 coordinate 49,072, forward strand.
GGGATATCGGCGAATTGGGCCAGTGGGCTGAGGAAGGGCATCGGCAGGTAGGCGAGTACGCCAAAGACAAGGTTTCGGCACTCTATGCAGTGGGCAGCAACATGGCTCATGCGGTAGCAGCGTTCGGCACCAATGCCCGACATTTCGCTAATCAAGCTGACCTGATCGACGCCGTTCGCGCCGAGCAGGCCACCAATACCACTATTTTGATCAAGGGTTCGCGCAGCGCTGCGATGGAGAACGTCGTGGTTGCTTTGTGCGGTTCCAGCGGGGAGAAACATTAATGCTGCTGCTGCTGGCTGAGTATCTGCAACAGTTCTACAAAGGCTTCGCGGTCTTTCAGTACCTGTCCCTGCGCGGGATTCTGGGGGTACTGACCGCGTTGTCGCTGGCCCTGTGGCTGGGCCCATGGATGATCCGTACCCTGCAGATTCGCCAGATCGGCCAAGCGGTCCGTAACGACGGCCCGCAATCGCACCTGTCCAAATCCGGCACCCCGACCATGGGTGGCGCCCTGATTCTTTCCGCCATCGGTATCAGCACCTTGCTGTGGGCCGACCTGAGCAACCGTTATGTCTGGGTGGTGCTGATCGTTACCCTGCTGTTCGGGGCTATCGGCTGGGTCGATGACTACCGCAAGGTGATCGAGAAGAACTCGCGCGGTCTGCCAAGCCGCTGGAAGTATTTCTGGCAATCGGTGTTTGGCCTGGGCGCTGCGATCTTCCTGTACATGACCGCCCCGACCAGCGTCGAAACCACCCTGATCTTGCCGATGCTCAAGGATGTCACCATTCCTTTGGGCATCGGTTTCGTGGTCCTGACCTATTTCGTCATCGTCGGCTCCAGTAACGCGGTGAACCTCACCGACGGTCTCGATGGCCTGGCGATCATGCCGACCGTCATGGTCGGCGGCGCCCTGGGCATCTTCTGCTACCTGTCGGGTAACGTGAAATTCGCCGAATACCTGCTGATCCCTTACGTCCCGGGCGCGGGTGAGCTGATCGTGTTCTGCGGCGCGCTGATCGGTGCCGGTCTGGGCTTCTTGTGGTTCAACACCTATCCGGCCCAGGTGTTCATGGGCGACGTCGGTGCCCTGGCACTGGGTGCTGCACTGGGCACCATCGCCGTGATCGTGCGCCAGGAAATCGTCCTGTTCATCATGGGCGGCGTGTTCGTCATGGAGACCTTGTCGGTGGTGATCCAGGTGGCTTCGTTCAAGCTGACCGGCAAGCGTGTATTTCGCATGGCGCCGATCCACCACCACTTTGAACTCAAGGGTTGGCCCGAGCCTCGGGTGATCGTCCGCTTCTGGATCATCACCGTGATTCTGGTGCTGATCGGCCTTGCCACCCTGAAACTGAGGTAGAAACGCGTGTCCTTGATCGCTTCTGACCACTTCCGCATCGTTGTCGGCCTCGGCAAGAGCGGCATGTCCCTGGTTCGCTTCCTGGCGAACCGGGGCGTTGCCTTTGCGGTCGCCGACACCCGTGAGAACCCGCCGGAACTGGACACCCTGCGTCGTGATTTCCCGCAGGTGGAAGTGCGCTGTGGCGAGCTGGACGTTGAGTTTCTCTGCCGTGCCGACGAGTTGTATGTCAGCCCCGGCCTGGCCCTGGCTACCCCGGCCCTGCAGCAGGCCGCCGCCCGCGACGTGAAGCTGTCGGGCGACATCGAGCTGTTTGCCCGCAACGCCAAGGCGCCGATCATTGCCATCAGCGGTTCCAACGCGAAAAGCACGGTCACCACCCTGGTCGGTGAAATGGCCGCTGCGGCGGGCAAGCGTGTGGCGGTCGGCGGCAACCTCGGTACCCCGGCGCTGGACCTGCTCAGCGACGACATCGAGCTGTACGTGATGGAGCTGTCGAGTTTCCAGTTGGAAACCACTGACCAGCTCAATGCCGAAGTGGCCACCGTACTCAATGTCAGTGAAGACCACATGGACCGATACAGCGGCCTGCCGGCCTATCACCTGGCCAAGCACCGGATCTTCCGGGGTGCTCGCCAGGTTGTGGTCAACCGCCAGGACGCCCTGAGCCGGCCGCTGCTGTCCGAGGGCCAACCGGTATGGACCTTCGGGCTGAACGCTCCCGACTTCAAGGCCTTCGGCCTGCGTGAAGAGGGCGGCGAGAAGTACCTGTCCTTCGAATTCCAGCACCTGATGCCGGTGCGTGAGCTGAAGATTCGCGGTGCCCATAACCAGTCCAACGCGCTGGCGGCCCTGGCCTTGGGCCACGCTGTCGGCCTGCCGATGGATGCCATGCTGTCCAGCCTGCGCACCTTCTCGGGCCTGGCCCACCGTTGCCAGTGGCTTCGTGAACGCAACGGCGTGAATTGGTACGACGATTCCAAAGCGACCAACGTCGGCGCCGCCCTGGCGGCCATTGAAGGCCTTGGTGCAGACATCGACGGCAAGCTGGTATTGGTCGCCGGCGGCGATGGTAAAGGTGCCGATTTTGCCGCGCTCAAGGCCCCAGTCGCCGCCAATTGCCGCGCCGTGGTGCTGCTTGGCCGCGATGCCGAGCGCCTGGCCGAGACCTTCGGTGACAGCGTGCCGCTGATTCGCGTCGCGACCCTCGATGAGGCCGTGCAGGTCTGCGCCGAACAGGCCCAGCCTGGCGATGCGGTTTTGCTGTCGCCGGCCTGCGCGAGCCTGGATATGTTCAAGAACTTCGAAGAGCGTGGGCGCCTGTTCGCCCAGGCCGTAGGAGGGCTGGCATGATCTTCGGCATCATCAAGCCTTATCCATCGCCGCTGATCAGCGGTCGCGGCATCGACCTCGATTTCGCCATGCTCGCCGGTTGCCTGGCGCTGCTGGGCATTGGCCTGGTGATGATCACCTCGGCATCTTCGGAAGTGGCCGCGGCGCAGTCGGGCAACCCGCTGTATCACATGTTCCGCCACCTGGTGTACGTGGCCATCGGCATCTTTGCCTGCATCGTCACCATGATGGTGCCGATCGCCACCTGGCAGAAGATGGGCTTCACCATGCTGGTCGGCGCCTTCGCGCTGCTGGTGCTGGTACTGGTACCGGGCATCGGCCGTGAGGTAAACGGTTCGATGCGCTGGATCGGCTTCAGCTTCTTCAACGTCCAGCCCTCGGAAATCGCCAAGGTCTTCGTGGTCATCTATCTGGCCGGTTACCTGGTGCGTCGCCAGCGCGAAGTGCGTGAGAGCTGGATGGGGTTCTTCAAGCCGTTCATCGTCCTGCTACCCATGGCCGGCCTGCTGCTGATGGAGCCGGACTTTGGTGCCACGGTAGTGATGATGGGCGCGGCGGCAGCGATGCTGTTCCTCGGCGGCGTCGGCTTGTTCCGCTTCAGTCTGATGGTGGTGCTGGCGGTGGCGGCGGTGTTTGTTCTGGTTCAGGCCCAACCCTACCGGATGGCGCGACTGATCACCTTTACCGACCCTTGGTCGGATCAGTTCGGTTCCGGTTACCAGCTGACCCAGGCGTTGATCGCCTTCGGTCGCGGCGAGTGGCTCGGCGTTGGCTTGGGCAACAGCGTGCAGAAGCAGTTCTACCTGCCTGAAGCGCATACCGACTTCGTTTTCTCGGTGCTGGCTGAAGAGCTTGGCGTGGTCGGTTCGCTGGTCACCGTGGCGCTGTTCGTGTTCGTCACCGTGCGCGCGTTGTACATCGGCCTGTGGGCAGAAAAAGCCAAGCAGTTCTTTGCCGCGTACATGGCCTTTGGCCTGGCGTTCCTGTGGATTGGTCAATTCTTGATCAATATCGGTGTGAACGTCGGTCTACTGCCAACCAAGGGCCTGACCCTGCCGTTCCTCAGTTACGGTGGCAGCTCCCTGGTGATCTGCTGCGCCTGTGTCGGTTTGCTGCTGCGCATCGAGTGGGAGAGCCGTACGCACCTGGGCAGTGAAGAACACGAATTCGATGAAAGCGATTTTGCCGAGGAGCCGAATCATGGCCGCTAACGGCAAGAACGTACTGATCATGGCGGGCGGCACCGGGGGCCACGTGTTCCCGGCGCTGGCCTGCGCCCGTGAGTTCCAGGCGCGCGGCTACAGCGTGCACTGGCTGGGCACCCCTCGCGGTATCGAGAACGAACTGGTGCCCCAGGCAGGCCTGCCGTTGCACCTGATCCAGGTCACCGGCCTGCGTGGCAAGGGCAAGCTGTCGCTGCTCAAGGCGCCGTTCACCCTGGTCAAGGCTGTGCTGCAGGCGCGGCGGATCATTCGTCAGCTCAACCCGGTGTGCGTGGTCGGCTTTGGTGGTTACGTGACCGGCCCCGGTGGCGTAGCTGCACGGCTGTGCGGCGTGCCGGTGGTGATTCACGAGCAGAACGCCCGCGCCGGTACCGCCAATCGGCTGCTGGTGCCCTTGGCTGGTCGAGTCTGCGAAGCTTTCCCCGACACCTTCGCGGCGTCGGACAAACTGCGCACCACCGGTAACCCGGTGCGCAGCGAACTGTTCATGGAAACCCTGCGCGAGCCCCTAGGCGCGCGCAGGCCTCGTTTGCTGGTGCTCGGCGGAAGCCTGGGTGCCGAGCCGCTGAACAAATTGCTGCCCCTGGCCCTGGCCCAGGTGCCTGAGAAGATTCGTCCCGAGGTTTTCCACCAGGCCGGCAAGCAGCATGACCAGATTACCGCCGAGCGTTATCAGCAGGCGGGTGTCGAGGCTCAGGTAGAGCCGTTCATCAAGGACATGGCCCATGCCTATGGCTGGGCTGACCTGGTGGTCTGCCGTGCAGGTGCGCTGACGGTCAGCGAGCTGGCTGCGGCCGGCTTGCCCTCGATGCTGGTGCCTTTGCCCCATGCCATCGACGACCACCAGACCCACAACGCCCATTATCTGGCCCGTGAAGGCGCTGCCTTCCTGATGCCACAAGCGACAACTGGCGCAGCGCAACTCGCTGAACGCCTGAACGAGGTGCTGATGCAACCGGAAAAACTTACCACCATGGCCGCCACTGCCCGGCGCCTGGCCAAGCCCGCGGCTACCCGCACCGTGGTCGATATCTGTCTGGAGGTGGCCCATGGTTGAAAGCAAGAAAGCCATCCCACAACCGGAAATGCGCCGTATCCGTCGCATCCACTTCGTCGGCATCGGCGGCGTGGGCATGTGCGGTATTGCCGAAGTGCTGCTGAACCTGGGTTACCAGGTGTCGGGCTCCGACCTCAAAACCTCGCCGGTCACTGAGCGTCTGGAGTCCTTCGGTGCGCAGATTTTCATCGGTCACCGTGCCGAGAACGCTGCCAGCGCCGATGTGCTGGTGGTGTCGAGCGCCATCAACACGGCCAACCCGGAAGTCGCCACTGCCCTAGAACGGCGTATTCCGGTAGTGCCGCGGGCCGAGATGCTCGCCGAGCTGATGCGCTACCGCCACGGCATCGCCGTTGCCGGTACCCACGGCAAGACCACCACCACCAGCCTGCTGGCCTCGGTATTTGCCGCGGGTGGCCTGGACCCGACCTTCGTCATCGGTGGCCGTCTCAATGCAGCCGGCACCAATGCCCAGTTGGGTACCAGCCGCTACCTGATCGCCGAAGCCGATGAGAGCGATGCCAGCTTCCTGCACCTGCAGCCGCTGGTCGCGGTGGTCACCAACATCGACGCCGATCACATGGCGACTTACGAAGGCGACTTCAACAAGCTGAAGAAGACCTTTGTCGAGTTCCTGCACAACCTGCCGTTCTATGGGCTGGCGGTGATGTGCCTGGACGATCCGGTGGTGCGCGAGATCCTGCCGCAGGTCAAGCGCCCGGCGGTCACTTACGGTTTCAGCGAAGCAGCCGACGTGCGTGCGATAAATGTTCGCCAGTCGGGCATGCAGACTCACTTCACCGTACTGCGCCGCGATCGCGAGCCGCTGGACGTGTCGGTCAACATGCCGGGCAACCACAACGTGCTCAATGCGCTGGCAACCATTGCCATTGCCACCGACGAGGGCATCAGCGATGAAGCCATTGTCCAGGGCCTTTCGGGGTTCCAGGGGGTGGGGCGGCGCTTCCAGGTTTACGGCGAACTGCCGGTGGACGGTGGCAGCGTGATGCTGGTCGACGACTACGGCCACCACCCGACCGAAGTTGCCGCGGTAATCAAGGCCGTGCGCGGCGGTTGGCCTGAGCGGCGCCTGGTGATGGTTTACCAGCCGCACCGCTACAGCCGTACCCGCGACCTGTACGACGATTTCGTCCAGGTCCTGGCCGATGCCAATGTGCTGTTGCTGATGGAAGTCTACCCGGCCGGCGAAGAGCCGATCCCCGGTGCCGACAGCCGCCAGCTGTGCCACAGCATTCGCCAGCGAGGTCAGCTCGACCCGATCTACATCGAGCGTGGCATCGAACTGGCGCCACTGGTCAAGCCGCTGCTGCGCGCCGGTGACATCCTGCTGTGCCAGGGGGCCGGTGACATCGGTGGCCTGGCCCCGCAATTGCTCAAGAGTCCGTTGTTCGCTGGTGCCGTTGCCAGTCAGGGGAAGTCCAAATGACTGTTAATGCCTACGATAAATTGCACTCGACCCTGGCGGTCAAAGATTTCGGCCGCGTCGCCGTGCTCTACGGCGGCAAGAGCGCCGAACGCGAGGTTTCGCTGAAATCCGGTGCTGCGGTCATCCAGGCGCTGACCAGCGCCGGTGTCGACGTGGTCGCCATCGACGTCGGTGACGATCTGCTGCAGCGCCTGCTGAGCGAGAAGATCGATCGCGCTTTCATCATCCTCCACGGCCGTGGCGGTGAAGACGGCAGCATGCAGGGCCTGCTGGAGTGCCTGGGCATCCCTTACACCGGCAGCGGCATCCTCGCTTCGGCGCTGGCCATGGACAAGCTGCGGACCAAACAGGTCTGGCACAGCCTGGGTATTGCGACCCCGCGTCACGCGGTGCTCAGCAGCGAAGCCGATTGTATTTCTGCAGGTGCGGAACTGGGCTTCCCTTTGATCGTCAAACCGGCCCATGAAGGCTCCAGTATCGGTATGGCGAAAGTGAGCAGCGTCGATGAATTGATCGCTGCCTGGAAAGACGCCGCCACCTATGACTCGCAAGTGTTGGTTGAACAATGGATCAAGGGTCCGGAGTTCACCGTGGCCGTGTTGCGTGGCCAGGTTTTGCCGCCAATCGCCCTGGGTACCCCGCATACCTTCTACGACTACGACGCCAAGTACATCGCCAACGATACCCAGTACCGCATCCCGTGCGGCCTGGACGCGGCGAAAGAGCAAGAGCTGATCGACCTGACCGCCCGTGCTTGCGACGCCGTTGGCATCGCCGGCTGGGGCCGTGTGGACGTGATGCAGGACGAGCAGGGGCGTTTCTGGCTGCTCGAGGTCAACACCGCACCAGGCATGACTGATCATAGTCTGGTCCCCATGGCGGCACGCGCGGCCGGTCTGGACTTCCAGCAGTTGGTGCTGGCGATCCTGGCGGCTAGCGTAGAGGCGCGAGGTTAAGCCCATGCAAGGCGCGATGTTACGTCATCAGCAACCCGCCCCCGGCCGTAACAAGCCGGTGCCGCGTGGTGCTAGCCGGATGGTGGCCAAGGAGCCACTGTCGGCGCGCCTGCCCAAGGCCAACTTCAACGTGTTCAAACGCCTGCTGTGGCCGGTGTTGCTGGTCGTCGCCGGCTTTGGCGCCTATGAGGGTGCTCAGCGCCTGATGCCGTACGCCGACCGGCCGATTACCAAGATCGCCGTGCAGGGTGACCTCAGCTACATCAGCCAGCAGGCGGTGCAGCAACGTATCGCTCCGTACGTGGCGGCAAGCTTTTTCACCGTCGACCTGGCAAGCATGCGTGCGGAACTGGAGCAGATGCCCTGGATCGCCCACGCCGAAGTGCGCAGGGTGTGGCCGGATGAAGTAGTGATCCGCCTGGAAGAACAGCTGCCCGTCGCGCGCTGGGGTGACGAAGCCTTGCTCAATAACCAGGGCCAGGCTTTCACCCCGCGTGAATTGGCCAACTATGAACACCTGCCGCAGCTGTTCGGGCCGCAGCGGGCACAGCAAAAAGTAATGCAGCAATATCAGGTCCTGAGCCAGATGTTGCGGCCGATGGGCTTTTCGATTGCCCGGCTGGAGTTGCGCGAGCGCGGCAGCTGGTTCCTGACCACCGGTGCCGGAAGCGCTGGGCCAGGTATCGAACTGCTGCTGGGACGCGATCATCTGGTGGAAAAGATGCGCCGCTTCATTGCCATTTACGACAAGACACTAAAAGAACAGATCACGAACATCGCCCGCATCGATCTGCGTTATGCCAATGGCCTGGCTGTTGGCTGGCGGGAACCGAATGCACCGACGACGGCCCAACCCGCCGTTGCGAAGAATTAGAGAGAGGCAGGACCCATGGCAAATGCGCATAGCGGCAAAATGATCGTCGGGCTGGATATCGGCACCTCCAAGGTTGTGGCTCTGGTGGGCGAAGTCGCCGCCGACGGCACCCTGGAAATCGTCGGTATTGGCACTCACCCCTCGCGCGGGTTGAAGAAGGGCGTCGTGGTCAATATCGAGTCCACCGTGCAGTCGATCCAGCGCGCGGTCGAAGAAGCCCAGCTGATGGCGGGTTGCCGGATTCACTCGGCGTTCGTCGGTGTTGCCGGCAATCACATCCGCAGCCTGAACTCCCACGGCATCGTTGCGATTCGTGATCGCGAAGTCAGCGCGGCGGACCTTGAACGCGTGCTCGACGCCGCCCAGGCCGTGGCCATTCCTGCCGATCAGCGGGTCCTGCACACCCTGCCGCAGGATTACGTGATCGACAACCAGGAAGGTGTGCGCGAGCCCCTGGGCATGTCCGGCGTGCGTCTGGAAGCCAAGGTCCATGTGGTCACCTGCGCGGTCAATGCTGCCCAGAACATCGAGAAGTGCGTGCGCCGCTGCGGTCTGGAAATCGACGACATCATTCTTGAGCAACTGGCCTCGGCCTATTCGGTTTTGACCGACGACGAGAAAGAGCTGGGCGTGTGCCTGGTCGATATCGGCGGCGGCACCACCGACATCGCGATCTTCACCGAAGGCGCGATCCGTCACACCGCAGTGATCCCGATTGCCGGCGACCAGGTGACCAACGACATCGCCATGGCCTTGCGCACGCCGACCCAGTACGCCGAAGAGATCAAGATCCGTTACGCCTGTGCCCTGGCCAAGCTGGCCGGCGCTGGTGAAACCATCAAGGTGCCGAGCGTCGGCGACCGTCCGCCGCGCGAACTGTCGCGCCAGGCCCTGGCCGAGGTGGTCGAGCCACGTTACGACGAGCTCTTCACCCTGATTCAGGCCGAACTGCGTCGCAGTGGCTACGAAGACCTGGTACCGGCGGGCATCGTCCTGACCGGCGGTACCTCGAAAATGGAAGGTGCGGTGGAACTTGCCGAAGAAATCTTCCACATGCCGGTACGCCTGGGCGTGCCGCACAGTGTTCGCGGCCTTAGCGATGTGGTGCGCAACCCGATCTATTCCACCGGTGTGGGCCTTTTGACCTACGGCCTGCAAAAGCAGTCCGACGGCTTGACCCTGACCGGTATCAGCAGCAGCAACAGCTATGGCGATGAACCGAAGGCTCCAGCGTTCGAACGCTTCAAACGTTGGGTCCAGGGCAACTTTTAAAGTTTCAAAGCAGTAGTAGTAGGCGCAAAAACTAGAGAACTGTAAGGAGAGGGAAAATGTTCGAGCTCGTAGACAACGTCCCGCAAAGTCCGGTCATCAAGGTGATTGGTGTCGGTGGCGGCGGTGGCAACGCCGTTAATCATATGGTCAAGAGCAACATCGAAGGCGTCGAGTTCATCTGCGCCAACACCGATGCTCAGGCGCTGAAAAACATCGGCGCACGCACCATTCTGCAACTGGGTACCGGCGTGACCAAAGGCCTGGGTGCTGGTGCCAATCCGGAAGTTGGCCGCCAGGCCGCGCTGGAAGACCGTGAGCGCATCGCCGAAGTGCTGCAAGGCACCAACATGGTGTTCATCACAACCGGCATGGGCGGCGGTACTGGTACCGGTGCGGCGCCGATCATCGCCGAAGTGGCGAAGGAGATGGGCATCCTTACCGTTGCCGTGGTCACCCGGCCGTTCCCGTTCGAAGGCCGCAAGCGCATGCAGATTGCCGATGAGGGCATCCGTGCACTGGCTGACAGCGTCGACTCGCTGATCACCATCCCCAACGAGAAGCTGCTGACCATCCTGGGCAAGGACGCAAGCCTGCTGTCGGCGTTCGCCAAGGCTGACGACGTGCTGGCCGGTGCCGTTCGCGGTATCTCCGACATCATCAAGCGTCCGGGCATGATCAACGTCGACTTCGCCGACGTGCGTACCGTGATGAGCGAGATGGGCATGGCCATGATGGGTACCGGCTGCGCCAGCGGTCCTAACCGTGCACGTGAAGCGACTGAAGCAGCCATCCGCAACCCGCTGCTCGAAGACGTCAACCTGCAGGGCGCTCGCGGCATCCTGGTCAACATCACCGCAGGTCCTGACCTGTCGCTGGGCGAGTACTCGGACGTCGGTAGTATCATCGAGGCCTTCGCTTCCGATCACGCCATGGTCAAGGTCGGTACTGTTATCGATCCGGACATGCGCGACGAGCTGCACGTTACCGTGGTTGCCACTGGCCTGGGTGCGAAAATCGAGAAGCCGGTCAAGGTTATCGACAACACCATGCAGACCGCTTCCGCGCAATCCCCGGCTCCGGCCCCGGTACGCAACGAGCAGTCCTCGGTGAACTACCGTGATCTGGAGCGTCCGACCGTGATGCGCAACCAGGCTCACGCCGGTGCTGCTGCTGCAAAACTTAATCCGCAAGACGATCTGGACTACCTGGACATCCCGGCATTCCTGCGTCGTCAGGCCGATTAATGAAATTTATCAGGGGTATAAGGGTGATTGGTGTTCAGCAAAGGCCGGGTCTGGTATTATCCTCAGCCTTTGTTGATACCAGTTCGCAATTTGCGCTGAAGCGGCCAATGCCATGATTAAACAACGCACCCTGAAGAATATTATCCGTGCCACAGGTGTCGGCCTGCACTCCGGGGAGAAGGTTTACCTGACCCTCAAACCTGCACCTGTGGATACCGGCATCGTATTTCGCCGTGCCGACCTCGACCCCGTGGTGGAAATTCCTGCCCGCGCGGCCAACGTCGGCGAGACCACCATGTCGACGACACTGGTCAATGGCGATACCAAGGTAGACACGGTTGAGCATTTGCTCTCGGCCATGGCTGGCCTGGGCATCGATAACGCCTACGTCGAGCTCTCCGCGTCCGAAGTGCCGATCATGGACGGTAGCGCTGGACCCTTTGTATTCCTGATTCAATCTGCCGGCCTGGAAGAACAGGACGCAGCCAAGAAGTTCATCCGCATCCTGCGCGAAGTGACAGTGGAAGACGGCGACAAGCGCGCCACTTTCCTGCCGTTCGACGGGTTCAAGGTGAGTTTCGAGATCGATTTCGATCACCCGGTGTTCCACAACCGGACCCAAAGTGCCAGCGTGGACTTTTCCAGCACCTCGTTCGTGAAGGAAGTAAGCCGCGCCCGTACCTTCGGGTTCATGAGTGACATCGAGTACCTGCGCAAGAACAACCTCGCACTCGGTGGCAGTGTGGAAAACGCCATCGTGGTCGACAAGGACGGCGTGCTCAACGAAGACGGTCTTCGCTACGAAGACGAATTCGTCAAGCACAAGATCCTCGACGCCATTGGCGACCTCTACCTGCTGGGCAACAGCCTGATCGGCGAGTTCAAGGGCTACAAGTCCGGACACGCGCTGAACAACCAGCTGCTGCGCAAGCTGATCGAGGAAAAAGATGCCTGGGAAGTGGTGACTTTCGAAGATGCCAGCACGGCACCGATCTCTTACATGCGTCCGGTTGCGGCAGTGTAAGTACGAACACTCTCTTCTTTAGTTTCTTTGGGCCACCTTCGGGTGGCCTTTTTTATGGGTGGTCTGTGGGAGCGGCGGTGCGGCGGCCGACTTGCCCCGCGATAGCAGTCTGTCAGTCGCATCGCATCGCGGGGCAAGCCCGCTCCTACCCAGGTTGCTGATCCTTGTCCCGCGCATGACTGGCCAGACGTTCCAGCGCTGCGCGCAGTTTCGGATCGCTGATACCGTCGGCGGTCGCCTGGATGCTCTCGGCGGCGCGCGTGGAGAGGTCTGCGGTATGCCCGACGGCCTGGCTCTGGGTGGTCGGCGGCTGCACCTTGAACAAAATCCGGGTCAGGCTGGCAAACACCTCGAGAGTCTGCAACTGGCGTTGCAGGCGTTTTTGCTGGTAACGCAGGCGGGTGGCCCAGTGGCCGTCGGTGACGATCAGCAATAACGTGCCTTCACGCCAGGAGGCGATATGGCAGTGTTCGCGTGCCGCCGGCTGCAACTGGCTGTCGAGCAGCTTTTGCAGTTGCGCCAGGCGCTGGGCCTGGCTGAACAGGGCTTTGAGCGGCCGGGCCTCGCGTAAAAGAACGGCGGGGGCGCGAGCCGGCGAAGGGCGAAAAGCCATGTTAGGGACACCTGAAGTTACAGAGAAGCCATCTTAGCAGATCGCCCGCGCCCCGCCGTATACGGGCGCTCAGGGTAAAACTTCATGTTGCAATGACTTGAAGTTGGCGAAAAAGGCCTTATTTTAACCAAGCCCCGTAAAAGCGCTGTGCCAGCATCGTGGAATCCGCCACTTTCCTCACCATCGTTTCCGGGTAGAATGCTCGTTCGCATGCGGCCATAAGGGCTGCACGGGCGACTCACGGGGCCGCCCTCCATCCCTACGTGTGGAAGATCCTGTCGATATGTTTGCGCCTTTGTTAAAAAAACTTTTTGGAAGCAAGAACGAGCGTGAAGTCAAACGCATGCTCAAGACGGTACAGATCGTCAATGCCTTCGAAGAGCAGATGTTGGCCCTCTCGGATGAGCAGCTGCGCGCCAAGACCGCAGAGTTCAAAGAGCGCCTGGCCAAAGGCGAGACCCTCGACCAACTGCTGCCTGAAGCCTTCGCGGTCGCCCGTGAAGCGGGCAAGCGGGTCATGGGCATGCGTCACTTCGATGTCCAGCTGATCGGCGGCATGACCTTGCACGAAGGCATGATCGCAGAAATGCGTACCGGTGAAGGCAAGACCTTGGTCGCAACCCTGGGCGTGTACCTCAATGCCTTGTCGGGCAAAGGCGTGCACGTGGTCACGGTGAACGACTACCTGGCCCGCCGCGACGCAAACTGGATGCGTCCGCTGTACGAATTCCTCGGCCTGACGGTCGGCGTCGTCACGCCGTTCCAGCCGCCGGAAGAGAAGCGCATCGCTTACGCCGCCGACATCACCTACGGCACCAACAACGAATTCGGGTTCGACTACCTGCGCGACAACATGGCCTTCAGCATGGAAGAGAAATTCCAGCGCGAGCTGAATTTCGCCGTGATCGACGAAGTCGACTCGATCCTGATCGACGAAGCGCGTACCCCGCTGATCATCTCCGGTCAGGCCGAGGACAGCTCCAAGCTGTACATCGAGATCAACAAACTGATCCCGCGCCTCAAGCAGCACATCGAGGAAGTAGAGGGCCAGGTTACCCAAGAGGGTCACTACAGCATCGACGAGAAGAGCCGTCAGGTTGAGCTCAACGAAGCCGGTCACCAGTTCATCGAAGAGATGCTCACCCAGGTTGGCCTGCTGGCCGAGGGCGAGAGCCTGTACTCTGCGCACAACCTGGGCCTGTTGACCCACGTCTACGCTGGCCTGCGCGCGCACAAGCTGTTCCATCGCAACGTCGAGTACATCGTTCAGGACGGCCAGATCCTGCTGATCGACGAGCACACCGGCCGTACCATGCCGGGCCGCCGTCTGTCCGAGGGCCTGCACCAGGCGATCGAGGCGAAAGAGAACCTGAACATCCAGGCTGAAAGCCAGACCCTGGCTTCGACCACGTTCCAGAACTACTTCCGCCTGTACAGCAAGCTGTCCGGGATGACCGGTACTGCCGACACCGAAGCGTTCGAGTTCCAGTCGATCTATGCGCTCAACGTGATGGTGATCCCGCCGAACAAGCCGTTGGCCCGTAAGGACTTCAACGACCTGGTGTACCTGACTGCCGAAGAGAAGTACCAGGCAATTATCGCCGACATCAAGGAAAGCATGACCGTGGGTCGTCCGGTCCTGGTCGGTACGGCGACGATCGAGACCTCCGAGCACATGTCCAACCTGCTCAAGCAGGAAGGCATCGATCACAAGGTGCTCAACGCCAAGTACCACGAAAAAGAAGCCGAGATCATTGCCCAGGCCGGTCGCCCGGGTGCGTTGACCATCGCCACCAACATGGCCGGTCGTGGTACCGACATCCTCCTGGGCGGTAACTGGGAAGTTGAAGTCGCTGCCATGGAGAACCCGACACCTGAGCAGGTCGCGCAGATCAAGGCCGACTGGCAGAAGCGTCACCAGCAGGTGATCGAGTCCGGTGGCCTGCATGTGATTGCCTCCGAGCGTCACGAGTCGCGCCGTATCGACAACCAGTTGCGTGGCCGTTCCGGCCGTCAGGGCGACCCGGGTTCGAGCCGTTTCTACCTGTCGCTCGAAGACAGCCTGATGCGTATCTTCGCCTCGGACCGGGTGAAGAACTTCATGAAGGCGCTGGGCATGCAGTCCGGTGAGGCCATCGAGCACCGCATGGTGACCAACGCCATCGAGAAAGCCCAGCGCAAGGTCGAAGGCCGCAACTTCGATATTCGTAAACAACTGCTCGAATTCGACGACGTCGCCAACGAACAACGTAAAGTCATCTACCACATGCGTAACAGCCTGCTGGCAGCTGACAACATTGGCGACACCATCGCTGACTTCCGCCAGGAAGTGCTCGACGTCACCGTCGCCCAGCACATTCCGCCACAGTCGCTGCCCGAGCAGTGGGACGTGGCTGGCCTGGAAGCGGCCCTGGCCAGCGATTTCGGGGTCAAGCTGCCGATCCAGCAATGGCTCGACGAAGACGATCACCTCTACGAGGAAACCCTGCGCGCCAAACTCATGGCCGAGCTGCTGGCGGCCTACAACGAGAAGGAAGAGCAGGCCAGCGCCGAAGCCCTGCGCACCTTCGAGAAGCAGATCCTGCTGCGCGTACTCGACGACTTGTGGAAAGACCACCTGTCGACCATGGACCACTTGCGTCACGGTATCCACCTGCGCGGCTATGCACAGAAGAACCCGAAGCAGGAGTACAAGCGCGAGTCGTTCAACCTGTTCCAGGAACTGCTCGACTCGATCAAGCGCGACACCATCCGCGTGCTCTCGCACGTTCAGGTACGCCGTGAAGATCCGGTCGAGGAAGAAGCCCGTCTGCGCCGCGAAGCCGAAGAGCTGGCGTCACGCATGCAGTTCCAGCACGCCGAGGCCCCAGGCCTGGACGCTGAGCCGCAGGATGAAGGCGCTGACGTTGCCGTGGCCGCCGCGCCTGTGCGCAACGAGCAGAAGCTGGGCCGCAACGAGCCATGCTGGTGCGGTTCGGGCAAGAAGTTCAAGCAGTGCCATGGCAAGATCGACTGATCAAACTGCCGTTGTACCTCGCTGACATCTGAACACCGCGCCGCGACTGGTCCCCACCGTCGCGGCGTTGTTCCATCTCAAGTGCCGGTAATCTCGACCCGGTGCATTTTTTCTAGGAGCGCTTTCATGGCTGTTGGTCTTGGTCCTTTGCCAACGTTGCACCCGGTTCCAGGTTTCGAACTCGGCATCGCCTCCGCGGGCATCAAGCGTCTGGGGCGCAAGGACGTGGTGGTGATGCGCTGCGCCGAAGGCGCAAGCGTCGCTGGCGTGTTCACCCTGAACGCCTTCTGCGCCGCCCCGGTCATCCTCGCCAAGCAGCGCGTGCAGGGCAGCGTGCGCTACCTGCTGACCAATACCGGCAACGCCAAC
The DNA here is from genome assembly GCF_028656935.1 of Pseudomonas rubra. Taxonomy (GTDB): domain Bacteria; phylum Pseudomonadota; class Gammaproteobacteria; order Pseudomonadales; family Pseudomonadaceae; genus Aquipseudomonas; species Aquipseudomonas rubra. The sequence continues at coordinate 64,886 of NZ_JAMDGZ010000035.1, forward strand.
GCCGGCACCGGCGCGCCGGGCCTGGCTGCGGCCGAACGCACCTGTGCCAAACTGGCCGAGCTGACCGGCGTTGATGCCAGTGCCGTAGTGCCATTCTCCACCGGTGTAATCGGTGAACCGCTGCCGGTCGAGAAGATCGAAGGCGCCCTGCAGGCAGCCCTGGACGATCTGTCGGAAAACAACTGGGCCGCTGCCGCCACCGGCATCATGACCACCGATACCTTGCCCAAGGGCGCCAGCCGTCAGTTCCAGCATGATGGCGTGACCATTACCGTTACGGGTATCAGCAAGGGCGCAGGCATGATCCGCCCGAACATGGCGACCATGCTCGGTTACATCGCCACCGACGCCAAGGTGGCTCCGGCGGTGCTCAAGGACCTGATCCTCGACGGCGCGAACAAGTCGTTCAATCGCATCACCATCGACGGCGATACCTCGACCAACGACTGCTGCATGCTCATTGCCACCGGCAAGGCCGATGTCGCTGAAGTCACTGAGGCCAGCGGCCCGTTGTTCGAAGCGCTGAAAAAGGCCGTGTTCGAAGTGTGCATGGAAGTGGCGCAGGCCATCGTGCGTGACGGCGAAGGCGCGACCAAGTTCGTCACCGTTGCAGTCAATGGCGGCGGCAACCATCAGGAGTGCCTGGACGTCGGCTACGCCGTGGCCCATTCGCCGCTGATCAAGACCGCACTGTTTGCCTCGGACCCGAACTGGGGCCGAATCCTCGCCGCCGTTGGCCGTGCTGGTGTACCGGACCTGGACGTCAGCCTGATCGACGTCTACCTGGGCGATGTGTGCATCGCCAGCAAAGGCGGGCGCAGCGCCAGCTACACCGAAGCCCAGGGCTCGGCGGTGATGGCCGAGCAAGAGATCACCATCCGTATCGAGTTGGGCCGTGGCCAGTGCAGCGAAACCATCTGGACCACCGACCTGTCCCACGAGTACGTGAAAATCAACGCCGAATACCGTACCTGACCTTATCGCGGGGCAAGCCCGCTCCTACTGTGGGAGCGGGCTTGAGCCGCGAAAAGTCCCTGATGGAGCCGAACCATGCGCTACCAACTGATCATCGGCGACAAGCTGTATTCCTCCTGGTCGCTGCGCGGCGCCCTGGCCCTTGAACTGGCCGGCGTCGACTATGACGAAACCCTGATCAAACTCAACCAGCCCGATACCCGCGCCCGCCTGCTCGAACACTCGCCTAGCGGCAAGGTGCCGCTGCTCAAGAGCGAGCACGGGGTGATCGCCGACTCCCTGGCCATCGCCGAGTATCTGGCTGAGCGTCACCCGCACGCCAACCTATGGCCCGCCGACATCGCCGCCCGTGCTCAGGCCCGTTCGGCCTGTGCGCAGATGCACAGTGGCTTTTTCGCCCTGCGCGGCAACATGCCGTTCGACCTGTCCCGCGATGAAGCGCTGGAAACCGTGCCGCTGGACGTGCAGGTCGACATCGACCGTATCGTCGCGCTCTGGTCCGAATGCCGCCTGACAGCCAAAGAGGCAGGTCCGTACTTGTTCGGCCGCCTGAGTCTGGCCGACGCCTTCTTTGCCCCGATTGCCGTGCGTCTGCGCACCTATCGGGTTGAAGTGCCGGCAGACGCTGCGGCCTACATTGAAACCATTTACCAGTGGCCAGCCTTCCAGGCTTGGCAAAAAGCTGGCCTGGCGGAGCGTGAAGGGTGAAACGTGTACATGTAGCCGCCGCAGTCATTCGCGGCAGCGACGGACGAGTGCTGATTGCTCGCCGCGCCGACAAGCAACATCAGGGCGGCCTGTGGGAGTTCCCTGGCGGTAAGGTCGAAGACGGCGAAGCGGTCGAAGTGGCCCTGGGCCGTGAACTGCAGGAAGAGCTGGGCATCGTCGTCACGGCGGCGCGGCCGCTGATCAAGGTCAAGCACGATTACCCCGACAAGCAGGTGCTGCTGGATGTCTGGGAGGTCAACGGTTTTACCGGCGAACCCCATGGCGCCGAAGGCCAGCCGCTGGCCTGGGTCAGCGCGCGGGAGCTGCCGCAATATGACTTTCCCGCCGCCAACCAGCCGATCGTTGCCGCCGCGCGTCTGCCGGCTGAGTACCTTATCACCCCCGAAGGCCTGGAAGTCCCGCAGATGTTGCGTGGTATCCAGAAAGCCATTGCTGGCGGGATCAAGCTGGTGCAACTGCGTGCACCGAACATGTACGACCCCAAGTACCGCGATGTGGCGGTGGATGCGGTCGGGCTGTGTGCCGGCAAGGCGCAGTTGATGCTCAAGGGCCCGCTGGAGTGGCTGGGTGATTTCCCGGCGGCTGGCTGGCACTTGACCAGCGAGCAACTGCGCAAATACGCCAGCAAGGGTCGGCCGTTCCCCAAGGAGCGCTGGCTGGCGGCGTCCTGCCACAACGCTGAAGAGCTGGCACTGGCCGAACAGATGGACGTGGATTTTGTCACCCTGTCGCCAGTGCTGGCGACACAGACCCATCCCGAGGCCGTACCGTTGGGTTGGGGGCGGGTGCAGCAATTGATCCAAGGCTTCAACAAGCCGGTGTATGTACTCGGTGGCGTCGGCCCGGCAGAGCGTGAGCTTGCCTGGCAGCATGGCGCCCAAGGTGTGGCGGGGATCCGCGCGTTCTGGCCCGAGGCCTGAGTCAATCGCGGGTCAAGCCTGTTCCCACATGAACCTGTGGGAGCGGGCTTGCCCCGCGATGAGGCCCTCAAGGTTTAGCCGCAGCCTGCCATAACACCTCGGCCACCCCCTGGCGCCGCGCAATCAACCGCGCCGCCACAAACAGCAAATCCGACAACCGATTGATATACGAAAGTCCCACCCCGGCCAATGGCTCGACACTGTTCAATTGCTGGCAACGCCGCTCGGCACTGCGCGCCAGGCTACGGCACACATGGGCCTGGGCAATCAGCAGCGAACCACTGGGCAGGATGAAGTTCTCCAGCGGCCCCAGTTCTTCGTTCCAGCGGTCGATGGCCGCCTCCAGGCGCTCCACTTCGGCGTTGTTCAGCGCCTGGTAAGCGGGCATCGCCAGTTCCCCGCCCAGGTCGAACAAGCGGTGCTGACAAGGCGCCAGGACCTCGCTGAGCTCATCCAGCCCCTGTTCGGCCAGCCCGGCCAGCAACACGCCCAACTGGCTGTTGAGGCTGTCGACCTCGCCAATGGCTTCGACCCGCGGGTGGTCCTTGGGCACGCGGCGGCCATCGCCCAGGCCGGTTTCACCTTTGTCGCCAGTGCGGGTGTAGATCTTCGACAAACGAAAACCCATGCTCAAGACTCCGTTTTCAGGTGGGCAAGTGGCAGGCGCAAGGTGAAGCAGGTGCCCTGGCCCGGTGCTGATTGCACCTCCATCTGCCCTTTGTGATTGTTGGTGATGATGAAATACGACACTGACAGGCCAAGGCCGGTGCCCTGGCCGATCTCCTTGGTGGTGAAGAACGGCTCGAAGGTACGTTTGCGCACCGCCTCGGGCATGCCGATGCCGTTGTCTTCCACTTGGATCTCCGCCCACGGCGGGTTGAGTCGGGTGCGCAGGGTAATACGCCCAGGTTCGCTGTCGTCCTGGCGCAGGTGAATGGCCTGGGCGGCGTTTTTCAACAGGTTGAGCAGCACTTGCTCAAGCTCGTTGGCGGTGCAGGGCACCGGCCCGAGGTTGGGGTCGAACTGGCGGACGATGGCCTGGCCCTTGAAGTCGAATCCAATGGTCAGGTCGAAGTCGTTACCGGCAATTTCCACCGCCTGGTCGATCAGCGCCGGCAGGTCGCAGGGCGCCAGTTGGCGGTTGCTGCGGCGGCTGAAACTGAGCATGTGGGTAACGATCTTGGCGGCGCGGGCGCCAGCCTGCTGGATGCCGTCGAGCAACTGTGGCACTTCGCGGTTTTGCAGGTAGCGGTTGACGGCGGCCAGATCAATACCGGTCTCATCGGCTTGTTCGAGGTTTCTTGCCAGGTCCGGTGACAGCCGCCGGCGAATGTTCTGGACGTTATGCAAGATGGCGCCAAGAGGGTTGTTGATCTCATGCGCCATACCCGCCGCGAGGCCGCCGACCGAGAGCATCTTTTCCGATTGCACCATCATTTCTTCCAGTGATAGGCGCTGAGTGATGTCATCGATACGAATCACCACGCCGCGGCCGCCGCCACCCATCAACGGGTAGAAGGTCAGGGCGTAGTGGCGAGCGTCATCGTCCTTGGTCCAGGTTACCCGCTCGATCTTCGCCACCCGGTGCTTCTCGACGCTCTCCTTGAGCTGCGGCAGGAACGGCTTGAGTGGTTCGAAGGCGAGGAAGATCGGCTGGTTCAGTGCTTCGTCCAAGGGCGTCCCGGAGAGTGCGCTGGCTTCCTGGTTCCACTGGGTGACATAGAGCTGCTCATCGAGGGCGATCAGTGCCGAGGGCATGGAGTCGATGATGCTGTTGAGGTAATTCTGAAAACCGGTGAGTTTTTTCTCGATCTTGCTGCGTACCTGGACTTCCAGCTCCAGTTTGCGGTTGGTGTGACGGGTTTCCTCGGCCAGGCCCTGGGCCTGGTCGTAGGCGTCCTGGAATTCGTCGCGGGTGCGCTTGAGCTGCTGTTCGCGGGCTTCGATGCGCGAGAGCATGGTATTGAAGGCGTCGGCCAGGCTGCCGATCTCGTCATCGTTGCCGCGTTTGGCGCGCAGGGCGTAGTTTTCTTCGCGGGTGACCTGGCGCGAGAGCTCTTCGAGCTGGTGGATTGGCTGGGTAATCAGGCGCTTGATCTGCCGGGCGATGATCATCCACAGCAAAATACTGAACACCAGGATACCCAGGCTGGCCGTCAGGGTGCCGGTGTAGAAGGCCATCGGCAATTCGCTGCTGGCCACCAGCAACAGGTGGCCGGGCGGGCCGCCGGCGCGTGGCAGGCTCACCAGTTGCGTGCTGCGAAATTCGGTCAGGCGCCAGTTGTCGATGTTGCGGTAGCGTTTGGGCAGCGGCAGGGCCTCTCCATGCTGCACCTGCGCCAGAATCTTGCCGTCGCTGCCGTACAGGGCGGCGGCGCGCAACGGGGTGTAGCTGTCGAGTTCCTTGAGCAGGGCCTTGGCGGCTTCGGGCGAGTCGCTGGCCTGTTGCGCCAGTTGCGGATTGGATACCAGCCGGCCAATGGTCTGCAGGGCCTGCGGGGCCATGCTCTCCTGGGAAATCCAGTAGGCGGCGCTGATGAAGGTCAGGTTGGCCACCAGCAAGATGGTAATCAGCAGCACCAGCAGGGCGGCCAGCAGTTTCTGGCCGACAGGCAGGTTCTCCAGGCGTTCGCGCAAGGTCATGTGAAAGACGTAGTCCTGGTCTGAAGGTGAAGGGGCAGGGTAGCGCCGCGCTCAGTCGCAGGGCAATCCGCGCGTGTTCAGGTGTTCGACCAGGCGCCGGTACAGCCGCTCCAGGTGTGGGAGCTGCCGCCCATGGCGGCTGGCAGTGCGGCAGGCATGGCCGAGCAGGTAATGGATTTCGGTGCGTCGGCCGTGGCGAACATCCTGGTACATCGAAGAATAGTTGGCTGCGGTGGCATGGATCACTCGTTCGACTTCTTCACTCAGGCCCTCGGCCGCTTGCGGCTGGCCGCAGTACTGCAGCAACTCGGCAAGCTCGGCGCACAGGGTGGTGACTTCGCAGTGATGTTCTTGCAGGCCGCCATTGCGGCAGTCATGCAGCACCGTCAGCGGGTTGATAGCGCAGTTGAGCGCCAGCTTGCGCCACAGCCGGGTGAGGATGTCCGGGGTCCACTGGTGGGGAATGCCGGCATCGGTCAGATCGTCGAGCCAGTCCGGGGCACCGGGGTTGGCCGGGTCGCCCAGCCAGTTGAAGCCATGACCGGCGAAGTTCACCTGCCAGTCCTGTTCACGGAACGCGCCTTCGGTGCTGGAGGCGAACACGCAGCGGGCGTGGGGCACGCGATTGGCCACCGCTTCCTGGCTTCCCAGGCCGTTCTGCAACAGGATCAGCTCGGCATCCTTGGTCAGGCGCGGCGCCAGTTGTGCCACGGCCTGCTCGGCGTCGTAAGCCTTGCAGGCCACCAGCAAACGGTGGATTGGCGTGCTGTCGTCGGCCAACTGCGCCGGGATTGCCTGCAGTTGCCCCTTGCCCTGCTCGATCAGGGTCAGGCCGCCTGCGGCTTCATAGGCCTGCAGGCGCAGCTTGTCGCGCAGGATCAGCCGGACCGGTTTGCCTGCACGGGCCAGCCGACAGGCCCAGAGGCTGCCCAGACTGCCGGCGCCGAGAATATGCCAGGTGCTGCTCATCAGCGTTTCGCAACCGTTATAATGATCCGGTATTTTAACCGTCAAACCCTGCGCGCTCCATCGCGCTCTTCAAGCAGAGCCGCGAGGGTGCCTTTATTTTTTGGAGAAAAGGTATGCCGTCGTTCGACGTGGTATCGGAACTGGATAAACACGAAGTCACCAACGCCGTGGAAAACGCGGTCAAGGAACTGGACCGCCGCTATGACCTCAAGGGCAAGGGTAGCTTCGAGTTCAAGGAAAAGGAACTGACCGTCAACCTGACCGCTGAAGCCGAATTCCAGCTCGAGGCGATGATCGACATCCTCAAGCTGGCCCTGGTCAAGCGCAAGATCGACGTGCAGTGCCTGGAAGTGAAGGACGCCTTCGCTTCGGGCAAGGTCATGAAGCAGGAAGCGGTGCTCAAAGAGGGTATCGACAAAGAACTGGCGAAGAAGATCGTCGCTCACATCAAGGACGCCAAACTCAAGGTCCAGGCTGCCATCCAGGGCGAGCAGGTGCGTGTCACCGGCAAGAAACGCGACGACCTGCAAGAAGCGATCGCTGCCTTGCGCGCCAAAGAGTTCGGAATGCCCCTGCAATTCAACAATTTCCGCGACTGACGTCACGGAGCCTGGAACCTTGGCGCCTTTTTGGCGTCCGAGGGCCCAGGCGCCGCTGAAACGTTTGCGGCAGGTCTTTTTCAGCTCTTTGCCGCTCGGCATCAGGAGAACATACGATGGATTTAAACGCTGAGGTCGACCAACTGGTCAAGGCTTCGCAAACCTGGCTTCCGTTGATGATGGAGTACGGCAGCCGCCTATTGCTGGCGCTGCTGACCTTGGCCATCGGCTGGTGGGTGATCAACAAGGTCACTTATCGTCTGGGCAAACTGCTGGCCCTGCGCAATGCCGACCTGGCCCTGCAAGGCTTCATCAGCAGCCTGGCCAACATCATTTTGAAGATCCTGCTGATTGTCAGCGTAGCCTCGATGATCGGCATCGAGACCACCTCGTTCGTCGCTGCCATCGGTGCCGCAGGCCTGGCTATCGGTCTGGCCCTGCAGGGCAGCCTGGCCAACTTCGCAGGTGGTGTGTTGATCCTGCTGTTCCGTCCGTTTCGTATCGGCGACTGGATTGAAGCCCAGGGTGTGGCGGGTACCGTCGACAGCATCCAGATTTTCCACACCGTGCTGCGTACCGGCGACAACAAGACGGTGATCATGCCGAACGGCAGCCTGTCCAACGGCATCATCACCAACACCAACCGCCAGCCGACGCGCAAGGTGGTGTTCGATGTGGGCGTTGACTATGACGCTGACCTGCAAAAGGCCCGCAACGTACTGCTGGAGCTGGCCCAGGACCCAAGGGTGCATCAGGACCCGGCGCCACAAGCGGTGATTTCGACGTTGGGCGACAGCTCGATCACCGTATCGCTGCGCATCTGGGTCAACACCGCCGACTACTGGGATGTGATGTTCATGCTCAACGAGCATGCCCGTGACCGCCTGAAGGCCGAAGGCATCGACATTCCCTTTCCACAGCGGGTAATCCGCGTGGTGCAGGAAGCGGCGGTGCAATAATGACCGACGCAATCGCGGGGCTTGCCCCGCGATCTGCATAGGTATCTACACATCTGGCGAATGCGTGTGAGCCGCCAGACTTTTTGGCCTCGACACGCGCTCTCGCCTGGCACCAAGGCCTGTGAGCGCGGCGTTGCCAGCCTGTTGCACTTCGCCTTGGCGGCGGGTGTGGCAGGCATGCTGGCGCTGTGGCCGCTGAGGATCGTTCTGGGCGCTTCTGTCGACTTGCCTGAGGCTATCCAGGAGTAACGCCTTCAATAGCCTCAGCGCTGTTCAGGGGCGTTCAGCCACCGAGTGCTCGACCGGCTCCGGCCTGCCTCGCTCCTGACGCCATTGCAAGGCGATCAGGATCAGGGTCGGCACGCCGAGCAGGGCGGTGATCAGGAAGAAGTCGTGGTAGCCGAACTTCTCCACCATGACCCCCGAATAGCCGCCAATCAATCGTGGCAACAGCAGCATGATCGAGCTCAGCAGGGCGTATTGGGTGGCCGAGAACTTGAGGTTGGTCAGGCTCGACAGGTAGGCGACAAACGCCGAGGTGGCCAGGCCTGAACTGAAGTTGTCGAGGGAAATGGTCACCACCAGCATCTGCAGGTTGGCGCCCATGTCGGCGAGCATCAGGAACAGGATGTTGGTCGCCGCCGACGCTACGCCGCCAATGAACAGGATTGGCAGGATGCCGAAACGCACGATCAGCAGGCCACCGAAACCGGCGCCTACCAGAGTCATGATCAGGCCGAAGATCTTGCTGACGCTGGCGATCTGGTCCTTGGTAAAGCCCTGGTCGATGTAGAACACGTTAGCCATCACACCCATGACCGTATCGGACATCCGGTAGGTGGCGATCAGCCCGAGCAGCAGCAGCGCCTGCCAGCGATAGCGGGTGATGAAGTCGTTGACCGGTGTCAGCACCGGCGCAAGGCCGCGGCGGCCCATGGACGACAGGCACAGGGCGGTGAGGGTGATGTAGAGGATCGCACGCAAGAAAGCGCGGTCTTCGAGCAACAGGTCGAGCAGGCTCACGCCTTCGAACAGCACGCTGGCAAAGTCGGTGTTGTACAGCTGGGTGAAGGTCGCCGGTACCGACACCAGCAGGATGATCAGCACGAACACCGACGCCAACTGATGGGCCAGGCCGTAGCGTGCGGCCGACAGCTGGGTACGCAACGGTACCGGGGGTTCACGCATCAGCAAGGTGGTGATGAGCGCAGGCAGCATCAGCACGCCGAACAGCACGTAGGTGCCGGTCCAGGCCTTGTGCAGGTAACTGAAGCCGGTGGAGCCGAAGCCTTCGGCGAAGAACAGCGCACCGGCGGTGGCCAGCAGCGCGGCAACCCGGTAGCCGGCCATGTAGCTGGCAGCGAGGGCCGCCTGGCGCTGGTCGTCGGCGATTTCCAGGCGGTAGGCGTCAACCGCAATGTCCTGGGTCGCCGAGGCAAAGGCCACCAGCACCGCCAGGGCGATCAGCCACGACAGGTGCTTTTGCGGGTCGCAGAAGCCCATGCCGACCAGGCCGATAACCACCAGGATCTGTGACAGCACCAGCCAGGAACGGCGGCGCCCGAGTTTGCCAAGCAATGGCAGGCGCCATTGGTCGAGCAGAGGCGACCACACCCACTTGAAGGCATAAGCCAAGCCGATCAAGCTGGCATAACCGATGGTTTCACGGGCTACGCCCGCTTCGCGTAACCATACTGACAGGGTCGAAAACACCAGCATGTAAGGCAAGCCGGCGGCAAAGCCAAGCAACAACAGCACCAGTGTCGACGGGCTGGCATAGGCAGCGAGCGCAGCGCGCCAGGTTTTACGGGGCATGGGCCAACATCTGCCTCAAGTTTACGAAAACAAAGCGCGCACTCTAACCGCTGTGCTCCATTGGGCGCCAGCCATGGCGCGACATATCCACACGATTATTGTGCAAGGTGACGCCTTCTGCCCGTAACCTCGCACGCTGTTCGTCGCCGGAGGGGGTTCCCAGGGCCAGGCTCAGGCGGCCTCCCGCACCCAGCACCCGGTGCCAGGGCAGTTGGGTATCGCCGGGTAGCTGGCTCAGGGTACGCCCGACCCAGCGCGCTGCGCGGCCAAGGCCGGCCAACTGGGCCAGCTCGCCATAGCTGATGACCTTGCCTGCAGGGACTTGCCCGAGCACCAGATACAGTGCCATTCGTCGGGCTTCGCTGCTGGCGGTCGGATCGCCAGGCGTCCCGTTCATCAACGGATGCGCCCGTGTGGTGCGGGGAACGCCGGGTCAGGCCGGCAAATAAGAATTGAACTCATCGACATGGTTGCTGGTCAGTCCTTGCTCTGATGGCGGGTATCTGGATAATGCCCGACTTTTTCGCCAACCCGAGTCCGTTGCTGCTTATGTTTTCTAGAGCCCTGCTGTGCGTTGCCCTCGCTGCTGCCTGTTCCCCAGCCCTTGCCGACACCGTATGGATGAAGAACGGTGACAAGCTCAGTGGCAAGATCAAGGTCTTCGATGGCGGCAAACTGTTGCTCGAAACATCCTACGGCGGCTCCATTGCCCTGGACTGGAAGCAGGTGAAAACCCTGGAGAGCGATCAGGAACTGCTGGTCAAGCAGGACGCCTATACCGGTGAGAAAGCCAAGTCGCTGCAGGCGGCCGACAACGGCAAGGTCATCCTGGCCAATGGTGATGTGCCCAAAACCGTCGAGCTGGCCAGTATCCAGCAGATCATGAAGCCCAAGCCTGTGGTTGAAGACCTGTCGTGGAAGGGCAACGTCGACCTGGCGCTGGACTACAAGCGCGCCGAGACCGACAGCGACGACTACGACATCGACTTCAAGACTTCAGCGCGCCATGGCCGCTGGCGGCACCAGGCCGAAGGCGAGTACAACCGCGAGAGCAAGGACGAGGTCACCACCACCAACAACTGGAGTGCCGAGTACGCGCTGGACCGGTTCATCACCGAGAAATGGTTCTGGCAGGGCCGCCTGGAGTTCAAGCGTGACCATGTCGAAGACCTGGCCCGCCAGCGCACCGTGGGTACCGGCCCGGGTTACCAGTTCTGGGATGACGAACTGGGCGCGTTCTCCCTCGGCTCCCTGGTCAACCGCACTGACTATGAATATGCCGACGGTGGCAAAGACAACTTCTACGCACTGGCCATGAAGTGGGACTACAACCGTTACCTGATTGGCAAGCGCGTCGAGTTCTTCACCAACGGCGAAGTTGGCAAGCCACTGGGCGGCGTCGCCGAGTATGCTCTGGATGCAGAGATGGGCCTGCGCTACAAGGTCACCGAATGGGCCTCGCTCAACCTCAAGGCCGAGAAAGACATCATCAGCGGCACCCGTGACAGCGACCTGGACAAGACCCGCTATACCGCAGGTTTCGGCGTCGCCTGGTAAGCGCGCTGGCAACCCCGGGCGATAATGATTATTTTGTCGGTTAACTGACCTGGTCGAGTGCTTGCACATACGGCCAGCATTACGATGATTATCGAGCGGGGAGTCATACAGTGAGCGCTAAAGCCGCAACACAGGCACGGGAGCTGCTGCTCAAGGAATACCGTGGGGTGCTGTCGACCCATTCCAAGTCGATGCCGGGCTTTCCCTTCGGCTCGGTGGTGCCCTACTGCCTGGACGCGGAGGGCAACCCGATGATCCTTATCAGCCGTATTGCCCAGCATACCCACAACTTGCAAAAAGACCCCAAGTGCTCTTTGCTGGTAGGCGAGCGTGACGCCGAAGATGTCCAGGCCGTGGGCCGCCTGACGGTACTGGCCGAGGCACACAAACTGGTCGATCCTGAAGCGGTGGACGCTGCGGCAGAACGTTACTATCGCTACTTTCCCGATTCGGCCAACTATCATAAAGCCCACGATTTTGACTTCTGGGTGCTCAAACCGGTACGCCATCGCTACATTGGCGGTTTCGGCGCGATCCACTGGATCGATCACCTGAACCTGGCCAACCCCTTTGCCGGCAAGGCCGAGCTGAGCATGATCGAACACATGAACAGCGATCATGCCAACGCCATTGAACATTACGTCCAGCTCAGTGGCTTGCCACAGGGGGCGGCGCAGATGGTCGGTATCGACAGCGAGGGCATGCACCTGCGCATTGGCCAGGGGCTGTACTGGTTGCCCTTCGCGGCGCCTTGCAATACGCCGATACAAGTGCGCGAAGCCCTGGTTTTTCTGGCTCGCGCCGATCAATGGCCGGCGCGTGAAACTACCGAGGCTTGAAATGGCGATGGACCGCATCCATTAAAGGTCTACTGCAAGGACATCTTGCGCAGAGGAACCGTTGATGCGTGCTTTTCTATTGCTGTTTCTGATTTTTCCGGTGCTGGAGTTGTATGTGTTTTTCAAGGTCAGCACCGCGATCGGCTTTTTCCCGGCGCTGCTGCTGATCATTGCCGGCTCCGCCCTGGGTGTGCTGGTGGTGCGGGTGGCAGGTCTTGCCACCGCCCTGCGTGCCCGCGAGAGCTTGCAGCGTGGCGAGTTGCCTGCCGAAGACATGTTCCACGGCCTGATGCTGGCACTCGGTGGCGGTTTGCTGCTGTTGCCGGGCTTTATCAGCGATGTGCTTGGCCTGGTGTGCCTGCTACCATTCACGCGTCGCCTGCTCGGGCGCAAGATGCGCGAGCGCGCCGAAGCCCAGGCCATGCACCAGCGTGCCTTTGGTGACGAGCCGTTCATGACGCGCCCCGGCCCAACAGGTCGTGGCCACCAGCCAACGGTGATTGAAGGCGAGGTGGTGGGCCGTGACGACCCCGATCAGCCCAACCTGCGGGGCCCGCGAGATCTGTAACAGATACCTGTGGTTTGCCAGCGGTCCCTTGTGGGGCCGTTTTGCATTGCGCAGGGGCGATCGCTAAAAATTTTCGTCTGCAAGCCTTGTAATTGCCCTTGGCGACCTCATGTATGGGTCACCGCAAGGTTTCTGGTGATTTGCACCAGACATTACATGTGTGGTCCGCACCGCGGGCTACGAGCGGCCAAGCCGCATGCATCAACCCGCCGGTGTCGATACCGGCCGATGAAAACCACAATTAGGAGAGATCGACAATGAAGCTTCGTCCTCTGCATGACCGCGTCGTTATCCGTCGCAGCGAAGAAGAGAAGAAAACCGCTGGCGGTATCGTTCTGCCAGGTTCGGCTGCCGAAAAAGCCAACAGCGGTGAAGTCCTTGCTGTAGGTACCGGCCGCATCCTGGACAACGGTGAAGTGCGTGCGCTGGCCGTGAAAGTGGGTGACAAGGTGGTTTTCGGCCCTTACTCGGGCAGCAACACTGTGAAAGTTGACGGCGAAGACCTGCTGGTGATGGCTGAGAACGAGATTCTCGCTGTCATCGAAGGCTGATTCCGCTGGTTTCCCGTTACTCCAAAGTATTCAAGGATTAAACGATCATGGCTGCTAAAGACGTAAAATTCGGCGACTCCGCCCGTAAGAAAATGCTCGTTGGTGTCAACGTTCTGGCTGACGCTGTAAAAGCCACCCTGGGCCCGAAAGGCCGTAACGTTGTTCTGGCCAAGAGCTTCGGCGCTCCGACCATCACCAAAGACGGTGTGTCGGTTGCCAAGGAAATCGAACTCAAAGACGCCTTCGAAAACATGGGCGCCCAACTGCTCAAAGACGTAGCCTCCAAGGCCAACGACGAAGCAGGCGACGGTACCACCACCGCTACCGTCCTGGCTCAGGCTATCGTCAGCGAAGGCCTGAAAGCCGTTGCTGCCGGCATGAACCCGATGGACCTCAAGCGTGGTATCGACAAAGCCACCATCGCCATCGTCAAAGAGCTGAAGTCCCTGTCCAAGCCATGCGCCGACTCCAAGGCCATTGCTCAGGTCGGTACCATCTCGGCCAACTCTGACAACTCCATCGGTGACATCATTGCCGAAGCCATGGAAAAAGTCGGTAAAGAAGGCGTGATCACCGTCGAAGAAGGCTCGGGCCTGGAAAACGAACTGTCGGTCGTCGAAGGCATGCAGTTCGACCGCGGCTACCTGTCCCCTTACTTCGTCAACAAGCCAGACACCATGGTCGCCGAGCTGGATGGCCCTCTGCTGCTGCTGGTTGACAAGAAGATCTCCAACATCCGCGAACTGCTGCCAGTGCTGGAAGCCGTTGCCAAGGCCGGCCGTCCGCTGCTGATCGTGGCTGAAGACGTCGAAGGCGAAGCGCTGGCGACCCTGGTCGTCAACAACATGCGCGGCATCGTCAAGGTTGCTGCGGTCAAGGCCCCTGGCTTCGGCGACCGCCGCAAGGCCATGCTGCAGGACATCGCTGTCCTGACCGGCGGTACTGTGATCTCCGAAGAAATCGGCCTGAGCCTGGAGTCCGCTACCCTGGAGCACCTGGGTAACGCCAAGCGTGTCACCCTGTCCAAGGAAAACACCATCATCGTCGACGGCGCTGGTGTAGAAGCCGACATCCAGGCACGTATCACCCAGATCCGCGCTCAGGTTGCCGAGACTTCCTCGGACTACGACCGTGAAAAACTGCAAGAGCGCCTGGCCAAACTGGCTGGCGGTGTTGCCGTTATCAAGGTCGGTGCTGGCACCGAAGTCGAAATGAAAGAGAAGAAAGCTCGCGTTGAAGACGCCCTGCACGCTACCCGTGCAGCCGTCGAAGAAGGCGTGGTACCTGGCGGTGGTGTTGCCTTGGTTCGCGCTCTGCAAGCCATTGCCGACCTCAAAGGCGACAACGAAGAGCAGAACGTTGGTATCCAGCTGCTGCGTCGCGCTGTTGAAGCGCCACTGCGCCAGATCGTCGCCAACGCCGGCGACGAGCCAAGCGTTGTGGTCGACAAGGTCAAGCAAGGTTCCGGCAACTTCGGTTACAACGCTGCTACTGGCGAGTACGGCGACATGATCGAAATGGGTATCCTCGACCCTGCCAAGGTAACCCGTTCGGCGCTGCAGGCTGCAGCTTCGATCGGCGGTCTGATGATCACCACCGAAGCCATGATTGCTGATGCTCCAACTGAAGCGGGTGCAGGCGGCATGCCAGACATGGGCGGCATGGGTGGTATGGGCGGCATGGGCGGCATGATGTAAGTCAGCCTTACCCGTTCGCTAAAGAGCCCCGCCTTGTGCGGGGCTTTTTTTTATGCCTGATTTTTACACCGTAGGAGCCAGTGCATTCTGCTTCAGTTCAACAGGCCGGCGGTACAGCACCCAGTAGTAACAACCCAGGCTGATCAGCCAGCAAAACACTGCGGTCCAGACGTTGTGCGAAAAAAAATGCGCGCCCTGCAGCATGCGCCCGATCGAAAACAGCGTGCCCAGGCCAAATGCGATCAGCAATGCCGCCCGTGCCAGTCGTGGACGACGGTCACGCAGGACAAAGAACAGCGCAAATAAGGTGAACCCCGTGGCAGCGTGACCACCTGGCCAGCAGCGACCGGGCTTGTCGGTTGGCGGACGCGGGCTGAGCAACTCGCTGTAGGTTTGCTTGCCACCGAACTCGCTCAGGCTCCACGGGCATTGCACCGCCGTCACCGCCTTGACCGGTGTGACAAAGCCGGTCGACAGCCCCATGGCCAGGACCAGGCAACCCAGTTCGCGGCGCCAGCTGAACAGCCGTGGCCAGAAAAAACTGGCGATGAAGGCGACGATAGCTGCCACCCCCATGGCGATCACCACCTGTTTGGCCCGATCATGCAGGATATCTTCAAGAAAGTAGCTGTGACGGCCAATGAACTCTCCGGCCACCGGGTCGAACGCCAGCTTGGCCAGGTCCATGTCCAGTGAGGTCAGCTCCAGCAGAATCAAGATCAGCGCAGTGATGGTCGGGATGCCAAGGGCAATCCACATGTTGAGCGGGCGGGAAGGGGCACGTAGGAGCATGTCAGGTCCAGGCAGGTCAGTTCGACCGGTGATTCTCTGGGCTTCGCCATCGCTTGTGCGTGAAGTCTGAGTGAAAAAAACGTTAACCTTCAATAAAGTCGCCGCGCCCTAGCCGAGCGTGGCTGATGGCCTTAAGCTGCGCCTGCCAAGCGGGCAAAAACGCCGGACAGGAGACACTCCATGCGAATTCTTTTGGTTGAAGACAACCGCGATATCCTTGCCAACCTGGCTGACTACCTGGGCCTCAAGGGTTACACCGTCGATTGCGCACAGGATGGCCTGTCCGGCCTGCATCTGGCCGCCACCGAGCACTATGACCTGATCGTGCTCGATATCATGCTCCCAGGCATTGACGGTTACACCCTGTGCAAGCGCCTGCGCGAAGATGCCCGGCGCGACACCCCGGTGATCATGCTCACCGCCCGGGACCAGTTGGATGACCGTCTGCAGGGCTTTCGCTCCGGTGCTGACGACTATCTGCTCAAGCCGTTTGCACTGTCGGAGCTGGCTGCGCGTATCGAGGCGGTACTGCGCAGAGCCCAAGGCGGGGGCCGGCGTACCCTGCAGATCAGCGACCTGATCTACGACCTGGACACCCTGGAGGTGACCCGCGAAGGCAAGTTGCTCAAGCTCAACCCGGTTGGCCTCAAACTGCTGGCGGTGCTGATGCAGAAGAGCCCACATGTGCTGCGTCGCGAAGTGCTCGAAGAGGCCCTGTGGGGAGATGATTGTCCCGACAGCGACAGCCTGCGCAGTCATGTTCATCAATTGCGCCAGGTGATCGACAAACCGTTTGAAAAGCCCTTGCTGCACACCGTCCACGGCGTCGGCTATCGCCTGGCCGAGGGCCGTGATGGAGTTTAAGCAGAGCCTTGCCCAGCGGATCATTATTGCCTTTGCCTTGATGAGCGCGCTGGTGGCCGGAGCGTTCGCCTTCGGCATCGTCGCCACGGTACACCTGGTTGAAGAGCGGCTGATTTCCGCCGTGCTGGGCGGTGATCTGCAGCGTTTGCTGCGCATGGACAGCGTCGGCGACTGGAGCCATCGCCCGCGGCCGGACCAATTGTTCTATTTCAGCGGCGGGCGCGACGAATTCGAATTGCCCAAAGACTTGCGCCATCTTGATCGCGGTTTTCATGAAGTGTTTCGTGAAGACCTGTCTTATCACGCGATGGTCGAGATCGTTGATGGCCGGCGTTACGTGTTGCTCCAGGACCAGAGTGATTTCGAAGAGCGTGAGCGGGTGCTGTTTGCGGTTGTGGTAGTCGGCTTCGTCCTGAGCCTGGCGCTGGCTGTGTTTCTGGGTTGGGTTCTGGCGCGACGGGTAATGGCACCGGTTGTTCGCTTGGCTCGCCAGGTCCGTCACCGTGATCAATTGCTTGGCCTGGCGCCACCACTGGCGCCGGATTATGCGGAGGACGAAGTGGGTCAGTTGGCGGTAGCCTTCGACGACACCCTCGGTCGTTTGCGCGATGCCCTGACCCGAGAACGGCTGTTTACCAGTGATGTCAGCCATGAGCTGCGTACCCCGCTGATGGTACTGGCCAGCTCCTGTGAGCTGTTGCTGGTCAACCCGAACATCGAGCCCCGGGTGCGCTCGCAGGTCGAGCGCATTGCCCGGGCTACCGAAGAGATGCAGGAACTGGTGAAAACCTTCCTGATGCTTGCCCGCGCCCAACGCGATGAAGGCGCTGTCGCCTCGCAAGCGAGCATGAAGGAAGTGGCGGACGACCTGATTGGCGTCTGGCGTGACACCATCGAGCAGAAAGGCCTGACCTTGATGTACGACGCCAACGCCGCCCCCTCGATGTTGTACAACGCCACCTTTCTCCAGGCGGTCATGGGCAACCTGTTGCGCAACGCTGCACATTACACCGATCGGGGCTTCATACGCTTGACGCTGGAACCTGCGGGCTTTCTGGTCGAGGACAGTGGTGTAGGGATTCCTGAAGAGCAGCGTGAAGCGATGTTCAGACCGTTCGTACGCGGTGATGAGAGGCGCGGCGAAGGCCTGGGCCTGGGCTTGTCACTGGTCCAGCGGATTTGCGATGACCAGGGCTGGACCGTCAGCCTAACGGCCATGGTGCCCCACGGGTGCCGTTTTTATGTGGATCTGAGCCTGGCCCCCGAGCACAGGCCAGAGGGGCAATAGGGTGATCGTCCAGCTGTAAATTTCTGTAATTAATTGAAACCTTTGTCACGGCAATTAACAAATTTTTCACACCGGCATGACCTGACGCCAACGCTTGCCTACCTAAGGTGGGCGCATTGGAGTCAGGAGATGCACCATGCGTAGTCCCATCAAACTCGAGTTTTCGGAAAAGTACGACCAACAGCACGCCCAAGAGTATTTCCTCAAGCATCATGATGGTATGGCGCGCAGGATGTCCCATCAGCGTGACGAGCAGTTGGCCCGTCGCGCCCTGGCTCTGGCGGGTGAACCCGGGCTGGTCCTTGACCTGCCGTGTGGCGCCGGGCGCTTCTGGCCATTGCTGGCGGAAAAGCCCAACCGGGTGATCATCGGTGCCGACAACTCCGAAGCCATGCTCGAGACCGCACGGGCCTCGCAACCGGCGCATGTGGTGGAACGGGTACGTACTTTGCAGACATCTGCGTTCGCCATCGATTTACCGGATAACGCGGTCGACAGTATTTTCTGCATGCGGCTGATGCACCACATCGGCGAAGCAGCCCACCGAAAAACATTACTTTCTGAATTTCAACGGGTTACCCGCGACAGCGTGATTGTTTCGCTGTGGGTGGACGGCAATTTCAAAGCCTGGCGACGCAAAAAACTCGAGCAACAGCGTTCCGCGAAAAATGGGGAGGGCAGTTACCAGAATCGCTTTGTGTTACCAGTTGCTACGGTTGAAGAGGAATTTGAGGCCGCAGGTTTCCGCATTCAGGAACGATTGGATTTCCTGCCGTTCTATGCCATGTGGCGAGTCTATCTATTGCGTAAGGGGTAAGCGGGGCATGGGGTTCGAGCGCACAGCAGCAACGACGAACAAGGATCAGTTCGATCATTTTTGGCAGCAGCAGGGCGAATGGGTGGAAGAGCCCAACCAGCGCCGCGGCGGCGAGAGTGGTGTACAGCGGCTGAGCGACGACACTGGCCATACGTTTTATGCCAAGCGCCAGATAGGCCACATCTATCGCAGCCTGTTGCATCCCTTCGGCCGCCCTACCGTGCTGCGCGAATACGATGCCCTGAACAGTTTCGAGCAGCTTGGGGTGCGGGTGCCGCATATTGTCTATTGCGGTGTCGAGCGCGACGCCGAGCACCAGTGGCGGGCATTGCTGGTCAGCGAGGCACTGGAGGGGTTCGAGGATATCGACAGCTGGTTCGCCGATGGCGCTCGTGAGCGCTATCACCCGGCGCTGCTTGAGCGAGTGCTGCAGGACCTGGCCGGCAACCTGGCGCGCATGCACCGTGGTCATTGGCAGCACGGTTGTTTGTATGGCAAGCATGTATTCGTCAAAGTCATTGGCGAAGGCGCCCAAGCCCGTGCTGAAGTGGCGCTACTGGACCTGGAAAAGTGCCGCCGGCGTATCAGTTGCCAGCGCGCTGCCGCCAATGACCTTAAACAATTGCGCCGCCACTCGTCTTTCAACGACGCAGAGTGGCAAAAACTGCTCTATTTTTACCAAAAGGCGTTTGGCAGCCCTGTCAAAGGTTTA
Source organism: Pseudomonas rubra (assembly GCF_028656935.1). Taxonomy (GTDB): domain Bacteria; phylum Pseudomonadota; class Gammaproteobacteria; order Pseudomonadales; family Pseudomonadaceae; genus Aquipseudomonas; species Aquipseudomonas rubra. The sequence continues at coordinate 84,180 of NZ_JAMDGZ010000035.1, forward strand.
GAGTAATGAAACTAGAAATAGCTAGAGGTCTGTTTCTGCTCGTCGCCCTGGGCGTGGCAACCGCTGCGGTGGCGGCGTGGGAAGAGCCGCGGCCGCAGATCTTCAGCAAGATCGACGCCGGCGCGCAATGCCCGTTGCCACGGGTATTAAAGCCCCAGGTCGATGCCAAGCCAGACCACGATCTGCTGTTATTGCTGTTCGGCCTGAGCCAGGGCGTTCGCGCTAGCGGTTGAGCGCTGCAGGAGCGGCCAGCAAGGTGTAGATGCACGGCAGCACGAACAGGGTGAACAGCGTGCCCACCGACATTCCGGTTGCGATCACCGTGCCGATATCGAAGCGGCTGACTGCTCCGGCGCCAGTGGCCAGGATCAGCGGCACCATGCCAAAAACCATTGCCGCAGTAGTCATCAACACCGGGCGCAAGCGGATGGAGGCGGCTTCCTCCACTGCCTCGCGGGCGCTCAGGCCCTTCTGCACACGTAACTGGTTGGCAAACTCGACGATCAGGATACCGTGCTTGCTGATCAGCCCGATCAGGGTTACCAAGCCCACCTGGGTATAGATGTTCATGCTCGAGATACCCAGGAACAGCGGGATCAATGCCCCGCAGATCGACAGCGGCACAGTCACCAGAATTACCAGCGGGTCGCGAAAGCTCTCGAATTGGGCGGCCAACACCAAAAAGATGATCGCCAGGGCCAGGCCGAAGGTTACCCACAGGGCACTGCCCTCCTGGACAAACTGACGCGCCGCGCCGCCATAGTCAAAGCCATAGCCTTCTGGCGCTTCTTCACGGGCGATGGTACGTACGGTATCTAGCGCCTCACCCATGCTGACCATTGGAAAACCCTGGATGATCGCCGAGTTCAGCTGCTGGAACTGGTTGAGCTGGCGCGGTCGGGCGCGGTCGCTGATGCTGATCAGGGTCGATAACGGCAGCATCTGTCCTTGCTGATTCTTCACGTAGTAGTTATTTAGCCAGTCGGGGTTGTCGCGGTAGGGGCGTTCAACCTGGGCAATGACCTTGTAGCTGCGCCCATCGATGGTAAAGCGGTTGATCTCCGCTTCACCCAGTAGTGTTGCCAGGGTGCCGCCCAGAGCATCCATGGACACCCCCATCTGCGCGGCCTTGGCCCGGTCGATATCGACTACCACCTCGGGTTTGTCGAAGGCCAGGTCGATATCGAGGAAGGCGAACTTGCCGGAAGCCTGCGCGCGCGCTTTGACCCGTTCTGCAACCTCCAGCAATGACGCGTAGTCATTGGCGGTATTGATCACGAAGATGAACGGCAAGCCTTCGCCGGTACCGGGCAGCGAGGGTAAGTTGAAGCCAAAGATCTGCAGGCCACTGATGGCCTCAAGCTTGGCCTGGACCAGCGGCAGCAGCTCCATCTGGGTGCGCTCGCGTTCGTTCCAGGGTTTGAGCAGGAAGCCGCCGATGCCCGACTGTACACCATTGAAACCATTGATCTGGAACGACGAGTAGTACTCGGGAAACGCCTTGAATATCTGGACGAACTCGTCGGTATAGCTGTTCAGGTAGTCGAGGTTGGTCGGCTGCGGGGCGGTAGCCATCATGAAGATGACGCCCTGGTCTTCGTCCGGCGCCAACTCGTTCTTGGTGAACATCAAAAACACCGGAATCAGGCACAGCACGATCAACGCGAACACCAGCACCACCGGCCGGGTGTTGAGGGTGGCGTGGAGGATTGTCTGGTAGCGCTGCTTGAGCCGCTCGAACAACACATCCAGGCGGTGGGCCAGGCCCGTGGGGTTCTCTTCGTGACGCAGGAGCAGGGCGCACATCATTGGTGACAGGGTCAGGGCGACGATGCCAGAGATCACCACGGCGCCGGCCAGGGTCAGGGCGAACTCCTTGAACAGCGCGCCGGTAAGGCCTTCGAGAAAGCCGATTGGCGCATAGACGGCGGCCAGGGTAATGGTCATCGACACCACCGGCATGGCGATTTCGCGTGCACCTTCCAGGGCCGCCTGGTGGGGCGATTTGCCTTCTTCGATATGCCGGTGGATGTTTTCCACCACGACGATGGCGTCATCGACCACAAGGCCAATGGCCAGCACCATGGCCAGCAGTGTCAGCAGGTTGAGCGAATACCCCATCAACTGCATGAAGAACAGTACGCCGATCATCGACAGCGGAATGGTGATCACCGGGATCAGCACCGAACGCAAGGCCCCTAGGAACAGGAAGACCACAACGATGACGATCAGCACTGCTTCGACCAGGGTTTTCACCACCTCATCGATCGAGGCCTGGATGAACAGTGTCGCGTCGTAGGCAATCGAGGCTTTGAGGTTCGATGGCAGTTGGCTTTCAAGCTCGGGCATGAGCTTGCGCACTTCCTTGATCACTTCCAGCGGGTTGGCTGCCGGGGTGGCTTTGATGCCGATGTACACCGATGGCGTGCCATCGAAAGAGCTGACTGTGTCGTAGTTTTCCGCGCCCATTTCGACCCGTGCCACATCGCCGAGCAGCACCCGGCTGTCGCCGTTGGTCTTGAGCGGGATGTTGGCGAAGGCTTCGGCGGTTTTCAGCTCGGTGGTGGCGTTGATGCTGGTGACAATGTATTCGCCCTTGAGCTCGCCAGCGGCGGAGAGGAAGTTGTAGCCGCGCACCGCCTGGGTCACGTCATTGGCGCTCAGGCCATAGCCGGCCAGCTTCACCGGGTCGATCCACAGGCGCATGGCGAACAGCTGGTTGCCAAGGATCTCTGCCTCGGCCATGCCTGGCAGGGTCGCAAGTTTGGGCTGGATCACCCGCGACAGGTAGTCGGTGATCTGCGGGTTGCTCAGCTCGCTGCTGTAGAAGCTTACGTACATCAGTGCCGAGGCGTCGGCGGCTTCCTTGCTCAACACCGGGTCTTCGGCATCCTGGGGCAGCTTGTTCTTGACCTCGTTGGCCTTGGCCAGCAGTTCGGTGAACAATCGGTCGCTGTCCGAGCCGATACGCGCGTAGATCGAAATCACCGAGAAGTTCTGCCGGCTCACCGAGGTCATGTAGTCGATGCCTTCGGCGCTGGCCAGGCTTTGCTGCAGTGGCTGGGTGATATAGCCCTGTATGGTCTCGGCGTTGGCCCCGGGGTAGGCGGTGGTCACGGTGATCAGGGCGTTTTCCATCTGTGGGTATTGGCGGATCGGCAGCTTGCTCCAGGCCTGCAAGCCCAGCAGTACGATCAGCAGGCTGACCACACTGGCCAGCACCGGACGGCGGATGAACGGATCGGTAAAGGCCATGACGGTTCCTTGATCAGTTGCCGCGCGGCGGGCTGGTTGGCGCTTGCAGGGCCTTATCCGGGCTGATGCTGATCGAGGCGCCCTGGGTCAGTTTCAGTTGGCCAGCGGTGACTACGGTTTCGCCAGCCTTGAGACCTTTGTGGACGACCACCAGGCCATCACGGCGTTCGCCGGTTTCAACGAAGCGGCGTTCGGCTATGAGGGGCGGCTGGACCTGGGTGTTGTCTTCGGCCTTTTCAGCCTCCTTCGGCACCGCGACATACACCGAGTTGCCATACAGGGTGTAGGTCACTGCGCTTTCCGGCACCACCACCTGCGGCTGCGGGTCGGGCAACAGCACCTGCAGGCTGGTGAACATGCCCGGTAGCAGCTTGCCGTCGGGGTTGGCCAGGGTGGCGCGGACCTGCACGTTGCGAGTGCTGTCTTCGACCTTGGGGTTGATAGCGCTGATGCTGCCGGGGAAATGTTCCTGCGGGTAGGCGGCAACATTGACCAGCACCTGCTGGCCGATGCTTAGCCTGGGGATCGATTGTTCCGGGACGAAAAAGTCGACATAGAGGCTGCTCAGGTCCTGCAGGGTGGCGATGACCGTACCGCTGGCCAGGTAATCGCCGACGTCCACCTGGCGGATGCCGATGGTGCCGTTGAAAGGCGCATTGATGCTTTTTTTCGCCAGTGCCGCCTTGAGTTGCTCGACCACCGCCTTGTTGCGCTTGAACTGTGCGCTCAACCGATCGAACTCACCCCTGGAAATGGCCTGGCTGCCGACCAGTTGGCTGCCGCGGTTGTAGTCGACCTGAGCCAGGCCCAGGTCGGCCAGGGCGGTACCCAGCAGTGCGGTTTCGACATCGCTGTCCAGTTGCAGCAACTGCTGGCCCTTGCTGACCTTCTGCCCGGACTCGAACAGCAGGGCTTTGACTGTGCCTGCGATTTCCAGACTCAGGTCGACCCCTTGCAGCGCCTTGAGGCTACCGACTGCAGGCAGACGGTTCTGCCAGACGCGCTCGCTGGCCTCGGTCGCCGCTACACTGATCGCAGGCTTGGGGACCGAGAACAACTGGATTTGCTGATAGATGGTAAAGGCCTTGTAGCCCCCCAGAATCAGCACGAGCAACAGGACAACACCCAACATGATCAGCATGCGGCGGCGCAGCATAGTCCAGTTCCTTGGAAACTCGTTATTGTTCGTTTGGCACGACAACGGGCGTTCCTGCCCACGTGCGCTGTAGCCGAATAGTACTCTGTTGACCGGGGCAGGGAAGCCTGTGTTCCAGGCTATTTTCAGGCCAGATGCAGGTGGTTGTCCCAGAGCCCCGAAGGCAGTTGCAGCGGCTGGCCGATCAACTCGCTTTTGCGGCAATCGTACAGGCGGCAACGGCCCTGGCCGGAGGTCACGACAAAGCCATCTGCCACGGCGCCGACCCCGGCGCAATCTGGCATAGGGGCGTCCAGGCGTACTTGGCCGCTGTCCAGGTCCCAGATAAACAGGCGGTTGGCCCGGGGCGCCGTCAGGGCGACCAGGCGTAATTGGTTATGAACGGCGACGCTGGCCGTGTAGTGGGCCATTGACTGCAACTGCTGCTCGGGCACCGGGAAGGCTGTGAACGCCTGGCCCGGCCGCTTGATCGCCAGCAGCTCGGCGGTGTCGTGGCTGGCGCCCATGTACTGCTGGCCGGCGACGATGGTGCCATCGGCGGCAATTGCCAGGTGGCGCACGCTGTTCATTTGCTGGCTGAGCAGCTCTTTGCTCAGCAGGGTGCCGTCGCGCTGCATCAGCACCAGGCTTGGCTGCATGGCATCGAGGTTCATCTCCACCCGGCTTTCGGCCTCGGTGCGGATGCCGCCGTTGGCCACCACCAGGGTTTCGCCGTCAGGCATCCACGACACCTGGTGCGGGCCGATGCCATGGGTGGAGATTTCGCCGGTATGGTTCAGACGCTCGCCGTCGAAGCGGTAGACACCGAGTACGCCGCGACCAGGGTCGGTGGTGTCGTTCTCTGTGGCGTACAGCCACTCACCGCTCTTGTGGATCACCGCATGGCCGTAGAAATGCCGGTTCGGCTGCGAGGCGATGGTCTGCAGCAAGCGTCCGTCGCGCAGGTCGATCAGGTAGCTCTCGGTGCCGGGGCGACGGGCGACGAACAGGGCAATCGGCTGCTCGGGATGGTTGATGATGTCGTGGCAACGCTGGCCCACCTGGGTGGCGAACACCTGAGTACCGTCCAGGCGGTAGCCAACGGCGTAGTGCCTGCCGTCGCCATCGTCGCGCGCCGAGAGCAGCAGCGGTGTACCGCTCTTGTTGCGAAACAGGGTCCAGCCGCCGAGGGTGAGGGCGCTGAGCACAACGCTACCGAGTTTGAGAGCCTGGCGTCGCAACATGATCAGTCACCGTCGTTGGCGTTGAAGCCCAGCTGAATGCCCAGCGCCTTGGCCAGTTCGCCTTCGTGCAGGCGGTGGACGACGTTGAGGCTGTCGTAAAGAGTGTTGAGCTGCTGGCGACCGGCTTCGTCGTCGAGCAACTCACCCAGGCTCTTCTGGTTGCTGGCCAGCAGCTTGATCGAGTCAGCGTAGGCGGCGTCGATCTTGTCGGCCAGGGCTTGTTGGTCTTTGCCCAGCAGGCCGCGCAGGCCCTTGTTATCGACCCCGACCCAGACGGTCTGGGCGGCGATCAGGCTGGCTTCCAGGCTCTTCAGCGAGGTGTGGCTGCGCCAGGCTTCTGCCTGCAGTGGTTGTGGGATGCCCTTGCTCAGGCGGCCCATGGGCGCGCCAAGCTTCTTCTTCAGGGTGTCCAGGGCGGTGACCTGGGCGCGCAGCAGGTCGGCGATGGCCTCGTGGGAATCGGCATAGCGCTGGTTGGGGAACTTGGTCATCTGCGCGAGCATGCCGTCGGTGCTGTTCCAGCCCTTGAGGATTTCCTCGGCCAGAGTCTTCTGGTGTTCGCCGATGGCCACCAGCAGTGGGCAGTAGCGGGCTTTCTGTTCGGCGTTGGCAGTGTCTGGCTTGCTGTCGAAGAGAATGTATTCGTAAGCCGACAGGCCGCGCACAACAACGCTGGATTTGCCCAGGGTCTGAGCATCGACCGGCGTGTCAGCGTTGACCAGTTGCTCGACCTGGCGGCCAACCAGGTTCTTCTTGTCGGGCCAGAACTGCACCTGCCAGGCGCGGTTGCCTTCGGCCAGCGGGCCGATCAACAGTGGTTGCAGCTCGGCCCAGGCTTTTTGCGCGTGGAGGTAGTCGGCGCGGGCTGTGGCCAGATCGGCCTTGCCTTCACAGAAGGCCAGGGCGCTGACGGCCAGTTGCCGGTCAGCTTCGACCCAGCGGCTGTAGGTCGGCAGGATCACCTGTTTGGCGATCGCCGCCGAGGTCACCGCTTGTGGGTCTTGCGGCGAGCAGGCGCCAAGGGCGAGGGCGGCAAGGCTGGTGAACAACAGTTTGGGACGGAACATGCCCGGCTCCTTTGCTTAAAGTGAATTCAGAAAGGCCAGCAACGCGGCGCGCTGCTCGGCATTGAAGGTCAGTACATGCTGCTTGGCCGCCTCGGCCTCGCCGCCGTGCCAGAGCACGGCTTCGAGCAGGTTGCGGGCGCGGCCATCGTGAAGGAACTGGGTGTGACCGCTGACAGTCTCGTTCAAGCCGATGCCCCACAGCGGCGGGGTGCGCCAGTCCAGGCCGCTAGCGGCGAACTCGCTGCGGTTGTCCGCCAGGCCCGGGCCCATGTCATGCAGCAGCAGGTCGCTGTAGGGGCGAATCAGCTGGTTGGCCAGCTCCGGCTCGGCGGCGTCGCTGGCCGTGGTGAATTGCGGGGTGTGGCAGCTTTGGCAACCGGCCTGGTGAAACAGGTTCTTGCCCGCCAGCACCTGGGTCGAGTCGACATCCTTGCGCATCGGCACGGCGAGATTACGGGTGTAGAACAGCACCAGGCGCAGGATGTTGTCACTGACTTCCTGCTCGCCATTGGCACCGTTGCCATTGGGTGCGTTCAGGCAGTCGGTTTGCGCCTGGGTGCAATCGTCCATAGGCCGAAGGCTGGTGGTCAGGCCCATGTCGCCGGAGAAGGCGTGGACATTCTGCTGGTTGAGGTTCGGCTGCCCGGCCTTCCAGCCAAAGCGCCCGAGCACAGTCTTGCCCTGGGCATCGTCCCACACCTGGTTGGCACGGCCACGGATGCCATCGCCGTTACGATCATCCGGATCGGCATTGGCCAGGATCGCCGCCTCGGGGATGGCCTCAAGCAGGCCCAGGCCAATCATCGGCGGGGCGATGCGGGCCGAGAAGCGTGTGTCCGGGTGCATGGCGCCATAGCCTAGCTGCGTGATTTGCAGCCGGGGCTTGCGCAGCTCGACTGTGGTGCCGTCCTTGAAGGTGACCTGCCGGGGCTCGTATTCGACCCGGACCTTGCCTTCCGGGGCGACACCGGGCACCGCCATGTCTTGCAACTGACCGCCGTAAACTGGCTCTGGAACGATACCCAGCTGCTCGATGATTTTGGCGTATTGCGGCTGGTCGGGGATCGACAGGCGTACCAGCATGGACACCGCGTTCGTCGCGTTTGGGCCGGGCGGGTGGCCGCGGCCATCCTTGATGTGGCAGTTCTGGCAGGCGTTGGTATTGAACAACGGGCCGAGGCCGTCGCGGGCGGTGGTGGTCGACGGGGCGATCACCCAGGGATTGCGGAAGAAGCTGTTACCGACACTGAAGTCCAGGCGTCGGCTCGGCGCCAGGTTGGCCGAGGGCATGGAGTAGGCATTCTGGTCGCGCTTGTTCACTGTCGCCTTGCCACCGGCCAGTGCTTCACCGGGCTCGGCCTGGGTGAATCGCGGGGCGTCGTCGCAACCGGCCAGGAACAGGGCCAGAAGCAGGGGACTGAGGCGGGGAAGCAACGAGGACATCAATGATCCTGGGGCTTGGGCAAAAACCGGCGTGCAAGCTTAGCAGGGTCGGGGTAATTGAATAAGAGGGATTTGCGTTTGCTTGATGAAATCTGTGGGAGCGGCGATGCGTCGACCCGACTTGCCCCGCGATGCTGTAAATGAAAAAGGCGACCCGAAGGCCGCCTCTTTAAACCGCTGCCGAATCAGAACTCGTGATCAGCGGTGTCCGGTGCCAGATTGGTGATGCCCAGTTTACCTGCGGCTTGTTCGATCGCGCCGGTCTGCTTGACCAGGGAAGCGATGGCGTCACGCACGATCTGGTTGCCGGCGGTGTTGTCGGCGGCGATCAGTTGGTCGTAGTGCTCACCTTTGGCGGCGTGGTCGACGATCACCTGGATCTTGGCTTCGGTGGCTTCCAGGTCAGCCTTGAGGGTGCTGTCGGTAGCGGCGTCGACCTTGGCGACCAGCGAGGACAGGCTCGGGCCGGTCAGCTTGGTGCCGTCGGTGCGGGTGTATTCGCCCAGGTAGACGTTGCGGATGCCCTTGGCGTCGTAGAAGTGCGAGTTGTGGGTGTTGTCGCTGAAGCAGTCATGCTCGTCTTCAGGCGAGTTGGCTTCCAGGGATACCTTCATGCGCTCACCAGCCAGTTCGCCCAGCGACAGGCTGCCCATGCCGAACAGCATTTTGCGCAGGCCGTCGGCGACAGGCTCGGCTTCAAGGGTGGCGCGGTAGTTGGTTGCCACGTTTGGCGCCCAGTTGCCGACCATCTCTTCGAGGTCGCTGACCAGCAGTTGGGTCACGGCCTTGAGGTAGGCACGACGGCGCTCGTTGTGGCCGCCGGTAGCGCCCTGGCCTTCGAGGTAATCGGATGCTGGACGGGCACCGGCGCCTGGGCCGGTGCCATTGAGGTCCTGGCCCCAGAGCAGGAACTCGATCGCGTGGTAGCCGGTGGCAACGTTGGCTTCGGAACCGCCCAGCTCGTTCAGGCTGGCCAGTTTCTCCGGGGTGATGTCCTTGACGTCGATCTTGTCTTCGCCGACCTGGATTTGCGTGTTGGCGATGATGTTGGCGGTAGCGCCAGGGTTGCCCAGGGCATGCTCGTAGCTCTTGTCGACGTAGTCGATAAGGCCTTCGTCCAGCGGCCAGGCGTTCACCTGACCTTCCCAGTCGTCGATGATGGTGTTGCCGAAGCGGAACACTTCACTCTGCAGGTACGGCACGCGGGAGGCGATCCAGGCAGCTTTGGCAGCGTTCAGGGTCTCGGCATTGGGCTTGGCGAGGAAGGCGTCGACAGCGGTTTGCAGGGTCTTGGCGGTGCTCAGCGAGTCGCTGTAGACCGCATGGACGATATCGGCGTAATGCTTGACCACGGCCTTGGCCGCTGCCTCGTCGACAGCACCTGCGGCGGCAGGAGCGGCAGCGGAGGTGCTGGCGGCCGGCGTTTGTGGTGCGGCGGCTTTGTCCTTGCTGTCGCCGCAACCGGCGAGAGAGATGGCGATGGCCAACAGACTGGCGGTGGCCAGAGGCATACGAATCATGGCGAATTCCTGCGTCGAGAGGTTGGACAAGCGTACCGGGGCACGCAAAACTGCAACATAATGCGAAAGATTTGCATTTTCTGTAAAGAGGCAGTCACGTAAATATTCAAATGCGTGTTTCTGCCTCTTCGGGCCATGCAGACAAGGGTTACAGGATCGAAACCTGGTTGCGCTGCGCCTGTTTGAGGAACGCGGTCAACTCCCGGGCTGGCAGAGGTTTGCTGTAGTGGTAGCCCTGACCTTCGTGGCAACCCTGGGCAATGATGTAGGCCTCCTGTTCGGCGGTCTCCACACCTTCGGCGATGACCTGCATGCCCAGGCTCTTGCCCAACTGGATGATGGCGCGAACGATTGTGGCATCGTCGTCATCATCGAGCAGGTCCTGGACGAAGCTCTTGTCGATCTTGATCTTGTCCAGCGGCAGCGACTTCAGGTAGCTGAGCGAGGAGTAGCCGGTACCAAAGTCATCAATGGCAATCAGCGCCCCGGAACGGCGCAGGCTCAACAGGTGCTGGGCAGCGGTACTGATGTCTTCCATCAGGCCGGTCTCGGTGACTTCCAGCTCCAGGCTGCGTGGGGGCAGGCGGTAGATCTGCAGCAGGTTGTTGACCACCCGCGGCAGTTCGTTGTGGTGCAACTGCACGGTGGACAGGTTGACCGCCATGCGCAGTTCGCTGAAGCCCTGGTCGTGCCAGTCGCGCAATTGCCGGCAAGCCTGGTCGAGCACCCACTCGCCGATGCTGATGATGTTGCCGTTTTGCTCGGCCAGGGGGATGAACTGGTCAGGCGGCACCATGCCCAGCTCCGGATGCTGCCAGCGCAGCAGCGCCTCGACACCGACCACGCGGTGGTCGCGGTAGCTGATCTGCGGTTGATAGACCAGGAACAGCTGGTTGCGAGACAAGGCTTCGCGCAGGTCCTTTTCCAGTTCGCGACGCCGGCGCATCTCGCTGTCGACGCTGGCGATATAGAACTGGTAGCGGTTGCGCGAGCGAGCTTTGGCCAGGGTCATGGTTTGCTCGGCCTTTTGCAGCAGTTTCTCGGTGCTGTCGCCGTCTTCGGGGAACAGGGTGATGCCGATGGTGGCGCGCAGGCGGATTTCCTGATGGTCGAGGGCAAAGGGCGCTTCGAGGTCATCGAGGATGCTCTGGGCCAGTTCGGCCGCCTCGTAGGGTTGCTCGATGTCGGCCTGGACCAGGGCGAACTGGTCGCCGCCCAGGCGCGCCAGGGCGCCGAGCCGGCCACTGTGGGCACGCAGGCGATCGGCCAGGGCCAGCAGCAACTGGTCGCCGGCCTGGTAGCTGAACTGCTCGTTGATGCCCTTGAAGTCGTCCAGACCGACGCACAATACTGCCACCCGGCGTTGCAGGCGACCGGCATCGACGAGGATTTTGTCCAGTTGCTGTTGCAACTGCTGACGGTTCGGCAGGCCGGTGAGGAAGTCGTATTGGGCCATGCGCAACAGGCTGTTCTCGGCCTCGTGGCGCAGGTGGGTGTTGCGCTCGATGGATGCCAGCAACTGGTTGGCGGTGTTCACCCACACGCCCAGTTCGTTCTTTTCGTGGCCCTTGATCAGCGGCAACTGGTGCTGGCTGGGGCGGTCGGGGTTGATCTGGGTAAGGTGCTCAATGATCTTGGACAGCGGTTTGGTCAGCATCCAGTGATAGACCAGGTACAGCACCAGGCCCATGGCCAGGGCGCGCAACACCCCGGAAATGAAGATGATCACCGAGCTGACCAGAAAGCCTTCGCCATAAGAGGCGGTGTCGAGGGTGATGCTCAGGTCGCCGTAATATTCACTGTAGGGGCCGCGGCCGACCAGTTGGGTGGTGAAGCTGCGCTCCTGGCCCAGAATGAGGTCGGTCAGCCAGCGACTGGACACTTCCTGCAGCGGGCGGGATTTCTCTGCGAGCATGGTTTCGTTGGGATGGCCGATGGAGGCCATGCGCACGGACTCGTCCTGGAATAGACCTTCCATGACCTGCATGCCCATTTCCTTGTCCAGGCTATATACCGCCTGGGTCGAAGGATCACGGAACATGTCGAGGATCCGCTGGGCGTCACTGGCGACGGCTTGGCGGGTCTTGTAAGCATCGAAGACGATCTGCGCACAACTGAGAACTACACCGACGATCAACGCCGAGAGCAGCACTACCCTGAGCAACTTGACCGATAAGCTGTTCTTGAGTTCCAGCTTCAATGGGGTTTCCTTAATCCATGCGCATGGCATCATTTTGCCATCAAACTTGGCAATCCACTATCGGCCGTCAACAGGACTTCTCCAGCGCCATCAAGGTGCTGTGGTCCAACTCCAGGCGCAGGATGCATCCCCGCGATCACTGTATCGGTTGCCCGGCCTTGCGACTTTAATCGGTAGGAACGAGTTTCCCAACGTTTGATGTTAGCGCGCCCTGCGTTCGCGGCAAGATACCTGGCGCGGGAAATAGGATGAAAAATGTTGCAGCGCAGTCGCCAACAAAAAAGCCCACCGCAAGGGTGGGCTCTTCGGGCGCTCGATACGTGCTGAAAAGTTTCGATCAGCAGCCGTCTCAGGCAGTGAAGGCCTTGCCTTCGAACTGCTCGGCGACGAACTTCCAGTTGACCAGGTTCCAGAACGCCTCGACGTATTTCGGACGGACGTTGCGGTAGTCGATGTAGTAGGCGTGCTCCCAGACGTCGCAGGTCAGCAGCGGGGTGTCGCCATTGGTCAGCGGGTTGCCGGCGCCGATGGTGCTGGCCAGGGCCAGGGAACCGTCAGCTTTCTTCACCAGCCAGCCCCAACCGGAACCGAAAGTGCCGACCGAGGTCTTGGTGAACTCCTCCTTGAACTTGTCGAAAGAACCGAACGCAGCAGTAATGGCTTCAGCCAGGGCGCCGGTTGGTTGACCGCCGGCGTTTGGCGCCAGGCAGTTCCAGTAGAAAGTGTGGTTCCAGACCTGAGCGGCGTTGTTGAAGATACCGCCCGAGGAAGTCTTGACGATCTCTTCCAGGGTCTTGCCTTCGAACTCAGTGCCTGGCACCAGGTTGTTCAGGTTCACGACATAGGTGTTGTGGTGCTTGTCGTGGTGGTATTCCAGGGTTTCCTTGGAAATGTGCGGCTGCAGGGCGTCGTGGGCGTAAGGCAGCGGCGGCAATTCAAAAGCCATGGTGATTCTCCTAATCAGGTCTGTTGCGGTGAGCGCAAGGCCGATCACGGGCGGCCGGAGTGCGTCGGCGAGTCTGTACTCTTTGCGACGCAAGGGCTCGATCATAGCACCGGGGCCAGTGCTTAACCACGCAACAAGTGTATGGGAAAGAGGTTCCAGAGCCTTTGCCGGTGGCAGACCAGCGGCGTCTCAGGTCATGATCAGTTGCGCCGCCACGGCAAACATCATGACCGCCACCATCAGGTCGAGCAGCCGCCAGGTGCCCGGCCGCGCCAGCCACGGGGCCAGCCACGCCGCGCCCAGAGCCAGGGTGAAGAACCACAGCAACGAGGCGCTGGCGGCGCCGGCCACATAGGCGCCAGGCACTGTCTGCTGGGCGCCCAGCGAGCCGATCAGCAGCACGGTATCGAGGTACACGTGGGGGTTGAGCAGGGTTACCGCCAGGGCGCTGAGCAACACTGCCCGGCGTGAGCGCAGGCCCTGGCCTTCGCCCTGTTGCAGGCTTTGTTTGGAGCAGGCACGCAGCAGGGCCTTGGCGCCGTACCAGAGCAGGAATACCGCGCCGCCCCAACGCGCTACCGCAAGCAGCATCGGGTTTTGTGCCAGCACGGTGGCCAGTCCGAACACGCCGGCGGCGACCAGCAGGGCATCACAGACCACGCACAGAACCGCCACCGGCAGGTGATGCTCACGACGCAGGCTTTGCGCCAGGACGAAGGCGTTTTGCGTGCCGATCGCCATGATCAGGCCGAAGGCGACCAGCAGGCCGTTCAGGTAGCTTTGCCACATAGGGAAGACTCCACGGACGCTCGCGGGGCGCGGGCGCAAATGCAAAAGAAGATACTGGCCATTGTGGGGATTTCATCTGTATAAGAAAAACAAATAAAGCTGATCAGGCATTAGGAAAAATAATGTTCGATTACAAACTGCTTTCTGCTCTCGCGGCGGTGATCGAGCAGGCCGGTTTTGAGCGGGCCGCCCAGGTACTGGGCTTGTCGCAGTCGGCGATCTCCCAGCGCATCAAGTTGCTCGAGGCGCGGGTTGGCCAGCCAGTGCTGGTGCGCGCCAATCCGCCGAGCCCCACCGATGTCGGTCGGCGCTTGCTCAACCATGTGCAGCAGGTGCGCCTGCTGGAGCGCGACCTGCAGAGCCAGGTGCCGGCGCTGGACGAAGAAGGCATGCCCGAGCGCCTGCGCATCGCCCTCAACGCCGACAGCCTGGCGACCTGGTGGGCAGGGGCGGTCGGTGAGTTCTGCGCCGATCAACAGGTGCTGCTGGACCTGGTGGTCGAAGACCAGGAGGTTGGCCTCAAGCGCATGCGTGCGGGTGAAGTGGCAGCGTGCCTGTGTGGCAGTGAGCGTCCGGTGGCCGGTGCTCGTAGCTTGCTGCTCGGGGCCATGCGCTACCGCGCCCTGGCCAGCCCGGCGTTCATGGCCCGCTACTTTCCAGCAGGTTTCGACGCCGCCCGCTTGTCGCGTACACCGGCGCTGGTGTACGGGCCGGATGATTTTCTCCAGCACCGGTATTTGGCGTCGCTGGGGATTGAAGATGGTTTCCTGCATCACTTGTGCCCCTCATCCGAGGGTTTCTTGCGCATGACCGAGGCGGGCCTGGGCTGGGGCCTCGTGCCGGAGCTGCAGGTGCGCGACCAGTTGGCCAGCGGACGGCTGGTAGAAATATCCGCGGATAAACCCATCGATGTGCCCTTGTACTGGCATCATTGGCGCAACGGCGGGCAGTTGCTTGGCCAACTGACGGAACACCTGCGCCTCACGGCCGGGCAATGGCTGGTGCCCTTGTAGGCACCGGCGGCGTCAGCAGTATCTGAAAAACCTGGTTTAGGCGGAGTGTTACATGCGAATTCTGGTCACCGGCGCGAGCGGCTTCATTGGCGGGCGCTTTGCGCGCTTTGCCCTGGAGCAGGGCTTTGACGTCCGGGTCAACGGCCGTCGCGCCGAAGGCGTCGAGCACCTGGTGCGGCGCGGCGCGCAGTTCATCCCCGGTGACCTGAACGAACCGGACCTGGCCCGGCGCCTGTGTCAAGGCGTCGAGGCGGTGGTGCATTGTGCGGGGGCGGTGGGCAACTGGGGGCGCTACCAGGATTTCTATCAAGGCAACGTGGTGGTCACTGAAAACGTGGTCGAGGCCTGCTTGAAGGAGCATGTGCGGCGCCTGGTGCACCTGTCGTCGCCGTCGATCTATTTCAATGGCCGTTCGCAGTTGGGCATCACTGAAGACCAAGTGCCGCGGCGCTTGCACGACCATTACGGGGCCACCAAGTACCTGGCAGAACAGAAAGTCTTCGGCGCCCAGGAGTTCGGTCTTGAGGTCCTGGCCCTGCGCCCGCGTTTTGTCACCGGTGCCGGCGACGTCAGCATCTTCCCGCGCTTGCTGCAGATGCAGCGCAAGCGACGCCTGGCGATTATCGGCAATGGCCTGAACAAGGTCGACTTCACTAGCGTACAGAACCTCAACGAAGCACTGATCAGCGCTTTGCTCGCTGACAATGCCGCGTTGGGCCAGGCTTACAACATCAGCAATGGTCAGCCGTTACCGTTGTGGGATGTAGTCAATTACGTGATGCGGCAGATGCAACTGCCACAGGTCACCCGCTATCGCTCCTACGGCCTGGCCTACAGCCTTGCCGCCTTGAACGAAGGCGCCTGCCTGCTCTGGCCGGGGCGTCCGCAACCAACACTGTCGCGCCTGGGGATGCAGGTGATGAGCAAGGACTTCACCCTCGACATCAGTCGCGCCCGGCAGTTTCTTGATTACCGCCCCGGCGTCAGCCTGTGGTCGGCGCTGGATGAGTTTTGCGGTTGGTGGAAAGCCCAGGACTTTGCATCCGGTAAGCACTGAACTGAAGTCAGACGTTGCGGTCGATCAGTGCGCTGATCAGGCTTTATACTACTGACCATTTGCTATCACCGTGGTTGAAGGGATCCCATGCGTAACGATGCTCCAGATGATTTCGATAACGTGCCGACCTTGAGTGCCGGTAACCGTGATGACGACGATTTCGTCCCGGTAGCGGGAGTGCGCCGTGGTGGTCCGGCGGCTGCGCATGCTCAACTCAAGGCGGCCAGCACCGGCCCCTTGTGGGCGTTGCTCGGCGCTTCGTTCATTGCCCTGGCTGGCCTTGGCTGGTGGAGTTTTCAGCAGATATCCCTGATGGAGCAGCAACTGGTTGCCACCCAGGAGAGCTTTGCCCGCATCAGTGAAGACGCGGCGGGGCGCCTGCAGGCGATCAGTGGCAAGGTTGCCGCCAGTGAGAGCAGTGTCAGCACCGACAGCGAGGCGCTGAAGTTGCAGATCAGGCAGTTGCAGACGAGTCTTAGCGAGCAGGGCAAGCAACAGCAGGGCGTGGCCGGGCAGACGGGTGATCTGGGCAAACGCCTGGAGCAGGTCCTGGCCCAGGCCAGCGAGCAACAGGCGGCCAACGCCAAGCTGCAAACGCAGTTGCAGGAGCAGTTGAAAGCGGTGAGCACTGAGCTGGCAGCGTTGAAGGCGGCGCAGGTGGATGGAGGCAAGCTTGAGGGTGAACTCAAGAGCCTCGGTGGCGATGTCGCGGTGTTGAAGAAACAGGGCAATCCGGCGGCAGCGATTCAGCGCCTGGAGCAGGACTTGATCGTGCTCAAGAGCGAGCAGGAGAACCGTCCGGCGCCAGCGGCCGGTAGTGGTGCATCGACGGTGGAGTTCGATGCGTTTCGGGGTCAGGTGACTCGCAACATCAACACCCTGCAAAGCCAGGTGCAGAACCTGCAACAGCAGATCAACGCCCGGCCTTGAGGGCCTCATCGCGGGGCAAGCCCGCCCCCACCATGTGGGAGCGGGCTTGCCCCGCGATGCTTTCGGCACTTACAGCCGCGGATAATCGATATAACCCACCGGCCCCTTGGCATAGAAGGTCTCTGGGTGCGGTTCATTCAGCGGCGCATCCGCCGCCAGCCGCGCCGGCAGGTCCGGGTTGGCAATGAACGGAATACCAAAGGCCACGGCATCAGCTTTGCCGCTGGCCAGTGACGCGTTGGCGCTGGCTTTGGTAAAGCGCTCATTGACGATGTACGGGCCGCCAAAGGCCTCTTTGATCAGCGCTCCAATGCTGTCGTCGGCTTCCTTCTCCCGTGAGCAGATAAAGGCGATGCCGCGCTTGCCCAGTTCCCGGGCGACATAGGTAAAGGTCTGGGCACGGTTGGCATCGCCCATGTCATGGGCATCGGCCCGTGGTGCCAGGTGTACGCCGACCCGCTGTGCGCCCCAGACCTCAATCACCGCGTCGGTGACTTCCAGCAGCAGCCGTGCGCGGTTCTCCAGCGAACCACCGTACTGGTCATCGCGCTGGTTGGTGCTGCTCTGCAGGAACTGGTCGAGCAGGTAGCCGTTGGCGGCATGTACTTCAACGCCGTCGAAACCGGCTGCCTTGGCATTCTCGGCACCGGTGCGGTAGGCCTCGACGATGTCGGCGATTTCTGCCGTTTCCAGGGCACGGGGTGTCGGGTAGTCGGCCAGTGGTCGCACCAGGCTGACGTGGCCTTTGGCCGGGATGGCGCTCGGCGCGACCGGGGTTTCACCATTGAGGTAGCTTGAGTGGGAGATACGTCCCACATGCCACAGCTGCAGGAAAATCCGCCCGCCGGCGCCATGCACCGCTTTGGTCACGTTGGTCCAGCCGCGCACCTGATCGTTGGACCAGATACCCGGGGTGTCCGGGTAGCCGACGCCCATGGGCGTCACCGAGGTGGCCTCACTGAGGATCAGCCCGGCGCTGGCCCGTTGTACGTAGTACTCGGCCATCAGCGCGTTGGGTACCCGGCCTTCGTCGGCGCGGCAGCGGGTCAGCGGGGCCATGATGATGCGGTTCGGCAGTTCAAGGTCGCCGAGGGTGATCGGATCAAAAAGCGTCGTCATAAATACCTCAAGGCTTATCAGTGAGTGGCAGGTGCCAGTTGGGCTTTATTGCCGCCCTGGCTGAAAGTGATCAGGGTGACGATCAGCGCCAGCACGGCCAGCGCGGCGGCGGCCAGGGGTACGCGGGTCAGCCCCAGGCCCTGGGCGATGACGGTTCCGCCGACCCAGGCGCCGAGGGCATTGCCCAGGTTGAAAGCGCCGATGTTCAAGGTCGAGACCAGGTTGGGGGCCGCCTTGCCGAAGGTCACCACATTGACCTGCAGGGCGGGTACGGCGGCAAAGGCTGCCGTGGCCCAGAGGAACAGGGTGATTTCTGCCGGAATCAGTGCGGCGCTGGTCCAGCTCAGTACCGTGGAAACCACCGCCATGCTGGCGAATACACCGATCAGGGTGGCGCTCAGGCGCTTGTCGGCGAGCTTGCCGCCAAGGATGTTGCCCAGGGTCAGGCCCAGGCCGATCAGCAGCAAGGTCCAGGTCACGCCCTGAGGCGAAACGCCAGTGACGTCACCGAGCAGCGGCGCCACGTAGGTGAACAGGGCGAACATCGAGGCTGAGAACAGCACGGTCATCGACAGCGACAGCCAGATGCCGGCGCCTTTGAGTGCGGCAAGTTCGGCGCGCATGTCGAGTTTTTCTTCGTCATGGCGCAATGGCAGGAAGCGGACCAGGCCGATCAAGGCAATCACGCCGATTACGGTCACCGCCCAGAAGGTCGAGCGCCAGCCGTATTCTTGTCCCAACGCGGTGCCCAGTGGCACACCCAGAACGTTGGCCAGGGTTAGGCCGGTGAACATCAGCGCCACCGCCGAAGCACGACGGTTGGCCGGCACAAGGCTTGCCGCCACCACCGAGCCGATGCCGAAGAAGGCGCCGTGGCACAGGGCTGTCACCACCCGGGCGAACATCAGCAAGTTGTAGTCACTGGCCACCGCGCACAGCAGGTTGCCGACGATAAATACGCCCATCAGCGCAATCAGCGCCGCTTTACGCGGCAGGCGCGAGGTGGCCAGGGCCATGAACGGCGCACCGATGGCCACGCCCAGGGCGTAACCGGTGACCAGCCAGCCGGCGCCGGGAATCGATACACCCAGGTCTGCCGCCACTTCCGGCAACAGACCCATGATGACGAACTCGGTGGTACCGATGGCGAAGGCGCTGAGCGCCAGGATTATCAGTGAAAGGGGCATTGCAAGGTCCTTGTCAGAGCTCTTGGCTCATCTGCTGGAGGAAGGCCTGGATGGTCTCCTCGTTGCGTTTGAAGAAATGCCATTGGCCAATCTTCTGGCTGCTGATCAGGCCTGCGCGCTGCAAGGTGGCCAGGTGGGCAGAGACGGTCGACTGCGACAGGCCGCAGCGTTGATCGATCTGCCCGGCACACACACCGTGTTCGGTGCTGTGGTGCTGGTCGGGAAACTGCACGTCGGGGTCCTTCAGCCAGTTGAGGATTTCTCGCCGTACTGGGTGGGCCAGGGCTTTTATTATTTCGTCGAGATCGAGAGGCATGGTTGGGCTCGTGGTGTGTGTAGCGTTATATCGCGATGTGGCGAAATATAAATCGGTATTTCGCGATATACAAATATGATGTGGTTCTGAGCTCAGCGTAAATCGCTATATCGGATTATAACGATATGGGTGCCGGGGTGCCGGGGTGCTAGAATCCCTCTCCATGAACTACCTTGCACACCTTCACCTTGGCGGTCAGCAGCCCGAGCAATTGCTCGGCAGCCTGTATGGCGATTTCGTCAAAGGACCGTTGCAGGGGCACTTTCCCCCGCCGCTGGAAGCGGCCATCCGGCTGCACCGGCAAATCGATGTCTACACCGACAGCCACCCGCTGGTACTGGCGGCGCTGGCGCGTTTTCCCCGGGAGCGGCGGCGTTATGCCGGGATAATCCTTGATGTGTTTTTCGATCACTGCCTGGCCTTGCACTGGCAGGATTACGCCGAGCAGCCGCTGGGCCAGTTCACTGACCATGTGTACCGGGTGCTGGCCGCAGAACCGGCCTTGCCTGGACGTCTGGCGCAGATTGCGCCTTTCATGGCTGCCGATGACTGGCTAGGGTCTTACCGCGAGTTCGCGGTGCTTGAGCAGGTGTTTCGCGGGATCGCCCGGCGCCTGTCGCGACCCGAAGGCATGGCTGGCGCGGTGGAGGAGGTGGCGGCGCTGTACCAGCCGTTGCTGGAAGACTTTCGTAATTTCTATCCAGAGCTGCAGCGCTTTGCCAGGGCCAACACCTAAGCAGCCTTGGCCCGACGTTGCGCCTGGACAACCGGCTCGCTGCCGAACAGTGCCAGCTGGATCGCGTGCTGAGCCTTGAAGGCCAGCGCGGCGCGTTCTTCACCGGTGCTGGCAATCGGTGCGAGCAAATGAATCTCGACCTCGGCGCAATCATTGGCAAACAGCCGGAACAGGTGCGAGAGCAGATCATCATCCCCGATAAATGGCGCGATCGAGTCGCTTTGGCCGTTGCGCAGGTAACGCAGGGCAACCGGCTGTAGCGGTGTTTGCGTGTCGATGGCGCTGGCCAGCAGACGGCCATGAAAGGTGCGCAGGCTGCGCCCGTCGGTGGTGGTGCCTTCAGGGAAAATCAGCAGCGCACAGTCCTGTTGCAGGTGCTGGCTGATCTGTTTGCGCAGTAACTGGCTGTCGTTGCCGCCGCGACGAATGAACAGGGTGCCGGCCTTGAGTGCCAGCCAGCCGGCCACCGGCCAGGTGCGCACTTCAGCCTTGGACAGAAACGACAGCGGTGCCAGCCTGCCCAGCAGCGGGATGTCGGTCCAGGACACGTGGTTGCTGACCCACAGCATTGGCTGCTGCGGCAATTTGCCGACCACCCGTACCTTGAACGGCAGGGCGTTGCTCAGTGTGTTCATGAAAAGTTGCGACCAGCGTTGGCGGCGCTCGATCGAGGCCGGCACGCGTAAGCGTTCATAGAGGCTGAACAGTGCCGCCATGCCCAGGCCGAACAGCACCACCAACAGCACCCGTGCTACGCGTGCATAGACGCGCAGGCGCTGCATCAGACTGCCGCCTTGAAGTGACGGGCATAACGCGGGCACAGCTCGTCGCGCTTGAGCAGGATGAACACGTCGGCGACCTGGAAGTCTTCGTCCCAGCACGGCTCGCCGCAGATTTTCGCTCCCAGGCGCATGTACGCCTTGAGCAGCGGCGGCATTTCGGCGATGACGTTGTTCGGCAGGGCCAGGCTGGGCAAGGGGTTTTTCGGTTCGGCGCGCAGGTGCTCGGTGCACAGGTAGCGTTCGCGCAGGCGCTGCATGATCGCGTGGGCCTGCACACCGCCATCCTGCATGGGAATGCTGGCGCAGCCCATCAGGTAGCTGTAGCGGCCTTCGTTGAGCACTTCGGCCAGTTCCGCCCAGAGCACGGCGATGGTGCCGCCATTGCGGTAGGCCGGATCGACGCAGGTGCGGCCAAGCTCCAGGATTGGCCCCTGCAGGTGGCCGAGGCCGTGCAGGCTGAACTCCTCTTCGCTGTAGAAGCGCCCCAGGCTGTTGGCGGCCTGGTGATCGAGCAAGCGGGTAGTGGCGACCAGACGGCCGTTACTGTGGTCGCGTACGCCGATGTGGCGGCAATGAATGTCGTAGTCATCCATGTCCAGGCCCAGTTCGGCGCCTTTGAGCTTGGCCTTGAATTCACCGCTGAATACGCTGAAGCGAAGGGCCTGGGCTTCCTGCAGGGCGGCCGGGCCGACCAGGCGTTCGGCTTGCAGACGGCGTTCAGTGCTGTTGTCGCCAGAGCGAGCGATCCGAGTCATTGCGTGTCTCCATAAGCCAGCCATGGGGTTGCGGCCGGTCGACTTTGTTGTGCAAGCTCAGCCTAGGTAGATGCGGTGTCACCCCCGTGAAGAATTGGTGATGCTTGTATGACAGCCCCCAAGGAGCGCTTCGATGGCCTGGTTGCAACGACTCAACGACCGACAACGACACTCACAGGCGGCCACGCTGGCCGACACCTATTCCAGCCTGCTGGCGCGCCTGGGCCCGGTCAGCCCTTTCGAGCTGGCGGTACTCGGTGGGCGGGCCATGAACACCCCGGGCCTGGCCTTCCTGGTCGGTTACCAGGCGGCGCTGCGGGTGCTGTGGCCCAGTGCGCCGCAGAGTCTGGGCGCCCTGTGCGCCAGTGAGCGGCGCAGCGTGCGCCCGGCGGACATGCACGTGCGTCTGGATGATCTGCGCCTGACGGGCAGCAAGGACTTTGTCACCGCCGGGCTCGATGCCGAGTGGCTGCTGGTGGCGGCGCGTTGCGAAGCGCCCGGGCAGCCGGTGGAACTGAGCCTGGCGGTGGTCTATGCCGGCGAGCCGGGTGTACGCCTGGAAACCCTGCCAGCCTTGCCGTTGATGCCGGAAGTCGGCCATGCCCGCCTGCACCTGGACGGTGCATTGTGCGAGCGCTTGGCCGGGGACGGCTGGGATGCCTACGTCAAACCCTTCCGCTCGCTGGAGGATCTTTATGTGCTCAGCGCCCTGAGTGCCTGGCTGTATGGCGTCGGCCAGGAAAGCGGCTGGCCGCAAAGCTTGCAGTTGCGCCTGATCGGCCTGCTCGGCGGCTGTGCAGAAAGCACTCGCCAGTGCGCTGATGTCGCGGCCAGCCATTTGTTGTTGGGCGGCCTGTTTGCCCAGTTCAACGCCTTGAAAGAGGAAATCAACCAGGTCCTGCTGGCAGGCCCCGGCGAGTGGGCCAGCCTCTGGCAACGCGACCAGGGCCTGCTGGAGATCGCCAGCGCTGCCCGTGCCAAGCGCCTGGCCAAGGCCTGGGCCGCCGCCGGATTGTCATGAGCCGCTGGCAGGCTAGGCGAATCCTGGCCTTGAGTGAGCGGCATGAGCAGAGTGGCGTGGTGGATACTGGCTGTTCTTGCCTTCAGCAAGGCCGTGTCGGCCGCAGAGTACTGGCCTGTACCTGACTGGCCGGTTGCCGATAATGCCAACCCAGGCGCCTGGCAGGCGGTCGAACGCTATGCCTTCGCGCCACGTGATGATCAACAACGCCAGGGCGTGCGTACCGACGCCCTGCTGGTGATCGCCGACGGGCGCATTGTGTATGAGCACTATGCTGCGCCCAACACGGCGCACACCGCGCACCTGACCTGGTCAATCAGCAAGAGCGTCCTGGCGACCCTTTTGGGTGTCGCCCACGCCGAGGGCCGCTTTGACCTGCAGGATCCGGTGGCGCGTTTCTACCCGCCCATGCGCGCCCATCCCCAGATGCGTATCGAAGACCTGCTGCACTGGGCCAGCGGTCTCGACTGGCAGGAAGACTACGAATACGCGCCGCTCAAGTCATCGGTAGTGGCAATGCTCTATACCCGCGGCCGCGGTGATATGGCTGGCTACACCGCGGCGAGGCCTGAGGCGGCCAGTCCCGGGCAGCGCTTTCTCTACTCCAGCGGGGACAGCAATGTGCTGGCGGCCGCCTTGCGCGGTATGGTCGGCGAAGCGGGGTATGCGGACTACCCCTGGCATGCTTTGTTCGAGCCCCTGGGCATTGGCAGTGCCGTGTGGGAGCGTGATGGCATTGGCACCCTGGTGGGGTCTTCCTACCTGTACCTGAGTGCCCGTGATCTGGCGCGCATCGGGTTGTTGATGCTGCGTGAAGGCCGTTGGCAATCACGGCAATTGCTGGCCAGTGATTGGGTTGCGTTCAATCGCCAGCCGTTCGTGCAGGCCACTTCGCAACCTGGCGAAGCAAACCCGGGTGGGCACTGGTGGCTCAACCAGGCGTTGCCCGGCAGCCCGCAACCCTGGCCGGATGCGCCATCCGACACTTACGCAGCCCTCGGGCACTGGGGCCAGGCTCTGTATGTACTGCCTGCGCGTAAGTTGGTGATCGTGCGTTTTGCCGATGATCGTGACGATAGCTTCGCCCATAACGAACTACTAAAGCGGGTACTGGCAGCGACCAGCGAGGCACGACCATGAAGCGCGTAGGGCTGGTGCTGATCCTGCTGGCAGGCGCCTGGGGTTGGTACGAACGTCAGGCGCTGGCGGATTTCCCCGGTATTCTCAGCGCCTATTCGGCCAAGGAGTATTGCTCGTGCCGCTATGTCATGAATTTCGACCCCCGCTATTGCCGGGGTTATGTGCAGCAGTACCTGCCGTTGAGTCGCCTGGACGAGGATGCCCAGCAGCGGCTGATCAGCGCTGAAGGGCTGGGAGTAATCAGCCAAGCGCAATGGCAAGGGCCGCACGTGGGCTGTCGCTTGCTGCCGTGAAGGCAGCCGGGTAAGGTTGACGACCATTGTGTTACAGGATTTCACATGTTCAGTCTGCCGCGTCTTCTGCTTACCCTGCTGGTCGTCTTGAGCCTCCCTGCCCAGGCCAATTGGCACCTGGACGGCGAATCGTCGCGCCTGTCGTTTATCTCCAGCAAGAACGGCGAAACGGCCGAGGTGCATCGCTTCCTCGTCTTGCATGGCAAGGTCGATCGCAAGGGCGCCGCCGAACTGCAGATCGAGATGGACTCCAACAGCAGTGGCGTACCGCTGCGTGACGAGCGCATGCGCAAAGAGCTGTTCGAGTTCGCCAAGTTTCCCGAGGCCACCGTCAGCGCGCAGATCGACCTGCGCCCGATCAACGACCTGGCCAACGGCGCCCAGGTGGAACTGCGCCTGCCGCTGACCGTCGGTCTGCATGGCAAGCAGCACAGTTACAGCGCTCTGTTGCTGGCGACCCGCCTGGACGAGCGGCGTTTTCAGGTCGTGACCCTGGAGCCGTTGATGCTGCGCGCCGATGATTTCGACTTGCTCCCTGGCCTTGCCACCCTGCGCAAGCTGGCCGGGCTCAAGTCCATCAGCCCGTCGGTGCCGGTGGCTGCGGTGCTGATTTTCACGGCGCGTTGATATGGCCGGGCCGGTCTTTCCCTGGCGCGATGGCAATCAGTTCGAGCTATTGATCGACGGTCCGCAATTCTTTCCGCGCATGCTCACCGCCATCGTGCGTGCCGAACACCAGGTTGACCTGGAGCTGTACCTGGTAGAGGCGGGGGCCTGCGCCGAAGCCATGGTCCAGGCCCTGGTGCAGGCCGCCGAGCGCGGTGTACAGGTACGTTGCCTATTCGATGACTACGGCTCGCTGGCCTTCACCCTCAGTCTGCGCCAGCGTTTGCTGGCTGCTGGCGTCGAGCTGCGCTGGTACAACCGCCTGCGTTGGCGTCGGGGCTTGCGCAACCTGTACCGCGATCATCGCAAGCTGTTGCTGGTCGATCAGCATTGGGCGGTGGTCGGTGGCACTGGCGTCACCGACCAGTTCTGGACCCCGAGTGAAGACGTCAGCGAATGGCACGAAGTGATGGTGCAGATGCAAGGCCCGCTGGTGGCCGACTGGCAAATGCTCTTCGATCGCCAGTGGCGCGCCAACTTGCGCCGTACCGCCTGGCGGCCACCTACCCATTTCGGCCTGCCACGCTTGCCACGGGTTCCTGACAGTGGCGTCGGCATGGGCCGGGTGGCTTATGCCGACGCCCGCCAGCACCGGGACATCCTGCAATCGCTGGTGCGCGCGCTGAACAGTGGCCAGCGGCGGATCTGGCTGGCGACACCGTATTTTCTGCCGACCTGGAAGGTCCGTCGCTCGCTGCGCCGCGCTGCTTCCCGGGGTGTCGACGTGCGGCTGCTGCTGACCGGGCCGCGCACCGATCACCCTTCGGTGCGTTATGCCGGCCATCGCTATTACCCACGGCTGTTGCGTGCCGGGGTGAAAATTTTCGAGTACCAGCCGTGCTTTCTGCACCTGAAGATGGTGCTGGTCGATGACTGGGTCAGCATCGGCTCGTGCAATTTCGATCACTGGAACCTGCGCTTTAACCTTGAAGCCAACGTCGAAGCCATCGACCCGCCATTAACCGCAGACGTGGCAGCCAGTTTTGAGCGCGACTTTGCCCAGAGCCTGGCCGTTGACCTGGCGCACTGGCATGCGCGGCCATTGTGGAAGCGGGTGCAGCAACGCTTGTGGGGCTGGCTCGACCGGTTGGTGGTCAACCTGCTCGATCGTCGAAACTAGTATTTCTGTCAGTTGTTGCGTGTCGTATGACTACGTTCGAATGAGTGCTCCCATGACCCTATGAGTGCATGCAATGAAAACGCAAGTTAATCACGGAAACATCGATCTTTCATTTGGTGATGAAGGGTATGTCATCACGGACAGCGACAAGGCGGCCGGTGCGGTATGCAGTCTCGCCACAGGCGCTATTCGCAATTTCTATCTAGATCATCGCTTGACCGTCAGTGGATTTTATATTCAAGGGCGGTTGGCCAATGGTCAGGTTGATTCCCAGTTTGGTGAAGCAGGGACCAGGTTCCTGAAAATTGTCAGGCCGGTGGAAGAAAATGTTCGTTATGTGAAACCCCTTTATGCCATGCGCACGGCTGCTGATGATTGTCTGGTCATTGGCGTGCTCATCGCGGGTATGACTGCACGAGCATTTGTTTCCAAGGTGCACGCCAATGGTGAGCCAGATCTCGCTTATGGCCAGGCTGGAACGGCGACGTTCACGCTGGTGGAGGCGAGCAGCGGCAAACTTCAGGTGGACACATCAAAGGCTGTTTCTAAATTGTACGCAGCAGCGACCGAGAGGGTAGGAACAAGGCCCAGGCTCGGGAGTGTTTCCAATTTCCGGGAGGTCGCAACAGGCCAGGTAGCGCAGGATGGCAGTCTGGTTTTTTCAATCAGGGACGGCTTTTTTTCGTCCTACGGTGATTTTATTGTCAAGGTCAATGCACGAGGAGAACTGGAGGAGACGTTTCAGGGGGGATATGTGCAGGTCGGCGAGAGTGGCAGGTTGGCAAGAATTGGGAGCGTCATCTTCGATGAACAGCAGCGGATTGTCGCGTGTGGCGAGATTGCGAACTACAGCTTTGTGGTAAGGCTGACCGCGCAAGGCGCTGCGGACACCAGTTTTGGTGCGCAAGGCAGTGGCTTCTGTATATTCGCGGGCGAACAACCGGACCACAGAATCCGTCTCCATAGCTTACTCTCCAGCAATACTGGAAGGCTATTGGTCGGTGGTCACATGGACACCTATCCTGCTTTTTTTGGCAGCCTCCTGATCGGCCTTGAAGAGGACGGTCATCTTGACCCGGGATTTGCCGAAGGTGGTCTGCTGGGGGTACGTCGAGGTGATGGCTTCTATTTTCTCTGTTCAGGACTTCAGGGAAGCGTTTTGGCAACGTGTAGGGATTTAGGTTGGGATGGGACAACAATCGGCTATGTGACTGAACTATGGTGTATCACCGCGCAAGGGAACATTGATCCGGCATTCGGCAATGGCAGTAGCCACGGGTTCGCAGGCAGTCAGCGAACTGCACTGAATCACATCCAGGAAGTCCATGCACAAGCGGATGGCAAGGTGTTGCTGTATGCGTTCCATGGAGGTTTCACGGAGGAGCCGCTTTCCACCCGATTCTGTCGTGTATTGCCGGACACTCCCGGGCACGTTCGGGCAGCATCGTCGCGGGTGACCTTGTATTCGCGATAACGAAAAAGCGGCAGAGGGTTCAGCCCGCTGCCGCTTTTCTTCAAGCGCAATCGCAGTAACTTACTTCACTTCCACCGCCAAGCTCTCGGCAATCTTGCTTTGCCAGATCGCGGGACCTGTGATGTGCACCGACTCGCCGTTGCTGTCGACGGCGACAGTTACCGGCATGTCCTTGACGTCGAACTCGTAAATCGCTTCCATGCCAAGTTCGGCGAAGGCCAGGACCTTGGACTTCTTGATCGCCTGGGCCACCAGGTAGGCAGCGCCGCCGACGGCCATCAGGTACACGGCCTTGTTGTCCTTGATCGCTTCGATAGCGGTAGGGCCGCGCTCGGATTTGCCGATCATGCCCAGCAAACCGGTTTGCTCAAGGATCTGCCGGGTGAACTTGTCCATCCGCGTCGCGGTGGTTGGGCCGGCTGGGCCAACCACTTCGTCACCGACCGGATCAACCGGGCCTACGTAATAGATGAAGCGACCCTTGAGGTCGACCGGCAGTTCTTCGCCCTTGTTGAGCATCTCGACCATACGCTTGTGCGCAGCGTCGCGACCGGTGAGCATCTTGCCGTTGAGCAGGATGGTCTCGCCCGGCTTCCAGCTTTGCACGTCTTCCGGGGTCAGGGTGTCGAGGTTGACGCGGCGGGCCGAAGGGCCTGCTTCCCAGACGATTTCCGGGTAGGCGTCCAGCGATGGCGCTTCAAGGTCTGCCGGGCCCGAACCGTCGAGCACGAAGTGGGCGTGACGGGTGGCGGCGCAGTTGGGGATCATGCACACCGGCAACGAGGCTGCGTGGGTCGGGTAGTCCATGATCTTGACGTCGAGCACGGTGGTCAGGCCGCCCAGGCCCTGGGCGCCGATGCCCAACTGGTTGACCTTCTCGAACAGCTCCAGGCGGATCTCTTCGATGCGGTTCTGCGGGCCACGGGCCTTGAGCTCGTGGATGTCGATGGATTCCATCAACACTTCTTTTGCCATCACCGCGGCTTTCTCGGCGGTGCCGCCGATGCCGATGCCGAGCATGCCCGGTGGGCACCAGCCAGCGCCCATGGTCGGAACGGTCTTGAGCACCCAGTCGACGATCGAGTCGGACGGGTTGAGCATGGCCATCTTCGACTTGTTCTCGGAGCCGCCGCCTTTGGCCGCCACGTCCACTTCCACGGTGTTACCCGGGACGATGGAGTAGTGGATGACCGCTGGGGTGTTGTCCTTGGTGTTCTTGCGCGCGCCTGCCGGGTCGGCCAGGATGGACGCACGCAGGACGTTTTCCGGCAGGTTGTAGGCGCGGCGCACGCCTTCGTTGATCATGTCGTCCAGGCTCATGGTTGCGCCATCCCAGCGCACATCCATGCCGACGCGCACGAACACGGTGACGATACCGGTGTCCTGGCAGATCGGCCGGTGGCCGGTGGCGCACATGCGCGAGTTGATCAGGATCTGGGCGATGGAATCGCGTGCAGCCGGCGACTCTTCACGCAGATAGGCCTCATGCATGGCCTGGATGAAATCAACGGGGTGGTAGTACGAAATGAACTGCAGGGCGTCGGCAACGCTCTGAATCAGGTCGTCTTGCTTGATCACGGTCATGCAGCGCGCTCCTCTTAAAGACGGGAACATTCATTAAGGTATTCCGACGCGGACTGGCCGAGGTGTCGAAACGACCTTCAACAGGCGCCAACGCAAGGCTGTCGGCGCAAAAAAGGCGCGGCAGTATAGCGCGCATCCGCCGCCGGTACACGTACCAAAGGTCCCCACCAAGGTCGGCAAGGCGTGGGCACTGTTCTTGCCTGATCTTGCTTGAGCCTCTTACCGATCCGGGCGAATAATGGCAATTATTCGCTACAGACCCTAAAGTGGCGGTTGGCCATGCCCCATTTCTCTGCCCTGGCCAGAGCACGGTGAGTCACCTGTGACCGAAACAGCGCTGCAGACACTTCTACTCAAACGCTTTCTATTGGCTGCGGGCACTTATGTGCTGGTGTTGGCGCTGGTCTGGGGCGCGCGCTTTAGCGGGCACCTGCAAGCCTCCCTGGATGTCTTGCTGCTTGGCGGTGGCCTGTTGCTGTTGTGCCAGGTGGTGCTCGGCTGGGTGTTTGTCAGCGGGCGCAACCTGCGTTTCAATGACCCGAGCCTGACCCAATTGCAGATTCTGCTGGCGATCGCCTGGCACACCTGGCTGTTGGCCCAGCTTGACCAGAGTCGTGGCACCTTCTTGATGTTCTACCCCTTGATTCTGCTGTTCGGCCTGTTTCACCTGAGTAGCCGGGTGTTCGTGCGTTGTGCGTTGCTGGTGCTGTTGAGCTTTGTCGGCCTGATGGCCTGGGACGCCTGGCAGGTCCCGCAGCTCGATCCATCGCTGTGGCTGCTGCAGAGCGGCGCGTTGCTGGTGGTGCTGTGCTGGCTGTGCCTGTATGCCCGCTATGTGCAGGCCGCCCGGCAGCGTATGCGTCAGCGGCGCCATGCCTTGCAGGCCCATCAGGACACCCTGCGCGGCATGATGCGCCAGCTCGAAGGCCTGGTGGCCACGGACGAGCTGACCGGCCTGTTCAACCGTCGGCATTTCCTGGGCCTAGCCACTGGCGAGCTGGAGCGGATGCGCGCCGATCATTGCCATGGCCTGGCCCTGATCGACCTTGATCATTTCAAACGTATCAATGACCTGTATGGCCATGCCGCTGGCGATCAGGTGTTGCAGGCCTTTGCCTCGATCGCCAGCGAATGCTTGGAGGAGCCGGCCGTGTTGGCCCGCTACGGTGGTGAAGAGTTTGTGCTGTTGCTGCCCAATTGCACCGAGGCGCAACTCGCCGACTGTTGCGAGCGGCTGCGCAAGGCCTTTGCTTTAGCCCAACCTTCAGCGGTCGGCTTGCGTGTCGAGCCGTTGAGCCTGTCGGCCGGAATGACCTTGCTGGGCGCCGGCGATGACCTCGACGAGGCCCTGCAACGCGCGGATCAGGCGTTGTACCGGGCCAAGCGCTGCGGGCGCAATCGCTGCCTGGCCGCATGGGAGGCTGTCGATGCCTGAATTGCGAGTGGGGCAGCGGCAATGGCCGGTGGCGCCAGGCAGTAACCTGCTCGACGCCTTGAATGATGCTGGCCTGGCAGTCCCGTACAGTTGCCGCGCCGGCAGTTGCCATGCCTGCCTGGTGCGTTGCCTGCAAGGCCGGCCGGGGGATGCCAGGCCCGATGCGCTGGCAGCAGACAAGCGTCAGCAAGGCTGGCGCCTGGCGTGCCAGTGCAGTGTCGATGAAGACTTGCAGGTGGCGTTGTTCGACCCGCTTGAGGACGGCTTGCCGGCGCAGGTTGCCGGCCTGGACTGGCTGAGCCCCATGGTATTGCGCTTGCGCCTTGCGCCACAAAAGCCGCTGCGTTACCAGGCTGGCCAACACCTGGTGCTGTGGAGCTCGAATGGTGTTGCCCGGCCATATTCACTGGCCAGTCTGCCGGGGGAGGAGGACTTTCTCGAGTTTCATCTCGATTGCCGGCTACCCGGGGCCTTCTGCGACTTCGCGCGGCAATTGTCCAATGCTTCGACCCTGCGCCTGGGTGAGCTACGTGGTGGTGCTTTGCACTACGACCCGGACTGGCAACAGCGGCCGCTGTTGCTGCTGGCTGCGGGTACCGGCCTTGCACCATTGTGGGGGATTCTGCGCGAGGCGCTGCGCCAGGAGCATCACGGCCCAATTCGCCTGCTGCACCTGGCCCATGACATTCAGGAGCATTACCTGGCGCAGGCATTGACCGAACTGGCCAGCCGTCACCGGCAATTGCAGGTCGAGCTGCTGACCCCGGCTGAGTTGCCCCAGGCATTGGCAGCGTTGCACTTGCCGTCACGCCAGACCGTGGCCCTGGCCTGCGGCTCGGCGGCCAGTGTCGAGCAGTTTTCCCGGCGCATGTTCCTCGCCGGCCTGCCGCGCAATCAGTTGTTTGCCGATACTTTTGTTGCTCACGCTTGATTGCGGGCGGGCACAAAAAAGCCCCGCAACACAGGCTGCGGGGCTTTGCTCAGCAGGGTCTGCGGATCAGACCAGCGAATCACCAACGTGCAGGATCTTCATGCCATTGGTGCCACCGATGGTGTGGTAGCTGTCGCCTTTGGTCAGGATCGCCCAGTCACCTGGCTCGACCGCGCCGCGCTGCAGCAGCTCATCGACCGCCGCCTGGCTGACTTTGTCGGCTGGCAGGGCTGCCGGGTCGAACGCTACCGGGTAGACACCACGGAACATCGCGGCGCGGGCCAGGGTGGCGCGGTGCGGCGAGAAGGCGTAGATCGGTACCGACGAACGCAGGCGCGACATGATCAGCGGGGTGTAACCACTTTCGGTGAGGGCAATGATCGCCTTGACGCCAGGGAAGTGGTTGGCGGTGTACATCGCCGCCAGGGCGATGCTTTCGTCGCAGCGCTCGAAGCGGGTGTGCAGGCGGTGGCTGGACTTCTGGCTGGTCGGGTGTTTTTCCGCGCCCAGGCAGATACGCGCCATGGCCTGTACTGCTTCGATCGGGTAAGCACCGGCGGCGCTTTCAGCCGAGAGCATCACCGCATCGGTGTTATCCAATACGGCGTTGGCCACATCGGACACTTCGGCACGGGTTGGCATCGGATTCTGGATCATCGACTCCATCATCTGGGTCGCCACGATCACTGCTTTGTTGTTGCGACGGGCGTGCTGGATGATCTTCTTCTGGATCGCGATCAGTTCGGCATCGCCGATTTCCACGCCCAGGTCGCCACGGGCAACCATGACTGCGTCACTGGCGGCGATCAGACCGTCGAGGGTCTCGTCGTCGGCGACCGCTTCGGCGCGTTCGATCTTGGCCACCAGCCAGGCGCTGCCGCCCGCTTCGTCGCGCAGGCGACGGGCGTATTCCATGTCGGAGGCATCGCGTGGGAAGGAAACGGCCAGGTAGTCCAGGTCCATCTCGGCGGCCAGCTTGATGTCAGCCTTGTCTTTTTCAGTCAGGGCCGGAGCGGTCAGGCCGCCACCGCGACGGTTGATGCCTTTGTGATCGGACAGCGGGCCGCCGATCAGTACTTCGCAGTGCAGGGCGTCGGCGGTGGCGCTTTCTACGCGCATGACCACGCGGCCGTCGTCGAGCAGCAGTTCGTCACCGACACCGCAGTCCTTGACCAGGTCCGGGTAGTCGATGCCGACGATATCCTGGGAACCTTCGGTCAGCGGGTGGGCGGTGGAGAAGGTGAAGCGGTCACCGACCTTGAGTTCGATACGCTTGTTGCTGAATTTGGCGATGCGGATCTTCGGCCCTTGCAGGTCACCGAGCAGCGCCACGTGGCGGCCGAGGCGGGCAGCGATGTCGCGAATCAGGCGCGCGCGAGCCTTGTGCTCGTCAGGCGTGCCGTGGGAGAAGTTCAGGCGAGCGACATCCAGGCCTGCGAGGATCAGTTGCTCGATCACTTCCGGCGAGTTGCTGGCGGGGCCAAGGGTGGCGACGATTTTGGTACGGCGGATGGTCATGCACAGACTCCTATAGTGAAGCGCAGCGAAAGGCTACTCCGGAAAATCGCTGTAGTCATTGTTCCTTTGCACTACCTGCCGCTGAGCGGGGGTGGCGTTTGAACGGCTGCTTCGGGTCCAGGAGCGGGCTTGCCCCGCGATGAGGCCTCTACAACCTGCACGCTCTACAGATTTCTCAAACAAAGCCGATACACTGCTCAATACAGGAGAACCCCCATGCGAGCCTTGATCGTTTTAGCCCTGGCGACCAGTGTCGTCGGCTGCACCCGCTGGTCGATGGACCATCATCTGAACAATGCCTACCGCGCCTATGACCGGGGCAATTGCGAACGGGTAATGCTCGAGCTGTCCCAGGTCGACCGTACCAGCCGTGCACGGCCGTTCATCCAGCCGGAAGTGTCGCTGCTGCGTGGCCAGTGCCTGGAACGCCAGAAGTTGTTCGTCGATGCAGCACAGACCTACCAGTTCATCTCCCAGCGTTACCCGCAGAGCGAATACGCCTACCGCGCCCGCGCGCGCCTGCAGACGCTCGAGCAACTGGGGCACTTGCGCACTGGCGAGACGGCTATCGCCCGGCCAGCAACGACCACGCCTTGGCGTTAATACTAAAGTGGCCCAGTCTGATTGTGACGCAGGGGGCAGGGTGAGCTAATCTTGTTGCTGAGATGAATGAAAACAGCAGCCCTAGCGCGGCCCTGCTAAAAGGGTCTTTGACAGCGATCCCGACCATGTTTGACGAGCGCCGCATCGAGCGTCACCAGCTCCCTTATTTCCTTAAAGTCTTCAACCGCTTCACCGACCAGCCCATTGGCTATCTGGGAAATGTGTCTGAAGATGGCCTGATGCTGATCAGCCAGCTACCGATGCTGGTCGGCCCGGATTTCGAGTTGCAGCTCAAAGTACCGGGCCAGGAGGGTGCGCTGCACCTGATCAACCTGACCGCCAGTTGCCTCTGGAGCCATGAAGACCAGACCCCCGGCCATTACGATTCGGGCTTCATGCTGCTGCAAGCTCCGCGCGAATTCGAGCAGTTGGTGCGTGCCTTGCGCAACTATTTCAGCTTCCATCCGTTGAACGCCTCGGCCTGACACTGGCCGTGGTGGGCTGCGGGCCCTAGACTCTGGTCGATCTTTTGTTCAGGACGACCCCGTGAGCTTCAGCATTTTCTGGCACGACTACGAAACCACCGGCATCAATCCGCGCAACGATCGGCCCCTGCAGGTCGCCGGTGTGCGTACTGACCTGGATCTCAACGAGATCGAGGCGCCGATCAACTTCTATTGCCAGCCCAGCGACGATATCCTGCCGCACCCCAAGGCATGCCTGGTCACCGGCATCACGCCGGCGCAGTTGGCCAGCCGGGGGCTGAGCGAAGCCGAGTTCATGACCCGCGTGCATGCTGAGCTGGCGCGTCCGGGCACGTGTGGCGCGGGCTATAACAGTTTGCGTTTCGACGATGAAGTCACCCGCTACAGTCTGTATCGCAACTTCTTCGACCCCTATGCCCGCGAGTGGCAGGGCGGCAACAGTCGATGGGACTTGATCGATATCGTTCGCAGCGCTTATGCGCTGCGCCCTGAAGGTATTGTCTGGCCGCAACAGGAGGGCAGGACCAGCCTGCGCCTGGAGTTGCTGAGCGCTGCAAATGGCATCGACCATGGCCAGGCCCACGAAGCCTTGTCGGATGTGCGGGCAACTATTGCGCTTGCACGATTGATCCGACAGAAACAGCCGAAGCTTTATGACTGGTTGTTTCAACTGCGCAGCAAGCAGAAAGTCCTCGACCAGATTCGATTATTACAACCGATGGTGCATATTTCCGGGCGTTTTTCAGCAGCGCGCAATTACTTGGGTGTGGTATTGCCTTTGGCCTGGCACCCGCGTAATCGCAACGCCTTGATTGTCTGTGATTTGCATCTCGATACTCGGCCGTTGATCGACGAGGATGCTGATTCACTGCGTCAGCGTTTATACACCCGCCGTGAGGAAATGCCTGACGGACAATTGCCGGTGCCGCTGAAATTAATTCATATCAATCGCTGCCCGGTGGTCGCACCGCTGGGAGTATTGCGGCCCGAAGATCAACAGCGGTTGGAGCTGGATATGGCTGTCTATCAACAGCGAGCGGCCAGCCTGATTACTGCGGCAGGGCAATGGCAAGACAAACTGCCGGTCATTTATAGTGCCGAGGAATTTGCCCCCTGCGAAGATCCGGAACAGCAGTTGTATGACGGTTTTCTTGGCGATCGTGATCGTCGCTTGTGCGAACAAGTGCGCACTGTCGATCCACGGCAGTTGGGCCAGGGCCAGTGGATGTTCGATGATGAACGGCTGGCGGAACTGTTGTTTCGTTACCGTGCGCGTAATTTTACCGAGACCTTGACTGTCGAGGAGCACCAGCGCTGGCAACGCTTCTGCCGGCAACGCCTGAGCGACCCGTTGATGGGCGCGCCCAATACCATCGGCGACTTCGAGCGGGCCCTT
The DNA here is from genome assembly GCF_028656935.1 of Pseudomonas rubra. Classification (GTDB taxonomy): domain Bacteria; phylum Pseudomonadota; class Gammaproteobacteria; order Pseudomonadales; family Pseudomonadaceae; genus Aquipseudomonas; species Aquipseudomonas rubra. The sequence goes on from NZ_JAMDGZ010000035.1 coordinate 119,340, forward strand.
GAGGGCTGCTGGGCAGAGGCAGATGCCGGTCAACAGGCGGTGCTCGGCCAGTGGCGGGAACATGTGCAGAGCTTGAAGTTACGATTGGCAATGTAAGCAATCGTTGAAAATAAAAAACGCCAGCTAAGCTGGCGTTTGTTTTAGCGAGTAACACAAGGTTACCAGCGGGCTTATTAACCCAGCAGGGTTGCCCAGCCTTCAACCACATCGCCACCCCATTTGGCTTTCCATTCTTTCAGGGTTTTGTGGTTGCCGCCCTTGGTTTCGATCACTTCACCGTTGTGCGGGTTTTTGTATTGCTTGACCTTGCGCGCACGCTTGGTGCCGGTGGCTTTTACCGCGCCGCGAGGTGCTTTGCTCAGTTTGGCTTCTGGATCCAGCAGCGCAATGATGTCACGCAGGGACTTCGAATATTCGCCCATCAGTGCACGCAGTTTGCCTTCGAACTCGAGCTCGGTTTTCAGCTTGTCGTCTTGCGACAGGTTCTGCAAACGGGCCTGCAGTTCTTTGATGGCTTCTTCGGTAGCGCGATATTCGTTGATCAGGGACATGAGGCGTTCCTTGGAAATGAAGGGTGTTTACAGGGACAGTGTGGCAATAGTAATCAGACGCTCCTGCCAAGTAAACAATATTGCGGGCAATTAGCCCAAATCAATTGTTAAACACCCCGTGTGATCAGGTTAAGAAAATTTTACAAACTAACTCCGTTGCCAATAATTAACTTAAACCTGGTGCCAGCATGGTCTTCCGGCCGGGCCCATGTCTGCGCTGGCGCAGCAGGTGACAGGCCGCGAGCAATCAGTACTGCAGTTTTGCCAGGCACTCGCTAGAATGAGCCCCTTTGCAAAGGTTTATGGAGACCCCCTCATGCGCACCTACCGACTGGTGATCGCTTGCCCCGACCGCGTTGGCATCGTCGCCAAAGTCAGTAACTTCCTGGCGTCCTATAATGGCTGGATCAACGAAGCGAGCCATCACTCCGATGAGCAGAGCGGTTGGTTCTTCATGCGCCACGAAATCCGCGCCGAGACGCTGCCGTTTGGTATTGAAGCGTTCCGTGAGGCGTTTGCGCCAATCGCCGAAGAGTTCTCGATGGTCTGGCGTATTACCGACACCGACCAGAAGAAGCGCGTGGTGCTGATGGCCAGCCGCGAATCCCACTGCCTGGCTGACCTGCTGCACCGCTGGCACGCCAAAGAGCTCGATTGCGACATCCCTTGCGTAATCTCCAACCACAACGACTTGCGCAGCATGGTCGAGTGGCATGGCATTCCGTTCTTCCACGTGCCGGTCGACCCGCAGAACAAGCAGCCGGCGTTTGCCGAGGTGTCACGCCTGGTCAAGGAACACGGTGCCGATGTGGTGGTGCTGGCCCGCTACATGCAAATCCTGCCGCCTCAGCTGTGCCAGGAATACGCCCAGCAGGTGATCAACATCCATCACAGCTTCCTGCCCTCGTTTGTCGGTGCCAAGCCTTACCACCAGGCCTCGCTGCGCGGGGTCAAGCTGATTGGGGCTACCTGCCACTACGTTACCGAAGAACTCGACGCGGGCCCGATCATCGAGCAGGACGTGGTGCGTGTCAGCCATAGCGACAGCATCGATGACATGGTGCGCTTCGGTCGTGATGTCGAGAAGATGGTGTTGGCCCGCGGCTTGCGCTACCACCTGGAAGACCGCGTGCTGGTGCATGGCAACAAGACCGTGGTGTTCAACTAAGGCGTTGCGCAGGAGGTTGCAGCATGGCCGATCCCCTCGACAAGGCAACCTCCAAGGCTCCACCGACCCTCGGCGAGGGTTGCTTGAGCCGTTACGACCCGGATGCCTTGGGTGGCGACGACGGCACCGACTTCCCTGGTGCCGCCGAGCTCTGGGCGCTGCTCAGGTCGACTAGCGGCGAGCCCACGCCTGACTGAGGCGCAGCGCTCTCTATGAAGGATAGTTTGTGCGCTTGGGAGGCGGGAGTTTCAAGCTGCAAGAAAGAGCGGATCCGTACGCGGCCTGCTTTTTCTTGCAGCTTGAGGCTTGCAGCTGCTTTTTAGATGCGGAAGCTGCCCACCAGTTGTTTCAGGCGGCTGGCCTGTTGCTCCAGGTCCGCGCAGGCGCGCAGGGTCGACTGCAGGTTCTCCACGCCTTCCTGATTGAGCATGTTGATTTCGTTGATGTCCATGTTGATCGAATCGACCACGGCAGTCTGTTCCTCGGTAGCAGTGGCCACCGACTGGTTCATGCCGTCGATCTCGCCAATACGCAGGGTCACGCTGCCCAGGCGCTCACCCGCCTGGTTGGCGATCTCGACGCTGTCCTGGCTATGGCGCTGGCTCTGGCCCATGGTGTCGACCGACTCACGGGCGCCGACCTGCAGCTCTTCGATCATTTTCTGCACCTGCTGCGCCGACTCCTGGGTGCGATGTGCAAGGTTGCGCACCTCGTCGGCCACCACGGCAAACCCACGACCCGCTTCACCGGCCCGTGCTGCCTCGATGGCGGCGTTGAGGGCGAGCAGGTTGGTTTGCTGAGAGATACTGGTGATCACCTCAAGGATCTGCCCGATGTTCACCGTCTTGCTGTTGAGGGTTTCGATATGCGAACTGGAGGTGCAGATCAGGTCCGACAGACGGTTCATCGCTTGGATGCTGCGGTCAACCACCTGCTGGCCTTCTTCGGCCAGGTGCCGGGCCGAGCTTGCCTGTTGCGAGGCTTGGGCGGCGTTGTGAGCGATTTCCTGGGCCGCAGCTCCCAACTGGTTGATCGCCGCGGCAACGCTGTTGGTGCGGTTGGACTGCTCGTCGGAGTTGACCATCGACGAGTTGGAGGCGCTGACCACCCGCAGGGCGACTTCATTGACTTGCTCGGTGGCTGAAGACACTTCGCGGATCGAGCCATGAATACGCTCGACGAAACGGTTGAAGGCAGTGCCGAGGATGCCAAATTCGTCATGATTGTGAATGGCCAGGCGCTTGGTCAGGTCGCCTTCACCTTCAGCGATGTCGGCCATGGCCCGGCTCATGGTGTGCAGGGGTTGCATCAGCACGCGGATCAACAAGCCGAGCAGGGCAATGATGATGACCACGGCTACCAGGGTGGCAATCACTGCGGACGTACGGAACTTGCTCAGCATCGAGTAGGCCTCGTCCTTGTCTACCGACAGGCCGATGTACCAGTTGGCCGAGGGCAGGCCTTTGACCGGGGCGAAGCTGAGGATGCGGGTCTTGCCATCAAGCTCGACTTCGCTCGGTTCCTTGCTGATGCGCGGAGTGTTTTGCGGGAACAGGTCCGACAGCGATTTCATCACCAGGTTCTTGTCCGGGTGCACGAGAATCTTGCCTTGATCGTTGACCAGGAAGGCATAACCCATGCCGCCGAAATTCAGTGAGTTGATGATCTCGGTGAGGCCGTCCAGCGCCAGGTCGCCGCCTACCACGCCGACGTTGCGCGCAGCAGTCGCCACCACTGAGATGACCATCTTGCCAGTGCTGACATCGATATAGGGTTCGGTGAGGATCGGCCCGTTGGCGGCCAGACCATCCTTGTACCAGGGGCGTGCACGCGGGTCATAACCGTCCGGCATCTTGGTCTGCGGACGAATGGTGAAACCGCCGTTGACGTCACCCAGGTAAATCGTCAGAAAACTTGAGACCAAGGCTTGTTGGCCAAGCAGCGTGCCAACTTTGTCGGCTTCGGGAAACGCGGCAATGTTTTGTGCAACGTTTTGCACCAGCAGAATACGACCGTCAAACAGGTTCTTGATATTGGTCGAAGTGGTCTCGCCCATTTCTTCAAGATAGTTTTCCAGATCCTCGCGAATGGCATTACGCTGCAAGAAATCGTTGTACAAGGTAAACAGGGTGAAGGCGATCATGACGATCAGCGAGGCGGCCAATAGAATCTTGTGGCTGAATCGGAGGCTTTTGTTCATAACGTGTCTATCCGCTAAGGTCTTGTTGTCCGGGTCGTTCGCACAAAGAACAGCGTGAAAGCAGTGCAGGTCCCAAGTCCTTGTCGGGCAATTCCTGTCTTTCTGGTGGTCTATCACTATTTAATATCGGCCGTTTCAAGCCAAAGCTTTAAACAGAGGGTGAAAAAACATGCCTGACTCTTCGCAATTCGTTCTCGGTGCCGACCTCGCCGGTCAGCCGGTGGCCCAGGCCATGCGCTTGGCTAACCGTCACGGGCTGGTGGCCGGGGCGACAGGTACCGGCAAGACCGTGACCCTGCAGCACATGGCTGAAGCCTTCAGCGATGCTGGGGTTGCGGTGTTTGCCGCCGACGTCAAAGGTGACCTGTGTGGCTTGGGCGCAGTGGGCAATCCCCAGGGCAAGGTGGCCGAGCGTATTGCCGGGATGCCTTGGCTTAACCACCGACCACAGGCTTATCCGGTCAGCCTGTGGGATATTCACGGTCAGTCCGGTCATCCTTTGCGCACGACCCTCAGTGAAATGGGCCCGCTGCTGCTGGGTAACCTGTTGGAGCTGACCGACAGCCAGCAGGCGGCGCTCTACGCGGCGTTCAAGGTTGCCGACCGCGAAGGCTTGTTGTTGCTTGATATAAAAGACCTCAAGGCGCTGCTGGCGCACCTCAAGGACAACCCGCAGCTGCTCGGTGAAGACAGCGCGTTGATGACCACAGGTTCCAGCCAGGCGCTGTTGCGGCGCCTGGCGACCCTGGAGCAGCAGGGCGCTGAGGCCCTGTTTGGCGAGCCAGCCTTGCAACTGGAAGACATCCTGCAACCGGACGCCGATGGTCGCGGGCGTATTCACCTGCTCGACGCCAGCCGCTTGGTGCATGAGGCGCCGAAGGTCTACGCGACTTTCCTGTTGTGGCTGCTGGCCGAGCTGTTCGAGCAACTGCCTGAGCGCGGTGATGCCGACAAACCGTTGCTGGCGCTGTTCTTCGATGAGGCGCACCTGCTGTTCAATGGCACGCCCAAGGCCCTGCAGGATCGCCTGGAGCAAGTGGTGCGGCTGATTCGCTCCAAAGGGGTGGGGGTGTACTTCGTTACCCAGTCGCCGGGCGATCTGCCGGACGATGTCCTGGCGCAACTGGGCTTGCGCGTCCAGCACGGCCTGCGGGCCTTTACTGCCAAGGAGCAGAAATCACTCAAGGCCGTGGCCGATGGCTTCCGCCCCAACCCGCAGTTCGACACTCTTAGCGTGCTGACCGAGTTGGGCATTGGTGAGGCGCTGGTCGGCACTCTGCAGGAAAAAGGTACGCCGGGCATGGTCCAGCGTGTGTTGATCGCGCCACCGCAGTCGCGAATCGGGCCGCTGAGCGCCGCTGAACGGGCAGCGTTGATTGCCGCATCACCTTTGGTCGGGCGTTATGACAAGCCGGTAGATCGTGAATCGGCCTATGAAATGCTCAGCGCCCGCAAGGGCGATGCGGGGCAAGCGGAACAAGCGCCAGCGGCGACGGAAGAAAGTTTTGCCGACAAGGCCGGCGAGTTCCTGCAAAGCGCGGCGGGGCAGGCGATCAAGTCGGCGGTACGCCAGGCGGCCAACCAGTTCGGTCGTCAGTTGGTGCGCGGTTTGATGGGGTCGTTGCTCGGAGGCAACAAGCGGCGTTAGTTCGTAGACATGAAAAAGGCGCCCGAAGGCGCCTTTTTCAATGCGGAACAGTTCAGACGATGAACTTGGTCGCCAACCAGAACAAGGCTGCCGACAGGCCTACGGTTGCAGGCAGGGTCAGGATCCAGGCCAGCAGGATGGTCTTGACGGTGCCGCCTTGCAGGCCGCTCTTGTTCGCCACCATGGTCCCGGCTACCCCCGAAGACAGCACGTGGGTGGTCGAGACCGGCAGGCTGAAGATGTTGGCCATGCCGATGGCACAGGCTGCAGTGATCTGCGCCGACATGCCCTGGGCATAGGTCATGCCCTGCTTGCCGATCTTCTCGCCGATGGTCAGTACCACACGCTTCCAGCCGACCATGGTGCCCAGGCCCAGGGCCAGGGCGACCGCCAGGATTACCCAGAACGGGGCATATTCGGTGGTGGCCGTCAGGTCTTTGCGCAGTTTGTCCAGATCAGCCTTTTCACGGCCTTGCAGGCCTGGCAGTTTGCCAACCTTCTTCGCGGTGTCGTCCAGGCACAGCAGGTAACGACGTACTTCAACGCGTTTCTCCGGCGTCAGCGAGCGGTACTCGGTTACACCTTTGAGCGAGTCGAGCAAAGCGTTTATGGTCGGTTCGGTCTGCTGCGGGTTGCAGCTGAACTGCTCAGGCAGGTCGCCATTTTGCGCTTTGCCCAGGGCCAGGAACTCGCCCAGGGTCGCTTGGTTGCGCTGGTAGAACTGGCTCAGGTGCAGGGTGGCGTCGCGCGTGCGTTCGATCTGGTAGGTGGTGCTGTTCAGGTCGAGGACGAACTGGGCCGGGACGATACCGATCAGAACCAACATGATCAGGCCGATACCTTTCTGACCGTCGTTGGAGCCGTGCACGAAGCTTACGGCCATGGCCGAAATCACCAGGACCAGGCGGTTCCAGAAGGGCGGGTGCTTCTTGTCGTCGAGCTTGCGACGCTGTTCTGGCGTCTTGTGCATCTTCGACAGCGGGCGCCACCACTTGAGGCCGATCAACACCAGGGCCGCTACGGCAAAGCCGGCCATGGGCGACAGTACCAGCGACATGCCGATGTCGATTGCTTTCTGCCAGTTGACGCCGTCACCCAGGGGGATGTCGTTGATCAGGGCGTTGGCCAGGCCGACGCCGAGGATCGAGCCGATCAGGGTGTGGGAACTGGACGCCGGAATGCCGAAGTACCAGGTACCCAGGTTCCAGGCGATGGCGGCTGCCAATAGCGAGAAGACCATCGCCAGGCCGTGGCCGGTGTTCACATTGATCAGCAGTTCAACCGGCAGCAGGTGCACGATGGCATAAGCCACACCCACACCGCCGAGCAGAACGCCGAGGAAATTGAACACGCCGGAGAAGAATACGGCCAGGTGCGGCGGCATGGCTTTGGTATAGATGACTGTAGCTACCGCGTTAGCGGTGTCATGAAAGCCATTGATGAACTCGAAGGCGAGTACGAAGGTCAAAGCGAGCAGCAAGCTCACCAGTACCCAGGCATCAAGTCCGCTGAATAAATCGATCATGAAGGAATTCTGACCCGGTCATAAGGGGGCGCGATTATGCCAGAAATCCCCGGTAATCGATCCCCCCGCTGCCGACCGCTCGACGACTTTTCTACCCTGCGTTGCAACCCATTGAGTTGACGAAGCGTGGCTGAACGTCGCCTAAAATGCGAAAAAATCGAGAAAAATTAAATATTTGCGCAAGTTTTTGTCTTTCAGAAAAAAGTCAAACGGGCGTATGAAATTTGTGAAATTCCGTTACGGGCTGCCTGGAAGCGCGCAAAAATCCATTGTATTGGGTCGAGGGAAAAGCCCCCCAGAGCACCTAAGGCGCCTGGTCCTTGAGTTCTTTCTCGATTTTTTCCAGTTCCTGGGCGAAGGCCTGGTCCCGCAGGCTGGCGCGCTTGCGCCACGGTTTGCGTTCAGGGTCAGGTTGTGCGGCGTAAGTGGTCACTTCACCGCCGTAAACGTCCTTGTAGCGTTGTTCCTGGCGCTCCAGTTCTGCGCGCAGTTCATCTTTGGTCACAGTATTACCTGTAGTGTGGAAATAACCCTGGCGTTAACGCAGGCAAGTAGTGCGCGAAGCACATCAAGCACGCGGCTACGCTGCCAGAGCGGCATAACTGTCGCAGCAACAGTAGGTTCGGTTGTGCAAGCGAACATGAACAACGAAGTGTTCAGCTGAATGGCACTTGCAGCGATCCGCTGTACTCGGCCGGGGGCTGCTGCGAATTGGATCCGCAATAACCTTGCCCGGGGCAGGGGAACGAACTTTGATTATAGCAAGCTGATTGGCTGAGAGTAGCATTGTCTTATTGTTGCCAAGACATGCACAGCGCCAGTTGTGTTACCAAGTTGTGAATGCTGACCAGCAGCGGAGTTTGAAATGTCGAACCTGTGCAATTGAGCAAGTTCTCCAGGTAAACGCACCTGCATTGCACCAAAGGAAGAAAAACGGCCTCGCTTCGTGGGCAAGGCCGTGCCTGGGACTTCTACGGTGGGTACCTGACCAGTCTCTCCAAGAAGCCACATGGTGGCGGTGGAAAGGTATAAGCAATTGAGGGTAGCGGTCAATTGCGATTATCGGTCGATGGTTCGATAATCGCCCAAGTGACCCTGTTGCCGAGGCTAGCCATGACAGAAGAAACAACGCCCAAAGGGCCAGGACTCAATGACGACGTGCGTAGCTCGTTTGCATCCCTGGCACCGCCCATCGTCGCCTCGCCGGCCAAGCGCATTCAGGCTTTTACCGGTGACCCCGACTTCATGACCTCGCTCGCCCGGGGGCTGGCAGTGGTGCAGGCCTTCCAGGAGCGCAAGCGCCACCTGACCATCGCCCAGATCAGCCACCGCACGGAAATCCCCCGGGCGGCGGTTCGCCGTTGCCTGCACACCCTGATCAAGCTGGGTTACGCCACCTCCGACGGGCGCACCTATTCACTGCTGCCCAAGGTGCTGACCCTGGGCCATGCCTATCTGTCGTCGACGCCCTTGGCGGTCTCGGCCCAGCCGTACCTGGACCGGATGAGCGATCAGTTGCATGAGGCCTGCAACATGGCCACGCTGGAAGGCGATGACATTCTTTACATCGCCCGTTCAGCCACCGTGCAGCGCCTGATCTCGGTGGACTTGTCGGTTGGCGGGCGCTTGCCGGCCTATTGCACTTCCATGGGCCGCATCCTGCTGGCGGCGCTGGACGATGCCACCTTGCACGAGTACCTGGATCATGCCGATCTGCAGGCTAAGACCAGCCGAACCCTCCACGACCCGGTGGCGTTGCTCGAATGCCTGCAACTGGTTCGCCAGCAGGGCTGGTGTGTTGTCGATCAGGAGCTCGAGCAGGGCCTGCGCTCGATTGCGGTGCCGGTCTATGACGCCTCTGGCCAGGTGCTGGCCGCGCTCAATGTCAGCACCCATGCCGGCCGGGTCAGCCGCACCGAACTTGAGCAGCGCTTCCTGCCGATCATGCTCGCCGCCAGCCGCGACCTCAGCACGCAACTGTTCGCCTGAACGTTCCTGTTCGATAAACGCACAGAGATGCGTTTATCGAATTGCGCCGAACCCGCCTGCTTATTAATGTCCCTCGCAGCGGTCAGCCTGCTCTGACCGCCCATAATAATGAGCGAGAGGCAAACGCCCCATGACCCACTTCCTGTCACCGCACGGCTTGCACCTGTCCTACGCTGGACTGCGCGGCAGCTGATCCAGTTTTCCGAACCTGCTTCTGTTCGCCTGTGCCGTTCATGCGCGCACCCGCACACTCGCGCGCTACTTCTGGATAAAAATAATGAATAGTCCTCAAGCTGCTGTCGGAAACTGCCTGGATGTGCAGTCCTTTATCAATAGTCAACCGCTGTCGCGCTATCAATGGCGAGTGGTAATTCTGTGTTTTTTGATTGTCTTTCTCGACGGCCTGGATACGGCGGCCATGGGCTTTATCGCCCCGGCCCTGTCCCAGGACTGGGGCATTGACCGGGCCAGCCTGGGGCCGGTGATGAGCGCCGCGTTGATCGGTATGGTCTTTGGTGCGCTGGGGTCCGGGCCGCTGGCCGACCGTTTCGGGCGCAAGGTGGTACTGGTCGGGGCAGTGGTGCTGTTCGGCGCCTTCAGCCTGGCTTCGGCGTACAGCACCAATGTCGACCAGTTGCTGGTACTTCGCTTTCTCACCGGGTTGGGCCTGGGCGCCGGCATGCCCAATGCCACCACGCTGCTGTCCGAATACACCCCGGAGCGGCACAAGTCATTGCTGGTCACCAGCATGTTTTGCGGTTTCAACCTCGGCATGGCCGGTGGCGGTTTCATTTCCGCCAAGCTGATCCCGGCGTTTGGTTGGCACAGCCTGTTGCTGATCGGTGGCGTGCTGCCGCTGCTGCTGGCGGTGGTGCTGGTGTTCTGGTTGCCGGAGTCGGCGCGCTACTTGGTGGTGCGCAACCGTGGTACCGATAAGGTGCGTAAGACCCTTGCGCCGATCGAGCCAGCCATGGTCGGCCAGGCGTCGAGTTTCAGCGTGCCGGAGCAACAGTCGGTAAAGGCCCGCAACGTTTTTGCGCTGATCTTCTCCGGTCGCTACAGCGTCGGCACCCTGTTGCTATGGCTGACCTATTTCATGGGCCTGGTGATCGTCTACCTGCTGACCAGCTGGCTACCCACCCTGATGCGCGACAGTGGCGCGAGCATGGAGCAGGCCGCCTTCATCGGTGCGCTGTTCCAGTTTGGTGGTGTGCTTAGTGCTGTGGCAGTGGGATGGGCCATGGACCGCTACAACCCGCACAAGGTCATTGGTGTCTTTTACCTGCTGGCCGGGGTGTTTGCTTACGCGGTAGGGCAGAGCCTGGGCAACATCACAATACTGGCGACCCTGGTGCTGATTGCCGGCATGTGCGTTAACGGTGCGCAATCGGCGATGCCCTCGCTGGCGGCGCGTTTCTACCCGACTCAGGGGCGTGCCACCGGGGTGTCGTGGATGCTCGGTATCGGTCGCTTTGGTGCGATTCTCGGGGCGTGGATGGGCGCGACCCTGCTTGGCCTGGGCTGGAATTTCGAGCAGGTGCTGACCGCGTTGGTGATCCCGGCGGCATTGGCCGCTACGGCGGTGATTATCAAGGGCATGGTCAGCCACGCGGATGCGACCTGAGTAGCCTCATCGCGGGGCAAGCCCGCTCCTACAGGATTGTAGGAGCGGGCTTGCCCCGCGATGGCTGACACTTAATTAGCAAGATAACAATCGGTTCGATAATCGAACAGTTAGTCGATTATCGGATTGAACCACTCCCAAGCCCACCTTAATCTGAACCCATACGCGGCGCTGTCCAAGGCGCCTTGAAACCGACCCGACTCAAGCATATCCAGGAGTCTGCAATGGCTGAAATCCTCTCGCTCCACGACGCTGTGAAGCAGTTCGTCAACGACGGTGACTGCGTTGCCCTCGAAGGCTTCACGCACTTGATTCCGACTGCCGCCGGGCATGAAATCATTCGTCAGGGCAAGAAAGATCTGACCCTGGTACGCATGACGCCTGACCTGATCTACGACCAGATGATCGGCGCCGGTTGCGCCCGCAAGCTGATCTTCTCCTGGGGCGGCAACCCGGGTGTCGGTTCCCTCCATCGCCTGCGCGACGCCGTTGAAAAACACTGGCCGCAACCTATCGAAATCGAAGAACACAGCCACGCGGACCTGGCCAATGCCTACGTCGCCGGTGCCTCGGGCCTGCCGTTCGCGGTGCTGCGCGCCTACGCAGGTTCCGACCTGCCCAAGGTCAACCCGCTGATCAAGAGCGTGACCTGCCCCTTCACTGGGGAAGTACTCGCCGCCGTGCCTTCGGTGCGCCCGGACGTCACCGTGATCCATGCGCAAAAGGCCGATCGCAAGGGCAATGTGCTGCTCTGGGGCATTTTGGGCGTGCAGAAGGAAGCGGCCCTGGCGGCCAAGCGCTGCATCGTGACGGTCGAAGAAATCGTCGACGACCTCAATGCAACGATGAACGCCTGCGTCTTGCCGACCTGGGCACTGTCGGCGGTGTGTCTGGTACCGGGTGGCGCGCATCCGTCCTACGCCCATGGTTACTACGAGCGTGACAACCGCTTCTACCAGGCCTGGGACCCGATTGCTCGCAGCCGTGAGAGCTTTACGGCCTGGATCGATCAGTACATTCGCGGCACCGCCGACTTCACCGAATTCAAGGCAAAACTGGCCAGCGCTGCGGAGGTTGCACAATGAGCTACTCCACCAATGAAATGATGACCGTTGCCGCCGCCCGCCGCCTGCGCAATGGCGCGGTCTGTTTCGTCGGCATCGGTCTGCCGTCCAAGGCGGCCAACCTGGCACGCCTGACCTCGTCGCCTGACGTGGTGCTGATCTACGAGTCCGGCCCGATCGGGGCCAAGCCGAGCGTGCTGCCGCTGTCGATCGGTGACGGTGAACTGGCTGAAACCGCCGACACCGTGGTGCCGACCGGCGAGATTTTTCGCTACTGGCTGCAAGGCGGGCGTATCGACGTAGGTTTTCTCGGTGCCGCGCAGGTCGACCGCTTCGGCAACATCAATACCACCGTGGTCGGTGATTATCACCAGCCCAAAGTGCGCCTGCCCGGTGCCGGTGGCGCGCCGGAAATCGCCGGCTCCGCCAAACAGGTGCTGATTATCCTCAAGCAGTCCAATCGCGCCTTTGTCGACAAGCTCGACTTCATCACCTCGGTCGGTCACGGCGAAGGCGGCGATTCGCGCAAGCGCCTGGGCCTGCCCGGCGAGGGGCCGGTGGGGATCATCACCGACCTGTGCATCATGGAGCCGGAAGCCGGCACCCATGAGTTCATCGTGACCTCGATCCATCCGGGCGTGACCCACGAGCAGATCATTGCCGCCACGGGCTGGGCCATCCGTTTTGCCGATGACCTGCAAACCACCGTCGCGCCGAGTGACGTCGAGCTCAATGCCTTGCGTGACCTGGAAGCACGTACCGCTGCCGCCCACGGCCAAGCGCCAGGAGAAGCCTGATGCGTGATGTATTTATCTGCGATGCCATTCGCACCCCGATCGGCCGCTTTGGCGGCGCCTTAGCCGGCGTTCGCGCCGACGACCTGGCGGCGGTGCCGCTCAAGGCGCTGATCGAGCGCAACCCGCAGGTGCAGTGGGCGCAACTCGACGAAGTGTTCCTCGGCTGCGCCAACCAGGCCGGTGAAGACAACCGCAACGTCGCGCGAATGGCCCTGTTGCTGGCCGGCCTGCCGGACAGCGTGCCGGGGGTGACTCTCAACCGCCTCTGTGCCTCGGGCATGGATGCAGTGGGTACGGCTTTTCGTGCGATCGCCAGCGGTGAAATGGAGCTGGCAATTGCCGGTGGCGTCGAGTCGATGTCCCGTGCACCCTTCGTCATGGGCAAGGCTGACAACGCTTTTTCGCGCAACATGAAGCTGGAAGACACCACCATCGGTTGGCGCTTTATCAACCCGTTGATGAAGGCCCAGTACGGCGTCGATGCCATGCCACAGACCGCCGACAACGTTGCTGACGATTACCGAATCTCACGCGCCGATCAGGACGCTTTTGCCCTGCGCAGCCAGCAGCGTACGGCCGCAGGCCAGGCGGCGGGCTTCTTTGCCGAAGAGATCGTGCCGGTGCGCATCGCCCATAAGAAGGGCGAGACCCTGGTCGAACACGACGAGCACCCGCGCGCCGACACCACCCTCGAAGCCCTGGCCCGGCTCAAACCGGTCAACGGCCCGGACAAAACCGTTACCGCTGGCAACGCTTCGGGCGTCAACGACGGTGCCGCTGCGCTAATCCTGGCCTCGGCAGAGGCCGTGAAAAAGCACGGCCTGACCCCGCGGGCGCGGGTATTGGGCATGGCCAGTGCCGGCGTTGCGCCACGAGTCATGGGTATCGGCCCGGTACCTGCGGTGCGTAAACTGATTGAGCGCCTGGGGGTGGCGGTGGCCGATTTCGATGTCATCGAACTCAACGAAGCCTTTGCCAGCCAGGGTCTGGCTGTGCTGCGCGAACTCGGCCTGGCCGACGATGCGCCGCAGGTCAACCCCAACGGTGGCGCCATTGCCCTTGGCCATCCGCTGGGCATGAGCGGCGCGCGGTTGATCCTCACCGCCCTGCACCAGTTGGAAAAAACTGGCGGGCGCAAAGGCCTGGCGACCATGTGTGTCGGCGTCGGCCAAGGCCTGGCCCTGGCCATCGAGCGGGTGTAAACCAATGGCCCCGGTCGCGCTGCCTCCACGCAAGGCGGCGTGGCCGGGGTGATTGTTCTGTGGAACGTGAGTGTTACTGAGTGTGTCTAGACTCTCAGAACCCACCCAGAGTAAGCAGCCATGACTTCAGCCTATTACACCGGTGAGGAGCGCAGTAAGCGCATCTTTGCCATTGTCGGTGCGTCTTCGGGCAACCTGGTCGAATGGTTCGACTTCTATGTCTATGCCTTCTGCGCCATCTATTTCGCCCCGGCGTTCTTTCCCTCTGATGATCCGACGGTGCAGTTGCTCAACACCGCCGGGGTGTTCGCCGCCGGCTTTCTGATGCGGCCGATTGGCGGCTGGCTGTTTGGCCGCGTCGCCGATCGTCATGGCCGCAAGAACTCGATGATGATCTCGGTGCTGATGATGTGCGCCGGTTCCCTGGTCATCGCCTGCTTGCCGACCTATGCCTCGATTGGTGCCTGGGCACCGGCGCTGCTGTTGCTGGCGCGGTTGTTCCAGGGCCTGTCGGTGGGCGGCGAGTACGGCACCACCGCAACCTACATGAGTGAAGTGGCCCTGCGCGGCCAGCGCGGTTTCTTTGCCTCGTTCCAGTATGTGACCCTGATCGGCGGCCAGTTGCTGGCGGTGCTGGTGGTGGTGATCCTGCAGCAATTGCTCAGCGAGGACGAACTGCGCGCCTGGGGCTGGCGCGTTCCGTTTGTGGTCGGCGCCATTGCCGCAGTGATTTCGCTGTTCCTGCGCCGCTCGCTGGAAGAAACCAGCAGCGCCGAAACCCGTAACGACAAGGAAGCCGGCAGCATCGCCGGGTTGTTTCGCCATCACACTGCAGCCTTTATAACCGTGCTCGGCTACACCGCCGGTGGCTCGCTGATTTTCTACACCTTCACCACCTACATGCAGAAGTACCTGGTCAATACCGCCGGCATGAGCGCCAAGACCGCAAGCTTCATCATGACCGGTGCGCTGTTCCTGTACATGTGCATGCAGCCGTTGTTCGGCATGCTTTCCGACCGCATTGGCCGGCGTAACTCGATGCTACTGTTCGGCGCCCTGGGCACGCTGTTCACCGTGCCGATCCTGCTGGCGCTGAAAACCGTCACCAGCCCGTTCCTTGCCTTCGTACTGATCACCCTGGCGCTGTGCATCGTCAGCTTCTACACGTCAATCAGTGGCCTGGTCAAAGCCGAGATGTTCCCGCCGCAGGTGCGCGCCCTGGGTGTCGGCCTGGCCTATGCGGTGGCCAATGCGATATTCGGTGGCTCGGCCGAGTACGTGGCTCTGGGGCTGAAATCCATGGGCATGGAAAACACCTTTTACTGGTACGTTACGGCGATGATGGCAATTGCCTTCCTGTTCAGCCTGCGCCTGCCCAAGCAGGCGGCGTACCTGCACCACGACCATTGACCTGTTCAAGGACCTGCCAATGAACCCGCGTCCGGGCAATCAGCTGTTCGATGCCTATTTCACCGCGCAGGGGATGCGCGAGATTTTCTGCGACCGTGGCCGAGTGCAGGGCATGCTTGATTTCGAAGCGGCCCTGGCGCGCGCCGAAGCGGCCACCGGGGTTATCCCCCAGGTGGTCGTGGCAGCGATCGAAACCGCCTGCCATGCCGAGCGCTATGACTTTGCCGCACTGGCCCAAGCCATCGCGCTGGCTGGCAACTCGGCCATTCCGTTGGTCAAGGCGCTGGGCAAGGTGATTGCCAGTGGTGTGCCTGAGGCCGAGCGTTATGTGCACCTGGGGGCTACCAGCCAGGATGCCATGGACACCGGCCTGGTCTTGCAACTGCGGGCGGCGCTGGACTTGATCGAACAGGACCTGGCGCAGTTGGCCAATACGCTGGCCCGCCAGGCCCGGGCCCACGCCCAGACCCCCTTGGCTGGCCGCACCTGGCTGCAACATGCCACGCCCGTCACCCTGGGCATGAAGATCGCCGGCTGGCTGGGTGCGTTGAACCGCCACCGCGAGCGCTTGCGCGAGCTCAAGCCGCGCCTGCTGACCCTGCAGTTTGGCGGTGCATCCGGCACCCTGGCGGCGCTGGGCGACAAGGCGCTGCCCGTGGCCGTTGCCTTGGCCGCCGAGTTGGAACTGACGTTGCCTGAGCAGCCCTGGCACACCCAGCGCGACCGCCTGGTGGAGTTTGCTTCTGTACTTGGCATGATCGCTGGCAGCCTCGGCAAGCTCGGCCGTGACATCAGCTTGCTGATGCAGACCGAAGCGGGCGAGGTGTTCGAGCCTTCGGCGCCTGGCAAAGGTGGCTCCTCAACCATGCCGCACAAACGCAACCCGGTGGGCGCTGCGGTGCTGATCGGTGCTGCCACCCGCGTGCCGGGCCTGCTGGCCACGCTGTTTGCCGCCATGCCCCAGGAGCACGAGCGCAGCCTCGGTTTGTGGCATGCCGAATGGGAAACCCTGCCGGAGATCTGCTGCCTGGTGTCCGGTGCGCTGCAGCAGGCGCAGGTCATCGCCGACGGCCTGGAGGTGGACGCCGAACGCATGCGGCGCAACCTTGACCTGACCCAGGGCCTGGTGCTGGCTGAAGCGGTGAGTATCGTCCTGGCCCAACGCCTGGGCCGCGACCGCGCTCACCATTTGCTGGAAACCTGCTGCCAGCGTGCAGTGGCTGAACAGCGCCACCTGCGCGCTGTGCTGGGCGATGAGCCACAGGTCAGCGCCGAACTTTCGCCAGACGAGCTCGATCGTCTGCTCGACCCTGCCCACTACCTCGGCCAGGCCCGTGCCTGGGTTGAGCGGGCGCTGGCTGAACATCACCGCATCAATGCTTGAAGGAGGCTGCAGTGGCACAGGTACAACTCGCCGATGGCGTACTCAACTATCAACTTGAAGGCCCGGAACACCTGCCGGTGCTGGTGCTGTCCAACTCCCTGGGCACTGACCTGCACATGTGGGACACCCAGGTCCCGGCCCTGACCGTGCACTTTCGCGTGCTGCGCTATGACACCCGCGGCCATGGCGGCTCGCTGGTCACCGCAGGGCCCTACAGAATCGAACAACTGGGGCAAGATGTGCTGGCCCTGCTCGATGCCCTGCACATCGACCAGGTGCATTTCTGTGGCCTGTCCATGGGCGGACTGATTGGCCAGTGGCTGGGGATCAATGCCAGTCATCGGCTCAAGCGCCTGATCCTGTGCAACACCGCGGCCAAGATCGGCGCGCCGGATACTTGGAACCCGCGCATCGAGATGGTCCTGCGTGACCGGCAAGCGGCGATGGTCGGTTTGCGTGATGCCTCGATCGAGCGCTGGTTTACCCCGGCTTATGCTGCGGGCAACTCCGAGCAGGCCAAGCGCATCACCGACATGCTTGCCGCCACTTCGCCCGAGGGTTATGCGGCCAACTGCGGGGCGGTGCGCGATGCCGATTTCCGGGATCAGTTGGGTGCGATCAAGGTGCCGCTGCTGGTGATCTCCGGCAGCCATGACGCGGTGACGCCGCCGTCGGGCGGGCTGTTCATCCAGGAGCGCGTGGCAGGCGCGCAATACGCCGAATTCCATGCGGCGCACCTGTCCAACGTTGAAGTCGGTGCGCCGTTCAGCCGCCGGGTGATTGATTTTCTGCTGGGCCGAGAGGGTTGATTCGTGGACGAGAAACAACGTTATGACGCCGGCATGCAGGTGCGCCGCGCGGTGCTTGGCGATGCCCATGTCGACCGTAGCCTGAACAACCTCAGCGAGTTCAACAGCGAGTTTCAGGAAATGATCACCCGCCATGCCTGGGGTGACATCTGGACTCGCCCGGGGCTGCCCCGACACACTCGTAGCCTGATCACCATTGCCATGCTGATCGGCATGAACCGCAGCGAGGAACTGAAACTGCACCTGCGTGCGGCGGCCAACAATGGCGTCACCCGTGAAGAAATCAAGGAAGTGCTGATGCACAGCGCGATCTACTGCGGGATCCCCGCGGCCAATGCCACCTTTCACCTGGCCGAGTCGGTGTGGGATGAGTTGGGGGTTGAGTCCCGGGGCTGACCTTCAAGTGCCCCATCGCTGGCAAGCCAGCTCCCACATGTGGGAGCTGGCTTGCCAGCGATGGGCTGCAAGGCAGCCCCAATCAGACCGCCGCCTTCTTCTGCCGCACCGCCACCGGTCCGACATTGTCCTCGATCGCTTTTTTCAGCTCTGGCCGCATCCCCAGCAAGAACGCCAACTCCGCCACCACAAACAACGGCCCGATGATCAAACCCATCAGATCATCGACAAACGCAGGCTTGCGCCCTTCATAGTGGTGGCCGACAAACTGGATGACCCAGCCGATCACGAACAGCGTAAGCCCCGCACTCAGCCACACCAGGGTGCTTTGCACCGCCAACGCCTGCCCGGCCCACAGGCACAGGCCCAGTAGCAGTGCCATCAGCAGGCCCAGGCGTTGATCCAGGCGCAGGTAGAACCAGCCGGTGACCAGCGCCACCAGCAGCGCCGGCGACACCCAGACGCCACCCAGCTCGGTACCTGGCCGCGATAGCAAAACGGTCACCGCCACGACGATCAGCGGAATGCCGATAAAGTGGGTGAAGATATTGCGTGGATCACGGTGATAGGCGGCGTATTGACTCAGGTGGTCGACCAGGTTTTTCATTGTTGTTCCTCCTGTAGGTGGCGTTAGCATGTCCTACAGATGACTGCCTGTCTGTCGGCTAGCCGACAGAGTTCACCTGCGAGGCGCTATGCGCGAAACCCTGCAGCAAGGTCACTGGTTCCGAGCGTTGCCCCTCATCCTTCAGAATAGCCTGCTGAAGTTGGCCAGGGTGCGCGAGTTGGCGGCCGGGGAATACCTGTTCCAGCGCGGTGATGCGCCATGCGGGCTATATGCGGTGCTTGACGGAGCGATGCGTGTGGGCGCAGTTGCGACCGATGGCAAGGAGGCGCTGTTGACCCTGATTGAAGCGCCGCACTGGTTCGGCGAGATCAGCCTGTTCGACCGCCAGCCGCGCACTCACGACGCCCAGGCGCAAGGGCCGCCCCGGCTGCTGTGGGTACCCCAGGCGCCGCTGCTTAAGCTGCTAGATCAGCAGCCCCGGCATTGGCGTGACATTGCACTGTTGATGAGCCATAAGTTGCGTGTGGTGTTTGTCGCCCTGGAGCAGCAGAGCCTGCTGGCCGCCGCACCAAGGGTGGCGCACAGGTTGTTGCAGATCGCCGCCGGCTATGGCGAATTGCTCGATAGCCGCCGGGTACTGCAGTTGTCCCAGGAGCAGCTGGCGCTGATGCTCTCGCTGTCGCGCCAGACCACCAACCAGATCCTCAAGTCGCTGCAGCAGGAGGGGGTCGTGCGCCTGGGCTATGGCGAGATCGAGATTCTCGACCCCGTACGCTTGCAGGCACTGGCTAGTCCGGCTGGAACGGCGACTGACTGAGGATCACCCCGGTTTCCTCGACATACTTCTGCCACTCACCCAGCAGTGCCTGCAGTTTTGCCGGCTGTACCGTGGCCAGGTCATAGATCTCGCCTGGATCGCTGGCCAGGTCGTACAGCTGCCAGGTAGCCGGACCGACCGGGCCGGGGATATAGACCGCTTTCCAGTGACCCTGGCGAATCGCCCGGCGACCGAACAGCTCCCAGCCGGTGACGGTGTTTTCGTCGTGTACCTGTTCGGTCTCGCCCGACAAGTAACCCAGCCAGGATTTGCCCCGCAGCGGTGCCACATCGCGGCCGCGCCAGCGCGTGCCGGGGTGACGCACGCCGGCAAGATCAAGCAGGGTCGGGGTGATGTCCATTACCGTGCTGAACTGATGGCTGATCTGGCCCTGGCGCGCCAAAGCCGGGTAATGCACCAGCGCCGGCACGCGAATCCCGCCTTCGCTGGTGAAGGCTTTGTACAGCCGTGACGGCGCGGTGGCCGCCTGGGCCCAGTGCGGGCCGTACCAGACGTAGGAGTTGGCCCGGCCGATGTTTTCCAGGCTGTTGTCATAGTGCTGGTCGAGGTAGCTGGCCAGTTGTGGGCCGAACTTGGGGAAGGCTTCAAGCAGCGCGCCCTCGGCGCCATTGTCAGACATGAACAGCACCAGGGTATTGTCGAGCAGGCCCTGGTTGCGCAGGTAGTCCAGCACCCGACCGATGTTCCAGTCCATGCGCTCGACCATCGCCGCGTACACCTCCATGGCCCGCGCCGAACGCTGGCGTTGCTCAGCGCTGAGGCTGTACCAGTGGTTGTCGACGGGGTGGGCCTGGGTATCGGCGGCGATCAGGCCAAGCTGGCGCAGTTTTTCCAGCGCTCCTGGCGCAGCACCTCGGGGCCGGCGTCATAGCGACCCTTGTAGTGCGACACTACCTCGGCCGGCGCCTGCAACGGCCAATGCGGCGCCGAGAAGGGCAGGTAGGCGAAGAACGGCCGGCTCTGGTCGCGCTCTTTCAGGTACTGCAGCAACTTGTCGCCGAAGGCGTCGGAAGAGTAGAAGTCCTTGGGCAACTCGTCGATGAAGGTCTGGTCTTCGATGTACAGCGCCGGCGTCGACTTGAGCAGGCCGGGGGTGTGTTCGTCGTAGGTCGGTTCAAAGCCATAGTGGTTGGCGGCGCCCGGCAGCAGGGCGAAAGAGCGCTCGAAGCCGCGGGCCTGGGGCGCAAGTTCGGCGGTCAGGCCCAGGTGCCATTTGCCGCTCATCAGGGTCTGGTAACCGGCATCGCGCAACAGCTCCGGCAGGGCTACAACGCGGTCGTTGAGATAGCCTTCGTAGCCCGGCTTGCCGATCAGCTCCGGGGTCAACGCCTCGGCCATGGTGCCGATGCCGGCGATATGGTGGTCGGTGCCGGTGAGCAGCATCGAGCGGGTCGGTGAGCAGGTCGGCGCGGTATGAAAATCGGTCAGGCGCAGGCCGGCAGTGGCCAGTGCGTCGAGGTTCGGCGTGGCGATTTCGCCACCAAAGGCGCCGAGGTCGGAGAACCCCAGGTCGTCGGCAACGATGATCAAGAAGTTGGGGCGTTGGCTCATGGTCGCGTCTCAGTAGGCAAGGTAGGTCAAGGGCAGGTCACGGATCTGTTCCGGCACCGGCGGTAGATAGCGCGCGTCGGCGGTCAGTTCGTGCAGCAGGTCTTCGCGCAGGCGGTGGAAGGCGTAGCTGGCGCGTTGGCGCGGGTACGCAAGGTTGATCTCGACGATGCGCCTGATCCGCCCCGGGCGTGGCTCCAGCACCACCACGCGGTCGGCGAGAAACAGTGCTTCTTCGACATCGTGGGTCACCAGCAGGGTGGTGATCTTTGCCCGCGTGCGAATCGCCAGCAGTTCGTCCTGCATCTGCTGGCGGGTCAGTGCGTCGAGGGCGCCGAAGGGTTCGTCGAGCAGCAGGATGCGCGGGCTGGCCACCAGGCCGCGAGCAATCGCCACGCGCTGGGCCATGCCGCCGGAGAGCTGATGCGGGTAGGCCTGGCTGAAGTCCTCAAGGCCCACCAGGGCAATGTACTGGTCGATGCGTTGCTGGCGCTGCGAGGGGGTCAACGGTTCGTTGACCAGGCCCAGGCCGATGTTCTGCGCCACGCTCAGCCAGGGGAACAGACGGTGCTCCTGGAAGACAATGCCGCGTTCGCTGCCGATGCCATTGAGCGGCTGGCCGTCGATCAGGATCTGCCCCTGGTAGTCGTTGTCCAGGCCGATCAGCAGGCGCAGCAGGGTGGATTTACCGCAACCGCTGGCGCCGACAATGGCGACGAACTCACCGTCGGCGATCTGCAGGTTGAAGTCGCGGATGGCTTCCAGCTCACCGCCGGCTACGGCGAAGTGCTTGCCGACCTGATTGAAACTGACCAGAGGGTGGGCGATAGCGTTCATGCTCGTCTCCAGCGCGTGGCGCGCAATTCCAGGTGTTGTCCGAGGGCGCCCAACAGCGCGCCGGTGAGGCCGACCAGGAGCATCCCGGCCATGATGATGTCCATGCGCAGCAACTGCTGGGCGCCGATCATCAGGCTGCCGATGCCGCCGCCCGAGGGCATGAAGTATTCGGCGCCGATGGTGCCCAGCCAGGCGTAGATCAGGCCGATGCGCAGGCCGGCGAAAATCCCCGGCGCAGCGCCCGGCAGCACCAACCGGCGCAGGCGCTGGGGCAGGGTGAGGTGCAGCACGCGGGCGGCTTCTTCCAGCTGTGGCGAACGGTTGGCCACCGCCCGCTGGGTGGCAATGAACAGCGGGAAGAACGCCGCCAGGCCGACGAATACCCACTTGGCCAGTTCACCGAGGCCGAACCAGGCGGTCAGCAGCGGCACCCAGGCGAAGATCGCGATCTGCCGTACGCCGGCCAGGCTTGGCCCGAGCAGACGTTCGGCGGGCGCCGACAGCCCAAGCCACAGGCCCAGGGCAAAGCCCAGGCTGCCACCGAGCAGCAAGCCACCCAGGGCCCGGCCGACACTGATCGCCAGGGCGCCGCTGAGCGAGCCGTCGAGCAGGCCATTGCCGGTGGTCTGCAAGACCTGCAGCGGGGCGACCAGAATCTGCGTGTCGACCCAGTCCAGTTGATTGGCCAGTTGCCACAGCGCCAGCAGCACCAAGGGCAGGAACAAGGCCTGCAGGCGCTGACCTCCTTGCAAGCGCGACCCCCGCAGCTCGGCGCTGGGCGGGTGCGGCCAGTGCACCAGGCGCCGGTCGAGCCAGCCCAGGCCACGGTCCATGACAAATCCCAGCAGGCCGATGACCAGGATGCAGACGAAGACGATATCGAGCATGAACAACTGTCGAGCCCAGACCATCAGGTAACCGAGGCCTTCACTGGAGGCCAGCAGCTCAACCGCCAGCAACGATGTCCAGCCGGTGGCCAGGGCCAGGCGTACGCCGGCAAGAAAAGCCGGCAGGGCTGCGGGGAAAATCAGTTTGCTGATCAGCAGGTGCGGCGGCAGGCGCAATACCGTGGCCGCCTCGCGCAGCCGTGGCTGGGCATCGCGCACGCCGACCAGGGTATGCAGGGTGACCGGGACGATGATCGCCTTGACCAGCACCACCAGCTTGAGTACCTCGCCGATACCGAACAGCACCATGAACAGTGGCACCCAGGCCAGGGTCGGGATCTGCGCCAGGGCATTGAAAGTCGGCAGTACCAGACGCTCGGCGCGGCGGCTGAAGCCCAGCCAGGCACCGAGCAAGGCACCACTGGTGATACCCACCAGCAGGCCCAGGGCCAGGCGTTGCAGGCTGATCGCCAGGTGCGTCCACAGCTCGCCCTGGGCAAGCTCCAGGCCGCTCTGCCAGACCAGGCTCGGCGCTGGCAGTATCTGTTCGCTCATCCACTGGTTGCGGGTGGCCAGCCACCACAGGGTTGCCAGTAAAAGTGGCAGGTACCAGGCCTGCAGGTGGCGCAGGGGCAGACCGTCGAACCGGCGGGTCAGGCCTTGCGAGCTGGCCAGTGGCAAGCTGGAGAGTGAAGCTCGGGCCATGGAAACCTCCGCACGTTGGCTATTTACTTATTCTTAAATTGAATTAATAGATAAATATCAATTCGTTTAGGTGATAAGAACCTGCATTTAAAGCTGCTGCCACAACGCGCAGCCAATGCATTCGAAGCATATTTTTCTTGTGTCTGATGCATGGCGTGCTGCAAGGCCCGTGGTACAGCTTTTATAATTTATAGTTATTAAAATGTAATTTATTAGTATTTATTTGATCGTTAGTGTTGTCGGTAGCGTGGTCGCACCATTACAAGGAGTCGCGTGCCATGAACCTGTCGATCAACCGTGTGTTCAATCTGTTTGCCGTTCCCGCCCTGGCCGCGGTGGTCGGTTGGCTGCCACCGCTGGCTCAGGCAGCCGAGGTCAAGGAGATCCGTATCGCCGTACCGGACCTGAGCGCCGGCAGCCAGCATTCCGGCGGCGGAGTGACCGACGTGCTGCGTGACCAGCAACTGCTGGAAAAAGCCTTCGCCGCCGATGGCATCCATATCCAGTGGAACTACTTCAAGGGCGCGGGTCCGGTGATCAACGAGGCATTCGCCAATGGCCAGGTCGACTTCGCCTACCTTGGCGATCTGGCGGCGATCATCGGCAAGGCCAATGGCCTTGACACCCGCCTGCTGGCCGCCACCGGGCGTGGCATCAAGCACTACCTGGGAGTCGCACCGGGCAGCAACATCAAGACTTTGCAAGACCTCAAGGGCAAGCGCGTGGCGGTGTTCCGCGGCACCGCCACCCAACTGTCGTTCGATGCCGCCCTGGCCAGCCAGGGCTTGAGCGAGAAGGACCTGAAAGTCATCAATCTGGATTTCAATGCGGCGATTGCCGCTCTGGCCGCCAAACAGATCGACGCCACCTGGGGCTCGACCGGTGTCAGCGCGCTCAAGCAACGTGGCCTGGCTGAGTTGCCGCTGAATACCCGTGACTTGGGTGGCGCTGGGAATGTCCAGGCGGTGCTGGTTGGTTCAGGTCGCTTTGTCGACGAGCACCCGGAACTGGTGGAGAAGCTGCTCGCCGCCCAGGAGCAGGCCGTGCACTGGCTGACCCAGGACGACAACAAGCAGGCCTATATCCAGCTGGTCTCGGGGCTGGCCAGCTACCCGCCGGCGATCCTTGAGCAAGACCTGCAGAACGAACAACTGAGCAAGATATTTCCTTCCACCCTGGATGCCGACTTCCTGGCCAAACTGCAGGCTTCGGTGGACCTCGCCGCGCAGCAGCGGCTGATCCGCAAGCCGTTCAAGGTCGAGCAGTGGTTGGCGCCCCAGGCTACCCGGCCAGCACCTGCGCCTCTGGCTGCCGATCGAGGCTGATCAGGGTTTCGATCATCGCCCGGGCAGCCGGAGACAGGCGATAACCGCTGCGGCTGACAATGCCGCAGCGGGCGTTGAGGCTGTCGAGGTTGGCCGGCAGGTTGCGCCAGTGCAGGCGCACCAGGCGGCCTTGGTCGATGTCCTCGGCAAAGGCTTCTTCGGTGCCGATGCCAATTGCATCAGTGCCGAGCACGATCTTTACCAGCGTAGGAAGGTGCTCAGTCTGCACCTGCGGGGCGAAGTCGGTCTTGCCGCTGAGGTTGGCCAGCAGCTTGCGTACTCCCGGCGGTATCAGGGTAGTGGCCAGCGGGTAGTCGAACATGTCGTTGGTCGACAGACTGTCCTTGGCCAACAACGGGTGCCCCGGGCGGCAGAAGAACAGGCCGCGGCGCGGGCTCAGCGGCTGGGTCTGGAAGTTCGGGTCGGCCTCGAAGTGACGGATGTCGGCAACGAAGAATTCGATCTCTTCACGGCTCAGCGCACGGCTGAGTTTTTCCCAGTTATCTACGTCGAAGCAGGTGCGCACCCTGGGGTGTGCGCCGAGAAAGTGTGCAACCGCCTGCGGTACCAGGTGCACCGCTGGCGCCGGGCCGCAACCGAAGCGCAACTCGCCGGCATCGAGCTTGGTCATTTGTTGCACTTCACTGTTGAGCTGCGCCGCGCCTTGCACCAGGCGCAGCGCGTGTTGCAGCACCACCTGACCTTCTGGCGTGGGGCGCAGGTCCTTGTTGCCGCGATCGATCAGTACACAGCCGAACTCCTGTTCCAGGCCCTGGATGCTGCGGCTGAAGGCTGGCTGGGTGATGCCCATGGCATCGGCGGCGCGGACAAAACTGCGGTGTTCGGTGAGGGCGATGAAGTAACGCAGTTGGCGAAGATCCATATGCTTTCCCGGCATTCCAAAAATACGGCGAAGGTATTTGCCGCCGCGCAGGCTCAGGTTTTAAATGCAAGCTCTTATTCCGTCAATGAAGTATCTGTTTATTTGTTAGAGCTTATTTGCATATAAATAGAGCAGAGGTTTCAACACCGTTTCGCACAACCAGCCAGATGAGGGTCAAACCATGAGCAATGCCGCACGCGCCGTCGCAACTGTTACCCACGTGTTGGACATCCACCCGGTAGCCGGGCGTATCGGCGCCGAAATTCGCGGGGTGCAGTTGAGCGCCGACCTTGAGCCCGCCGTGATCGAAGCCATCCAGGCCGCACTGGTGCAGTACAAGGTGGTGTTCTTCCGCGCCCAGACTCACCTCGATGACCAGGGCCAGGAAGCCTTCGCCCACTTGCTCGGCGAGCCGATCGCTCACCCCACCGTGCCGGTGCGTGAAGGCACGCGCTACCTGCTTGAACTCGATGGTGGTGAAGGGCGCCGGGCCAACTCCTGGCACACCGACGTGACCTTTGTCGATGCCTACCCCAAGGCTTCGATCCTGCGTTCGGTGCTGGCGCCCGAATCTGGTGGCGATACCGTGTGGGCCAATACCGCCACGGCTTACCAGGACCTTTCAGTGGAGTTGCAGGCGCTGGCTGACCAGCTCTGGGCCGTGCACAGCAACGAGTACGACTACGCCGCAGCCAAGCCCAACGTGAGCCTTGAGCAACTGGAAAACTACCGCAAGATCTTTACCTCGACGGTGTACGAAACCGAGCATCCGGTGGTGCGGGTGCACCCTGTCAGCGGCGAGAAAAACCTCTTGCTCGGGCACTTCGTCAAACGCATCAAGGGCTACTCGCAGAGTGATTCGGCGCACCTGTTCAACCTGTTGCAAAGCCATGTCACGCGCCTGGAGAACACCGTGCGCTGGCGCTGGCAGGCGGGTGATGTGGCGATCTGGGATAACCGTGCAACCCAGCATTACGCGGTGGACGACTACGGCACCCAAGGCCGGGTGGTGCGCCGGGTGACCTTGCAGGGCGATGTGCCGGTGGGGGTGGCCGGGCAGCGGAGCCGGACGGTTCGCGGGGCCTGAAATTATCGCGGGGCAAGCCCGATCCCACAGTTTCTTCCTGTAGGAGCGGGCTTGCCCCGCGATTAATCAGAGAATACTGATCGGATAGCTGATGATCAGCCGGTTCTCGTCAAAGGCGTTAGTGCTGTAGTCCCGGCGCATGGTCGAGTTGCGCCATTTGGCCGACAGGCTCTTCAGGGTCCCGGACTGGATCACATAGGCCAGCTCTGACTCCCGCGCCCATTCCTTGCCATCGGTAATGGCGCCGGTGTGCACGTTGTCGCCGCTGATGTAGCGGTTCATCAGGGTCAGCCCGGGCACGCCGAGGCCGGCAAAGTTGTAGTCGTGACGCAGTTGCCAGGAGCGTTCCTGGGCGTTGTCGAAGCTTGAGTTGTAGCTGTCGTTGGCCAGGGTGCCGCCACTGGTGCCGTTGACCCGCATCCAGGCATCGTCGCCGCTGACTTTCTGCAGGCCAAGGTAGAAGGTGCTGGCACCGTACTTGGCCGACAGCAGCGCCGAGGTGGTGCGGTTGTCCAGTTTGCCGGCGCGTTCGGCACCGTCTTCCTTGCCGATGAAGTAGCCAAGGTTGGCGCCAAGGGTCCAGTCGCCCACAGGCTGGCTGTGCACCAGGTTGAAGTACTGCTGGTTGTAGATGTCCTTGAGTTCGGCATTCCACAGGCCAATCATCGTGCGCTTGTCATTGAAGCTGTATTCGCCGCCGGCAAAGTTGAAACGGTCGGAGGTGAAGGCTGCGCGGCCGTTCATCGACATGTCTTGCATGCTCGCGTCATTGCGTGGGCTGTTGCCGCGGAACTGCCCGGCATACAAGGTCAGGCCGGTGATCTCCTGGGAAGTGACCTGCCCCCCTCGGAAGGTTTGCGGCAGCGAGCGGCCGTCGTCGGAGCGCAAGATCGGCAGCACTGGCATCCACTCGCCAACCTTCAGTTCGGTGTTGGAGATCTTCGCTTTCAGCGCCACGCCCAGGCGGCCGAAATCGTCGGCCGGGCGACCGTCATCGTGCACCGGCAACAGGTGGGTGCCCGCCGTGCCCTTGCCACCATCGAGTTTGACCGAGTACAGGCCCAGCACATCGATACCGAAGCCGACCAGGCCCTGGGTAAACCCGGAGCGGGCATCGAGGATGAAGCTCTGGGTCCATTCCTCGGCCTTGCCCTGGGGGTTGGCCGGGTCGACGAAGTTGCGGTTGATGTAGAAGTTGCGCAAGTTGAGGCTGGCCTTGGCGTCCTCGACAAATCCACCTTCGGCAGCCAGGGCGGGGAGCGTGCAAGTCATGGCCAGGAAGCCGGGAAACAGGTGTCGTGCGGGTGAGGTCATGGTGTGTTGTCTCTTGTTTTTATGTAAGCCGAAGCCATCCGCTGCGACGATTGGAGGTCACAGGCCGGGCGACGATCTTTGGGGACAGGCTTTGTAAATGTTGCGAAGCGATGGTGCGGGGCAGGGGGGGATGAATCAATTCGTGACAGGCGGAATTGGGCGGTAATCGAACGGTAACGGGTGGGTTAATTCATTGTCGTGGGACAAAAAAAAGCCCACCGCAAGGGTGGGCTCTTCTACAACGCAGTCACTCAGCCTTTCGGCGTCTGGGCTGCAGCCTGCTGCTGCGCCTGACCGGTCTGCTCGTACCAGCCGCCACCGAGGGCCTTGTACAGGTTGACCTCGCTGACCAGCTGCGACAGGCGATCGCTGATCAACGACTGCTGGGTGTTGAACAGCTGACGCTGGGCGTCGAGGAAGGTCAGGTTGCTGTCGATACCGATGCGGTAGCGACGTTCGGCCAGACGGTAGTAGTCCTGGTTGGCGGCAACCAGGTCACGCTGGGCCTGCAACTGCTGATTGAAGGTCTGGCGCGCGGCGAGGCCATCGGAGACTTCCTGGAAGGCGGTCTGGATGGTTTTCTCGTACTTGGCGACGTTGATGTCCTTCTGGATCTTCGAGTAGTCGAGGCTGGCACGCAGGGACCCGGCGTTGAAGATCGGCAGGTTGATCTGCGGCTGGAACAGCCAGGTACCCGACCCGCCCTTGAACAGGCCACCCATGTCCGGGCTCAGGGTCCCGGCATTGGCGGTCAGGCTGATGCTCGGGAAGAACGCTGCACGAGCGGCGCCAATGTTGGCATTGGCGGACTTGAGCAGGTGTTCGGCTTCCTGGATGTCTGGCCGGCGTTGCAGCAGGTCGGACGGCAGGCCCGCCGGTACTTCGGCCAGCAGGTCGCTGTCGAGCGGCTGGGCGCTTGGCAGGCTGGCCGGCACACCGGTGCCGAGCAGCACGGTCAGGCTGTTGAGGTCCTGAGCCACCTGGCGCTGGAACTGCGCCAGCTTGACCCGAGCGCCTTCGACCGAGGTGCGTGCCTGGCTCAGGTCCAGGGCCGACGCCACACCCACTTCATTGCTGCGCAAGGTCAGCTGGTAGCTTTCCTCGTAGGTCTTGAGGGTGTCCTCGGTCAGCTTGAGCAGCGCCTGGTCGGCCTGCCAGGTAAAGTAGGCGTTGGCCACACTGGCCACCAGGCTGATCTGCGTCGAGCGTCGCGCTTCTTCGCTGGACAGGTAGATCTCCAGCTGTTGCTCGGTCAGGCTGCGCACCCGGCCGAACAGGTCGAGCTCGTAGGCACTGACCCCGAGAGTTGCCGAGTACTGGCTGGTGATGCTCGAGTCATTGCCTTGCGACATGTTCGCGGGCATCCGCTGACGGCTGCCGCTGCCATTGGCCGAGACCGCCGGGAACAGGTCGGCGCGCTGGATACGGTACTGCGCACGGTAGGCATCGATGTTCAGCGCCGCGACCTTGAGGTCGCGGTTATTTACCAGCGCGCTCTGGATCAGTTGCTGCAACGCCGGGTCATGGAAGAATTGACGCCAGCCCTGTTCGGCGGCGGCCACCTCGGCCGACTCGGTCGGCGAGTAGGCAGGGCCTTGCGGCCACTGCGCGGCCACCGGCGATTCCGGGGTCTGGTAGTCAGGGATCAGCGAGCAGCCGCCAAGAATGAAAGCGGTGACCGCCAGGGACAACAGGGACTTACTCATTGCCCGGCCTCATAGCGTGGGGTTTCAGGGGTGGCGTCCTCTTCGGGCTTCTTGCTACCGAACAGCGACGACACACTAACGAAGAACAATGGCACCCAGAAGATAGCCAATACGGTGGCAGTCAGCATCCCGCCGATCACCCCGGTACCGATGGCGTGCTGGCTACCGGAGCCTGCACCGGTGGAGATGGCCAACGGTACCACGCCGAGGATGAACGCCAGCGAGGTCATGATGATAGGCCGCAGACGCATCCGGCAGGCCTCGATGGCCGCATCGACCAGGCTGCGGCCCTGCTCGTGCAGTTCCTTGGCGAACTCGACGATCAGGATCGCGTTCTTCGCCGCAAGACCAATGGTGGTCAACAGACCCACCTGGAAGTACACGTCGTTGGACAGCCCGCGCAGGCTGGTGGCCAGCAGCGCACCGATGATCCCCAGCGGTACCACGAGCATGACCGCAATCGGGATCGACCAGCTTTCATACAGCGCCGCCAGGCACAGGAACACCATCAGCAGCGACAGGGCGTACAGCGCTGGCGCCTGGGAACCGGACAGGCGCTCCTCATACGACAGGCCCGTCCAGGAGTAACCGATACCCGCTGGCAGCTGTGCGGCCAGGCGCTCGACCTCAAGCATCGCTTCACCGGTACTGTAGCCTGGGGCGGGTGCACCGAGAATCTCCATGGCTTCGACGCCGTTGTAACGCGACAGCTTCGGTGCACCGTAGATCCACTCGCCCTTGGCGAAGGAGGAGAACGGCACCATCTCGCCAGCGGCGTTGCGCACGTACCATTTCTGCAGGTCTTCGGGGCTCATCCGCGCACCGGCTTCACCCTGGATGTAGACCTTCTTGACCCGACCGCGGTCGATGAAGTCGTTGACGTAGCTTGCACCCAGGGCAATCGACAGGGTGTTGTTGATGTCGGCGATGGTCACGCCCAGGGCACTGGCGCGCTCGTCGTCGACGGTCAGTTGGTACTGCGGTTCATCGTTCAGGCCGTTCGGACGCACTGCCGAGAGGATCTTGCTTTGCGCGGCCATGCCGAGGAACTGGTTACGCGCTTCCATCAGCTTGTCGTGACCGACGCCGGCACGGTCCTGGAGGAACACGTCGAAACCGGTGGCGTTACCCAGCTCCAGTACCGCAGGCGGGGCGAAGGCGAACACCATCGCGTCGCGGAAGCTGAAGAAGTGCTGCTGGGCACGGTTGGCCAGGTTGAATACGTTGTTCTCGGCAGAACGCTCGCCCCACGGCTTGAGCATGATGAAGGCCATGCCCGAGCTCTGGCCACGACCGGCGAAGTTGAAGCCGTTGACGGTGAACACCGAGGCAACGGTATCGGCTTCCTTGTCGAGCAGGTAGCTGCGCATCTCGTCGATCACCACCTGGGTGCGCTCGGCACTGGAACCGGCCGGAGTCTGCACCTGGGCGAACAGTACACCCTGGTCTTCTTCAGGCAGGAACGCCGTGGGGATGCGGGTGAACAGCCAGATCATGCCGACTACGATCAACAGGTAGGCCAGCAGGTACGGAGCCTTGTGCCGCAGCATGTTGCCGACGCCGCTTTCGTAGCTACGCACGCTGCGGTCGAAGTTGCGGTTGAACCAGCCGAAGAAGCCGCGCTTGGCAACGTGGTGCTCGCCCTTGGCAATCGGCTTGAGCATGGTTGCGCACAGCGCCGGGGTGAAGATCAGTGCCACCAGTACCGACAGGGCCATGGCCGAGACGATGGTGATGGAGAACTGCTTGTAGATCACCCCGGTGGAGCCGCCGAAGAAGGCCATCGGCAGCAGTACCGCCGACAGTACAAGGGCAATACCGACCAGGGCACCCTGGATCTGGCCCATGGATTTCTTGGTCGCTTCCTTGGGTGACAGGCCCTCTTCGGCCATCACCCGCTCGACGTTCTCCACCACGACGATGGCATCGTCCACCAGCAAGCCGATGGCCAGCACCATGCCGAACATGGTCAGGGTGTTGATACTGAAGCCAGCGGCGGCAAGGATGCCGAAGGTACCCAGCAATACAACCGGTACGGTCATGGTGGTGATGATGGTGGCGCGGAAGTTCTGCAGGAACAGGTACATCACCAGGAACACCAGCACGATCGCTTCGATCAGGGTGTGGATTACCCCGCTGATCGACTCGGTCACCACCGGCGTGGTGTCATACGGGAACACCGCCTTCATGCCTTCCGGGAAGAACGGCTCCAGGTCGTTGATGGTCTGGCGCAGGGCCTTGGCGGTATCCAGGGCGTTGGCGCCGGTCGCCAGTTTGACTGCAAGGCCGGAGGCCGGTTTGCCGTTGAACTGTGCGCTGATCGCGTAGTTCTCACCGCCGAGGCTGACCTTGGCGACATCGCTCAGGCGTACCTGGGAGCCGTCACGGTTGACCTTGAGCAGGATCTTTTCGAACTGCTCAGCGGTCTGCAGGCGGGTCTTGCCGATGATCGTGGCATTGAGCTGGGTGCCGGGCAGGGCAGGCAGGCCGCCGAGCTGGCCGGACGACACCTGGACGTTCTGCGCGGCCACGGCGGTGCGCACGTCGACCGGGGTCAGCTGATATTTGTTCAGCTTGGCCGGGTCGAGCCAGATACGCATGGCGTACTGGGCACCGAACACCTGGAAGTCACCGACACCGGCCGTCCGCGAGATCGGGTCCTGCATGTTGGAGACGATATAGTTGGCCAGGTCGTCCTTGGTCATGCTGCCGTCTTCAGACACCAGGCCAATGACCAGCAGGAAGTTTTTCACCGCCTTGGTCACGCGGATACCCTGCTGTTGCACTTCTTGCGGCAACAGCGGGGTGGCCAGGTTCAGCTTGTTCTGTACCTGGACCTGCGCGGTGTCGGGGTTGGTGCCCTGCTCGAAGGTCGCGGTAATGGTCATGCTGCCGTCGGAGTTACTTTCCGAGGAAACATAGCGCAGGTTGTCGATACCGTTGAGCTGTTGCTCGATCACTTGAACCACGGTGTCCTGCACGGTTTGCGCCGAGGCGCCCGGGTAGGTCACGGCGATGGCGATGGCCGGCGGTGCGATGCTCGGGTACTGGTTGATAGGCAACTTGAGGATCGACAAGGCGCCGACCAGCATGATCACCAAGGCGATCACCCAGGCGAAGATCGGGCGATCGATAAAGAATCTCGACATGGTTTACTCCCCTTTGGCCTCTGCAGTCGATGCATTGGCCTGGGTTGGCTGGGCAGGCTTGACGTTGGTGGCGTCGCTGACCTTGACCTCGACGCCCGGTTTGACGAACTGCAGGCCTTCGGTGATCAGGCGATCGCCCGGGTTCAGGCCTTCCTGGATCAGCCAGTCGCTACCCACGGTCCGGCTGGCCTTGAGCTGGCGCAGTTCGACCTTGTTGTCTTGGTTGACGATCAAGGCGGTCGGCTGGCCTTTAAGGTCGCGGGTCACGCCTTGTTGCGGGGCGAGGATGGCAGCGCTGTTGACCCCGGCGGCCAGGCGCGCGTGGACGAACATGCCTGGCAGCAGGTTGTGTTCAGGGTTGGGGAACACTGCACGCAGGGTCACCGAGCCGGTGGTCTGGTCTACCGAGACTTCGGAGAATTCCAGGCGACCGTCCTTGCCGTAGGTGCTGCCGTCTTCCAGGGTCAGAGTGACCTTGGCAGCGTTGTCGCCGACCTTCTGCAACTGGCCGCTTTCCAGTTCGCGGCGCAGCTTGAGCAGCTCGGCCGAGGACTGGGTGACGTCAACGTAGATCGGGTCGAGCTGCTGGATCACCGCCATGGCATCGACCTGGCCATTGTTGACCAGGGCGCCTTCGGTCACCGAAGAGCGGCCGATACGACCGCTCAGCGGCGCCAGGACCTTGGTGTAGCGCAGGTCGATCTGGGCGCTGCGCAGCGAGGCTTCAGCCTGCAAACGTTTGGCATTGGCGTCGTCGTATTCCTGGCGGCTGACAGCCTGTTCGGCGACCAGTTGCTTGTAACGCTCGGCCAGCGAGCGGGTCGATTGCAGGTTGGCCTGGGCGCTGGTCAGGGTCGCCTCGTACACCGACGGGTCGATCTGGTACAGCTGCTGACCTTCCTTGACTTCGCTGCCTTCCTTGAACAGGCGCTTGAGAATGATGCCGTTGACCTGGGGGCGGACCTCGGCAATGCGGTACGCGGTGGTACGGCCTGGGAGGTCGGACGTCAGGGTATAGGCTTGGGTTTGCAAGGTTACGACGCCGACCTGAGGAGCTTGCGCCGCAGGCGCCGCCTCTTCCTTTTTACAGCCGCTGAGCAGGGTTGCCAGGGCGACGGCGGAAACCAGAGCGGTAACAGCTGGCTTGAATTGCATGAAGATCCTCGGGTCGCAAGAGCTGAAGACGCTCAAGAATAATGGAAAGGGTGCGCTATAAAAAATGCTGTCGAGTGGATAAATAGCTTGCTAAGGAATATACTTACATTCATGGTTGTTTGTAAATACCTCGCAGGCGACGCATTCAGTCCTAGCGAGCCCCCAAATTAATACATCCGGTAACAGTCTTCAGAGGCTGACCCGGGCCTACTCCCAGGCACCCAGCGTGCGTGCCCGGGCCTGATGAGGTTGTACTGCCATGGTCCGTCGAACTAAAGAAGAAGCCCAGGAAACCCGTGCCCAGATTCTTGAAGCTGCGGAAAAGGCCTTCTATAAACGCGGGGTAGCGCGTACCACCCTGGCTGATATCGCCAAGGAAGCGGGGGTGACCCGTGGCGCCATCTACTGGCACTTCAACGACAAGGCCGAACTGGTTCAGGCCATGCTCGACAGCCTGCACGAGCCGCTGGACGCCCTGGCGCGCGCCAGTGAAAGCGAGGATGAAGTCGACCCGCTCGGCTGCATGCGCAAGCTGCTGGTGCGTCTGATGCACCAGATGGTGCTTGATCCGAAAACCCGGCGAATCAATGAAATTCTGCATCACAAATGCGAGTTCACCGATGATATGTGCGAGATCCGCCAGCAACGGCAGGCCTCGACGGTCGATTGTCATGCCCATATCGCGTTGTCGCTGGGCAATGCAGTCAAGCGCGGGCAACTGCCCGCCGACGTGGACCCGGATCGCGCGGCATTGGCTATTTATGCCTATATAGACGGATTGATCCGTCGCTGGCTACTGCTGCCAGACAGCTTCGACCTGCTCAATCAGGCCGAGCTGTGGATCGATACCGGGCTGGATATGCTGCGCTTGAGCCCCGCCTTGCGCAAATGACACTTTGTGAAGCTTTGTGATCATTTGTTGCTACGGTTGTTGAAATGCCCTCCTGGTTGCCGCGCAATAGCCTGTCAGGCAAGGCCGGTGCAGTCTACTCGATAGGCTCGTAGGGCAGGCCGACATAATTTTCTGCCAATGTTGTACGACCAGCCTCGGAGCTGACGTAGTACTCAAGCTCACTTTGCTGGATACGTTGGCTGAAGGCATCGCTGTCGGGAAAACGGTGCAGGATCGAGGTCATCCACCAGGAAAAGCGTTCGGCCTTCCAGATTCGCCGCAGGCAGATCTGCGAGTAGCGTTCCAGCAGGTCAGTGCGCCCTTGGCCGTAGACCTTGCGCAGAATGTTGTACAAGGTGCTGACATCACTGGCCGCAAGGTTCAGACCCTTGGCCCCGGTAGGCGGCACGATGTGCGCGGCGTCACCGAGCAGGAACAGTTTGCCGTACTGCATCGGTTCAACCACAAAACTGCGCAGCGGCGCGATGCTCTTTTCAATGGCGGGACCTGTGACCAGGCGCTCGGCCAGATCAGTCGGCAGGCGTGATTTGAGTTCGCTCCAGAAGCGCTCATCGGACCAGTCCTCGACCTTCTCCTCAGCTGGAACCTGAACGTAGTATCGGGTGCGGGTCGGTGAGCGCATGCTGCACAGGGCAAAGCCGCGCTCGTGGCGGGCATAGACGAGTTCGTCGCTAACCGGCGGGGTGTCGGCCAGCACCCCGAGCCAGCCGAATGGGTAGACCCGTTCGAATATCTTCAGCGCTTGCGCAGGAATCGATTGCCGGGCGATACCGTGATAACCGTCGCAGCCGGCAATGTAATCACAGTCCAGACGCTGCACTTCACCGTCTTTTTCGAAGGTCAGGTAAGGGTGGTCAGACTTGAGGTCGTGGGGGCGTACATTGTTGGCTTGATAAACGGTGACTGCGCCGCAGGCTTGACGCGCTTGCATCAGGTCGCGGGTGACTTCGGTCTGGCCATAGATCATGACGCCTTTGCCGCCGGTCAGGCCCTTGAGGTCAATATGTTCGCGTCGCCCATCGAAAGCCAGTTCAAAGCCACTGTGGGGCAGGCCTTCGGCGTCCATGCGCGCGCCAACCCCGGCTTCGCGCAACAATTCGACCATGCCCTGTTCCAGCACCCCGGCACGGATGCGCCCGAGCACGTAGTCGGCGCTTTGGCGCTCGACGATGACGTTGGCGATCCCGGCCTTGTGCAGTAACTGGCCGAGCAGCAGGCCAGCAGGGCCGGCACCGATAATTGCGACTTGAGTCTTCATTGTTGTTATCCCAGGCAGGCTTCAGCACAGGGCTGCAAGCAGCTTATGATTGTTGTGCTTGCATTTTTCGCTTGGAAAGACGAGCAAAGAAGGGATAAAAGTGGTGTGAAGCAGGACTTTTCACCAATCGGTGCGATTATCGGGCACCGTCCTGGAGAGCGTTGAACCATGAGCAAGGCGTCGATTCCGGTATTCAAACTGTATGGCGAGCAGTTGCAGTGGCCGACCCCGGACTTGCTGCACTGCGAGTCGATCCCGGTGCGCAGCCGTGTGCACGATTGGGAGATAGAACCCCATCGACATGCCGACCTGTGCCAGTTGCTGTTCCTCTACACAGGGCAGGCTGAGATCGAAGTGGAAGGCCGGGTCCAGCGCCTGGATCAGGCCGCCATCCAGGTGGTACCGGCGTTGTGCGTGCATGGATTCCGGTTTTCCAGCGATGTCGACGGCTACGTGGTCACCCTGGCGGCGCCCCTGGTGAACGTGCTGCACACACAACTGGCAGGCGCGCCAGCGGCCCTGGCCCAGGCGGGCACTTACCTGGCAGGCGCTGACCGCACCCATTTGTACAGTCTGTTCAGCGCCTTGCAGCAGGAGTATCAGCAGGAGCAACCCGGGCGCGATTTGCAGTTGCGCTCGCTGATCAATCTGCTGGTGGTGTGGATTAGCCGCCAATGCTTGCAGCGCCATGGCCAAGGGCTGGCAGTGGCGCGCGGGCGGGAGTACCTGGAGCGTTTCAACTCCCAGGTCGAGCAGCAGTTTCGCCAGCAGCCGAGCGTCGAGGCGCTGGCCCATCAAGTGGGGATTTCGGTGGCCCATCTGAACAGCATCTGCCGTGAACTGGCCGGGCAGTCGGCGTTGCAGATCATCCATCAACGCTTGCTGCTCGAGGCCAAGCGCGAGCTGATCTACACCAGCCTGAGCATCAAGCAACTGGCCGAAAGCCTGGGCTTTACCGACCCTGCGTACTTTTCGCGGTTCTTCCGCCGCCTGACCGGTAAGGCCCCCAGTGACTTTCGTCAGCAGGCTGCACGTCACGCTACTTGAGTGCGCTCAGTGTCGCGGTGTGCGGCACGCAGTGAGCCAGGCTGCAACTGGCGGCGGAGTAAGGTTGATTGCGAATCTGTTCGACCCGGTAGGCTGCGGCGGCATACAGCCCGACGGCAGCGGCCATGGCACAGACAACGGCGCATTTTCTGGATTTGACGCCCATGATGCTCACCTCCTGCCAACCACGTACAGGTGCTATTCAAAGCATAGGTCAGCTTGTCCAGGTACGCCCGATCTAGAGCAGGTCGCGGTCCCAGATCGGCTCGGCGGTAAAGCGCTCGGCAAGGAAGTCGAGCATGCTGCGCAGGGTCGCCGGCATGTGCTTGCGTGAGGTGTACACGGCGTTGAGGTTCAGTTCCCGCGGTTTGGCCTGGGGCAACAGGCGAATCAGCTGACCGCTGCGCAGGGCGTCGGCGGCCTGGTAAGTCGGCAGCATCGCCACGCCCGCGCCGGCCAGTGCCGCCCGTTGCAGGGTCATGGCCTCATTGGCGCTGATATTGCCCTGCACCGGCACCGAGACCACCTCACCGTCCAGGTGAAAGTGCCAAAGGCTACGGCCGAAGTAGGAGTGGGTCAGGCAGTTATGCTGGCTGAGGTCCTGGACCTGCTCAGGCGCCGGGTGCTGCTGCAGGTAGGCGGGGGAGGCGCAAATCACCGAGCGGCAAACGCTCAGGCGGCGGGCAATGAGGTTGGGGTCCAGATCGTTGCTGGTGCGGATCGCAAGATCGATGCGCTCATCCACCAGGTTCACCGTGCGGTCGAGCATCTGCAGGTCGATTTTCACCCCAGGGTAGCGTTTGACGTAATCGGCCACGGCGTCCATCAACTGCGCCTGGCCGAACGAGGTGCTGACACTGATGCGCAACTCGCCGCGCGGAGCATCGTTCGGGGTGCTGACGGCTGCCTGCAGGTCACCGGCAAGATCGAGCATCTGCCGGCAGCGCGGCAGGGTTTCCTGGCCGGCCGCAGTCAGGCTCAGGCGCCTCGTAGTGCGCTGCATCAGGCGTGCGCCGACCCAGTCCTCAAGCTCGGCCAGGTACCTGGAAACCACCGGCCGGGAAAGCTCCAGATGGTCGGCGGCGGCCGATTGGCTGCCCAGGTCGACCACGCTGACGAAGACCCGCATTGCTGTCAGACGATCCATGATTTGCCCGCTTTTAGAAACAAACTAATCCTAAGCATCGCATTTTTTGTGACGGATCGTGCAACTAAGCTGTTGTTCATCGCCCACCTCACAGGAATTGCCCGATGCCTCGTTCGTTTTCCCTACGCCGCCTGCTGCTGGCCTTCGCAACGCTGGGGGCCATGGCCCAGGCTTCAGCCGCCGAGCCGCTGAGCCTGGATGTCTACAACCCCGATACCAACGCCCTGTTTCCGGTCAGTTCGGTGATCGTCAGCGGCAAGCATGATGCCATTCTGGTCGATGCCCAGTTCGGCAAGGGCCAGGCGGAGCAGGTACTGGCCAAGCTGCAAGCGAGCGGCAAAAATCTGACCACTATTTATATCAGCCACGGCGACCCGGACTATTACTTCGGCCTGCAGACCCTGACCCATGCCTACCCCAAGGCCAAGGTCGTGGCGTCGGCGGCGACCGTTGCCCATATCAAGCAGACCATGGACGGCAAGCTCGCCTACTGGGGCCCGCAGATGGGCGCCGACAAACCGGAAAAATTGATCGTTCCGCAGGTGTTGCAAGGCAATGAACTGAAACTTGAAGGCCAGCGCCTGGAAGTGATTGGCCTTGACGGCCCGCAGCCGGACCGCAGCTTTGTGTGGATTCCATCGATCAAAGCGGTAGTCGGTGGCGTGGTGGTCGCCGAGAATCTGCACGTGTGGATGGCTGATACCCAGTCGGCGCAATCGCACAAGGACTGGCTGGCGACCCTCAAGCGCATCGAACAGCTCAAGCCTGACACCGTGATCCCGGGTCACTACCTGGGCCAGAGCAGCCGCTCGCTCAAGTCGGTGCAGTTCACTGCGGACTATATCCGCGCCTTTGACGAAGAAACCGCCAAGGCTGGCAATGCCGCGGAACTGATCGCGGCGATGAAAAAGCGTTACCCGGAGCTGGGCGAAGAGAGTTCGCTGGAGCTCGGTGCCAAGGTCGCCAAGGGCGAGATGAAGTGGTAAGCGTCAATTCATTCTGACTGGAGAGTTCCCATGAGCAAGATCGCAATCATTGGTGCTACCGGCCGTGCCGGTAGCCAGTTGCTGGAAGAGGCCCTGCGCCGTGGCCATAGCGTTACCGCCATTGCCCGTGATCCTTCGAAGCTGCAGGGGCGTGAAGGGGTCAACACCGTGGCGCTGGATGTCAGCGACAGCGCTGCCCTGCAACAGGCCGTCGCTGGGCATGACGTGGTGCTGAGTGCTGCGCATTTTTCCAGCATCAAGCCACAGGCCATCATCGAGCCGGTGAAGAAGGCCGGGGTCAAGCGCCTGCTGGTTGTCGGTGGCGCCGGTAGCTTGCTGCTGCCGTCGGGGCATAAGGTCATCGACAGCCCAGATTTCCCCGAGGCCTACAAGGCCGAGGCAACCGCCGGTGGTCACTACCTTGATACCTTGCGTCAGGAACAGGACCTGGATTGGACCTTCCTGTCACCCTCGGCAGAATTTGTCGAAGGTGCCCGCAGCGGCGCTTACACGCTGGGCAAGGACCACCTGTTGATCGGCGCCGACGGCAAGAGCTGGATCAGCTTTGCCGACTACGCCATTGCCATGCTCGATGAAGTGGAAAAGCCGGCGCACTCGCGCCAGCGCTTCACTGTGGGTTATTGAGGGGCCTGGGCCTGCTCGCACAACCAGGCGAGCAGTTCCGTCATAGCCGCTGAAGCCGCCCCTTGGGGTCGCACCAGGTAATAGGCCTGGCCGGTGCTGACCTTGAGTGCAAACGGGGTGACCAACCGACCGCACTTGAGGTCATCGCCGATCAGCGCCCGGTCGCCGATGGCTACCCCGGTTCCCTGGGAGGCCATCGACATGGCCATGTCCAGGGTTTCGAAATGCTGGCCCTTGCCCTGGCGGGGCAGGCTCGCCCCGGCGGCGCTGAGCCAGGCGTTCCAGTCGCGTTGGTCGCGGGTCGGATGCAGGAGCATGTGCTGGTCAAGGTCGGCGACCTGCTGCAAGGGCAGGGCGCCGCTGAGCAGTTGCGGCGCACACACCGGCGTCAGTTGTTCATCGAACAGTTTCAGGGTCGGCAGGCCATGGTTGGGCCGAGCGCCATAGACCACCGCGGCATCGAATACTTCGTGACGAAAATCCACCCCATGCTGCACCGTGGTGGTCAGCTCCACCGGCGCGTCCGGGCGCAGCGCTTGCCACTCCATCAGGCGCGGCAGCAGCCAGCGCATCACGCAGGTCGGCGCCTTGAGCTGCAATGTGGTACTGCGTGCGCCGACCTGGCGCACCCCTTCTTCGAGCAAGGCGAATACCTGCTGCACTCGTGGCAGCCAGTCCTGGCCTTCGCGGGTCAGGCTCAGGCCTCGAGCCTGGCGCAGGAACAGCGGGTAGCCCAGGTGTTCTTCCAGCCCGGCGATCTGCCGGCTTACTGCCCCTTGGGTGATATGCAACTGTTGCGCAGCGCGGGTGAAGTTGCAGCACTGGGCCGTGATCAGAAAGGTGTGCAGGGCAGGCAGGGGAGGCAGGCGTTTCATCGGCTTTAGCCATGATCTGAGGACATGGCTAGTATGAGCTTTTTTGCATTGTGCAGGTAGCCGTCGGGCGGTCCAATAAAGGCCGTTTCCCGAACAACTACAGGCATATGATCATGGTAACTTGCGGCGAAGTACTGGTAAAACTCCTTGAAGACTATGGTGTTGACCATGTCTTCGGGATTCCCGGCGTGCATACCGTGGAGCTCTATCGCGGCCTGGCGCGTTCAAGCATCCGCCACATCACCCCGCGCCACGAGCAAGGCGCAGGCTTCATGGCTGACGGCTATGCGCGTACCCGTGGCAAGCCGGGCGTGTGCTTCATCATCACCGGCCCAGGCATGACCAATATCACCACCGCCATGGGCCAGGCCTACGCCGATTCGATTCCGATGCTGGTGATTTCCAGCGTGCAGTCACGCGACCAGCTTGGCGGCGGGCGCGGCAAGCTGCATGAGCTGCCAGCGCAAGGCAATCTGGTGGCTGGGGTGGCGGCGTTCTCCCACACCTTGATGAGCGCTGATGACCTGCCGTCGGTACTGGCCCGTGCTTTTGCAGTGTTTGATGGCGCCCGTCCGCGCCCGGTGCATATCGAGATTCCGCTGGATGTACTGGTGCAAGAGGCTGACCACCTGCTGGCCAGTGCGCCGGTGCGTATCGCTCGCGCCGGCGCTGCGCCTGCGCCCGTTGCGCAAATGGCCGGGATGCTGGCGGCAGCGCGTCGCCCACTGATTTTGGCCGGTGGCGGTGCCATCGATGCCAGCGCCGCGCTGACCCGCCTGGCTGAGTACCTGCAGGCACCGGTAGCGCTGACCATCAACGCCAAGGGCGTATTGCCGGCCAGCCACCCGTTGCAG
This sequence comes from Pseudomonas rubra, assembly GCF_028656935.1. GTDB lineage: Bacteria > Pseudomonadota > Gammaproteobacteria > Pseudomonadales > Pseudomonadaceae > Aquipseudomonas > Aquipseudomonas rubra. The sequence goes on from NZ_JAMDGZ010000035.1 coordinate 160,834, forward strand.
ATCGGCTCGACCCAATCGTTGCTGGCCACTCGCGCCCTGGTCGCCGAGGCCGATGTGGTGCTGGCGATAGGCACCGAGCTTGCCGAGACCGACTACGACGTGACCTTCAAGGGCGGCTTCGAGATCCCGGGCGAGCTGCTGCGCATCGATATCGACCCCGACCAGACCGTACGCAACTACCCGCCGAAGGTCGCCCTGGTCGCTGATTCGACCCTTGCTACCCAGGCCTTGCTGGTCGCCCTGGCCGAACAACCGGCACCTGTGCGCAGCAGCGAGTGGGGCGCGGCGCGTGCCGCACGCCTGCGTGAAGTGCTGGAAAGCGAGCGCGACCTGCCGATGCGCAGCCAGACGCGCATGCTCAACACTATTCTCGAAACCCTGCCCGGCGCAGTGCTGGTCGGGGATTCGACGCAACCGGTGTACACCGGCAACCTGACCCTGGACATGGACCAACCGCGGCGCTGGTTCAACGCCTCGACCGGCTATGGCACCCTGGGGTACGCACTGCCAGCGGCCATGGGCGCCTGGTTGGGCAGCGCGCAGGCGGCGGCCGAGCGCGCACCGGTGGTGTGCCTGATCGGCGATGGCGGCCTGCAGTTCACCCTGCCGGAGCTGGCCAGTGCCCGTGAGGCGCAGGTACCGCTGATCGTGCTGCTGTGGAATAACCAGGGTTATGAAGAGATCAAGCGCTACATGGTCAACCGCGCCATCGAACCGGTCGGCGTCGATATCTACACCCCTGATTTTATCGGTGTCGCCAAGGCCCTGGGCTGCAGTGCCGAGTCAGTGGGTGACGTCGCCCAACTGCGCGAAGCCTTGCGCCAGGCCTGCGATCGCAAGGGCCCGAGCCTGATCGAAATCGACCAGGCCACCTGGATGCAGGCGGTGCCAGCATGATCAAGCTGCCTGGTCTCTACATCGAAGGCGTCTGGCAGCATGGCTCCCAGACACTGACAGTGATCAACCCGAGCAATGAGCAGGTGCTGGCCGAAGTGGCCGGTGGCGATGCCGCGGCGGTCGAGCGGGCAACGCTGGCGGCCCAGGCGGCGTTTATTGAGTGGTCCGCGTCCAGCGGGCCGACCCGTGCGGCCCTTCTGCGGGCCATTGCCGAGGGCGTTGAAGCACGCCGCGAGCGCCTGGTGCAGTTGCAAGCCAGCAACAACGGCAAGCCGCTGGCTGAAGCCCATATCGATGTCGATGATGTTGTCGCCACTTTCGGCTATTACGCGGAGCTTGCGGACAACCTTGGACGCGACCGCTCGGTGGCGCTGCCCAGCGAAGACTTTGTCGCCCGGGTGCGTCGTGAAGCGTGCGGCGTGGTCGGTCTGATCGTGCCGTGGAACTTCCCCATGGTCACCACCGCCTGGAAGCTGGCGCCAGCCTTGGCGGCAGGTTGCTGTGTGGTGCTCAAACCTTCGGAAGTCACGCCGCTGGCCGAGCTGGAACTGGCAGCGATCATCGCCGAAACAGGGCTGCCGGAAGGGGTGTTCAACCTGGTTTGTGGTACTGGGCTAGCAGTGGGTGCACCGTTGGCGGGTGATCCGCGTATCGCCAAGATTTCCTTCACCGGCAGCAATGCGGTGGGGGTGCAGGTCATGCAGCGGGCGGCGGAGACGATCAAGGGCGTGAGCCTGGAACTGGGCGGCAAGTCGTCCTTGTTGGTGCTCGAAGAAGCCGACCTGGCGCTTGCGGTGGAGCTGGCCTGCCTGGGTGGTTTTTTCAATGCCGGGCAAATGTGCTCGGCCACCAGCCGGGTGCTGGTAGCCGAAACCCTGTACCCGGCCTTTATCGATGCGCTGAAGGCTCGCACTGAGGCGATTCGTGTCGGTGAGCCGTTCAGTGGTGCAAGCGAAATGGGCCCACTGGTCAATCAGGCCCAGTACCAGCGGGTCCAGGCGCACATCACCGCGGGTGTGCAAGCGGGGGCGCAGTTGCTTTGTGGTGGTTCACGGCCGGCGGATCTGCCTTGTGGTTATTTCGTCAGCCCTACAGTGTTCACCGAGGTGCCGCTGGACAGCGCCTTGTGGCGCGAGGAGATCTTTGGCCCGGTGTTGTGCGTGCGTTCGTTTGCCACTGAAGCCGAGGCGCTGGCGCTGGCCAACGACACCGAATTCGGCCTGGTGGCCAGTGTGCTCAGCCGTGACTTGCAGGCGGCTGAGCGGGTCGCCAATGGGCTGCAGGCGGGGCTGGTATGGATCAACGCGCCGCAGGTGATCTTCCCGCAGACCGCTTGGGGTGGATACAAGCAAAGCAGCCTGGGGCGGGAGCTGGGACCTTGGGGGTTGAGTGCGTTTCAGGAGATCAAACACGTGGTCAGGGCAATCTAAAGCGCATTGCGCAATTTGGCCAAGTCCCTTACCGGAGGAGCCCCATACAACCGGCTGTATTCCCGGCTGAACTGCGAGGGGCTTTCATAGCCCACCCGATAACCGGCCACCGCCGCTTCCAGCCCGTCATTGAGCATCAGCCGTCGCGCTTCCTGCAGGCGCAGCTGCTTCTGGTACTGCAACGGGCTCATGGAGGTCAGTGCCTTGAAGCGGTGATGCAAGGTCGAGGTGCTCAGGTTGACCTCCCGCGCCAGTTCATCGATGCGCAGCGGTCGATGGAAATGTTGATTGAGCCATTCGATGGCCTGGCACACCCGGTGGGTCTGGCTGTTGGCCATGGCAATTTCATAGAGCCGATAACCCTGTGGCCCACGCAGCAGCCGGTAGAGGATCTCGCGCTGGATCAGCGGTGCAAGGATCGGGATGTCCTTGGGCGAATCCAGCAGGCGAATCAACCGCAACAGCGCATCGAGCAGCAGCGGGTCGGTACGCTCCACATACAGGCCGCGGCCCGACGGCAGCGCCGGTACGCCCAGAGGGCCGGCATCGGCCAGCAGGTTGTTGATCTGCGCCGGGTCAATGTTCAGGCGCAGGCCCAGGCTGGGGTTTGCCGGGCTGGCTTCCAGCAGCACGCCGCTGATCGGCAATGCCACCGAGACCACCATGTAATGCAACGGGTCATACATGTAACGCTCATCGCCCAGGCTCACTTCCTTGCTGCCATGGGCCAGGATGCACAGCGCAGGTTTGGCCAGGGCCGGCAGCGAGCGTACGCTTTCTTCGTAGCGCGCCAGAAACAGGTCCTCGACCACCGACTCGTCACCCGCCTGGCGTGGCGCATGACGATGGATAAGTTCGGCCAGCTCCTGGCGCTGGTGCTCCAGGGCCGGGTCGAGGATCAGGCGGTCGGGGTCGATTGCAGGCATCGGAATAATTCCTCAGAGAACGCCTGCAGGATAGGTTTGTGCAAGTCAGGGCGCTAGTCGAAAGCTGCCGAGCGCTTGCCTGATCCTGCAGCGAACGCAGGATCAGGCAAGCGCTCGGCAGGAATCGCCTAACCGTCGCACGGGTACGTGGCCTAACCTGTGCAACCTGGCATTTTCATCTGGCTGCACATGGAGAACGCACATGACCTCGGCACATTCGGTCACCCACCTTGCATTTATCCGGGCCAGCAGCGGTCGTTCAGAGGAGTTGGGCGAGCGCTTGCGTCACCTGCTGGAACCGTCGCGCCAAGCGCCTGGTTGTCTGAATTTCAGCCTCCAGCGCTCCCAGGCCGACGCCGACCTGTGGCTACTCAGTGGTTTTTGGCGCGATCAGCAAGCGATGAGTGGTTACTTCGCTTCACCGACCCTTGAGCTATTCGGCGAGCTGGTGCAGGCGCGAGTGGTCGACAGCCTCGACCTGCATACCTTCGGCGAGCCTTGCGCAGGTTAGAATGGCGGCTTCAGGCAATTGATGTGGATTTCAAAGCACATGGCACGTAAAGAATTTTCCCAGTTCGAAGCAGTATCGGCGGCGGTACGCGGCGAGGACGGTTATCACGCCGCCATCGCCGTCAAAGGCCTGGGCGCCTCCGGGGCACCGCGCTTTCACAAGGTTCTTGCAGGGCAGACCTTCAACACTGCCCTGGCTGCTGATGAAGCGGCCTGTGTCGAGCTTGAGCGCCTGCAGGGCGTCGATGACGACGCCGAGCTGGTCTGGTAACTCAGCCGTTGACCTGCGGGCGGGCCATCTTGAACAGGTTACCCAGTTCAAAGTAGTCCGCCGGGCCGCCGCCACGCAGGATCGGCTGGCCGGCGGCGGTATCGTAAATGCCATCCTTGAGCAGATGCTCGGCGATATGCACGGCCACCACTTCACCCATAATTAACCAACTGGGCACCAGGGCCTGGTCGGCGCGTTGCAGCTGGATAATCTGCGTCACCTTGCACTCGAACGACACCGGGCTCTCTTGTACCCGCGGCACGGCAATTACCTTTGATGCCACCGGAGTCAGCCCGCTCAGGGCAAACTCGTCGACCTGTGGAGCGACGGCGGCGCAGCTCTGGTTCATGGCTTCGGCGAGTGGCCGGGTGGCCAGGTTCCAGGCGAACTCACCGGTCTGCTCGATGTTGTTCAGGCTGTCTTTGCGCCCGACGCTTGAGAAACCGATGATCGGCGGAATGTAGTTGAAGGCGTTGAAGAAGCTGTAGGGCGCAAGGTTCAAGCGACCTTCGGCGTCCTGGGAGGAAATCCAGCCTATCGGGCGTGGGCCGACGATGGCATTGAACGGATCATGGGGTAGGCCGTGGCCTTTTGCCGGTTCGTAGTAATACATCTGCGCTGGCCCGAAAGCCGTCCTTCGTGAGTAAGCCTCTAGTGTGCCAAGGCTTTGCCGTGCTGAAAACAACTAAGCCCGGCCGAAGCCGGGCTGACTGCGTTGCATCAGGGCTTAGCTGATGCGATGGGCCTGGGTGCGATCGAAACCGTCTTCGGCGAATTTCGCGCCACCAGTGCGATCGAAGCCATCTTCGGCAAATTTGGCACCACCGGTACGATCAAAACCGTCTTCTGCATAAGTGGCCGACTGGGTTTGCACGGCGCTGAAGTTGTGGCTGTTGGTGCGGTCGAAGCCGTCTTCGGCGAAAGCGTTGGCAGCCAGTACCGAGAAGGCCAGGGTCAGGATCAGTTTGCTTTTCATGGTTGTTGCTCCGAGGTGGTGAGGGGGTGTTTGTTTCTATGGATTGAATGCTACTCCGATTAATTTGATTAAAAAGCGCAAAAATTCGCACTTAAAAATCAAATATATCGATATGTATGGCAACAGTTTAGCCTCTATCCCGGGGCAAGCCCGCTCCTACACAGACTTCTGTGGGAGCGGGCTTGCCCCGCGATTGGATAGTTGAACAATGAAGAGCAAAAATTAATTGCGCGTTAAAGCGCCATAAACAAAAAAGGGGGCAATCCGCTGGCGGATGCCCCCTTCTTATTGCCTGTGGCTAGACGTCAGTCCGTGGTAATCCGCGAATGTTTGCGGGTGTCCTTCATGAACACATACACCAGCAGCGAGCAGGCGATACAGGCAGTCACGTACCAGTAATAGCCTGTTTCCATGCCGATGCTCTTGAACCACAGCGCAACGTACTCCGCAGTACCGCCGAAGATCGACACGGTCAGGGCGTACGGCAGGCCAACGCCCAAGGCACGGATTTCGGTGGGGAACAGCTCGGCTTTGACCACTGCGTTGATCGAGGTATAGCCGCTGACGATGATCAGCGCCGCCATGATCAGGAAGAACGCGCCCCACCAGGTCTGGATGGTGTGCAGGGTGGTGAGGATCGGTACTGTGCACAGGGTGCCGAGCACGCCGAAGGCGATCAGGATCGGACGCCGGCCGATCTTGTCGGAGAGGCTGCCGATGACCGGCTGCAGGCACATGAACAGGAACAGGGTCGCCGCCGAGATGGTGGTCGAGTCACTGATGCTCATGCCTACCGTGTTTACCAGGTACTTCTGCATGTAGGTGGTGTAGGTGTAGAAGGCCAGGGTGCCGCCCATGGTCAAGCCGACCACGGTGGCCAGCTCTTTGGGATGGCGCATCAGGGTGCGCATCAGGCTTTCCTTGGACTTTTCCTTCTTGGTGAAGGAGGCGGTTTCTTCCATGCCGCGACGCAGGTACAGGGCAACCACTGCGCACAGCGCGCCGATCACGAAGGGTACGCGCCAGCCCCAGGCATACAGCTGCTCGGTGGTCAGGGTCTGCTGCAGGATGATCAGCACCGCCAGGGCGATGAGCTGGCCGGAAATCAGCGTCACATACTGGAAGCTGGAGAAGAAGCCACGACGTTCCTTGGTGGCCATCTCGCTCAGGTAGGTGGCCGAGGTGCCGTATTCGCCACCCACCGACAGGCCTTGCATCAGCCGGGCGATGACCAACAGCACCGGTGCTGCAACGCCGATGGTTTCATAGCCCGGGGTCAGGGCGATGACCAGCGAGCCTGCGCACATTAGCAGGACCGAGGCCATCAGTGCGGCCTTGCGGCCCTTGCGGTCGGCGTAGATGCCCATCAGCCAGCCGCCGATCGGGCGCATCAAAAAGCCCACGGCGAAGATCGCGGCGGTATTGAGCAGTTGGGCAGTGGTGTCGCCAGCGGGGAAGAAGGCTTTGGCGAAGTACAGCGAGAATGCGGCGTAGACGTACCAGTCGTACCATTCGACCATATTGCCGATCGAACCGCTGAAAATCGACTTCAGGCGGCTTCGGGTGGTTTTGTCCGCGGCGGGCGCAACGGCCGCCCCGGCTGGCAGGGTGGTGGAGTTATCCATCGAAGGGACCTTCATAGTTGTTTTTGTGGAGCGCGCCGAAACGCAGCCTGCCAGGGCTATAGCAGAAGCTGTGCCAGGTGCTGGAGGCCCGGTCTAGAAGGGTCGAATGGATAGGGTGAGCGGAAAACCGCCTATCCATATGGGTGGGTAGGCGAAAGTCCGCTTATGGTGGTCAACTGCTTCGATCAAGCGGGCCCGAGAAAATCCTCGCGTAGTAGGCCGTGGCGCTGCATCTTCTCGTTGAGGGTGCGCCGCGGTAGTTGCAGCTCTTCCATTACCGCCTTGATCTCACCCTTGTGCCGGCTCAAGGCGGCGCGCAGGCATTGGGCCTCGAAGGCCTCCTGCTGGGCTGCCAGCGATTGCCCTGTTTCGATTTGCGCCGGTTCCGGCTCGCCTAGCCCCAGGGCATGACGTTCTGCGGCGTTGGCCAGTTCGCGAACATTGCCCGGCCAGTCATGGCCGAGCAGCCTGCCCAGTTGCGTACCATTGAGCATCGGTGCAGTACGGCCGACGCGCTCGGCGGCCAGGCGGGCAAAATGGTTGAACAGCAGTGGGATGTCTTCGCGCCGCTCGCGCAACGGTGCCAGGCGCAATTCAGCGACGTTCAGGCGATAGGCCAGATCTTCGCGAAAGCGCCCGGCCCGGGCTTCCTCGAGCAGGTCGGGCTTGGTTGCGGCAATGATCCGCAAGTCGACGCTGATGCTCTGGTTGGCGCCCAGGCGTTCGAGTTTCTGCTCCTGCACCACCCGCAGCAGTTTGGCCTGCTGGGCCAGTGGCATGCTTTCGATTTCGTCGAGAAACACCGTACCGCCATTGGCGTATTCAAGTTTGCCGATGCGCTTGCCCTGAGCGCCGGTGAAGGCGCCGCTTTCATGGCCGAACAACTCGGCTTCGAACAGTTGCTCGGGGATCGCCGCGCAGTTGAGCGCGACGAACGGCTTGCCGGCGCGCGGGCCGAAGTCATGCAGGCAGCGCGCGACCTGCTCCTTGCCGCTGCCGGTTTCGCCACGAATCAGCACATTGACTGGCAGGTTGGCCAGGTCCAGCACCTGCTTGCGCAGTTGCTGCATGCCCTGGGACATGCCCAGCAAACTGGCCTCAAGGCGTACCTTCAAGTCGGCCTGTTCGTACAGGCGGCGGTTCTCCAGTACCAGCTGGCGTTTTTCCAGGGCACGGCGCAGGCTGCCGAGCAGGGCCTCGGGGCTGAAGGGTTTTTCGAGAAAATCGTAGGCACCATTACGCATGGCCTCGACCGCCATCGGCACGTCGCCATGGCCGGTCAGCAGGATCACCGGCAGGTCGGCATCGCTGGCCTGCAGTTGTTCGAGCAATTGCAGGCCGTCCATGCCGGGCATGCGCACGTCGCTGAGAATCACCCCGGGAAAGTGCCCGGGCAGTTGCTGGAGGCAGTCTTCGGCGCGGCTGAACAACTGCACCTGGAAGCCGGACAGGCTCAGCCACTGCTCCACGGCAGTGCGGATGCTGATTTCATCGTCGACGACCATCACGCTGTTCAACATGCGGGTTCCGGGTCCATAGGCAAGGTCAGGCTGAAACGGGCGCCGCCGGGTTGGTTGTCGACCTGCAGGCGACCACCGGCCTCGTGAATGATGCCATAGGAAATCGCCAGGCCCAGGCCCAAACCTTCGCCCACCGGCTTGGTAGTGAAGAATGGATCGAAGACGCAGGCAAGATGTTCGGCAGCAATACCGCCGCCGCTGTCGAGCACGCTCAGGCGCCAGTGGTCCTGTTCGGCATCGATGCGTACCTCCAGGCGTTTGTAGCTCTTTTGCGCCATGGCATCCAGGGCATTGCGCAGCAGGTTGATCAGCACTTGCTCAAGGCGGATCGCATCGCCGCGCACCCAGGCCGGACGGGCCAGGTACAGGGCGACGCTGACGTCCTCGGCGCGGATGCGCGCATCGAGCAACTGCAGCGCCTGGTCGACCACGGTGGCCAGGTCCAGGCGTTCGCGCAGGCCGCTGGGGCTGTTGCGGGCGAAGGTCTTCAGGTGCCCGGTGAGCGCCGCCATGCGCGTAAGCATCTGTTCCAGCGGTTCCAGGGCCTGGCGTGCTTCGTCCAGGCGCTGGTTGTCGAGCAACAGGCGCAGGGTTGCCAGTTGCATGCGCTGGGTGGTCAGCGGCTGGTTGATTTCGTGGGCCAGGGCCGCCGACATCTGCCCCAGCGCCGCCAGCTTGGCCGATTGCACCAGGCCTTCCTGGGCGGTGCGCAGGTCGCGGGTGCGGGCCTGGACCAGGCGTTCGAGCTCTTCGCGGCTGCGCTGGCGCAAGCGCGCCAGGCGCAGGCGCTGGCTGATGAACAGCAGGGCGAAAACCACGCTTAGCCATACCGCGGCGGCGGCCAGCGCAGCGTTGCGTCCGTCTTCGCTGACCTGCGGCTTGCGCAGCAGGTGCAGGGTCCAGCCTTCGGCTTCCAGCGGCAGGCTCTCCCACAGGTAGTCGGTGGAGCCTTCCGGGCCCTGCACGCGCGTCAGATGGCTGTTGCTGTCGAAGCTGCTGAGCACATGGTGCTGCAGCGGCACCAGCGGTTGCTTGTCGTACTGGCGGGTGACGGCCAGTTCGGCGCGGTCGGCGCTGCTCAGCGGTTGCAGTTCGCGGTAACGCCAGCCGTCCTGGTTGGCGATGAAGATGATCCCGCGGGCGTCGCTGACCAGGAGGATATCGCTGCCCTGGCGCCACTCGCGCTCAAGCTCGGGGAACTCCAGCTTGACCACCATGGCGCCGAGAAAGCGGCTGTTCTCGTCCTGCACGGCGCTGGACAGAAAATATCCCGGCACGCCACTGGTCACGCCGACCGCGTAGAAACGGCCGCTACCCTGGCTGCGGGTCTGTTTGAAATAGGGGCGGAAACCATAGTTGGAACCGACATAGGTGCTGGGTAGGCGCCAGTTGCTGGCGGCCACCGCCAGGCCCGTGCGGTCGAGCAACTCCAGGGTCGAGGAGTTGGCCGCGCCATTGATGCGCTCCAGCTTGCGGTTGAGGGCGTCCTGCACTGTGCCAGCGACCGGGCCGCGCAAGGCGCTGATCAGTTCCGGGTCCAGGGCCAGCACGGCGGGCAGCGCACGGTAACGTTCGATCAGGGTATGCAGCGAGGTGGCATACAGCCCAAGTTGCTCGCTGGCCCGGCGTGCATCCTCGACCATCGATTGGCGCTTGGCATGGTGCATGGCCCAGCCTGCGGTCAGCAGGGTGCCGGCGAGGATGAAGAACAGAATCAGGCCCAGACGCAGGGCGCGAAAGGAAGAAGGCATGGTGCAAGTCCCGGCAGTGGGGAAGGCCTCCTGGCCTTCCCTTGGAGCATGGCAACGTTTTACAGCAGCTCGAAGCTCTGTTCTTGCACAGCCTGCGAGTCCAGGCCGACCTGAACCCGGAACTCACCCGGTTCCGCTGCCCATTGCAGTTGGCCGTTGTAGAACTTCAGGTCGTCGGCCTTGAGGGTGAAGTGCAAGGTGCGTTCTTCACCCGCCTTGAGCATGACCTTCTGGAAGTTCTTCAGCTCCTTGACCGGACGGCTCATGGATGCGGACACATCCTGAACGTACAACTGCACCACGGTTTCGCCGTCACGCTTGCCGGTGTTCTTGACCACGATACTGGCTTGCAGATCCTGGCCCTGCTTCACCGACTTGCTCGACAGGTTCAGGCCCGAGAGACTGAAGTCGCTGTAGCTCAGGCCGTAGCCGAAGGGGTACAGCGGGCCGTTCGGTTCTTCGAAGTACTGCGAGGTGTAGTTGCCTGGCTTGCCTGGGGTAAACGGCCGGCCGATGCGCAGGTGGTTGTAGTACATCGGGATCTGCCCGACCGAGCGCGGGAAGGTGATGGCCAGCTTGCCCGACGGGTTGTAGTCGCCGAACAGCACATCGGCGATGGCGTTACCGCCTTCGGTACCGCTGAACCAGGTTTCCAGGATCGCATCGGCCTGTTCGCGTTCCCAGGCCAGCGACAGCGGCCGGCCGTTCATCAGCACCAGCACCAGCGGTTTGCCGGTGGCTTTCAGAGCTTTGATCAGCGCGCGCTGGGACTCGGGGATTTCCAGGGTGGTGCGGCTGGAGGACTCGTGGGACATGCCGCGCGATTCACCAACCACGGCCACCACCACGTCGGACTGCTTGGCGGCCTTGACCGCTTCGTCGATCAATACCGCGGCAGGGCGAGGGTCGTTGATGATTTCCGGCGCGGCGAAGTTGAGGAAGTTCAGGTAGTCGAACATCGCCTTGTCGCCCGTGACGTTGGCGCCCTTGGCGTAGACCAGTTTGGCCTTGTCGCCAACGGCCCGGCGCAGGCCCTCGCGGAAGGTGACCGAGTGCTCCGGGCGACCGTCGGCGGCCCAGCTGCCCATCATGTCGATCGGCGCATCGGCCAGCGGGCCGACCACGGCGATGGTGCCGGATTTTTTCAATGGCAGGGTCTGCGCGCGGTTCTCCAGCAGCACCAGGCTGCGGCGCGCTACGTCGCGGGCGGCGTCGCGGTGCAGGCGCTGGTCGGCGTAGTAGTCCTTGACGTCGGTCTCGGCCTTGCCGATGCGCACATAAGGGTCCTTGAACAGGCCCATGTCGTACTTGGCCCCGAGCACTTCGCGCACGGCCTGGTCGAGTTCCGCCTGGCTCACTTCACCGCTTTTGAGCAGGCCCGGGAGCTCTTCGCCGTAGAGGGTGTCGTTCATGCTCATGTCGATGCCGGCCTTGATCGCCAGCTTGGCGGCCTCGCGACCATCGCGGGCGACGCCGTGGCGGATCAGCTCCTGGATCGCGCCATGGTCGCTGATGGTCACGCCCTTGAAACCCCAGTCCTTGCGCAGCAGGTCATTCATCAGCCAGGTGTTGGACGTGGCCGGCACACCGTTGATCGAGTTCAGGGCCACCATCACCCCGCCGGCGCCCGCATCGAGGCTGGCGCGGTAGGGCGGCAGGTAATCGTTATACATCTTCGGCAGGCTCATATCGACCGTGTTGTAGTCGCGCCCGCCTTCCACCGCGCCGTACAGGGCGAAGTGCTTGACGATGGCCATGATGCTGTCGGGGTTGGCCGGGCTGCTGCCCTGGAACGATTGGACCATGACCTTGCCGATCCGCGAGGTCAGGTAGGTGTCTTCGCCGAAGCCTTCGCTGGTGCGGCCCCAGCGCGGGTCACGGGCGATGTCGACCATGGGCGCGAAGGTCATGTCCAGGGAGTCGGCGGAAGCTTCAATGGCCGACGTCCGACCAACCTTGGCGATTGCCTGCATGTCCCAGGTCGCGGCAAGGCCCAGGCTGATCGGGAAAATAGTGCGGTTGCCGTGGATCACGTCGTAGGCGAAGAACATCGGGATCTTCAGGCGGCTGCGCATGGCAGCGTCCTGCATCGGCCGGTTCTCGGGCGCGGTGCGCGAGTTGAACGTGCCGCCGATGCGGCCGGCGGCGATTTCTTCGCGGATGCGTTCGCGAGGCATTTCCGGGCCGATGCTGATCAGGCGCAACTGGCCGATCTTTTCATCCTGGGTCATCTGCTTGAGCAGGTTGGCGATGAACGCCTGTTTGTCTTGCAACGGGGCAGCAGGGGTGTCGGCAAAGGCCGACTGACTGGCCAGGCTGACTACCAGGCCCAGCAAACACAGCTTGTTCATGAATTCTGTTCTCAAGGCTTACGGCAGTATTCACGGTCGATACTGCCCAGCCGAAGTAGGGGAAGCGGCTATTGTTGTAGTTTGCTGGGGCATCTTTTAGCCGATTGGGCGATCCTGATCCAGCGGCAACGACGGATTATGCCTCAAGTCCGGTGAATCACGGCGATCAAGGAGCATAGCGACATGCAGGTAATTCAATTCAAGGGTTTGCGCCTGTGGCTGCTGCTGGTGCTCGGCAGCCTGCTGGCCGGTTGCGGGATCAACAACATCCCCAACTATGACGAGCAGGTCAAGGCAGCCTGGGCCCAGGTGCAGAACCAGTACCAGCGCCGCGCCGACCTGATTCCCAATCTGGTCGAAACGGTCAAAGGCTACGCCAAGCAGGAGCAGGAAACCCTGACCGCGGTCATAGAAGCCCGGGCCAAGGCCACCTCGATCCAGGTTGATGCCAGTACCCTGGACGATCCGGAAAAACTGCGCCAGTTCCAGCAGGCCCAGTCGCAGTTGAGCGGGGCATTGAGCCGGCTGATGGTGGTGTCCGAGCGTTACCCGGACCTCAAGTCCAACCAGAACTTTCTTGCCCTGCAGTCCCAGCTTGAGGGAACCGAAAACCGTATCGCCGTGGCACGCAAGGATTTCATCGCCGCTGTGCAGCGCTATAACACCGAGATTCGCACCTTTCCCGGGCGCCTGTGGCACAGCGTGATGTACAGCGACCTGCCGATCCGCGAGAACTTCGAGGCGACCAGCGCCGATGCCGACAAAGCGCCTGAAGTGAAATTCTGATGCGTCTGCTCAGGCTCGCGCTGCTGCTGACGCTGCTGTTCACCATACCGCTGCGTGCCGAGCTGAGCTTTCCGGCACTGAGCGGGCGGGTGGTGGACAACGCCGGCCTGCTCGACGGCGCCAGCCGCAGCCAGCTCGACAACATGCTCAAGGCCCATGAACAGGGCACTGGCGAGCAGGTCGTGGTTGTGACTCTGGCGGACCTGCAGGGGCAGAGCATTGAAGACTATGGCTTCCAGCTCGGTCATCACTGGGGTATTGGCCAGAAGGGCAAGGACAACGGCGCGCTGTTGATCGTTGCCCCCCAGGAGCGCAAGCTGCGTATCGAAGTCGGCTACGGCCTGGAAGAGCGGCTGACCGATGCGCAGTCCTCGGTCATCATCAACAGCATCATCACCCCGGCGTTTCGTCGCGGCGAGTACAGCCAGGGCATTGTCCAGGGCACGGCGGCGATCCTTCAGGTTCTGGGTGGCAACCCGCTGGCCGAACCGTCGAGGGCGCTGGGCAACGAGTCTGATGATGGTGCCCCGGCCTGGGCCATCGGTTTGTTCATCCTGCTGATTCTGGTGGTGTTCGCCTTGCAGTCGCTGGGCCTGGGTGGCAGCGGGCGCGGTGGTATGGGCGGCGGTTTTGGCGGTGGCTACGGTGGCGGCTTGGGTGGCGGCGGTGGGGGATTCAGTGGTGGCGGGGGCAGCTTCGGCGGTGGTGGATCGTCGGGTGGCTGGTAAATCAACGACAACGAGTAGCGCAGCACATGACTTTGCTCACTGAACAGCAACAGCGCCAGGTCGCGCAAGCCATTGCCCAGGTCGAGCGGCATACCGACGCCGAACTGGTTACGGTGCTGGCCAGGCGCGCCGACGACTATGCCTATATACCCCTGTTGTGGGCCAGCCTGCTGGCTCTGGTGGTGCCGGGCATCGTCCATTACCTCAGCGGCTGGATGAGTGTGCACAGCCTGCTGATCGTGCAGTGGCTGACGTTTATTGCCTTGTGCCTGCTGTTTCGCATTCCGGCCCTGACTACCCGCCTGATCCCGCGCCCGGTGCGCCACTGGCGTGCGGCGAACCTGGCTCGGCGGCAGTTTCTCGAGCAGAACCTGCACCACACCCAAGGCGGCACTGGCATGCTGATCTTTGTCAGCGAGGCCGAGCGCTATGTCGAAATCCTCGTCGATGAGGGCATCTCCCGGCACCTGGACAACCGGGTGTGGGACGCGATCGTCCTGCGCTTTACCGAACAGGTGCGCCAGGGCCACACCGTGCAGGGCTTTGTCAGCTGTATCGAGGCCTGCGGTGAGCTGCTCAGCACCCATGTGCCGCTGACCCACGAGCGCAACGAACTGCCCAATCGCTTGGTGGTGCTCGATTAGCCACGTTTTCGTCGATCGACAAAAGCTGTGCAGGCAGAGCACATCCACGTAAAATTCCCGGCATTGCGCAAACCTGCGCTCCCTCCGCTACCCGAGGCACCCTTTTTCGATGTCCGATTCCCCTATCGCCCAGGCCGCGCCGGATGCGCGTGCGCAGTTTCTGAGCCTGCTCGCCACCAGCCTGGAACAGAACGCCCTGATCAAGCTGGTGCTGGCGCGCCCTGTCGGCAACGAAGAAACCCTGCAGCGCATCATCGCCAAGCCGCTGACGGTCAAGGGCCAGGCCTGTGTGTCGTTCGTCTATCGCTACAAGACCCGCGACATTACCCGCAACCTGGGCAATGACCAGGCCCTGGCGTTGGTCGACGAATTGCTCCCGGCCTCGTTTCGCAATGCTCATCTGCTCAGCCTCAGCGACGAAGCGCAGCTGGAGTTCAGCAAGAAGGGCAAGCCCATGCTCCACCGCAGCGCCGTGCAGCAGGTGCGCCAGGCACCAGCAGCTGAACATGACCGGGAGAAGAAGCGTTACCTGGAACTGAGCCGGCCGTTCCTGCAGGACCTGGGCGTGACCGACAAGCAACTGGCGTTGATCCCGGCCATGTCGCGCAAGTGGAAGCAGATCAACAAGTTCATCGAAGTGTTTTCCCATGCCCTGAACTCTGCACCGCTGGTTGCCGGTCAATTGCTTCGAGTCGCCGACTTCGGTTCAGGCAAGGGTTATCTGACCTTCGCCATCCATGATTACCTGCGCAATACCCTGCAGCGTGAGGCGCAGGTGACCGGTGTCGAGCTGCGCCCGGACATGGTCGAGTTGTGCAACGCTGCGGCCTCGCGCCTGGAGCACCCGGGCCTGGTGTTCGAGTGCGGTGACGTGCGCAGTGTGGTGCCCAGCGCCATCGAGGTGATGATCGCCCTGCATGCCTGTGACATCGCTACCGACTATGCGATTCACACCGGCATTCGCTGCGGCGCGGCGATCATCATGTGCTCGCCTTGCTGCCACAAGCAGATCCGCCCGCAACTGCACAGCCCGGGTTTGCTCAAGCCGATGTTGCAATACGGCTTGCACCTGGGCCAGCAGGCCGAAATGCTCACCGACAGCTTGCGCGCCTTGTATCTGGAAGCCTGCGGTTACGAGACCAAGGTCTTCGAGTTCATTTCGCTGGAGCACACCAACAAGAACAAGATGATCCTGGCGGTCAAGCGCCAGACCCCGGTTGACGCTTCAGCGCTGTTGGAGAAGATCCAGCAGCTCAAGGAATTCTATGGGGTCAAGGAGCATTGCCTGGAGACCTTGCTGCGGGCCGATGGTTTGATTCCTGCCTGACAACTTTGCGACCGCTGCGCGCTCGAATCGCTGGCAAGCCAGCTCCCACAGGGTCGGTGTACACAGATCCACTGTGGGAGCCGGCTTGCCGGCGATAGCGTCAGTTCAGGCCCCGCACAGGTGCAGGATGCACCCGCGTCTTGCGCCCCAGCACCACTGTCGCAATCACCCCGGCAGCAAACACCCAGGTAATCGGCTCGACCTGCTCGGCAAAGAACAGCGCCGAAAAGGCGATGGTGAAGAAGATCTGCAGCAGCTGGATCTGGCTCACCCGGGCAATGCCGCCCAAGGCCAGCCCGGCGTACCAGGCAAAGAAGCCAATGAACTGTGAGAACAGCGACACATAGCCAAAGGCCCACCAGGTCCTGGTACTCACCGGCCCCTGATGCTGCAAGGCCAGGTAAACCACCGGCCCGAGTAACAGCGGCGCCGACAGCACCAGGGCCCAGCAGATCACCTGCCAACCGCCCATTTCCCGCGCCAGCCGGCCGCCTTCGGCATAACCCAGCCCGCCCACGGCAATCGCCGCCAGCATCAGCAGGTCGCCGGCCTGGATCTGCCCGGCGCCCATGATCATTGCATAGGCCAGTACCAGGGCACTGCCCAGGGCGGCGCAGGCCCAGAAGGCTTTCGAGGGGCGTTCATGGGACAGCCACGCGGCGTACACCGCTACGCACAAGGGCTGCAGGCCGTTGACCAGGGCGCCGTGGGACGCCGGTACGCTTTGCATGGCCCAGGCCGACAATACCGGAAAGCCCAGGATCACCCCCAGGGCCACCAGGCTCAGGCCTTTGATCTGCACCCAGGTCGGCCATTTTTCCCGGCGCCAGAGCAACAGCGCCGCGGCCGGAATCGCTGCCAGCAAGGCGCGGCCCAGGCCATTGAGCAAAGGGTGCAGCTCCTGCACGACGATGCGGGTCATGGGCAGGGTCAGGCTGAAAATAATCACACCGAGAAGGCCTAGAACCATCCCGGTGTTTTCGCGGCTGGACATACGGAGCGCCTGTGGCAGAGAGGTAGCCTCATTGAGCCACAGGGCGGATGGATGATCTTGTTACAGTTACTAACAAGATCATCCGTACAGTTGCCTCAGAAGAAACGGGTGACGCTGACCTTGGCGTTGCGGCCCTGGCTGTAGGCATATTCGCCGCTGAGCTCGGAGCGGTAGTCGTTGTTGAACAGGTTATCTACCGTCAGGTTGACCTCGGTGCCTTTGAGGTAAGGCTGCTGGGGCTTCCAGTTGGCGAACAGGCCATGGATCTGGTAGTCGTCGTTGGCATAGTGGTCGTAGTAGCGGTCACCCAGGGAACTGGCCGGGCCCTCGCGATAATTGTCGCTCGGCAGGCGGTCGGTCTTGCGCACGAACTGCGCCTGCCAGCCGACCTTGGCATCCCAGTTGGGGATCTTCACACCGAGGGTGGTGATCCACTTCGGCGCCGGG
The DNA here is from genome assembly GCF_028656935.1 of Pseudomonas rubra. Lineage (GTDB taxonomy): Bacteria > Pseudomonadota > Gammaproteobacteria > Pseudomonadales > Pseudomonadaceae > Aquipseudomonas > Aquipseudomonas rubra. Next base: position 178,017 of record NZ_JAMDGZ010000035.1, read on the forward strand.
ATGTCCTTGGCCCAGACGTCCGGCCCCCAAGGGTTGGTGTAGGCACCGTCATGGCGACCGGTCATCCACGAGTAAGACACCGAGCCGAACAGGTAAGTCGAGTCGTAGAAACTTTCGACCTCGAAGCCCTTGATGGTCACACCCTTGAGATTGCGGTAGTTGGACATCAGGCCTTTGCCGCAGGCATCGTTGATGCTCTGCCCCTTGGCCAACTGCGCCTCGCAACCAATCCCGGTGGCCTTGAAGATTTCGTCCTTGATCTCGTTACGGAACAGTGTGGTGCGGATCTGCATGTTGTCGTCGGCCATGAAAACGTTGGCAAAGTCGGTGACGTTGCCAGCGCGCAGGGCGGTGATGCGTTCCGGGTCGAGGTTGCGGCTGCTGGCGGTGCGGCTGCCGATGCCCTGGACTTCGTATTGTTCATCCAGCACCGGTGCACGCCAGGTCTTGCTGTAGTCGGCGAAGAAGGCGGTGTTGGCGGTGGCTTTCCAGAACACTGACAAGCGTGGCGACCAACCGGTGTAGGTTTTCTCGCTGTAGTCGTGGCCGTTTGCGGCAACGTTGTAGTATGGCGCCTGGTTCTGTTTGCCCTTGTTGGCGACATGGTCGTAACGCAGCGACGGGGTGATGGTCACGTCACCCAGGGTGACTGCGTCCTGGATGAAATATCCCTGGCTGTCGACGGTGCCGCTGGGCATGAAGTACGGCTGGTAGTGGCCGTTGTTGTATTTGGGAATCTCGTAGCTTTTGCCGGGCATCCACATTTGGGTGTCACGCTCGTGGTGACGGATCTGGAAGCCGCTGGTGAACGCGTGTTCCAGCGGGCCGGTGGCGAACAGGCTGGTGTTGCGCACATCAAGCATCTGGTCCTGATACTCGGTGTCCATCTTGCGGCCGCCGGTGGACGGCTGGAAGAACGCTGTGGCATCACGCTCGTCGGTCTGCTTGGTGTCGGACTCCGAGTATTTGACCTGCAGGTCGATCAGCGGGTTGTTCACCGGCTGATACTTGTACGTAGTAGACCAGGTGGTGTCGGTGGTCGTGCGGTTGGCCAAAAAACGCTTGAGGGCATTCTTGTAGCCAAACCTGTCGATGTCCCACTGGGTCGGCGGCGTCGGGTAGGCAGTGGAGGAGAACGGCGCCCAGCGCTCACTTTCCGAGCGCGACCAGGAGAAGCCCAGGCTGTGCTCGTCAGTGAAATGCATATTTGCCTTGAGCAGCGCGCCTTCCAGGTCCAGGGCACTGTTGGGCAGGCGCTGGGGGTTGATCGGGTAGCGGCCCTCGGCGTCGGGCAGGGTGCCGGCCAGCTTCATGTCGTCGCCGTCGCGCTTGGTCAGGTACACCAGGCCATCCATGCGGCCATCGTCGGTGCGCCCGAACAGTGCCGAGCTGTAAACCTGCTGATGGTCGTTGCTGGCATAACCATACTTGAGCATGGCGCCACTGTTGCGCCCTTCCTGGAGCAGGTCGGGGGCATCTTTGGTGGTCATGTTGACGCTGCCGCCAAAGCCGCCGTTGCCGGTGTAGATCGAGTGCGGGCCCTTTTCCACCTCGATGTTCTTGATCAGCTCCGGCTCGATGAACACGGTGCCTTGCTGGTAGCGCTCGAAGCCGCTCTTGGTCGCGCCATCGACGGTCATCGGTACGTCTTCGGCGTCGCCCAGGCCCCAGATGTTGATGGTCTGGCCACCGGGTTTGGCCGAGCCGCCCATGTTCACCCCAGGCAGGGTCGCGAGCACGCTGGGGATGTTGCTGGGCTGGTAGCGGTCGATGTCTTCCTGGGCCAGGGTCGAGCGGCCGACGGTGCTCGGGTCGACTTGCTGGCCGTTGCCGACAACGCTCACCGCGCCAAGCTGGATGCTGTTGTCAGCGGTGGCATCGTCTTCGCGCAGGCGCACCACGTAGGCATTGCCAACCTTAACCAGGGCAAAGCGGCTGTTCTGCAGCAGTTGGCTGATGGCTTCGAGCGGTTCGTAAGCACCTTGCAGGGCCGGCGCCTGAACGCTGTTGAGCAAGGATTCGTCAAACAGCAGTTGCAGCTTGGCTTGCTGAGCCAGTTGGCTCAGCGACGCCGCCAGCGGCTGCGCTGGCAGGTTCAGTTGCAACGGCGCGGCCTGGGCCTGCAGGCTCAGGGCCAGGCATACAGCCAGCAGTGAAGGACGAACAGACAACGGCTTGAACGGAGCAAACGCACGCAAGATGAAACCCCCCAATATGGCGACAAAGGCCAGAAAAGGCCTGCAGTGATTACGCAGACGGGAGGAAGACGCAGGGCAGCGGAAAACCCTCACATGCGAATGAAAAATATTCTCAAATTAGCGTTTGCGTTCGATCCGCAGGCGGCCATCGGCAAGGTTCACGGTCTTGATCGGCAGCAGCGCCGGCAAGGCATTGAGCAAGGCGTCCGGGTCGCTGACGTCGAGGTTGCCCGAGACCTTGAAACGGCCCAATGACGGGTCGGCGAGCAACACCGGTGCCGAACGGTACAGCGACAGTTCGTCGATCAGGCTGGCCAGTTCACGGTTACGAAAACTCACGTGGCCGTCGCGCCAGTCAGCGACGTCCTGGACACTGAGGTTCTCTACGTTCAGGCTGCCACGGGCCGGGTCATAGGTGGCGCGCTGGCCGGCGCTCAACAGCACCGGTGGGCGGTTCTCACCCAGGGTTTCGACGGCGACCTGGCCGTGGGCGACACTGACCACCAGTTCATGTTGGCCACGACGCAGATCGAAGCCGGTGCCCACCACCCGCACCCGGGCGTTGCCGGCGTCGACGAACAACGGGCGTTCCTTGTCGGCGGCCACGTCGATGTACAACTGGCCCTGGTCGAGGCGAATCAGTCGGCGCTCGTTGTCGAAGTTCAGGCTCAGCCGGGTGCGGGCGTTGACATCCAGCTGGCTGCCATCGGGCAGGGCCAGGTGTTGTGGGCGCTCGCTCTGCACGGCCAACTGTTGCTGGTGGTTGCGGTTGGGCAGGCCGAGGTTGGCGGTAAGCACCGCGCACACCAGCCCGGCGGCGATGGCCAGCGCCGGGCGCCAGCGCAGCGGTTTGCGGCTGGGCAGGGCAAGTGGTTGGTTCAGGCGCTTGAGCGCGGCCAGGTCGTCCCAGAGTTGTTCGAACTGGGCATAGGCGCGGGCATGCTCGGGGTGCTGCAGCCACTGGGCAAAGGCCCTGCGCGCCTCCCGCGAGCTGTCGTTGCGGTTGCGGGTAAACCAGCTGGCCGCCTGTGCATCGATGCTGCGCTTATCGATTTCAGGAGTGGGGGTCATTCTGGCTGCTCCATGCCGTCGTCACTGTCCAGGCGCTGCTTGCAATGCAGCAGGGCCGCGGCGATGTGCTTTTCCACCATGCTGACGGAAATGCCCATGCGCTCGCTGATCTGCGCCTGCGTCAAACCTTCGAAGCGGTGCAGCATAAGGGCTTCGCGGCGGCGCGGCGAGAGTTCGGCGAGGACAAGTTTCAATTGTTCCAGGCGTTGTTGCTGCTGGGCATGGTTGAGCGGGTCGCTGGCGGTGCAGGCCGGGGTCTGTTCGCAGGCCTTGGCGTCTTCGTCGAGTACGCTGTGACGCACCTTTTGCCGACGCCAGTGGTCGCTGAGCAGGTTGCGCGCCATCTGGAACAAAAACGCCCTGGGTTGTTCGACCCGCGCCCGGTCACGGTAGCCCAGCCACTGGGTGAACACGTCCTGGGTCATGTCTGCCGCGTCATTGGCATTGTCCATGCGCTTGCGCAGGAAATGCAGGATATCGGCATAGAACCCGCGACAGGTTTCGTGGGCAAAAGGGTCAGGTTTGGGGCGCGGCATGCAAGCTTTCCAGGACGGACCGGAGAGAAAGGTTGCGAATGGTATCGAGAATAATTGTTATTTACCATGCCTGTTTTTATCCAGCTCAATGTCGCTTGCGAATTGGCACAGGCACGGCGACTTCCAGGCCGGGTGTTCCCAGCGGGTGGCTGCTGGCGTCGAAAAAGTACAGCGCCAGCGCAGGTGTATCGGCAAAGCGCTGCACATAGTGCTGCTTCTGGCTGATGATCGAGGCGTCGCTCAACGGCCGGATGGCAATGGCCAGGTGCGCCGGGCGCGCTTGCTTGATGGCCTGCAGCAGATGCTGGTCGGTGCTGTCCAGGTGTTGGCCGAAAATGCACAAGCCGCCCTGATGGCCGGCTAATTCACCCAGGGCCCAGCTCAAGTAGTCGGAGCTGCGAATGGCCTTGAGCTTGTCGTCGCTGCTGCTTTCGTTGACGAACATCGGCACATCGCCCGGAGTGTTGACGGCAAAGCCGTCGAGCAGTTGGCCGTCAGTGGCACTGCGCTGGCGGGTGCTGCCGTCCTGCTGCTTGAGCAGGTGCAAGCCACCGTGCAGGTACAGCAGGCGCGTGCCCGGGCTGCGGGTGCGGCGGATATCGAAGCCGCCGTCTTCATCGAACAGTTGTTGGAAACCTTCAGGCTTCTGGCTGGCGGCCCAATGGCAGATCAGGTCGTAGTTGCTCGAATAAACGCTCTGGTAGTTGCCCAACTCGCGGTTGATCAACTGCAAGGTCTGGCTGGGCAGCATGCGCCAGGGAATGTGCACGCTGCGAATGGCGTGGATCAGCGCTTCCTTGATCGCGTAGTAGCGGTTCAGCGGCGCCGAGGAGCTGATCGCCAGTGCGGCGTTGATCCGTACCGTGGTGTTCAGGGCGCTGAGCACCGGCTCGAACAACTCTGTACCCTGCGACTTGAACAGCGCCTGGTCGCTCAGGTTCAGGGGTTTGTGCCGCACCCGCAGGGCCTCCTCGAACAGCGAGAAGTAGCTGAACGGCCGCCACAGCGCCCGGCTGGCGCCATTGCCCAGCAGCAGGCCGCTGCACGGGTGACTGGCGTTCAGGTCTGGCCAGTGGTTGAGGCTGGCGTCGAGGTTGGCGTGGGGCATCGGGCATCTCTGTGGCAGGGCAGGCAATCGCCGCGACTTTAGCATGCAACCGGTTTGTCATCAGCGTTGGCGACTATGCTGGATTCGCTGTGGAGCAAAGGAGGGCTGAAGATGTTCAATGCAATCGGACGTGTGTGTTGCCTGGCGCTGCTGCCCTTGGCCGGGCTTGTCGAGGCTGGGCAGGGCAGTGAGCTGGCCAGGGCTCAGGGCATTGCGTACCCGGCGGTGATCGCCCATCGCGGTGCTTCTCATGATGCACCGGAGTCCACGGCACCGGCCTATCGGCTGGCGCGTGAGTTGGGTGCCGACTACCTCGAGTTGGACCTGCAGCGCTCGCGCGATGGCGTGCTGGTCGCGGTGCACGATGACAATCTATTGCGCACCAGTGATGTTGCCGAGCGCTTTCCCGAACGCCAGGGCAGCCCGGTCAGCGCCTTCACCCTGGCCGAGCTCAAATCGCTGGATGTCGGCAGCTGGTTCAACAAGGCCTACCCCGAGCGCGCCCGGGCAAGCTTCAAGGGCCTGAAGATCCAGACCCTCGATGAAGTCATGGCCATCGCCATGGCCAACCCGCAACGTCAGCCCGGCTTGTACATCGAAACCAAGGTGCCAGGCCTGTTTCCCGGCATCGAGGCTGACCTGAACAAAGCCCTGCAAGCGGGTGGTTGGCTCGACCGGCCGGGCAGGGTGGTGCTGCAGAGTTTCGACCGCAACAGCCTGGCACTGCTGCACCAGCACATGCCACAGGTGCCCAAGGTGCTGTTACTGTGGATCGGCAAGGGCAGCATCGAGCCAGTTTCCCAGAAGACCTTCGCCGAGTCGGGTGAAACTGACAAGGCCGCGTTTTATGCCCGTCAGCAACCCAAGGGCAAGGCCGAGTTCGAGCGCTGGCTGGATTACGCCAAGGCGGATGGCGCCATTGGCACCGGGCCGTCGGCGGCGCTGGCCGGGGGCGGCGCCCAGAGTTACGCCGATCTGGCGCAACCGTGGATGAACCAGTTGACGCACGACAAGGGCCTACTGGTGCATGTGTACACCGTTGATGAAACGGTGGATTTTCGTCGGGTGCTGGCTGCCGGCGTGGACGGCATCTTCACCAACCGCAGCGGCCCATTGTTGCGCCACCTGGGCCGGCCCAGTGCCCGTAGCGAGGCACAGATCCTGCGCGCCGAAGGTTACTGACAGGCTGGCTGGCGCCGTGCGGCTGCCGTAGACTTCGCGCCTTGCACTGACTTTCAGGACACTGCCTCGATGACCTTTTCGCTGCTGCTCGCCGTACTGGCTTCCGGATTCATCTACGGTATTACTCCGGGGCCGGGTGTGCTGGCGGTGCTGGGCATTGGTGCCACCCGTGGGCGCCGCGCCGGTGCGGGGTTTCTGTGCGGGCACTTGCTCGGTGACGTGCTGTGGTGCAGTACTGCGCTGGTGGCGATCGTCGGTGCCCGGCAAATCGGCAGTTCGGTGTTCGATATCCTGGGTGTGATCAGTGGCCTATATCTGTTCTGGCTGGGCATGCGCGCGTTGCGCAGTCGCCCGGGCAACGGCGAGGGTGACCAGGGGCCGGTGCGCAAACCGTTCTGGCACGGCGTGGTGTTCGGCCTGACCAACCCCAAGGCCTACCCGGTAGCGGTGGCCACGTTCACCGCCTTGCTCTCCAGCCGCGCCGAAGCGCTGGACTGGTCAATGTTGCCGGCGCTGATCGCGCTGAGTTTTGTCGGCGGCTTGTTGGCTTACGTGATTCTGATTGGCGTGGTCGGCGCCCGCCACGTGCACACCCTGTATACCCGTTATGAACTGTGGATCACTCGCGCGTGCGGCGTAATGTTCATCGGCTTCGCCGTCAACGCCCTGGCGCATGCCTTGCCAGGCCTGTTGCCACGTAACGGCTGAGGGCTGGCAGAAGGCTACACCGATATGTGAGAATGATATGAATTCCTATTCATGCCTTCTTGCCCGCCGGACCTTCATGACTTCGCTCACCACGCCCTGGACCGCCGCTGCCCCGGCCTTGCAGGCGGTCGTCCACGATCTGCTGGCCAACTACAGCGACTTGCGCCGTTACCTCTGTGGGCGCCTGCGCAATCCGGATGATGCGGCCGACATTGCCCAGTCGAGTTTTGCCCAGGCCTATGCCCACGCCTTGAATGCACCGGTGGCCAACGCCCGGGCCTTGCTGTTCCAGGCCGCGCGCAACCTGTGTATCGATCAGTACCGGCGGCGCAACAATGAGCTGGCGGCGCTCGAAGACTGGCTGGCCCGCGCCGATGTGCTGAGCCCCAGCGTTGAAGAGATCATCATCGCCCGCGAGCAGTTGCAGCAACTGATCGAGCGTATCGAACGCATGCCGCGCCTGCGCCGTGAGGTGTTCGTGCGGGTGCGCCTGCATGGCCAGCCCCATCGCCAGGTGTGTGCCGAGCTTGAGCTGTCGGCCAAGGCCGTGGAGTTGCACATTGCCCGTGCGGTGTTCGATTTGTCCGAGCTGAGCCTGGCGGCGCGACATGTCTGAACCGTTGCCGGTTTCCCCACGCAAGGTGCAGCAGGCCTTGAGCTACCTGGCGGCGCTGAACAGTGACGACCCCAAACGGGTCCAGCAGGTGCGCGGGCAACTGGAGCGTTGGCGCGGTAAAAGCCACGAGCACGAACAGGCCTGGCAGGAGGCCGAACAACGCTGGCAACTGGTGCACCGGCTGACCCCGCAACTGCGTACGGCAGTGGCGCCGGAGCCGGTCAATGTCAGCCGGCGGCGCCTGCTGCGCCAGGGCGGCGGCTTGCTGATGGCGGTCGCCGGGGCCAGTTGGCTGGGCTGGCTGTGGCGGCGTACAGCGCAGTTCGATCGCCTGCTGCAAACCGTGCATGCCGAACCGCCGCGCAGCGAAAGGTTGCCCGATGGCAGCCAGTTGCTGCTGGCTGCCGAAACCAGCCTGCGCATCCAGTACAGCAATGGCCTGCGCCAGGTGCGCCTGCTGCACGGCAATGTCTATTTCGATGTGGCGCGCGAGCGTTTGCGGCCGTTTCTGATCACTACCCGGTTGGGTGAAGTGCAGGTGCTGGGCACAGCCTTCAGCGTCAGCGATCGCGGTGGCGAGATCCAAGTGGCGGTGGCCCGCGGGCGGGTCGAGGTGCGCGGTTTGCACGAAGGTTTGCAAGTGCTGCAGGCCGGCGAGCGTATCAGCCTTGATGGCCAGGGCCGCTTGCTGGCGCTCAGGGCCGATCCCCATGCCGTGGCGAGTATCGCGCATTGGCAGCGTGGCTGGTGGTCGTTCACCGATGCGCCGCTGGCCGAGGTGATCGCCGAGGTCAACGCCTATGCCCTGCAACCGGTGACCCTGGCCGCTGACGCCGCGCACTTGCACCTGACCGGCAGCTTCCCCAGCGACCAGCCGGAAATGCTCCTGCACACGCTACCGAAAATCCTCCCGGTGAGCCTGGTTCAGCAGGGGCAGCAGCGCACTTTGCAATTGCGTTGAAAAAGTTTTGAGGGGTAACGGCGAAGTGGCCCGTCTTCATCGCTGAACCCACCTCTGCAAGGACAGATCATGTCGCTTCTCCATGCCCGCCCGGCACACCCTGTGGCTTTCCCCGGTACCCTGCGCCGGCTGGCGTTGGCCTGTGCCCTGGGCAGTGCCAGCCTGTTGCCGTTGAGCGCAGCCAATGCTGCCGCCCTGGCCGCCGGTGCGCCTGCCCTGAGCCTGAATCTGCCGAGCCAGTCCCTGGAAGCCGCGGTGCATGCCCTGGCGCGCGAAGCCGGGGTGCCCATCGCCGCCGACAGCCAGTTGCTGGCGGGGCGCAGCGCCCCGGCATTGCAAGGCCGCTTCACCTTGCAGCAGGCCTTGCAGCATTTGCTGGCCAACAGCGGCCTGGTGGCCAGTGAAGAGAACGGTGTGATCATCCTGCGCAGCCTGAACAGCGATGGCGCCTTGACCCTTGGCGAGCTGAACATCAACGCCAACAGCAACCCGGGCGGCATCCCCGAGGCCTACAGCGGTGGCCAGGTCGCCCGTGGTGCGCGACTGGGCATGCTGGGCAATCGCGATCTGATGGAGACGCCGTTCAACGTCACCTCCTATACCACCCAGCACATGGAAAACCAGCAAAGCGGCACGGTTGGCGCGGTATTGCGTAACGATCCGTCGATCCGCTTCAGCACCGGCGAAGGCCACGCCTACGAAAACTTCATGATCCGTGGCTACTCCCTCGACTCTACCGAACTTGCACTGAACGGCCTTTACGGCCTGGCGCCAGACGGCCATGTGCCGACCGAGTTTCTGGAGCGGGTTGAAGTGCTCAAAGGCCCCGGTGCCTTGCTCAACGGCATGGCGCCCAACGGTGGCGTCGGCGGGGTGATCAACCTGGTGCCCAAGCGCGCCGGCGAAGCACCGCTGACCCGCCTGACCAGCAGCTATGTGTCCGATGGTTATGTCGCCGAACACATCGACCTGGGCCGTCGCCTGGGCGACGAGCAACGTCTGGGCATCCGCTTCAACGGCGTCTACGGCAGCGGCGAAACCGGCGTCGACCAGCAGTCCAAGGACCGGACCCTGGCGTCCTTGGGTATGGACTATCGCGGTGATGGCTGGAAGCTTGAACTCGACGCCTACGAGAGCCACGAAAAACTCGAAAACGGCAGCCCGATGATGGCCGGCTTCAGCAAATTGGGCCATGTCACCAAGGCGCCGAAACCGGACACCAACATCCTCGATGGCATCTCGGCCAAGCAGATCAGCAAGGCCGTGGTAGTGCGCGGCGAATATGCGCTCAACGACGATTGGAGCACCTACGCCAGCGTCGTTAGCGCCCGCACCCGCTACAAGGGTTTCCTCAATGGCACCCGGGTGATCGTCACCGGCGCCAACGGTGATGCCAGCGGCGAGACCTACAACCAGGCCGGCTACACCCATAGCTTGTCCAGCGAAGCGGGGGTGCGCGGCAACTTCGTCACCGGCCCGGTCAACCATCAACTGGTGTTGAGCACCACCTTGCTGCACCAGGACATCGGCCGCGCCGCCACCGTGACCAGCAAGAAGTACATGACCAACATCTACCACCCGGGCAAGCCGATCATTGCCGGTGATATCGGTTCCAGCGACAAGACCGGTGACAACACCCTGTCCAGCTTCGCGGTCGCCGACACCCTGGGCTTTGTCGACGACAAGGTGTTGCTGACCCTGGGCGTACGCTCGCAACGGGTGCGGCAGAAGATGAGCAAGCCAGCCTACGACGAGCGCGCCCTGACCCCGGCCCTGGGCCTGGTGCTCAAGCCTTGGGATGCGCCGGTATCGCTGTACGCCAACTACATCGAAGGCCTGACCCAGGGCGGCATGGTCACTGACCTTGCCGCCGCCAACTACGGCGAGCAGTTCGCCCCGTACAAGGCCAAGCAGATGGAGGCCGGGGTCAAGTGGGATCTGGGCGACTTCACCCACACCCTCAGCGTGTTCCAGATCGAGAAGCCAAGCATGCTTCTGGATCGCGCCAGCAACCGCTACACCGACGACGGCGAGCAGCGTAACCGTGGCGTGGAATGGAACCTGTTCGGCTCGCTGACGCCGAGCGTGCGCCTGCTTGGCGGTGTCACCTACACCCGTGCCGAACTGACCCGCACCGCAGGTGGCACCCTCGATGGCAACACCGCCCGTGGTGTGCCGGCCTGGTCGGCCAACCTCGGCGCCGAGTGGGACACCCCCTGGGTTCCGGGCCTGACCCTGACTGCGCTGGGCATCCACAGCAGTTCGCAGTACCTGGACAGTGCCAACGACCTGAAGATCCCGCAGTGGACCCGCTACGACCTCGGCGGCCGCTACAGCACGCGCATCCTCAGCAAGGACGTGGTGCTGCGTGCCAGCCTCGAAAACGTCGAAAACCGTGCCTACTGGGCCGGGGTGTTCAACGACGGGTACGCCACGGTCAGCGAGCCGCGCACGCTGAAACTCTCTGCCAGCATCGATTTCTGAGGTGATCATGCACACGTTCAATCAGTGGGGCTGTGTCCTGGCGCTGGCCCTGTGGGTGAGTGGCAGCGCGATGGCAAGTACTGACACGCGCTTGCAACCGGGGCAAACCGTCAACGCCAGCTTTACCCAGGCGCAACAACCGACCTGGACCGTGCAGCTCAAGGCCGGTGACCTGGTCCAGGGCCGGCTGCAAGGCGATGCCAGCCTGCGTCTGCTTGATGCCCAGGGCCAAGCGCTGCGGCTGTTGATCGATGGTCAGGACCAGCCGCGCGAGTTTATTTTCATTGCTGAGCGCGATGGCGCCTACGGTCTGCGTGCCGAGGCGCTGGCCAGCCGGCCGCAAGCCGCTTACGCGTTGAGCCTCAAGCAGGTGATATCAGCCAGCGAGCAGAAGCGCACCGCGGCCCCCTTGCAAAGCCCGACTCTGCGCGAGCTGCAGCAACAGCTGGCTCAGGGCGCGACCAGCGAAGGGTTCTGGCAGGCGCGTCAGCAACAGGGCACGCCGATGGTCGAAGCCGTGGCGGGCCAGCCGGGCGTTGCCCTGGTGACCTTCCTCTGGCGCGGCGCCCGTCACAACGTTCGAGTGTTTGGCGCGCCGTCGGGTAATCACGACGAGCTGCAACGCCTGGGTGACAGTGACGTGTGGTTTCGCAGCTATCTGCTGCCTGCCTCTGCACGCCTGAGCTACCAGATGGCCCCGGACGTGCCGGCGTCCGATGATCGGCGGATGATCCTTGCCAGCACTCAACGCGATCCACTCAACCCCAACAGTTTTGCTGATGGCAGCGGCGATCCGTACTTGTCGCGCTCGCGTCTGGAATTGCCCGCAGCGCCCGCGCAGCCCTGGGTGGCCGAGCGCCTTGGCGTGGCCCGTGGCACCTTGGAACGCAAGGTGTTGAGTAGCAAGCTGCTGGGCAACCAGCGTGATGTTTACCTGTACCGGCCGGCGCAGTGGCAGACGGGCGCCAAGGGGCAGGGCTTGCTGGTGCTGTTCGATGCTCACGCTTACACCCGGCAGGTGCCAACCCCGACGATCCTCGACAACCTGATCGCCGATGGCCTGATTCCGCCGACAGCGGCCTTGATCATCGCCAACCCCAGCGACCTGAGCCGCCAGCAGGAGTTGCCGCCCAACCCGCAGTTCGCCCGTTTCATGGCCGAGGAACTGATGCCCTGGGCGCGCCAGCAAGGTGTGGCGGCGTCGGCACAGCGCACAGTGGTGGCAGGTTCCAGCTACGGCGGCCTGGCGTCGGCCTATATGGGCCTCAAGTACCCGGAACTGTTCGGCAATGTGTTGAGCATGTCCGGTTCCTACTGGTGGGGGCGTGAGGGCGAGGAGCCGGGCTGGCTTACCCGCGAATACGTCAAGGCGCCCAAGCAGCCGCTGCGCTTCTACCTGCAGTCGGGCCTGTTCGAAGGGCCGAAGATCCTCGACACCAACCGTCATCTGCGTGACGTATTGTTGGCCAAGGGCTACCCGGTGGAGCAGGTTGAGTACCCGGCCGGGCATGATTACCTGCAGTGGCGCGGTAGCCTGCCGTGCGGGTTGATCAGCCTGATCGGCAAGGGCCGGGCGACGCTGGCGCAGGCCTGTGTGCCGGGGCGCTGAGGGTGATTTGAGTGAGTAGCGCGCAGGGTTCAATAATGGCAATATGCCGCGCTTGCTAAGCAAGCACCGTAGATTCAATCAACAAGGAAGTCCTATGAAAATCGCAAAACTGGCGTTACTCACTTGCAGCATGATCCTTCCTCTGGCGGCGAGCGCTGCGCAAGACCTGAGCGCGCTGTACCAGGTCTTTGAAGACAAAGGCAACTCGACGCTGAGCATGGAAGAGTACAACCAGTCGGTCAGCATCACTGGCGTTGCGCTGGAGTTGTCGCAAAACATGCAAGGCACGCCATTGCTGATCGCAGGCGATGAAGAAGGCTATATTCTGGCCCGCTTGCAAGGTGTGGATGATGCGCAGAATGCCAAGATGAGCGCGTTGCAAGAAGGGCAGAGGTTCAGCGCCGAATGCGTTTTGCAGTTTGCTTCTGGCTCGGACTACATGCCGTTCCACCAGTGCACGTTCAACTGATCAAGGAAGATCGATGAGCCGGTACCTTCGCACCGCCATTGCATTGGCGGGTTGCTTGTCTGCGTTTTGCGCCATGGCGGACGAGCCGGCGCAGTACCAACTGTTCAACACCCTTGCCCACTGCCAGGGTAGCCGTGAGCAGATTGCCGAGTTCAATCGCCTGGTCGATGCCGGGCAGCTTTCGTTTACCAGGGATGACGCCCACGGCCCTTGGGGTGGCGGTGCCTGGCAGCTGGATGAGGCGCTGCGTATCGGCGCGGTGTCATCAAAGACAGCGGTCATGACCGACCGTTTCAGCTTCTTCATCCTGGTAGCGAGCGCGAGCCCGCACGCTGACATGCAGAAGGCTGCAAAGGCCCTGAAGCTTGAGAAAAAGCATGAAAGCGACGGCTACGTTGCTTACCAGCGTGATCTCGATAGCGCGGGTGTAAATACCTTGCAGGTGGTGTCGACAGAAGACGCCAAGCGCAATTTCTACGTCGGCTGCAGCTACACGCCAACATCGGCATCCTGAGCCGTGTACCCGGCAGGCCGCAACGGGCTTACCGGGTACACGCGTTTAAAGGTTGCTAGACAACGCCCCGTCCTGGCGCCGACTACGGTTACGCCATACCCGGTAGGCGCGTATTCCCGCGCGTACCGAGCCGAACAGCAACTGCTCTTCCATCTCCCGCGCCAGCCCTGAACGCACCAGCATACGCAGGAAGCGCCCGCGCGCCCGGGCGATGGCAAAGTGAATGCCCTGGGCGGCGAGGGTGTCGCGCACTTCACGCAGCACGGCGATGCCGCTGACATCGATGGAGGTCACGGCTTCGGCGTCGAACAGCACCGCCTGGGGTTTGCTTTCGCGTTGCACGGCCTCAAGCAGGCGCGTCTTGAAATAGTCGGCATTGAAAAACAGAATTGCATCGTCGAAGCGGTACACCACCAGACCCGGCACGGTGCGCGCCTCCTTGTGGCGGCGGATATCCACCTGGCCGTCGATGCCCGGCACCCAGCCCAGCACCGCATCGGTAGGCTGGTAGATGCTGTAGAGCAGGCGCAGGATCGCCAGGGTCACGGCGATCAGAATGCCCGGCAATACGCCGAGCCCGAGCACGCCGACGGTGGTCAGCACACACAGCCAGAACTCGAAGCGGCTGAGCTTGTAGATCTTCTTCAGTGACTTGACGTCGATCAGCCCCCAGCCGGCCATCAGCAGCACCGCTCCCAGCGCGGCCTGGGGAATCCAGGCCATGGGCTTGGTGAACGCCAGGAGGATCAGGGCAATGACCAGCGCAGCAACGATCCCCACCAGCTGACTTTTGCCACCGACCATGTCGTTGACCGCGGTGCGCGAGTCGGCGCCGCTGATGGCAAAGCCCTGGGAAACTCCGGCGGCGATGTTGGTAACGCCCAGGGCCAGGAACTCATGATTGGCGTTGATCGCATAACCATGGCGGGCGGCAAAGCTGCGGGCGGTGAGCATGGCGCTGCAAAAACTTACAGTGGCGATACCCAGGGCATCGCGCATCAGGCTTTTCATTTCCTCAAGGTTGGTTTTCGGCCAGGCCAGTTCCGGCATGCCGGCCGGTACCGGGCCAAGGATTGCCACGCCGAAGCGGTCCAGGCCCAACAACCCGACCACCAGGGTCGCCACCGCCACTGTCACCAGCGCCGCCGGCAGGCGTGGGTAGCGGCGCGGTAGCCAGATCAGCAAACCCAGCCCGGCGACGCCGATTACCAGGGTCAACCAGTGAATCTCACCGAGGCGCTGCACCAGGTTGACCAGGCTGAGCACAAAACCGTTGCCCTCGATCTGAAAGCCCACCACCTTGCCCAGTTGCCCGGCCAACAGGCTCAGGCCGATACCGTTGAGGTAGCCGATGAGGATCGGCCGCGAGAAAAAACTGGCGATGAAGCCGGCCCGCGCAAGCCCCGCCCCGATCAGCATCAGGCCGACCAGGATGGTGACAATCACCGACAACTGCGCCAGCCGCGCCGGGTCGCCCATGGCCAAGGGCGCAATCGCTCCGGCAACCATGGCGCAGGTGGCGGCATCCGGACCGACCATCAACTGCCGTGAACTGCCGATCAGGGCATAGACCATCATTGGCAGGATGCACGCGTACAACCCGTACTGCGGCGGCAGGCCGACGATCTGCGCATAGGCAATGGCGATAGGAATCTGGATCGCTGCCACCGACAGACCGGCCTGCAGGTCATGGCGAAACCATTCGCGGCGGTACTGCAACAGGTTGGCCAGGCCAGGCAGCCAGCGGGAGAGAAACATGCACGGATCCTTTCGAGTGTTTCGCGGTGGGCTATTAAAGCGCAGCGCGAGTTGCCAGGGCAGGGTGTCAGGTCAAAAACACTGCTGTTAAGTCTGGCGCAAGCCGAGGAGAATGCCGGCCGATTACAGGGACAGAGAATGGAAGTCGATGGAACGCATGATCAAAGGTTGGAAAAAGCCCGCACTCCTGTTGAGCCTGGCCTGGTGCTGCACGGCTCAGGGCCAGGGCGATATCTTTGGCAGCGGCGGCGACGTCGATGGCATGCTGACCCTGGGGGGTACGGTGTATCTGCCCTTCATGCTTACCGGTGCCACCACCTTCGGACCAACCATGGCCTCGGAGGCCAGCTCCGGGACTGACGGTAAGCGCGTGCTGGCGCAAGCCCACGACGATGCGGCGGCGTTCATTGCCAGTGACGGGGCTTACCGGGGGGCTTATCTGCAATCGGCATTGAGTTGGTTACGCAGCGAAGGGCGTGTAACAGGCGCAACGGATCACGAGCTGGCCCAGGAAATACTGGTGTTGGCGGCAGTCGAGGCGAAGGGGATTTAGCGAAACAGCCACCAGGGCGGTGGCCAAGGTCTCAGCGGCGCTGAAACCTGAAAGAAGCTGGAGCGGGTGAAGGGAATCGAACCCTCGTTATCAGCTTGGGAAGCTGGAGTAATGCCATTATACGACACCCGCTTTCAGGGCTGACTTTGTACCAGAACTTCGTGGCGATTTGAAGCCTTATGTTGGCGCAATCTATCTGTCGGTGGCCGCTGGCGCGAGGTCGTGCATCTTCTTTATGGCTTTAAGGGCCGTTGATGCAGGAGGCTGCGCTCGCGGCCGACCGTGTTGCTCAGATAGCCAGTGCATGATGCTCCTGGGCAAAGCTGTAGCGGGTACGCGACTCCTTCGGCGCAGGCGCAAGGAAGCCCAGCAGGGCTTCGCGGGTGTCGCGGCAGGCGGCCTTGTGTTCCATGTCGAGGAAGTGGCCGGTGGCGCGGATCTCGCGAAAGTGGCTGTTGCGCACATGCTGGCCAAACTGCCGAGCATCGCCTGTGGTGGTGTATTCGTCCCACTCACCGTTCATGAACAGCACCGGGATGTCGATCACCCGCGCCGACCGCACGGCCTTGCCCAGGTCATGGTCGAGCACCTGGTTGATGTGAAAGTGCATCTGCGCGTATTCGTGGTTGTCCAGGCTGCTGACATGTCGGTAGTTGAAGCGCTTGAACAGTGAGGGCAGGTGCTTGCCAATGGTGTCGTTGACCAGGTTGCCGACCCGGTAACGATCGCAGGCGCTCAGGTACTGGCAGCCGCGTTCGAGGTAGTCGCGCATCGGTTCGTTGATCACCGGCGAGAACGAGCTGACCACGGCCTTTTCGATGCGCCGCGGCTTGTGCGCCAGGGCCAGCAGGGTGCAGGCACCGCCCCAGGAGAAGGACATGACGTGATCGGCGGCAAAGTGGTCGATCAGCTCCAGCAGGATCTGCCCTTCGGTTTCCTTGGTCAGCAGATGCTCATTGCGGTTGTGCGGCTTGGATTTGCCGGCGTAGGGCTGGTCATACAGCACCACATTGAATTGCGGGTGCAGGTTGCGCACCGTCTGGGCAAACGAGGCCGTCGTGGCCAGCGAGCCATTGACCAGGATGATGGTCTTGAGTGCGGCATCTGCGCGATAGAACTCCGTGTAAACCCGATACTGACCTTGTATATCAAGCACAGCGATTTCTGGCCTCATGTCGTCGACTCCTGGCGCAAAAAAGGGTGTTCGCACATGCAAGGATGCGCGTTCTTTATGACAGGTAGGCACACGCCTTGAATTGAAACTGAGGGCCCTGGTCGATCCGCGTTGCACCGTGGTCGACCGGTATTGTTCTAGGAGGGCAATCTGCCGGACGCCGGTGCTTCGAGGCACAGGTCGCCAGCAAAAAGGTGTCTTTGACTACGATCGTGACTGGTTGGTCACATGCAGACCGACGATTGGATTCAAGCAGGCACTCGGCCAACCCGCAAGTGCCGTTGGGGTAATTGACGAAAATTTTCTGCCGGGCGGTCTCAGGTTCAGATCGCCTGGATTTCTTCCGGGGTGAGTGCGCGGTACTGGCCCGGTTGCAGGTTCGGGTCCAGCTGCAGCGGGCCCATGCGCTCGCGGTGCAGGCGCACAACCTTGTTGTCGAAATGGCCGAACATGCGCTTGACCTGGTGGTAGCGGCCTTCGACGATGCTCAGGCGTGCACTGCGCGGCCCCAGCAGGGTCAACTCGGCAGGCTGGGTGGTGAGGTCTTCGAAGGCGAAGTACAAGCCCTGGCGGAACGTGTCGATGTAGTGCTCGCCGATGTCCTGCTCGGTCTCGACGTAGTAGATCTTGGGCAGTTTGGTCTGCGGCTGGGTCAGGCGCCGCGACCACAGGCCGTCGTTGGTCAGCAGCATCAGCCCGGTGGTGTTGAAGTCCAGGCGCCCGGCAATGTGCAGGTCCTGGGTGTCGGCCTCGTCGATCAACTCGATCACGGTCCGGTGCTGCGGGTCCTGGGTGGCGCTCACGCAGCCCTGGGGTTTGTGCAGCATCAGGTAGCGCAGCGGACGGCCGGCTTGCAGCAGTTGTTCGTCGACCTCGATACGGCTGAACTCGCGCACCTCAAAGCGCGGATCGCTGACGCACTGGCCATCCACGCGCACGCGCCGCTCCACCAGCAGCAAGCGAACGTGCTGACGGCTGAAGCAGGGCAGGTTGCTGAGGAAACGATCGAGACGCATACAGGGCCAGGCGCAGGGCGCGACAGTTTAACCTTCGGGCGCCGCCTTGGCTGCCTGCAATTGCGCCTCGACCTGGGCGCAGCGCGGGCACAGGCAGGCCGTGTTGCGCAGCTCGGGCGGCAGGGCTTCAAGCACCTTGGGGTCGATGCTTACGCCATAGCACCAGCAGGCCTGGGCGGCGGTGCGCGGGTCGGCCAGGCTGCAGTCGTTGCTGGCGCCACAGGCGGGGCAGCGGCGGGTGTCATTCATGGTCACGGCTGTTCATGGTCGGCTCGGGGCATCTCGCTGCAGACGCGGTTGCGTCCACTCTGTTTGGCCCGGTACAGGGCATGATCGGCACGGGCGATCAGGCTGTGCAGGGTATCGTCGGCCTGCAGGTTGCTCAAGCCGATGCTGGCGGTGAGGTGGATTGGCTGCTCGGCATAGCTGAAGGCCAGCGCTTGGGTCCTGCTGCGAATCTTCTCGGCCACCGCCAGGGCCTGTTGGCGGTCGGTGTCCTTGAGCAGCACGATGAACTCCTCACCGCCCCAGCGGCAGATGATATCAGCCTGGCGCAGGCAGTCCTCGAGAACCTGGGCGAACTGGCGCAGCACCTCATCGCCGGCCAGGTGGCCGTGGGTGTCGTTGAGCGCCTTGAAGTGGTCGAGGTCAATCAGCAGGGCAATCAGCGTCTTGGGCTCGCGCTGGGCTTCGTGCAGTGCTTGGGCGGCGAGCAGGTCGAAGCCGCGGCGGTTGGGCAGGCCGGTGAGGCTGTCGAGGGTGGCCAGGGCTTCAATGTTGTCCTGATGGCGCTTGACCATGGCATTGAGCAGCGACAGAACCACCAGGGTGATGATCGCGCAGATCACCAGGTTCAGGTACAGCGACTGGCGAATGGCATCCACAGCGCCGTCTTCGCGCTTGTCGACGAACAGGTACCAGTTCAGCTCCGGCACCAGGCGCACATTGAGAAAGTGACTGTGGCCATCGCTGCTGCTGTATTCGTGACTGCCACTGATGGGTTGCGGCATGTGTTCGAACCCGTCCAGTTCGGCCAGTGGCTGGCCGCTCCTGGCGCCATGGGGGCCGCCGTTCGAGCCAGTCAGCACAACGTGGCCCTGCTGGTCGACGAAGAACACCTGGCGCTGGTAGCGCTGCTGGTAGTCGTCGATCAGGCGGATCACTGCTTCGACGGTCAGGCCCAGACCGGCGATGCCGATCAGCTTGCCGTCGTAGTCCAGCACCCGGTAGTTGATGAATACCGTGAGCCGGTCCTGGTTGGCCATGTCGAGGTCGACGTTGATCTCGTAGGGCGTGCTCATGCGCAGCGCCCGCGGGTACCAGGCGTCCCGAGGGTCCTGTGGGTCGATATGCTTGAGCACGCCCTTGGCCTGGTAGTAGATCCCCGTGGCACTGGAGACGAAGAACGCCGTGTAGGCCTGGTGCTGGCGCATGACCTCGTCCAGGTAGCGGGTTACCTGAGCGGTGTCGCGCTCGCCACCCAGTGCCCAGTCGCGCAGGAAGGTGTCGTGGGCCATCATCGAGGAGATCAGGATCGGCCGCACCAGGTCTTTCTGGATTTCCGAATAGACCGTGTCGGAGGTCAGCGGCAACTCGGTGTTGACGATGTTGTCACGGATCGTGCTGCGCGAGGCGAAGTAGCTGAGCAGGGAAGTCGCCAAAAAACCGCAGGCGAGCAACAGCAGTAATGTCAGGATCAGCGAACGCTGTGAAAACAGGGCGGAACGAGGCGGCATGACATTCCCGATCTGTGGGCCAATGGCAGCTATTCTAGTGGCCCGGCGGGAAAATAACTTTACGATTTTTACGGGTATCAGCCTTGTATCAATTTATTGCAGCAATGGCACCTGAGCGGGTTTTGACAGTCTTATCCAGTGTCGATGAACACTTGCCGATCGACGCCGTCCAGCGCCGCTGGGATGGGCAGTTTCGCGGTCCGGGAGGCCGCCATGTATCGCCGAATTTTGCTGATTGCAGTGTTGGGTTTGCTGACAAGCGCTTGTGTCCCCTATGCCGGTAACGGCTATTACCGTACCGAGGTCTACACCGCCGATCGCTATGGCTATCCAGGTTACTACCGGCCGTCCTATCCCTACAATCGTGGTTACTATGTAGCACCGCAACCGCGCTATTACGTAGTGCCACCTCCGCGTTACTACGCGCCACCTCCGCATTATTACCGTCCGGCGCCTCACGGCTACTACCGGGAAACACCGCATAACTATTACCAGCCTTACCCGGGCCGCGGCTATGACCGCTACCGCCAGGGCTCGTCACGTCACGATCGCAACCGTGATGGCTGGCCAGATCGCAACGGGCGCCGTTGAGGCGCTCAGACCAGATCGGCTAATGGGTGACGGCCCTCCCAGGCCTTGCTGAAATGCGCATCGACCACCGCCGTTGGTACCTGGGCGATATCCGCCCAGTGCCAGCGCGGTTTCTGCTGCTTGTCGATCAGCCGGGCGCGCACCCCTTCACCGAACTCCGGGTGCTGGCAGCAGTTGAGGCTCATGGTGTATTCCATCTGGAACACCTGGGCCAGTGACAGGTGGCGGGCACGCTGGATTTGCTGCCAGACCAGGTGCGCGGTCAGTGGGCAACCGTCGAGCATGGTCTGCGCGGCCTTGGCCAGCAGCGGGTCGTCGTGGTTACGCCATTGGGCGATGGCGCGCCAGGCGCACACTGGGTCGGCGACATCGAGCAGCGCATCGATCTGCCGGCGCCTTGGCAGCCACTGGGCCTCGGGGCGCTCGGCCTGGGCGGCATGCTGCTGGGCCTTGAGCAGGCTGTTGAGCTGCAGGGCGGTCTGCTCCTGCCAGTTCAGTTGCAACAGATCATCAAGCAGCTCTTCCTGCTGGCTTTCGCCGAGCAGGCGATCCGCCAGGCCCAGGTCCAGGGCATCGGTGGCGTTGATCGGGGCACCGGTCAGGCCCAGGAACAGGCCGAGCTTGCCCGGCAGGCGCGACAAAAACCAACTGCCGCCAACATCCGGGTACAGGCCGATGCTGATTTCCGGCATGGCCAGGCGGCTGCCCGGGGTGACCACGCGCACATTGGCGCCTTGCAACACACCCATGCCACCGCCCAGTACATGGCCATGGCCCCAGCAGATCAGCGGTTTGGGGTAGGTGTGCAGGCGGTAGTCGAAACGGTACTCGGCGGCAAAAAAATGCGCCGCCAGGGGCGGTACCCGGCCGGGATGGTCAAGGCAGGCCTGGGCCAGGCTGCGCACCTCGCCACCGGCGCAGAAGGCCTTGGCGCCAGCGCCGCGCAACAGCACGCAGACCAGGTCCGGGTCATCGGCCCAGGCCTTGAGCTGTTCGTCGAGCACCTCGATCATCGGCAGCGACAAGGCATTGAGAGTTTGCGGCGCATTGAGGGTGGCCACGCCGATCCGCGCGCCGTCGACGCCAGTGAGTTCCTCGCACAATACTGCAGTCATGGGCGACCTCGTGGTTGATCCGCTCAAGTATGGCCGTTGCTGGCGATTTCGGCGGTCGCCGGTCGGATCGATTGACAAGCGCAGGCGGCTTTCCTAGTGTCGCGCCATTGTTTTACGGACCTGACCATGACTGACGACGACCGCATCAAACTTGAACCCAGCTGGAAAGAGGCTCTGCGTGCCGAATTCGACCAGCCGTACATGCACCAGTTGCGCGAGTTCCTGCGCCAGGAGTACGCCGCTGGCAAGGAAATTTATCCGCCGGGCCCGCTGATCTTCAACGCCCTCAACTCCACGCCGCTGGATCAGGTCAAGGTGGTGATCCTCGGCCAGGACCCGTACCACGGCCCGGGCCAGGCCCATGGCCTGTGCTTCTCGGTGCAACCGGGGGTGGCCACGCCGCCGTCGCTGGTGAATATCTACAAAGAGTTGCAGCGCGACCTGAACATCGAGATCCCCAGGCACGGCTGCCTGCAATCCTGGGCCGAGCAGGGCGTGCTGCTGCTCAACACCACCATGACCGTCGAGCGCGCCAATGCCGCCTCCCATGCCAAAAAAGGCTGGGAGTCCTTCACCGACCGCATCATCGAAGTGGTCAGCGAACAGCAGGTCAACTGCGTGTTCCTGCTCTGGGGCGCCCATGCCCAGAGCAAGCAGAAACTCATCGATGCCACCAAGCACCTGGTGCTCAAGTCGGTGCATCCCTCGCCCTTGTCGGCCTATCGGGGCTTTCTCGGTTGCGGACATTTCAGCCGGGCCAACAGCTTTCTCGAGCAGCGTGGGCTGACCCCGATCGACTGGCGTTTGCCAGCGGTTTAACGCTGGGTACCTAGCATTTCTGCCAGTTTCGGATGGTAGAAATAGGGCATTAAATAACCTCCCTGTACGCAACGCCAGGCAGCACCTGGCCAGGGAGAGGTTTCATGTCCAGGTTCACTCCATCACTGCTCGAGCAGGGCGCATCCTCTACATCGCCCCAGCTGGGTAAATACAAAGCGCCAGTGGTACCGGCGGCAATGGCACTGGAGCCAGATGATCAAAACCATCACCTGATTCACAAGGACGATCAATCCCGGGATTTGCAGGTGGTCATTGATGAGATCTGGCCGCAACATGAGGGTTTCCCAGGGGATATAACCCACGTTGACCTGCTCTGGGATGGTCTGCGGGTAGATTTTCTAGACCCCCCCCTGGTCTGGCCGTACGACCCGCAAGCGATCATTCCGCTGGAACTTGCGGTACCGCAAATCTACCTCGCAACACCGGGCCCTCACCGGGTCAGCTACCGCATCAATATGGGTAATCCCGCGCTGTCCGATGAGGTGTTGCTGAACATCGACCAGACCGCGCCCAACGCTGGCGAGGCAGGTAGCAGGCCTGAGCCGATTGCGCCTATCGGGCCTGAGGGCTTGAACGAGGACTACCTGGCGGAACACCAGGGTGTGAACATTCGGCTGGAGTCGTGGAGTGACCTGCGCCTGGGCGATAGAGTGCGCCTGTACTGGCGCAGCTTTTCCCGCCAGGACGATCCGCTGAAGCCTGTGGATGAGTTCGTGGTGCGAGATAAAGATGCGCCAGTCGATCTCAGGGTGCCAGCCGATTACATTCGCAACAGCGGCGATGGGTTGCGCTATCTGTGTTACGACTGGGAAGACCGTAGCGGCAATCGCGGACCCCTTTCCCATGTCAATGAAATCAGCGTTGAGCTGGGCAGCACGCCGAGCCCTTTGCCGCTGCCGCAGGTTGAGCCCGCGGGGCTGATCGACCTGGACCGGGCGCGTACCGGCGTCGAGCTGGTCATCAATGAAATCGTCGACGCCCGCCCTGGCGATCGTGTTATCGGCTATTGGCGTGGGTTGCCGGTGGGCAGTGTCGACCTGCTCGCACCCTTGCGTTGGCCGGTGAAGTTCCCGGTGGGGTTTGAGGTGTTGACCGCTGCAGGCTTTGTCGAGCGTAACGACCAGGTGCATTTCACCTGGCGTGGCAGGCCGTCACGTGCTTTGTCGGTGGAGTTGAATCTGACAGTGGCCGGGCCCGATCCGCAAGGCCCTGAGCTTGTCAATCCAAGGCTGGCCGCCGTGGTGGTCAAGGGTCGCGCTGGTGATGATCAACTCGGTGCCGAGGATGTCGATCACGACGCCCGGGTGGAGTTGGTGTTGTACGTCAACCCGCAACCGGGGCAGGTGCTGCAGTTGTATTGGGGCAGCCACGTCGGGCCCGCCGCTACCTACCTGATCAAACCTGAAGACAGAGGCGGCGCGACCATCGCTTTCAGCGTGCCCTGGGCGATCATCAATGCTGTCGGCAGCAACCCTGCGCTACCGGTCTATTACAGCACCTTCAATGGCGTTAATACCCAGCATGCGCCCACGACACGCGTCGATGTGCAAATTCGGATTATCGAAGGCCTGGCCCGGGCAACGTTTCCCGGAACCGCCGAGGGGAATTGGGTCAACTGTGCCTACCAACCCTGGATCAATGGCGTGAAAGTCCGCATCCCAGGGGATGCGCAGCGTTTGGCCGAGAACGATCAAGTCACCCTGTTCTGGGTCGCTGACCGGGGCCAGGTGGGGGGGGGATCCCATTGAAGGCACCCAGGCCCAATTCCCTCATGTGTTGAGCGCGGCCGATGCCCGTGAGGGTTTCGATATCGACGTCTGGCCGTATGAATCCCTGATCCAGGAGGCCGCGCGCATACGCGGAGCAGGGGTTGTCAGCTACCGGCTGGTCAAAGCGGCCGCCAACGGCGGCGGGGTCGGTAACTCGCCGCACTCGCAAGTGCGGCTATCGGTTATAGAGCCTGGCAGCGAGTTTTATTGCGACAACGGCGATCCGGTTGAACCCTGAATGAGGAAATTCGTATTGAGTGAAAGTAGGTGCGTTTGGTAACACGACTTCCAGCACTGTGCTGGGTTAAAATAATGTTTGTAAGAGTAGATCACCATGACTAAACAGGAAGTTTTACCAAAAACCAGCAAGAAGACTCAAGCCAGTAAACCATCGACCCAGCAAAAGGCGACGTCCATCCGTTCAGCCAGCAGAACCGCCACGAGTCATTCGCGAACGCTGAGTACGCTGCCTGCCCCAATAGTATCGCCTATTGAGGCCGATGGCCTGATCCTGACCGCGAACCTTGCGCGGGGCTTGGATGTAACAATTGCTGAATACGAGATCTTGGGTTTTGACCCGGAAGATATAATCGACATTCTTGTAAATGGTGTGGCTCAGTTTGAAAATATCAGGGTGCCTTTCGACCATCCCCCTGGAAGCTTTCCTGTAGTGCGCACGTTGACTCGAGAGCAACTTGGCGGTGATGGCGTACGACGTATTACCTATCGGGTGTATAACCAGAATGACAGTTTTTCACTCGCACAGGATGTAATCGTCGATACCTTGGACCCTGCACTCAACAACCCACCGCCAAGTCCGCTGCTCCCGGAAGACCTTGTAGGAACCGAAGTGACTGCAGAGTACCTGGAGGCTAATGGTGATGTGCTGACCCTAGACGTCATCCGCTATGCCGATCCTAAGCCGGGGGACCGTTGGGCACTGTTCATGGGGGTGCAAAGCGGGCCAATAAAAGTGGGAGCAGTGGTGCCTGATGAGGGTGGCGGAAGGGCATATTTCAGCATCGATGTACCCCGGGTAGATCTGGAAACGTTACCTGGTGGCTACACGCCTATCTGGCTCAAGCTCACGGACCGGGCTGGCAACGAAAGCCAGTTTTCCTACCCTCAACCGATGGTGTTGTCCCTGGCCCCCGCGCCGGAAGACCTAGAGGCTCCGGAGGTGCCCGAGGCGCCCATTGATCTGGCAGATGCACGTCAGGGTGTGCTGGTTCTGGTGGAGAAATACACCAACTGGTTATCTGGCGATATCGTGCAGGTTCGCTGGGAGGGAGTTGTTGTTGGGACATTTGTCACCAACGAATTTCATGACTGGCCATTGGAAGCTACCGCGCGGTTTGCCACAGTAGACAAAGATGAGGCTTACACAGCCAAGGTTGATTACATTGTCACCCGCGGACGCCCGTTTCCCTCTGAAATCGCCGAAATCGAGGTCGATACCACCAAGGCCGGGCCACCGAACCCGGAAGAGCCGGATCCGGTCAACCCGAACCTGCTGCTGCCTTTGCTGATTGGGCCTGTCAGCGAGCTTGAGAATGAACTGACCCCCGTAGATCGTGGCGCAGATGTCACTGTCAAACTAACGGTTTATTCCCCGGTAAACCCCGATGAGGTTATCCGGCTGTATTACGGCCCTGCGGGAAAACTGGTAGCCACTCATACCATTACCACTGAAGCCGCTGGCGATGTGATCGACATGATCATCAGCGCTGACGATATTATCGAAGCTGGCAATGGCTTGGCGCAGCTGCTGTTTTATCGCCTCTACAAAAATGCCACGGGGGCAAACTACCAGGAGTCTCGTCCGGTCGAGGTGCGCGCGGTCATCGAGCAGCTGGAAGGCCTGGCCTTGCCGAGTATCGTAGGCGTCATTCTCCCACCCACCGGTAATCCGACGGTTCTGTGTGAGCATGCGCCATGGAATGGCCTGACCGTACTGGTCAGTGATCCGAGCAAGTTGGAGCTTGGTGATAATGTCACGGTGAGTTGGGCCATGTATGCTGTAGGCAGTAGTGTACCGGTGGAGGGAACCGTTGTGGCGCTCAGAGGGGATGTTTCCGACCCCACGCATGTTGAGTTTGGGGTACCGATTTCGGTGCTCTGGGACGACTACATCAAACCGGCGCCGAACCTGGCTTTTATCCGTATCAGCTGGAGCGTGGTACGCGATGGTATTCCAGTTGGTGAGTCTGCAGAGCGGACTTATCAATACAATATTCGTCAGGGCGCAGGTAACTGTGTTCCCACGTTTGCGCAACGTCATACAGCTGTAAGGGTCGGTAAGTTGTAACTTGAACAAGGGCCGGGAGCCTGGCTTCCGGCCCTTGTCTGTCAATGATGTGCTGTTGAATTGGCCTGTTGTTTTTGTAGACTATTCCTACATAGTCCTACTGGGCACCTCTGTACGCTGCAAGCCTGAAAACGGAGCACGGTTGTGTCAGCTCTGTTTTTCATTCTGACTAACAGCGTTCGAGAGTGTGACTCATCATGTCCCGTATTTACTTGTCTTCTGCACCGTTTTCCCGTGTGCTGCCTTTTATTCTGGCAGCGCCTTTAAGCCTGTGCGCTAGCCAGTTGATGGCGCAAACCAGCAATACCACCCTCTACCGGTTGGTAGGGCAAACCCTTACCGTCACTGACAAAGAACAGAGCACCAGTGCCCAGGCTATATCCTTGGGCCGTACTACCAATGGCCAGTTCCGTGGCTCCAACCTGACCCTCAATAACACCACACTCACGGCTGTTACCGGTGGTGCAAGTCTGACCGCGTTCAGCCAGCTCAATCTGGCCAGCCAGTCGCAACTGATCGCGACCGGGGCTAGCAGCATTGGCGTGCGCAGCTATGGTGGTCGGGTGACGGCGGTTGATCAAAGCATCATTCAGGGGGGGCTTAACGGTGCCTTCCTGGCCCATGAAACAGTGGGCTTGGAACCGAACAGCGAAGTGCCCGAGCTGCACGTGATGAGCGGTTCCAAAGTGATTGGCGAGCGCGGTGCCGCTGTGGTGGTCGATGCCCGTACCCAGGCGAAAATCACCGTCAGTGACGGTGCACAGCTGATTGGCGGCAACGGCAACATGCTGGAAATCAAGCAGGGCTCGACCGCCGATGTGCAGGTTGCGCGCAGTGCGCTGACCGGCAACATTCAGGTCGATAGCGGCAGTGGTGTGTCCCTGGCGATGTCTGACTCGCAGCTTAACGGTGACATTCTGGTAGCCGCCGGTGGCAAGGCCGATTTGCAGTTACAGCATGGCTCGCAGTTGGTCGGACGCCTGGGCAATGTTTCCAGCCTGAGCGCCGATGCCGGCAGCCAGTGGACCCTGACCGGCAATAGCCAGGTCGGCGAGTTGGCATTGCGCGGTGCAACCGTCAGCTTTGGCAGTGCAGAGCAGTTCTACCGCCTGGACGTCAACGAGCTGTCGGGCAACGGCACCTTCCAGATGGCCGCCGATTTCGCCACCGGCGAAGGCGATCGCCTGAATGTCAGCGGCCAGGCCAATGGCGAATTCGGTTTGGCCATCAAAGCCAGCGGGCTCGAGCTTGATCCTGTTGAACGGGTGACCGTGGTCACGACCGGTGGCGGCAATGCCGAGTTCAGCCTGGTGAACGGTCCTGTCGACTTGGGTGCGTTTTCCTACGACCTGATTAAAGAAGGCAACGACTGGCACCTGGACACCGAGACAAAGGTCATCAGCCCCAGCACCCGTTCGGTCCTGGCGCTGTTCAACACCGCACCGACCGTGTGGTACGGCGAGCTGTCGTCACTGCGTACGCGCATGGGCGAGCTGCGCTACAACGAAGGTAAAAGCGGCGCCTGGAGCCGGGCTTATGGCAGCAAGTACAACGTGGCTGAATCCTCTGGCACCGCCTACAAGCAAACCCAGCAAGGCTTTACCCTGGGTGCCGATGCCCAGGTCGGCGACAGCCAGTGGCTGGTGGGTGTGCTGGCCGGTCATAGCAAGTCCGACCTGGACCTGAACCGCGGTACCAGCGGTACCGTTGACAGCTACTATGCCGGTGCCTACACCACCTGGCTGGACCAGGACAGCGGTTACTACTTCGACGCCATGGCCAAGCTCAACCGCTTCGACAACAAGTCGAAAGTGGCCATGAGCGACGGCAGCCAGGCCAAGGGTAGCTACAAGACCAATGGTGTGGGTGCGTCGGCCGAGTTCGGTCGCCACATCAAGCTCGATGACGGTTTCTTCGTTGAGCCTTTTGCCCAGGTCTCGGCCGTCAGCATCCAGGGCGCGTCCTACAACCTGGACAGCGGCCTGAAGGCTGAAGGTGACCGGACCCTGTCGGTGCTGGGTAAGGCCGGTGCCACCGTCGGTCGCAACTTTGAACTGGGCGAGGGACGTTTTGCCCAGCCGTACCTGCGCGCGGCTGCGGTGCACGAGTTTGCCAAGAACAACAAGGTCAAGGTCAACAATAACGTGTTCAACAACGACCTGTCCGGCTCGCGTGCCGAGGTCGGTGCCGGTATTGCAGTGTCGCTGTCCGAGCGCCTGCAAGTGCATGCCGACATCGACTACAGCAACGGCGAGAAGATCGAGAAGCCGTTCGGTGCCAGCGTGGGGGTACGCTTTACCTGGTAAGCGCCGTAATGAAAGAGAGGAAGCCTTGGCTTCCTCTTTTTTTTGCTCAGTCGCAGCGTTTGTCCCAATGCCTGAACAAGGGCTCGGCGAGAAACAGCACAAACAACAAACGCATCACCTGCAGCGCCGTTACCAACGGCACCGACAGTTGCAGGGTTTCAGCGGTCAGGCTCATTTCGGCAATGCCGCCGGGCATCATGCCCAGGGTCAGCGAGCGCAGGTCGAGGTCGGTCATGACACTAAGCACGTAAGCGGCAGCGCCTGCGATCAGCATGGTCAGGGCCGTGGCGATCAAGGTGCGGCCCAGGAACGACGGTGCGCGGCGAAAGAATGCACGATTGAAGTGACAGCCCAGGCCACTGCCGATCAGCCATTGGCCGATCTGGCTGGCGCCATCGGGCAGGGCAACCTGCAGGTTGGCGCTGACACTCGCCACTGCCGCCACCAGCAACGGCCCGAACAGCCAGGGGTTGGGTTGCTTCAAACGTTGCCAAACCAGGGCCAGCAACACCCCCAGCGGGCAGATCAGCAACAGCCAGCCCCAGTTGACGCTGCCGGTGTGGGTCAGCGGCACGCCGTTGCCGAGCAGGAACTTGAACAGCGCCGGCACGCACAACACCACCGCCAACACCCGCAGGCTCTGCGCCGCCGCCACCTGGCTGAGTACCGCGCCATTGCGCGCGCCGAGGTTGACCATCTCTCCGGAACCACCGGGCATGCTGGAAAAGAACGCCGTGGCGCGGTCTTCCCCAGTGCGCCTGAGCAACCACACACCGACCACACTGGAAACACTGGTGATCAGCGCGCCGCAGAAGATCAGGCCGAAGTTGCTCGCCACCTGCTCGACCACCGCCGGGGTGAAGTGCAGGCCGATACCGATGCCGATGATCCATTGGCCGCACTTGCGCCCGCCGGGGATCTCGCTCAGTTGCCAGGGCGTCAGGCAGCGTACCAGGATGATCGCTAGCAACGAGCCGACCATCCATGGCAATGGCCAGCCGACCAGGCTTGCCAGGTATCCGCCGGCCAGGCCGACCAGGCCGGTGGCCCAGTACAGTTTCAGCCGCCCATCAGCCATTGGCCAGGGCACGCCGTTGCAGGCTGCGCTTGCGCCAGATGCGCAGCAGCGGCAGGAGCAGCATGACCAGTGTCAGACCCCACACACTCACACTGATCGGGCTGGACCAGAGGATATCCAGGGCACCGTTGGAGATCGACAGCGCCCGGCGCAGGTTCTGCTCCATCAGCCCGCCGAGGATAAAGCCGAGCAGGATCGGCGACAGCGGGAAGTCCAGTTTGCGCAGGATGTAGCCGAAGATGCCGATGCCGATCATCAGGAACAGGTCGAAGGTGGTGGCATGTACCGCGTACACGCCGATCGCGGTGATGATCGCGATAAAGGGCACCAGGGCCCAGTTCGGCACTGCAAGAATGCGGGTGAAGATGCGGATCATCGGGATGTTGAGGATCACCAGCATGATGTTGGCAATGAACAACGAAGCGATCAGGCCCCAGACGATGTCTGGCTGCTGCTCGAACAGCATCGGCCCCGGGGTAATGTTGTACAGCGACAAGGCGCCGATCATCACCGCGGTGGTGCCCGAGCCTGGCACACCCAGGGTCAGCATCGGGACCAGCGCGCCGCAGGCTTCGGCACCAATGGCGGTTTCCGGGGCGGCGAGGCCACGTTTATCGCCCTTGCCGAAGGTGCCGCTGGGGCCGGCGATGCGTTTTTCGGTCATGTAGGCCACGGCGCTGGACAGCGTCGCACCGGCCCCAGGGAGCACGCCCATGATAAAGCCAAGTACGCCGCAGCGAATGTTCACGGCAAAGACCGAGGCGGCTTCCTTGAAGTTGAACAGCATGCGCCCGGTGGCTTTGACTGCTTCGTGACCGTGGTGGGTCTTTTCCAGCAGTAGCAGGATTTCGCTGATGGAGAACAGGCCCAGCACCAGCACCACGAACTGAATGCCGTCAGCCAGGTGCACGCTATCGCCGGTGAAGCGGTAGACGCCGCTGTTGGCGTCGATCCCGACGCAGGACAGGAACAGGCCGATCAAGGCAGCAATGAAGGTCTTGAGCGGCCGGTCGCCAGCCATGCCGCCCAGGCAGACAATCGCAAACACCATGAGCACGAAGTACTCGGCGGGTCCGAAGGCTATTGCCCATTTCGCCAGTATCGGCGCGAACAGGACCATGCCGCAGGTGGCAATGAAGGCGCCAAGGAACGAGCTCCAGGCCGACAGCGACAGGGCCACACCGGCCAGGCCCTGGCGGGCCATGGGGTAGCCGTCGAGGGTGGTCATGACCGTGGCGGCTTCGCCGGGGATATTGAGCAGGATCGAGCTGATCCGGCCGCCGTACTCGCAGCCCAGGTACACCGCCGCCAGCAGGATCAGGGCCGACTCCGGTGGCAGGCCGAGGGCGAAGGCAATCGGGATCAGCAGGGCCACGCCATTGATCGGGCCCAGGCCGGGCAAAAGGCCGACCACGGTGCCGATCAGGGTGCCGGTCAGGGCAGTGACCAGGTTGTAGGGGGTCAGGGCGACACCGAAGCCCTGGCTCAGATAGCTGAAGGTATCCATGTCAATTCTCCAGGACGTCGAGCAGGCCGAGGGGCAGGGGGACTTCCATGACGCGGTCGAACAGCCAGTACAGAGACAGGCTGGTCAAGACGATGATCACCACACTGGGCAGCCAGCGGCCACCATACAGGCGGGCCATGGGCACGCCGATGAGGATGCCGCTGAGAATGAAGCCCAGGGGCTCGAAGGTGGCGGCGAAAACCAGCAGCAAGGCCACGCAGAGGGCGATTTTGTTCAGGGTGGCGCGGTCGAGTTCAGGCTCGTCGTCCTTGCGCACCAGTGGTGTCGGGCGAAAGGCCAGGTACAGCAGACCGCA
Organism: Pseudomonas rubra; assembly: GCF_028656935.1. Classification (GTDB taxonomy): domain Bacteria; phylum Pseudomonadota; class Gammaproteobacteria; order Pseudomonadales; family Pseudomonadaceae; genus Aquipseudomonas; species Aquipseudomonas rubra. The sequence goes on from NZ_JAMDGZ010000035.1 coordinate 209,540, forward strand.
GGCCATCAGGCCGAGCATCAGCAAGGGAAAGGCGCGGGGGCCGATCGGTTCGTAGGAGAAGGCAGCCTGGTAGGGCCAGGCCATCACCATCAGGGCGCTACAGATCGCCAGCAGGAACAGGGCGAAGAGGCGTTGCAGGATCATAGGGAATCCTCTTTTCGCGGGGCAAGCCCGCTCCCACACAGACAGTGCGACCCTGTGGGAGATTCTATGG
>NZ_JAMDGZ010000036.1 GCF_028656935.1 Pseudomonas rubra
TCTCAAGGGCGCCACAAGCCTTGCGGCGTACACCTACCAGCCCCCACCTCATCTCAAGCCCCACACCTCACCGTCATCACGCAATCGCAAAATGTGTAGTGGGTCAAAGGCGCAGGCTTTGAGATCGAGCGCCGCCCGCGCGGCGCATCGCCGGCAAGCCGGCTCCCACATTTGTTGCAACGTGCCATGGCCTGTAAGAGCGGCGTTGTCAGCCTGGGAGTACGGCGAGTGTGCTGGTCGAGGCCAAAAAACTGGCGGCTAACACGCAATCGCGAGATGTGTAGATACTTATGCTTATCGCGGGGCAAGCCTCCACAGTAGAAACTGATCTATCGTGCGAGCACAGCACTCAGATCCAGCCCCTGCTCACCCAGCGGCGGGCACCAATAATAGCCACCGGTGAGCGGCCGGCTGAAGCGGTACAGGGCGTCGACCACGCCGTCTTCCAGGCCGCTCATGCGCCGCAGCTGCACTTCGAAGGCATCGAAGGAATGGCCGAAGGCAAGAAACGCCAGGCCCGCACCGCGATCATCGGTCCAGGGCATCGAGCGACGGACGATAAACGCCTCGGGGTCGAAGCTTTCCTGGGCGGTGCGTTTGACATGGGCCGATACCGGCGCGTCGTCGAGTTCTTCGTTGTCGGCCTTGCGGCGGCCGATAATGTCGTCCTGCTCGGTCTGCGGCAACGCCTTGAAGCACTCCAGGTCATGGCGCCACAACTGGAAGGCGGCAAAGCTCGAGCCGTTCAGCCCCGCTACGTCGCTGGAGAGGATCGCAGCTTCGATGGCGGCGTCTGCCACCGGGTTCTCGGTGCCATCTTCGTAGCCGGTCAGGTCGTGGCCGGTCTTGTGGCGGAAGGCATCGGTGGCTTCGGCCAGACTGAAGGCTGGCGCCAGCAGTTTTTCCAGGGTCTGGCTGAGCAGCCACAGGTCACCACGGTCTTCACCGCGCAGCCACAGCCACAGATCGTGCTGGGTGCAGGGGTTGTCGACCGCCGTCGTCAGCTGTGGAAACCCGCGCAGGCCGTCGACACTGCCACCCAGGGCCTTAACCAGCGGCGCACCGAAACCGGCCACCACAGCACTGCCATCAACCTGTTGCAGCAAAGCATCAAGCACGACCGGCAGCGCAGTTGGCGAGTGCAAGGTGAAAAACAGGTGGCGGGCCTGGGCGGGAACGGGGGCTGCGAGAATGCCTGGCTGAAACTGCATCGGGAGTCGGATCCTGGGGTAAAGGCGCCGATGCTACTGTCTGGCGGATATAAACCGCAAGATCTGTAATGGATATTGAAATCCTTTCCTACACTAGCGGACACCGTTCTTCTTAAGAGTCCGTGCCATGACCGCTTCGCCTTTGCTCAGTGCTTTCCTGCCCATCGCCTTGGGTTTCATCATGCTCGGTCTGGGTCTGACCCTGACGCTGGCCGATTTCGCCCGGGTGGTGAAGTTCCCAAGGCCGGTGCTGATCGGCCTTGCCTGCCAGATTCTGCTCCTGCCGTTTATCTGCTTTCTGATCGCCAAGGGATTCGGCCTGGCGCCAGCGCTGGCGGTGGGCCTGATGCTGCTGGCAGCCTCGCCTGGTGGTACCACCGCCAACTTGTTCAGCCACCTCGCCCATGGTGACGTGGCCTTGAACGTGACCTTGACGGCGGTCAATTCGCTGATTGCGATCCTGACCATGCCGCTGCTGGTCAACCTGTCGCTGGCGTACTTCATGGCCGCCGACCAGGCTATCCCGCTGCAGTTCGCCAAGGTCTTGCAGGTGTTTGCCATCGTACTGCTGCCGGTGGCGCTGGGCATGTTGATTCGCCACTTGGCACCGGGGTTTGCCACGCGCATGGAGCGGCCGATGAAGATCATCGCGGCGCTGTTTCTGGTATTCACCATCGTCCTGGCCATGGTCAAGGACTGGCAGACGGTCGTGGACTATGCCCCGGTGGTAGGCGGCGCGGCGCTATTGTTCAACCTGCTGAGCCTGGGCATCGGCTACTGGCTGCCACGGCTGTTGCGCATCCCCAAACGCCAAGCGATCGCCATCGGCATGGAGATCGGCATTCACAACGGCACCCTGGCCATCGCCCTGGCCCTGAGCCCTACCCTGCTGAACAACTCGACCATGGCGATCCCGGCGGCGATCTACAGCCTGATCATGTTCTTCACCGCGGCGGGGTTTGGTTGGTGGGTAAGCCGTGACCGCGAACCTCTGGCCGTTGGCGTGGGCACGAGCAGCGAATGAAGGCGTCTAGCGTGAACGCGCCAGGCCGCGAGGCGGTGCACCGTAGGTTCGGCGAAACAGGCGGCTAAAATGCGCCTGATCGTAGAAGCCCAAGTCTAGGGCAATCGTGCTCAACGGCTGACCGGCCAGTACCCGTGGCAAGGCACGTTCCAGGCGCAGTTGGGTCAGCCACTGTTGCGGCGGCAATCCGCACTGGTTGCGAAAGCGGCGCAGCAACTGCCAGGGGCTGAGGTCGACGAAAGCGGCCATCTCTTCCAGGCTTGGCGGCTGATCCAGGCGCGACTCCAGCCATTCACGCAGTTGCCGCCAACGTTGCGGGTCAAAGCCTTGGCCGTGCTCGCTGACCGTCAGGGTCGAACCGAGCCCGAGCAACAGCGCCAGGGTTTCCAACAGTTGAGTGTGGAACGCCAGCGGATCGCGTTGGCGATGCAGGCCATCCAGCTGCTGTTGCAACTGCGGATGACGCAGCTGCGCGGCATTGAGGTTGGGCAGGCCCTGGTGGCCGTCACTCAAATCGCGGCTGACTTCAGCCAACCAGATCGGATCAAGGGTCAGGATGCGCATGCCGTAACCCTGCTCATCGGCACTGGCACCGTCGTGTACCTGCTCCGGGGCCATCAGCAGGATGTCCCCGGCCCCGGCCAGTTGTCGCGTGCCGGCAGCGGCATAGCGCTGCTGACCGGCGATCATCAGGCCGATGTGGTACTCCAGGTGAAAATGCCGGGGAAAGGCAAATTGCTGGTAGCGGGCATCGATCAGGCGTACGCCTGGATGCCCGGGGGCCTGATGGACGACGCTATCCAACTAGCAAGCCGCCCGCCATTGACGGATCTGGTCGAGGGTCGCGGTTACGCCACCACATACGATGACCAGCACCTTCTGATACTGCTTGAGCGCAGCCGTCGGCGTATAAGCCAGGGCCAGCGCCGCCCCACAGGCGGGCTCGACCAGGATGCGCTGGTCCAGCAGGAACTGCTCGCAAGCATCCAGCGCTGCCTGATCACTGACCACATGGCTGTACACCGGCCGTTCCTGGCTCCACTGGAACGCCCGTTGGCAGACTTGTTTGGCTGCAAGCGAGGTAGCCACGGTGTTGACGCTGTCCAGCGCCACCGGTTGCTTTTGCGCCATGGCAGCCGCCAACGAAGCGGCGCCTGCGGTCTCGACGGCAAAAACCGGCACCTGACCCCAGCCGTTACGCGCCAGCCCCTCGCAGACACCGGACAGCAATCCACCGCCGCCCACCGCGACCACCACCGCATCCGGGTTGAAACCCTTGGCGGCGACTTCATCGATCATGCTCGCATGGCCTTGCCACAGCAGCGGGTCATCGAAGGGATGGATATAGGCGTCATCCTCGCCCAGCATCGACAGTGCCAGGGCATTGGCTTCATGCCAGGCCTTGCCGTGCACAATCACCTCGGCCTGCTCCTGGCGGATCAATTGCTTGGCCCGCTCGGTGGTCGTCTCTGGCACCACCACGGTCACGGCCAGGCCCAGGCAGCGCCCGGCATAGGCCACGGCAATGCCGGCATTGCCGCCCGAAGACGAGATAAACCGGCGCTTGCCCTGCTGGGCGTAGGCCTGGCAGGCAGCGCCGATGCCGCGCAGCTTGAACGAACCGCTGGGCTGCAGCGCATCGAGTTTGAGCCAGATGTCCAGGCCACTGGCCAGGCTCAACGGACGCGAAGCCAGCAGCGGGGTTTCAATGTGCAGGCTCATAAGGTTTCTCCACTGGTCAATTCAACGATCAGTTCTATTTCGACACAGGCACCCCGCGGGATCTGGCTGGCACCGAAGGCGCTGCGGGCATGCTTGCCGCGCTCACCGAAGACCTCTTCGAACAGCTGCGAGCAACCATTGGCGACCAGGTGCTGTTCGGTGTACTCACTGCTGCTGTTGACCAGGCACAGCAGCTTGACCACTTTATGGATGCGGTTCAAGTCGCCAGTGGCGGCGAGTAAGGTCGCGAGCAAGTCGAGGCCGACACTGCGCGCGGCGCTTTGCCCGGTGGCGGTGTCCAGTTCGCGACCGAGCTGGCCGACCCAGGGGGCGCCTTCCTGCTTGGCGATATGCCCGGAAATGAACAACAGGTTGCCGCTCTGCACCCACGGCAGATAGGCGGCAGCCGGTGGGCTGGGCGGCGTGAGGGTAATGCCCAGTTGTTCGAGGCGCTGATGAGGAGATACGGACATGGCAGGTGGCCTTGAGGTGATAACCACGCCAGCCTAATGCCAGAGGGATGTTGGAATCTTGTATGAAATTGCGCGCAGGGCCTAAGTGCTCTCTTGTGGGAGCGGGCTTGCCCCGCGATGGGCATGGGTATCTGTCTGAATTACAACTGCTTCGCGCTCGATCGCCCCCGCAACTGCTGCTTCAACCTGCGCAGCGGTGGCGCATACAAAAAACCGAACGACACATTGTTGTCCCGACCCTTTATCCCATGGTGGAGCATATGCGCCTGGTACAGACGCCTGAGGTAGCGGTTGCGCGGTCGTGGCCGCAGCGGCCAGTGGCGATGGACGATGCCGTCATGGACGATCACATAGATCACCCCGAACGCCGCCACCCCTGCTCCCACCCACTGCAACGGCGCATGCCCGGCGCGCCCCAGCGCCACCAGGGCGAAGGCGATCAGGGCCAGGGCCAGCAGGTAGACGTCGTTGGTTTCCAGCGCGCCAAGCTGCGGCTCATGGTGCGAGCGGTGCAGGAACCAGCCCCAGCCGTGCATGATGTAGCGATGCGCGAGGTAGCCAATGCCCTCCATGCCGATCAGGGTGCAGATAAATACCACAAGGTTGAGGATCATGCGCTCGAGCTTCGCGTGGGGTGGCAGAATCGCTGCAAAGCCTACCACCTCGACCCTATTCGCGCACCGTCACCGTGGCCGTGGTACCGGCACGCAGGTTGGCTCTGCCGGCATAGTCCGGATCGATCTCGATGCGCACCGGGACGCGCTGGGCCAGTTTCACCCAGGTGTAACTGGGGTTGATGTTGGCCAGCAGGCGGTTGCCGGGGGCGTTTTCGCGGTCGGTGATGGCGTAGGCGATGCTCTGCACCGTGCCCTGGAAGCGTTCGCCGCTCATCAGGGCAACGTCTACCTTGCTGCCGGGGTGAATGCGCGGCAGTTTGGTTTCCTCGAAGTAGCCACTGACATGGAACGAGCCACTGTCGACCAGCGCCAGCAGCGCACCGCCGGCCGTGGCGTAATCGCCCTGGCGGGTCAGCAGGTTGGTCACGTAACCGCTGACCGGCGCATAGACCCGCGTGCGTTGCAGGTCCAGCTCGGCCTGGGTCAGGGCTGCCGTCGCCAGTTGCACGTTGGCAGTGGCCAGGCTCAGGTTGGCCTGGCCGCGCATCAAGTCGGCCTGGGCCACAGCCACGTCGGTACTGGACTTCTCCCATTCTTCGCCGGAGATGGCATAGCCCTGCTTCAAGGTGCGCCGCCGTTGCTCTTCGCTCTGGCGCTGCTTGAGCAACGCCTGGCTTGAGCTGATTGCCGCCTGGGCCAGGCCTTCGCTGGCCCGCGCCACGTCGATGGCCCGGCGCGCATGCTCGACCGCCAGGGCATAACGCTCGGGGTCGATCTCCAGCAGCAGCTCGCCCTTGCCCACGTGCTGGTTGTCCGCCACCTTGAGGCTGACAATGCGCCCGGCGACATCCGCAGGCACCGTCACCACATCGGCGCGCACCCGCGCATCGCGGGTCCAGGGCGCACGGGTGTAATGCTCCCAGGCAAACCAGCCGAGCACCACCGCCAGCACCACTACCACCAGGGTCGAGACCTGGGCTACGCGTTTGTTCAAGGTTCAGCTCCCCATGTACAGGATGATCAGTGCGCACAGGCAGGCGTACAGCGCGCCTTCAAACAGCGCCGGATGCCAGACCCGCTGCATGACGCCAAGCTTTTGCAGCAGCCAGAGCACGGCAATCAACAGTGGCAGGGCCAGCAGCAGCGCCTGGGCAATCGGCGGCAGGTAGACCCCGCCAATCTCGAAATCAATGGGCAAGGGCCGGGGCTCCTTCGGCAACGGGTTCAAGGTAGGGGCTGTAGTGGCGCAAGAAACCGGCGATCACCAGCAAGGCCACGCGGATGCGGAACAGCGAGCGCAGTTGTTCGGCCGGCGCCTGCAGTTGCTCACCATGCAGGTCGTCGAGGCTTTCACCCAGCGCTTGCAGGGTCTGCAGCAAGTCTGGCAACACCACCGAGGTGCGCCCGGCGATGTAGCGGCCGGTATTGCGCAGCACCTGTTCAAGCTGCGCGCGCATAGCCTGGGGCAGCAAGCGGTTGGCCCTGCCCTGCTCCTGCAGTTGGCGCAAGGCAACGCCCAGGGCCATGCACGCAAGGTTGACCTCGAACAACCCCCGCGAGCGCTCGTCACGGGTGGCTGGCAGCAGGCCGATAATCAGGGTCAGGCGGTCGACCATACGGCTTTCGAAGGCGAACTGGCGTTCATCCGAGGCCGGGCCCTTGAGCAAGGCATACACCTGTTCGCGGGTTTCGCGAAACAAGCGCTCGATACGCAATTGCGGGTTGAACGGGAAGATCCAGGCATACACCATCAGCGACAGCGCCGCGCCACAGATGTAGGCGCCGGCGAACTCAAACCACTGAATCGCCGTGTTCTGCCAGGCGCCGATATTCTGCGGACCGAACAGCAAGAAGCTCGACAGGCCCAGGCCCATGCCGATCCCCGCAGTCATCGGCCCCGACAGCCCCACTGCCACCACATAGAGCAACGGCAACAGCAGCAGCGCAAGCATTTCGAAGTCCACCACCTGGGGGATCAGCCAGAACTGGTACAGCGCCGACACCACCAAGGCCAGGCCCAGCCCGCGGGCGTAATTCTGTGCAGCCATCAGCGGACGCGGAAAGGTGGCCATCAGCGAGCAGAGGATCCCCACCAGAATCATCCCGGCACGGGCGCCGTCCCAGGCGGTTTCGATCCAGATCAGCCCGGCAGCGACCAAGGCGATGAAGGCGCGGCTGGCGTTCATCAAAGCCAGGCGCCAGTCCAGGTGCAAGGGATTGCTGCGCCCCTCGCGGTGCAGGCAATCGCCGGCGCGGCCTTCCTGGATGGCATCGCTGAGTTCGAGCACTTCACTTAATTGTTCCAGCAGGCGCGCCTGCTCCCAGCGCAAGGCCCAGGCCAGCGAGCGCAGCGGGGTCGGCAGGTCGCTTTGCAACTGCTCGGCCTGCAGTGCGGCTTGATCGAAGCGCCGCTGCAAAGCGCTGAAATGTTCGCGGGCCTCACGTGGCAAGGCCCGGCCCTGCTGTGCCAGCAGGTCGAGAAAGGCCAGCTCATCGGCCAGCAGGCGACTGATGAACTCTGGGTAGTTGCCTTGCCAGCGCTCGGCGATCATCAGCTTTTGATTGCGCAATACCGTCAGCCTTGAGCTGAGCAGCACCAACTGGTTGCCCAACAGCTGCACCAGGCCGTTGGCCCCACGCAAATGCGGCGCGTCGAAATACAGGTGGCGGCGCAGGCCTTCCAGGGCACTGATCTCGCCAAGGATCTGCATCTGCCGCTGACTGAACGCAGCGGCACCCTCTTCGCCGCGAATGGCCGCTGCAGCGTGGCTGGCCATAAGCTTGATCAGGTTGTCGACCTTGGCAAAGTAGCCGCTGGCGACTGCCTGCGGCCGAGCACTGAGCAGGCTTACGGCGCACACGCAGGCCACCGCCAACAGGGTTTCGGTGACCCGGGTAATCGCCAGCATCAGCGTGTTGTCCTGCTCGGGGATCGCCAGCATCGCCACCACCACCGCGGTAAAGCCGCTGAGCACGAAGGCATGCGAGCTGGTGTAGCGCAGCAAGGTACCGCCGGCGGTGCACAGGGCCAGCCACAGCGCCAGGGTGATGATGAACGGCAACGGCGCCTGCGGGAACAACGCCATGATCAGCACCGCCACCGCCGCCCCGAGGGTGGTGCCCAGCACCTGGGCAAAGCTGCGCTGCAGGGTCATGCCGCCCAGGGGCTGGCTGACGATGAACACCGCCATGATCGACCACTTGGGTTGGTCGAGGTCAAAGATGAACGCCAGGTACAGGGTCAACAGGCAGGCGACGATGGTCCGCAGGGCGAAACGCAGGGTGTCGGCGCCCGGGTGCAGCACCAGCCGCCAGTAATTGATCAAAGGTTGCACGCAGGCATCTCGAAGGTCCTTTGAGGGAAACAGTAGCTACTCAAGCGCACCATGGAAAGACAAGGCAATGACCCTCAGCGTTGCAAATCAGGAACGATATGCCGCGGATGCAATAATTGTCATGTTTTTACCCTTGACCCTGCTCGGATCGAGGGTTAGTTTCTCGCCCGCATTTTTGCACGCCTACACAGGAGTCCTGCATTGGACAGTAGCTCTGGTCGATTGCGACAGGTCCACACGGCGCGCTAGTTCAGCAGGTTCCCCTGCCACTGGCTCGCCGAACCCGGCGGTTAGTGGCGAATGGCATCCCTTGCGGATGACCATTCTTCATTTCCCCTCCCGCACACCTTGCACCTTCAACGGTGTTCAAGGCCCGTGGCCCTGCGCATTCTCTTTGTTCACGTACATCGCCGTCTGGGCGATGACAACACGGCGCATTGCCGTGGAGTCGAGGTTTGCTATGGATTGGAAAGTATTTCTGCTGCGCGTCACCGTCGCGCTGGTACTCGGGGCGCTGATCGGCGCCGAACGTCAACTGCGTCAGCGCCTGACCGGCCTGCGCACCAATGCCCTGGTCAGCACCGGCGCCTGCCTGTTTGTGCTGATGACCCAGGCGGTACCGGGCATGGCCGCCACCGATGCCTCGCGGATTGCCGCTTATGTGGTTTCGGGTATCGGTTTTCTCGGTGGTGGCGTGATCATGCGTGACGGCCTCAACGTGCGCGGCCTGAACACCGCCGCCACCCTCTGGTGCACCGCCGCCATTGGTGTGCTGTGCAGCCTCGGGCTGTTGCTGGAGGCGGCGCTGGGCAGTTGCGTGGTGCTGTGCGCCAACATTCTGCTGCGCGACATTGCCCAGCGTCTCAATCATCAGGATGTGCTGCCGGCCAACGAGGCCGAGCAGCGATTCGAGGTGCGTATCACCTGCCGCGCCGAAGACGAAATCCAGGTGCGCAGCCTGATGCTGCACAGCTTCGGCAACGGCGGCCTGCGGCTGCAGTCGCTGCACAGCGAAGACCTGGCCAACCCGGCCAAACTTGAGGTACGTGCCGAGCTGCTGGGCAGCCCCGATGCGCCCACCCAGCTCGAACGCCTGGTCAGCCGGGTGAGCCTGGAGAAAGGCGTAAGCTCGGTGCGCTGGCAAGTGCAGGAGCTGAGCGCCGATTAAAAAATATGCTCAATGGCAAGCAAAATCCGCTGCAGCAGCTCGCCGTGCACGGGGTATCGTGTAGCAAAATAATCAGCCAGAGGTGCACTGTGGCGTCCTATACCTTGCGGCAACTGAAGTACTTCGTCACCACCGTTGAATGCGGCAGCGTCGCCGAGGCGTCGCGCAAGCTGTACATTGCCCAGCCGTCGATTTCCACCGCCATCAAAGGCCTGGAAGACAGTTTCGGTGTACAGCTGTTCATTCGCCATCACGCCCAGGGCGTGTCGCTGACACCCGGTGGTGCACGCTTCTACCGCAAGGCCCAGGAGCTGCTGCGCATGGCCCGCGAGTTCGAGCAGAATGCCCTGGCCGATAACGACGTGGTCTGTGGCCAGATCGACATCGGCTGTTTCGAGACCGTCGCCCCGCTCTACTTGCCGCGCCTGATCGCAGGCTTTCGCCAGCGCTTTCCGGGGGTGGAGATCCGCCTGCAGGACGGTGAGCAGCAAGAACTGGTGCAGGGCCTGACCGGTGGGCGCTTTGACCTGGCGATCTTCTATGAGCACGACCTGGACAGCACCATCGAAACCGAAGCCTTGACCGCGCCGCAACGCCCCTATGCGTTGCTACCGGCCGGTCATCGCTTTGCCGGGCAGGCCCAGGTGTCGATTCGCGACCTGGCCCTGGAACCGATGATCCTGCTGGATGTGCAGCCGAGCCGGACCTATTTCGTAAGCATTTTCGAGGAGCTGCAACTGAGCCCGAACATCGTCTTCAGCTCACCATCGATCGAGATGGTACGCGGTATGGTGGGCCAGGGCTTTGGCTTTGCCCTGCTGGTGACCAAGCCCCATGGCAATTACAGCTATGACGGCCAGGAAGTGGTGTGCGTGGAGATTGCCGAGGCCGTTACCGGTTCTGCGCTGGTGGCCGGCTGGCTCAAGCGTGCGCAACTGACCAAGCCTGCGCAGTTGTTTGTCGATTACTGCAAGGAGCAGTTTGCGGCCTGGTTGGCCTGAACCGCATCGCGGGGCAAGCCGCTTCTG
>NZ_JAMDGZ010000037.1 GCF_028656935.1 Pseudomonas rubra
CTGTACTCCATGTGAACAGTCAGCATCAGATGTGTAGTCACACCACCCCTTCAAGTCTTACCATACAAGCGGGCTTGCCCCGCGATACAATGCGGCTGACAGAATGCTATCGCGGGGCAAGCCCGCTCCCACAGGGATCTCGCCAGCTATTAAAAAGCTGTGCAAGACAGTTACTCCCACAATGAGGTCTTTCCTGGGCCATAGAATCTCCCACAGGGTTCGCTAGAACAACCCCATCTGCCGATCGATCAGCGCGGTGAAGTCATCTTCCACGAACGGCAGAATCGCATCCGCCACCGGCTGCAACTGCCGGGTCAGGTAGTGGTCGTAGTCGATCGCCGAATGCCGCGTCTCCAACGGCTCAGGCCCGGCCAGGGTGATCACGTAGCTGATCCAGCCGCCATTCTGGTACTGCCGCGGCCGGCCCTGGCGGTCATTGAAGTCGTCGGCCAGGCGCGCCGCACGCACATGCGGCGGCACGTTGCGCTGGTAGTCGGCCAGCGGCCGACGCAGGCGCTTGCGGTAGATCAGCAGTTCATCCTGCTCACCGGCCAGGGTCTTGCGCACGTATTCGCGCAGGTACTGCTGGTACGGCTGGCGCTTGAAGATCCGCTCGTACAGTTCCTGCTGGAACTGCCGGGCCAGTGGCGACCAGTCGGTACGCACGCTTTCCAGGCCCTTGAAGATCATCTCCTCAACGCCCTCGCCACGCTGCACCAGGCCGGCGTAACGCTTCTTGCTGCCCTCCTCGGCGCCGCGAATGGTCGGCATCAAGAAGCGCTTGTAGTGGATCTCGTACTGCAGCTCCAGGGCGCTGTCCAGGCCATAGCTGTCGCGCAGATGCTCGCGCCACCACTGGTTGACCTGCTGCACCAGTTCACGGCCGATACGCGCCGCGTCCGCTTCGTCATGGGCGCCCTTGAGCCAGACGAAGGTGGAGTCGGTGTCGCCGTAGATCACCGCGTACCCCCGGGCCTCGATCAGCTCGCGGGTGCGGCGCATGATCTCGTGGCCACGCATGGTGATCGATGATGCCAGGCGCGGGTCGAAGAAGCGGCAGCCACTGGAACCGAGCACGCCGTAAAAGGCGTTCATGATGATCTTCAGCGCCTGAGACAGCGGCGCGTTGTGTTCGCGCTTGGCCGTCTCTCGGCCCTGCCAGACCCGTTCGACAATGGCCGGCAGGCAGTGCCGGGTACGCGAGAAGTACGCGCCGCGAAAGCCCGGCACCGAGCTATCCAGGCCCGGCTCGCGCAAGCCTTCAATCAGCCCCAGCGGGTCGATCAGGAAGGTGCGGATAATCGACGGATACAGGCTCTTGTAGTCGAGCACCAGCACCGACTCGTACAGCCCCGGCCGCGAATCCATGACAAAGCCGCCAGGGCTGGCCTCCTCCGGACGCTCGCCCTGGTTCGGCGCCACGTAGCCCTGACGGTGCATCAAGGGCATGTACAGGTGACAAAACGCCGCCACCGAGCCGCCGCTGCGATCAACCGGCAAGCCGGTGACCGTCGCCCGCTCCAGCAGGAAGGTCAGCAATTGGGTCTTGGCGAAAATCCGCGTGACCAGCTCACAGTCCTTGAGGTTGTAGCGGGCCAGGGCCGGCTTGTCCTCGGCGAACATGCGGTTGATTTCATCCATGCGCTGGTACGGCGTATCGATGGCCTTGCCTTCGCCGAGCAGGGTCTGGGCGACGTTCTCCAGGCTGAACGAGGGAAAGCTCCAGGTCGCCGAGCGCAGCCCTTCGATACCGTCGATGATCAGGCGCCCGGCAGCACTGGCAAAGAAGTGCGTGCGGCTGCCGTGCTCGCGCCAGTCCATTGCCTCACCGCCACGCCCCAGGCACAGCGGCACCTTGAGCTGGGTGGCGTGATGCTGCAGCACGCGCAAGTCGAACTGCACCAGGTTCCAGCCGATGATCGCGTCGGGGTCGTGCTGGGCCAGCCAGTCGTTCAGGCGTTCGAGCAGTTGGCTGCGGCTGTCGCAGTATTCGAGGTCGAAGTCCACGCCCTCGGCATCGCCATTGGCCGGCCCGAGCATGTACACCTGGCGCTGGCCGCAGCCTTCAAGGGCAATGGAGTACAACTCGCCACGCTCGGTGGTTTCGATGTCCAGCGACACCAGCCTGAGCGTCGGGCGGTAGTCGGGGGCAGGCTTGAGTTGGGCATCGATCAACACGCCGCTGGCATCGGACGTACCGCTGAAACTCACCGGCGCGGTGATGAAGCGCTCCATCAGGTAGCGCTCGGACGGGCGCACATCGGCTTCGTAGATTTGTACCCCGCTTGCGCGCAGGCGCTTTTCCAGCTGGATCAACTGGCGGTGCTGGCGGCAGTACAGGCCCAGCACGGGCCGTTGCTCGAAGTCGCGCAGGGCCAGTTCGCGCAACTCGACCTCGCGCTCGCCGCGCAACACGCTTTCGGCTTGCCCACGCTGCTCGGCGGGGATGAACGCCACCGAGGTTTGCGGCGCCAGTCGCACTCGCTGCGGGCCCTGATCGGTGGCCAGCCAGAACTCGACCACTGTCCCCGCCGGGGTGTCGCGCCAATGCCGGGTCAGGACAAAGCCCTGCTGTAACTCCACCGCTGCAACCTCGAAAACACCTGTATGCGCCGATTCTACCCGTCTGCGCAGCTGCCTGCCGAACTTAGCTGAGCACCCGCGCACCCGGAGCGAAACCGTGACCCTGGGCACGGCCGGCAATCAGCAGGGCCAGGCCGATCAGCACCAGTAGCACCCAGGGGAAACTGCCCACACCCCACTGGCTGAGCAGCACGCCACCGAGCAGGCCGCCGGCGGCAATCGCCGAGTTCCATACCGTGACGATCATCGACTGCGCCACATCCGCACCCTCCCCGGCGGCGTCGGCGCTGGCGGTTTGCAGCAAGGTCGGCGCACCGCCATAGGTCAGCCCCCAGAGCGCGACACTGGCATACACCAGCGCTGCCGACTGGCTGACAAAACCGAGCACCAGCGCCACCACGGCAAAGCCGAACAAACTCAGCAGCACCATGGTGCGCAGGTGCCTGTCGATCAACGCACCGACCACGCCGATGCCGACCAACGCGGCGATGCCGAAGGTCAACAGGACCATGCCGGTGCTTGCCGCCAAGCCCACCGAGGCCAGGAACGGCACGATGTAGGTGTACAGCACGTTGTGCGCCAGCACCCAGGTGAGGATCACCAGCAGCACCGACATTACCCCGGGTGTGCGCAGCACATGGACGATGCCCGGGCGCTGGCCCGGGGCGTGGCCATCAAAGTCAGGCACCTTGCACAACACCCAGGCCACCAGCAGCAGGGTCGCCGCCGAGACCAGGGCAAAGGTCATGCGCCAGCCCAGCAACTCACCCAACCAGGTGCCGGCCGGCACCCCCAGCGACAGGGCCAGCGGCGCGCCGATCATCGCCAGCGCCATGGCCCGCCCCTGTTGCTCAGGGCTGACCATGCGTCGCGCATGCCCGGCGATCACACCCCAGGCCAGGCCCGCAGCAACGCCGGTCATGAAGCGGGCGACCAACGTCAGCCAGTAAGCACTGGACAAGGCCGTCACCGTGTTGAACAGCAAGAAGCCGACAATCGCCAGCAACAACACCGGCCGCCGGCGCCAACCCTGGGTCATAGTCACCAGCGGAATGGCCGTGAGCAGTGAGCCCAGGGCATAGACGCTGACCATCTGCCCGGCCATGGCCTCGCTGATCTGCATGCCGCTGGAGATCTGCCCGAGCAGGCCGGCCGGCAGGGTTTCGCTGAGGATGGCGATAAACCCGGTCATGGCCAGGGCCAGCAGGCCGCTGACCGGCAGGGGCTGTACCAGCTCGGTCGACCCATCGGCCGCGCAACTCATCTGGGTCATGGTGAAACTCCTGTAGGAAAGATGGGCGAACCTTAAGCCTGCGGTCACTGCGGAAAAAGACGGGTACAATTCCACTCATAACGGACATTGATGTCCGCAATCAGAGCATGCAGATGGATAGCCTCAGTGGTTTCGTGGTGTTTGTGCAGGTGGCGGAAACCGGCAGCTTCGTCGGCGCCGCCCAGTCGTTGGGGGTCAGTGCTTCGGCCATTGGCAAGCGCGTGGCGCGCCTGGAAAGCCGCCTGGGGGTGCGCCTGTTTCACCGCAGCACGCGCAGCATCACCCTGACCGCCGAGGGCAACCTGTTCCTGGAACGCAGCCGACGCATCCTCGCCGAGATCGAAGCCACCGAGCTAGAACTCTCCCAGGCCCGCGAGCTGCCCCGCGGGCGCCTGCGCATCAGCCTGCCGCAGGTGACCGCACTGGTAATGCCGGCCTTGAGCGAGTTCATGGCGCAATACCCAGCCATCGAGCTGGACCTGGATTTCGACGACCGCTTGGTCGACATCATCGGCGAAGGATTCGATGTGGTGATGCGCGGCGGCACGCCCAGCGACTCACGCCTGAGCGCGCGCTTTCTCGGCCACTTCCACCATGTACTGGTGGCCTCACCGACCTACCTGGCGAGCAATGGCACCCCTACTCACCCCGACCAGTTGGCCCGGCACACCTGCCTGCATTACCGCTTCCCCAGCACCGGCAAGCTTGAACAATGGCCGTTGCGCCAGGAACCGGCCGGGCGTGAATACCAGATCCCGGTGTCGATGGTCTGCAACCACGTCGACACACGCATCTGCTTTGCCATGCGCGATCGCGGCATTACCTGCATTCCGGATTTCACCGTGCGCCAGCAACTGCAACGCGGGGAGCTGGTGACGGTACTCGATGACTACATGGAGCGGCGCGGCAGCTTCTACCTGCTGTGGCCGTCCGGCCGCCAGGTGCCGCCACGGCTGCGGGTGTTCATCGACTTCATGAGCACGCGGGTGCTGCCGCAGCATTAGTCATATAAATAGTCCAGCCCTTGACTGGGCAGTTGCGGCACATGTTGCTGCAAGAACTCACCCAGTGCCTGCACCTGGCGCGCCTTGGGGCTGGCCTGGAGCCAGGTCAGGTAATAGCCCTCGCCGGTAGCCACTGCCTGGGGAAAGGGCGTAACCAGACGCCCGGCGTCGATCTCGCCGCTGGCCAGCAGCAGGTCGACTACCGCCACGCCCAGGCCTTGCTGGGCCGCCGAGATGCCCTGATCCAGAGTGTCGAACACCTGACCGCGTTCCAGGCTCGGCGCATCGCCTCCTGTCCGCTTCAACCAACGCCGCCAGTCACGGCGATCCGGCGAGGGGTGCAGCAGCTCGCAGCGGGTCAGGTCTGCCGGGTAACCGGGTTGGCACACCGGCACCAGCCATTCGTCAAACAGCTTGAGGCAGGCGATGTCTGCGCCAAAATGGCCGTCTGCGAGAAGAATCGCGCAGTCGTAGGGCTCGCTGTAGAAGTCCACCGTGTCGATGTCCATCCACACGCTGCTCAGTTGTACCTGACGGTGTTCTGCGCCTTGCTTGAACAGCGTCAACTGCCTGAGCAACCAGCGCACGGTCAGGGTCGAGGGCGCTTTCAGACGCAGTTGCTGGCGGTCCTGCTTGAGCAGGCCACAGGCGTTTTCGATGATTTTGAAGCCGACCTTGAGCTCCTGGGCCAGCAACCGGCCCGGCTCGGTCAGCGCCACTTTCGGCCCGCGCCGTTCGAACAGTGCGCAGTCGAACAGGCCTTCGAGGGTCTTGATGTGATGGCTGATGGCGCCTTGGGTCAGGGCCAGTTCTTCAGCGGCGCGGGTGAACGAGCCATAGCGCGCGGCTACCTCGAACGCCCTCAGGGCCTGCAATGCGGGGATGCGTTCGGTCATGGTCGTCTAAAGCATGAGTAAAACTAATAGAAAGCCACAGTAACAGGCGTTTTACAACCTGTCGGGGCCTGCCGAAAATGCCGCTCCTGACAAAAACGCCGAGTCATGCCCATGAACAGTGCCCTGCTTGCCACCTATGCCCTGACCGTCCTGTTGCTGATTGCCAGCCCCGGCCCGGTGGTGGCACTGGTGGTCAACACCACCGCCCGCGCCGGGCGCAAACAGGCGCTGCTGACCGCCCTGGGCACCAACGGCGCGTCGCTGGTGCTGATTGCCCTGGCCGCACTGCTGATCATCAGCAGCGCCGCCCTCAACCCGCTGCTGCTCAGCGCCCTGAGCGTGTTCGGCTGCCTGTTCATCGGCTACCTGGGTGTGAGCGCCCTGGCCGAACTGCGCCAGCCCGACGCTGCGGCGGAGCCCCTGGCACCTCGTCAAGGTGGCTTGTGGCAAGGCTTTGCCATCGGCCTTGCGAACCCCAAGGACATTCTGTTCTTTGTCGCCTTCTTTCCGCAGTTCATCCAGGTCACTGAGCACTTCAGCCACAGTCTGATGCTGCTGGCGCTGGTCTGGCTGGTGCTCGACCTGGGAATCCTGGGCCTTTACATCCTGGCGATCGGGCGCCTGGCCGAGCGCATCAACCGGCGCCTGATCAGCGCCATCAGCGCCGTGGTACTGTTGGCCATCGCCATCGTGGGCCTGGCGTACAACCTTGGGCAACTGCTGCCCTGACGGGCTAAGCTTCCGGGCGCGGGCCCGGGCGGTTAGAATGACGCGCCATATCCCAGGCCAGCCACACTATGGACAGTCGGATTGAACCCTGAACAGCGCAGTCGTCTCACAGGCAACACGCATCCCCGCCCGGCCCCGAATTGCAGAGGCACCTACTTGATCCGCTCGCCCCTTTTGCATGGCCTGCTTGCTGTCATGCTACCTGCTTCGGCACTGGCCGCCGGCGTGCAGATCGACCCACATGCCGACCTGCTGTATCGCCAGGCCCTGACCTTGCTAGAACAGGCCGATAGCCAGAACGCCAGCTTCAGCCTCAAGACCAGCACCACCGACCAGGACCTCGCCCAACAAGGCCAGGCCCTGGGCCGCACGTTGGCACCGGCGGTCAGCCTGTTGAAGAAAGCCGCGGACCGCCATCACCCGGTGGCCCAGTACCGCCTGGCGCTCTACTACATCACCTACCTGCCCGCCGCACAGGTCGCCGACACGGCCTGCCCGCTGCTCGAAGCCAGCATGAAGCAGGGCTTCGCCCCGCCAGCCCTGGGCATCGAAAACTGGTGCCCGAGCTACAGCCGCAGCGAGTACCGCGCGGCCCTGGAAAGCGTGTCGGCCATGGCCAGCGTCTTTGCCCCCTACTACCCGCAACCGGCCGTGCGTCTGTTGTGCCACCGCGAGCAACCGCAAGGCCTGGCCATGCAGTGGGGCCGCCAGCGCGATTATCAGGCCGAAGTCTACCGCCTGCTGGCCAGTGCCGACCCGGCGCTGAGCAAGGCCTACTGGCAAAAAGCAGTGGAGATCAATGGCTGCATCGCGGCGCACCGGCACTTGGCCAACAATCAGTACTGACCCTGGGCGCCGCCGCTGACAGCAAGATCGTTCAAGCCAGCAGCCCATGGCTCTGGCATGCTGTGCTGCCTTGTTCATTTGTCGTTGCCGCCGTCCATGTCCAGTCCGCCGTTTGCCCGTCAGGCTTTTACCCGTGGCGCCATCGCCATTCTGCCGTTGTCCCTGGCGGTCGCGCCCTGGGGCCTGCTTGCAGGTTCCATGGCCATCGAAGCCAACCTCAGCCCCTGGGAAGGCCAGGGCTTGTCGACCATTGTCTTTGCCGGGGCCGCCCAACTGGTGGCGATCGGCATGCTCAAGGGTGGCGCCAACCTGTTCTCGATCCTGCTGACCACCCTTTTGCTGACCTCCCAGCACTTGCTCTACGGCTTGTCGATGCGCCCGGTGCTGTCAGGCCTGCCGACCCGCTGGCGGCTGGGCCTGGGTTTTTTGCTCACTGACGAATTCTTTGCCCTCACCAGCCAGTACGACAAACAGCAATTCAACCGCTGGTACGCCCTGGGGGTGGGCCTGACCTTCTACATTGCCTGGAACCTGTTCACCCTGGCGGGGATCATCCTTGGCCAGAACATCCCGCACCTGGACCAATTGGGCCTGGACTTCTCCATCGTCGCCACCTTCGTCGCCCTGATCGCACCGCTGGTGCGCAACCTGTCCACGGTGGTGTGCGTGGCGGTGTCGCTGTTCTGCTCGGTGCTGTTCAGCGTCTGGCACTGGGACATCGGCCTGGTCGCCGCCGGCCTGCTGGGCATGAGCGCCGGTTTCATCTGCCAGAAATTCAGTGGAGCACGCTCATGATCTTCGCCCTGATTATCGGCATGGGCCTGCTGGTGTTCCTCAATCGCTATGCATTTCTGGAGCCGCGCCTGCCCTTGCGCCTGAGCTCCAATGCGCGGCAGTTCCTCGGCTTCGCCGTGCCCGGCATGCTCACCGCGATCTGCGGGCCAATCGTCTTCCTGCCCGGGCACCAGCTCGACCTGAGCCTGAGCAACCCTTACCTGAGCGGATCGATTGTGGCCGTGGCGCTGGTCCTGTTGACCCGCAGTGTGTTGATCAGCATGCTGCTGAGCATGGCTTTCTTCTTTGTCTTTCGTTGGTGGTTGAACGGCAGCCCATGAACCCTGCACACAAGGAACAGACACGCTTCTGGCAAGCATCGGCGCTCGGTGACACCGAAATGCTGCATGCGCGTTATTTTCAGCAGCGCTTTGCCCCCCATGTGCATGAAGGCTACGTGATCACCATCATCGAGTCCGGCGCCCAGCGTTTCTGGCACCGAGGCAGCGAACACCTGGCACCGGTGGGCAGCATGGTGCTGATCAACCCCGATGAGCTGCACACCGGCGCCAAGGCCAGCGAAGACGGTTGGCGCTATCGCGGTTTCTACCCCGACTGCGAGCGCATCACTGGCGTGCTCGACGAGCTGGAGCTCAAGCGCGACGGCCTGCCGCGCTTCGACGCCAGCGTGCTGCACGACCCACAGCTGGCCAAGGCGTTCAGTTGGCTGCACTGCTCGGCCGAACAGGGTGCCAGCGCCCTGGAGCAGCAGACCGCCTGGCGCGAAGCGGTGTTGTTGCTGGTGCAGCGCCACGCCCGTAGCGGCGAGGCGCGAGCGCCGGGTAATGAACCCGGCGCCGTGACCCGTGCCAAGGAGCTGATGGACAGCCGCCTGGCGTACCCGCCGTCATTGGAGGAACTGGCCACTGCGGTCAACCTTTCACCGTTTCACTTTGCCCGGGTGTTCCGCCAGGCCACCGGCCTGCCGCCGCATGCCTGGCTCAAGCAACGGCGCTTGAGCCGCGCCCGCGAGCTGTTGAAGAACGATTGCCTGCCGTTCAACGTCGCTTTCGCCCTGGGCTTCGCTGACCAGAGCCATCTGAACCGCCAATTCAAGCAAGCCTATGGCGTAACGCCCGGCGAGTATCGACGCGCCTGCACTCACTGACGGACTGACCCCATGCCCTACCCGCTTGCCTACCGCTGGTTCATTCACAAGGGCCTGACCGACTGGGAGCCCTGGTACTTCTGCGACACTAAAGCGTCGCTGCAACAGGCGCCGGACCTTGGTAAGAACGCCTTTGCCACCCGCGCCTTCGCCAAGGAGACCGGGGCAGACTTCCAGGTGTACCTGTTCGCCCGCCGCCAGGACCGGGAAGACTTCGCCTTCTTCGTGGTGCGCGATGGGGTGATCGAGGACAAGGTGATCACCGTGCACCTGTCGTTTGCCGACAAGCTGGAGCTGCGCGAACGCCTGAGCCATGCACAGGTGACCCGCAGCTTCGGCCAGTGGCTCGCCGAGGTGGCGCTGGCCGATGCGCTGGAGTGGATGAGCGAGGAAGACCTGGAGGACTGACGGGCGCCTTATCCAACCCGCGCCAGGCTCGCCAGCACCGCCTCGATCTCCACCAGCACCGCCGGATCATCCAGGGTCGAGGGCGCGGTAAAAGGCTGCTGATCGGCAATCTTGCGCAACACCGCGCGCAAGATCTTGCCCGAACGGGTCTTGGGCAGGCGCTTGACCACCCGCACCTGATTGAAGCAAGCCAACGCGCCGATCTGCTCGCGCACACTGGCCACCAGTTCGCTCTGCAACTGCGCCTGAGCAATGTCCTGGCCATCCTTGAGCACCACCAGCGCCAACGGCACCTGGCCCTTGATGTCATCGTGCACACCAATCACCGCACATTCGGCCACCGCCGGGTGGCGGGCCACCAGGTCTTCCATCTCCCCGGTGGACAGGCGATGCCCCGAGACGTTGATGACGTCATCGGTGCGGCCCATGATGTAGACAAAACCGTCCTCGTCCAGGTACCCGCCATCGCCGGTATGGTAGTAACCGGGGTAGGTCTTGAGATAAGCGTCCAGATAACGCGGGTGATCGCCCCACAAGGTCTGGCTGCAGCCCGGGGGCAATGGCAAGGCAATGACGATCGAGCCTTGCTGGTTGGCGCCGAGCAAGTGGCCATCGTCGTCCAGCACCTGCACGTGATACCCCGGCACCGCCCGGTTACTTGAGCCCGGTCGCGCAGCACTGCCCTCAAGGCCCATGCACGGCGCCGTCACCGGCCAGCCGGTCTCGGTCTGCCACCAATGATCGTGCACGGCCTTGCCGCTGGCTGCCTCCAGCCACTGATGGGTACTGGAATCAAGCTTCTCACCGGCCAGGAACAATTGGCGCAGGGAGCTCAGGTCATAGCGGCGCAGCAGCTCGCCGTCGGGATCCTCCTTGCGGATCGCGCGCATGGCGGTGGGCGCGCAGAACAGGCCGTTGACCCGGTACTGCTCGACCACCCGCCAGTAGGCACCGGCGTCCGGCGTGCGAATCGGCTTGCCCTCGTAAAACACCGTAGTGCAGCCGTTCATCAGCGGCCCGTAGACGATCAGCGAATGGCCGACCACCCAGCCGACATCGGAAATCCCCCACCACACATCACCGGCCTGCATGCCATAAATATGGCGCATGGCAAAACCCAGGGCCACGGCGTTGCCGCCGTTTTCACGGACGATGCCCTTGGGTTTTCCGGTGGTGCCGGAGGTATACATGATGTACAGCGGGTCGGCCGCATCCAGCGCCACCGGCGCCACCGGGCGGGCCCCGGCCACGGCAGCGAGCCAGTCCAGGTCGCGGCCTTCGACCAGCTCAGCCTGGGCTTGCGGGCGCTGCAGCACCAACACCTGGCGTGGCTGATGCCTGGCCAGTTGCAAGGCGCGATCGACCAGCGGCTTGTATTCGATGACCCGGTCGAACTCCAGCCCGCACGAGGCGGTGAGCAGCAGCGTGGGCCGGGCGTCGTCGATGCGCAGGGCCAGCTCGTTGGCGGCAAAGCCGCCGAATACCACCGAGTGCACTGCGCCGATCCGTGCGCAGGCGAGCATAGCCATGGCCGCTTGGGGCACCATGGGCATGTAGATGATCACCCCGTCGCCCTTCTCTACGCCAAGCTCGCGCAACAGTCCGGCCAGGCGCGCCACCTCATCGCGCAACTGCGCGTAGGTGTACTGTTGCTGGCAACCGGTCACCGGCGAGTCGTAGATCAGCGCAGTCTGCTCGCCACGGCCTTGCTCGATCTGATGATCGAGGGCCAGGTAGCAACTGTTGAGCTGGCCATCGGCAAACCACTGGTGGCTGCCATCGGCATTTTCAATAAGGGTTTGCCGGGGCTTGCGGTACCAGGCCAGGTGGTCAGCCTGTTCGGCCCAGAAACTGGCGGGATCGGCAATGGAGCGGGCATAGCTGTGCTGATAGGTCATCGACTGGAAACCCTGAACTTGTTGTTATTAATAAAGGGCGAGCTTCGAGTATGGACCGCAGCGGCCAGTCTGCCATGGGACTTAAGTCGCATCTTGCCGGTATGATGGGCGCCGTCCAATTTCGAGCCTGTCGCCACGCCCATGCATACCCTTGAAGATCTCAAAGCCGGCCGCCTGGCGGGCATTTCCCGCCTCGACCTGGCCTGCGGGCTGGAGCAGTTCCCGCAGGAAATTTTCGACCTGGCCGACAGCCTGCAAGTGCTCAACCTGACCGGTAACCGCCTGAGCGACTTGCCCGAAGACCTGGGCCGCCTGCACAAGCTCAAAGTGCTGTTCTGCTCGCAAAACCGCTTTCGCCATTTACCCGAAAGCATCGGCCAGTGCCCGATGCTGGAAATGGTCGGCTTCAAGAGCAACCAGATCGAGCAGGTCAGCGGCGCCGCACTGCCGCCGCGCTTGCGCGCCCTGGTGCTGACCGATAACCGCATCGACACCTTGCCCGAGGCCCTGGGTAACTGCAGCGAGCTGCAAAAGCTGATGTTGGCCGGTAACCGCTTGAGCGAACTGCCAGCGGCCCTTGCACGCTGCACCCAGCTCGAGCTGCTGCGCCTGTCCGCCAACCGCTTGCCAGCCCTGCCCCAGTGGCTGCTACAGATGCCGCGCCTGGCCTGGCTGGCATATGCCGGCAACCCCATGGCAGCGGGTTTGTGCACGCCGGCAGATCCAGGCCATTGCCAGGTCGTTGACTGGCAGCACATCACGCTTGAACAGGTGTTGGGCCAGGGCGCGTCCGGGGTCATCCACCAGGCCCGCTGGCAACAGCAGAGCGCGCCGGTGGCGGTCAAGTTGTACAAGGGCGAGATCACCAGCGACGGCTTGCCGCTCAACGAAATGAGCGCCTGCATTGCGGCGGGCGATCATCCGCAACTGGTGCGCCTGGCCGGGCGCATCGACAACCACCCAGAGCAATTACCGGCGCTGGTGATGCAGTTGATCGAGCCAAGCTGGTTCAACCTCGCCGGACCGCCGAGCCTGGACTCGTGCCCCCGCGACTGCTACCCGCCGCAACGGCGCTTGAGCCTGGCCTGCGTACGGCGCCTGGCCGGTGGCCTTGCCTCGGTCAGTGCGCACCTGCACGGGCATGGCATCACCCATGGCGACCTGTATGCGCACAATGTCTTGTGTGATGACGCGGGCGGTTGCTTGCTGGGGGATTTTGGCGCGGCGTCGTTCCATCCGCTCGACGGCAGCGTGGCAGCCGCCGCGTTGCAGCGAATCGAGGTGCTGGCGTTCGGGGTGTTGCTGGGGGAATTGCTGGCGTGTTGCGAGGAGGATTGCGAGGCTTTGCGCGTGGTGCAGCAGGCGTGTGTGCAGCCTGAGGTGCTTCGCCGGCCGGAATTTTCCGAGGTTTGTCAGCAACTTCGCGGCGTCTGAATCGCGGGGCAAGTCGAGGCGTCGCACCGCCGCTCCCACAGTGGGAGCGGGCTTGCCCCGCGATGAGGCCCGAAAGGCTTACCTCAACCCGCCAGACCTACATAGACATTCTGCACGTCATCGTTATCGTCGATCGCTCCCAGGAAGGCTTCAACCTCTGCCATCTGCTCCTCGGTCAGGCCACTGACCGGGTTTTTCGGGGTGTAGCCGATTTTCGCCGAAACCACGGTGAAACCTTGTTCCGGCAGGGCTTTCTGCACGGCATCCAGATCGGTGGTGTCGGTGATGAACAGGGTCGCGCCCTCTTCTTCGCCTTCGGCAAAATCCTGGGCGCCGGCTTCGATGGCGGCCATTTCCGGGTCAGCACCATCGTTCGGCGTGGCTTCGATCAGGCCGACATGGTTGAAGTCCCAGGCCACCGAGCCCGAGGCACCCATCTGGCCCTTGCGAAACAGCACGCGGATCTGCGCCACGGTGCGGTTGACGTTGTCGGTCAGGCACTCGACGATCAGCGGCACTTGATGTGGAGCGAAGCCTTCATAGGTCACAGCGGTGTACTGCACCGCATCGCCGTCCAGGCCCGCACCCTTGCGGATCGCCCGCTCCAGGGTCTCGCGGGTCATCGAGGCCTTCTTGGCCTGTTCGACGGCCAGGCGCAGGCGTGGGTTCATGTCCGGGTCGGCACCGGCCTTGGCCGCGATCTGGATCTCTTTGGACAGCTTGCCCATGATCTTGCCTTTGGCGTTGGCTGCGGTTTCTCTATGCTTGGCTTTCCACTGTGCGCCCATCTCGACTCTCTTGTTTCAGGTGCCGGTCAGGTAGCGACCGGCCAAAGTGGGGAGCAGTTTATACGCTCTGCAAGCCATCGACAAAAAAACCCTCCAGGCCCCGCGATAGGCACAGGGCCTTAAGCCGCTTCCCTGCCCCGCGCTACCACCTGCGCCGCCGCCAGCATCGAGCGCAACAGCACCGCGCAGCCATCGGCCAGGTCTTGCGGTGCGGCATTCTCGATCTCGTTGTGGCTGATGCCGCCTTCACAAGGCACAAAGATCATCCCGGCAGGCCCCAGTTCTGCGACAAAGATCGCATCATGCCCGGCGCCACTGACGATATCCATGTGCGACAGCCCCAGGCCCTCGGCCGCGCTACGCACCGCCTCCACGCAACCTTGGTCGAAGTACAACGGCGGGAAATCCGCTGTCGGCGTCAGGCTGTGGGTCAGCCCATGCTGCTGGCACGTACTGCTGATCACATCCTTGACCTGGGCAATCATCGAGTCCAGCCGCGCCGGCTCCAGGTGACGAAAATCCAGGGTCATGCGCACCTCGCCCGGGATCACGTTGCGCGACCCCGGATAAGCCTGCAGGCAACCGACCGTGCCACAGGCATGGGGTTGATGCTCCAGGGCCACGCGATTAACCGCCGCCACCACGGCACTGGCGCCGACCAGGGCATCCTTGCGCAGGTGCATTGGCGTGGGCCCGGCGTGCGCCTCGACGCCGCGCAGGGTCAGGTCGAACCACTTCTGGCCCAATGCCCCCAACACCACGCCGATGGTCTTGTGCTGGTCTTCAAGGATCGGCCCCTGCTCGATATGCGCCTCGAAATACGCGCCCACCGGATGGCCACTGACCGCCCGTGGCCCGGCATAGCCAATGGCATTGAGCGCCTCGCCGACCGTGATGCCCTCGGCATCGGTCTTGGCCAGGGTTTCGGCCAGCGTGAATTTCTCGGCAAACACCCCCGAACCCATCATGCACGGGGCAAAGCGCGAGCCTTCCTCGTTGGTCCACACCACCACTTCCAGCGGCGCTTCAGTTTCGACCTTGAGGTCATTGAGGGTGCGCAGCACTTCAAGGCCGGCCAGCACGCCAAAGCAGCCGTCGAACTTGCCGCCGGTGGGCTGGGTGTCGATATGGCTGCCGGTCATCACCGGTGGCAGTTGCGGGTTGCGCCCCGGGCGGCGGGCGAAGATATTACCGACGCCATCAATCGTCACCGTACAGCCGGCGTCTTCGCTCCATTTGACGAACAGATCGCGGGCCTGGCGATCCAGGTCGGTCAGGGCCAACCGGCAGACGCCGCCCTTGACCGTGGCGCCGAGTCTGGCCAGGTCCATCAGCGACTGCCACAAGCGTTCGCCGTTGATATGCCGCTGGGTCGATTGCAGAACGTCCTGAGCTGTTTGCATGTTTCTCTCCTGCATCACGGGCCTGGCCTCTGCGGGCCATGGCGGTTACACGGTAGGTTTGAGGTTGGCCGCGCGGGCCGCCCTGAGGCTGCCAAGGCCGTAGTAGATCAGCCCGCCCAGAGCGGAGCCGGTGAACCAGCCAAAGTCGTAGAACCAGCTGAAGGCGGTGCTGTGCAGCGACAGCAAGGTCAGTAGCACCGGCACACCGAAGGCGATGAAGCCGGCGGCGTTCCAGGCCGGGTAGACGTCGTCGCGGTACAGGCCGGCCAGGTCCAGGGTCTGTTTGCGGGTGATGAAATAGTCCACCACCATGAACCCGGCAATCGGCCCGAGCAGGCTGGAGTAGCCCAGCAGCCAGTTGGAATAAACGCTCTCCAAGCTCACCTCGCTGACGATCCAGCCGAGCTTTTTCAACAGCTCATGCCCCATCAGCAGCAAGCCCACCAGACCGGTGAGCAGCACTGCCGTGGTGCGGCCGATCCATTTCGGCGCCAGGTTCTGGAAGTCGTTGGTCGGCGAGACTATGTTTGCCGCCGTGTTGGTCGACAGCGTGGCGATGATGATCAGCGCCATGGCCAGCGCTACCCACACCGGGCTCTGGATATGCCCGATCAGGCTGACCGGGTCGGACACCGTCTGGCCTACCAGCGAGGCAGAGGCTGCGGTCAGTACCACACCGAGGGCGGCGAACAGGAACATGGTTAGCGGCAGGCCGAAGATCTGCCCGAGGATCTGGTCCTTCTGGCTTTTCGCGTAGCGGCTGAAGTCGGGAATGTTCAGCGACAAGGTGGCCCAGAAGCCGACCATGGCGGTCAGCCCGGCAAAAAAGTAGCCGTACACACTGGCCCCTTCGGGGCGCTTGGGCGGCTGGGCCATCAGCTCGCTGATCGAGACGTTGGGCAAGGCCCACACCAGTAGCCCAGCACCGACCAGCACCAGTAGCGGCGCCGACAGGGTTTCCAGCCACTTGATCGACTCGGCGCCACGCAGCACCACCCACAGGTTGAGGCACCAGAACAGCATGAAGCCGATCACCTCGCCGGTGCCGCCCAGGGCTTTCCAGTCCGCCGACAGCGAGCCGAGAAACAGGTGAATGGCCAGGCCGCCGAACATGGTCTGGATACCGAACCAGCCACACGCCACCAACGCGCGGATCAGGCATGGCACGTTGGAGCCGATGATGCCGAATGACGAGCGCAGCAGCACCGGGAAAGGGATGCCGTACTTGGTACCGGGAAAGGCGTTCAGGGTCAGCGGGATCAACACCACGGTGTTGGCCAGCAGGATCGCCAGCAGCGCCTCGCCCACGGTCAGGCCGAAATAGGCGGTGAGTACGCCACCCAGGGTATAGGTCGGCACGCAGATCGACATGCCGACCCACAGCGCGGTGATGTGCCATTTGTTCCAGGTGCGCTCATGCACTTTGGTCGGAGCGATGTCGTGGTTGTACCGGGGGCTGTCGAGAACGTCGCTGCCGGCGTCGAGTTCATACAAGCCGTCGCGTTCGCTCACCTGCGATCTGGTCTGCTGCATGGCCGCTCCACTGTTGTTGTGTTTTTGGGAGTTGGTTGCATTGCACGGGCATTGGGGCAATCACGGTTACCCATGAGAAATCTTGACCATTTCCACAAGCTGTCAAGAACGACAGGACCACTGGTCGTTTTCTTTCAGCACGGTAAAAACAATAAAATCCTTTTAAATCAGTTATTTAATATTCGAATAAGCATATAAATTAAATATTTGCCCTATCGAAAATCGCCGACTAGATTCAGTTCCTGACAGCTATGACAGGTTTTCACCTACGCTGAAAACAGTACAAAACCTAGAACCGGTAACAACCGGTCAAGCCTGCGAGGAGCATCTGATGACGCTTATGATTCGTGGCGCCACCCTGATTACCCATGAAGAAAGCTACCGTGCCGATCTGTTGTGTGCCGACGGCGTGATCAAGGCCATCGGCAATGACCTGGAGGTCCCGCCCGGTTGTGAAGTGATCGACGGCAGCGGTCAGTACCTGATGCCTGGCGGCATCGACCCGCACACCCACATGCAGTTGCCCTTCATGGGCACCGTGGCCAGCGAGGACTTCTACAGCGGCACCGCCGCAGGCCTTGCCGGCGGCACCACCTCGATCATCGACTTCGTGATCCCCAACCCCCAGCAGTCCTTGCTCGAAGCTTTTCACCAGTGGCGTGGCTGGGCCGAAAAATCAGCCAGCGACTATGGCTTTCACGTCGCCGTGACCTGGTGGAGCGAACAGGTGCGCGAAGAGATGGGCGAGCTGGTCAGCCAGCATGGGGTGAACAGCTTCAAGCACTTCATGGCCTACAAGAACGCGATCATGGCCGCCGACGATACCTTGGTGGCCAGCTTCGAACGCTGCCTGGAACTGGGCGCAATCCCCACCGTGCATGCCGAGAACGGCGAGCTGGTCTATCACCTGCAGCGCAAGTTGCTGGCCCAGGGCATCACCGGCCCGGAGGCGCACCCGCTGTCGCGGCCCTCGCAGGTGGAGGGTGAAGCGGCCAGCCGGGCGATCCGGATTGCCGAAACCCTGGGTACCCCGGTGTACCTGGTGCATGTGTCGACCAAACAGGCGCTGGACGAGATCACCTATGCCCGGCAGCAAGGGCAAAAAGTCTACGGCGAGGTCCTGGCCGGGCACCTGCTGCTGGACGAGGACGTCTATCGCCATCCGGACTGGCAGACCGCTGCAGGTTATGTGATGAGCCCGCCCTTCCGCCCGCGCAAGGAAGGCCACCAGGAAGCGCTGTGGGGTGGCCTGCAATCGGGCAACCTGCACACTACCGCCACCGACCATTGCTGCTTCTGCGCCGAACAGAAGGCCGCCGGGCGTGACGACTTCAGCCGCATCCCCAACGGCACCGCCGGGATCGAGGACCGCATGGCAGTGCTGTGGGACGAAGGCGTCAATACCGGCAAATTGTCGATGCAGGACTTCGTCGCCCTGACCTCGACCAATACCGCGAAGATCTTCAACCTGTTCCCGCGCAAGGGCGCCCTGCGCGTGGGCGCCGATGCCGACCTGGTGCTCTGGGACCCGCACGGCACGCGGACCATTTCGGCGGCCACGCACCATCAGCAGGTGGACTTCAACATCTTCGAAGGCAAGACCGTGCGCGGCATCCCCAGCCACACCATCAGCCAGGGCAAGCTGGTCTGGGCCAACGGTGACTTGCGCGCCGAGCGCGGTGCCGGGCGTTATATCGAGCGGCCGGCGTATCCGGCTGTGTTCGATCTGCTGAGCAAGCGCGCCGAGCATTTGCGGCCGACCGCCGTGAAGCGCTGAAAGAGCATCGCTGGCAAGCCAGCTCCCACAAGGTCCGGTACATATCTTAACTGTGGGAGCTGGCTTGCCAGCGATGGAAGGCAAAGCCTTCCCCAAAAAAATAAAAAAAGAGGAAACCACCGTGATCGATGCCCTCAACCACCTCCCCCGACCGTCGCAAAGCAACGCCACCCTCGCCGAGCACTTCAGCGACCTGGCCCCGCCGCTGAACGCGCGCCAGGCTGCCCTGGAAGCCTCACGCTGCCTGTACTGTTTTGATGCCCCGTGCGTCAACGCCTGCCCCAGCGAGATCGACATTCCCTCGTTCATCCGCAATATCCACCAGGAGAACGTCCAGGGTGCGGCGCAGAAAATCCTCTCGGCCAACATTCTGGGCGGCAGTTGCGCGCGGGTCTGCCCCACCGAGATCCTCTGCCAGCAGGCCTGCGTGCGCAACCATCACCAGGAATGCGCGCCGGTGCTGATCGGCCTGTTGCAGCGCTATGCCGTAGACCATGCCGAGTTTGCCCAGCACCCGTTCCAACGCGCCGCCAGCACCGGCAAGCGCATTGCCGTGGTTGGCGCAGGCCCCGCGGGGTTGTCCTGCGCCCACCGGCTAGCCTGGCACGGCCATGAGGTGGTGATCTTCGAAGCCCGGGAAAAAGCCGGCGGCCTCAATGAGTACGGGATCGCCAAGTACAAGCTGGTGGACGACTTCGCCCAGCGTGAAGTGGACTTCGTCCTGCAGATCGGCGGCATCGAAATCCGCCACGGCCAGGTGCTGGGCGACAACCTCAGCCTGGCCGAACTGCAACAGCAATTCGACGCGGTGTTCCTTGGTCTGGGTCTCAATGCCGTGCGCCAGCTGGGCCTGGCCAACGAGACCGCGCCGGGCATGCTTGCGGCCACCGAGTACATCCGCGAACTGCGCCAGGCTGACGACCTCACCGGCCTGCCGCTCGCCGAGCGCTGCATCGTCCTCGGCGCCGGCAACACCGCCATCGACATGGCCGTGCAGATGGCCCGCCTCGGCGCCCGCGATGTCAACCTGGTATACCGCCGCGGTGTCGAGGACATGGGCGCCACCGAGCACGAGCAACACATCGCCAAGGAAAACCAGGTGCGCCTGCTGACCTGGGCCCAGCCCGAGGAAGTACTGCTCGATGATCAGGGCCGAGTGCGCGGTATGCGCTTTGCCCGC
Organism: Pseudomonas rubra; assembly: GCF_028656935.1. Taxonomy (GTDB): domain Bacteria; phylum Pseudomonadota; class Gammaproteobacteria; order Pseudomonadales; family Pseudomonadaceae; genus Aquipseudomonas; species Aquipseudomonas rubra. The sequence continues at coordinate 19,695 of NZ_JAMDGZ010000037.1, forward strand.
ACGAACATGGTTGACGGGCGCCTGCAAGCCACAGGAGAAACCTTCGAACTGGCCGCCGATGCCATTTTCAAGGCCATCGGCCAGGCATTCGATAACAGCGCCTTGAATGACAGCAGCGGCCAGCAGCTGGCCCGCGACGGCGAGCGCATTCGTGTCGACGAACAACTGCGCACCAGCCTGCCCGGCGTGTATGCCGGCGGCGACTGCACCCAGCTCGGCCAGGACCTCACCGTCCAGGCCGTGCAGCACGGCAAGCTGGCCGCCGAGGCTATGCATGCGCACCTGACGCTCAATGTGGAGGCTGCATGATGGCTGACCTGTCGATCGAATTCGCTGGCATCAAGGCGCCCAACCCGTTCTGGCTGGCTTCCGCACCGCCCACCGACAAAGCCTACAACGTGGTCCGCGCCTTTCAGGCCGGCTGGGGGGGCGTGGTCTGGAAAACCCTGGGCGAAGACCCCGCCGCGGTCAATGTCTCGTCGCGCTACTCGGCGCACTACGGGGTCAACCGCGAGGTCATGGGCATCAACAACATCGAGCTGATTACCGACCGCTCGCTTGCGATCAACCTGCGCGAAATCACCCAGGTGAAGAAGGACTGGCCCGACCGCGCGCTGATCGTGTCGCTGATGGTGCCGTGCGTCGAGGAATCGTGGAAAGCCATCCTGCCGCTGGTCGAAGCCACCGGCGCCGACGGGATCGAGCTGAACTTCGGCTGCCCTCATGGCATGCCCGAACGCGGCATGGGCGCGGCGGTCGGCCAGGTGCCGGAGTACGTCGAGCAGGTCACCCGCTGGTGCAAGAGCCACTGCTCGCTACCGGTAATCGTCAAGCTGACCCCGAACATCACCGACATCCGCCAGTCGGCCCGCGCCGCCCATCGCGGTGGCGCCGACGCGGTGTCGCTGATCAACACCATCAACTCGATCACCAGCGTCGACCTCGAACGCATGGTCGCCCTGCCGATCGTTGGCGACATGAGTACCCACGGTGGCTACTGCGGTTCGGCGGTCAAACCGATCGCCCTGAACATGGTCGCCGAAATCGCTCGCGACCCGGCCACCCAGGGCCTGCCGATCAGCGGCATCGGCGGCATCGGCAGCTGGCGTGACGCTGCCGAGTTCGTCGCCCTGGGCTGCGGCGCGGTGCAGGTGTGTACAGCGGCGATGCTGCATGGCTTTCGCATCGTCGAGGACATGAAGGACGGCCTCTCGCGCTGGATGGACAGCCAGGGCTACCGCAGCCTCAAGGAATTTCAGGGCCTCGCTGTGGGCCACACCACCGACTGGAAGTACCTGGACATCAACTACCAGGTGGTGGCCAAAATCGATCAGCAGGCGTGCATCAACTGTGGCCGTTGCCACATCGCCTGTGAAGACACCTCGCACCAGGCCATCGCCAACCTCAAGCAGGCCGACGGCAGCCACCGCTATGAAGTGATCGACGCCGAATGCGTGGGCTGCAACCTGTGCCAGATCACCTGCCCGGTGCAGGACTGCATCGAGATGGTCCACCAGGACACCGGCAAGCCGTTCCTCGACTGGCTGCATGACCCGCGCAACCCCTATCGCGAAGCGTCCTGAGGTACAGGGTAAAACAGCGAGGGAGGCTCATTGAGCCTCCCTCGCCTGTTTGCTCTCAGCGCAGATCACTGCGCCGATACAAACTCAACCCCACCGCCAGCGCTGCCAGCATGCCGGCGCAACTGCGGTTGATCCATTGCATGGTGCGCGCCGAAAACCGCCGCATGGCGTGGCGCCCACCATAGGCGTAGACGGCCATCATCACCCCGTCGATCGCCGCGCTGGTGATCGCCAGCACCAGGTACTGCTCGGCCACTGGCTGATCGGGACGAATGAACTGCGGCAAAAACGCCGAGAAGAACAGCAAGCCCTTGGGGTTGGACAAACCGACGAACAAGGCCCGCAAGAACGCCGAACGCCCGGTGGCACCGGCGCTGATACCGCTACGTTGCAAGGCGCTGGTTGGCGCACGCCAGAGCACCCAGGCCAGGTACAGCAGGTACACCGCACCCACCCACTTGACCACACTGAACAGCTGCTCCGAGGCCTGCAGCAGCGCACCCAGGCCGCAGCCCACCGCGGCAATCAACAGCAGATCGGAGAGCATCGCACCGGCCATGCCGAACCCCGCCACGCGCATGCCGTGGGAGGCGCCATTGTTCAGGGCCAGGAGCATGGCCGGGCCGGGGGTGATCATCACCGCGCCGGCGGCAATGACATAGAGCAGCAGGGTCGAGGCTTCCATCGCAGGCTCCGCAGGCAGAAAGACCCAAGCATGCCTTGGCCAGGTGGATCATGGCAATCGTGCCGGCCGGTGAATGCCTATATCATGGTGACTACAGGAACCCCCCGCAAGGAAGGAATCGTCATGCTGTACCGCCTGGGCGCCGATGGTCTGGTGCTGTTTCACTTGTTGTTCATTGTCTTCGTGCTGTTTGGCGGTTTGCTGGTACTCAAATGGCGCGGCGCAATGTGGTGGCATTTGCCGGCAGTGTGCTGGGGCACCGCCGTGGAGTTCTTTCACCTCACCTGCCCGCTCACCGCCTGGGAAAACCACCTGCGCCAGGCCTCGGGCCTGGCCGGTTACGAAGGCGGCTTCATCGAGCACTACATCTGGCCGATCATCTACCCGGCCGGGCTGACGCCGGGCATCCAGCTGGTGCTCGGCTCGGTGGTGGTACTGGTCAACGGCCTGGTTTACCTGCGTGTGGTGCGCCGGTGGCAGGCGCGGCGCCAGCAGCGCATTGCCTAGCGGGTGGCAACGATGAACAGCCGCGGAAACGGCAACAGCACCGTGCCATCGGCCGCAGGCGGATACGCCTGCTCCATGGCCTGCAGGTAGTACTGGAGAAAGTCTGCCTGCTCCTGGGCCTCCAGTGCCGCCAGGTACGGCCGCAGCGCCGAGCCCTTGAACCACTCCACCACCGCCGCCGCACCGCCCACCAGCGGGTGGTAATAGGTGGTGCGCCAGACATCGACCCGCCGGCAGTGAGGGCTGAGCACATCGTAGTAGTAGGCGGCGGTGTGCCGAGGCGGCAGCTTGAGGTCACCCACCTTGCTGGCCCAGGTACCAAGCTTGGCGATCTCGCGAATCTGCCGATGGGCCGGTTCATCGAGGTTGTCCGGGGTCTGGATGGCCAGGCTGCCACCGACCGCCAACTGGCGCACCAGGCGCGGGTATAGCACTGCGTGGTCGGGCAGCCATTGCAAAGAGGCGTTGGCGAGAATCACATCGACGCCCTGCTCGCTGCGCCAGCTACCGATATCGCCCACCTCGAACGCCATCTGCGGCAAACGCTGGCGGGCGGCAACGATCATGTCTTCGCTGCTGTCGAGGCCGCTCACCTGCGCCCCGGGATAGCGGCCGGCAAGCACTTGCGTGGAGTTGCCCGGGCCGCAGCCAAGGTCCACGGCGCTGGCCACCGCCTGGTTGGGCAATGCTGCCACCAGGTCGCGCACCGGGCGTGTGCGTTCGTTCTCGAAGGTGCTGTACTGCGCGGCAGACCAGGTCATCGCAGGTTTCCTTGTGTGGCTTTGGAAATTCGAACGTGGCCCTAGCATGCCGTGCGCTAACGCTGAAGGCCAGTTCCAGCTAACATGGGCGATTACCTCACCTGCCGGAAAGCCCGCCATGAGCCTGACCATCCGCCCTGCCCGACGCGACGACGCCGCCCAGATCCTTGCCTTCATCACTGAACTGGCCGACTACGAACGTGCCGTCCACGAAGTGATCGCCTCCCAGGCTGACATCGAACGCACCCTGTTCGATGACGGCGCCAAGGCCCTTAGCCTGATCTGCGAGCGCGACGGCCAGGCCATCGGCTATGCGGTGTACTTCTACAGCTATTCGACCTGGCTGGGGCGCAACGGCATCTACCTTGAAGACCTGTACATCACCCCGGAACAGCGCGGTGGCGGTGCGGGCAAAAAGTTGCTGCGCCATATCGCCGTCGAAGCCTGCGAGAACGGTTGCGGGCGCCTTGAGTGGAGCGTGCTGGACTGGAACGAACCGGCCATCGAGTTCTACAAATCCCTCGGCGCCCTGCCCCAGGATGAATGGGTGCGCTACCGCCTTGAAGGCGCGGGGCTTGAGGCCTTTGCCCGCGGTTGAATGGCTGGGCAAGGCCGGCGCGATCGGCTAAGGTGCGCGCCTTTCTCCTCTCTCGCCTTGCCAAGGAATGCACTCAATTGAAGGCTCTGTTTTGCTCCCTCCCGTTACTGTGCCTGGGCGCTGCCCTGACGGCTTGCAGCATGACTCCCGTCGATCCCATCAGCTTTCGTGAAAACGGCAAGTACGGGCTCAAAGACTCCACCGGCAAAGTCATTGTCGCACCGACCCTGGAGCTCCAGCCCACCTTTCACGAAGGCCTGGCGCCGGTGCGGATCGACAACAAGTGGGGTTTCATGGGCCGCAACGGGCAACTGCAGATCCCTGCCCGCTACACCAAGGTAGACGGCTTCTCAATGGGCCTGGCGGGTGCTTGCCTGACGCCCGAGACCTGCGGCTACATCGATACCAAGGGCCGCACAGTGGTGCCCTTCGAGTATGAACGGGTCGAGTACTTCCGAGAAAGCCAGGACGGCCTGGCCATCGTTAAAAAAGACCGCCGCTACGGCATGCTCAATCGCAAGGGCGAAGTGGTGATCCCGCTGCGCTTCAGCCAGCGCCCGTTGTGCCAGGATGGTTATGTGGTGGTCTACGAGAATGACCTGGGCGGGCTTATGAGCACTTCCGGCAAACAGGTTCTGCCCTTCCAGTACGACGGCATCGCCTACAACACCTGGGGCGGACGGTTGATCAACGACAATCTGCTGAGCGTGTCCAAGGAAGGCAAATGGGGATTTGTCGACCTCAAGGGCAAGGTGGTACTGCCGTTCATCTATGACAGCCGGGCTTTTTTCCGTGACGGTCAGGCCATCGTGAAACGTGACGGCAAGCACTACCGGATCGACCGCCAGGGTAACGAAACAGCGCTGGAATACGAACCGTTGAAGCTCCCCTGAGATGCGCGGGAGTATCGCGTGGCAATCTAAGAATTGCCTGATGTCCGCGGCAGATCACAGTGACTAGAGTGCCGAGCATCTTTTCACTGTGTACCCTCATCGCCATGGAACATTCCACCCGCCAACGCCGACTGCGCGCTGCCCTGACCATCGCTTGCGCACTCACCCTTGCAGGTACGACCCAGGCAAAGGCTGCCAATTGTAAATTTACCTATACCGACATGCACAACGTCACCGCGACGCTGAACTTCGGCACCCATTTGAATGCTGACAGTTTTACCATTCCCCGGGACGCACCGATCGGTACCCTGGTGTACCAGCAAAGCCTGAACTCGGCCGAACATATCTTCACCTGTTCGGCAGCATCGCGGTATGGCTTTACCATGAACCCCGCCCTGGGAGTTCCGGTCAGCAACACCTACCCCCTGGGCAAGACCGGGCTTTCCTTTCGGGTAGGTACGCCTCACCCAAACATCACCCATATGCCACCACCGTTTGCTATAGGCTCGGGTACCTACACGACCAACGGTGGCAACTACACCCTGGAAATATTCAAGTCCGCTGAGCTGGCATCGACAAACGAGGTGCCCGCAGGCTTTCTGGGCAATCTTCAAGCCACAGACCTGGTGTTCGTCCAGTTCTACCTGGCCAATCCGATCAAACTCAACACCGCTTCATGCCAGACCCCTTCAGTGCCGGTGGAAATGGGCAACGACTACAGCCTGCATGAGTTTGCAAAAGCCGGCGACGCCCCACGGCCAATCAAGTTCAACATCGCCCTGAATCAGTGCCAACGCGGCATCAAGAAAGTGACCTACCAACTCAAGGCCACCACTGCGGTCATCGATTCAAGCAAGGGCATCGTGGCATTGAATGCCAGCTCGACGGCCAAGGGCATCGGCCTGCAATTGATGAACGAGGCCGGTCAGCCGATCGCCCTGGATACGCCGTACACCTTCAGTGGCTTCGACCCCGGCGGTAGCGACTTCAAGATTCCGTTGTCCGCCGCCTATTACCGCCTGGCCGAAGGTCGTCTTGAAGCAGGCAGCGCCAACACCGCAGTAACCTTCATCATGAACTACCTGTAGCCATTTAAGGATCGTCTGATATCGCCCGCACTTCTGCCTGCTTAGAGTGCCGGCATGAGATTGAAGACGTACCTGCATCAGATCAACCCGATCCTTTCCACCCCCCATGCGGCGCGGCGCTTATTGCGCATTTTCGCCCTAGTGCTGCTGGTTGGCATTCTGGGAGGGGTCTACAACTTTCTGTTGTTCACCTTCACCAATGAAGTGTCGCAACGCCGCGGTTACATGAGCAGCGCCATTGCCGAAGCGCATACCTTCTTCACCACCCGCCAGGCTCTGCTCGAAGGCCTGAGCCTGTCCGCTACCCGTAAATCGCGAACGCCTCCACCAGCCTCCGATGAAGAGATCCACCTGCTGCTGGGCACTACCCTTGGCAAGCAGTGGCGTATCGGCTTGACCCAGCGCATGCGCGACAACCTGAAAGCCAAGCAGGTCAATCTGCTCTATGTCAGCAGCGGTAGCCACGCCCAGGTGAAACGTCTGTACACCGCAACCACGATGCCAAAGACTTTCCCCCAGGCGATGCTGAACCGCCTGGAAACCCTCAAGCGCGACAATACAGCGCCCCACGAGGAACTTTGGCTGACCCACCAGTCGGCCCGGCATTCACAACTTTATATTTTCATCCGTCTGGACGCGCGTGACGTCAACTCCGGCTGGTTGGGGCTGGAAATGGATGGCAGTAAAGTCTCCAGTGCCTTGAACGATCAAAGCGCGGGCGAGTTCCTGATGTTCAACGCCCAGGGCATGCTGCTGTTCAGCAACAGCCACAGCCCGCACTTGAGCCAGAACCTGTTGCAGCTACAGCGCGCGAACTTCTTTGGCCTGGTCGGTGAAGGCTGGCTGCCCGATCATCTGGTGATTCGCAAACAACTCAAGTCATCCGATTGGCAACTGGTGTACTTCATCAGCCTGCAAGCGCTGCTTGCAGCACTCGTACCACAACTGGCAGGCGCCCTGCTGTTCTGCCTGCTCAGCATCAGCCTGGTATGGCTGCTGATCCGGCGCCTGGAGCTGCGCTTCATTAACCCGACGATTCACCGGATCCAGGCGGTGGTCGAAAGCGAGTTGTTCAGCCGCGATGTGATCCAGACCGCCCCCGTGGCCCTGTGTGTACTGCGCCGTAGCGACGGTCAGATCGTCCTGGAAAATACCCTGTCGCAACAATGGCTGGGCCAGGGCGATGAGCGCAAGCAGCTGTGCCCAGGCTGGATTCGTCAGGCCTTCAACAGCCCATCGGCGACCCTCACCGACTATTTTCAAACCGCTGACGGACGCCACCTGTACTTGAGCGGTGCGCCGAGCCGCTACAAGGGCGAGGAGGTCCTGCTGTGCGCCTTCAGCGACATCAGTGCGCGAACCCAGATCGAAGAGGCCTTGCAGCAGGCACGGCAGCTGGCTGATGCCGCCAACGAAGCCAAGACCTTGTTTCTGGCCACCATGAGCCACGAAATCCGTACGCCGCTGTATGGCGTGCTGGGCACCCTGGAGCTGCTGACGCGCACCCCGCTGGATGTCCAGCAGCGCGATTATCTGCGGGCGATCGAAGGCTCCTCGGCGACGTTGTTGCAACTTATTTGCGATGTCCTGGACGTGTCGAAAATCGAAGCGGGACAGTTGGTGCTGGAGTCCAACGAGTTTTCCCTGTTGGCGCTGGTTCAAGAAAGCCTCCACGGCTATGCCGCCGCCGCGCGCAGCAAAGGCTTGCTGCTGTACAGCTGCCTGGACCCGAAGCTACCGGAACGGGTTAATGGCGACGCCACGAGGATCCGCCAGATCCTCAACAATCTGCTGAGCAATGCCGTGAAGTTTACTGACGCCGGACGGGTGGTTCTGCGGGTCAGGCTGCTGTGCCAGGAAGGCGAGCGTAGCACCGTGCAATGGCAAGTGTCGGACACCGGCAAAGGCATCAGCCAGGACGACCAGGCGTTGATCTTCGACCCCTTCTATCAGATCAACGGCAACGCCAATGTCGTGGCCGGCACGGGCCTGGGCCTGCCCATCTGCCAGCGCCTGACCCATTTGATGAACGGCAGCATCCAGATGGTCAGCGAGCTGGGGCTGGGCAGCAGTTTTTCTTTGACCCTGCCGTTGGAGCAAGCCTTGAGCAGCAACGCACCCAGCGCCATGAGCGCATTGCTGCCGGAGGTTATCTATGTGGTTTCACCGATCCGTGAACTGGCCGAGGCCATCAGTGGCTGGTTGCGGCGCTGGGGCGCCCGCCCACACATCGGGCGCCCGCCACGGGCGGAATTCGCTGCGCAAAGTGTGCTGATCGAACTGCACGCCAACGCATTCGAGCAACGTCTTGAACCCCAGTGGCGTGGGCCGCTGGTGCTGGCCAGTGCTGATGGCAGCAACGAAGCGCAGATCATGTCCGGCGCGTGGAAGGTCAACCTCAACGACTTGCTGGCCATTCACCAGGCCGTAAGCCTGGCTCAGGGACTGTGGGTGGCAACGCCTCAGGAGGCACTCGAGCTACCCGACCTCAAACCGCTGGGGCTGCACATCCTGGTGGCCGAAGACAACGTTATTAATCAACTGATCCTGCGCGATCAACTCGAAGCGCTTGGCTGCACCGTGGCGTTGGCTGCCAATGGCAAAGAGGCGTTGTCACTCTGGCGCCACGGGCAATTCGATGCGGTCCTGAGCGACGTCAACATGCCTGGTCTCAATGGCTACGAGTTGGCTCGCAAGCTGCGCGACCTGGGTTGCACGGCGCCGATCATCGGTGCCACCGCCAACGCCCTGCGCGGTGAAGCGGCCTTGTGCCTGGCGGCCGGCATGAATCACTGCCTGGTCAAGCCGTTCACCCTCAGAGACCTGTTCAACTATCTGGCGCCTTATGAAAGAACTGCCCATGAAGCCCTGTAGCATCCTGATTGTCGAAGACCACCCGTTCCAGCATCTGTACGTGCAGCACCTGTTCAGCGAACTGGGTGATTTCCACCTGGAGGTGGCAAGCGATGGCGCAGAAGCGCTCGCACGCTTGAAACGGCGTGAGTTCGACCTGGTCCTCACTGATCTGCTGATGCCCGGCATGGATGGCGTGCAATTTATCCAGGGCCTGGCAGCCCTGCGCTGCAGGCCCGCCCTGGCAATCATGAGCGCGACCTCACGACGGATGATGATGGCTGCCGGTCTGGTAGCCCGCAACCTGGGGGTAAGGGTCATCGGCCTGATCTCCAAGCCGGTACAAGTCACTGCGCTGCGTAGCCTGACAGAGCAACTCCTGGGCTTGCGCAACACCGTCCTGCCCGCGCCTACCCCGGGCTTCGAACGTCAGGTGATCCTCAATGCCCTCGACAATGGCCAACTGCAAGCCTGGTTTCAACCCAAGAAGGCCCTGGCCAATGGTCGCATCGTTGCAGCCGAAGCGCTGGTGCGCTGGATGCACCCCGAGTACGGTGTGCTGCTGCCGGGCATGTTCCTGACCGCGCTCAAGCTGTACGGCCTGGAAGAACGCCTGTTGTGGCTGGTGTTGGGGCAGGCGATCAAGGCCCAGGCGCAATGGCGGACGCTGGGTTATGACATTCCGGTGTCGATCAACCTGCCCACGCACCTGCTCAACAGCCATGACCTGGCAGATCGCATTCTTGAGTTTGTGCGCAATCAACACGGCGTGCCGGGTAGAATCTGCTTTGAGCTGATGGAGTGCTCGGTGCCACAGGACATGAGCAACTTCTACGCCGGCGCCTGCCGTTTGCGGATCATGGGGTTTGGCCTGTCACAAGATGATTTCGGCAAAGGCTACAGCTCCTACATGAACCTGGTGTCGACGCCGTTTACCGAGTTGAAGATCGATCGGGCGCTGGTCCAGGGCTGCAACGAAAACGAAGAACTGGCCCAGGCCTTGACCAGCATTGTCGCGTTGGGCCGGCAACTGGGGCTGACCGTGGTGGCCGAAGGCGTGGAAACCGCGCAGGAACTTGCTCTGTTGCGTAAAATTGACTGCACTCAGGTTCAGGGCTTCCTGATTTCCCACGCTGTGTCTTCGAGTCAATTCCAGCAATTGTTGACCCATGACGGTCCGGCGAGCGCCTATTGACCCGAACCTACAGGCTTATGATCGTCTATCGCTTCGAGGTCACCGTGCATAACCACTTCGCACTCACTCGCCACCGGGTGGCCGCTTGATGAATCAACCCAATGCCTTCTTCGAGAGGCTGGCCAATAGTTCACTGCGCTTGCACACCGGCCTGACTGTACTGTGTGCAACCGCTCTGTTGCTGATCGGCATCAGCTATTGGGGGGTGCAACGCACACTCGAAGAACAGCACGACACCGTGCGCTTTCACTTTGCCCGGCTACTGGAGAACCTGCGCGAGCAGGAAGCCTTCCTCAACACCGTGTCCGTGCAAACCGCCGTGGGTGACCTACCGGCTGCAGTCGCCACGCCCCTGGCGTTGCAACAGGCACTGCCCAATGAAGGCCCTGATATCGTTAAAGGCCAGCAGCATTCGTTTTCCTTGCCCTTCAGCGTGAAGATCGACGGGAAAATGGTTACTGCGAGCCAACATCCGAAAATCTACACCCTCGGAGCGCACCTGGCCGATTACTACAGCGCCTTCTGGTCTGCCTCGCACTTTCAGTCACCCCAGGTGTTTCTGTTCAACGTTCCGGACAAGTTCGACATCGCCGTGCCCGCCGCTGGCCGGCTGCGCGACGCCGGCCAGATACAGGGCGGTACGTTCGCCGAGGTGATGCAGCATGTGCTGCAGCGCCTGCACGACAACAATCCAAAGCCACTGGACGGTCGGGTGCACTGGGTGCAATACAACACAGCATCCGATAACGAGACCACCGCGTCCGTACTCGGTTACATCAATATCGATCTCTCCTCGACCCACCTGGATATCCAAGGCGCCACCCCTTGGGTAGTCGTCGCTTCACTGCTGAACCTGTCTCAGGTCAACGACGTCGAGCGGATCATGCAGTGGTCGATCTATGACCATTTCACCCTGATCGCCCCCTCTGGCCAAGCACTGATCGGCACGGTAAAGCCGCAGGTGCATCTGCATGAAGGGCTGAATTTCAACAGTGACGGGCTGGTGTTCAAGGTGTCGAGCGCCGGCGAGCGGCCCTGGTCGGGGATCTACGTCATCAGCGTGAAAAGCTTCCTCAATTACGCCCGCTGGCCGTTGCTCGGCCTGTTGCTGGCGCTGCTGGCGGCGTTGGCCGGTGGTTGGGCATTCAATCGCTGGTACAAGCGCCGGGTCGTGCTGCCGGCTCACAGGGCCCACGAGAGCATCGCTGAAAGCGAGGCGTTCAGCCGCGCCGTTATCGACTCGGCGCCTACCGGCCTGTGCGTGATACGCCGCAGTGACCACAGCGTATTGCTGGAGAACCAGCGTGCCCAACAATGGCAGGACAGCGCCAAGCTGATCAGTGCCCTCAACCGCCAGCACGATCTTATCCACGCCGGGCAGACCGACCTTGAGAGTGACGGTCGGCACCTGCATGTCGACTTCATCTCTACGCGCTATCACGGTGAGGACGTCTGGCTTTGCGCGATCCACGATGTCACCCGCCGGGTCGAGGACGCCGCCGCGCTGGAAGAGGCGCGCAAGGACGCAGATTCGGCCAACGAGGCCAAGACCCGGTTCCTGGCCACCATGAGCCACGAGATCCGCACGCCGCTGTACGGCGTTCTGGGCACCCTGGAACTGTTGGGTTTGACAGCGCTTGAACCTCGCCAGCGGCAGTACCTGGACACCATCCAGCGCTCTTCGGCAACCTTGTTCCAGTTGATCAGCGACGTGCTGGATGTGTCGAAGATCGAATCCGGGCAGATGACCCTGGAAGCCCAGGACTTCTGCCCCCTGGAACTCACCGAAGACACCTTGCGCACCTACAGTGCCTTTGCGCAGGCCAAGGGCTTGCAGCTGTACGCCTGCATTGACGCCAAGCTCCCTGACCGGGTGCGTGGCGATCCGCTGCGCATCCGCCAGATCCTCAATAACCTGCTGAGCAACGCCATCAAGTTCACCGAGCACGGGCGGGTGGTGCTGCGGCTGCGCGTGGTGGAGCAGCATTGCGAGGAAGTTGGCCTGCAGTGGCAGGTCAGCGATTCGGGCATCGGTATCTCCCAGGCCCAGCAGAAGCAGTTGTTTGATCCGTTCTATCAGGTTCACGATGCCTCCAGTGAAGCGGGCGCAGGCTTGGGACTGGCTATTTGCTGGTGGCTATGCGAATTGATGGCAGGCCAGCTCAAGGTGGTCAGCGAACCTGGCCTGGGCAGCAGCTTCTCCCTGCAACTGACACTTGAACAGCAACCGGGCAAGCTGGCCGATTGTCCAGATTTGCAGGCAAGCGCTGCGCAGGTGTGCGTGCGCGCCCCAACCCAGGAGCTGGCACAACACCTGTGTGCCTGGCTCAACCGCCTGGGCGCCCAGGCCTGGCCCGCTGGCGCCGAGATGAAACCGGCAACGGTCTCGACATTGTTGGTAGACCTGTTGCCCGCAGACAACCAGGCACCCTGGCCCGGTACACGGATTATCGCCACCGCCGGTGCGCCAAATCCGCCACAGCACTCGGCCCATGGCTGGGATGTCGATGCCCATGATGTGCGGGCGATCGCCTGGGCCGTGTACCTGGCGCAGCAAGGTGCCAATCCCCAACATCAGTTACCGCCGACACACCAGGCCCTGCCCCTGAACCTGCGGGTGTTGGTGGCCGAAGACAACCCGATCAACCAGGCCATCATCGAAGAGCAGCTGCAAGCCCTGGGCTGTGTGGTAACGGTGGCCGACAACGGAGAACAGGCACTCGCCCAGTGGCGGCCCGGGTTGTTCGACCTGATTCTGACTGACGTCAACATGCCCATCACCAATGGCTACGAACTGGCCTCGGCGTTGCGCCAGCAAGATAGCCAGGTGCCGATTATCGGGGTCACGGCCAATGCCCTGCGCGAGGAAGGTGAGCGCTGCGCTGCCGTGGGCATGAATGCCTGGCTGGTCAAGCCGCTGACCCTGCAGACCTTGCGCACACAATTGCTCAAACACTGCAAAGCCGAGCAGGTCCTCAGCGCTAGCCTGCCTCCAATACCACAACCGGCCTCCCCCCCACTGCAGCTGTCAGCAAAAATGCGTGAACTGTTTGTCCGCACCCTGCAACAGGACATGCAAGACACTCTCGCGGCGCTGGAGCGTGGCGATGCCGACGGCGTTGCACAAAAACTTCACAGCATGGCCGGATCACTGGCCGTGGTACATGCCGCCGAGCTTGCACAGGCCTGCGCAGAACTTGAGTGCCGCCTCACCGGGCTGAACATCACCCCGCCCCTGGCACTGGCGGTACGCAACATCCTTGAACAGCTGAGCGCTCTGCTGCTCAGCGTTGAATGATCAACCCCGTATTTTCAATAACGCTTAAGGATGACCAGGTCATGGAGAAGTTAAACGTTGTCATCGCTGATGATCACCCGATCGTGTTGCTTGGCGTACGCGAGTTGGTCGAGCGCGATGTGCATTTTCGTGTAGTCGGCGAAGCCGTCAGCTCCGACGGTCTGGTCGCACTGCTGGAGCAACAGTCGGTAGACCTGATCATCACCGATTTCAACATGCCCGTGGACTCCCCCTACGGCGATGGCCTAAAACTTGTGGGCTATTTGAAGCGACGCTTTGCGGACGTGCAGATCCTGGTGCTGACCATGATCAGCAACCCACTGATCCTGACCCGGCTGCATGAACTGGGCGTGCTTGGGGTGATCCAGAAAAGTCAGTTGCACAACGACATTGAAGCCGCACTCAAGGCCGTCGCCACGGGCAAGCCGTTTCGCAGCGCCGGGGCTGCGCGAACCTCGGTGGTGGAATCCACCTGCGCCCTGGACGAACGCTTTGCCCGGCTCTCGCCCAGGGAACATGAAATACTGCGCCTGTTTGTCGCCGGGCTGAGCGTCAACGACATCGCCCGTATGCAGAATCGAAGTACCAAGACCATCAGTGCGCAAAAGGTCGCCGCCATGCGTAAACTGGAGGTCACCAGCAATCAGGACTTATTGGCCTATTGCCTTGAACGTAAACTGTTCGACTAGGCTTATAAGGATCGTCTGATTCTTGCCGCCCGGTGTCCTTTGTATTGTGTTCCTGCACTTACATGCAGCACTTCAAACACATACGGACATCACGATGAAAAAGTTCACCCTGGCATTCATGACCCTGTCGATCCTCGCCGCTACCGGCAGCGCATTCGCCGCCGACCCGATGCCGACCAAAGCCGGTTCCGGCACGATCAGCTTCACCGGCCAAATCAACAATGACGCCTGTTCCGTGCAGGGCTCGGACCTGAACAAGTCGATCTCCGTGCCACTGGGCAACGTATCGATCAAAGACATGGGCACTGCCGCTGCGCCAATCGGCAACGGTACACTGAGCGCCGAAAACTTTGACATGAAGATCAACTGCAACAAGGGCACCAAGGTGTCGATGATCTTCCAACCCAAAACCGGCGCCGGTTCCGGCCTGGTCGAGGGCACCAAGGTGCTGCGCCTGATCGACGGCCTGGGGGCTGCGAAGAACGTCGGTATCGCCCTGCTCGATGCAAACGGTGCGTTGATCGACCTGACCTCGGACGCCACCGCGCGCGTCGAAAACACCCTGCAGGACGGCAACACCTCGCTGAAGTTCTCCGCCGCCTACGTCACCACTGGCGCCCTGGACACGGTCGTCGCCGGTCGCGGTGATGCCACTCTGCCGTTCGTTCTGCAGTACGAATAACCCCACTGCGGGTTTGACCTGGAGCGGGGTCTGGCTGCCCCGCTCTGTCTCTTTGCAATAACGCGGTAATCATTATGTTGCTACGTCACCCCCTCAGCTTTTGCCTGGGCATTCTCGGCATGCTCGTGCTCACCCAGGCCAGCGCCGGTATCTCTTTGAGCGGCACCCGCCTGATCTTTGATGGCAAACACAAAGAGGCAGGCATCACCGTACGCAATAGCGGTGAAGATGTGTTGATCCAGTCCTGGGTAGACCGCGATGGTTCTGACACCACACCAGCGCCTTTCGCGGTTACCCCACCCCTGGCACGGGTGCCCGGCAACGAACAGCAGTTGCTGCGGGTGATCTACGAGGGCACCGGCATGCCGACGGATAAAGAGTCGGTGGTCTGGCTCAATGTCCAGGAAATTCCTCAGGCGGCGAAAACGCAAAACACCTTGCAGCTCGCGGTGCGCCAGCGCATCAAAGTGTTTTTTCGCCCGCAAGGCCTGAGCAGCAACGCATACCTTGCCCCCACACAACTGCAATGGACAGTGCTTGAGCAGGCCGGGAAAACCTACCTGAAGGTCGAGAACCCCGGTCTCTACCATGTGTCCATGGGGGATATAACACTGCACTCAGGCCAAACCACGGCAACCGTCGTTGACTCGGTCATGGTCGGGCCAGGTGAGCTCAAAGAGTTCCCGGTCAAGCAATTCAATAGTGCAGGTGCTGCGCAGTTGTCCTTTACCAGCATCAACGACTATGGCGCACAAGAGCGTTACGCCACGCCACTGAGCAACACAGCGCCAGCAACCGCCGAGCTGATCAAAGCGTCGCCTTGACGCGCCCATTGGGTTGCCCACTACCTCTCCCGCACTTTACTTCGCTCCGCTCGGTTTCGTATCGGGGGTGATATAGGTTCTTTGCATGTCTTTACTCACTGGCTGCAGACTTGCTCATGGCGTTCACCCTGGCAAGCGATCGTCTTCGCCTGCTGCCTTTTCAACCCCCTCGACGCTTGGCCCGCTGTTTGTTGCCCTGGCATCCTGCCTTGGCCCTGATGCCAGCGCAGCGACCGCCAACGACCTTGAGCCAGAGCAGGTCGAGCAATTCAACACCTCGTTTCTGCAGGGCGCCCCCTCGTCGGTGGACTTGCAGTTGCTGCTCTCGTCCAGCAGCGTATTGCCGGGCACGTACCGGGTCGACCTGTACAGTAACGAGATGCTGGTAGGCCGTCGTGATATCGATTTCCGGCGCCATCCCGATAGCGGCAAAGTCGAAGCCTGCCTGACCCTGGACATGCTCGAGCAATTGGGCATCGACATGAAAAAACTCGAGGCCGCCGGCAAACTCGACCTCAATGAACCGCAGGCCTGCTACGACCTGCCGGCGTTGATTGCCAAGGCTACCCAGCGTTATGACGTCAGCCGCCTGCGCCTGATGGTCAGTGTGCCGCAAATTGCCCTGCAACGCGGGATGCGCGGGTATGTCGACCCGGCGTTGTGGGACCACGGCGTACCGGCTGCGTTTATCAACTATCAGTTGAGCAGCAGCCGCAACAGCACCGACAACGCCACCACCTTTTCCAGTAACCTGGGGCTGCGCAACGGTATCAACCTGGGCGCCTGGCGACTGCGTAACGAGTCGAACTTCAGTAGCAGCACCGGCCAACCCAACAGATTCAAGAGTAACCGCAGCTACCTGCAGCACGACGTGACCGCGCTGAAGGGGCAATTCAGCGCCGGCGAGATCTTCTCCGACGCCGAGGTGTTCGACAGCGTGCGTTATCGCGGCCTGAAACTGGCCTCGGATCAGGGCATGCGTGCCGACGGTGAGCGCGGCTACGCCCCGATCATCCGTGGCGTGGCACAAACCAGCGCCACCGTGGAGATCCGCCAGAATAACTACATTCTCTACACCGCTAACGTTCCGCCGGGCCCATTTGAAATCAGTGATCTCTACCCCAGCGGCTCGAACGGTGACCTGCAGGTGACCATCATCGAAGCCGATGGCACGCGCCGGGTCACGGTGCAGGCATTTTCCAGCCTGCCAATCATGGTGCGCGAAGGTCAGCTGAACTACAGCCTCTCGGCAGGCCAATACAACAGCAATAGCGAAGGCCTGGCCACGCCACAGTTTGTTAGCAGCACGCTGGCCTACGGCATCAGCAGCAACCTGAGCGGCATCCTCGGGCTCCAGGTCACCGAGAACTACCAGGCGCTGGCACTGGGTGCCGGGCGCAATACGGCCATTGGCGCCGTGTCTGTCGACCTCACCCACTCAAGCAGCCGCACTCCGGGGCAATCGGTCCGGGGCAACAGCCTGCGGGCGCTGTACGCGAAAACCTTCACCGGCACCGACACCAGCTTCACCCTGGCTGCCTACCGCTATTCGACCGAGGGTTACCGGACCCTGACCAACCATGTCGAAGAGCTCGACAGCGACAGCCAAAGGCGCACCGGCAATTCGAAAACCCGTACAGACCTGACCATCAACCAGAGTATCGGTCGCAACCAGCAATATGGCAGCGTCTACCTCAATGCCAGCGATCAACGCTACTGGGGCCGGGGCGGCTCCCAGAGCCTGTCTGCCGGTTACAGCAACTATTGGGGGGAAGTGAGTTACAACCTTGACGCCACCTACAGCAAAGACGTCGGTGATTTCGGCCCCTCGAACAACGACACCCTGTTCAACCTGTCCGTGTCATTCCCGCTGGGTTCCAAACCTCGCGCGCCACGTGCCTTCGTCTCCGCCAGCACACAGAAAGGCAACGACACCGCGCAAGTAGGCATCAACGGCTACCTGTCAGAAGACAGCGACACCTATTACTCGGTGCAAGGCGGCAACAGCAGCACCGGCGGTAGCACCGCATCGGCCAACATCAACACCCGCACCGCTGTTGCCGACATCAGTGCCGGTTACAGCCAGGGCCGTGGCTACAACTCCCAGAGCCTCAACCTGGCAGGCTCCATCGTCGCCCATGGTGGCGGCATCAACCTTGGCCAAACGGTGGGCGAAACCTTCGCACTGGCCCAGGTCCCCGATGTATCAGGGGTCAAGATTGGCAGCTACAGTGGAGCCGAAACCGGCGCCAATGGCTATGCGGTGGTGCCCAACGTGCAGCCCTATCGGGTCAACTGGATCAGCCTGGACACGCGCGACCTGGACACCGGTATCGACATGGACAATGCGACCCAGCAGGTCGTGCCACGCCGTGGCGCCGTGGTGCTGGCCCGCTATGCCAGCAAGAGCGGCAGGCGGGTGCAATTTGAACTGTTCGATGCCCAGCATCAGCCAATCCCGTTCGGTGCATCGCTTGAAGACCAGGCAGGCAAACAGCTGGCGATCTCCGACCCCAGCGGCAAGGCGCTGGCTTTGATGGAAAACGACGCTGGCGAGTTGCTGATCAAATGGAATGAACAACACTGCACCGCCGCCTACGCGCTACCCGAGCGCAACCCGGCGCTGAACTACGAACGCGTGCCATTGGTGTGTCAAGCGGCCTTGCCCTGATCGCGGGAGCAGGAACTGTTCTATCCTTGACCCCATCGACGGCTGCGGATATCCACATGTACCCCCCGGACACCAGGCTTTTGCAAAGCTGGCAGCACAACGCGCACGCCTGGATCGACGCCGTGCGCAGCGGCGCCATAGACAGCCGCCAGCAGGTCACCGACCAGGCTATCCTGCTCGCGGTGCTGGGCCGTCAGCCAGCACGCGTGCTGGACCTGGGCTGCGGCGAGGGCTGGTTGCTGCGGGCGCTGGCCGAGCGGGGCATCGAAGCCGTCGGGGTGGATGGCGACCCGACCTTGGTTGAAGCGGCGCGCAGCGCAGGTTCGGCGGCCGTCTATCTGGCCGACTACCAGGCACTGGCCGAGGCCACGGTGGATCTGGGCCACGACTACGACTTGATCTGCGCCAACTTCGCCCTGCTGCACCAGGACATCATCCCCCTGCTCTGCGCCATGAACACCCTGCTCGCCCCCGGCGGCGCCCTGGTGATCCAGACGCTGCACCCCTGGACGGCCAGTGCCGGCGATTACCAGGATGGCTGGCGCGAAGAAACCTTCGCCGGTTTCAAAGGCCAGTGGCAGCCGATGCCGTGGTACATGCGCACCTTGTCCAGTTGGATCACTGCCCTGGACATGGCGGGCTACAGGCTGCTGGGCCTGCAAGAACCGCAACACCCGCAAAGCGCGGTGCCGCAGTCGTTGTTGCTGATCGCGCAACCCTACTCACCCTAAAAGACAGGATGTACAGCATGAGCGATGCGCCAAAAGTAAAAGGACCAGCCTCGTACTTTCCCTCGATCGAGCAAAAGTACGGTCAGCCCATCAACCACTGGCTGAGCCTGCTCGGCACCCTCAGTGGCAAGAAGCACATGGAACTGGTGGCCTGGCTCAAGGCCGAGCATGGCCTGGGCCATGGCCACGCCAATGCGCTAGTGGCGCATTTTCTGGCGGCGGCAAACAAGCCATAGCGCCGCCGTGCAATGCTGGTCATCGAACACCTGCACAAGTCCTACAGCACCACCCAGGGCAAACTGGCGGTGCTGCAGGGTGTCGACTTGCAACTGGCCCGGGGCGCCAGCCTTGCGCTGATGGGCGAATCGGGCAGTGGCAAGAGCACCCTGCTGCACCTGGTCGCCGGGCTCGACCGCGCCGACAGCGGGCGCATCCTGATCGACAACCAGCCCCTCGACGGTCGCCTCGAATCAGCCATGGCGCGCTGGCGCCGGGAAGGCATCGGCCTGGTGTTCCAGCAGTACAACCTGATCAGCAGCCTCGATGTGGCCGCCAACCTGAGCTTTCAGGCAAGGCTGGCTGGGCGGCTTGATCGCCAGTGGCTGGACTGCCTGGCCACCCGCCTTGGCCTGGACAGCTTGCTGCAGCGTTACCCGGAGCAATTGTCCGGTGGCCAGCAGCAGCGGGTTGCCATTGGCCGTGCGCTGGCTGCTCGCCCGGCGCTGGTGTTGGCCGATGAGCCCACCGGCAGCCTCGACGAGGCCTGCAGCGATGAAGTGCTGGCGCTGATGCTGCAATTGGTCGGCGAGGCCGGCAGCAGCTTGCTGATGGTGACGCACAGCCCGCGCCTGGCCGCGCGCCTTGAGCGGCGTTGCGTCCTGCACGCCGGGCGTGTGCGGGCCGAGCCCCGCTGATGAACCCGCTGCTGATTACCCTGCAGGCGCTGCTGAGCCACTGGCGGCGCCATCGCTTGCAGTTTTTCAGCATCTTCACCGGCCTGTGGCTGGCCACCGCGCTGTGGACCGGGGTGCAAGCGCTCAACAGCCAGGCCCGCGCCGACTATGCGCGCGCCGCCGCAGTACTGACCGGCCCCGGGCAAGCGCAACTGCTGGCGCGTGACGGTGAGCGCTTCGAGCAAGCGCTGTACCTGCAACTGCGCAGGCTCGGCTGGCAGGTCTCACCGCTGCTCGAAGGCCGCTTGCGGATTGCCGGGGCGCATCCGCTGACGGTGCGCCTGATCGGCATCGAACCGCTGAGCCTACCCAGCACTGCCGCCGTTGCCGGCATTGCCATACCAGCCTTCGATCTGCAGGCGTTCATCGACGCCCCCGGGCAGGCCTGGATTGGCCCTGATACGTTGCAGCAATTGGGCTTGAACAGCCACGAGCAAGCCACCAGCAGCGACGGCCAGCGGCTGCCGCCGTTCGTTGTTCAGCCGCAGTTGGCGCCCGGCGTGATTGTCCTGGACATCGGTCATGCGCAAGCCTTGCTGCAGGCGCCGGGGCAAGTGTCACGGCTACTGCTGGCCGGTGAATCCAGGCCCTTGCCGGCAGATATCGCCCAGCGCCTAACCCTGCAAACGCCCGGCGATGACGGCGACCTGCAGCGCCTGACCGACAGCTTTCACCTCAATCTCACGGCCCTGGGCCTGCTGGCCTTTGTCGTCGGGCTGTTCATTGCCCACGCCGCCATCGGCCTGGCCCTTGAACAGCGCCGTGGCCTGATTCGCAACCTGCGGGCCTGCGGTATCAGCTTGAACACGCTGCTGCTCAGCCTGACGCTGGAACTGGGGGTGTTCGCCGTGCTCGGAGGCCTGGCCGGGGTGGCCAGCGGCTATGGCTTGGCAGCCGCGCTGTTACCCGATGTCGCTGCCAGTGTGCGCGGCCTGTATGGTGCCCAGATTGCCGGGCAGTTGAGTCTGCCGGCCGGGTGGTGGCTGGCAGGCGTGCTGGTGAGCATCCTCGGCGCCTTGCTCGCTGGCGTCAGCAGTGTGCTGCGCGCCGCACACCTGCCGTTGCTGGCCCTGGCCCAAGCGCAAGCCTGGCGCATGGCCCAAGGCCCCTGGTTGCGCCGCCAGGCTATGGCAGCAGGGCTGTTGCTGCTGGTCGCGCTAGGTTGCTGGCAATGGGGCAACAGTCTCACCAGCGCCTTGATCCTGCTCGCGACGCTGTTGTTGGCGGCAGCACTGCTGCTGCCCGCCCTGCTCGACGGCGCATTGGCGTGGCTGGCCCGCGGTTGTCGCGGTGCGCTGGCAGAGTGGTTCATTGCCGACAGCCGCCAGCAGCTCCCCGCGCTAAGCCTGGCGTTGATGGCACTGCTGTTGGCATTGGCCGCCAGTGTCGGTGTGGGCAGCATGACCGAGGGCTTTCGCAAGACCTTTATCGGCTGGCTCGATCAGCGCCTGTCCGCCGATCTCTACCTCACGCCGCAAGACACCACTCAGGCCTTGCAGATCAACGCCTGGCTCGCCCAGCAAGCGGCCGTCACCGTGCTGCCCGGCTGGCGTGCGGAAATACGCTTGCAGCAGTGGCCGGTGCAGGTTCAGGGCATCATCGACCACCCCGCCTACCCGGCTCGCTGGCCGTTGCTTGAGCAAAGCCCGCAGGCCTGGGCGCAACTGGCGAGCGGCCGGGGGTTCATGCTCAGCGAGCAACTGGCCCGACGCCTGGGCCTGCGCTTGGGCGACAGCCTTGAGCTCGCAAGCGACACCCTGACCGTCGTCGGGATCTATGCCGACTATGGCAACCCCAAAGGCCACTTGCTGGTCAGTGCCGGCTGGCTGCGCGCTCACCTGCCGCAGGCGACACTGAGCGCCCTGAGCCTGAACCTTGCACCCGAGCGTATTGCGCCGCTCAAGGCCGAGCTGCAGCAACGCTTCGCCCTGGACGACAGCCGCGTGGTCGAGCAAGCCACTCTGAAGCGTTGGTCCAGGGAAATTTTCAACCGTACCTTTGCCGCCACCACGGCGCTTAACAGCCTGACCCTGGGGGTGGCGGGCATCGCCTTGTTCATCAGCCTGCTGACCCTGAGCCAGAGCCGCCTGGGCCAGTTGGCACCGCTGTGGGCCCTCGGCGTACGGCGCCGTCAGTTGGCGTGGTTGTCGCTGGGGCAAACCCTGCTGCTCAGCAGCCTGACTGTGCTGCTGGCGGTGCCCCTGGGGCTGCTGCTGGCCTGGTGCCTGGTGGCGGTGGTCAACGTCCAGGCCTTTGGCTGGCGCCTGCCGCTGCACGTGTTTCCCGCACAGCTGCTGCACCTGGCCGTGCTTGGCCTGTTGACCAGCCTGCTGGCCAGCGCCTGGCCGTTATGGCAACTGGCGCGACGCCAGCCCAGCGAGCTATTGAGGCAGTTTGCCGATGAAGCCTAGCCTCTACCTGTTGATCGGTTTGTTACTGCTGAGCGCTTGCGACCAGCCTGCGCCAGCGCCCAAAAGCTTTGCCGGTTTGGGTCAGGACGCTGCAGCCTTCAAGCAGGTGACGCGCAACCAGCCGCTGGTTTTTCCCCTCGATCACGCTGCCCACAACGGCTTTCGCATCGAGTGGTGGTATGTCACCGCCAACCTTACCGATCGCCAGGGCCGTGACTGGGGCGCACAGTGGACCCTGTTCCGCTCGGCCCTGCGCCCAGGCGCAGAAACAACCGGCTGGAACAGCCCCAATCTGTGGCTGGGGCATGCCGCGCTGACCGGCCCCGGCGGCCATCAGTCCAGTGAAACCCTGGCCCGCGGCGGTATTGGCCAGGCAGGCGTCGAAGCCCGACCATTTCGGGCCTGGATCAACGATTGGTCATTGCAGGGCAGCGACGACACCGGGCGCTTGCAGATGAGCGCCAACGGCAAGGGTTTCAACTACACCCTGAACCTGGTCAGCACCGGCCCGCTAGTGCTGCATGGTGCCCAGGGCTACAGCGAAAAATCCGGCAAGGGCCAGGCGTCGTACTATTACAGCCAGCCGTTCTATCAGGTCAGTGGCGAGGTCGAACGCTACGGCCAGCGCCTTGCCGTCACCGGCGTTGCCTGGCTCGACCGCGAATGGAGCAGCCAGCCCCTGGCGCCCGAACAATCGGGCTGGGACTGGTTCTCCCTGCACCTGGACAGCGGCGCCAAGCTGATGCTGTTTCGCGTGCGCGAGCAGCAAGGCGCGCCCTACCGCGCCGGTACCTGGATCAGCGCCAACGGGGCTGCGCAGGCGCTGCAGGGCGAGCAGATCCAGCTGCGGGAACTGGCCTGGAGCAAACAGGACAACGGCCGCAAGGTGCCTACCCGCTGGCGGGTGCAGGTGCCGGAGCATGGTGTGGATGTGCAGGTGGATGCTTTGGAGCCCAAGGCCTGGATGCAGACGCGCTTCCCCTATTGGGAGGGGCCGGTGCGCTTTAGTGGGAGTGTGAGCGGTAGGGGTTACCTGGAGATGACTGGGTACTAAACAGAACCGGGCACCTCGATCGGGCTGGTTGACGATCTATCAGGATGGATAGGTGAAGGGTTCCAGGAAAATTTGCGGATCGACCCACACTCGCAAGCCATAAGGCATAACACCATAACCATCGTATCGGCCAGTGAAGGTACTGGGCGCTGCGAACTCGAGAAATTTTCCGCGTTTGTCATCCACCACCCGAATACCAGGACACCCCAATAATGAGTACTTGAAGAGCGGCTTGGGCAAAGAAACCTCCGATACCTGCACTTCAACATCAGCATCGTACGGCCAGATCGTCAGTGCCAGCCTGACAGCGCCTTGCTCAATGAGGTACGCGTGAGAGTGGCCCGATTCATCTTCACAAGGCAAGACACCTAGCACCTCGAAGAGGGCGAACGGGTCCCAGATCAGTGGTGGCATAGCGCTCCCTTCTTTTGACCCTGTGTATTGAGCAAATATGATCGCATGAAACCGTCGGGTATGATTTGCCTTAGGCACGCCCAATGACTTGCACTCACGGAGTTGAAAATGGAATTTCCCACCACCCTGTGGCACTGGTACGGGCAAGCGGAGTACAAACGCGTACTGGCGGTGTGCGAGGCGATTGAAGGGCTGACCTTTCTGGCGATGAGCGCCAGTGCGCAAGAAGATGCTATCCCCTCCTGCCGGGCATGCGAAACCTGGTCGGTAAAGATGTTGCCTTTGAACGACGCGCTGACTGTCTGTGGCAGCGTAATGCCTGCTCAAGTGCGCAATCAACTGCAACGGATCTGGGAAATGTGCAACGAACTGCCCGAGACAGTTTTCGATTGTGGGATCCGACAGATGTTTGAGCACGAGGCGTGGCAGCCTCTGCGAGATGCCGCTGAGTTGACACTCGCCTTGCTTGAAGTGGACCAACTGGCGGCTTTTCTTGAGGAACTGGAAGTGGATTGTAGAAAGGAAGTATGGGGATTGAAGAGATAAAAAACGCGGCAGCGATTCCTTTTCACAACCTATTCAGCCTAGTGGCAACATCAACTCATGCCGCACGTGTAGGGCAATTGCGGCAAAGCCTTTTCCGGTACCTCGCTTGGCAGTTGAATAGTCCTGATGTGCAGAAACATCCTCCCATTTCTCCACTGATTCAACCTGCCTGTGCGCCCTGTCGGTTTCAATTTCGAAAGCGATAAAGCGTTCAGCCTGTGTCAGTAACATGCCATGCAAGGACGGCATGCCGGGAAAATCGACCTGAAGGTCGAGGACAATGGTTGCAGACCAATCAATGCCCTGGCGTTGACCGAATTGAACCAGAGCTACGGGTACACCGTTAACGCGCCACGCGCGGGCGATGGTCATGAGCCGATGGGCGCATACCGCGTTTTGTTCCTGAACATTCAATTGCCGCTTTTTCAGTAAACGTCCAATATCCATTAGGCCCCCTCGTAGCTCTTTTGATAAAAGCATGCCGTTGCGCTCGCGCGCTCGTAATACGCGACAGGAGACGCACCATGGACCGATTCACCGGCGGTTGCCTGTGCGGCGACGTACGATTCTCAGCCTCGGGCCGTCCCTACCGGGTGGGCCTGTGTCACTGCCTGGACTGTCGCAAACATCACGGCGCGCTGTTTCACGCTTCGGCGATCTTCCCCAAAGACGCGGTCAGCATCGAGGGCAAAACCCGTGACTACGCCGGGCGCCATTTCTGCCCCCGTTGCGGTTCGTCGGTGTTCGCCCGCTCAGGCGATGAAATCGAACTGAACCTCGGCTCAATGGATGCCCCAGACCTGTTCACGCCCACCTACGAAAGCTGGACTATCCGCCGCGAATCCTGGCTGCCGCCCTTCCCGCTCAGCAGGTATTACGAAAAAGATCGCGATGCGTCAGGGCGCTTTGAGGACTAGGCGCCCAGCCTGCACGCCATGGCTTGCGACAACAGGCTCGACCCCTCACGCAGTGGTTCCGGGGCACCAACTGGCTGGAAACCATGGGCCTGGTACAAGCGCATCGCCGGGGTATCGGCGAGTGTGACACCCAGGCGCACCTGGAGCACCGCAGCGCTTGCCGCCCACTGCAATGCCGCTTTGAGCAACGCACTACCGGCGCCAAGGCCACGCGAAACCGGGTCGACCCACATCTGATAAAGGTCAGCCGCACCCGGCTCGGCCGCGGACAATTTGCACCACACCAGCCCACATACTGCATCGCCATGAAAAGCGAAAAACGCCCGATCACTGCCACCGGCAGCGGCCACCGCGATCCGCGCGGCCCAGTTTTCATCAGTGCGTTGCGACTCGGCGTCAAAGGTACTGCCAAAGGCATCGGGCGAATCGCGCAGTGCCCGCAGGCGCAGGTCGCGGTAGGTTGGCCATTCATGGGGTGAAACGGGACGTATGCAGATCACAAGGCTTCCTGCGCTGATTGACCATAAACAGCTGCCAGACTAACACCAAGGTGCGATCATGCCGCCCTTCAGTGACTGCGCAGGATCGATGCACGATGTTTTCAGCAAGATGGAACTGGCTGGCCCTTTCCTTGTTACCCACCCTGACCCTGGCCGCCGCGGCGGAACAAGTACCGTTGAGCCGGGTGTTCCAGGACTGGCGGGTGGCCTGCGACAACACCCGCCGCTGCACGGCGGTGTCGGGCAGCACCGACAACCCGGGCATGGGCCTGTACATCGTCCGCGAAGCCGGGCTCAAGGGCAGCACCCGGGTCAGTGCGATCAGCTACGACGACATCAGCCTGCGTTACGAATTTCACCTCGACGGCCACCCTACCGAACCCTGGAAGTACGGTTCGACAGCGCGTGAGTACTATTACCTTGAGGGCGACGCCGCCGTTGAAAAGCTGCGCGAGCTGAGCATCGGCGACACCCTGAGTTCCAACAGCAACCATGGCGAGCGCCGGGTATCGCTGCAGGGCTTGAGCGCCACGTTGCTGTTGATGGATTCGGTGCAAGGGCGCATCGGCCACCCCAGCGCATTTGTGCGCCCAGGCTTCCAGCCAGACAGCCGCCTGCCCACCGCCCCGGCCACGCCCAGACTGCCGCGTTTTACCCTGGCGCCGACCTTGAGTGACGCCGAGCAACAGGCAATCGGCGATGACATGATCGCGCAGACCAAAGACGAGTTGAGTGCCTCCCCCCATCAGAATTGGAAAGCCCAGGCCGAGGTCTACCCCCTGGACCCGGCCCATGCCCTGGTGCGCCTGCGTTACGGTTGCGCCGAAGACGGTTGCAACCACAGCCTCTACCGCGTCTCACGCTCGGCGCCTTACCAGGCGACGCCATTGGAACTCAAAGCAGACCCCAAGGCTCACTTTAGCCCCGACCTGTATGGGCAGATCAGCTTCAATCCGGTTAGCGGACAATTGAAAATCTACCGCGAGATGGGCAAAGACTGCGGCGAAAGCTCGATCTGGCAGTACGACGGTGCGGCCATGCAGCTCAAGGACCGCCGGACGATGTGGCGCTGCGACAGCATCAACGAGGAATACTGGCCGGTGCTCTGGCGCGCCAAGGGTTGATTCAAGCGCCCAGGTCGTCCCAGTACGGCGGCGTGCCGATGGCGTCGAGAAAGTAATCCCAGACCCGACGCACCTTCTGCGAGCGCAGGCGGTTTTCCGGCGACAACAGGTGGATCTGACTGGGCGTCGCCTCCACGGCGCCTTCCCAGTCGGGCAACAACTGCACCAGGGCCTTGCTGGTAAAGCTGTGCTTGCTGAACAGCCAGGAGGGGAAGAACACAATGCCCCGCCCGGCCAGTGCCGCCTCGACCAGCACCTGGGCATTGTTGCTGCGCAGCGGCCCCTGTACGTCGACCACTTCAACACTATCGCTGCCCGGGCGGCGCAAGTGCCAACGTTGCGCCCCGCCCGTGCCTTTGTAGACCAGGCAGCAGTGCTGGCGCAGGTCCTGGGCGGACGTCGGATGGCCATGTCTGGCGAGGTAGTCGGGGCTGGCGCACAGCACATAACGCTGGGTACAGATCTGCCGCCCGATCAGCCCCGAATCCTCTAGATGGCCGACGCGAAAGGTGATGTCGGCGCCCTCCTGCACCGGGTCGATATAGGCATCGGTGGCGGTCAGCTCCACGCTCAGTTCCGGGTACTGCTCCTGCAAGCCATTGAGCAGCCGGACGATATGCAGATGAGCGAAGGCCACCGGCGCGTTGATCCGCACCAGGCCGCGAATGTCGCCAGCCTTGCCGCTGATCGACTCGTCAGCGGCATCGAGCAGTTCCAGTACCTCGCGGATCTGCAGGTAATAGCGCTCGCCGGCTTCGGTCAGTTTGACCGCGCGGGTGTTGCGGTACAGCAACTGCTGCCCGACCTCGGATTCAAGCGCGGCAATGAAGCGTGACACCGACGAGGCAGGTACCTGAAAGTGCCGGGCGGTAGCGGAGAAGCTGCCAGTTACGGCCACCATGGCGAAAAACCGATGGGCTTTGAGGTGCATGGACGGCTCCGGCAACGGGAAATCCAGCCAGTGTATTGCTTTATCAGCAATAGTGTTTTGCCTTTTAGTTTGATTGTGGCTGTTTTGGCAAAAACCTAGGATGGCGCCATTCCACTTGGAGCGCCCCCCATGAATGACCTGTTTGCCCCTTATCACCTCGGCCCACTGACCTTGAGCAACCGCTTCGTCATGGCGCCGATGACCCGCTCACGTGCACCTGAAGACATTGCCACCGAACAGATCGCCCTGCATTACACCCAGCGCGCCAGTGCCGGCCTGATCGTCTCGGAGGGCACGCCGATCTCCCGCCAGGGCCAGGGTTACCTGTTCAACCCGGGCATCTTCAGCGCGCAGCAGATCCAGGGCTGGAAGCTGGTGACCGACTCGGTGCACAGCGTCGGCGGCAAGATCTTTGCCCAGCTGTGGCATGTCGGCCGGGTGTCGCACACCTCGATTCAGCCCAACGGCCAGGCCCCGGTCAGCGCCACCGGCAACGTTGCCCAGGGGGCGATCGCCTTCGGTTATGACGACAGTGGCGAGCCGGGTTTCGTCCCCACCTCGACGCCGCGCCCATTGACCACCGATGAAGTCAGCCAGGTGGTCGCAGACTTTGCCCAGGCCGCAGCCAACGCCATCGATGCCGGTTTCGACGGTGTCGAGATTCACGGGGCCAACGGCTACTTGCTCGAGCAGTTCCTCAATCCGCAGGTCAACGATCGAAGCGACCGTTACTCGGCGGCCACCCTGGAAAACCGCCTGCGCTTCGTCTTTGAAGTGGTGGACGCCGTGGCCAGCCGCATCGGCGCCGACAAGGTCGGCATCCGCATCTCGCCGTACGGGCAATTGTTCGACATGCCGCTCTACCCTGAAATCGACGAGACCTACGCGGCACTCTGCGCGGGCATGGGCGCACGCGGCATCGCCTACGTGCATGTGATGGACCAGACCCACTTCTTCCTCGCCAGCGAAGGTGCCCAGGCCCAGGAGCAGGCACTGCGTGAGCTGCTGACGCAGTGCAAGGCGCAACTGGGCCGCACCGCGCTGATCCTGGCCGGCGACATGACCCTGGAGCGTGCCCAGGCCCTGGTCGACGCCGGCCTGATCGACCTGGCAGGCTTTGGCCAGCCCTTCATCGCCAACCCCGACCTGGTCGCACGCCTGAAAAACGGCTGGCCCTTGACCCCGGCGGACCGCGACACCTACTACGGTGGCGGAGCCAAAGGCTACATCGACTACCCGCCGTACCAGCCGGCCTGACCCGCCAGCGCAGCGCGTGGCATTATTGGCGAAATCTTTGTCCCCTTTTGTTCGCTCGCTTGTCATCAAGGGCATGTGAACCCAAAAGAGAGCGCAACAATGCCCGCACTGACACGCCACCGAACGCGCCTGGCGTCTTCGTTTTCATCGCCCACCTTGTGCCTGGTACTGGGCCTGACGTCGCTGGCCCCGCTGGCGGCGCTGGCCGACGCCGCCAGCCGCAGCTACCAGGTTCCGGCAGGGGAGCTGGGCGCAGCGCTGACCCGTTTCGCCGCCCAGGCCGGGGTCAGCCTGTCGGTGGACCCGGGCCTGGTCAATGGCCGGCGCAGTGCCGGTTTGAGCGGCAGTTTCAGCGTCGACGAAGGCTTCGCCCGGTTGCTGCAGGGCTCTGGCCTGCAACTGCAACCCGTGGCGGCGGGTGCCTACACCCTGGTGCCTACACCGCAAAGCGGCAACGCATTGGAAATCGCCCCGACCAGCATCCTCGGCGCTCACAGCGGCAACGACGATGGCCAACCCTACGCCGGCGGCCAGGTCGCCCGTCGCGGTTCGCAAGGTTTGCTGGGCTCGCGGGACTTCATGGAAACGCCCTTCAGCATGACCACCTACACCAGCGAGGCGATCAAGGGCCAGCAGGCGCGGACCCTCGGCGACCTGATCGCCAGCGACCCGTCGGTGCGCGCCACCAACCCGGCCGGCGGGCGCTTCGAGCAGTTCACCATTCGTGGCTTGAGTCTGTTCAACAGCGATGTCGCCTACAACGGCCTGTACGGCGTCCTGCCGACCTATTCGATCGACATGGAAATGGCCGACCGCGTCGACATCATCAAAGGCCCCAGCCAGCTGATCAACGGCATCTCGCCACGGGGCAGCGTCGGCGGCGGCATCAACGTGGTGCCCAAGCGCGCCAGCGACAAGCCAATCACCGAGTTCACCGGAAGTTACGCCTCAGACAGCCAGGTCGGTGGCGCCGTCGATATCGGCCGGCGTTTTGGCGAGGACGGCATGTTCGGCCTGCGCTTCAACGGCGTCAAGCAATCGGGCGACACCGAATGGGACCACCAAAGCGTCGACCGCGAGATGGCCGTGCTCGGCCTGGACTTTCGCGGCGAGCGGTTGCGCCTGTCGACCGACATCGGCCACACCGAGCGCAACACCGATGCGCCCCAGGAACGCGTGATCATCGGCGCCAATGCCAAGGTGCCGGATGCCGAGGATGTGCGGCGCAACTACGCCCAGGCCTGGAGCAAGGCGCGCACCAACGATACCTTCGGCACGCTGAACGCCGAGTTCGACATCAATGACGCGCTGATGGCCTATGGCGCAGTCGGCGCACGCAAGAGCAACCACGACTTCCTCCGGCACAACGTGCCGGTTTCCAACGATGCCGGCGACTTCAGTGTCCAGCCCCGCGACTTCACCCGCGATGAAAACGTGCGCACCGCCACCGCCGGCCTGCGCAACTGGTTCCAGACCGGCCCGGTCAGCCATGAGCTCAACCTGGCGGCCAACTACTTCTACATGGACTTTGAGAACGGCGGCGGTCGTTATGCCGCAGGCGCAAGCAACCTCTACAACCCGCGCCCTACCCCAACGCCGGGCACGCTGCTGCGCTCGGACCCCAAGGTCTACACCGAGAACCGCTTCAGCGGCGTGGCGCTGTCCGACACCCTGGGCTTTTTCGACCAGCGTCTGCTGCTGACCCTGGGCGCGCGCTGGCAGCGGGTTCAGGTCGACGACTGGAGCGATGGCATCAAGGGCGACACCGCCTATGACCAAGAGAAGCTCTCACCCTCGGGCGGTATCCTGTTCAAGCTCAGCGACCAGCTCTCGCTGTATGCCAACTACATGGAAGGCCTGAGCCAGGGCAAGATCGCCCCGTCGACCTCGATCAACCAAGACCAGATCTTTGCACCGTTCATCAGCCGTCAGGTGGAAGTCGGCGCCAAGTATGACCTGGGCAGCTTCGCCCTGACCGCCAGTGTCTTTCGCATCAAGCAGCCGGCCTACGAGACCAACGCCAGCACCCGGGTGTTCGGGCCCAACGGCAAACGCGAGAACAAGGGCGTCGAGCTCAATGTATTTGGTGAGCCGCTCAAGGGCTTTCGTCTGCTGGGTGGGGTGATGTACATCGACAGCGAACTGACCGACACCGTCGGTGGCACCTTCGATGGCAACCGCGCTCCGGCAACACCGCAGTACAACGTCAGCCTGGGCGCCGAGTACGACGTGCCGGCCCTGTCCGGGCTGACCCTGACGGCACGCGGTATCCATTCAAGCTCACAGTACCTGGACCAGGCCAACAGCAAGCAGATCGACGGCTGGGAGCGTTACGACCTGGGAGCGCGCTATGCCTTCAAGGTCGACGACAAGGACATCACCTTGCGCGCCAGTGTCGAGAACGTGCTGGACGACCGCTACTGGGCCTCGGCCGGCGCCTCCGACGACAGCGAGGCGGGCTTGACCCTGTCGACGCCACGAACCTACCTGGTATCCGCGACTCTGGGCTTCTGAAGGGCAATTTTGGTAACGATCGCGGGGGCTTGTGCGGTGGTGCGGCGATCCGACTTGCCCCGCGATGAACATCGGTATCTACACATCTCTGGATTGGGTGACGGCGCAAAGGCGCAGGGCTTGAGATGGCATAATGCCTACCAGGTGTACGCCGCAAGGTTTGTGGCGCCCTTGAGATCGAGCGCCGCCCGCGCGGCGCATCGCGGGGCAAGGTCGAGTCGTCGCACCGCCGCTCCCACATTTGCTGCAACGTGCCATGGCCTGTAGGAGCGGCGTTGTTAGCTTTGGTGCATGGCGGGAGTGCTGTACCAGAGGCAGAGCGTAGTTTTATTGCTCATTCTGATTCTCCACGGTGGGTCAATACCAGGGTGATTCTAGACCTCAAGACAACCCGGCCTACAGCGCGCCATGCAACTGCCCCAGGTCCGCCGCCAGCTGCAACCTGGCGGTGTACCAGTTGACCTGCGCCTCCACACGCCGCTGCTCGGCGATGGCCAGTTCGTTCTGCGCCCTGAGCAGTTCGATGATGCTGCCCACCCCGGCCTTGTAGCGCCCCAGTGCGACCCGGTGGGATTGCCCGGCGCTGCTGACAAAGCTGCGGCTGATCGACAGAGCCCGTGTGCGGGCATCCAGGGCCTGACGGCTCTTCCAGACATTCAGCGCGACTGTGCGCTCGGTCTGCGCCACGGCCTGCTCGCGGGCGCCGGCTTCGTAATCGGCGGCGCGGGCACGCCGACGGCTGAGAAAGCCGTCGAAGATCGGCACGCTGATCTGCACCCCGACACTCCAGGTCTCGATCTGCTGGCGCGTCGACACCTGGTCGATCGGCGTGTCCTGCTGCTGGTAGCTGCTGAACAGCGACACCTTGGGGCGTCCCTCGGCCCGCGCTTCGTCCGCCTTGGCGCGGGTTGCGGCCCACTCGGCGCGGGCCTTGTCGATGGCCGGGTGCTGGGCCCTGGCTTGCGCCATCAGCGCATCGACACTGGCTGTGAACTCAGCCTCCTGGCCCGCCGGTTCGTTCAAGGCCGCGAGTGTCAGCGGGGCTGAGGGTGACAGCCCCAGAGCACTGGCCAGGGCGCCTTGCGCTGCGGCGTATTCACCCTCGGCCAACACCCGTTCGAGCTGCGCCTGTTCATGGGTGGTCTGCGCCTGCAAGCGATCGCTCTGCTCGCCGGCCCCGGCCTGGTACTTGGCCGTCGCCGCCTTGAGGCTGTTGGCCGCCAGGGACTCGGCACTGCGCTTGGCCTCGAGCAAGGCTGC
Source organism: Pseudomonas rubra (assembly GCF_028656935.1). Lineage (GTDB taxonomy): Bacteria > Pseudomonadota > Gammaproteobacteria > Pseudomonadales > Pseudomonadaceae > Aquipseudomonas > Aquipseudomonas rubra. Next base: position 52,634 of record NZ_JAMDGZ010000037.1, read on the forward strand.
GTTGGCCTGGACCTGGTAGAAGGCTTTGCTGGTGTCGAGCACCGTTGCCTGGATTTTCTCCACGCGGCTGCTGCTGGCGGCATTCAACACTTGGCGGGCGCCCTCGACTTTAGCCGCCCGCAGGCCAAAGTCGTATAACACCCAGCTCAAGTCCAGGCCGTAGCTGTTGGTGCGGGTGCTCAAGGTCGAATCGGCTTCGGGAAAATTGTCATAACGCGTCTTGCGGTTGGCGCGGCCGCTGCTGAGCTGGGCTTGCACGGTCGGCCAATACGCCGAGTGCGCAGCGTCAAGGTTGGCCTGGCTGCTCAGTTGCGACAGCCAGGCCTCGCGTACCTGAGGGTCGGCGCACAGGGCCATGGCGACGGCAGTGGACAAGCCCAGCGGCTCGGACAGTGATACATGGCTGGGGCAGGCATCGACGGCCCCACCCTGTGCATTCGCGCAGGCCGCCAGCAACCCAACCAGACACCAACCAAGCAGGTGCCTGCTCATGACGAGGACGCCGCATCCTGGACCACGGCGCCCGGCTCTTCAACCGTCTCGATCAGCGGCCCGTCATACACCACCCGACCGTTGTCGAGCGCCAGCACCCGGCGTGCCGAGCGGATGGTATCGGGCCGATGAGCGACAATGATGCGGGTGATATTCAACGCTTGCAGCGCGTGGTTGACCGCCGCCTCCCTGGCGATGTCGAGGTGGCTGGTGGCTTCGTCGAGAAACAGCAGCTTGGGCCGCCGGTACAAGGCCCGTGCCAGCAGGATGCGTTGTTTCTGCCCACCCGACAGCACCGTGCCCATGTCGCCCACCAGGGTGTTGTAAGCCATGGGCATCTGCGCGATATCGTCATGTACCGCCGCCATGCGCGCGCACTGCTCGACCCAGCGCGGGTTGGCCTCGGCACTGAAAAAGCTGATGTTGTCGGCAATGGAGCCGGCGAACAGCACATCGTCCTGCAACACCGTGGCGCTGACCCGCCGCAGCCGCTCCAGGTTATGGCTATCGATCGCCACACCGTCGAGCAACACACTGCCACTGACCGGGGTGAGGATACCGAGCATGACGTTGAGCAAGGTGGTCTTGCCGCCGCCCGAGGGGCCGACAATGGCCAGAGAATCCCCGGCGTCGATGCGCACCGACACCTCGTCCAGCACATAGGGTTCATGGTCGCTGTAGCGGAACTTGAGTTGGCGCACTTCAAGGCTTGGCACGCTATCGACCGCGTCGTTGTCGTCGGCCTCGGCAGACGCGGCGCGTTCGGGCACCTGCAAGAGGATATCGGCCAGGCGTTCGCCATGCAGACGCAGCATCAGCACATCGACCAGCTTGTCGATCAGCCCGGCCACACGGCTGTTGAACTGTTCCTTGTAGGCGTTGAAGGCGATGAGCATACCGGCGCTGAACTGGCCCTCGAGCACCAACCGCGCACCCAGCCAGATCACCAGCAAGGTCACCAGGCCGAACAACAGGCCATTGAACGCGCGGTAAGCCAGCTCCAGCTTCTGCGGGCGCAAGCCGGCGTTGATTTCCTCGACCAGCAGGCTGCCCCAGGTACTGGCTCGCTGCTCCTGATGGCCGAACAATTTGATGGTGCGCACCCCGCGCATGCTTTCCAGGAAGTAGCTCTGCTGGCGGGCGGCGTGTACCAGTTGCTCTTCGCTGGCGCGGCGCAACGGGCCGAACCAGGCCCAGCGAGCCAGGGCATAGATGAGCATGGCCACTAGGGCGATCAGGGCCAGTGGCGGGCTGTAGGCGAACATCAGGCCCAGGGTCACCAGGGTCATCAGGCCATCGAGCAAGGCCTCGACGAACGAGGTGGTCAGGGTGTGCTGGATCGATTTGAGCGAGCCGAAGCGCGAAACGATATCGCCCAGATGGCGCCGCTCGAAAAAGGCCACGGGCAAGCGCACCAAGTGGCGGAAAACATTGATCTGCCATTGGCTGCCGAGCAGCGTACCCAGGTACATCAGGGCCCAGGAGCGGGCCAGGGCCAGCGTTTGCTGCATCAGCAGGAGCAAGCCGAAACCGATCGCCAGAACCGCCAGCAGGTCCAGGTCAGCGCTGACCAGCACCTTGTCGATCACCGTTTGCAAGAAGAACGGGCTGAGCACCATGCACAGCTCCAGCGCCACCGCCAACAGCAGCACATGGCTGAGCACCCCGCCAAAGCCCTGCACCCGGCCCAGCAATTGGCGCACACGCAGCGGCGGATTGGCCGGCCCCGGCTGGAAGTCGCTCTGTGGCCATAGCTCCAGCGCCACGCCAGTGAAGGCTGCCGACACCTCCTCGAACGACAGCTTGCACACCCCACGTCCCGGATCGTGCAGCGTCACCCCACGCGGCCCGACCTCCTTGAGCACCACGAAGTGGTTGAAGTTCCAGTGCAGCACACAGGGCAAGCGCAACTGCCCCAGCGCTTGCAGCTCCAGGCGCAATGGCCGGCTGGCCAGGCCCAACTGGGCGGCCATGGCCATCAGTTGTTTGAGGGTCGCGCCCTTCATTGACGGCGACAGCTTCTGGCGCAGGGAGAACAGGTCGTGGTGCTGGCCATGGTAACCGGCGATCATCGCCAGGCAGGCCTGGCCGCACTCGGCGGCCTCAGCCTGAAGCACCATGGGCAATTTACGACCAATACCGAAAGCCAGGGGTTGGTGCATGTTCAAAGGCGTTTCCCTATGCCGCGCAGGGGCTCAAGCAGCCACTCATAGAGCGGCATGTTCTCCTGCAAAATGTCTGCGTCCAGTTGCATGCCCGAGCGCAAGCGCTCGTTCAAACCGCGCCCGAGCATGCTCTGGTGTTCGAGGGTGACCCTGACCCGGTACAACGGCCCCTGTTCGCGCTGCTGCTCGGATACACCACCCACGCTCATGATTTCATCGGCCGGCAACGCGCTGCGCGACACCGACGCCACGGTGCCGCGGGCCAGGCCGAAATGCTGATAGGGATAAGCCTGATAACGCAGGCGCACCGCATCCCCGGCGCGTACAAAACCTGCCGAACGGCTGGGCACGTAGAGTTCGGCATACAGCTGGGCATCCTTGGGCACAATGCTCAACAGCGGCCGGCTGCCGTCAGCACGGCTACCGTTGACCACGCCAATGGCCGTGACTTCACCACTGGCCGGCGCAGTAATCAGCACCTCACGTTTGACTTCGCTTTCCAACAGGCTGCCCTGGCTCTCCGACAAGCGCCGCTCAAGCTCCGCCAGTTGCTTGCCCTGGTTGAATGGCAACTCGGCAAGCTCGGCGCGCAGGGTGGTGATGTCGTTGCGCAACGACAGCAACGAACGGCTCAGTTCTTCTCTGCGCAGGCGCACCTCCAGCACCGCATCCTGCTTTTCCTGAAGCTGGTCGCGCGACACATAGTCCTGGCGCTGCAGCTCGGCGTAGCGCGCGGCGATGCCCTCGGCCAGCCCCAGGCGCTGGCGGCTGATGCCCATTTGACTGACGACTTTGCCCTGTTCGCTTTGCAGCACGGCCAGGCGCCGGCGCTTGCCTTCGAGCTCTTGCAGGTGCAGCGCCCGGGTAGTGGTGATCTCCTCAGCCAGGCTGGCGTTGCGCCGCTTGATCAAGCCACTGATGGCGACTTGCGCGCCACCGGCCTCGGCATACAGGTCACTGCCCAGGGTCATCAATGTCGCGCCCGCCTCCACTGCTTGCCCTTCGACGGCGGCGAGGCCCTGGACCACCCCCGGCTGCGGCGCGAATACCTTGATCAGGCCACCCTGGGGCACCAGCACACCGGTCACGGTGGCGCGGCGGGTATAGGTGGCGCAGCTCAGAAACACGATCAACAGCACGCTGAACAGCACTGCACCCAGCGCCGCCCAGCGCAGCGGCACGGGCGACACCAGCAGCACACCGCCCAACTCCTTGTCACGCCGTGCGTGCACGGCTTCGCTCCTGAATAACATGCCACTTCACAACCCGGCGAATAATGTTAATAACACTCGAGAGCATAACGGCGGGTTAAGCCGTCGACACTAGCACACTTGTGCTATTGCAATGGGCGCGTTGGCATTACTAACTTGTCCGGGGATCGAAACAGCCAACAACTGCTATTTAAACTGTGACCGATCTCTCATTAATTATCCGTAAAACTCTGCGCCCAGGCCCTCTCCTGGGGGGATCAACCTAGGACGAACCCACCGTATCAACGAGGTATGAAGCTCATGAACCCTGCACAGAACATCGATATGACCAGCGCCGCGCCAGCCACCCTGCGGGTGCTGGATGATCAGGAAGTGGATCAGGTAAGCGGCGGGTTTTCCGTCAGCGCCGGTTCCTGGACACTGACCGGCGGTTCCTACAACTTCGGCGCTGGCGCCGGCTACCGTTTTGATTTGTACCGGGGCGGTGCGCACCAAGGCAGTTACACGATGTGTAAATAAGCACCGTCGTTATATACATCGATTGTAAGTAAAGGGCCCTTGCGGCCCTTTGCTTTATATATATAACGGGGCGGCCTCACCGGGTAGCAGCTTGAAGTTGACCAGGTTTCTGCGATGATGCCTGGCTAACACCCACGCTCGCTACCCGGCAGGATTGAAACACCATGGTTGATGCAAGATGGAACTGGCTGCCCTTGATGCTGCTCCCGGCCCTGGCCTTGGCCGAGCCGGAACAGGAGCCGGTGCTCAAGCAGTTCAAGCAGTGGGTCGTGGGTTGCGACAACACCCTGCGCTGCACCGCCGTGTCGCGTAGCGTCGATCAGGGCATGGGCCTTGAGCTTATGCGCGAAGCCGGGCCCGAAGGGGCCATGGCGTTGACCCTGTTCACCGACGACAGTGTCAACCTGGGCGCCAAGCTGCTGGTTGACGGCGGCCCGGCGCCAGCGGGATTTCAGCCGGCCTCGCAGGGGCAAATGCGTTATCACGCAAAAGGCGACGTCGCGGTACGGTTGTTGCGCCAATTGCGCAATGGCGAGGCCCTGACCCTCGACACTGGCGACGGCCAGCGCCAGGTATCGTTGCAGGGCCTGAGTGCGTCCTTGCTGTTTATCGATTCAGTGCAAGGCCGTATCGATCACCCCAGCGCCTTCGTGCGCCCAGGTACGCGGCCAGACAGTCAACTGCCGCCAGCACCGCCGACGCCCAGGCTTGCCCCTTTCACACCGGCGCCAGCGTTAAGCGAAGCCGAACAGAAAACAATCGCTGACGCCGTCATTGCCATCACCCGGCATGAGTGGAGCGAACCCGATGTTGACAACTGGCAAGCTGAAGCCGAGGTATCGCCCCTGGACCCGACCCATGTCGTGGTAGGCCTGCGTTACGGTTGTGGCAGCCAGGGCTGCATGTACAGCTACTACCGCGCCTTGCGAATCGCGCCCTATCAACCCACTACGCTGCAGATCTCGGTCCCCCCCTACGATATATTCGGCGGCGAGATGTTTGGCTTTTTCAAATTCGATTCGGCCCGCGGCGAGCTGACCCAGTGGCAGCCGGGTGGGCGCTACTGCGGCGCCAACGCAACCTGGCGCTACGACGGTAAGGTGATGAAGCTCAAGGCATTTAGCCGGATGAGCTGGTGCGACAGTGTCGATACCACCCATTGGCCGCAGATCTGGCGTACCCAGGGATAGCGCCAGGCATACAGCTTGGCGCGCGCTTTAGATACACTGCGCGCTTTGCCCCAAGAGCTCATGCGCATGGATGCCCTCGCCCGTTTCGCCCTCAAGCCGCTTGCAGCAGGCCTGGGTGTGCTCACCCTGGCTGCTTGCAGTCTCATCCCGGCAGGTGGCGAGGCCAATCCGCCAGGCGACGGCCTCCTGCCCCAGCACCCGCGTCAGGCCCCCGACTGGCGAGCCCTGAACCTGGACGAGGATCAGGACTGGCTACTGATCGAGCTTAACAGCCTGCAGCATGAGGGCGGCATTACCTACGCCTGGACCGGCATCCAGCGCCAGCGCTACCCAATGAAGTACGGCCAGGCAGTGATGGCCCTGCACAGCCGCGAGCGCCTGGCGTTCTATTGCGAGCGCCAGCTCATCAGCCGGCAAAGCCAGTACTTCCTCGACAACGACAATCACGTAGACAGCACCAGGCTCAAGGCCCAGTCCTTCAGCGCATTTTACCGACAGGCACCGCTGTACTATCAGCGCTTGTTCGACGCCGCCTGCCAGCCGCCGGCCGAGCTTGCCAAACTTGCGCCGCTCAAAGCCCGTACGCCGTTGCCGCCGCCGTTCCTGCCGCCCAGGGCCACGCCTGAAGTGCTGGCGGCCATCGCCGCCCTGGACCTGCCGGCGCCACGCCTGACCCTGCACAGGCTGGACTACCGCATCGATGCGAAGCCAACCGGCGGGGACGCTACCGTCGACAGGCCGCGTCAGGTGTTCTTCAGCAACGACACGCGCTCAGGCCAACTGTTGTTGCAAGCCGTGGACCCGACGATAGCGCAACAGCTGCAACTGAGCTTTCGCGGCCTGTTCGATCTGGCCGCACGCGGCATCGACATCATGACCGGGCAGGAGCAGGACGCGAGCGACAGCCTGACCGCACTGTCATTCACCGGCGACTGGCAGACCCTGCCTGCCCACACGCAACTGAGCTACACCCTCAGCTATGCCGGGCAAACGGCGAGCATTACCCGCACCACCCATTGCCAGGTCGGCAAGGCGCGACCGGCCAGCACCTTGCACCCGGCCCTGCAGGGCAGCGCCAAGCCGCTGAGCTGTACCTGGCTGAGCGCGCGCGGCAACCCTTGGGTCGAAGGCTACAGCTACCTTGACGACTACGGCGTGTTCGTCCGCACCCGCGAAGACAACCCGATGGGCACCTGGCGCTGGAAAATCGAATCGCTGCAGTGAGTTAATGCAGTGAATCAATGCAGGACGGTGGCAAAGGCCGCGTCCATGCGCTCGCGGTCGTAGTCCAGTAGCCACGGCTGGTGCTGACGGTACAACAGCGAGAGCACGTCATGGTTGGGGCCCACTACATCCATGCCCCGATCGTCATAGGGCAAGGCCATCAGCCGCTGGTTGAGGTTGAACAGGTAGACACCGCAGCAAGGGCTCGGGCGAATGGTCCCCGGATTATCGGCCAATGCGCACCAGAGCACCGGTTGCAGCAGCGACAGTGGCGCCTCGAAGGCGAGGTGCAGCCAGTACTCGGGCTGGTGCTCTTCGAACCAGTCGTCCGGGTCCAGCCGCTGGCTCCACAGCGAGCGTTGAGCGGGGATGCGAATACCGGCGGCACGCAGGTCGCGCAACACGTCGCGATGGGCAAAACCGTTACCGTTGGAGTGCACGCGCAGGCACACCACCATCGATTGCTCGCCGGCAAACAGGTCGCGGCACACCGTGGTGGCCTTGCTGACCGCCAGCAGAAAGCGCTCGAGGGTCCCGGCGCCTTCGGCTAGCTCAAAGCGCAGGCCTTGCGGGTAGTTATAGAAAAGCGGCCTGGCGAAAGCCAGGCCGCTGAAGATGTGCTGGATTTGCACTTGTAAAGTCACGATACCTTCCTGGCTGTCGGCCCCTTGCTGCTGGGGCCTGAGTCCTTAGATGTGCATGCTCCCACAGGTCTGGGAATACGCCCTCAGTGCGGTGCGCGCGGGATGGTCTTGAGCAGGTCTTGCGGGCTGATGTGCCCGACCACCTGCTGCACGCTGCCCGGTTGCGGCAAGCCGAGGATGTGCCCCTTCATCTTGCCGATGACATGCATCTCGCACGGCTTGCAATCGAACTTCAGGGTCAGCACTTCGTCGCCGTGAATCAGTTGCATCGGCGCGACCTTGGTGCGCACGCCGGTAACGCCTTTGGCCTGTTTGGGGCACAGGTTGAAGGAGAAACGCAGGCAGTGCTTGGTGATCATCACCGGCACTTCGCCCGCCTCTTCGTGGGCCTCGTAGGCGGCGTCGATCAGCTTGACCCCATGACGGTGATAGAAATCGCGGGCCTTCTGGTTGTAGACGTTGGCCAGAAACGACAGGTGCGACTCCGGGTACACCGGCGGCGGGTTGCTCTCGGCCTTGCGGCCACCGCGCGGGTGGGCCTGGACACGTGCCGCGGTCAAGGCTTCGATGACCTCGCGGCGCAGGGCCTTGAGCTGCGAGTTGGGAATGAAGTAAGCCTGCGGTGCATCGAGCTGAACGCCGGTGGCGTGGTACTCGGTGGTGCCCAATTGGCCGAGCAGATCGCGCAGTTGCTCCAGCGCCTGCTCCGGCTTGTTGGCCAGGCCGAACGGGCCGTCCAGGGCAACGCTGGCACTGATGCCCTCCTCGCTGGTGGCGGTCAGGGCCAGACGTTGCTCGTCCAGCGTCGCCACCCAGCAAAGGCCGATCCGGCGCTCGGCCGAGGTTTTCTGCAGGGCTTGCTGCCAGTTGTGGTCGAGGTTGCGGCTCAGCGGATGATTCGGCCGCAACTGGTGCAGGCCCTTGGGCATCTCGTTGGGCTCGACACGGTAGCGATAACGCTTCTCGCCGTCTTCATCGTACTCGCCCTTGGGCTCGGCGATGTTGGCGCGAAAACCCACCACTTCACGTTTGACCAGCACATTCAGGCCGTCACCGTTGGACAGCGGCTCGTGGGTAACCACCTGCAGGTCGCGCTTGCCGACTTTCTCGACCACGCCCACCGGCAAGCCGGTGAAGGTCGGCGAGTCGAAGGCGCCGATGTCGATCTTGCGGTCGCTGACGAAGTAGTCGGTACTGCCGCGGTGGAAGGTCTTGTCCGGGTCGGGCAGGAAGAAATGCGCGGTGCGCCCGCTGGAGGCGCGGGCCAGGTCCGGGCGGTCTTCGAGCACCTCGTCCAGGCGCTGACGGTAGTAGGCGGTGATGTTCTTCACATAGCCCATGTCCTTGTAGCGCCCTTCGATCTTGAACGAACGCACACCGGCTTCAACCAGGGCGCGGATGTTAGCGCTCTGGTTGTTGTCCTTCATCGACAGCAGGTGTTTCTCGTAGGCGATCACCCCACCCTTTTCATCCTTGAGGGTGTACGGCAGGCGGCAGGCCTGGGAGCAGTCGCCACGGTTGGCGCTGCGGCCAGTCTGGGCGTGGGAGATGTTGCACTGGCCGGAAAACGCCACGCACAACGCACCATGGATGAAGAACTCGATCGCCGCGTCAGTCTCGTCGGCGATGGCGCGGATTTCCTGCAGGTTCAGCTCACGGGCCAGTACCAGTTGGGAAAAGCCGGCCTGATCGAGGAACTTGGCCCGGGCCAGGGTGCGGATGTCGGTCTGGGTGCTGGCATGCAGCTCGATCGGCGGGATGTCCAGCTCCATCACCCCCAGGTCCTGGACGATCAGCGCGTCGACACCGGCATCGTACAGCTCGTGGATCAGCTTGCGCGCCGGCTCCAGTTCGTTGTCGTGGAGGATGGTGTTGATGGTGGTGAACACCCGCGCGTGGTAGCGCCGGGCGAACTCCACCAGCTGGGCGATATCACTGACTTCGTTGCAGGCATTGTGGCGCGCACCGAAGCTTGGGCCGCCGAGGTACACGGCGTCGGCGCCATGCAGGATAGCCTCGCGGGCGATGGCGACATCGCGGGCGGGGCTGAGCAATTCCAGGTGATGCTTGGGCAGGGACATGTTTTTTAGTCAGGCTGTCACGGTCGAGCCGCGCATTGTAGCGGCGAAATGCCTGATCGGCACCCGTAGCCTGCCCAGTGGCCTGTGGGGCCCTATCGCTGGCAAGCCAGCTCCCACAGGTTCGGTGGGCACAGATCCATTGTGGGAGCTGGCTTGCCAGCGATGAGGCCGGAGCAACAGCCGGAAAAAACCTCAGGCCTTGGCCGCCATCGCAGTCACTTCCACACGCATGCCTTCCACCGCCAGCGAGGCCACGCCAACGGCGGCGCGCACCGGCCAGGGCTTGGCGAAGAAGCGTTGGTAAACCACGTTGAAGGCTGCGCGATCAGCCATGTCGGTGAGGTAGATGGTCAGGTGCAGCACCCGGTCCATGGAGCTGCCGGCGCGTTCCAGAGCAACTTTCAGCGCCTGCAGGGTGCACTCGCTTTGCGCGGTGATGTCGCCCAGTTCCAGGCTGCCGTCGGCACGGGTGGGGATCTGTGTCGAGACCAGGATGCCGCCGAAACCGGCGACGTCGGAAGAGATCGAATCGGCGTCCGGGTCGGGAGTGAAGCTGATGTCTTGGTTAGCCATGGGTATCTCGTATCTGGGGAAATAAAAAGGGCGGTCACCCGCCCCTTCCTGTTACTTGGCGCTGCCAAGCGGCGGCGTGCGCGGTGGCACCAGGCGCTTGGAGCCGGTGGACTCGAACGCAGCCGCCAGGCGCAGCAACGACGAATCGTCGTAGGCGCGACCGGCAAAGGTCAAGCCTACCGGCATGCCGATATCGGCCATCACGCCCATCGGCACCGTCACCGTCGGCACGCCCAGGTGACGGATCGCCAGGTTGCCGTTGGCCACCCACACGCCATTGCTCCAGGCAATGTCGGCCGACGCAGGATCGACATCGGCATTGGCCGGGCCGACATCGGCGACGGTCGGGAAGACCACTACATCGAGCTTGAGTCGGTCCATCCAGTCTTCCAGGTCGATGCGCCGGGTCTGTTCCAGGCCGCGCAGGCCGTCCGGCACGGTGCTGATCTGGTCCCACGGGGTGATGCCGCGCTCGGCCATGCGCACGTACTCGTCCATGCCGGCCGCCAGGTCGCCTTCGCGGTTGGGCAGCGTGCCCGGATCATGGGGGAAAATCTTCGGCCCGTCGACGTCGACCAGGCGATTGAGCTTGGGGTCGCCGTTAGCCTTAAGGAAATCGTCGAAGGCCCAGGCGGTCAAGTCCCACAGCTCGTGGTGGAGGAACTCCTTGGAGATCAGGCCGCGATTGAACACGGTCGGCGCGCCCGGGCGATCACCTTCGCAATTGGACACCAGGGGGAAATCGACTTCGAGCACTTCGGCGCCAGCCGCCTCCAGGGCCTTGCGCGCCTGCTCCCACAGGGCGATCACCGACGGTCGGGTGTTGATCCGCTGGCCGGTCGGGCCACCAATGCCCGGCGCTTCGCTGGTGCCGGCTTCAGGGTCGGCATTGATGTACATGCGCGGCACACCGAAACGCTTGCCCTTGAGCGCCGCAGCATCGGCTGCAAGTTCATGGTAAGACGCCGGGCGCACCGAGGCGACGCTGGGGATCGGCACCCAGGGTTGCAGGCGCCACAGGTCGCCGCGCGTGTCCAGGTCTTCGGCGACGACGATGTCGAGTACTTCCAGCAGGTCGGCCATGGTCCGGGCAAAGGGCACCACCACGTCCATGGTCGGCGTCAGCGGCCAGTTGCCGCGCACCGAGATCACTCCGCGCGATGGCGTGTAGGCACACAGGCCATTGTTCGAGGCCGGGCCGCGGCCACTGGACCAGGTTTCTTCAGCCAGGCCGAAGGCGGCGAAGCTTGCGGCGGTGGCGGTACCGGCACCGTTGGACGAGCCGGAGGCGAACGGCGCAGTCAGGTAGTGCGCATTGTACGGGCTTTCGGCGCGGCCATAGACACCGCGCTGCATGCCGCCGTTGGCCATGGGCGGCATGTTGGTCTTGCCCAGGCAGATCGCACCGCCAGCGCGCAGGCGTTCAATGGTGAATGCATCGCGGTAGGCCACCAGGTCAGCGAAGGCCGGGCTGCCGGAAGCGGCGGTCAGGCCCTTGACCAGGTAGCTGTCCTTGGCGGTGTACGGGATGCCGTCGAGGGGGCCGAGGGTCTGGCCCTTGGCCCGGCGCTCATCCGATGCCTGGGCTTCGTTCAACGCTTCAGGATTGCGCACCACCACGGCGTTGAGCTTGGTGGCAGTGTCCGCGCCGTCGTAGGCGTCAATGCGTGCCAGGTAGGCCTGGACCAGTTCAACCGAGGTGGTCTGGCCAGATTCGAGCGCAGCGCGCAGTTGGGCAATGGAAACCTCTGTGACTTCGATCATGCTGTTACCGCCGACGGTTGCTGGCTGACTGGGTGAAGGCTTCCATCACACGGGGTCTGGAGCACAGGGACTTCACGAGTTTCAAGATGGGTTCTCATAGTTGTTCTCATTGCACGGCATGACACGGCAGGGTCTGGACGAATTACCTGAGCGGCCTATTTAGCACCAAAAATGCCCACAGAGGAACGGGTGGCCAGCGGGCAGCGGTGCATTCAGGCGCGTGCGGGGCTGCAAAATCAGCCCGTTCGTTCCAGCGGGCTCGATGCCCCAAGCGCAAAAACGTCCACGCAGGTAGTATGCGTCGTTCGCGCTCACGGAAGACTTCGCACATGTTCAAAGCACTGTTCGCCAGGCTGTTCAACCGTACTCCTACCGAAGATGAATTTGCCCAGACCTTCATCAAGGCTGCCCGTGCTGGCGGTTATGCCGAGCCTCTGGAGTACCTGGCCGGCGAGTTTCGCCTGCGCTACGACGAAAGCGGCTACTTCAACCTGCACAATGCCTACCGCGACTACTTGAACGCCGAAAAATCGCGCAGAACCGAGGTGCTCGGCAGCTACCTGCGCGCCCTGATCGACACCCGCACTACCTCGGTGCCACAAACCCTGGAGCAAGTCCGCCCATTACTGCGACCGGTCATCCGCAACCTGGCCATGCTCGAGGAAGTGCGCCTGCACCATGTGCGCAGTGAAGGTTGGGACTCACCCTGCCCGTTGGCCTGGCAGCCGTTCTCGGAAGATTGCGTGACCTTGCTGGCGGTGGACTACCCGGACACCACCTCGACCCAGACCACAGGCCCGCACAAGGACTGGGGCATCAGCCTGGAGCAGGCGCTGGCAATCGCCCTGGACAACCTGCGCGACGCCAGCCCCGATGCCTTCGAGCCGATTCTGCCCGGCGTGTACCAGGGCGCCTGGAAGGACGGCTACGACACCAGCCGGGTGCTGCTGCCCGACGTCCTGCAACGCCTGCCACTCAAGGGCCAACCGGTGTTCATGATGCCCAGCCGCGACGTGTTGATGGTCACCGGCGACAACGACGCCGAAGGCCTGCGGCAGATGGTCGAACTGAGCTTTCATGCGCTGGAAAACGGCCGCGCGCAGTCCAGCCAGATCTACACCTATCAGGACCGCCAGATCGTCCCGTTCCAGGTCCAGGACGCGAACCTGCAAGCACGTTTGGGCGATTTGCAGCGGCTGTTGCGCCACGGCATCTACAGCTCGCAAAAAGAGTTTCTCGAGCAGATCCATGAAGCCCATCCCGAAGACATCTTCATCGCCACTCACAAGCTCTACGGCAACGGCGACCACCACGGCAGCAGCTTCTCGATAGCGGCATGGACCCAGGGCGTGCCCACCTCGTTGCCGAAGACCGACCGGGTGATCTTCGTCCAACCGCAGCAAGACGGTACCGCAATCACCCAGGTGGTGGCCTGGCCTGAGGTTGAATCGCTGCTGGCCGATCTACTGGCGCCAGACGGCGATTTGTACCCGCCGCGTTACCGTACCCTGGGTTTCCCCGGTACCGAACAACTGGCGCGCATGACGCCTATGGATTGAGCTCAAAACGGCCAGCAGTAGCAGCAGGGCTGGATAAAAGCGGCTCAAAGCCCCATCCTCCCCGCCTTTTACCCGCGCGCCTGATCTGCCAAGGAGTTTCCCATGCACGACCTGCCACTGACCGCCGCCGATTTCGAGTTTCTCGAAGCCACCTTGCAGACCTACGGCGATGATCACTCGGTGCTCAACGCTTCGGAGCTCGACGGTTACTTCACTGCCCTGGTCTCAAGCCCCGTGCAGGTGGATATCAACGAATGGTTCCCGGCCATCTGGGGTGGGCAGATGCCGAAGTGGCAAAGCGCTGCAGACTGTAAGCGTTTCGTCGAACTGTGCGCCCGTCACCTGAACAGCCTGGCAACTCAACTGGTTGAAGCGCCGCAGGTATTTGCGCCACGCCTGGAGCAAACTGAACACCAGGGCCAGCCTCTGCCGCTGGCGGAAGAGTGGTGCTTTGGCTACTTGCGCGGCATGACCATCGCCAACTGGCCTGCACTGCCTGAGGCGCAAGCAAAAGCCTTGCAGGTGATTACCGGGTGGGCCGAGCAGGACCAGTTCGAGCTGCCAGCGGACCTCGACGTGGCCCTGCACCGTCAGCGCGTGGTGGCGATTGCCCCGGCGGCGCGGGCGTTGCACGACTACTGGTTAGTTCAGCGCTGACCTAGCCAATCGCGGGGCAAGCCCGCTCCCACTGTAGTAGGAGCGGCGATGCGGCGACCCGACTTGCCCCGCGATGAGACTTACTTGAGATCGAACCGATCCAAGTTCATCACTTTGGTCCAGGCCGCGACGAAGTCCTTGATGAACTGCGCCTTGGCGTCGCTACTGGCATAGAACTCCGACAACGCCCGCAACTGCGAGTTGGAACCAAACACCAGGTCAACCCGGGTGCCGGTCCACTTCACCGCGCCAGTCTTGCGGTCACGCCCTTCGAACACTTCGTTGGCCGCCGACACCGGCTTCCACTCCACGCCCATGTCCAGCAAGTTGACGAAGAAATCGTTGCTCAGCGTGTCCTTCTGTTGGGTGAAGACACCGCTCTGCCCGTCACTGACCCCCAGCACCCGCAGCCCCCCCACCAGCACGGTCATTTCCGGGGCGCTAAGGGTCAGCAGTTGCGCCTTGTCGATCAACAGGGCCTCGGCCGGTACCCGGTAGCTGCTCTTGAGATAGTTACGAAAACCATCGGCAATCGGCTCCAGGAAGCCGAACGATTCGACGTCAGTCTGTTCCTGGGAGGCATCCATCCGCCCCGGGGTAAACGGCACGCTGAGGGTGACCCCGGCGTTTTTCGCCGCCTGCTCGACCGCGGCGCTGCCTGCCAGCACGATCAGGTCGGCCAGGGAGATTTTCTTGCCGGCGCCCTGGGCACTGTTGAAGTCCGTCTGGATGCGTTCAAGGGCGCTCAGGACTTTGGCCAGTTGCTCCGGCTGGTTGGCCTGCCAGAATTTCTGCGGCGCCAGGCGCAGGCGGCCACCGTTGGCACCTCCGCGCTTGTCGGAGCCACGGAACGTCGAAGCCGCCGCCCAGGCCGTGGACACCAGTTGCGCCACTGACAAGCCCGAAGCCAGAAGCTTGGCTTTAAGGGCACTGACATCGCTGTCGTCGACCAAGGCATGGTCAACGTTGGGGATCGGGTCTTGCCACAGCAGCTCTTCGCTGGGCATTTCCGGGCCCAGGTAACGGGACAGCGGGCCCATGTCGCGGTGGATCAGCTTGTACCAGGCTCGGGCGAAGGCGTCGCTCAACTGCTCGGGATTGGCCAGGAAGCGCCGGGAGATCGGCTCGTAGATCGGGTCAAAGCGCAGCGAAAGGTCAGTGGTGAGCATGGTCGGATTACGGCGCTTGGCCGGGTCGTGGGCATCGGGGATGATCCCGGCACCCGCGCCGTTTTTCGGCGTCCACTGGTTGGCGCCTGCTGGGCTCTTGGTCAACTCCCACTCGAAAGCGAAGAGGTTTTCCAGGTAATTGTTGCTCCAGCGGGTCGGCGTGGTGGTCCAGGTCACTTCCAGGCCACTGGTGATAGTGTCGGCGCCCTTGCCGGTGCCAAAGCTGTTGCGCCAACCCAGGCCTTGCTCCTCAAGGCCGGCAGCTTCAGGCTCGGGCCCGACGTTGTCGGCGGGGCCGGCGCCATGGGTCTTGCCGAAGGCATGGCCACCCGCGATCAGGGCCACGGTCTCTTCATCGTTCATGGCCATACGGGCGAAGGTTTCGCGGATGTCCTTGGCGGCGGCAATCGGGTCGGGGTTGCCTTCCGGGCCTTCCGGGTTCACGTAGATCAGGCCCATCTGCACGGCGGCCAGCGGGTTTTCCAGGTTGCGGCCCAGGTCAGTGCGGCTCTCTTCGTTGCCATGCTGCTCAGGCTCGGCCACCAGGGTGCCCTCACCCGGCTCCTGCATCGGCTGCGGGCCCTTGCCGTAACGGGTGTCGCCCCCCAGCCACTTGTTTTCCGAGCCCCAGTACACGTCTTCATCCGGCTCCCAGACATCCGCGCGACCGCCGGAAAAGCCGAAGGTCTTGAAACCCATGGACTCCAGCGCCACGTTGCCGGTGAGCACGATCAGGTCGGCCCAGGAAATGCTCCGCCCATACTTCTGCTTGATCGGCCACAGCAGCCGCCGCGCCTTGTCCAGGCTGACGTTGTCGGGCCAACTATTGAGCGGGGCGAAGCGCTGTTGACCGGAGCCTGCGCCGCCACGGCCATCCCCGGTGCGGTAAGTACCGGCGCTGTGCCAGGCCATGCGGATGAACAGCGGCCCATAGTGGCCGAAATCCGCCGGCCACCAGTCCTGGGAGTCGGTCATCAGCGCATGCAGGTCGTGTTTGAGGGCTTGAAAGTCCAGGCTTTTGAACGCTTGGGCATAGTTGAAGCCATCGCCTTGGGGATCGGCTTGCGGCGAGTGCTGGTGCAGGATCTTCAGGTTCAGTTGGTTCGGCCACCAGTCGCGGTTCGTCGTACCACCGCCAGCGGCATGACTGAACGGGCATTTCGATTCAGTAGACATGGGTGAGCTACCTTTGAGTCCAGCGTTTTAATTATCTCCACATCAGGTCCGGCCGGCACCTGCCAGCGCATCTTCAAGGCTAGTCCCGGCCCCGGTAGTCGGCAAATAGACGCAGTATTACCGGCCGATAGCCATAATCTCTTATACCCGCCCAGGGATGGAGCAGATCTTGGAAACAGGCGCCCAGCCCTGAGGTCATGATCATGAACAGCCGTGCGCGTCGTACCGCCTTCCACGAAGCAGGGCATGTCCTGGCCTTCTGGTGGAACGCCATGGCGATCAAACGGGTAACGGTGCGCACCCGGGCCGAGGCCCTGATCGGACCGATGGTCGATTTGCGCGGCAACCTGCAAGCGGTCAAGGGCCTGGTCGAAGCCGACTATCTGGTGCCGCTGCCCGCCTTCGAGCCACCGGGCATCGCCGAGTACCTGCCATCGATGATCGAACTGATCGAGCGCGACCTGCTCAATTGCCTGGCGGGACCGGTGGCCGAAGCGGTTTACCGGCGCTGCCCGGATGATCGGTTTCTCACCAGCAGCGGCGCCGGTGACCGGCGTCGGGCCCATGAACTGATCGCCCTGTTGCCCGCGCGCAGCAGGCGTGACGCCGAATCAACGGCGCTCGCGCGCTGCCACAGCCTGGTTCGCCGCTATTGGCCTGCGCTGCATGCAGTGGCCGAACGCTTGCGCGAGCAAGGCACGCTGGATGGCGACAGCCTGATTGAACAGCTCTGCCGGCTGACGGGCGAAACACCGCAACGGCTCGGCAACCTGCTGACCAGCCTGGACCGACCAGCAGCGCGGCCATGGGAACGTAAAAGTTCCGGCTGAATCAGTGCAACGCCTGGGTCACCAGGAAGTTCACCAGCTCCGGTTCGTCGTCCAGCTCGATCGAGCGGACCGGCCTTGGCAAGGTGTCAAACACCGAGCGCCAGAAGGCGTGGGCGGTTTCATCCTGGTCGTAGTAACGCACCAGCCACTGTTCCTGCCCACTGGCCAGCACCTGACTGGCCAGGGCACTGGCAATTCCCTTGCGCCGGTAGCGCTTGAGGATGAACAGATCGGCCAGCTCCAGCGCATCGATGCCGGGCAGTTCGCTGCGCTCCACCAGCAGGAAGCCGGCGATGTAACCGTCGACCAGGATCAGGTTGGCGCTCCACTGCGGCTCTTGCCAGTAACGCTGCAGGTGCTCGTCGTGGATGTAGAAACGACCGTCGACATCGACGTCTTCCTGCTCCCAGTCCGAAGACTCATAGGCATAGAACTGATAGAGGTTGTGGATCAGCTCGGATTGCTCGGGGCTGGCTTGCACCAGTTCGACGGTGAGGTCACTCATGGCTTGACCTCATGCAGGGGGAAAATCGACGGCATTGGTATCTCGATAGTTGAACGAACAGCGCGGGCGCTATTGTTTACAAAAGCCGGGGCCAATGCCATCGCAAAAGCGTGTCAGCGGGCAGGCAATGCCGCAACTGCATCAATTTCGATCTGCATGCCATTGAGCGCCAGGCGCGGTACCGGGATCAGCGTACAGGTTGGCGTCATATTTGCACCCCAGGCGCGCCGGGCTTGCTCACCCCAAACGTGCAAACGGGCTTCGTCGTGGTCGACGATCAGCAGGGTCAGCTTGAACACATCGGCCAGGGTCGCACCTTTTGACGCCAGGGCGATCTGCAGGTTGGCCAGGGCCTGGCGCGCCTGTTCGGCAAAATCCTTCGACAGCCGCCCCTTGAGGTCTTCCCCGCCCTGCCCGGCGATGTACAGCAGCCGCGCGTTGGCGGCGACTTCGGCGACATGGGAGTAAGCGTTGGCGGTGGGGTCGTAGAGGCCTTCGGGGTTGGACAGGTGGAACGCTGCGGTCATGGTACTGCTCCGAATGGTGGAAGCGGCGAAGTATCAAACCTTGAGCTAAGTAGAGGTCAAGCGCAGATTTAAGGTGGCTGGACGAATGCCATCGCGGCATAGGTATCTACACATCTCTCGATTGCGTGTAGACCGCCAGCTTGTGGCCTCGACAAGCATTCCCGCCATGCACCAAGGCTGACAACGCTGCTCCTACAGGCCATGGCACGTTGCAACCAATGTGGGAGCCGGCCTTGCCGGCGATGCGCCGCGCGGGCGGCGCTCGATCTCAAGGACGCCACAACCCCTACGGCGTACACCTACTGGCCCTCACCTCATCTCAAGCCCCACACCTCACCGTCATCACGCAATCGCAAGATGTGTAGGGGTTCAAAGGCGCAGGCTTTGAGATGGGGTAAAGCCTGCCAGGTGTATGTCGTAAGGTTTT
>NZ_JAMDGZ010000038.1 GCF_028656935.1 Pseudomonas rubra
CTGGGCCAAGAGCGGCCATTTGATGCGCCCAATAATTAGAGGGCGAGTTGGATAATAGTCTTTGGCGCGCACTAGGCGGCCACGCAACTCCCGGGCTGAAGGTCTTGCCCATGCTCCTGCGAAGCGGGTACTTATGCCTGTTTTTACGCATAATTTACGCAAGATCGAAGCTGAGCATAGGATACTGTACGGCGTTAATTTCGTAGGCTAACCGTATGTCTTTCGCAGCAATGCGGCTTGTCGGCTTCATCTTAGGAGTTTTCCTGATCACTCTGGCAGTAAGCATGGCTATTCCCATGGTTACGTTGGTAGTGTACGAGCGAGTCGATGAACTCGGCGCCTTTCTGTGGTCGAGCCTAATTACATTGGTCTGTGGGCTAGCGCTTATTGGGCGCACGCGTCCGGACGCATCACAGCTGCGCCCAAGGGATATGTATTTCTTGACAACGGCGAGCTGGGTTGTGGTTTGCACCTTCGCAGCCCTCCCGATGGTGTTCATCCGCCACATCAGTTACACCGACGCGTTTTTTGAAACGATGTCAGGGATCACTACGACAGGCTCGACTGTCCTCACTGGCTTGGATACCGCATCTCCCGGCTTGCTGATCTGGCGCTCCATGCTGCACTGGTTGGGAGGCATAGGCTTCATCGGCATGGCTGTCGCTATCCTTCCGATGTTGCGAGTCGGTGGCATGCGCCTGTTCCAGACAGAGTCTTCTGACTGGTCGGAGAAAGTTACGCCGCGATCCCATGTGGCAGCCAAATACATCCTTGCACTCTACCTGGGGCTCACGGGCGCTGGAGCACTAGCACTCTGGTTCGTTGGAATGACACCGTTCGAAGCGATCAACCACGCAATGTCGTTGACTTCTACGGGTGGATTCTCAACGTCGGATGCCTCACTCGGGCATTGGACGCAGCCTGCGATTCATTGGGTTGCAGTGGTCGTCATGATCTTGGGTAGCCTGCCCTTCACCTTATACGTCGCGACATTGCGCGGTAATCGGCGTGCGTTACTGATGGATCACCAAGTACGCGGGTTTCTTGGGTTCTTGACTGTCACTTCGCTGGCTGTGGGTACGTGGTTATGCTTTCACAGCGAATACGACTGGTGGGACGCCGTTCGGATCGTGGCGGTCAACGTGACTTCCGTCGTGACGACCACCGGAATTGCGGTCGGTGACTACACGCTGTGGGGTAGTTTTGCCGTTCTGTTGTTCTTCTATCTGACCTTTGTCGGAGGGTGCTCAGGCTCGACGGCTGGCGGCCTTAAAATCTTCCGCTTCCAAGTGGCTGCCGTCCTGCTCGTCAGTAACTTGAAGCAACTGATTCATCCACGCGCGGTCATTCAGAAAAAATACAATGGACACCCCATTGACGAGGAGATCGTGCGTTCGCTTTTGACTTTCTCGTTTTTCTTCACCATCACCATTGCCCTGATTGCGCTAGGACTGGCGCTGATCGGGCTGGACTGGACGACTGCTCTGAGTGGTGCCGCCACTGCTGTGTGCAACGTTGGGCCAGGCGTGGGCACAATCATCGGGCCAGCCGGTAACTTCTCATCATTACCTGATGCAGCAAAGTGGCTGTTGACCATTGGTATGCTCCTGGGACGACTGGAAATACTGACGGTACTAGTGATGGTAACCCCTGTATTCTGGAGGTATTAGTTGCCCACTGTAAAAGGCAGCTATGGGTCGGTTAGCGCCTCTGGGTCGAGCTGACCATCCTTATCCTCCCTCACATGGAGGACAAGTCATGAATACAAGTACGACCAGCAGCCATCAGCCTTGGAACAAAGGAAAATTGGTCGGTCAGAAAGCCCCGCTTCGACTGAAAGACATCTGGGCCATTCGGGTGAGGCTCCAAATCGCGGAGGAAACTCGTGATTTAGCTCTCTTCGATCTGGCCATCGACAGCAAGCTACGAGCCTGCGATCTGACCAAGCTTCGCGTACGCGACGTTGCTCATCGGGAGCATGTGTCATCGCGAGCAATTGTGATGCAGCAGAAAACCCAGCGGCCCGTGCAGTTTGAGATTACAGAGCAAACGCGGCTGGCCCTAGAGGCCTGGATACGTCAAGCCCATCTCCATAGCGAGGACTGCCTTTTTCCCAGCAGGATACACGCCTCAATGCATCTCTCTACTCGGCAGTACGCCCGAATCGTCAAAGCGTGGATAGAAGCTATCGGCCTTGATCCAGCTATCTACGGCACCCACACGATGAGACGTACGAAGGCATCGCTGATCTATCGCAGGACAAAGATTCTGAGAGCAGTTCAGCTACTGCTCGGCCATACGAAACTTGAAAGCACAGTGCGATACCTGGGAATTGAAGTCGATGACGCATTGGAGATGGCGGAGCAAACGGAGGTCTGAAAGTGTCAGCGACGGTCGAGGTATGATCGTCGCTATCCGACCCTGAGCGGACATCATTTGCGAATAGCTGCGAATGGTCGTAGGTTGCGTTATCCCTGACTCAAGGACCGAGCCGTGACTACTTCCCCCGAAAAGATTCTTTTCCTTCCCGGTGCCTCCGGCAACACCCAGTTCTGGCATCCGGTCGCCGAAGCGCTCGAAACGTCTGCTGCCGTGCACCATATGGGCTGGCCCGGCTTTGGCAATACGCCAGCCGACCCGAATGTAACCTGTCTGGAGCATCTCGCCGCTCTCGCGATCGCAGAGATCGACAGGCCTATGGCCTTGGTGGCGCAATCCATGGGCGGGGTTGTCGCAGTGCACATCGCGCTTGAGCGCCCCGAGCTGATCACTCACCTAGTCCTCGCCGTCACTTCGGGCGGCTTGAACCTCCCCGCTTTGGGTGCCAAGGACTGGCGTGCAGCGTTCGAAACAGATAACCCGTACCTGCCACGCTGGTTCCTGGATGACCGCACCGACCTGTCTACCCGCTTGCAAGAACTGCAGCTGCCGGTACTGCTGTTGTGGGGCGGCATGGACCAGATCAGTCCGATCCTTGTTGGCCAGCGGTTGGCACAACTCATACCGAATGCCAGACTGGAAGTGTTCCCCGAGGGCGGCCATGACCTTGGCCATACTCATGCTAAATCTGTTGCGCAACTAATCGACAGGCACCTTGGCTTGTGACGGCGCTGGAACAGGGTAAATGGCCCGACCATCTGATTCAGCTTTTATCTCGGCCAGTGTTCGCTCAGGGTCGAGAGAGGTCAGTCGCGAATGATCGCTATTGACCCAGAGCAGCCCTTCGGGGAGGGCAAAAAACGGCCCTCCAGGAGAGTTCTATTAATTTCCGACGCGAACGTCCAAGCCTTTACGGTAATACTTCGTTCTAATTATCCGTATCTTGACCGACATAAATAATATTGCGCGAGATCAATGATGTCTGCGGCCATTGGATGCCGCACGGATGCAATGCGACCTCCAGCGATTGTTCCACTATATAGGCTCCAAATGTTCTATGGATACCTCTCCGCCGATGTAAGGGCCGTCACCACTATAATCCATTGCCGGCTCGTCAAAATTAACCCAAGCACTGGTGATAACTCTTTCTTTACCGGCAATAGTTCGCTGAGCACTAGTGAACCCCACCTCGCCACCCAAGGCTTCTTTTACAAAATCTGGTGGTAACGAAACCACTCCAACTCCGCCATTCGGCCACCACAAGTGGGGCTTAACTTTTATTCTATCACCATCTTTAAATTTCATTTATTTTTGGCCACGTTGCCGACTTTAATTTTTCATTTGCCGTTCGGTTAAGGGGCGGACTTTAACCCGTCCAGTGAGTGAAGCGAACGATTTTAGCGCATTTTTATGTCTTGCTGTTTTCCACTAATCTTGCTGGTCAAAGATTGGCATTGGCCGCCCCTCGCATCACCAAGTACAGCGGCTTGCCAGCTTCAATCGGAAAAAAGCCCTCCGGCGTCGATACATTCTTACAAACGGAAACCAGCTGCCCTCCCGGCGCAGTCGCCACGGTTCTCCCGTATTTGCAGCCGATAGCAGGCGCCTCGACCAGAGACACGCCGTTTCGATAATTTTCCATCGACACCAATTCGCTGCGGATAAGCGCATGAGGCGCCCCCCCCGCAGGCACAAGGTATTTTGCCGCTGGGGCAACTAGCCTGATGAATCAGAATGGGTCAAGCAATGGCCGCTCTTGGCCCAGG
>NZ_JAMDGZ010000039.1 GCF_028656935.1 Pseudomonas rubra
TGTCACGGTTATGATACCGGGCATTACTGGCCGGATGACCCGTTGGTGGCCGAAGCCACGGCGCGGGCGAAACCACGTAAATAGTCACGGCTGCACAGGCAACAGCAAGCGCGCGGTCACAGGCAAGTGGTCGGAAATCTCCAGGGTGTCCTGCTGAATCACCTGTGCCCCCAAACGCTGCAGTTTCGGGCTGTGGAACAGGTAATCGAGGGTGCGGTCCGGGCCTTGCGGGTTGCGCTCGTTGGGCGAGTGGGTCAGCCAGACCGTGCGCTCAGCGCCACTGGCCTCGGCATTGCTGGGGATCATCGGGTACTTGTCCCAGAGCAGGTGCAGGTCGCTGTCGGCGTTGTACTGGCCGCGCAGCGCGGCTGGCAGCCGACGGTACTGGCCGAGCGGCAGCAGGTTGAAGTCGCCACCGATCAGCCAGGGCGTGCCCTGGCTTTCCAGCTTGTCGAGCACGCGCGCCAGTTGTTGCACCTGCTGGCGCTGGATATCACTGCCCGCTGCAAAGGCCGCCAGATGGGTGTTGAGCACCGCCAACTGGCCGCCATCGCGCAGTGGCAGGTAGCTGGCAAGGATGGCTTGCTGAGGCTGCAGCAAGCGTTGCAGGGCGTTGCTGGCGGCAACCGGCAGTTGTACGCGCTCGGCCTGGTTGATCGGGTAGCGGCTCAGGGTTGCGAGGGTACGGCCGACGCTGCCGAAGATGTGCCAGTCGGGGACGAAATCGGCTTTCCAGTCGTAGGTCTGAACCGCGCAGGGGTAGATATCCACCAGACGCTCGCGCAGCAACGCCAGTTGGTCCTGGTAGTCGCTGGCCTTGGCGTTGTTGTCCAGTTCCTGGAGCAGGACAATGTCGGGTTGTTCGGCGCGGATCACCCGTGCCACTTCATCGAGGTTGAAGGCGAGGTCCTGCGGGGTAGGGCGGGTGTCGTCGCCATGGCCCTGGTCGTACCAGAACACGTAGCGTTTGCCGGCCAGGTACTGCACGTTCCAGGTCATCACCTTGAGCACCTGGCCCGGCACCAGCGCCGCATTGCCCGCGCGGCAGCTGACTGGCAGGGCTTCACGCGGCTCGGGTTGCCAGCTCAGTTGAGCGGCCAGCAGCCACAGCAGGGCGAACAGAACAAGCAGGGTCAGCAGGGCGTTGCGCAGTAGTCGGGTCATCGGCTAACCAGTCAGGACAGCGGTGGCTCTGCAACCGGTTCGCTGACCAGCATGTACAAGCGGAACATGACCACGGTGCTGAACAGCTGCAGGAAGCTGTTGACGCTGTCCATGAGCAGTTGCACCAGTGTCGAAGGCTCGGGCAGCAGCATCATGCTCAGGCCGTCGATCAGCCACAGTGGTGCCAGCACGCCAAGAATGCAGCTGACGATGCGCCAGAAATTACCGGTACTGAGCTTGAAGCTTTCACGCATGGCTTCGATCGGCGGCAGGCCGCGCAGCACCAGTACGTACTCGGCGAACACCAGGTGAATCATGACCCAGATGCCGGGAATGATGAACAGCGCCGCACCGGCCACGATCAGCAACGAGCTGAGCATCACCATCAGGGCGAACGACGGCCACAGGCGCAGAGCCATGGCCAGCAGGTTGCGCTTGAGCGGGGTGTAGCCGTTGCTGCGGGTGTCGAGGTAGAGGATCAGCGCGGCGCTGTACAGCGGGTAGAACAGCAGGCCGACCAGCATGCCGTAGCCTGGCGAAGCGTCCTTGCCCAGTTGCTGGTACAACAGATGGCTGCACAGTGTTTCGAGCACCACCAACGGCAGACACAACTGGGCAATGCTCAGCAGGTGACGGCGGAAAAAATACAAGGAGTCGCGCAGAACGCTAAGCGGATTCATCAGTCGATATCGCATTGAAAAAAGCAGGGCGTCACTTTAGCCCAGCCGCAGGCCAACCTGAAGAAAGTTTAATCACGCCTTGTGTTGAATCCGAAGGCCCGGCACCCCATTTTACCCGTACTCGATTTTTCCGGTTTTGCAGTGAGGTTGCCCATGAACAGTGAAGAACAAACCCTGATCGACGACCTGTTCGGTCGACTCAAGCAAGCCCAGGACCCGTCCGTACCGCGCGACGCCCAGGCCCAGGCACGCATTGCCGAACACCTGCAGCAGCAACCGGCGGCGCCCTACTACATGGCCCAGGCGATCCTGGTACAGGAGGCTGCGCTCAAGCGCCTGGACGAGCAGAACAAGCAACTGCAGGCTGAGCTGAATCAGGCCAAGGCCCAGTTTGCGGCCACTGCGCCGAGCAACAGCGGTAGCTTTTTGTCGAGCATCTTCGGCAGCGGTACCCGTGGTCCACAGCCGGTGCAAAACCAGGCGGCGGCCAGCGCTCCTGCCAGCGGTGGCGGTTGGCGCGAACCGTCTCGGCCGTCATTCAACCAACCCGACCAGCAGCAGGGTTTCAACGCCGCACCGGCCCAGGCACCTGCGCGCGGCGGTGCCAGCAGTTTTCTCGGTGGCGCGCTGCAAACCGCCGCCGGTGTGGCCGGTGGGGTAATGCTCGCCCAGGGCATCAGCAGCCTGTTCAACCACCACTCGCAGCCTGAAGAAGTGGTCGAGGTGATCAAGGACGAACCGGCCCCGGCCAGCGACAGCGGTGGCTGGGGCAGCAACGACGATCAGCGCCTGACCGCCGATAACAGTAGCTATGGCAATGATCAGGGCGGCTTCATGGACACTGACTACGGCAGTGACGATGGCGGCTTCTTCGGCGGTGACGACGACAGCTTCGTCTGATCGCGCCTACCTGCATGGCCTGCGGGCTGGCATACTGGGCGCCGAAACGGCTCCGGTGTGCGGCAGTCGCCAACAGCGCCGCGGCGCCATGAGGACAAACGGTGAAGAAGATCGCGGTATTCGCCGACGTGCAAAACCTCTACTACACCGTGCGTCAGGCCTACGGTTGTCATTTCAACTACGCGGCGCTGTGGGCTGACATCAGCCAGCACGGACAGATCGTCGAAGCCGTGGCCTACGCCATTGACCGCGGCGACAGCAAGCAGCAGCAGTTTCAGCAGATCCTGCGCAACCTCGGTTTCACCGTCAAACTCAAACCCTACATCCAGCGCAGCGACGGCTCGGCCAAGGGCGACTGGGACGTGGGCATCACCCTCGACGTGATCGACGCCGCCGCGCGGGTCGATGAGGTGGTGCTGGCCTCGGGGGATGGTGATTTCGACCTGCTGCTTGAGCGTGTCATCAGCCGACACGGCATTGCGGCCGTCGCCTATGGTGTGCCGGGGCTCACCGCCAATTCGCTGATTCGCGCCGCCAGCCGTTATGTGCCCATCGAGGGCGGCCTGCTGCTCAAGCATTAAGATTTCTGAGGTTGTCGTTTTGGAACGTATCGCTGTCATCGACTTTGAAACCACCGGTATTTCACCCGGCACCGGATGCCGGGCCACGGAAGTGGCAGTGGTCATGCTCGAACGTGGGCGCATTGTCGAGCGCTATCAAAGCCTGATGAATGCCGGGGTCCCAGTACCTGCGTTTGTCGCTGGATTGACCGGCATCACCACCGCCATGTTGCGCAGCGCGCCACCGATTGCCCGGGTGATGAACGAGGTGGCCGAGTTCGTCGGTGACACGCCGATGCTGGCGCACAATGCCTCGTTCGACCAGAAGTTCTGGGACTTTGAGCTTGCCCAGATCGGCCGCAGCCGTAGCCAGCGGTTTGCCTGCTCGATGTTGCTGGCGCGGCGCCTGATGCCGTCGGCGCCGAACCACAAACTCGGCACTCTGACCCGTTGGGCCGGCCTGCCTGACACCGGTACCGCCCACCGGGCCATGGCCGATGCAGAGATGGCCGCCAACCTCGCCCAGCACCTGGCCGGGCAGTTGCGCCAGCAGGGCGTCAACGGCGTTTCCCACCAGTTGTTTTGCAGCCTGCAGAAAGTCCCCGCAGCGAAGATCGGCGAAGCGCTGAAAAGCTACCGTTAGGTCTTTTTGCCGTTGTGCTCCAGATGGCCCAGCGGTAAACGTCGCTCCACGGCGCTGGAGAGAATGATCGAGGTCTTGCTGAAGCCGAACTGGGCGACGCGGTTGATCAACTCCTCCAGTTCCGGCATCGACGCCACGGCCGCCTGCATGATCACACAGGGATCGCCAGTCACCCGGTGGCACTCGGTCAGTTGTGGGATCTGCATGAGTTCTGCGTAAGCCTGCTGGTTGCCATGGCTGGCCAGGCGCAGCTCGATCACGCACTGGATCGGCAGGCCGATCTTCTCCAGGTCGACCTTGGCCTGATAACCGGTAATCACCCCGCTGACCTCAAGTTTGGCCACCCGTTCGGCGACCGCCGGGGCCGACAGGTTGACCTTGCGCGCAAGGTCGGCAAAGGAGGCGCGGCCGTTGTCCAGCAGGGCGCTGAGGAGCATGCGATCGTACTTGTCCATGGGTTTCCAGAGAGTTGTTGTCGATTCAAAGGCACAAGGCCAAAAGAACCGTTGTTTCAAAAGTGTACTGTTGGTTTAAACAGGTTTTGTAACTTATGTTTACTGTGCTGCCTTTCTAAACTAACTGCCCGACACCAATAATTCGAGCCCCCCATGCCTGCCTCCCGTCGCTTCCCGTTAGTCTTGATCGGCGCCTTTCTGGCCTTGTACCTAGTCTGGGGCTCGACCTACCTGGTGATTCGCATCGGTGTCGAGTCCTGGCCGCCGTTGTTGATGGCGGGGGTGCGTTTTGTCATTGCCGGCGCTTTGCTCTATGGCTTTTTGCGCTGGCGCGGAGTGCCGGCGCCGACCTGGCCGCAATGGCGGGCGGCGGGCGTGATTGGCATACTGCTGCTCAGCTGTGGCAACGGTGGCGTGACCCTGGCCGAGCACGCAGGGGTAGCCTCGGGTGTGGCGGCCTTGGCGGTGGCCACGGTGCCGTTATTCACCCTGATGTTCGGCCTGTTCTGGGGGCATCGCAACACCCGTCTGGAGTGGGCCGGAATTGTCATGGGGCTGGTGGGTATTGCCATGCTCAACTTGGGCTCCAACCTGCAGGCGAGCCCGGTTGGTGCCGCGCTTATTCTGTTTGCCGCCGCCTCCTGGGCCTTTGGCTCGGTCTGGAGCAAAAGCCTGCCGCTGCCAGCGGGGCCGATGGCCAGTGCTGCAGAAATGCTGGTGGGTGGCGTGGTGTTGCTGCTCGGCAGTGTGTTGAGCGGTGAACGCATGACCCAGATGCCCACTGCCGCCGGTTGGGGGGCGCTGGCCTACCTGGTGGTCTTCGGTTCAATCCTGGCCTTCAGCGCTTACATGTATCTGCTCAAGCACGTGCGCCCGGCAGCCGCTACCAGCTATGCCTACGTCAATCCGGCGGTAGCGGTGTTGTTGGGGATTGTTTTTGCCGGCGAACAGATCGGTTTCGAGGAGTGCGTGGCGATGGCGGTTATCATTGGCGCCGTTGTGCTGATCGGCGTGCCGCAGTGGCGCCGACCGGCCGTGGAAAAAGCCAAACCTGTTGGCGACGTGGAAGGTGAACTCTGTAAATGAAAGGACGTATTGCCAGGACGGCAGTGAAGATCGTGGGTTGCGTGGCAGTGATCGTGGTGTGCATGGTCATGTTGCGCGACGACAGAAGCACCTTCATGACTCTGTATTTTCAGGAGTCGGTCACCCTCAACAGCGGCAGTGACGAGATCGATCCGCGATATGTCCAGGCGCTGCAGCAAATCATGGCCGCACAGCGCATCGATACGCAAAAGATCGACCTTGTGCTCGATCCAGACAGCCGCCGCGCCTTGCAGGTGCGCTTTGCCGATGATGCCCTGAACGCCAGGCAGCGCCGGGATTTGCAAGCATTGTTCGAGTCCTTCGAGCCTGCTCGTGAAGCCGCCCGGCTCAGTGGCCGGCTGCAGGTCGACATGCGTCAGGCGCGCACGCTGGGCCTGGGTGTCTACGACTTCGGCCCGGCGTCCGAAGAGGTCGTCGGGCTCGGTGAAGTATCACTGCCCCTGTATTTCAGTTTTCTCTCGAACATCGACGTGCAATTGCGGCGCAATGAGCAGTCGACCACACAAAAGCCGCAGGCCGACATGATTTGTGAGGCCAATGCCAGGCTGCACGGTGCCTTGCCTTTTGAGGTGACCGAGTTCGATGTCAGTGGCAGCGACCTGCGCGGGGAGATGAAACTGCGCATGGCCAGCGGTGAGCAGATCCAGGCGCCGGCGCAGCTGACTTTCGATGACCAGCAACTGCTCGAGCGCCTGGAGATGGGCGGCATGCGGGTGCGCATTCAGCGTCCGGAGACTGTCGATCGGCTGGTGTTCGAGTTCGGCTCGATGGGTACCGTCCGGTATCAGCCTTACGCGTATTTCATCCGCAGTGACCCTGAGGCGTTCGATGCTTGTCGCGCGGTTGCCTACCAGAGCGGCAGGCCCTTTTCGTTCTACTTGGGTGAAGGGGTCGATCGTCTGCTCAAGGTACGTTTTCAACCGCCAGGCTGATTGCAATGGCGGCACGCGCCGGGCCTGAACAAGGTAAACTGCCGCCATTGCTGAATTCCCCAGACGGTATTGCCATGACTTTCGCCAAACTCGGCCTGATCGAACCCTTGCTGCGCGCGCTCGAGCGCCTGGACTACAACACCCCGACGCCGGTCCAGGCCCAGGCCATTCCTGCGGTGCTGGCGGGCCGCGACCTGATGGCCGCCGCCCAGACCGGCACCGGCAAGACCGCAGGTTTTGCCCTGCCGCTGCTGCAGCGCCTCACGCTGGAAGGGGCCAAGGTTGCCGGCAACTCGGTACGCGCCCTGGTACTGGTGCCGACTCGCGAGCTGGCCGAGCAGGTTCACGCCAACATTCGTGAATACGCCGAACACCTGCCGTTGAGCACCTATGCGGTGTACGGCGGGGTCAGCATCAACCCGCAAATGATGAAGTTGCGCAAGGGCGTCGATCTGCTGGTGGCCACCCCGGGCCGCCTGCTTGACCTGTTCCGTCAGAACGCGTTGAAGTTCAACCAGTTGCAGGCGCTGGTGCTCGATGAAGCCGACCGCATGCTCGACCTGGGCTTTGCCGAAGAGCTGCGCGCGGTTTACGCCGCCTTGCCGGCACGCCGGCAAACCCTGCTGTTCTCGGCGACCTTCTCCGACGAGATTCGCCAACTGGCGGCGCAGACCCTCAACGACCCGCTGAGCATTGAAGTCAGCCCGCGTAACGTCACCGCCAGCACGGTCAAGCAGTGGATCGTGCCGGTGGACAAGAAGCGCAAGCCGGAGCTGTTCAGCCACCTGATGCGCAAGCAGCGCTGGAAGCAGGTGCTGGTATTTGCCAAGACCCGCAACGGTGTCGACCAACTGGTCGAGCGCCTGCGTGGCCAGGGTGTCAATGCCGACGGTATCCATGGCGACAAGCCCCAGGCTACACGTCAGCGCGCACTGGACAGCTTCAAGGCGCGCGAAATCCAGATCCTGGTGGCTACTGATGTAGCGGCGCGCGGCCTGGACATCGACGACCTGCCGCTGGTGGTCAACTTCGACCTGCCGATCGTCGCTGAGGATTACATTCACCGCATCGGCCGTACCGGGCGCAAGGGCAACAGTGGTGAGGCGATTTCGCTGGTGTGTGCCGATGAGGTGCAGTTGCTGTCGGCGATTGAGACCCTTACTCGCAAGACTTTGCCACGCCATGAAGAGCCGGATTTCATTCCGGACCACAAGGTGCCGATGACCGACGCCAGCGGCCAGGTGCTGAAAAAACCGAAAAAGCCGAAGAAGCCCAAAGAGAGCAGCAGCAAACGCAGCCTCGGGCGTTGGATGGACAGCGCCGAGACGCCAGCGGCAGCGCCGCAGGCCAAGCCGGTGCGCAAGGTGCCGGCCTTCAACACCGGGCCGCGCAAGCGCAAGCCTTGAGTATGCCATCGCGGGGCAAGTCGGGTCGCCGCATCGCCGCTCCCGCAGGGCTTGGCATCAATCCTGTGGGAGCGGGCTTGCCCCGCGATTTTTCAACCGTCAAGCCACTCCAGCAACCCCAGGCCGGCCTTGCGCCCACTGGCAAAACAGGCCGTCAGCAGATAGCCGCCGGTCGGCGCTTCCCAGTCGAGCATTTCACCGGCACAGAACACACCGGGGACCTGCTTGAGCATCAAACGCTCATCCAGCGCTTCAAAGGTCACCCCGCCGGCACTGCTGATCGCTTCATCCAGCGGGCGAGGGCGCACCAGGGTGATTGGCAAGGCTTTGATCGCCCGCGCCAGCAACAGCGGGTCAGCAAAGGTCTGCTGATCAGTCTGTTCACGCAACAGCGCCGCCTTGACCCCGTCCAGCCCCAGTTGGCTGTGTAGATGCTTGGCCATCGAGCGTGAGCCCCGTGGCTTGGCCAGGGCTTGCTGGATGTTATCCACAGGCCGGTTGGGCAGCAGGTCGATCAGCACCCTGGCGCTGCCGTCGCGGTTGATCGCCTGACGAATCTGCGCCGACCAGGCATACACCAGGCTGCCTTCGAGCCCAAGTGTGGTGAGCACGCACTCGCCCAGGCGTGGCGCCTGGCCTTCAAGGCTCAGGGCAATATTCTTCAGTGGCGCGCCGGCAAACTTGTCCTTGAGCACAGCGCTCCAGCCCGCGACTTCGAAGCCGCTGTTGGCGGGCTGCAAGGGCGCAATCTGTACGTCTTGCGCCTGTAGCCAGGGCAGCCAGGCGGCATCCGAGCCCAGCCGAGACCAACTGCCGCCGCCCAGTGCCAGCACGGTGGCGGTCGGTTTGAGTGTCAGCTCGCCCTGTGGATAAGCGATCCGCAAGGCGCCTTCGGCATTCCAGCCCAGCCAGCGGTGGCGGGTGTGGATAACCACGCCGGCGTCGCGCAGGCGCTTGAGCCAGGCACGCAACAGCGGCGCGGCTTTCATGTCACGGGGGAAGACCCGGCCGGAACTGCCGACAAAGGTTTCGATACCCAGGTCGTGAATCCACTGGCGCAGCACGTCGGCATCGAAGCCTTCGAGCAGGCGGGCGACGTCCCCTGCGCGCTCGGCATAGCGAGCGATGAACGCAGGATAAGGCTCGGAGTGGGTGATGTTCATGCCGCCGACCCCGGCCAGAAGGAACTTGCGACCCACCGAAGGCATGGCATCGTATAGCTCGACAGCGACCCCGGCCTGGCTCAGCACTTCGGCGGCCATCAACCCGGCCGGCCCGCCTCCGATAATGGCAACGTGTGGGCGGTCGGCGGTGAGGGTGTCGGTCATGGTCGGCTGCAAGCTGGGAAAAGAGCCGGCATTCTACCTTAGCGGGACGCCGGGAAGTACTGGTCAAAAAATGTACAGTAGGCTCAAGGCCAGGTGGTTAAAGGCGTTGAAGGGCTTTCCCGCAGGTTATCCACAGGCGGTTCCACAGTCATTGTGAGTAACCCAGCACGCGGCTGGCGCTGTGGTGCAGTATCCCGTGGCGACGGGCCAGGGCCTCGCGGTCTTTGCTGTAGCCACCGCCAATCACGCCGACGACCGCAATGTCACGCCCCAGGCAGTGGCGCAGCACGCTTTCGTCACGTGCCGCAACGCCTTCATCGGTGAGCTGCAGATAGCCCAGGGCGTCGTCCTTGTGCACGTCGACGCCGGCGTCGTACAGCACCAGGTCCGGGCGATACAGCGGCAGCAGGTAGTTGAGCGCGTCGTCCACCACCTTCAGGTAGGCCTGGTCACCCATGCCGCGGGGCAGGGGAATGTCCCAGTCACTTTCGGCCTTGCGTGCCGGGAAGTTCTGCTCGCAATGCAGTGACACGGTGATGGCATCGGCGGTGTTGTGGAGGATGCGCGCGGTACCGTCGCCCTGGTGCACGTCGCAGTCGAAAATCAGCACCCTGTGCACCCGCCCGGCCGCAAGCAGGTAGTGGCTGATTACTGCCAGGTCGTTGAAGATGCAGAAGCCGGCCGGGTGATCGTAATGGGCGTGATGGGTGCCGCCGGCCAGGTGACAGGCGATGCCATGCTCCAGCGCCTGTTCGGCGGCCAGCAGAGAGCCGCCGACCGCGCGCACGGTGCGTCGGGCCAGGGCCTCGCTCCAGGGCAGGCCAAGGCGTCGCTGGTCTTCGCGCGACAGCTCGCCGTTCATGTAGCGCTCGATGTAGGCGCGGTCATGGGCCAGGGCGAGGATGTCGTTGGGGCAAATCTGCGGGCGCAGCAGCGCAGCATCCGTGGTCAGGCCGCTGGCGACCAGGTGATCGCGCAACAGGCGGAACTTGTCCATCGGAAAGCGGTGCTCGGCGGGAAATTCCGGGCTGTAGTCGTCGTGGTAGATCAGCGGCAGCGGCATGGCAGGGTCTTGAGCGAAACAGAGCTTGATCTTGCCAGTTGGCAAGGCTGTTGCGCCAGCTTCTACACTGAGCGGCAGGCTCATTGCACAGGCGTATTCATGGTGTTGGCTTCCTGGACCTTCTGGGCGGTGTTATCCGCCCTCTTTGCCGCCCTGACTGCGATCTTTGCCAAGGTCGGCATCAGCGGTATCAACGCGGACTTCGCTACGTTGCTGCGCACGCTGGTGGTGCTGTTCAGCCTGGCGCTGATTGTGTATGCCACCGGCCAGTACCAATCATTGAGCGCGATTTCTGCCCGCAGCTACCTGTTTCTGGTGCTGTCGGGGCTGGCCACCGGCGCGTCGTGGATCTGTTACTTCCGCGCCTTGCAACTGGGCCAGGCATCACAAGTGGCGCCTGTGGATAAACTCAGTGTGGTCCTGGTGGCGGTGCTCGGGGTGACCCTGTTGGGTGAAAGGCTCGACCTGCGCCAATGGGCTGGCATCAGCCTGGTCACTCTGGGCGTAGTGATGCTTGCGTGGCGTTGACCAATGGCTGCGGTCGTTGCCTTGTGCGTGCACGCGCGGGTGCCTGCAACGCCAGCCGACCGTAAAAAAACAGGGCCGTCAGCCAGGTGGTCAGCCAGACGAAAATGCCCGCCCAGAACGTGTGCGACATGTAGTGCCAGCCTTGCAGTACGCGGGCAGTGCCGTAAACCAAGCCCAGTACCAGGACTGCCACCAGCAGTTTGCGTGCATGAGCCCAACGGTGGCGCAGGGCAACAAAATACACTGCCAACAGGGTAAAGCCGCTGGAAGCATGGCCACCCGGCCAGCAGCGGCCGGCGCCGGCCTTGTCCAGCCAGGTGAAGTTCTCGAACCATTCCTGGTGCAGTTGGGCACCGCCATACAAGGTGGTCTCGACCGGGCAATACACACTGGTATGGCTTTTCAGGTAATGGATGACTGTGGTGCACAGGGTGAAGGCCACCACCACGAACAGCAGGTCACGACGATAGCGGGTGGTGAAACGCAGCGCCGGAGCGATACGCCACTTCTCCAGCGTGCGGCTGGGCATCGCCTGTGGATACGCGGCAAAACGTGGCCAGATAAACGAGAGCAGCAGGCCGATAACTGCCATCTCACCCGTCCAGTTCGGCAAGATTCGCGGCCATTTGTGCGTGACTTTCTCGAACCACTGATTATGCAGTAAGGGGAACTGGCCACTGAGCGGGTCAAGCAGCAGGTTGCTGATCAACCGGTCCAGGTTGGTGAGGTCGAACATGAGGAAAACCAGGGCCGCCAGGAGCAGCGGCAAGCCCAGGTTGTTCATGTAGAAGGCGCGACGAGAGGGGGCCTGCATCGTTTACTTCCCTGTGCTGGAAACAAGTTTGTGCCATTCATTCGCGTTCATCTGGCCGAGAATCCGCGCCTTGCCGTTGCGGCCCATGGACACGAACAGCGCACTGGCATAGGCACTGGAGCGTTCGCCGCCAGGAACGTTCAATTGCCGCTCAAGTTGATCGATGCAGCCGCTGTGGGTCACCAGCACCAGGTTGTGGTCGGCGGTCTTGTGCTCGAAGGCAGCATGGGCAAAACCCTTGTCGCAGTGGGTCAACCAGTCTTGGCTGGCAATCGCCTTGCCGAACATGAAGTGCGCGGTTTGCCGGGTACGGACTTGCGGGCTGCTCAGCACCTGAGCGTTATCCATGCCCAGGCGCTGGATTGCACTGCCCACTTCGCTGGCTGCGTGGCTGCCTTCGAGGGTAATGCCGCTGAGGTCGTCCAGGCATGGATTGGGCGAGCGGTCACATCGTTCAGCATGACGGATCAAAACAATGATGTTGCCCTTGGCCCAGTCGGTATAGACACCACTGTTGTGCATCTGATTATCGCTGCCCAGGTCCACGATTTGTGTCCTTGATGACCACCACAATGCAAGGATGACCAGGGTAAACAGAATCCCCAGCCCGGTCAGGAGTTTTCGCGAGCGCCTGTCGAGTCGTCGCTTTTTGGGGGCGGTGCAGGCAAGTGTGTGAGTTGTAAGAGAAGAAGACATGGGACCACTTCAGGCAAGTTCGCAAGTGTGCGCACTGTAGAAAACGCAAGGTGCAGAGCGAGTGAAATGGATGTGAAAAATAGCTTGGAGGCAGAGGTTGTTACCTACGCTGTAGACTGCAGGCTGTAGATTAAGGAGCCGAGCATGACCCCGATATTGGAACTGGAAAGCGCACGGCTGCTGTTGCGCCAATGGCAGGATGAGGACCTGGCGGAGTTCGCGGCGATGTGCGCCGACCCTCAGGTCATGCGCTATTTTCCAGCGCCATTGACCCGGCTGGAGAGTGCCGCGCTGATCGGCAGGATCCGCGGTCACTTCAATGAGTACGGCTATGGCCTGTGGGCCTTGGAACGCAAAGATACCGGCGCGTTCATCGGCATGACCGGCCTGCTCAACGTGAGTTTTGCCGCCGACTTCGCCCCGGCCGTGGAGATCGGCTGGCGCCTGGCCCGGCGCCACTGGGGGCTGGGGTTCGCCAGTGAAGCGGCCTGGACCAGCCTGCGTTGCGCCTTCGCTCAACTGGGCCTGGAACAGGTGGTGTCGTTCACCACCGAGCACAACCTGGCGTCGCAGAAAGTCATGCAGGCCATCGGTATGCAGCAGGACCTGGCCGGCAGCTTCGAACACCCCAAGCTTGAGCCCGGCCACCCCCTGCGACCGCACGTGCTGTACCGCATCGACCGCGCCCAGTGGCAGGCCACCCTGCGCGGCTGAATTGCACAACATACAGGCTGGCAATGACAAACCCTGTATTATTTGCTGCAGTTGCGCATTGCCTTGGAGAATCTTGAATGAGCCACGTGTTGGACGATCTGGTTGACCTGTTGAGCCTGGAATCGATCGAGGAAAACCTGTTCCGCGGGCGAAGCCAGGACCTGGGGTTTCGCCAGTTGTACGGTGGCCAGGTACTGGGCCAGTCGCTGTCGGCGGCCAGTCAGACGGTCGAAGAAGCGCGTCATGTGCACTCGCTGCACGGCTACTTCCTGCGCCCGGGTGATGCCAGCATGCCGGTGGTCTATTCGGTCGACCGTGTGCGCGATGGTGGCAGTTTCAGCACCCGACGGGTGACGGCGATCCAGAAGGGCCAGACCATCTTCACCTGCAGTGCCTCGTTCCAGTACGACGAAGAAGGCTTCGAGCACCAGAGTCAGATGCCCAGCGTAGTCGGCCCGGAAAACCTGCCGTCGGAAGTCGAACTGGCCAAGCGCATGGCCGATCGCCTGCCTGAAACCATTCGCGACAAGATGCTCTGCGCCAAGCCGATCGAAATGCGCCCGGTGACCGCCGTGGATCCGTTCAACCCCAAACCGGGCGAGCCGGTGAAGTACGTATGGTTCCGCGCCGATGGCAACCTGCCGGACGTGCCGGCGCTGCACAAGTACATGCTCGCTTACGCTTCGGATTTCGGCCTGCTGACCACCTCGCTGCTGCCCCATGGTAAATCGGTGTGGCAGAAGGACATGCAGATCGCCAGCCTCGACCACGCACTATGGTTCCATGGCGACCTGCGCGCCGACCAGTGGCTGCTGTACGCCATGGACAGCCCGTGGGCCGGTAATGCCCGTGGTTTTGCCCGTGGCAATATCTACAACCAGGCCGGGCAACTGGTGGCCTCATCATGTCAGGAAGGCCTCATCCGTCATCGTAAGGATTGGCAATGAACCTGCAGCAGATTCGCCACTGGGTGTTCGACATGGACGGCACCTTGACTGTCGCCGTGCATGATTTTGCCGCGATCAAGGAGGCGCTGGAAATTCCCCAGACCCACGACATCCTCACCCACCTGGCGGCCTTGCCTGCCGCAGAGGCTGCAGCCAAGCACGCCTGGTTGCTGGAACATGAGCGCGAGCTTGCAATCGGTTCGCGCCCGGCCATCGGCGCTGTGGAGCTGGTTCGCGATTTGCTCGGGCGCGGTTGCACGCTGGGTATCCTAACCCGCAATGCCCGGGAGCTGGCGCATGTCACCCTTGAGGCAATTGGCCTGGCCGACTGCTTTGCTGTCGAGCACATCCTTGGTCGCGACGAAGCACCGCCCAAACCGGACCCGGGTGGGTTGCTGAAACTGGCCGCAGCCTGGGATGTGGCACCGACCGAGATGGTCATGGTTGGCGATTACCGCTTTGACCTGGACTGTGGTCGTGCAGCCGGAACGCGGACGATCCTGGTCAACCTGCCGGACAATCCCTGGCCGCAGCTTGCCGACTGGCACGCGGCGGATTGTCGGGCGTTGCAGGTGATGCTCGACCATTGAGTTGAATCTGTCGCGGGGCAAGTGGGAGCGGCGATGCGGCGACCCGACTTGCCCCGCGAAAGGCCTCAGAACTCCCAGCGCGTCGTCAGCATCACATTGCGCGGATCTCCGTAGTAGGTGGTGTCGAAGTTGCCCAACCCGGTCAGGTAACGTTTGTCGAACACGTTGTTGGCATTGACCGTGAAGCTCAATTGCTCGTTGTACTGGTAGCGGGTCATCAGGTCGACCAAGGTGTAGCCGCCTTGCTTGATGAAGCTATAGTCCTCGAGCGCGCGGTTGTAGATCTTGCCGTAGAACGCGCTCTGCCAGTTGATCCCACCCCCCACGGTGATCTTGTCCAGTGCTCCCGGCAGGCGATAGGTGGTGAACACCCGCACCAGGTGCTCAGGTTTGCTGGTGCTCATCGGGAAGCCATAGATGCGCTGCTCGTCGGCATCGCGCGAACGAGCATAGGTGTAGCCCGCCGAAAGGTTCCAGCCTTCGCGCAGTTCACCGGCAACTTCCAGTTCGATGCCCTGGGTGGTGGCGCCGTTGGTGGCCTTGAAGATTCCTTCGTTGGTCGCAGGGTTGGTGCCGATCGATTCGGCAACGTTGTCCTGCTCAATGCGAAACAGCGCCAGGCTGGCGTTGAGCTTGCCGTCGAAGTAGGCAGCTTTCAGGCCGGTTTCATAGCTGTCGCCTTCCACCGGATCGAGAGTGGCGCCGTTGCTTTCCTTGTTACTCTGCGGCTGGTAGATCGAGGTGTAGCTGGCGTACACCGAGTAGGTGTCGTCCAGGTCATAGACGATACCGGCGTACGGGGTGACCACGCCATGTTGCTGATAGCTGGCCTGGTTGTCCTGGAACAAAGGGTTGAGGCCGTCGTAGTCGTAGTTGTCGTTGTATTTGAAGGTACTGACCCGGGTGCCGAGGATCAGCGAGAGGTCGTCGGTCGGGTGCAGACGGGTGGCGATGTAGGCGCCGTTCTGGCTCTTCTTCTGCTCGTACTTGCCGTTTTTCGGGAAGTTCGGCACGCCGATGTGGCCGTCCCAGTCAAAGATGCTGCCGGGGACCATGGCAAATTCGCTGGTGTCCCAGGTCGCGCCGGTCTGGCGTGAGTGGTTGGTGTCCAGGCCGACGACCAGATCATGCTGGCGACCGAACAGGGTGAACGGGCCGGATAGGTTCAGGTCGGCGCTGTTCTGTACCCGATGGCCTTCCCAGCGGCCCCAGAAGAAGTACATGCCATCACCGTTGCGATCCGGAGCACCGCCGCTGGCCGAGGCCAGGCGGGTGTCGTGGTCGCTTTGCAACTGGTTGACGGTCAGCTTGAGCGACCAGTCGTTGGCCAGTGCCTGTTCCAGCGAGGCGAAGTAGGTGCGGTTCTGGAAGTCGCGGCGGCTCCAGTCGGCACCTGGGTTGAACGAGCGTGAGAAATCGGTGCGGCCGCCGTCGGTGTAGTACACCGGGTTGCCGGTCCAGGAACTGCCACGCGGGGTGGTGGTCTGCTGGTCGATGCCGACGGTCAACAGGGTGTCCGGGGTAATGTCGGCCTCGAGGATTCCGTAGTACACCTCTTTGCTCTGCTGGTAATGGTCCTGGTAACCCTTCTTGTCCTGCTGGGCGCTGACAAAGCGCCCGCGCACGCTGCCGCTGCTGTTGATCGGGCCGGAGACATCGACTTCGCCGCGATAATCATCCCAACTGCCGGCACTGCCAGTGAGCGAGCCCTGGAACTGCGCGGTCGGTTTCTTGCGGATCAGGTTGACCGTGGCCGAGGGATCGCCGGAACCGGTCATCAGACCGGTCGCGCCTTTGAGCACTTCCACCCGGTCATAGATGGCCATGTCGACATGTGCGGTGCCTTCGCCATACACACCGTCATACACGGTGTTGACGCCGTCGTACTGGTAGTTGGTGATCACCAGGCCCCGGCTGGAAAACTCGGTGCGGTCGCTGTCGTAGGTTTGCGCCGATACGCCGGGGGTATTGCGCAATACATCGGAAATACTTTGTGCGCCCTGGTCGTCCATCTGCTGGCGGGTGACCACGGTGATGGTTTGTGGGGTTTCGCGGATCGATAGCGGCAGCTTGGTCGCGGTGCGGGTTGCCGCCGTGGTGTAGGAATGTGTCCCCTCGGTGGTTTCACCCAGGCCCTGGGCATTGATGCTGGTGGCGCCCAGCTCCAGCGCCGCGCCGCTGCTGACCGGCACCAGCACGTAGCCGCCGTTGGACTGGCGCTGGGCCTGCAGGCCGGTGCCGTTGAGCAGGCGCGCCAGGCCTTCTTCGACTGAGTAGTTGCCGTGCAGGCCGGCCGACTGCTGGCCTTGGGTCTGGCGCGCATCGAACGACAGGGTGATGTTGGCACGGGTGGCAAACAGGCTCAGGGTGGTGCCCAGCGGGCCCGGGGCGATCTGGAATTGCGTGCTGGCGCTCTGCGCCATGGCCTGGGCCGGCAGCAGTGCCATAGGCATGAGGGGCAGGCCAAACAGTGCCAGGTGGACAGCGCGAACCAGAGCGCGAGGGGCGCGCGGACAAGTCGGGGTCATGCAGGATTTCCTTCGATTGGCTGGGCAGAGGGGCGGTCGAAATTTGCCGCTTTAACTGCGTAGCCGAATGAGAATGAAAATCGGCAACCCTTTGTGCGAAATTTCTTCAGACAGCTTCGATGCTGACCCAGTAGCGGGTCATGTAACGCACCTTGACCGGCAGCGACACACCGAGGTTTTCCAGGATGGTGTCGGTGTCGTCGATACGAAAGGCACCCGACAGGCGTAAGTCGGCGATGCTCGCGGCGCAGCGCAATAC
This sequence comes from Pseudomonas rubra, assembly GCF_028656935.1. Taxonomy (GTDB): domain Bacteria; phylum Pseudomonadota; class Gammaproteobacteria; order Pseudomonadales; family Pseudomonadaceae; genus Aquipseudomonas; species Aquipseudomonas rubra. The sequence goes on from NZ_JAMDGZ010000039.1 coordinate 17,315, forward strand.
GCCGGGACGATAGCGGCGCAGTTCGCTGATGAAATCGCTCAGGCGCCATTCGACCACGGTCAGCATGCCCAGGGTCCAGGCGCCAGTGCCGGGCAGGGCGGAGCTGGCAGCGTTGATCCGGTTGCGCTCGAAGCTGACGCTCTGCCCGGCCTCAAGGCGCAGCATCAACAGCGGCTGGTCGAGCGGGCGCACCTCAACCGCATGCTCGAGCACGCTGACCCGGCTCAGGCCGTTGTCGCTGCGTACGCTGAAGTGTGTGCCCAAGGCGCGCACCCGGCCCTCAGTGGTTTCAACGATGAACGGGCGAGCCGCACTGTCACGCGCGGTCTGCACCATGATTTCGCCGCTGTACAGGCGCAGCAGGCGCTGTTGGCCGTCGTAGCGGATATCCACAGCGCTGTCGGTGTTGAGTTGGAGTTGGCTGCCATCGTCCAGGCGAACCTGGCGGCGCCGGCCCTTGCCGGTACGCAACTGGGCCATCAGCGCCTGGCCAGGCGTGCTTTCACGCACCGCCCAGCCGGTTGCACCGACGGCCATGAGCAGGGCCAGGGTCTTGAGCACGGCGCGGCGCCGGGCGCGCACGCCAGCCAGGGTCGGCAGGGCGACCTCGGCCGGCAGCCGTCCCAGCTGACGCTGCAGCTTTTCTACCCGCGCCCAGGCCTGGGCATGGGCTTGGCTTTTGCCCAGCCAGTCTTGCCAGGCCTGTACCTGAGCAGTGCTGGGGGGCGCGGCATTGAGCTGCACATACCAGGTGGCGGCCGCTTCCAGGGTGCGATAGTCCAGTGGCTGGGCCATTTCAGTCGTCCGTCAGCAGCAGGCAGTGGGTCATGGCGCGGATCAGGTGCTTCTTCACCGTGGTCACCGACACCCCCAGGCGTTCGGCGGTGGCCACATAGCTGAGGCCTTCGAGCTGTACGGCCAGGAAGATGTTTCGGGTGCGATCGCCCAGGCCATCGAGCATCTGGTCCACCGCCAGCAGGGTTTCGAGGATCAGCAAACGGCTTTCCGGCGATTCGGCGAGCCGCTCCGGGCGCAGTGCCAGTTCGTCCAGATAAGCCTGTTCAAGTGCCTTGCGCCGGAACTTGTCGATCATCAACGCATGGGCGATGGCGCCCAGGTAGCTGCGCGGCTCGCGAATGGTGTCGGCATTGCGCGCATTCAACACCCGGATAAAGGTGTCCTGGGCCAGGTCAGCGGCATCGCTGGCATTGCCCAGGCGGGCACGCAGCCAGTTTTTCAACCAACCGTTATGTTCGCTATAGAGCGCGTGCAGGGCAGCATGATCGGGGGCGGGCATGGTCGGGCAATATCGAGTAATTGATAATTAGTCGCATTATTGTGGTTTGCTGGCGCACTATGCAAGCGCTTGCGCTTGACCTGGGGCAGAGGCGGGCAAAGACTGGTCAGCTATCTGTCGAATCGATTCAGGAGATTTACATGACCAGCAGGGCCATTATCGTCCAGACCGGCGGTGGTTACGACAAGGTGCAGGTCGGCATCCGTCTGGCTGACGCCCCGCAAGCCGGTGAAATCAGTGTGCGTCTGCATGCCAACTCGCTCAACTATCATGATTTCGCCGTGGTCAGCGGTATGTGGGGGCCCACTGCGCCGCGCATTCCCATGGCCGATGGCGCCGGTGTGGTCACCGCAGTCGGCGCTGGCGTGAGCGAGTTTGCCGTGGGTGATTCAGTGGTCAGCACCTTCTTCCCCGACTGGCTGGACGGCCAGCCGCTGGTCGAAGGCTTCGCCACGGTTCCAGGTGATGGCATCGATGGTTACGCCCGCGAACAGGTCACCGCCCGCGCGACGTCTTTCACCCATGCGCCCAAGGGCTATAGCCATGCCGAAGCGGCGACCCTGACCACTGCCGGCCTCACCGCCTGGCGCGCATTGATGGCCGATGACTCGCTCAAGCCTGGCGATAGCGTGCTGGTGCAAGGCACTGGCGGCGTGTCGATTTTCGCCCTGCAGTTCGCCAAGCTGGCAGGTGCCACGGTGATCGCCACCTCCTCCAGCGACGAGAAGCTTGAACGCCTCAAAGCCCTTGGCGCCGACCACTTGATCAACTACCGCACGACCCCGGCTTGGGGCGAGAAGGTGCGCCAGCTCACCGGCAATCGCGGTGTCGATCATGTGATCGAAGTGGGCGGCCCGGCGACCCTTGAGCAGTCGATGATTGCTGCGCGTATCGGCGGGCATGTGTCGCTGATCGGCATCCTTACTGGCGTGGCGGGCAACCTGCCGCTGGTCCAGGCCCTGGTGCGGCAGATTCGCCTGCAAGGCGTGCTGGTCGGCAGCCGTGCCCAGCAGCAGGCCATGGTCCGCGCCATCGACGGCAATGGCCTGCGTCCGGTGGTGGACAAGACCTTCGACCTGGAGCAGATCGTTGAAGCCTTCCGCTACCAGGAAAGCAACCAGCACTTCGGCAAAATCTGCCTGAGCATCTGAGCCGGCGCTTCAGATCTGCCCCAGCAACCAGCCGCGGAACGCCGTCAGCGACGCCAGTGACTGGTTGCGTGGCGGGTAGATCAGGTAATAACTGCGTTGGCTGGCAAAGGGCGCGCCGATGCTGACCAGCTCACCGCTGGCCAACTCGTCGGCCACCAGGATGCGTGGCACCAAGCCAATGCCGATGCCGGCGCGCACCGCCTGGATCAAGTGCGACGTCAGCTCGAAGCTCGGCCCCAGGCGCATGCTGCGGTGTGCCAGGCCGTGATGGGAAAACCACTCGCCCCAGGCATTGGGGTTATTGGCGACATTGAGCAGCAACTGCTCGCACAGCTGTGTCGGCGACCAGTCGGTCTGGCTGGCGGCGGTGTCCGGCGACAGGATCACCATTAACTCTTCGGCGTGCAGGCGATGACAGACCAGCCCCGGCAGATCGGCATTGCCAACGACAATGGCGGCGTCGATGCCGCTGGTCTCGAAGTCGATGGCTTCGATACGTGAATTGATGTGCACCAGCATGCCGGGGTGCAACTTGTAGAACTCATGCAGGCGCGGCAGCAGCCACTTGGAGCCGAAGGTCGGCAGCGTGGCCAGGCGCAAACTGCCTTCGCCAGACTGGTAAGCCATGGCCTGCAGGGTAGCGCTGCGGATCCTGCCCAGGGCTTCGCTCATCTCCCGCTGATACAGCCGACCAACATCGGTCAGGCGTACCTGACGGCCTTCGCGGCGGAACAGGGTCAAGCCCAATTGCTGCTCAAGGGCCTGGACCTGGCGGCTCACCGCGCTCTGGGTCAGCGACAGTTCGGTGGCGGCGCGGGTGTAGCTTTCATGCCGGGCAGCGGCTTCGAAAGCCAGCAGCAATGACATAGACGGTGTGAGATGGCGGTAATTCATTCGTAAAAGTCATTGATAGCGGCAGAAATATCCAGTTGTCCCCGGTGGCAAGCTCCGGGATCATTGGCATACCAGTTTCTTGAGGCTGACTTAATTATGCTCAGCCAGCAAGTGTTCCGATGTTCCCGTGATTAGCCAAACTAAAGAGGCCATCCTTTGATGATCGCCCAACTGCCGACCAGCGCCCCTGCTGGCGACTACGCCGATTTTCTCGTCGCCCTGCGCGCCAGCGGTTTCCGTGGCCAGTTCAGTGCCGACTACGCCACGCGCACGGTGCTGGCAACCGACAACTCGATCTACCAGCGCTTGCCGCAAGCGGCGGTGTTCCCGCTGGACGCCGAGGACGTCGCGCGGGTTGCCGCGCTGATGGCCGAGCCGCGTTTTCGCCAGATCAAGCTCACCCCCCGTGGCGGCGGTACCGGCACCAACGGCCAGTCGTTGACCGACGGTGTTGTCGTCGACTTGTCGCGGCACATGAACAACATCCTCGAAATCAACGTCGAGGAGCGTTGGGTGCGGGTCCAGGCCGGGGTGGTCAAAGACCAGCTAAACGCTGCGCTCAAGCCCCACGGGTTGTTCTTTGCTCCGGAGCTGTCGACCTCCAACCGCGCCACCGTTGGCGGCATGATCAACACTGATGCCAGCGGCCAGGGCAGTTGCACCTACGGCAAGACCCGCGACCACGTGCTCGAGCTGCACACTGTGCTGCTTGGCGGCGAGCGCTTGCACAGCCTGCCGATCGACGACCAGGCGCTGGAGCAGGCCTGCGCCCAGCCAGGGCGCAGCGGCGAGGTGTACCGCATGGCCCGGCAGATCCAGGAAACCCAGGCCGAGCTGATCGAAACCATCTTCCCCAAGCTCAACCGCTGCCTGACCGGCTACGACCTGGCGCACCTGCGCGACGAGCAGGGCCGTTTCAACCTCAACAGCGTGCTGTGCGGTGCCGAAGGCTCGCTGGGCTACGTGGTCGAGGCCAAGCTCAATGTGCTGCCGATCCCGAAATACGCCGTGCTGGTCAATGTGCGCTACAGCAGCTTCATGGACGCCCTGCGTGACGCCAATGCGCTGATGGCGCACAAGCCGTTGTCGATCGAGACGGTGGACTCCAAGGTGCTGATGCTGGCGATGAAGGACATCGTCTGGCACAGCGTCGCCGAATACTTCCCCGCCGAAGCCGAGCGCCCGACCCTGGGCATCAACCTGGTGGAGTTCTGTGGCGATGACCCTACTGAAGTTAACGCGCGAGTGCAGGCCTTCGTCGCCCACTTGCAGGCCGATACCGCCGTCGAACGCCTGGGTCACACCCTGGCCGAAGGCGCCGAGGCGGTGACCCGGGTCTACACCATGCGCAAGCGTTCGGTGGGCCTGCTGGGCAACGTCGAAGGTGAGGTGCGCCCGCAGCCGTTCGTTGAAGACACTGCGGTGCCGCCAGAACAACTGGCCGACTACATCACCGACTTTCGCGCCTTGCTTGACGGCTACGGACTGGCCTATGGCATGTTCGGCCACGTCGATGCCGGCGTGCTCCATGTGCGCCCGGCCCTGGACATGAAAGACCCGGCCCAGGCGGCGCTGGTCAAGCCGATATCCGATGCCGTGGCGGCGCTGACCCATCGCTACGGCGGCCTGCTCTGGGGCGAACACGGCAAGGGCCTGCGTTCGGAATATGTGCCGGATTTCTTTGGTGAGCTGTACCCGGCGCTGCAGGCACTCAAGGGCGCGTTCGACCCCTACAACCAGCTCAACCCCGGCAAGATCTGTACGCCGCCCGACAGCGAGCAGGGCCTGATCAAGGTCAACGAAGCCCCCATGCGTGGCGATTTTGACCGGCAGATCGATGAGCGGGTCTGGCAGAGTTTTGGCAGCGCCGTGCACTGCAACGGCAACGGTGCCTGCTACAACTACGACCCCAACGACGCCATGTGCCCGTCGTGGAAGGCCACCCGCGAACGCCAGCATTCGCCCAAGGGCCGTGCCTCGCTGATCCGTGAATGGCTGCGCTTGCAAGGGGCCGCCAGCATCGATGTATTGGCGGCGGCAAAGAACAAGACCTCATGGCTCAAGGAGTTGCCCAAACGCTTGCGCAACAACCAGGCGCGTTCGCGTGGTGAGGCTGACTTTTCCCACGAAGTCTACGAGGCCATGGCGGGCTGCCTGGCGTGCAAATCCTGCGCAGGGCAGTGCCCGATCAAGGTCAACGTGCCCGAGTTTCGCTCGCGCTTTCTGGAGCTGTACCACGGTCGTTACCAGCGTCCGCTACGTGACTACCTGATCGGCTCGCTGGAATTCAGCATTCCCTACATGGCCTATGCGCCAGGGTTGTACAACGCGGTGATGGGTTCGAAGTTTGTCGGTCGCCTGCTTGAGCGCCACGTCGGCATGCTCGACAGCCCGCTGATAAGCCGCTTCAACCTGCAGAACACCCTGAGCCGTTGCAACGTGCGCGCTGCCAGTGTGCCGACGCTGCGCGAGCTGACCCCGGCCCAGCGTGAGCGCAGCATCGTGCTGGTTCAGGATGCTTTTACCCGCTACTTCGAGACACCCTTGCTGGCGTCGTTCATCGAACTGGCTCACCGCCTTGGCCATAAGGTGTTCCTCGCGCCCTACAGCGCGAACGGCAAACCCTTGCATGTCCAGGGCTTCCTCGGCGCCTTCGGCAAAGCGGCGATCCGCAACGCAACCCAGCTCAAGGCCCTGGCCGATTGCGGGGTGCCGCTGGTGGGGCTCGACCCGGCAATGACCCTGGTGTACCGCCAGGAGTACCAGAAGGTCGATGGCCTGAGCGATTGTCCAAATGTCCTGCTTCCGCAGGAATGGTTGATCGATGCACTGCCCGAACAGGTTGCGAGCGCCAGCGAAACCTTCCGCCTGCTGGCCCACTGCACCGAGAAAACCAACGTGCCGGCCAGTACCCGCCAGTGGGAGCAGGTATTTGCTCGCCTGGGGCTGAAACTGGTCACCGAAGCCACCGGCTGCTGCGGCATGTCCGGTACCTACGGCCACGAAGCGCGCAACCAGGACACCTCGCGGACCATCTTCGAGCAATCCTGGGCTGGCAAGCTGGATAAACAGGGGGAGGCGTTGGCCACCGGTTATTCGTGCCGCAGTCAGGTCAAGCGCATGGCTGACCGCCAGTTGCGTCATCCGCTGGAGGTGCTGCTGCAGTACGCCAAGGGCTGACGCTTGATCAGGGTTCGAGGGTATTGACGCTGACGGTGATGTAGAAGTACTCGATCTGTGCCCATTGTGAGCGCTGGTTGATTGGTGTCTCTTCGGAAACCATAAGGATTTCGTAGCCGATGCCACTTTGCCGCTCGCGGTGGAAGTGGCGTAGCGAGTCCCACATGCAGCACAGGAAGCGCAGGCGAGGCATGCCGAAAGTTTGCTGCAGATAGCCCTCAGCCACTGTGGCTTTGGTGCCTTTGATCTTGTAGGTCGCGATCAAGGGCGCCGTCTGTAACTCCACTTCCTGATGACAGCCCTGATATTTGATGGCCTTTGGATACGCGCCCAATGTGTTTAGGAAGTCCTCGCACTGCGGCGCGGCCTGCACTGCGCCACACAGCAGGAACAAGGTAAGAACAATCAGTGGGCGCATTGCTTTCGTCCTTGATTCACGCCGGGTCAGGCAAAGCTGATGTTGGTGCGCTGCTTGCCGTAAACAACCCGTGCGGCGGACAGCAACTGGTGCGGGATCTCGACGAACGGGATATCTGAGTTGGTGATGGCGATATCTACAAGCTGCAGCATCATCGAATTCTTTCTGACCAGGATGACATCGGACCAATCGGTGTTGGTAACCGCCACAGGCACGAAATCCGAACGCTTGAGGAAGCTACTCAGGGCTTCGAGCACGCCCAGGTTCTGCTTGGTGCCCTGGAGGCTGTGGCAGCAATCGTTGAGTAGCATGAAGCCATCGTCGGTGAGCAGGTCCTGGTAGTACATCATGTCACGCAGGATGTACTCGTATTGATGGTTGGCATCAATGTAGACCAGGTCGAATTTCTCGATACCGGTTTTTGGCTGGATTTCAGCAATGGCGTCGATCGTCTCGGCGCGAATGAGGGTGACATTGTCCTTGTCGGCGAACTTGCCTTGGCATTCGGCATACAGGTTGTCCCAGGTAGCCATGTCAAACAGCGAGCCACCATAGTAGTAAGCATAGCTGTCTACGGCGTCAACCCAGGGTGGCAGTTGGTCGAACGGGCTGTAGGCTTCGGTGGCCGAGGGGCTCCAGCTGTCGATCAACACCATCTTTTCAGGGGAGAGGGCGTTATAGAGGTTCAGCGCATTTTGCCCGCGCAGGACACCAAGCTCGGCGATGACCGGCTTTTTGTTGCAGGCATCAAACACTGCCTTGAGAACGTGGTAGAAGGTCTCGCGGTGGGTCATACAGACTTTCATGCCTGCTCCTGTTCTGTTGTGGATGCGGTCCCGCCCGGAGTCGACAAAGGTGCGAATCAGGACGGTCCTTCCAGCGGGTTATCGACCGTCGCGGCAATAGGATGAGCAAGGTTTTGTACACGACGTGTCGATGGTTGACAGGCGGGATCAGGCAGAGCTGTGCGGGCAACAAAAAAGGCATCTGCGCAGAGCGCCAGATGCCTTTTTCGTTTTGCGTATTTGGTGGAACCGGGGGGATGGGAAACCTTACAGAGTGGTTTCACTTAAACCCCTGAATTCCTTGCCTTCAGCCCTGATGTCCGCACCGTTGGTGTCACACTCTAGTGGGGTCGATTGATGGTAGAGCTCTGACCATACGATCTCGCCCCCTATTCCACAAGGTGGCGCATACAAAAATGCCTGAAAGGGAGTTGAACCGCCGTCCGCCAAGTAACGAGCAGAAGCTCTGAAACGCATCCCCCAGCAGCGGGGAAGAAAACTTGCTGGTGCGATTCAATCAGAAGGAGCGAGGGTGGCACGGCAGTTTATAGAGTCGTTTGCGACCTAGGGCTTCAGGCACTACTTTGTAGGGAGACCGAGAAGGTTGCTCAGCGAGCGTCAGGAGCATTAGAGAAAAGAATGATTTCCTATAGAAAGGGAAAGACTCATGTGGTCATTCGGTAACCCACTAAAAAACAAGAAGGCCCGGATGACCGCTTTGGATAAGGCGTGTCGCCTTTTGACAATGCAGCTTCTCGGAGCAAAGGAGTCCGAGCGATTCATCGAAGATGGGAAGAGTCGGTGGCCGCTAGGCTACTGCTTCGGCCTGTTGCAGGCCTCATTGGAAGCTCTTGATGCCACGGTGACACCACAGCAATCCGATTACGACTCGCACATCAAGACGGGATTTGGCCGAGTCTTCGGGGACGAGGCATTTGGCGTCATCCAATACCATGTCAGCCTCTCAAGTTGGAGGGACGAGCAATTCCAGGCGGGGCGTATTGCAGGAGCCACCGAGTATGTACAGATATGGAATACAAAATCAGATCGAGCATTTGGTCTGGCGCAATACCTGAGCGGAAATGCTCAAAAGGAATGATCCTATGACGAACCCCCTCGGATTGATCGCAGAATCACGCACCAGCTGCCCGCTGAGCCCAACCTGCAAACGTGGGGCTATTCGCGAAAACCACCTAAAGGTTAAGGTCAATCAGAGCTTGGTCGAAGCAAGGTAGCCGGCGCCACACCGAGCGCTCGTGCTATCCGTTCAATGTTGTGAATCGTGACGTTTTTCTCTGACCTCTCAAGCATGCCGATGTAAGTTCGGTGGACGCCCGCACGCTCGGCCAACTCCTCCTGGGAAAGCTTCTGTTCTAAACGAAGGCGCCGCAGATTGGTGGCAAACGTATGGATTAGGGGGACAGGACTTTCTTCATTTTTCATCCGCCAAATGTGGCGTGATGCACACTATGGTTCGACATACTATAGTTAGCATTCTGCCGGCTGCTAAACGTCGACTACGCCGTCTTCAGCCGTATCTGTGAATCATTAGTTCATGAAACAGGGTGATCCATGACGAACAAAATATTGATCGCTGCGGTTTGTTTGACGGTTTCCGCTGGCGCTTTCGCTGAGGTGAAGGCGAATTGCAGTACAAAAATGAGTGGGGAGGCCAAATGTGAATTTATGAATACTGGGCCGAAGAAAGATAGCGCCTGCGTAGTCATTGAGATGGTCCGGGCCTACAGCGCTGATACGTACACCCGGCCTGCATTTGGTGGGGAAGGAGCCGCTCTGGTATCCGACAAGATATGTTCGGGGCTGGTGGAGCCTCAGGACATTCGTGAGAGGAGTCCTTCAGGTGGATGGTCCGTTAATGGAACCCCAATGACTCCTTTGGCGTTTTGTGATTCTGACAACCCGTGGTTCAAAGCTTCCTCCAACTGCACAATGACCACCAAAGCCGTTAACAATTGATTTTCGGGTGCCCGTATCGGTAGCCGAATCCTCTGCTGCCTATACGGTGCCGCTCGGTCCATAGAGCCCCACAGGAGCTGTTGCCACCAGCTCAGACAATTTCAGCCCATTAAGCTTCCCTTCGTGCCAGCGTTTAGCCTCCCTTTTCAGCTGAGCAGACATGAACGTCTGTTTTCCGTTGGGCAAGTCATACTCCATAGATAGCGATGCATCATAGCGAACAGACAAGCCGTTTTTCGAAGCGTAGAAACACCACTTCGTCGCTGACTGCCTGATGTCTGAGTCAGCATCTCTACCCGGAGATTTGAACATGAGGTCTGCATCTGCCTCGCCTTTTAGAGATCGTAGGTTTTTTCTTAGTGGCGTCTTTCCTGGAGCAGAAAACCCGGCGGGCCCAATCATCAACCCATGCAGATGCCAGCGTCTCCGACTTGATGGTTGGGAGAGAGCTGCTGGCGCTTTCTCCACCCCATACAGGAATTCCACGCCTGGGCCGATAGACTTGGAGACAAGCCGGGTCATTTGATCCCGGATGTACTCCAGGGCTGACTCGTCATCTCCATCAATCCGGCGGCTTAATGTTTCAGTGAGAATCAGTGTGAAGGTCCGCAGATCCCACCCTCTAGCGGTAGCCATACGTTCAAGCGGCTCCGCTGCTGAGGCCAACTTGTCGAATTCGTGCAGTGCTCTCCAATCCCCCAGTTTCTCTAGCAGGGGAGGAGGTCGGACTAGAAGTGAGTTCGCTTTGAGTTTTTTCTCAGGTAAATGAGGAATATCTGTCCTTAATATACTCCTCTTGTGCATTGAAAATTCCTTTGAACGCACCGTGGTTACTAGGCTTTCAGTCTTTTTGTGAGGACGTTTTTTTACGGACTTTTGCAAAGCTGCTGGTCCAATGCTACCTCCAACCGGGTCAGGGGTAAGCGAGGGATGCGATACTGATTTGGCGATCTGCTCTTCTTCACCCACCACAATTCTCTCTCATTCATCGCCCAGATTTTCAAATTCCTCTTGTACTGGTTGCCGCCGGGGGCTTGGCTTGCGTTACACAGTTCTAAGACTTTGACAAATGGACAGGTCACGTTCCAGTCAAGGATAGGTCAAGTTAATCGCGGGCACCTTCCCTTGGTGGCTTAACCAGATCCTGTTCTTGTAGCCAGGCGATTGTTTCCAACTCATCAGCGATCGCCTCGGCATCGCCCTCCAATTCAGCATCGTCCAATCGCTGCTGGGCTCGCATGATGGCTACATCGGTTTCCGTCATGAATCTGATGTGCAGTTCGGGTAACTCATCTATGTCTTGCGACTCCGCAAGCTTATCAAGAGGCAGTGCACGGCGCCCAACGTCTTGCGTCAGCTTCAGTGTTGTTGCACTGGCCGCGAGCGACCTAAAAGCGGTAGGTCCTGCTGGATCAAGTGCGTCCAAAGACTCAGCTAGCTTTGTCCGAATTTTTTGAGTGAGGGCAAGGTCGTCTAGAACACGAGAGGCAGCTATCTGCCGCACGGAATCCAGGGAGAATGCTGCGTTCAACATCTCATCTCGTGCTTTTTCAATGAGCGCGTTGGCTGAGGCGCCGGGGATTACACTGTGTCGTTTGAGCAGGCGCTGGACCGTACTAATGCTGAGTTCAAGTCTTTCGGCGATGGCGCAAACTGTCCATCCGGCTTCGCGTAAAACTGCGGCTTGGACACCTTGATCTGGCGTAACTTTCTTTCCGGGCATGTTGTAAGCCTCATTTGACTGAAGGACATGCAAGACCAGTTGGGTTAGGCCTTGTTCCAGTGACGCTTCACTGTGGCGATACCTAGACCAGTCCTGGCCGCTACTTCCGCCTGACTCATGGCTTGCGCCTTAAATCGCTGCACTTCTGCGGTGGTCTTTGTTGCCTGAGGGCGTCCAAGCCGCTTGCCCTCAGCTTTGGCACGTTTAAGGCCTGCTTGAGTTCTCTCGACTAGGAGGTCACGTTCAAACTCTGCAACCGCCCCTAAAACTTGCATTGTCATCTTGCCAGCTGCTGAGGTCAGGTCTACGCCCCCCAAAGCAAGGCAGTGAACTCTTATTCCGCTTGCAGTGAGCTGTTCAACCGTAACTCGAACGTCCATGGCATTGCGCCCTAGGTGGTCAAGTTTGGTCACTATCAACACGTCTGACGGCTCCATGCGGTCAAGCAATTTCTGGAAGCCGGGACGCTCTATTGCGGACACGCTACCTGAAACGGTTTCCTCGACGACTCTGCTTGGGCTCACATCGAATCCGGCTGCTTTGACCTCTTGCAGTTGGTTTTCCGTGAACTGGTTCGCAGTGGATACTCTGGCGTAGAGGAAGGTGCGAGACATGGGTGTTTCCCTCGTGGAATCATAAAACCTAGTATCACAATAGCAGGGGATCATTAATCGTGTGAAGGTATTTTGATGATGCCTTTGAGGGAGTTGATGAGTGGTATCGTTTAACGGTCGTTTGATGATTCCTCTACGCATATTTTGTGATCGGACAGTAGTGCCTGATAAGGTGGGGTTAAAGGAACCGTCCTACGGAGGCTTTATGCCTGTTTCTAAGGAAATTAGATTGTGTACTGTTAGGTGCATGCCCCTCCTGAATTTGAGGTGGGTATGACTAGCAAAGGTAAGAAGCTTAGTAACCCGTTCTCAACTGGAGGTGGCGGAGGCCATTTTGAGTCGCACGTTCAGGCGTCCTTTGTGGCTCTAATGCTGACTGGAGGGTATGCGCCCTGTTTACCTTGCAGACCAATCAGCAAAATTAAGCTCCAGGGGAAGTTTTCTGGGTACAGTACCGACGATTTGATCGTTTTTACTCAAGGGGTCGATGGTGCAGACGGACACAAATTACTTGGCCAAGTAAAACATTTCATCACGATAACAGACGGGGATGCGGTGTTTGGTGAGGTGATTCAGTCAGCATGGAGTGACTTCAATAATGAAGAGCTTTTCAATAAGCGCAGCGACGTTATAGCTCTTATTACAGGTCCGCTGAGTGCTACGGATACTGGGGACGTCCGGACAATCCTAGACTGGGCGAGGCATGCAGAAAATTCTAAAGAGTTTTTTGAAAAGGTCGAGTTGGCGCATTTTAGCAGCGCTACGAAGAGAGCAAAGCTGCAAGCATTTAAGTTGCATTTGAAGGCGGCTAATAACGATGTTGATTTAACTCAGGAGGAGATTTTCGAGTTTCTTTGTCGTTTTCATTTGCTGGGCTATGACCTTGATATTAAAGCAGGAGTTACTCTTGCGCTACTTCACTCTCTAATAGGGCTTTACTCAACTGATAATGTTGAATCTACTTGGGCGAGGCTTGTAGGCGAAGTTCAGTCGGCCAACCAAAATGCCGGAACTATCTTCGTTGATAATTTGCCAGAAGATCTTCTGTTGATATTCAGGCAGCGGAAAATTGAGGAAATACCGCCGTCATTGGCGGTCCCGCGTTCACCAAAGCCTGTTGCGCTCGTACAGGATCATGAGCAACTGGTCTCATTAACTGTGGCCGCTCTGCTTGGCGGATGGAATGAGAGTAATGAGTGTGATCTTGAGATGGTACGGGGGTTAGTCGATGGATTTTAATATCTGGATTGCCAACCTAAGATCCTTGGTTCAAGAGCAAGAAAACCCTTTACAAATACGCAACGGTCACTGGGAGGTTGTGGACCGGAAGGCGCTTTGGAAAAGCGTAGGTGGTAGGGTTTTTGACACTCATTTAGAAAAGCTAAGAGTTAGCTTTAAAGAAGTTCTTTCAGAGATTGATCCTCAATTTGAGTTGGATAGTGAAGATCGTCCGTCTGCAATCATGTTTGGAAAGACCCTGCGGTACTCGACAGATTTAAGGCGGGGGATGTCTGAAACATTAGCGCTTTTGGGCGCGGATGGTGCAGCTCTAACCAACTGCTCTCAGCACAAGCCAGAGAACACTGCGGTTAACGTTGTTCATGAACTATTAGAGCAGGCGGATTGGCGACTGTGGGGAAGTTTAAATGATTTGCTGCCAAATATCGCTGAGGCTGCCCCAAATGAGTTTCTGAATTGCGTAGAAAGTTCCTTGCAATGTCCGCAGGCTCCATTTGTGAAGCTGTTCTCCGAAGGAAGTGAAGGGTTTAGTGGCAGGAATTACATGACGGGTCTTCTTTGGGCTTTGGAAGCTCTGGGATGGTCCGAAGAGAATTTTATGCGCGTGGTTGTAATTTTGGCTGAGTTAGCCTCAATCGACCCGGGTGGTAATCACGGTAACAGACCTGTAAATTCTCTAAAAACAATGATTTTACCTTGGTTTCCCCAAACTATGGCTGGCGCTGAAAAACGAATCGTTTCAGTCAAAGCGGTAAAAGCAGAGTTTCCAGATATTGCATGGAATGTGTTGAAAAGCTTACTGCCAAATCAACATCAGACGTCAACTGGTACATACAAGCCTAGATGGCTCGAAGTGGTTCCAGACGATTGGGAGCCAAAAGTTTCTAATCAAGAGTATCGAGATCAAGTTGCGGCGTATGCAGAAATAGCGGTCGAGATGTCCTACGGTAATTTAGAGCGAATCAAGGAGCTAGTGAAAAACCTAGATAACCTGCCACAGCCGTCTTTCGATCGTTTTTTAGCTCACCTCTCCTCAGATGCTGTGCGGGGACTTTCAGAACCTGAACGTCTGACAATCTGGAGTACATTAACTGAATTTGTGGCAAAGCATCGCCGTTTTTCTGATGCGGAATGGTCTTTGGACGAAGAGGTTGTATCCAAAATCGATGAGGTTGCAGGTTACCTTGCTCCAATTAGTAAGGATGTTTTGTATCGTCGACTTTTTAGTACAAGAGACTTTGATCTTTATGAAGAAAAAGGTGATTGGGAGGGGCAGCGGAAAAAGCTTGAGGGTCGAAGAAAACAAGCAGTAAAAGAAATACTTGATGAGCATGGCGTTGAAGGAGTTGTGAGGTTTTTAGACTCTATTGAAGCTCCTAACTTGGTTGGCTGGGCGTTAGGTGTTGTCGCTGGTGCTGAAGTGGATGCGGAACTGCTCCCGGCTTTTCTAGCGACCGAAAATGATAACTATAAAAAATTTATTGGGGCCTACATTTGGAGTAAAAACTTTTTAGGTAAGCAAGTCTGGATTGAGGGGCTCGACCGTAAAGCCTGGACTACTGAGCAATCTTGCCAGTTTCTTATGTATTTACCCTTTGAGTCGACGACTTGGATTCTAGTAGATCAATGGCTAGGGGCGGAAAAAGATAAATATTGGCAGGCTGTCCCCGTAAATCCTTATCCGACTGAAAGTGATTTGTTAGTAGCTGTTGATAATTTGTTAAGAGTGTCTCGCCCTCAACAAGCTGTAGAGTGCCTTAGTGCCAGGCTTCACAAGAAACTTCCATTTGATAGTAAACGAACAGCCGCAGCTCTCATTGGGGCAGTCAAGGAAGACTCATCAAGTGGTATGGATTCGTACAATGTGGCAGAGCTTATCAAAGCGTTGCAGAGTGACCCTGCAACAGACCCTGATGATCTGTTTCGTGTTGAGTGGGCTTACCTGCCAATGCTTGGTGCTTATAGTGAGGCAAAGCCAAAGCTGCTTCAGGAAAAGTTAGCTACCCAACCGAGTTTTTTCTGTGAGTTGATTCGCCTTATTTATAGGTCTACAAAAGATCAGGACAACGATGTCGAGGAACCGACGGAGCAGGCGAAAGCCATTGCGACTAATGCGTGGCGCCTTCTACATGAATGGGAATGGCCTCCAGGTTTGCAAGTCGATAATAGTTTTTCCACAGCGGAGTTTGATAGCTGGTTTAGTAGTGTTAAAGCGCAATGTGTTGAGTCGGGCCATCTTGAAGTGGCATTGGTGAAGCTTGGTGAGGTGTTGTTTTACTGTCCCGCCGACTCCAATGGGCTTTGGATAGTAGAGAGTGTTGCTAAAGTTTTGAACTCTCGGGATGGAGAGTCGATCAGAAGTGGGTTTTGTACGGAAGTTTTTAATTCCAGAGGAGCTCATTTTGTCGACCCAACTGGTAGTCCAGAGAGAGAGTTGGCTAACCATTGGCGCGAGAAAGCAAATGCGGTGGAAAATGCAGGATATCCTCGGTTTGCCGCATCACTTCGGGAGCTTGCAGGCTCATATGATCGACACGCAGAGCGAATTATAAAACGGCAGGAGGAAAGGTCTTAGTTTGAAGTAAGGGGCTTTTTCTAGCCCCTGATTTATTGGTTGATAAAAGTCGTCGTCATTTGAATGAGCGGTTGTGTCGTTTTCTGTGGGTAAGTATGCTTTTAACTAGGGTGCTGCCAAAACGTTCTTCAAAATTTATTTTGTAGCTTGTAATGTTTTTCATTGCGATGGGGATTGGGAGGAGCATTAGCGCTCCAAGCATTTGCTCTATCGTGGCACCGCCGTCATAGTGCTTTCCAGCGATAGTTTCAGGGGCATGCCCTGTGATGGCATCGATTATCGACTGATCAAGTCCTTTTCCGTCCCGCTTGGCGTTACATAGGGTGGTTTCTAGCGTATGTCTAAATGAGTAGAGGCTTTTTCCATCGTGAGGGACATGGACGCCAATGGCGACTAAATAGTATGCGATCCATGAACCCCACCTGC
>NZ_JAMDGZ010000040.1 GCF_028656935.1 Pseudomonas rubra
AGCGTTTATTTTGAAGTTTTCCAGAATTTCTCTTTCAACTTCAACCACTTGACTCGCTGCGATCTCTCGTTAGCGGGAGGCGAATTCTACAGCGTTTCAATCCGCTGTCAACCACCTTTTTCACCGCTAGCGATCTTTCGATCGAAGCCCCTCCGGAATGCCCTGAAACTGCTAACTCGTTGAAACTCAAGGAGTTTTCAGCTCCGACTGCGCCGGAAGTGGGGCGAATTATAGAGAGATTAAATCGGGCGTCAAGGACTTATTACAAACTTATGACAACATGCCTTTGAAACGCCTCTCTATATAGAAGGGAAGGGCGTCAAACCACCCTAGCCACCTGCAAACGCTCGATCTCCGCAGCCGACAAGCCAAGCACCTCACCGAGGATCTGCTCGGTATGCTCGCCCAACAACGGCGGCGCATGGCGATACTCCACCGGCGTCCTGGACAAACGAATCGGGCTGGCCACCTGCGGCACCTGCCCGGCAAGCGGGTGAGGCATTTCAATCGCCAGCCCCCGCGCCTTGACCTGAGGATCGGCAAACATCTGCGCCAGGTCATTGATAGGCCCGCACGGCACACCCACCTGCTCCAGTTGCGCGACCCATTGCGCAGTGGTCTTGAACACCGTGGCCTGGCGGATCAACGGGATCAGCTCGGCACGATTGGCAACCCGCTGCTTATTAGTAGCAAAGCGTGGGTCGTCCGCCCATTGCGGCTGGCCTGCGACCTCGGCGAACTTGCGGAACTGCCCGTCGTTGCCCACGGTAAGAATGAAATCGCCGTCAGCGGTAGGGAAGTCCTGGTAAGGCACGATATTGGGATGAGCATTGCCCAGGCGCCGAGGCGGGGTGCCGGTAGTGAGGTAGTTCATGGCCTGGTTGGCCAGGCAGGCAACCTGCACGTCGAGCAACGCCATATCGATGTGCTGGCCGCCGCCATCGCGGTCACGATGGGCGAGGGCGGCCAGAATCGCTACGGTCGAGTACAGCCCGGTGAGGATGTCAGTCAGCGCTACACCCACCTTTACCGGCCCCGCACCTTCTTCACCCTCCGGGCGCCCAGTCAGGCTCATCAGCCCGCCCAGGCCCTGGATCATGAAGTCATAGCCTGCACGCTTGGCGTAGGGCCCGGTCTGGCCGAAGCCGGTGACCGAGCAGTACACCAGGCGCGGGTTGATCGCCTTCAGACTTTCATAGTCCAGCCCATAGGCAGCCAGCCCACCCACCTTGAAGTTCTCGATCAGCACGTCCGACTTGGCCGCCAGCTCGCGCACCAGATACTGGCCCTCGGGCTGGGTGAAGTCGATGGTCAGCGAACGCTTGTTGCGGTTGGCCGCCAGATAGTAGGCCGCCTCGCTGGTGTTCTCGCCATAGGCGTCCTTGAGGAAGGGCGGGCCCCAGGCGCGCGTGTCATCGCCGCTGCCTGGGCGCTCGACCTTGATCACTTCGGCACCCAGGTCAGCAAGAATCTGCCCGGACCACGGCCCGGCCAGTACTCGCGACAGGTCCAGCACCCGCAGATGAGATAGCGCGCCCATAGCTGGCTCCTTATTAATAGAAGGACTGAATGCCGGTCTGCGCGCGACCGAGGATCAGCGCGTGCACGTCGTGAGTGCCTTCATAGGTGTTGACCACCTCAAGGTTGACCAAGTGACGGGCCACGCCGAATTCGTCGGAGATACCGTTACCACCGAGCATGTCGCGAGCCAGACGGGCGATATCCAGGGCCTTGCCGCAGGAGTTGCGCTTCATGATCGAGGTGATTTCGACCGCAGCGGTGCCTTCGTCCTTCATCCGACCCAGGCGCAGGCAACCTTGCAAAGCCAGGGTGATTTCGGTCTGCATGTCGGCCAGCTTCTTCTGGATCAGCTGGTTGGCGGCAAGTGGGCGACCGAACTGCTTACGGTCCAGAGTGTACTGGCGCGCGGTGTGCCAGCAGGCTTCCGCAGCCCCCAGGGCGCCCCAGGAGATGCCATAACGGGCGGAGTTCAGGCAGGTGAACGGGCCTTTCAAGCCACGCACATCCGGGAAGATGTTCTCTTCGGGCACGAACACGTTGTCCATGACGATCTCGCCAGTGATCGAAGCGCGCAGGCCGACCTTACCGTGAATCGCCGGGGCGCTCAGGCCCTGCCAGCCTTTCTCGAGAACGAATCCGCGAATGTCGCCGGCATCATCCTTGGCCCAGACCACAAACACGTCGGCGATCGGGCTGTTGGTGATCCACATTTTGCTGCCGCTCAGGCGATAGCCGCCGTCTACCTTCTTGGCCCGGGTGATCATCGAGCCCGGGTCGGAACCATGGTCAGGCTCGGTCAGACCGAAGCAACCGATCCATTCGCCGCTGGCGAGCTTGGGCAGGTACTTCTGCTTCTGGGCCTCGGTACCGAATTCGTTGATCGGCACCATGACCAGGGAAGACTGCACGCTCATCATCGAGCGGTAGCCGGAGTCGATGCGCTCCACTTCCCGCGCAATCAGGCCGTAGCACACATAGTTCAGGCCGCTGCCGCCGTATTGCTCGGGAATGGTTGCCCCCAACAGGCCGATTTCGCCCATCTCGCGGAAGATCGCAGGGTCGGTTTGCTCGTGGCGGAAGGCCTCCAGCACGCGCGGGGCCAGCTTGTCCTGGGCGAACTGATAAGCGCTGTCACGCACCATGCGCTCTTCTTCAGTGAGCTGTTGGTCGAGCAACAGCGGGTCGATCCAGTTGAAGCTTGCTTTACCGGCCATGAGCGAATCCTCGAGAGATGGGTCCAGAGTTGTTGTGCATTGATCCTAGGCCCGTTCAGGCGACGAGACAAACGAGGATTGCGCATGCTCTTGTGATATTTTCTCACTTCGTCATGGCCGAAAAGGCCATCTTCACGCCACATTAGTGAGGTCGCTGTACATGCGACGCAAGATCCCCAGCACAGCGGCACTGGTCTGCTTTGAGGCCGCCGCCCGCCACGAGAGCTTTACCAAGGCATCCCAGGAGCTATCCCTGACCCAGGGCGCCGTATGTCGGCAAATCGCCGGGCTCGAGGAGTTTCTCAATGTCGAATTGTTTCGCCGCTCCCGGCGCGGGGTGAAGCTCACGGAAGCCGGGCTTTCCTATAGCCGTCGAGTCGCCACCCAACTGGATGCGGTAGAGCGCGACACCTTGTCGGTGATGGGCCAGCAGGGCGCCAACGTCATCGAACTGGCAGTGGTGCCAACCTTCGGCACTCAATGGCTGCTGCCGCGGCTCAAGGACTTCCAGCAGCGCCACCCGGAGGTCACAGTCAACCTGACCAACCGTACCCGGCCATTTCTGTTTGCCGACACCAGCTTCGACGCGGCGATCTACTTCGGTGATGCCGACTGGTCGGGCACCGAGTCCCACCGACTGATGGGTGAGAACCCCGTACCGGTATGCAGCCCGGCGTTGCTGGCCGGCAACCGGCAACTCACGCCCGGGCAGATTGCCCAGCTACCGCTGCTGCAGCAGACCACCCGACCCTATGCCTGGCGCCAATGGTTCAACAGCCTGGATATGAGCGTCGCGCGCGACATGACCGGCCCACGCTATGAGCTATTCTCGATGTTGGCGCAGGCCGCCATGCACGAGATGGGCGTGGCACTGATTCCACCCTTCCTGATCCAGCGCGAACTGGCGGAAGGGCACCTGGTGGTAGCCAGCCCGCACGCGCTGTCGAGCATCAAGGCTTATTACCTGATGATCCCCGAGCGCAAGGTGGAATCGGCCTCGTTGCGCGCCTTCCGCGACTGGCTGGTGACTGAAGCAAGCCGCTACGCCGCAGTACATAAGGACGACAACTTTAAACTGACCCCGTAGTCAATAAAATCCAAGCCCTACAGATATAAGAAAATGTCGCATTTAACCCAACTGTTTCAGGCACCCTCACAAAAGCCCTTAACCCTGCTGTCTATGCGGCTTTCACAGCATAAATCGCGCTTTGATCATGGCATTCAGCAAAATCGGCGGAAAATTTTCAAATTTTACCGTAATCTCCCTGAAGCCCACGTTTGGCGGGCTCCAGGCCTGTTCTTGCGACATTCGGTCACAGGGTGACTTGTAGTTTGATTGCCGTCACCCTTCAAAACTGGTTGAAGCGATTCAGGAATCACCTGCAAAATGCCGCGCCCCGCCTGAATTCGGCGGGATCGTGCTGATCGGCCGCCCCAGCGCACCATCCGCAGTGCACTGGTTTACCAACAAAAGATCACGCAGGAGAAATGACGTGCACATTGGTGTTCCTCTCGAAACGCAGACGGGCGAAACACGGGTTGCTGCAACCCCGGAAACCATCAAGAAACTGATTGGCCAGGGGCATCAAGTCACAGTCCAGAGCGGCGCCGGCGTCAATGCCAGCGTTCCGGACAGTGCCTATGAAGCAGCAGGCGCCACTATTGGCAGCGCTGCCGATGCGTTTGGAGCTCAGCTTGTTCTGAAGGTTGTAGCCCCTGACGATAGCGAACTGGCCCAGATCAAGAGCGGCACCGTTCTGGTGGGCATGCTCAATCCATTCAACAACGAAACCATTGCCAAGATGGCCGAGCGCGGCATCACCGCCTTTGCCCTTGAAGCTGCGCCGCGCACCTCGCGAGCACAAAGCCTCGATGTGTTGTCGTCGCAAGCCAACATCGCCGGTTAC
Organism: Pseudomonas rubra; assembly: GCF_028656935.1. Taxonomy (GTDB): domain Bacteria; phylum Pseudomonadota; class Gammaproteobacteria; order Pseudomonadales; family Pseudomonadaceae; genus Aquipseudomonas; species Aquipseudomonas rubra. The sequence continues at coordinate 4,643 of NZ_JAMDGZ010000040.1, forward strand.
AAGGCCGTGTTGCTGGCGGCTCACCACTATCCGCGCTTCATGCCGATGCTGATGACTGCTGCCGGTACCGTTAAAGCCGCACGCGTGCTGATCCTCGGCGCAGGTGTCGCCGGGCTGCAGGCCATCGCCACGGCCAAGCGCCTGGGTGCGGTGATCGAAGCCTCGGACGTGCGTCCGGCGGTAAAAGAGCAGATCGAATCGCTGGGCGCCAAGTTCATCGATGTCCCTTACGAGACGGATGAAGAGCGCGAATGCGCCGAAGGTGTCGGGGGTTACGCCCGGCCCATGCCGGCCAGCTGGATGCAGCGCCAGGCCCTGGCGGTGCACGAGCGCGCCAAACAGGCCGATATCGTCATAACCACCGCACTGATTCCCGGCCGCAAGGCACCGACCTTGCTCAGCGCCGAGACCGTGGCGCAGATGAAGCCCGGCTCGGTGGTCATCGACCTGGCTGCAGCCCAGGGTGGCAACTGCCCGCTGACCGTTGCCGACCAGGTAGTGGTAGAGCAGGGCGTGACCATCGTCGGCCCGACCAACCTGCCAGCCCAGGTTGGCGCTGATGCCTCGGCGCTGTATGCGCGCAACCTGCTCGACTTCATGAAGCTGCTGTTCGACAAGGACGGCGCACTGACGATCAACCTCGAAGACGACATCGTCGCCGCGTGCCTGATGTGCCGCGACGGCCAGGTCATCCGCAAGAACGGATAAGGAGCCAGACAATGGAAGACATGCTGATCTCTCACGGCGTCTATAACCTGATCATCTTCGTGCTGGCGATCTATGTCGGTTATCACGTGGTCTGGAACGTCACCCCGGCACTGCACACCCCGTTGATGGCGGTCACCAACGCCATTTCCGCCATTGTCATCGTCGGCGCCATGCTGGCCGCCGCGCTGACCGTGACACCGCTGGGCAAGACCATGGGCACCCTTGCGGTGGCCCTGGCCGCGGTCAACGTATTCGGCGGTTTCCTCGTCACCCGGCGCATGCTGGAGATGTTCAAGAAGAAAGCCCCAGGCAAGGGCGCAGCGAAGCAAGAGGGGCAGAAGTAAACATGAGCATGAACCTGGTAACACTTCTCTACCTTGTCGCCTCGGTGTGCTTCATCCAGGCGCTCAAAGGCCTGTCGCACCCGACCACCTCGCGGCGCGGCAACCTGTTCGGCATGCTCGGCATGGCCCTGGCGGTGATTACCACCGTGGGCCTCATCTATAAGCTGGGCGCTGAGCTGGCCACCGATGGTATCGGCTACGTCATTGTCGGCCTGCTGGTTGGCGGTACCGCCGGCTCGATCATGGCCAAACGCGTTGAAATGACCAAGATGCCCGAGCTGGTCGCCTTCATGCACAGCATGATCGGCCTGGCCGCGGTGTTCATCTCCATTGCCGCGGTGGTCGAACCGCAATCGCTGGGCATCGTTGCCAGCATCAGCGACCCGATCCCGACCGGTAACCGCCTGGAACTGTTCCTCGGCGCCGCCATCGGTGCGATCACCTTCTCAGGTTCGGTCATTGCCTTCGGCAAGCTCTCGGGCAAGTACAAGTTCCGCCTGTTTCAGGGGGCACCGGTACAGTTCAGCGGCCAACACAAGCTGAACCTGGTCCTGGGCCTGGCCACCCTCGGCCTGGGCCTGGTGTTCACCTTCACCGGCAGTTACAGCGCCTTTGCCCTGATGCTGATCCTGGCGTTCATCATGGGCGTGCTGATCATCATCCCGATTGGTGGCGCCGACATGCCAGTGGTGGTGTCGATGCTCAACAGCTACTCGGGTTGGGCGGCAGCCGGTATCGGCTTCTCGCTGAACAACTCGATGCTGATCATCGCCGGCTCCCTGGTCGGTTCGTCCGGTGCGATCCTCTCGTACATCATGTGCAAGGCGATGAACCGTTCGTTCTTCAACGTCATCCTCGGCGGTTTCGGTGGTGCGGCAGAAGCGGCCGGCCCTGCAGGTGCCAAGGAAGCCCGCCCGGTGAAATCCGGTTCGGCCGACGACGCCACCTTCCTGCTCAGCAACGCCGACACCGTGATCATCGTCCCGGGCTACGGCCTGGCGGTGGCCCGTGCCCAGCACGCGCTCAAGGAGTTGACCGAGAAGCTGACCCACAACGGCGTGACCGTGAAGTATGCGATCCACCCGGTAGCAGGGCGCATGCCTGGGCACATGAACGTACTGTTGGCCGAAGCCGAAGTGCCGTACGACCAGGTGTTCGAGATGGACGACATCAACTCCGAGTTCGGCCAGGCCGATGTGGTGCTAGTGCTCGGCGCCAACGACGTGGTCAACCCGGCGGCCAAGAACGATCCGAAGTCGCCGATTGCCGGCATGCCGATCCTCGAAGCCTTCAAGGCCAAGACCATCATCGTCAACAAGCGCTCGATGGCCAGCGGCTACGCCGGCCTGGATAACGAGCTGTTCTATCTGGACAAAACCATGATGGTCTTCGGCGACGCCAAGAAGGTCATCGAAGACATGGTCAAAGCGGTCGAATAAGCCTACAAAACTGCTGTGACAAATAGCCCCAGCGCGGTACCGGCTGGGGCTTTTTCATGCCCGGCCAGCCGACAGAAGGCTCAGCTTCAAGGCTTTGCATTCGACCTTGGTCGCGGGACGTGGCCAGGCGAAAACACTAGACTGCGCATCTAGCTTTAGTAGCCCGAGATAACAATCCATGTACCGTGATCGTATCCGCTTGTCCTCCCTGCACAGCAAGGTAATGAGTGCGGCTGATGCCGCTGGCCTGATCGAGGACGGCATGACCGTCGGCATGAGCGGTTTCACCCGCGCCGGTGAAGCCAAGGCCGTGCCCCACGCACTGGCCGAACGCGCTAAACAGTCGCCGCTGAAAATCAGCCTGATGACCGGCGCAAGCCTGGGCAACGACCTCGATAAACAACTGACCGAGGCCGGTGTGCTGGCCCGGCGCATGCCGTTCCAGGTCGACAGCACCCTGCGCAAGGCCATCAATGCCGGCGAGGTGATGTTCATCGACCAGCACCTGTCGGAAACCGTCGAGCAGCTGCGCAACCAGCAGCTCAAGCTGCCGGACATCGCGGTCATCGAAGCAGTGGCCATCACCGAGCAAGGCCACATCGTGCCGACCACTTCGGTGGGCAACTCGGCCAGCTTCGCGATTTTTGCCAAACAGGTCATTGTCGAGATCAACCTGGCGCACAACGCCAACCTCGAAAGCCTGCACGACATCTATATCCCGACCTATCGTCCGACCCGCACGCCGATCCCGCTGGTAAAAGTCGATGACCGCATCGGCAGCACCGCGATCCCGATCGACCCGGCCAAGATCGTCGGCATCGTCATCACCGATCAGTCTGACTCACCGTCCACCGTACTGGCGCCGGACGATGAAACCCAGGGTATCGCCAACCACCTGATCAACTTCCTCAAGCAGGAAGTCGACGCCGGGCGCATGACCAACAAGCTCGGTCCGCTGCAGGCCGGTATCGGCAACATCGCCAACGCGGTGATGTGCGGTCTGATCGACTCGCCGTTCGAAGACCTGACCATGTACTCCGAAGTACTGCAGGATTCGACCTTCGACCTGATCGACGCCGGCAAACTGAGTTTCGCCTCGGGCAGCTCGATCACCTTGTCGAGCCGCCGCAACGCCGACGTGTTTGGCAATCTGGAGCACTACAAGGACAAACTGGTGCTGCGTCCGCAGGAAATCTCCAACCACCCCGAAGTGGTCCGCCGCCTGGGCATCATCGCCATCAACACGGCCCTTGAGTTCGACCTGTACGGCAACGTCAACTCCACTCACGTCTGTGGCACGCGGATGATGAACGGCATCGGTGGCTCGGGCGACTTCGCCCGCAACGCGCACCTGGCGATTTTCGTCACCAAGTCGATTGCCAAGGGCGGGGCGATTTCCAGCGTGGTGCCGATGGTCAGCCACGTCGACCACACCGAGCACGACGTCGACATTCTCGTTACCGAGCAAGGCCTGGCTGACCTGCGCGGCCTGGCGCCACGCGAGCGGGCCCGGGTGATCATCGACAACTGCGTGCACCCGGACTACCGCGACGCGCTGAACGACTACTTCACCCGCGCTTGCGAGCGCGGTGGGCATACACCGCACATCCTGCGCGAAGCCCTAGCCTGGCACGAAAACCTGGAAGAAACCGGGCGCATGCTCGCCAGCTGACCTGAACAGTCACCCGCCGGTTGTGTGCAATGCCAACCGGTCGGGCAACTGATATATTTGTTCAGGAGTAAACTGTTCTACTGTACTGGTGCTTTCAGTACCATTTTCCGCGACCCACGCTCCCATCCGATCAAAAATGCACCATTTTAGTGCTGACCAGTACAGTTGCGCCTATTCCGAGTGCAACAGTCGCTTTAAACAGTTAACTGGCCCATCACAATGTAGATGAACTGTATCTACTGTTATGGACGACAGAGGAGGATCATTGGCATCAGTTAAATCACTACCTAATGCCGCCACAAGCGGAAGGATGACATCATGGAACGTACCCTCAGTTCCGATCTGGTTTTCGAAAACACCGCCGAACAATCCAAGGCCTCGCTGCCCCTGCGCCTGCTGGCCAACCTGATGCTGTGGCAACGCCGTATTGCCAGCCGCCACCAGCTGGCTCGCCTGGATTCGCGTCTGCTGGCTGATGCCGGTATCAGCGAAGCACAACGCTACGAAGAGCTGAGCAAGCCGTTCTGGCGTTAATGCAGGGCTCGCCGGCCAAGGCCGGCACCTAGAATTCCTCGAAACCCGTCGCAGGTGACTGCTGACGGGTTTTGTCGTTCAAAGGCCCGGATTAGAGCGTCCGTACAAGACACCTGTACAGTTTTTATTTTAATACAATTGACAGGTACAGTTGATAAATCTTGCCACGATACGGTCCAACTCGCGTATTGCCCTCGCGTGATACCCTTAACGTACCCAGCTTGGTAAAAAGTAGCGCAACAAGCTGAGCGTGCGTCTGACATAAGAACCACCAAAGAGCCTATCCAGGAGATCGACCATGTTCCATTCACGCTTGTTTGGCGCCGCCCTGCTGCTGGCCCTGGCTTCCACTGCCAACGCCACCAGCTTCGTCGTCACCACCGATACCGTCGTTCGTGGTGTCGCCGCCTCCACTGATGCCACCTCCGATGTGTCGTCTTCGTTCCGTGACGACAAAATCGTCCAGGCCGCCCGTGACGACGCTGCCAGCTTCATTGCCAGCCACGGCGACATCCGCGGTGCGAAACTGGAGAGCGCTTTCGCCCATATTCGCCAGCAGACCCCAACCCTGCAGGCCAGCGACGCACAACTGGCACAGGCCATCCTGGCGCTCTGAAGTCGCTCGCTTCCGGCCCTGTGCATGTAACACCATGCAACTAAGCCGGGCCCTCTGCGCTGGTCCTCACCGGCGCATTGGGATAGCCTTGGCCGCCTGATTCAGCTGCCGTTCGAGACCCATGCGTTATCTGTCATTGCTGTTGCTCGTGTTCTGCTGGAGTGGTGCCGCCCAGGCGCTGGACCTGACCACCAACAACCTGGTCGTCAGTGGTTATGCCACCAGCCAAGTGACATCGGCGCCCTTCGATCGCAAACTGCTGCTCGCCGCCCAGGACGATGCAGCAGCCTTCGTGGCCAGCGATGGCCAACGGCGGGGCGCTCGCCTGGAAGCTGCATTGAGCCGGCTGCGCCAGGCCAACCCGCACCTTCATGCCAGCGACCTTGAACTGGCGCAGGCAATTCTCGTCCAATAAACACTTCTGTTCTCCCGGAGATGCTCCATGCGTAACCCGCTGATTGCCGCCACTCTTGGCCTTATGCTGCTGGCCGATGTGGCCCAGGCACAAACCCTGGTGGCCACCAGCAACATTATCGTCCGTGCCTTTGGCCGCTCGATCGACTTCACCTCCGACACCACCACTTCGATTCGCGACTCAAAAGTCGTACGCGAAGCCCGTGACGATGCCGCCAGCTATGTCGCCAGCCGTGGCGACATAGCTGGCGCGCAGCTCGAAGCCGCCTTCGACACCCTGCGCCAACGTGTTCCCGAGGCACGCCAGGCCAGCGACCAGGTCCTGGCTGAAGCTATTCTCGCGCTGTGAAACCGGTGCGTGCCTGGCTGCTGGGCTGCCTGCTGATACTGTGTTCAAGTCCGGTACTGGCCGACCTGCAGTTGGTGCTGCAGGCCGACGGCTTGAGCCCGCAACAACAGCACGCGAGCCAGGCACTGCTGGACGAAGCCCTGCAGGCACTGCCGCCGAGCTTCAAGACCCGCCTTGACCGACGCGTTCAGGTCAGCTGGAGCAGCCACATGCCGGAGGACGCCTACGGTCAGGCGTCGCTGGTCTCGACCCTGCAACTCAATAGTCGCCTGCTGCCCAGCCTGGTCGACGGTAGCGCGGCAACGCAAAAGACCGGCCGCCCCCACGGCACTGTGCGCCAGGAGCTGCTGGCCACCGTCCTGCATGAGCTGACTCACATTTATGACCGCGCCCGCCTGTGGCAAGGCACCCAGCGTCGGTTGATCACCCAGTGCGCTCGGCAACACAACAGCCAGGGCAAAATCGGCCTGCCCGAGCAATGCCGCGGCCAAAGCGAACGCCGCTTCACCCTCAGCGACGATCCACGCCTGCTCGACCTGGCTGGCTGGCCGCAGTATGTAGGCCGTCGTGGCGAACGCGAACAGCACAACCGCCAGGTGGCACGTAGCCCCGACAGCTATGAGCTGAGCAGCCCCAAGGAATTCATTGCGGTCAACATGGAGTACTTCCTGCTTGACCCAAGTTTTGCCTGCCGCCGTCCGGCCCTGCAGGCATACCTGAGAGAGCACTTCGACTGGGCACCCGAACATCCAACATGCCCGAGCGCACTGCCGTTTCTCAATGCCGGCAACGACTTTGCCAAATCACCGCTGGGCGAGATCGACCCCGAGCGGGTCTATGCCGTCGATTACCTGTTGGCCGAAGCCAACCAGAACTGGGTCAGCCGTTGGGGCCACAGCATGTTGCGCCTGGTGATCTGCGCCCCGGGGCGCCCGCGTGGGCCGGACTGCCGCCTGGATCTTGACCAGCACCTGGTGCTGTCGTACCGGGCTTTCGTCAATGATGTACAACTGTCGAGCTGGGACGGTTTGACCGGTGCCTACCCGTCGCGACTGTTCGTGTTGCCACTGGCCCAGGTTATCGACGAGTACACCAAGACCGAACTGCGCAGCCTGGCCTCGATTCCGCTCAGGCTCGACCGTGACGAACTGGAAAGCCTGGTGCGCCAGGCTGCCGAAATGCACTGGAGTTACGACGGCAACTACTACTTTCTGTCCAACAATTGTGCGGTCGAAACCCTCAAGCTGTTACGCAGCGGCACGGCCAACCCGCGCCTGAGCGACCTGGACAGCATCGTCCCCAATGGTTTGCTCGAAGTCCTCGCGGGCCGTGGCCTGGCTGATGTCAGCGTGCTCGACGACCCACGTGAGGCGCTGCGCCTGGGTTATCGCTTCGACTCCTATCGGGACCGCTACCAGGCGATGTTCCTGGTGCTGAAGAAGCAGCTGCCGATCAAGCAGGACAGCGTCGAGGCCTGGCTGGAACAATCCGCCGAACAACGCCAGCAATGGTTCGCCCGGGCCGACCTGCGCACCAGCGCGGCCTTGCTGCTACTGGAGCAGGCTAGTCTGCGCCGGCAACTGTTGCTGGCCCAGGACGAGGTCAAGCAGCGCTACCTGAGCGGCCGCGAACGCAACGACGCCAGCGTCGGCAAAGCCAACAACACCCTGCAACAGATTCTCGCCAACAGTGGATTTCTCAGCCGCCCGGCAGAACTGCTGGGCAGCAGCGGCTACGGCCTGCCTCAGGCCAGCGAGCGGGAAAAGCTACTGAGCGAAACCCGCCTGCGGCAAACCCAGCTACAAACCCTCAGCGCCGACCTTGATAAAGAAGTGCGCGCCTTGCTCGACCCGGCACGCGCCGCTGAAATCAAAGCGGTAGAAGCCAATATCAAACAGGTGGGCGAACACCTACGCGCACTGCACAAGGCCGGCGGCGGCCTGCAACTGCCCTGATCACAGGGTTTCGCCGGGCTCTGCAGGCAAGTGCTCGTCCAAACGCAGCCAAGGCAGGCGGCTGTCGCTCCAGATGTGCCGGCTCGGCGGCGCAAGTTCCGGATGATCCAGGGTAGTGACAGTGACGTCGATGCTCTGCGGGCTAAGATCCGTGGTCAGCGCCACATGGGCACCGCAACGACTGCAGAAATAGCGCACGCAACTGGCCGACGAGTCGTAGCGTTGCGGCGTGCCGTTCAACCATTGGAAGTCATCGCAGTTCACGGTCAGCCAGGTGATCAGCAAGCCACCTGTGACCCGCCGGCACACCGAGCAGTGGCAATGGGCAACATCCGTCAGTGGGCCCTCAATCCGGTAGCGCAGGGCTCCGCAATGGCAGCCGCCTTCATACGTATCACGCATCGCTCCCTCCTGTTGCCTGCTGGGTAATAGCCAACAATGCACCTCTGGTCGGTTTAGGGCCAGCGAAAGCTGGCTGAAAGCTTCCCACCTTAGGATTGCCCCACTACCGGCACAAGACCGGTCAGCCAGGGCAGCGTTTGTTTCAGACGGCGCCCGGCCCAATTAACAACAACAATGGTGATACTGATGCTTTCCTACGCCCGCCTCCCTGCAGCAATCCCTCCGCTATTCCACGCGCCGCGCCCCGTGCGCTGATCCGCCCGAATCGTTTTTCCTTCGTCGCGCTACGCCTGGAGTACTCCCATGCTGACCTTCCTCGGCTTTGCCATGGTCATCACCTTCATGTACCTGATCATGACCAAGCGCCTGTCGGCCTTGATCGCGCTGATCCTGGTTCCGATCCTGTTCGCCCTGTTCGGCGGTTTCTCGGGCGATATCGGCCCGATGATGCTGCAAGGCATCACCAAGCTGGCGCCCACCGGCGTGATGCTGATGTTCGCCATCCTGTACTTCGCCCTGATGATCGACTCCGGCCTGTTTGACCCGGCCGTGCGCAAGATCCTCAAGCTGGTCAAGGGCGATCCGCTTAAAGTATCGGTCGGTACTGCGGTGCTGGCCCTGGTGGTTTCGCTCGATGGCGACGGCGCCACCACCTACATGATCTGCGTCGCAGCCATGCTGCCACTGTACAGCCGCCTGGGCATGAGCCCACGGATCATGGCCGGGCTGATCATCCTCGCCGGCGGCATCATGAACATGACCCCCTGGGGCGGGCCGACCGCACGCGCCGCCAGTGCCCTGCATGTCGACCCATCCGATATTTTCGTGCCGATGATCCCGGCCATGCTCGCCGGTGTCGTGGCCCTTCTGGCCATCTCCTACATGTACGGCAAGCGCGAGCGTGCCCGCCTGGGTGAGCTGCACCTGCCGGGCGATGAAATCGATCACAGCGAAATCAGTGTCTCGCAGTTCCCTGACGCACGCCGGCCGAAACTGCTGTGGTTCAATGGGGCCCTGACCGCCGCGCTGATGGTTGCCCTGATCATGGGCCTGCTGCCCCTGCCGGTGCTGTTCATGATCGCCTTCAGTATCGCCATGATCGTCAACTACCCGTGCCTGCAGCAGCAGAAGGACCGCATCGCCGCCCACTCCGGCAGCGTGCTGGCGGTGACCGGGCTGATTTTCGCCGCCGGTATCTTCACTGGCATCCTCTCCGGCACTGGCATGGTCGATGCCATGTCCAAGAGCCTGCTGGCAGTCATCCCGGATGCGCTGGGCCCGTACCTTGCGGTGATCACCGCGATCGTGAGCATGCCGTTCACCTTTTTCATGTCCAATGACGCGTTCTACTACGGTGTGCTGCCGGTACTCTCCGAAGCCGCCAGCCACTACGGTATCTCGCCAGTGGAAATGGCCCGCGCGTCGATCGTCGGCCAGCCCGTGCATCTGCTCAGCCCGCTGGTACCCTCTACTTACCTGTTGGTGGCCCTGGCCGGTATCGAGTTTGGCGATCATCAGCGCTTCACCCTGAAGTGGGCAGTGCTGATCTGCCTATGCATAATGTTCGCCGCGCTGCTCATGGGAATTTTCCCACTGTTCAGTAGCCTATAAGACAACAGAATTACCTAACCGTGGCTGCGCCCCATTGCCTGGGGCGCACTGCTTACACCGTTCGAAGGAATACACATGGAATGGCTGACCAGCCCAGAGATCTGGGTTGCCTTTTTTACTCTGACAGCGCTTGAGATCGTGCTCGGTATCGACAACATCATCATGATCTCGATCCTGGTCAGCCGCATGCCCAAGCATATGCAGCAGCGCACCCGGATCTTCGGCCTGGCGCTGGCCATGGTCACCCGGATCCTCCTATTGCTATCGATCACCTGGGTGATGCGCCTGACCGCAGACCTGTTCGTGGTGTTCGACCACGGTATTTCCGGGCGTGATCTGATCCTGTTCTTTGGCGGCCTGTTCCTGCTGTGGAAAAGCTCACAGGAGATCTACCACGGCCTGGAAGGCGAAGACGAAACCAACGACGAGCCAAGCGGCGCCGGTGGCAAGTTTTTCTACACCATCATCCAGATCGCGATCATCGACATCGTCTTCTCCCTGGACTCGGTGATCACTGCAGTCGGCATGGTTTCCCACGTACCGGTAATGATCGCCGCGATCGTCGTCGCCGTGCTGGTGATGATGCTCTGCGCCGGTGCCATCAGTAATTTCATCGACAAGCACCCGTCGCTGAAGATGCTCGCCCTGTCGTTCCTGATCGTGGTCGGTACCGTGCTGATTGCCGAATCCTTTGACGTTCATGTGCCTAAAGGCTACGTGTACTTCGCCATGGCGTTTTCGCTGGCGGTCGAAGCGATCAACATCAAGATGCGCACAGCGATGGCCAAGAAGAGGCAGCAGAGTGATCCGGTGAAACTTCGCAAGGATATTCCGGGTCAGTAATCCCGGTGCTGTAGCAAAGGGCCCTGCGGGGCCCTTTTTCATTGGCCTTCATGTCAGTTTTGTTTCAAAGGCCGTTCTGCCTATGCCATGCTGGCGCCATGGCCATTGGCCGACTACAGCTTAAGTGAGCACTGGGAAAAACCGCCTGGCAGCAGGACAGGCTCACGGCATCATCCATTTGCCCCGCTGGGGCACTCAACAGGGGGCCATTTCAATGCTGACCCTGCTCAATCTGCTTTCCGCCGTGGCGTTGCTGATCTGGGGCACGCACATCGTGCGTACCGGCATCCTGCGGGTGTATGGCTCGAACCTGCGCCGGGTGCTGAGCCAGAACATGTCCAAGCGACCTCTGGCCTTTGTCGCCGGGATCCTGGTCACGGCGATGGTACAAAGCAGCAACGCCACGGCGATGCTGGTGACCTCGTTCGTCGGCCAGAGCCTGATGGGCCTGACCCCGGCGCTGGCGATCATGCTGGGGGCCGATGTCGGTACCGCGCTGATGGCCCGGGTGCTGACGTTCGACCTGTCGTGGCTGTCACCGCTGCTGATCTTTCTCGGGGTGATCTTCTTTCTTTCCCGCAAGCAGACCCGCGCTGGCCAACTGGGCCGCGTCGGTATCGGCCTGGGCCTGATCATCCTCGCCCTGCAGTTGATCGTCGAAGCAGCGGCACCGATTACCCACGCCCAAGGCGTGAAAGTACTGTTCGCCTCGCTGACCGGCGATATCCTCCTCGACGCCCTGGTCGGCGCGCTGTTTGCGCTGATTTCCTACTCCAGCCTTGCCGCTGTGCTGCTCACTGCAACCTTGGCGGGTGCCGAGCTGATCAGCTTGCCGGTGGCCATTGGCCTGGTTATCGGCGCAAACATCGGCAGCGGCCTGCTGGCCTTTCTCAGCACCAGCATGCAGAACGCCGCCGGCCGCCAGGTGGCGCTTGGCAGTTTGCTGTACAAGCTCATCGGCCTGGTGCTGATCATTCCCGTACTGCACCCGCTGGTGACGTGGATGGACAGCCTGAGTTTCAGCCCCCAGGAACTGGTGATCGGCTTTCATCTGCTCTACAACACCCTGCGTTGCCTGATCCTGTTGCCCACGGTGACGCCCATGAGCCGTCTGTGCAGCTGGTTGCTGCCCGAGCGCGAAGAAACCAACGGCCGTGCCCGCCCACGGCACCTGGACGCTACCGCACTGACTACGCCAAGCCTGGCCCTGGCCAACGCCGTCCGCGAAACCCTGCGCATGGGCGACCTGGTCGACAGTATGCTCGATGCCATGCTCAACGTGCTGCGTGGTACCCAGACCGCCATGACCCAGCAGATGCGTGGCCTGGGCGAAGACGTCGAGGCCCTGTACAACGCCATCAAGCTGTACCTGGCGCAAATGCCCCGTGAAGACCTCAGCGAGCAGGACCGCCGACGCTGGGCCGAGATCATTGAACTGGCAATCAACCTCAAGCTTGCCAGTGACCTGATCGAGCGCATGCTGCGCAAGGTTCAACAGCAAAAAACCTCGCAACGCCGGGAGTTTTCCGACGTCGGCCTGGAGGAACTCACCGGCTTGCACGGCCAGTTGCTGGCCAACTTGCGCCTGGGCCTGTCGGTTTTTCTCAGCGCCGATCCGGAAAGTGCTCGCCAGCTGTTGCGCGAGAAGCGCCGCTTCCGCGCCCAGGAGCGGCGCCTGGCCCACGCTCATGTCAGCCGACTGCAACGTAAAGTGGTGCAAAGTATCGAGACCAGTTCATTACATCTGGAGCTGATCGCCGACATGAAGCGATTGAACTCCTTGTTCTGCAGCAGTGCCTATGTGGTATTGGGCGGCTCCGATACCGGCGGCCTGCTGCTCGACAGCGTGCCGGACGACGCTCATTCACCCTGATTGCTCGCCCCCAAGAACTCCCGCAAGGAAGCTCGCCATGCGTTGCCTGATGTTCATTTGCCTGCTGCTGGGCTGTATGCCCGGCTTTGCCCTCGACCGCTCCCAGGTCGAAGGCTACCTGTTGCCCAACGGCCTGCAGGTCGTGCTCAAGTCAGGCTATGAACGCAACCATGTATCGATCCGCCTGGTGGTGGGGGTCGGCTTCGATGATTTCCCGTGCGATCGCCAGGAGCTGCCGCACCTGCTTGAGCATTTGCTCTTCAGTGGCATCGATGACCGTGGTGAAGGCGGCCTGGAGGAGCGCATGCAGGCCCTGGGCGGGGAGTGGAACGCCTACACCAGCAGCGCTGACACCACCTTCGTCATCGAAGCGCCAGCACGTAACCAGCGCAAGGTGCTCGACCTGCTGCTGGCCGTAATCAACGATACCCAAATCGACGACAAAGCCCTGGAACTGTCCAAACGCATCGTCGAGCACGAAGACGGTGGCCACTACACCCGCCTGCAGCGCTGGCTCGATCGCCAGGATATCGGCCACCCGGCCAGCGACCAGCTGGCGGTGGAACTGGGGCTCAAGTGCGCCGAACGCTCATCAGTCGAGGACATGAGCCTGGAAGCGGTCAACGACCTGCGCCAGCACTGGTACGCCGCCAACAACATGACCCTGATCGTCGTCGGCGGCCTCGACCGCCTGCTGCCGGCCTACCTGGAGCGCACCTATGGCGAGCTACCGGCAGTCGAGCCGGGTGAGCGCAGGGTACTGGAAGGCGTTACCCACAAGGCTGAGGCACGTCGCGAGCTGAGCCGTGGCTGGCTGGGCGACAGTGCCCGGTTGCATTGGCTGTTTCTGGAGCCGGTGCTGGACCAAGACCATGGCCAGACCTACGACCTGCTGCAGCGTTACCTGGACTGGGCGCTGTACGATGAGTTGCGGCTCAAACACGGCTTTTCCTACGGTCCCTACAGCCAGCGCGAGAGCTTCGGCGACACCGGGCTGATGACGCTCAATGCCGATATCGACCGTGCCGATATCAATGCCGCCGAGAAAACCCTGGCGGCCATGCTAGAGCGCCTGCGCAAGGATGGCCTGGACCCGGCGACCTTCCAGCGTATCAAGCAGGCTGCCATCGACCGCGAGGCGTGGGCCACCCAGGGCAACAGCGCCCTGGCCGATTACTACTGGGGGGCACTGAACGACTTTGACGAAGGGCGTTTTGCCGATCCGGCGCGGGCGTTGCGCAAAATCAGTCTGGCAGACGCCAACCGGGCCCTGCAGCTGTTGCTGGCCGAACCCGGCTATGTGCGGATCGAGAAGCCGCTGCTCAGTTATGACGAGCTGTATGGCTGGGTGGCGCTGGCGGTGGGGGTATTGCTGGCCGGGGTGCTGATCTGGGGACGCCGCCGTTCACGCTGAAACCATCGGGGGGGCAAGCCCGCGCCTACAGATGGAGTATCCTGTGCAGGTTTTTTACCTGACCTTGCGAACCCCTTCATGCCTCTTTACCTGCAGCGCCTGATCGAGCTGATCAAGCGCTACCCCGGGGTCATTGCCCTCGGTGGTTTCATCTCCGGTGTCGGCAGCTTCATCCTGGTCGATCGCCAGGAAAGCCTGGCCAGCTGGATTGCCATCGTCATGCTGATCAGCTGGATCTGGCTGATGATGGAAAACACTTTCACCAAGGTCTTTGCCAAGGTCTTCAAGCGCGAAATACCCCAGCCGCTGCTGCGCTACGCAACGCAGATGATCCACCAGGAAAGCCTGTTCTTCGTCCTGCCGTTCTTCTTTGTCACCACCACCTGGAACAGCGGCCAACTGGTGTTTACCGGCATCCTCGCCGCAGCCGGGCTGATCTCGATCACCGACCCGCTGTACTACAAGTGGCTGGCCCCACGGCGCTGGCTGTACCTGGCACTGCATACCCTGACCCTGTTCGCCGCGCTGCTGACCGCACTGCCGATCATCCTGCACCTGACCACTTCGCAGAGCTTCAAGCTGGCCCTGGGCATCGCCATGCTGCTGTCATTCCCGAGCCTGGCCAGCAGCTTTCCGATCAGCCACTGGCGTCGCGGCCTGGTGCTGGTGGTGATGACCCTGGCCGTCGGTGCCGGCGGCTGGATGCTGCGCTCCTGGGTACCGCCGGCAACCTTGTGGATGACGGAAGTGGCGGTCAGTACCCAGGTCGAGAATCGCACCCCGGGCAAAAGCCTGGAGCAGCTCAAAGCCAGTGAAATACGCGCTGGCCTCTATGCGTTTACTGCAATCAAAGCCCCACGCGGGTTGAACGAGCGGATCTACCACGTCTGGCAGTTCGAGGGTAAAGAGGTCGATCGCATCGCCCTGGACATTCATGGCGGGCGCAAGGAAGGCTACCGGGCCTGGACCCACAAGCAGAACTTCCCGGGCAACCCGGTCGGGCGCTGGCAGGTGCGGGTGCTGACAGAAGACGGTCAGGTGATCGGCGTGCTGCGCTTTAATGTGCTTGACGATGGTCAAGCAACCGCGCCCGAGTGAGGCTATGATCAGAGGCTGCGAACCGTTGGTCGGACTGCATGGAGCTTATGACAACACACGCCAGCGCAACCCTGGACACCGCAAGCAACCCGCCACGGTTGCGGATCAGCGGTGACTGGACCCTGGCCAACTACGCCGGCCTCAAGCGCGTCAGCGATAGCTTGGCCGGCCAGTACGATCCCTCCACCGAAGTCGACCTCGACCAGCTCGGCAAGCTCGACACCGCCGGTGCTGCGCTGCTGGTCGAGCTGTTGGGTGCCGAGCGCCTGGCACGCCTGACCGAAACCACCACGCACTTGCCCGCTGCCAGCCAGGCGCTGCTCAAGACCGTGTATTGCTCGGTACAAGACTTCTGCATCCCGCAAAAGCAGCCCGAGCGCTCGGTACTGATCCAACTGCTCAGCCGTATCGGCCGCGCGGTCGACACCCTGTGGCAAGACACCCTGCAGTTGCTCGGTTTTGTCGGCCTGATCCTGCAAACCCTGTTCCTGCGCCTGTTCCAGCCCAAGCGCTGGCGGGTCACCTCGGTTGTGGCGCATATCGAACAGACCGGCCTGGATGCCGCGCCCATCGTCGCCTTGCTGACCTTCCTGGTGGGCGCCGTTGTGGCCTTTCTCGGCGCCACGGTGCTGGCCAGCTTTGGTGCCAGCATCTTTACCGTCGACCTGGTGGCGTTCTCGTTCCTGCGTGAATTCGGCGTGCTGCTGACCGCGATTCTGATGGCCGGGCGCACCGCCAGTGCCTTTACTGCGCAAATCGGCTCGATGAAGGCCAATGAGGAAATCGACGCGATTCGTACCCTGGGCCTGGATCCGGTGGAGCTGCTGGTAGTGCCACGAGTGCTGGCGCTGCTGATCGCGCTGCCACTGCTGACCTTTGTCGCCATGCTCTGCGGCATCATCGGCGGGGCGGTGGTCTGCGCCTTGTCGCTGGATATTTCGCCGGCAATGTTCCTGTCGCTGCTGCACAGCGATATCGGCGTGCAGCACTTTCTGGTCGGCCTGGTCAAAGCACCGTTCTTCGCTTTTCTGATCGCCGCCATTGGCTGTCTGGAAGGCTTCAAGGTCAGCGGCAGCGCCGAATCAGTCGGCGCCCACACGACCTCAAGCGTAGTCCAGTCAATCTTCGTGGTGATCGTTCTCGATGCCATAGCAGCACTGTTTTTCATGGAGATGGGCTGGTGAAAAACACCCGTGACCGAGAGGCTGTGATCGAAGCCCGGGGCATCTGCAATCGCTTTGGCACCCAGAGCGTGCATGAGCAACTCGACCTGGACCTGTACCGCGGCGAAATCCTCGCCGTGGTCGGTGGCTCGGGCAGCGGCAAATCGGTGTTGCTGCGCAGCATCGTCGGCCTGCGTCGCCCCAACGAAGGCCAGGTGCGAGTATTCGGGCAAGACCTGAGTGTTGCCAGTGACGAGCAGCGTTCACTGGTCGAACGGCGTTTCGGTGTGCTGTTCCAGAAGGGCGCCTTGTTCTCGTCGCTGACCGTTACCGAGAACGTCGCCTTGCCCTTGATCGAGCACGCGGGCCTGAGCCGCTCCGATGCCGAGCACCTGGCCGGGGTCAAGCTGGCCCTGGCCGGGCTGCCGATTTCTGCTGCCGACAAATACCCCTCATCGTTGTCCGGCGGGATGATCAAGCGCGCCGCCCTGGCCCGGGCGCTGGCCCTGGATCCGGACATACTCTTTCTCGACGAACCCACCGCCGGCCTCGATCCGATCGGCGCCGCAGCCTTCGATCAGTTGATCCTGACCCTGCGCGACGCCCTGGGCCTGAGCGTGTTCCTGATCACCCACGACCTGGACACGCTCTACACCATTACCGACCGCGTCGCCGTGCTGTCGCAGAAAAAAGTGTTGGTAGCCGGGCCTATCGCCCAGGTCGAAGACACCGACGACGCCTGGATTCACGACTACTTTCATGGCCCGCGTGGCCGCGCGGCGTACCAGGCCGCTACAGCGCCCAAGGAGCTCTGAGATGGAAACCCGTGCACATCATGTGCTGATCGGCCTGGTCACCGTCGTGGTGGTGGCTGGCGCCATGCTGTTCGGCCTGTGGCTGACCAAGTCCAGCGTCGACAGCACCTTCAAGGACTACCAGGTGGTGTTCAACGAGGCCGTGTCGGGCCTTTCGCGCGGCAGCTCGGTGCAGTACAGCGGGATCAAGGTCGGCGACGTCACCAGCCTGCGCCTGGACCCCAGTGACCCGCGCCGGGTGCTGGCCCAGGTGCGCCTGAGCGCTGATACCCCGGTCAAGGAAGACACTCAGGCCAAGCTGACCCTGACCGGCATTACCGGCACCTCGTTCATCCAGCTCAGCGGCGGCACACCACAAAGCCCGGAGCTCAAGGGCAAGGACGGCGAGCTGCCGGTGACTGTCGCGTCACCGTCACCGATTGCCCGCCTGCTGGACGACGGCAGCGACCTGATGGGCAACATCAATGCCCTGGTGCACAACGCCAATCTACTGTTCTCCCAGGACAACGTCGCCCGCTTGAGCAATACCCTGAGCAACCTCGAACAGACTACCGGCGCCTTCAACGACCAGCGCGGTGACATCCGCGAAGCCATCCAGCAACTGGCCCAGGTCGGCAAACAGGCCGGTGACATGCTCGAACAGACCAGCGCCTTGATGCGCAATGCCAACGGCCTGCTCAACAGCCAGGGCAAGCAGATGTTCGGCAGTGCCGAACAAGCCATGCAATCCTTGGCGCAAAGCACCGAGACCATCAACAAGCTGCTCAACGACAACCGTGAAGCCATCGACGGTGGCGCCCAGGGTTTCAATCAGCTGGCACCGGCAATACGTGAGCTGCGCGATACCCTGACCTCGCTCAAGGGCATCTCCCAGCGCCTGGAAGCCAACCCCAGCGGCTACCTGCTGGGCCGTGACAAAAACAAGGAGTTCGAGCCATGAAGCGCACCTGCCGCTACCTTGCCCTGGCCGCCGCACTGAGCCTGGGCAGCGCCTGCTCGATTCTGCCCCAGGCCGAGCCCGCCGACGTCTACCGCCTGCCTTCGGCGCAGATCACCCGCAGCGTGACGCAAAGCAACCCGTGGTCGCTGCGGATCAACAAACCAATCGCCAGTGATGCCCTGAGCAGCCCGCGCATCGCTGTGGTGCCGCAAGGCAACCTGATCAGCAGCTACAAGGGTGCACGCTGGAGCGACCCGACGCCGACGCTGCTGCGCAACCGCATGCTCGATGCCTTCCAGCGTGACGGCCGGGTACAGCACCTTAGCGCTGACGACAGCAACCTGCAAAGTG
The DNA here is from genome assembly GCF_028656935.1 of Pseudomonas rubra. GTDB lineage: Bacteria > Pseudomonadota > Gammaproteobacteria > Pseudomonadales > Pseudomonadaceae > Aquipseudomonas > Aquipseudomonas rubra. The sequence continues at coordinate 23,184 of NZ_JAMDGZ010000040.1, forward strand.
ACTATGAAATTGCCGGAGAACTACAGGCTTTCCAGAGCGAGTACAGCGCCGACGGCCTGGCCGTGGTGATCCGCTACGACGCCCGCCTGGTGCAGGGCCGCACCCAGCGCATTGTCGCCAGCCAGCGCTTCGAGGTGCGCCAGCCACTGGGCGACAAGCAAGTTGCCGCAGTGGTCAGCGGCTTCGGTGCGGCCAGCGACCAGTTGATGAACCAACTGGTCGACTGGACAGTGAGCCAGGCTACTCTGCTTCAGGCGAAGAACCAGTAGCAGACAAAGATCGCCGCAATCACCCCGGCCAGTTCCGCCAGCAGGGCACAGCCCACTGCGTGCCGGGCGCGCTGGATACCGACGGCGCCGAAGTACACCGCCAGCACATAGAAGGTGGTTTCGGTGCTGCCCTGGATAGTGGCCGCCACCAGCGCCGGGAAGCTGTCCACCCCATGAGTCTGCATGGTTTCGATCAACATCGCCCGCGCCGCACTGCCGGAAAACGGCTTGACCAGCGCCGTGGGCAGGCCTTCGACAAAACGGGTGTCCCAACCCAGCCACTCGACCACATGACGGATGCCATCCAGGGCCAGCTCAAGGGCCCCTGAGGCGCGCAGCACGCCGACCGCGCACAACATGGCAACCAGGTAGGGCAACAGGCTCTTGGCGACGTCAAAGCCCTCCTTGGCGCCTTCCACGAAGGTTTCATAGACCTTCACCCGCTTCAGCGCGCCGATCACCAGGAACAGGATGATCAGACCGAACAGGGTCAGGTTGCCAAGAATCGACGAAAGGCTCGCCAGCGCGGTGGCCGACAGGGTGGCGAGGAACGCCATGAAACCGCCCAGCAACAGGGCGCCGGGGATCAGGTAAGCCAGCACCACCGGGTCCCACAGCCGCAGACGCTGCATGACCGCCACCGACAGCAGGCCGACCAGGGTCGAGGCACTGGTGGCGAGCAGGATCGGCAGGAACACCAGAGTCGGGTCCATCGCCCCTTGCTGGGCGCGGTACATGAAGATGGTCACCGGCAACAAGGTCAGCGACGAGGCATTGAGCACCAGGAACAGGATCTGTGCGTTGCTGGCGGTAGTCGAGCTGGGGTTGAGCTCCTGCAGCGCGCGCATGGCCTTGAGGCCGATAGGCGTGGCAGCGTTGTCCAGGCCAAGGCCGTTGGCGGCGAAGTTGAGGGTGATCAGGCCCAGGGCCGGGTGGCCGGGTGGGACTTCCGGCATCAGGCGGGCGAACAGCGGGCCGAGCACCTTGGCCAGCCAGTCGACGACACCGGCCTTTTCAGCAATCTTCAGAAAGCCCAGCCACAGGGTCAGGGTGCCGAACAGCAGGACCATGACCTCGACCGACAGCTTGGCCATGGCAAAGATGCTCTCGACCATTGCCGCGAAGATCCCGGCGTTACCGCCCACCAGCCATTGGGCCATGGCCGAGATGGCCGCGACAATGAAAAAACCAAGCCAAAGGCCGTTGAGCATCCGTTGTTCCCCCACAAAGTTGCGACAAATGATAGCGGGGCGGGTTGGTTTCGCGCCATAAACCTTGTGCCCCATCGCGGGTCAAGCCCGCTCCTACAGTGTGGGAGCGGGCCAACAAAAAAGCCCCGACCAGGTCGGGGCTCTTTCACACAGGCAGCCTAATCAGTCGTTGGCAGGGTTGCCAGCCGGTACGGCTTCCTTGCTGCGCCAGTGCGGCAGCGAGTTCCAGTAGCGCTGACCTTTGGCATCGTCGTACATGCCTTCCCAACGCGCGATAACCAGTACTGCCAGGGCGTTGCCGATCACGTTGAGTGCGGTACGGGCCATGTCCATGACGCGGTCGACACCAGCGATAAAGGCCAGGCCTTCCAGCGGGATGCCAACACTGCCCAGGGTAGCCAGCAGGACCACGAAGGAAACACCTGGAACACCGGCGATGCCTTTGGAGGTGACCATCAGGGTCAGGACCAGCAGCAGCTGCTGGCTCCACGACAGGTCGATGCCGTACAGCTGGGCGATGAAGATTGCTGCAATGCTCTGGTACAGGGTCGAACCGTCAAGGTTGAACGAGTAGCCGGTCGGGACCACGAAGCTGCAGATGGCTTTCGGCGCGCCGTAGGCTTCCATCTTCTCGATCACGCGCGGCAGAACGGTTTCGGAGCTGGCGGTGGAGTAGGCCAGTACCAGTTCGTCCTTGAAGATGCGCATCAGCTTGATCACCGAGAAGCCGAACAGGCGGGCAATCAGGCCAAGCACCATGAAGGCGAAGAAGGCGATGGCGAAGTACACCAGCAGCACCAGCTTGGCCAACGGCAGCAGCGAGGCGAAGCCGAAGTTGGCGACGGTCACGGCGATCAGCGCGAACACACCGATTGGCGCGTAATTCATGATCATGTGAGTGACCTTGAACATGGCTTCGGAAACGCCCTGGAAGGTTTTCACCAGAGGATCGCGGATGTCTGCCTGCAGGCTCGACAGGCCCAGGCCGAACAGAACCGAGAAGAAGATGATCGGCAGCATCTCACCGCGCATCAGCGCTGCGAAGATGTTCGACGGGATCAGGTTGAGAATGGTCTCGATGAACGCATGCTCGTGCTGAACTTCGGCCGCCGTGGCCTGATACTTGGAAATATCGACGGTACCCAGGGTGCTCATGTCGATGCCGGCGCCCGGGTGGAACAAGTTGGCCAGAACCAGGCCGACGACGATGGCGATGGTGGTCACCACCTCGAAGTAAATAATGGTCTTAAGGCCGATACTGCCGAGTTTTTTCGCATCGCCAACCCCGGCGATACCCACGATCAGTGACGAAATCACGATCGGGATGACGATCATCTTGATCAGGCGAATGAAGATGTCACCAGCAGGTTGCAGGACGTTGCTGATCCACCATGCCTTTTCTGCACTGAAATGGTTCAGTAAAGCGCCAATTGCAATCCCCAGTACCAGACCGATGAGGATCTGCCAGGCGAGGCTTAGCTTTGCCTTCTTCATGTCGTTACCTTTTCTTCAGGTGGAAACGGCCACCAGGCTGATAACCGCGATCCAGAGCTATTGCCAGCCATCCGTATCATATTTTGTTATCTGCCGATGACATCGTAAAAGGTCACCGCAAGCGAGCGTAGGAACGCTCAGGCCAGCGAAAAAAGGCGCAACTATTCCCACGCAGGGGGGCTCCGTCTAATGCCGTAAACGACTACCCCATGCCGAATCGGCATGAGGTTTATCGGCCAAAACGTACGTCACAATGGGTTATTCGCTTACCGTTCGGAAATCCGACGATGGCCAAAGCGCCATAATCCGGCAGATATAGAGGTATCCAGGTGCGTGACCAAAGCCTTTGTTCGACAATCCGAATGCATGAAATCGCTTCGGCTTTGGTAGGGCGGCGGGGCGAAAAAATATCGATGTACGGTCGGGCAGAAATATGCGTCGACAGCTTCTGTAGGAAAAAGGAATTTACTGCGGGGTAAAGGCAATTGTCTCTAAGCGCGCTACGGAAGTCCGGTCAGGCATCACCGCCTGACGGTGGTTGCCTGACCTGGAACTTCCGCGACCGCTTCACCTGACCCGGCCCTCATCGGAGGCACTCCCTGTACCCCTAGGCCCCTCCGATCCTGAAACAATCAGAGCAGCCCGGCCCCTTGATCATGCGCCTGCCTTCCTCGGGTGGCGCAGCATAGAAGCCTGAAAGGGGAAAAGGTTCAGCTTCTATATATGTACTGAAGCGCGAGCAACACCTCAGTACCAGTTTGGATCACGCTTGAGTTGCTCTTTTAGCAGGGCTTGCATGCCTTCGTCCGGCTTGCCCAGCCAGCGGTAGTCAGCGTGGCGTGTGGGCGATTTATCGGACGGCAGACCTTCGGGCACTTCGATCAACATCCCGTAGGCTTCGTCCTTGTCCCAGCTGAAAGCAACGATCAGACGCTTGTTCAGGCATTTCTGCTCGGACTCGCACAGTGGCCCGACCAGATACTTGTCGCCATCCTCCTCAACTGCCGACATCTGTTGCTCGGCAGTCCCACTCAGGTTGAGGACCCATTCAGGCAAGCGCTCCTCATCTTTCACCACGTCTTGCCAGGTTTCCCGGTATTCAGGGTCCGAGCCAAGAATCTGGTTGGCCCGGACCTGGCCGTCATTGGCCGCCATTGCCACTGCGCTGCCGCCCATCATCAGGGCGACAACCAGGGCTCTGCCTAGCGTTGTGCTCATGTTCAACCCCTACCGCGGCGACCGAAGAAGAAGGACACCACAAATAGCACCAGGAAGATGATGAACAGAATCTTCGCGATACCGGTAGCGGCGCCGGCGATACCACCGAAGCCCAGCACGGCAGCAACAATGGCGATAATCAGGAAGGTGATGGCCCAACTCAACATGGTGATTCTCCTTGCTGTTTTTGGAAGAAGTCTTTGGACGCTCGCTTAGAACACCCAACGATCACGTGGTGCAGCAGCGTCAACCACGGCCGGGGTAGTGACAGGCGTTGCCTGCAAGACCCTGACAGGCAGGGGAGCAACCGAGCGTTGAACCTGAACCTGAGCCACCTGCGCAGCCTGGGCCGCCAGTAGATCGGCGCTACGCGCCGCCTCCCAACTGCTGTAGAGCTGCCCGGCAATCAGGGTCAGCAGTAGCGCCATACTGAAAAACAGGCCCTGGCGCAGTTGAAGCGAAGTAACCTGCATTAGGGTGGCGGATTTACGGTTCATGCCGTGCTCCTCCTGCTGCGTTTATTGTTGACTTGATGTAGTCATTGCAGCAGGCATGCCAGCCTCAAAAACAATTTTTATCTTTAAAAATCAGATAGATAAGAAAACAGCTCAAGCCACCCTGAAACGTATCCTGCACGATTGGACTTAGGCGTTCGTGCGTTTTGCATGATCAGCCCTGTGGATAACTTCGACGGATAAGTAACAGGCAAGCGACTACCCTGCAGGCAACGGAATGAATCAGAATGAGCCATGCAACTTGCACGATTTTTCCGACACTAACCTAGATCTTTCTAAAAGGAGCGTAGGAAATGGAGTCAGCCCAGGAGCATCAAGGCCGTATTCTGCTGGTCGACGATGAGTCCGCCATCCTGCGAACCTTCCGTTACTGCCTCGAAGATGAAGGCTACAGCGTTGCCACCGCCAACAGCGCGGCGCAAGCCGAAACCCTGTTGCAGCGGCAAGTCTTCGACCTGTGTTTCCTCGACCTGCGCCTGGGTGAGGACAATGGTCTGGATGTGCTGGCGCAAATGCGCATCCAGGCACCGTGGATGCGTGTGGTGATAGTCACCGCGCATTCGGCCGTCGACACAGCGGTTGATGCGATTCAGGCCGGCGCCGCCGATTACCTGGTCAAGCCCTGCAGCCCGGACCAACTGCGCCTGGCAACCGCCAAGCAACTGGAAGTCCGCCAGCTGTCGGCGCGCCTGGAAGCGCTGGAAGGTGAAGTACGCAAACCCAAGGACGGCCTCGACTCGCACAGCCCGGCCATGATGGTGGTGCTGGAAACCGCCCGTCAGGTGGCCACCACCGACGCCAACATCCTCATTCTCGGAGAGTCCGGTACCGGTAAAGGCGAGCTGGCCCGCGCAATTCACGGTTGGAGCAAACGTGCGCGCAAAGCCTGCGTGACCATCAACTGCCCGTCGCTAACCGCCGAATTGATGGAAAGCGAACTGTTTGGCCACAGCCGCGGTGCCTTTACTGGCGCCAGCGAAAACACCCTGGGCCGGGTCAACCAGGCGGACGGTGGGACCTTGTTCCTCGACGAGATCGGCGATTTTCCGCTGACCCTGCAACCCAAGCTGCTGCGCTTCATTCAGGACAAGGAATACGAACGCGTCGGCGACCCGGTGACCCGCCGCGCCGACGTGCGGATTCTGGCCGCGACCAACCTCAACCTCGAAGACATGGTCCGCGAAGGCCGCTTCCGTGAAGACCTGCTGTACCGTCTTAACGTCATCACCCTGCACCTGCCGCCATTGCGCGAGCGCAGCGAAGACATCCTAACCCTGGCCGATCGCTTCCTCGCCCGCTTCGTCAAGGAGTACTCCCGCCCGGCCCGCGCGTTCAGCGACGAGGCCCGCGCCGCACTGCTCAACTACCGCTGGCCGGGCAATATTCGCGAACTGCGCAACGTGGTCGAGCGGGCGAGCATCATCTGTGCCCAGGAGCGCGTCGAAATCAGCCATCTGGGCATGGCCGAACAACCGGCCAGCAATGCCCCGCGCATTGGCGCAGCGCTGAGCCTGGATGAACTGGAGCGGGCGCACATCGGCGCAGTCCTGGCCACCAGCGAAACCCTCGACCAGGCAGCCAAGACCCTCGGTATCGATGCCTCGACCCTGTACCGCAAACGCAAGCAGTACAACCTGTGAAACTGGCGATGAAGCTGCGCACACGGCTTTTCCTCAGCATCTCGGCGCTGATCACCGTGGCGCTGCTGGGCTTGTTGCTGGGCCTGGTCAGCGTGCTGCAAATGGCCAGCTCACAGCAGGCACTGGTGCGCGATAACTCGATGACCCTTGAGCTGGGCCTGAAGCTGCGCCAGAACCTGGGCGAGCAACTGACCCTGCTACTGGGCGACTCCGCAGATAAACCCGCCCTGGAGCACTTGCAAAGGCAATTCCAGCAATTGCTGGACGAAGGCATCAACCATGATGACGACAGCCCTGGCGACCAGGGGTTTGCCAAAGCCAACGTCGATTACCAGGCATTCCTGCAGGCCTACCGCAGCAGCCGCACACCGTCGAAAAGCCTGGGCGCCGAGCAGCCGTTGGGCCACGCCTTCAATCTATTGCGGGGTGATCTGGTCGAGTCGCACAAACGCGCCCTGCAGCACATCAACGAAAGCGAACAAAAAGCCCATGACCGTGCCCTGCTGATTGGCGGCTTGCTGGGCCTGGTTGGCCTGAGCGTTTTGATTCTCGGCTTCGTCACCGCCCATGGCATTGCCCGCCGGGTCGGCCAACCGATCGAAGCACTGGCCAAGGCCGCCGACCAGATCGGCCAGGGCAATTTCGACGTCACCTTGCCGGTGTCCCATGCCCTGGAGCTGAACCAGCTGACCCGCCGTTTTGGCCTGATGGCCGAAGCCTTGCGCAAACATCAGGCGACCAACATCGATGAAGTACTGGCCGGCCAGCAACGCTTGCAAGCGGTGCTCGACAGTATCGACGACGGCTTGCTGATAATCGATCGCCAGGGCCACCTGGAGCACCTCAACCCGGTCGCCCAACGCCAGTTGGGCTGGGAGGATGCGCGCCTGGGCACCGGTCTGGGCGATGCCTTGCAACGCCCGGAGCTGGACGAGCAACTGCGCCTGGTGTTGCGCGGCGGCACCCTGGAGCGGGTGCCCGACGATCTCAGGCTGGAAATAGATGAAGAAATCAGGCTGCTTTCCTATAGCCTGACACCGGTCTGTCACCCACAAGGGCAGATCCTCGGTGCGGTAATGGTGCTACACGATGTCACTGAGCAACGCGCATTCGAGCGGGTACGCAGCGAGTTCGTCCTGCGCGCTTCCCATGAGCTGCGCACCCCCGTGACCGGTATGCACATGGCCTTCGGTCTGCTACGTGAGCGTTTGAGCGTTGCCCCGGGCTCACGCGAAGCCGACCTGTGCGAGACCATCGGCGAAGAAATGCAGCGCTTGACCCAGTTGATCAATGACCTGCTGAACTTTTCCCGCTACCAGAACGGCCTGCAAAAACTCGAGCTCACCCCCTGTGCCATCGACGAACTGCTGGACCGTGCTTGCGAACGTTTTGCCGCCACGGCCAACAACAAGCAGATCGAGCTGCAGGTAGAGCTCGCAGCACCGCTGCCACGCATCCAGGCGGACCCGGCGCAACTAGACCGGGTCTTGGACAATCTGCTGGACAACGCCGTGCGTCATACGCCACCTGCCGGACGTATCCGTTTGCATGCACGCCGCCATGCCGAGCGGGTGATTATCAGCATCGAAGACAACGGTGAGGGTATCGCTTACGGCCAACAGGGTCGGATCTTCGAGCCTTTCGTTCAGGTCGGACGCAAAAAAGGCGGGGCCGGCCTTGGCCTGGCACTGTGCAAAGAGATCGTGCAGTTGCATGGCGGGCGCATGGGCGTGTATTCGCGGCCCGGCCAGGGCACGCAGTTCTACATGGCCCTACCGGTCTGAAACAGCTACCGCTCAGGCCTCGTCGTCGATGCGGCGAGGGCCCAGGCGCCGACCGCGGGTGATCAGCTCGATGAATTGCCGAGCGTTGAGTGGATGAGCAAACAGCCAGCCCTGGCCATAGTTGACCCCTTCGCTGTTCAGTAGCAGGGCCTGGTCTTCATACTCGATGCCTTCGGCAATCACCCGCAACTGCAGGGCGTGGGCCATGCGAATGATGTGCGGCGCCACGCCGCTGCTGGCCGCGTCATGGCCCAGGGCATCGATAAAGGCCTTGTCGATTTTCAGGCAATCGACCGGCAGGGTTTGCAGGTAGGCAAGGCTGCAATAGCCGGTGCCGAAATCATCGATCAGCACCTGGTGCCCGACGGCGCGCAAGGCTTGCAGGTTATCGCGCGCCACCACCACATCGATCAGCCCGCGCTCGGTGACCTCGAAGGCGATCTGGCTCGCCGCCACATGGTGCAAGGCCAGCAGGCGCGCCGCCACCCGGCCGATCCTGGGCACCATCACATCGCAAGCGGCAAGGTTCACCGAGATGTACAACTGGCGATTGGCGCGCAGTAGCTGGCCCAACTGCTCCAGCACCCGCTGCAGGACGAAATCGGTGATCTGGCGAATCTGTCCGGTGTTTTCCGCCAGCGGGATGAACAGCTCCGGGCTGGTCAGCGTGCCATCCGAGCGACGCCAGCGCACCAGGGCTTCGGCGCCTACACAGCGGCGGCTGGTGAGTTCGAAAATCGGCTGGTAGAGCACCTGCAGCTCACCACGGCGCAGCGCCCCCTGAAGCTCTGAACTCATCGAGCGACGTTGGCGGATCAACTGCAATACCAGCCAACCTATGCACCAGGCCAATACCAGACTGCCCGGGAACAGCAGCCAGAGAATCCCGTTCATCTTCAGCGGCAGGCTGGCCCGCGGCGCGATCAGCACCAATTGATAGTCCGGTGACTTGGTCGGCATGCGGTAAATCAGCCGATCAGGCAACTCCAGCAGCGAGCCACTGGAGGCGGGTGGCCAATCGGCGGACGGCGGCCACACCTGCGGCGGGCCGAGTACCGGTACCGCCCGCGTGCCGTTGTCGAGCACCACCAGCAGGCTGCCTTCGGGCGGCAGGTCAACCACGTCGGTTATATGCCCACGGGAGGTGGCAACCAGAAACTTGCCACGCCCAAGCATCAGCGCCGCCAGGTTGTCATCGGGCTCGGTGGTTGTGTTGAGCCAGTAGCTGTAGGTCGGCCCCTGGATATCGGCAGGGCGTAACGGGTTGATGGTGCGCTCGCCCACCCGGTTGGAACAGGCGATGTTGCCATCGACGTAAGCGGCCTCATAAACAAAGCGGTAGCGGAATGCGACCTGTTGCAAGGCCGTCATCATGCTGGCATCGCAACCTCGCACGGGTTGCGCCTGAAGTTCGTCGACGCCTTCACGCAGTTGGCCGAAGATCTGCTCGAGGCGGGCGAGAAAACGCTCGCCCTTGGCGTTCATCTGCTCGATTTCGCTTTGCTGCATTTGATGCATCGCCACGCCAACACTGGCCATGAGCAACAGGATCGCGCTGGCCATAGCCGCGAGTGTGGCCAATAACCAGGGACGATAGAGCAAGTGGCGCAGCACGGAGAGGGCAGCTGACATCAAGAATTATCCCGTTGAATACCAAGAGGTATAGCAACTGCCACTCAAGTCAGCCTGCCCGTTGGGCGGTGCAGGTCAACGACGGTTGTTGAGTACCTGCAACATGGCAGCGGTCTGGGCATCTGCAACCCCATCAAAACGCTGGGGGCGAAAGCGCATCTGGAAAGCGGCCAGCACATGTTTGGTGCTGACATCGTACTCACCGGTCTGCTCGATGGCGTAGCCAAAACGCTTCAACTGCTGCTGATACCAGGCGATGCTCGGAGGATTGACGCTGAAGTACGCTTGCTGCCGGGCCACGGCCTGAGCATTCGGCCAGACCCCGAGCCCCTCGTCCGCCAGGCGCTTCCACGGGAACATCGGCCCCGGGTCGAGTTTGCGCAGCGGTGCGATGTCGCTGTGACCGATGATATAGCGCGGCTGGATGTGGTTGCGCTTGACGATGTCCTTGAGCAGGACGATCAGTGCCTGGATCTGCGCCTCGGTGTAGGGATGCCAGACCCGCCCGGTAGGCGTGTCGGTAAAACCTGGGTTGACGATCTCGATGCCAATGGAGGTGGAGTTGAGCCAGGTACGCCCATCCCACTGGCTGTCACCGGCATGCCAGGCGCGGCGGCTTTCATCGACCAGTTGATAGACCGTCGCCGGCGAGTCGCCGATCAGGTAATGGCTGCTGACCTCACCATGGGTCAGCAAGGCCAGTGAACGCTCCAGCGAGGCGTTGGTGTAATGCAAGACGACGAACTGGATCCGCTCGTCCTGATTGGCAGAAGTGTGGCTGCGGTCGATCCGCAAGCCAGTGGCGCAACCTGCCAGCGTCAGCAGCAGGAGCGCAGTGAAAAACGCTTTCATGGAGGGCACTGTGATGAGAGTCTGCAAAGCGTAAGCTTAACGTATCCTCGCCAATGCCACTCAGCCCTGTTCGACGCGATTTCGACCAAGATGTTTCGCCCGGTACAGCGCCTCGTCTGCCCGCTTGAGCACCGCTTCGCTGCGCTCACCGCTGCGAAATGCACTGATGCCGATGGACAGGGTGATGGTCACCCGCTCGCCCTTGAAATGGAACGGGCAGGCTTCGATGGCTGCACGCAGGGTTTCTGCCAGCTGGCAGCCGGCGGGCAGCGAAGTTTGCGGGATCAGCAGGACGAACTCCTCGCCACCAAAGCGGGCAATGAAGTCTCGGCTACGCAGACGCTTGCGCAGCACACTGGCTACGATCTTCAACACCTTGTCACCGGCCAGGTGGCCATAGCCGTCGTTGATACGCTTGAAATGGTCAAGGTCGAGGATCGCCATCAACAGATGACCGCCGTTTTCCTGCCACTCCAGTACTTCCTGATCGACCCGTTCCGACCAGGCGGCACGATTGGGCAGGCCGGTGAGGGGGTCGATCAGGGCCTTTTGCCGCTGCTCCTCAAGGTGCTCACGGTAGCCCAGGGCTTCCTGCTCCATGCTCGCCACCCGCTCGGCCAAGCCTTGCAGACGGTTAGCCATGTCCTGCTCACGCTGATCACGCTGCTGCTGGTGCTCATCCATGGTGCCGAGCAAGCCTTCGAGGCGGTTCTCGAGGATATTCTTGAGGCTGCCCAGGTCGGCAGCACCCTGCACACTGCTTTGCAGGCTGTCGACGTGCTCACGCAACTGACTGTCGAGGTCGCGTGCCGCCGAGGTGTTGTCTGCGTGGCCTTCGCTAGCTTCATGCAAGTGGCTCTGGAACGACTCCAGACGCTCGTTGAGTTGCTGCAGGTAAGCTTCGAACTCGTGCTGGCCACTGTCGTTGATCGCCAGCATCAGCACTGCCAGGTCATCGAGGACCGGCAACAGTTCGTACCAGTTCAGACCGTGCTCCAGGCGTTCGCGCATGGACTGCGCCTGAGCCTTGTGGCGCTCGGGCAGGGTCAGGTCGTCAAGCAGGCCCAGCAGGGTGTCTTCAATATGCGCAGCCACCGAGCTGTAGGTTGGCTCGGTCCCGTCCGGCAGGGCGTAATGGGCTTCTTCATCGTCCTGCGCAGCGATTTCAGACGACTCGGTCGCAGGATCGTCCGGACTGTGTTCGAGTAAGGCCAGGACAGCCTGCTCGGCGTCCTCGGGTGGCGACTCGGGTGCGGCTTCAGGCTGCGGTTGTTGTGGCTCTGGCTCCGGCTCGACGGGCAACTCGATACGTATCTCGGGCGCCGACGTAGGGGCGGGCTGTGCAGCTTCGCCTTCTATCTCGGCAGGCTCAAGGGGCTCGATGAGCCGCTCCTGAGCCACCGGCAATGACTGCAGCTCATCGACATCGACAGTCTCCAAGGGCACCGGCTCAGCATGAACTTGAGCCAGCTGCGCAGGCTTCTCACGGAGCTCAGGCACCGTTGCCGGGCCAGCGAGGGCCGGCTGCAAGGCTTCGGTTTCCGCTTCACGGTTGCCGAACAGGCGCTGCAACAAGCCCGGACGTTGCGCCTCTTCAGGCTGCTCCAGCGCCGACAGCGCCTGCCCCTGCAAGCCACTCAACTCACCCAGCAGCAGGGGCACTTCCCTGGATTGACTGGCCCGGGCCTCGACCTGCTTGGCGAACTTTTTCAGCGGCCGGCTGACTTCGCTGGGCAAGGGCAGGGCCTGTAGCTGGGTGACCAACGAGGTGAGCGCAGTACTGACTTGGGCGATGCGGGTTTCTCGACGCTGCTCGGAGTCGAGCACAGCCTTTTCCAGGCGCGGAATCAGGCCGGCGAGGGCGGCGTCCATATTGTCGGTGCGGATAACCTCGCGCATTTCCTTCATGCACTGGTCCACCGCCCGATCGCTGCCTTCAGCGGCCAGCGTGCTGCGCACCAGACCGCGGCGCAACAGGTCGAGGCGAGCCTCCCAACGGCGCTCGAGCTTCTCTTGCTGTTCGATACTCTTGAGGTATTTTTCTTTCCAGCGCTGGGCTTCGTCGGTCATGCCTGGGTCCGCAGAGGGTAATGGCAATTAGCTCAAAGCGGGCAGCGTATCCACAGCAAGGGCATCAGGCAAACGAATCTCAACCGCGACCGGAAGATGATCGGAAATTGGCTGGGCCAGAACCTCAACCCGCTCCAGGGTCAGGCTTGGGCTGAGCAGGATATGATCAAGGCAGCGTTGTGGCCGCCAACTGGGGAACGTGGCTTGCACCTGCGGTGCGACCAGGCTCAGGTCGCGCAGCGGCGAATGCTCCAGCAAGTCCGTGGCGTGGGTGTTCATGTCGCCCATCAGCACCTGGTGGCGATAGCCGCCAATCAGTTCACGAATATAGGCAAGCTGGCGGGCGCGGGTCTTGGAACCCAGGGCCAGGTGCATCATCACCACGACCAGGGCGTCCTCACCTTCGCCGAAGCGCACCAGGATCGCCCCGCGTCCAGCAGGGCCGGGCAGCGGATGATCCTCTAGCAGTTGCGGTTTCAAGCGGCTGAGCACGCCGTTGCTGTGCTGGGCCAGGCGCCCGAGGTTGCGGTTGAGCTGCTGGTACCAGTACGGGAAGGCGCCCAGTTGGGCCAGGTGCTCGACCTGATTGACGTAGCCCGAGCGCAGGCTGCCGCCATCGGCCTCCTGCAGGGCGACCAGGTCGAAATCGGCGAGCAGGTCGCCGATCTTCTGCAGGTTACCGGCCCGCCCGGTGTGCGGCAGCAGGTGCTGCCAGCCACGGGTCAGGTAATGACGGTAACGCTCGGTGCTGATGCCAACCTGGATGTTGAAACTGAGCAGCCGCAGCCGGCCATCCTCTGGCAGGCCGTTGGCCTGCAGGTGATGTTCGTTGACCTGCGGATCATGCAGGCCCACGCCACGCTCGGTTCTCCAGCGGCGCATGATCGGCGCCGCTTACTTGGCGGCGCGCTCCTTGGCGATCAGGTAGTCGGCAACATTGAGCACGCCTTGCGGCCCCTTGGCAGTGCCGAGGTCGAAGCGGTACTTGCCGTTGACGACCATGCTCGGTACGCCAGTGATTTCGTACTTCTTGGCCAGCTCTTTGGCCTGCTTGACCTGACCCTTGATGGCGAAGGAGTTGAAGGTGGCGAGGAACTTGTCAGGATCTACGCCTTGAGTGGCGAGGAAATCAGCCATTTCGTCCTCCTTGGTCAGCTTCTTGCGCTGAATCTGAATCGCTTCGAACACGGCAGCGTGAACCTTGTGTTCAACGCCCATGGCTTCGAGAGTCAGGAACATCTGGCCGTGGGCATCCCAAGGGCCGCCGAACATGGCCGGCACACGCTTGAAGTTGACGTCCTTCGGCAGTTTTTCGACCCATGGATTGACCACCGGCTCGAAGCTGTAGCAATGCGGGCAGCCGTACCAGAACAGCTCGACCACTTCGATCTTGCCAGGTACCGACACCGGAACCGGGTTGCTCAGCTCGGTATACTGGTCGAAGGCTACCGGATCGGCAGCCTGGGCAGTCATGCCGAAGAGGCTGGCAGTGACCAGCGCGGCGCCGAGAATCAGATTACGCATGCTTTACTCCTGAGCAGTCTATTGAGTCGCCTTGGCACGACCTGTCGTAGGACAGGCCGAGGCAGGCCCGAGTTCGTTAGTGTAACGGCAGCGGGCACAAAAAAGGGCGGCCGAAGCCACCCTTTTCATCTTTGCGCCGTAGTATTAACCCAGCGTTAAAGCGCGGATCAATGCAGACCCTGGATGTAGCTGGACAGCGCTTCGATGTCCTTGTTGCTCAGCTTGGCCGCAATGGTACGCATGGTGGTGGCGTCGCCATCATTGGTACGGTTGCCTTCGCGGAAGTCGGTGAGCTGCTTGGTGACGTAACTTGCGTGCTGGCCGCCCAGGTGCGGGAAGCCGGCCAGGGCAAGACCTGCGCCATTAGGCGAGTGGCAGCCAGTGCAGGCAGGCAGGCCTTTTTCGATGTCACCGCCGTTGAACAGCGCGCGGCCACGCTCGACCAGCTTCGGATCAGCTGCGCCAACGCTGCCTTTCTGGCTGGAGAAGTAGGCGGCGATGTCGGCCATGTCCTGGTCGTTGAACGCAGCCAGCATACCGGTCATTTCCAGCACGGTGCGCTTGCCCGACTTGATGTCGTGCAATTGCTTTTCCAGGTACTTCTCACCCTGGCCTGCAAGTTTCGGGAAGTTCGGCGCCAGGCTATTGCCGTCCGGATTGTGACAAGCGCCACATACAGCAGTTTTGGCCTGACCAGCAGCGGCATCCCCTTTGATAGGCTCTGCGGCATTGGCAACACCGGTGATGCCCAAGGTCAACAGCAGACTCACGAGTAGTTTGTTCATCAGCTAATCCAACTACGGCTAAGGGTGAAAGAGTTATGTATCGGGACTGTGGCTCATCCACTGGATGATTGCCTGGTAGTCCTCGGCACTGCAGTCCATGCACAATCCACGCATTGGCATAGCCTTGAAACCCTGGGTGACATGCACCACCAGCATCTCCATACCCTTCGCCAGTCTTGGCTCCCAAGCCGCACGATCACCTGCTTTCGGTGCCTGTGGCAGCTGCCCGGCGTGACAAGCCGCACACGTGCGGTTGTACAACGCCTCGGGATCCTGTGTAGCCTGAGCGCTGAATAACGGTATCAAGACACCGACAACAAGCAGCCATTTCGTCATGCGAACGACCTTTCAGGGTTGGGGGCTGCACTGCGTTCTAATGCGCAAGCTTGAATCCGATGCCCCCGTGCACATCCTCCTACGCTGGGATAATGCGCACACAAAATCTGGGGCATTATATACTCCCGTTACTGAAACGGAAACGACACCGCTTGCCGAGCCTGCCTCTGGCAACACCCACACCGGATATCCCATGCAAGTCAAAAACCCCATCCTCGGCCTCTGCCAACAGGCCAAATTCGCTATCAGCGCGGCCAAGGTCGACCAGTGTCCGCCCGACCAGGGCTATGAAGTAGCCTTCGCCGGCCGCTCCAACGCCGGCAAGTCCAGCGCCCTGAACACCCTGACACACGCCAGCCTGGCGCGAACCTCGAAAACCCCGGGGCGCACCCAGCTGTTGAACTTCTTCAGTCTGGACGATGAACGGCGTTTGGTCGACTTGCCCGGCTACGGTTATGCCAAGGTGCCAATCCCGCTCAAGCAGCACTGGCAGCGCCACCTGGAGGCCTACCTGGGCAGCCGCGAGGCCTTGAAGGGCTTGATCCTGATGATGGACGTGCGCCATCCGATGACCGACTTCGACATGATGCTGCTCGACTGGTCGCGCGCCTCCGGCATGCCGATGCACATCCTGTTGACCAAAGCCGACAAGCTGACCTTTGGCGCGGCCAAGAACACCCTGCTCAAAGTGCAGTCGGAAATCCGCAAAGGTTGGGGCGATAGCATTACGATCCAGCTGTTTTCGGCCCCCAAGCGCCAGGGCCTGGAAGAGGCCTATGGCGTGCTGGCACGCTGGATGGAACTGCCGGACAAGCCCGCCGAATAAGGGCCGCCCGGCAAACGCCGGGCAAAAAAAACCCCGGACTTCGTATGGGGAGGGGGAAGTTCGGGGTTCAAGTACCGGACCGCTAGGGCGGGGTCCGGATATCTGCCAACACTTAACACAACATAGGAGCATCGAAGGGCTTCACCAGCCATTCAGATACTCTGAGTCGTGGTTCACCGGTTTAGTTCCGGACGTTTAGAAACTATTTGCGATAGGTCGGAAATTTCCAGCACTAATGGCCTCGAGCCAGCCAAAAAGCCGCGACGATATGCCGCAGCTTTTCACCGATTTTAAGCGCTTTTTTAGTGCGCTTCGTCCCAATTTGACCCCACGCCGACGTCTACCACCAGCGGAACATCCAACTGAGCGGCACCACTCATGTGTGGACGAATCTGCTCGCGAACCTGCTCGATAAGGTCTTCGCGAACCTCCAGTACCAGTTCGTCATGAACCTGGAGGATGACCCGAGCATCTAGGCCCGAATCGGTCAGCCAGTTATCCACAGCCACCATAGCGCGCTTGATGATGTCCGCCGCCGTGCCCTGCATCGGCGCGTTAATCGCCGTGCGCTCAGCGCCCGCGCGTTCCTGCGGCTTGTTGGAATGAATAGCCGGCAGGTACAGCCGGCGGCCGAACAGGGTTTCTACATAGCCCTGTTCGGCCGCCTGCCCACGCGTACGCTCCATATACTCGCGCACACCTGGGTAGCGGGCGAAGTACTCATCGATGTAGGCCTTGGCCACCTTGGTATCGACGCCGATATCCTTGCCGAGCTTTTTCGCACCCATACCGTAGATCAGGCCAAAGTTGATCGCCTTGGCGCTGCGGCGCATGTCAGACGTCACCTGACTCAGTTCTACCTTGAACACCTCGGCCGCAGTCGCGGTGTGCACATCGAGACCATCACGAAACGCATTCAGTAGGCCCTCGTCACGGGACAGGTGGGCCATGATGCGCAGTTCAATCTGCGAGTAGTCCGCCGCCAGCAATTTGTAACCAGGCGGTGCAATGAACGCCTGGCGAATCCGTCGGCCCTCGGCCGTGCGGGCCGGAATGTTCTGCAGGTTCGGGTCACTGGAGGAAAGACGTCCGGTGGCCGCAACAGCCTGATGGTAGGAGGTGTGGATACGCCCGGTGCGCGGGTTGATCTGCTCCGGCAGGCGATCGGTGTAGGTGCTTTTGAGCTTGCTCATCGAGCGGTACTGCATCAGCACCTTGGGCAGTGGGTAGCCTTCCTCGGCCAGGGCTTCAAGGACGTCTTCAGCGGTGGACGGCTGGCCTTTTCCGGTTTTCTTCAGCACCGGCAGGCCGAACTTGTCATAAAGAATCGCCCCCAACTGCTTGGGCGAGCCGAGGTTGAACGTCTCACCGGCCAGGCGAATGGCTTCTTCTTCCAGGTCGGCCATTTTCTTGCCCAGCTCACCGCTCTGCACCTTGAGCAACTCGGCGTCGACCAGCGCGCCTTGACGCTCAATGCGCGCCAGAACCGGAACCAACGGCATCTCGATATCGCTCAGCACACCGGCCAGGCTCGGAATTTCCGCAAGCTTGGCGCTCAGCGTCTGGTGCAAGCGCAAGGTCACGTCGGCGTCTTCGGCAGCGTACGGGCCGGCCTGTTCCAGGGGGATCTGGTCAAAGGTCAGCTGCTTGGCGCCTTTGCCGGCGATGTCCTGGAAGCTGGTAGTGGTGTAGTCGAGGTACTTCAGCGCCAGGCTGTCCATGTCATGGCGGGTCGCCGTAGAGTTCAGCACGTAGGACTCGAGCATGGTGTCGAAAGCAATCCCGCGCACCACGATGCCATCGTCGGGGTCGCCGCCCAAGGCGCAGTTGGCCAGGATGTTCATGTCGAACTTGGCATGCTGACCGACCTTGAGCTTCTTCGGGTCTTCCAGCAAAGGCTTGAGTGCGCGCAGCACGGTGTCGCGGTCCAGTTGCTGCGGTACGCCCAGGTAGGCGTGCATCAGCGGAATGTAGGCCGCTTCATGTGCCTGAACGGCGAACGACAAACCAACCAACTGCGCCTGCTGGGCATCGACGCCCGTGGTTTCGGTATCAAAGGCGATCAGTTCGGCTGCCTGCAGTTTGGCCAGCCAGACGTCGAAGCGGGCCTGGTCGAGGATGGTCTCGTAGGTAGTCTCAATGGGGGCCTGCGCACTTGCAACGACGGCCTCGCTACCACCAGAGACAGGCGCCTCGCTGTTTGCCACAGGCGCTGCCAGCTCCTGGCGCTTGGCCTCACGCTGGACATCGGCGATCCAGCTCTTGAACTCCATCTCGGTGTACAAGGCCAGCAGCGCGTCGCAATCCGGTTCGCCACAGACCAGCGCATCCACCTCAACGTCCAACGGCACGTCAAGCTTGATGGTCGCCAGCTCATAGGAGAGGAACGCCGCGTCACGGTGCTCTTCAAGCTTGGCTGGCAGGGTCTTGGCGCCACGAATGGCCAGGCTCGGAACCTTGTCCAGGTTCTCGTACAGATCGCTCAAGCCACCGCCAATACCGGTCAGCAGGCCCACGGCGGTTTTTTCGCCGACCCCCGGCACGCCCGGAATGTTGTCGACCTTGTCGCCCATCAGGGCGAGGAAATCGATGATGTGTTCAGGACCGACGCCAAACTTCTCGTGCACGCCAGCTACGTCGAGCACGCTACCGGTCATGGTGTTGACCAGCGTAACGTGCCCGTCGACCAGTTGCGCCATGTCCTTGTCGCCGGTGGAGATGATCACCGGGCGCCCGGCGGCGGCGCTGCTGCGTGCCAGGGTGCCGATCACGTCATCGGCTTCCACCCCTTCGACGCACAGCAGCGGATAACCCAAGGCGCGCACACTGGCGTGCAGCGGCTCGATCTGCACCCGCAGGTCATCGGGCATGCTTGGCCGGTTGGCCTTGTATTCGGCGTACATTTCGTCGCGGAAGGTCCCGCCCTTGGCGTCGAAGACCACCGCGAACAGGCCGTCCGGATACTGCTTGCGCAGGCTCTTGAGCATGTTCAGCACGCCCTTGACTGCGCCGGTTGGCATGCCCTTGGAAGTAGTCAGTGGTGGCAGCGCGTGGAAGGCGCGGTACAGGTACGAGGAACCGTCCACCAGGACGAGGGGAGCTTGGCTCATGTGCAGAATCAACCTTTTCGACGGGCCCGGCGCTAGAATGTCCGGAACATTGACGACAAAGGGACAAGGTTATCATGCGTACACTAAATCGCCTGTTGCTGCTCAGCCTCTTGGCAGTCACTCCGGTCGTCGCCCTGGCAGCGGATGACGCGCCATCGGCAGATCCGGATGTAACCATTCGCACGGAAGGCGACAAAACCATTCAGGAATACCGGCAAAATGGCTTCCTGTATGCAATCAAGGTCACCCCGAAAGGTGGCAAACCTTACTTCCTGGTACGCGCTGATGGTTCGGAAGGCAATTTCATCCGTTCCGACCAACCGGACATGCTGATCCCATCGTGGAAAATCTTCGAGTGGTAAGCCGTACCCTTTACATCAACCTGGCACTTCCCTGCTGAAGTGCCCGTATGGGCAATTTTTGATCATGTCAGTTTTCACCCCCCTGACCCGGCCTGAGCTGGAAACCTTTCTGGCGCCCTACGGCCTGGGCCGCCTGCGGGACTTCCAGGGCATTGCCGCCGGCACCGAGAACAGCAACTTCTTTGTCAGCCTGGAACAGGGGGAGTACGTGCTGACGCTGGTCGAACGCGGGCCGATCCAGGACCTGCCGTTCTTCATCGAACTGCTCGACGTGTTGCACGAGGCCGACCTGCCAGTGCCGTACGCCTTGCGCGACAACACCGGTGTGGCCCTGCGTGAACTGGCCGGCAAGCCTGCGCTGCTGCAGCCGCGGCTGCCGGGCAAGCACATCAAGGTCGCCAACAACCAGCACTGCGTGCAGGTGGGCGAACTGCTCGGGCACCTGCACCTGGCCACCCGCGACAACGTGTTGGAACGCAAGACCGACCGCGGGCTGGACTGGATGCTGGAGACCGGCGCCGAGCTGATGCCGCGCCTGAACAGCGAACAACGCCAGTTGCTGCAAGCGTGCCTGGACGAGATCAAAGCGCACCAGGCGCAGATCATGGCGCTGCCACGGGCCAACCTGCACGCCGACCTGTTCCGCGACAATGTGTTGTTCGAAGGCACCCACCTGACTGGCCTGATCGACTTCTACAACGCCTGCTCGGGGCCGATGCTCTACGACCTGGCGATCACCCTCAACGACTGGTGCTGCGACGACGCTGGGGTTATCGACGGACCGCGGGCGCGGGCTTTGCTGGGGGCTTATGCGGCGCTGCGACCGTTCACCTCGGCCGAGGCGCACCTGTGGCCGGTGATGCTGCGCCTGGCCTGCGTACGCTTCTGGCTGTCGCGCCTGATTGCCGCTGAGTCGTTTGCCGGGATGGACGTACTGATTCACGACCCGGCTGACTTTGAAGTGCGCCTGGCGGCGCGGCAGCAGGTGGAGATTGCTTTGCCGTTTGCGCTGTAACGCATCGCGGGGCAAGCCCGCTCCCAAAGGTGGGAGCGGGCTTGCCCCGCGATCAGGGCGTCACAACTTCTCCAGACACCCCGCCAAATCATTCCCCAGTTTCTCCAGCAACTGCTCATACCCCCGGGCACTGGCTGGCGCCGTCCCACCCAGGGCATCCAGCTCGGCCAGGGTCACCGGCAGGCCCGCTGTCAGCGTCTCGGCCAGTCGTGGCCGCAGCGGCGGCTCGCTGAACACACAGGTCTTGCCCACTTCCTGCAAACGCTTGCGCATCGCCGCCACATGCTGGGCACCCGGCTGCACCTCCGCCGCCACACTGAATACCCCGGTGTGTTTCAAGCCGTAGGCCGCTTCGAAGTAGTCAAAAGCCTCATGAAAAACAAAGAACGGCTTGCCACTGATGCCCGCCATACGCTGTTTCAACCGTGCATCCAGGGCATCCATACGTTCGCCAAAGGCATTGAGGTTGCTCTGGTAACGAGCGGCATTGACCGGGTCAGCGGTGCTCAGGTCGGCGGCCATCTTCGCCGCGATCACCCGGGCATTGACCGACGACAGCCACAGGTGAGCATCGAGGCTGCCCGGGCGGTGATCATGGTCGTGATCGTCATGGTCTTCATCGTGGGAGTGGCTGTCTTCGCCAAAATGGCGCAGTTGCAGGCCGGGCAGGTCCTGCACGGCGATGCTCGGCTTGCTGCGAGACTTGAGCACGCGCGGCAGGAAGCCTTCCATGTCCGGGCCGATCCAGTACAGCAGCTCGACATCGCCCACACGCCGTACGTCGGAAGGGCGCAGGGCGTAATGGTGTGGCGAGGCGCCTGGCGGCAGCAGTACTTCAGGCGTACCGACGCCATCCTGCACCGCCGCGGCAATCTGCTGCAGGGGCTTGATGCTGGTGAGCACACGCACTTCGGCCTGTGCCTGGGCCATCGTCAAGGTGGCGATAAAAGCGACAAAAAGGGCAAAAATTCGGAACACGATGACCACTCACAGGGGCTGAAACAGGTAACATAATAACGTCTCCAATCAGAACCGTCGCCGCTCATGCCTAAAACCCCGCTGGCCAACCGCCCCCACGACCACTCCCATTGCGTGCACAGCGCCCTGGCCGAGGCCGATGCGCTGTGCGCGCGCCTGGGTGTACGCCTGACCGCCTTGCGTCGACGGGTGCTGGAGCTGGTGTGGCAGAGCCACAAGCCGCTGGGCGCCTACGACATCCTCGCCGTGCTGAGTGAGCAGGATGGCCGCCGGGCGGCGCCGCCCACCGTGTACCGCGCGCTGGATTTTCTCCTGGAAAACAGCCTGGTGCACCGCATTGCCTCGCTCAACGCCTTTATCGGCTGCAGCCACCCCGAGCATGCGCACCAGGGCCAGTTCCTGATTTGCCGCGAATGCCACGTGGCCATCGAGCTTGAGCAAAGCTCCATCAGCGACGCCATTGTGGCCAGCGCCCACGAAGTCGGTTTCCGCGTCGAAGCACAGACGGTCGAAGTGGTCGGCCTGTGCAGCAACTGCCGGGGCGCCTGATGAGCAACGCGCTGATTCGCCTCGAACAGGTCGGCGTCAGCTTCGCCGGGCAGGCGGTGCTCGACAGCATTGACCTGGCTGTCGAGCCCGGGCAGATCGTCACCCTGATCGGGCCGAATGGCGCCGGCAAGACCACCCTGGTGCGCGCCGTGCTGGGCCTGCTCACGCCCCATAGCGGCAAGGTCTGGCGCAAACCGCGGCTACGCATTGGCTACATGCCGCAAAAGCTTCAGATCGATGCCACCCTGCCGCTCTCGGTACTGCGTTTCTTGCGCCTGGTGCCCGGTGTAGACCGTGCGGCCGCATTGTCGGCGCTCAAGGAAGTCGGCGCCGAACAGGTCATTGACAGCCCGATCCAGGGTATTTCCGGCGGTGAAATGCAGCGTGTGCTGCTGGCTCGAGCGCTGTTGCGCGAGCCCGAGTTGCTGGTGCTCGATGAACCGGTGCAGGGCGTCGATGTCGCCGGCCAGTCCGAGCTGTACAGCCTGATCACCCGCCTGCGCGATCGTCACGGCTGCGGCGTACTGATGGTTTCCCACGACCTGCACCTGGTCATGAGCACCACCGACCAGGTGGTTTGCCTGAACCGTCACGTTTGCTGTTCCGGCCACCCCGAGCAGGTCAGCGGCGACCCGGCCTTCGTCGAGCTGTTCGGCAGCAACGCGCCGAGCCTTGCGATCTATCACCACCATCACGACCACGCCCACGACCTGCACGGTTCGGTGGTTGCCCCGGCCAAAGGCGGCCATGTTCACGGAGATCACTGCAAGCATGGCTGATTTTCTGCTTTACGCCCTGCTCGCAGGTCTGGCACTGGCACTGGTTGCAGGCCCCCTGGGCTCCTTCGTGGTCTGGCGGCGCATGGCCTATTTTGGCGATACCCTGTCCCATGCCGCGCTGCTCGGCGTGGCCCTGGGCTTTGTGCTGGATGTCAGCCCGGCCCTGGCCGTCACTGTCGGCTGTCTGTTGCTGGCCATCTTGCTGGTGACCCTGCAACAGCGCCAGCCACTGGCCTCCGACACCCTGCTGGGGATTCTTGCGCCCAGTACTCTGTCACTCGGCCTGGTGGTGCTGAGCTTCATGCACGATGTGCGCATCGACCTGATGGCTTACCTGTTTGGCGACCTGCTGGCAATCAGCCCGGGGGATCTTGTCTGGATTCTCGGTGGCAGTGCTGCGGTGCTGCTGTTGCTGGTAGCGCTGTGGCGCCCCCTGCTGGCGGTCACCGTGCATGAAGAACTGGCCATGGTCGAAGGCTTGCCGGTCGCTGCATTGCGCCTGGCGCTGATGCTGCTTATCGCCGTAGTGATCGCCGTGGCAATGAAGATCGTCGGCGTGCTGCTGATCACGTCGCTGCTGATCATTCCCGCCGCTGCGGCGCAACGTCACGCCCGCTCACCAGAGCAAATGGCTCTGGGCGCCAGCCTGCTGGGGGTTACCGCAGTATGCGGCGGTCTGGCGCTGTCGTGGTTCAAGGACACGCCAGCCGGCCCGTCCATCGTGGTCTGCGCTGCGGTGCTATTCTTGCTGAGCCTGGCACTGCCCCGGCGCTGAGGGCCAGGGGTGCAGCCGCCGCGGTTGCACCCTGCGACAGTTAAAAACGCACAGGCACCTGAAGAGTTATTTTCGAGTCTGCGGACTGGGTGTAGACTTGCTCGCTTTTTGCGCAAATAGAGAGTCGCAGGAATGAAGCCGTTCGCCTCCCGTTATCTGCTCCTTGCCGCGTTTTCGCTGATCCTTGCCGCGTGCTCCAGCACCCCGGCCGACAACGCTGCCGGGACTGCCCAGCCTGATGCCTGGCAGCAGCTGGAGCAAAGCATTGCCAGCAGCGAGCTGGCCACTGCCGAAGACCAGCTCGCCACCCTGCAAAGCCAGGCGCCCAATGACAGCCGGATCGAGCAATACCAGCGTCAGTTGGCCGAAGCCTACCTGCAACGCAGCCAGATCGTCCTGCAAAAGGGTGATGTGAATGCTGCGGCCACCGCCCTGGCCCGCGCCCGCGCCTTGATGCCCAAGGCTCCAGCGCTCACCGGCGGCGTCAATGGCGCGATTACCCAAGCGCGCAAAGCCGAGCTGGACAAGGCCGAAGCAGCGCTCAAAGCCGCCGAAGCCCGCCCGGCCGCCAAGCTGATCGACCCGACCGCACCGAGTACTGTGGTTGCGCTAAAAACCACAAAAATTCGGGAAATGCGCAAGCAACTGGATGACATCGCCAGCGATGTCGTGAACTACCAGTGCGACGTAGTGTTTCAGGTGCCACGCACGCAAGACGCGCCCTGGTTGCAAACCTTGCTGGGTAAGCGGGTGAAAAAACTCGACCCTGAGTTTGCCGTGCAGCAGCGCCACGAGATCCATCGCAACCAGCCTGCACAGGCGGTGCTGATACCGCGTCGTCCCTGAGTGAGCGGGTGCCCGGGCGAGCACCACGCCCCTGGGCCTTCGCAGACTGGCGTTCCTTCGGATTGACCACTGATCGCGTTATTCCAGTTGCGTTGGTCAATTGCGAAATAAATGCTAAGAACCTCTATACGAACAGGCTAAAATGCGCGCCCGGCCAACAGCTGCCCCTATTCCCATGCGCCCCACAAGGTTCGCTACGTGATCGAGTTTCAAAATGTCCACAAGACCTACCGCGTCGCCGGTAGGGATATCCCCGCATTGCACCCGACCAACCTGAGCGTCGAAGACGGCCAGGTGTTCGGGCTGATCGGCCATTCCGGCGCCGGTAAAAGTACCCTGCTGCGCCTGATCAACCGCCTGGAAGCGCCGAGCGGCGGCAAGATCATCGTCGACGGCGAAGACGTCACTGCGTTCAACGCCAACGATCTGCGGCGATTCCGCCAGCAAGTCGGGATGATCTTCCAGCACTTCAACCTGCTGGCCTCCAAGACAGTTGCCGACAACGTGGCCTTGCCACTGACTCTGGCGGGCCAACTGTCGCGCAAGGAAATCGACACCCGCGTCAACGAACTGCTGGCCCGTGTCGGCCTGGCCGATCACGCGAAGAAATACCCGGCGCAGCTCTCCGGCGGCCAGAAGCAGCGCGTCGGCATCGCCCGCGCCCTGGCCACCAAGCCGAAAATCCTGCTGTGTGACGAAGCCACCAGCGCCCTCGACCCGCAAACCACCGCCTCGGTGCTGCAACTGCTGGCCGAGATCAACCGCGAACTGAAGCTGACCATCGTGCTGATCACCCATGAAATGGACGTGATTCGCCGGGTCTGTGACCGCGTGGCCGTGATGGACGCCGGACGGATCGTCGAACAAGGCCCGGTGGCCGATGTGTTCCTGCACCCGCAGCACCCGACCACCAAGCGCTTCGTCCAGGAAGACGAGCAGGTTGACGAGAACGAGCAGCGCGACGACTTCGCCCACGTACCGGGGCGCATTGTGCGCCTGACCTTTCAGGGCGATTCGACCTACGCGCCATTGCTGGGCACCGTCGCCCGGGAAACCGGTGTGGACTACAGCATCCTGGCCGGACGCATTGATCGCATCAAAGACACCCCCTATGGGCAGCTGACCCTGGCCGTCACTGGCGGCGACATGGAAGCGGCGTTCGCCCGCTTCACTGCGGCTGATGTTCATATGGAGGTACTGCGTTAATGGATACCTTGAGTTTCTTTGCCAACGTCGACTGGGCCGAAATCTGGCTGGCCACGATCGACACCATGATCATGCTGTTCGGCTCGCTGTTCTTCACCGTGTTGCTCGGCCTGCCCCTGGGCGTGCTGCTGTTCCTCTGCGGGCCGCGCCAGCTGTTCGAACAGAAGGGCGTGTACGCACTGCTGTCGCTGGTAGTGAACATCCTGCGCTCGCTGCCGTTCATCATCCTGCTGATCGTGATGATTCCGTTCACCGTGCTGATCACCGGCACCTCGCTGGGGGTTGCCGGGGCCATCCCGCCATTGGTAGTGGGGGCTACGCCGTTCTTCGCCCGCTTGGTGGAAACCGCACTGCGTGAGGTCGACCGCGGCATCATCGAAGCCACCCAGTCGATGGGCGCCACCACCCGCCAGATCATCGTCAACGCCTTGCTGCCCGAGGCCCGTCCGGGCATCTTCGCGGCTATTACCGTTACCGCCATCACCCTGGTGTCGTACACCGCAATGGCCGGTGTCGTGGGCGCCGGTGGCTTGGGCGACCTGGCGATCCGCTTCGGTTATCAACGCTTCCAGACCGATGTGATGGTGGTCACAGTGGTCATGCTGCTGGTACTGGTTCAAGTCCTGCAAAGCGTGGGCGACAAAATGGTTGTGCATTTTTCCCGTAAGTAACCCCATGGGTCGGCGCTGCCGACGCACCGGGGGCCGGATCGGCCCTCACAAGGAGTGATTTGATGAAAAAGCTGCTTGCTGTAGTCGCCGCCGTTGCGGCCTTCTCGGCCCAGGCCGAGACCCTGACCGTCGCCGCCACCCCGGTGCCGCACGCCGAGATCCTCGAGTTCGTCAAACCGGCCCTGGCCAAAGAAGGCGTGGACTTGAAGGTAAAGGTGTTCACCGACTACATCCAGCCAAACGTGCAAGTGGCCGAGAAACGCCTGGACGCCAACTTCTTCCAGCACCAGCCGTACCTGGATGAGTTCAACAAGGCCAAGGGCACTAGTCTGGTCAGCGTTGCCGGTGTGCACCTGGAGCCGCTGGGCGCCTACTCGAGCAAGTACAAGAAACTCGACGAGCTGCCGTCGACTGCCAACGTGGTCATCCCCAACGACGCCACCAACGGCGGTCGTGCCTTGCTGCTGCTGGACAAGGCCGGTGTGATCAAGCTCAAAGACAAAACCAACATCCTCTCGACCGTCAAAGACATCGTCGAGAATCCTAAGAACCTGAAATTCCGTGAGCTGGAAGCCGCCACCATCCCGCGTGTGCTGACCCAGGTCGACCTGGCGCTGATCAACACCAACTACGCGCTGGAAGCCAAGCTCAACCCTGAAAAAGACGCACTGGTCATCGAAGGCAGCGACTCGCCTTACGTGAACATCCTGGTGACCCGCGCCGACAACAAGGACGCGGACGCGGTGAAGAAGCTGGTTGCAGCCCTGCACACGCCAGAAGTGAAGAAGTTCATCGAAGAGAAGTACAAGGGCGCGGTCAAGCCGGCGTTCTGATAAGCCGCATCGCCTTCATCGCTGGCAAGCCAGCTCCCACAGATTCAGGTGCAAAGCCGGACCTTGTGGGAGCTGGCTTGCCAGCGATGCTTTTCAGTCGCGTTTAACCAATCCAGGCAACTGCGCAACCAGCTTCTGGTTGTTGAACGGCGCCCGGATAAACCCGCGCTGCTTGCCATCGGGGCCCAGCAGCGCCAGGTTGCCACTGTGATCAACCGTGTAGTTCGGCTTGCTGGTATCGGCCGGAATGAACGGAATGCTCACCGCATTCGCCAGCTTCTGGATATTGTCCAGCGGGCCGGTCACCCCACGAAAATCCTTGTCGAAATAACCCAGGTACTGCTTCAGCTGTGCCGGGGTGTCGCGGTTCGGGTCAACACTGACCAACACCACTTGCAAGCGCTCCACGGCCTCCTTGGGCAGCTCGCTCTTTACCTGGCGCAGTTGGGCGAGGGTGGTCGGGCAGATATCCGGGCAGAAGGTGTAGCCGAAGAACAACAGCGACCATTTGCCCTTGAGCTCGTCCATCACCAGCGGCTGGCCCTGCTCGTCGGTCATCTCCACGGCGGGCACGGTGCGGCTCTGTGGCAGCAGGATGATGCCGGCATCGATCAGCGCGGTCGGGTTGCCTTCGCTGCGGCCATTGAGCACCTTGTTGACAGTAAGCCCGAGGATCACGGCGACCAGGGCAACGAGAATAAAGACGGTTTTCTGGGTTCGAGTCATAGATTCAACAGTAAGTAGTGGTCAACAAGCAGCGCGATGAACAGCAACAACAGGTACCAGATAGAGTACTTGAAGGTCTTGATCGCCGCGTGCGGCCGACTGCCACGGTACAACACCCAGGCCCACTGCAGGAAGCGCCCGCCCAGGACCAGGGCGCAGGCCAGGTACAACGGGCCGCTCATGTGAATGGCATAGGGCAGCAGGCTGACCGCCAGCAATACCAGGGTGTACAGCAGGATATGCACCTTGGTGTAGTGCTCGCCATGGGTCACCGGCAGCATCGGAATATCAGCCTTGGCGTACTCCTCCTTGCGGTGAATGGCCAGCGCCCAGAAGTGCGGTGGCGTCCAGGCGAAGATGATCAGTACCAGCAACAGCGGTTCGGCGCTGATATGCCCGCTGATCGCCACCCAGCCCAGCAGCGGCGGCGCGGCGCCCGCCAGGCCACCGATAACGATGTTCTGCGGAGTGGCGCGTTTGAGAAAACCGGTGTAGATCACCGCGTAGCCCAGCAGCGAAGCCAAGGTCAACCAGGCGGTCAGGGCATTGGTGAACACCAGCAGCAAGGCCATGCCAACGACCGCCAACAGCAGCGCAAAGGTCAGTGCCGCCGCCGGTGCCACCCGTCCTTCAGCGATCGGGCGCTTGTGCGTACGCGCCATCAACGCATCAATGCGCCGGTCGACCACATGATTGACCACTGCCGCACCGCCGGCGCAACAGGCAATGCCCAGGTTGCCGAACAGCAGGATGGTCCACGGCACCCCGGCGCGGGTGGCGAGAAACATGCCAACCAGCGAGGTAATCAGCATCAGCACCACCACCTTGGGTTTGGTCAGCTCGAGGTAGTCACGCCAGCCCGCTTGCAGCCTGCGCTCACTCAGAAGCGTCGCCATGAGTTATCTCCCAGATAATGAACGACTCCACCGCTGGCCAGCGGAGTCAGGCGCCAACCCTGGCTGACCCGACGGACTTTGGCCTGGGCAACCAGGCGGATGCGGTAATTGACCAGCACCATGCTCAGCAACAGCAGGGCGCCACCGGCGTTGTGGGCTACAGCCACGGCCAGCGGCAAGTGCAACAGTACGTTGCTGACCCCCAGGCTCACCTGCACGGCCAGCGCCAGCAGCACCCATGCGGCCAGCTTGCCCAGGCCCTGGCGATACAGCTTCCAGCTTAGGATCAGCATGACAACCGTCACCAACAAGGCACCCAGGCGGTGGCTCATGTGAATCGCGGTGCGGGCATCGCTGTCGAGCTGGCCGCCAAGGTAATTGGGGCCGATGTGCTGGGTCAGGTGAAAGCCGTTGGCAAAGTCCGCCTGCGGCCACCACTGGCCGTGGCAGGTGGGCAGATCAACGCAGGCCACTGCCGCGTAGTTGGCGCTGACCCAGCCGCCCAGGGCGATCTGGCCGATCACCACCAACAAACCCAGCGCCGCCACCCGGCGCACGCTCAACGGCAGTTTGGGCAAGGGCGCAAAAGCCCGTGACAGGCGCAGGCTGAGCAGGAACAACAGGCTCAAGGTGGCAAAGCCGCCTAGTAGATGCGCCGTGACCACTTGCGGCCAGAGCTTGAGGGTCACCGTCCACATGCCGAAGGCTGCCTGGGCGAACACCACGCCGAGCAACAACAAGGGCAGCCGCAGCGGCTGGCCATCACGGCCGCGACGACGCCAGGCTTTCAGGGCCAGCAGGCTGATCACCAGGGCCAGGGTGCCGGCAAAATAGCGATGGAGCATTTCGTTGCGGCCCTTGTGCGCCTCCACCGGGGTGTCGGGAAAGTGCAACTCGGCATGGGCCAGTTGCGCTTCGCTCTTGGGCACGCTGATAAAGCCATAGCAGCCCGGCCAGTCCGGGCAACCAAGGCCGGCATGGGTCAGGCGGGTGTAGGCACCGAGCAGCACGACAACCAGTGCCAGCACGGTGGCGAAGACGGCGAGGCGAAATCCGGGTCTGGCCATGGCGATGTCCTATCCGATGTTGGACAGCTTCAGCAGGTGGCGCAGGTCATTGAGCAGGTCCTTGCCCTTGACCCTGGCGTCGTAGCGCAGCACCAGGTTGCCGTGCGGGTCTATGATCCACAGCTGGGCATCCTGCTTACCCTGGCTGACGGTCCCGTAACGCGACAGGTCCAGGGGGTAGCGCTGCAGTTGCGGGTACTCGCGCGCAAGCTTGGCCTGATAATCGCCGGCCAAGGGCTGGGCCGCCGCCAGGGCATGGCTGGCGCGGCTGGCATCGCGGCCCAGGCCGATCTGGATCTGCCGGGCCAGGTAGACCAGTTGCTGACAGTCCAGACCACATGCCCCGGGCGTGCTCACCAGCAGTTGCCAGCGTCCTTCTTCAGCAGGCACGCCAAGGTCCACGCGGGTCTGACCGATACCGATCATTTCCCCGTGATAGCTTCGGCTCTCGGGTACCCAGAACTTGAGTTTGTACATGCTGGTGGCAAGGACCATCGGACCGAGCACTACCAGCAGGATCAGCAACAGTTGCAGGCGACCGCGTGCCCGGCTGCGCGGCGCCTTGCCTTCAGACATGTTGAGTGGACTTGTGACGGCTCCCATGCTGTTTCTCCTTGTTGTTATGCCAGCCGAAGTAGAGGTAGAGCAGTAACAGGGCCAACGCCAGGGCGAACCACTGCACGGCGTAGCCCAAGTGTTTTTCCGGCCCCAGCGCAACCACTGGCCAGTCCAGCCGGTTGCTGGCTGGGCCTGGTTCCAGGCGCAATTCATGGGCAAAACCTTCGCGACCCAATTGCGGCCACAGCGCACCGGCATCGATGGCAGTCATCAGCCGCGGCCAGCTGCCGCCCTGCGGGTCGGCATGCAACTGGAAGGTCGCACCCGGTGCGACGTACACCGAGGCATCCAGGCTCAACGGCTGCTCAGGGGTACTGAACTGCACGGGGATGCGTCGATCCGGCCAGGGCAGCCAGCCGCGATTGATCAACAGCCACAGGCCACTGGCCTGATCGAGAAAGGGTTGCAGCAGCTCGACACCGACCTGACCGTCGCGCATGCGGTTATCCAACAGCAGGCTGTGTTGGCCGTCGAACTGGCCGTACAGGTGCACTCGGCGATAGGCCGGATCGTCAATCTGCTGCAACTGCGCACTGCCCACCGCGTCGCTGGCACTGCGCTCGGCGTAGACCTGCAGCATTTGGCGCTTCTGTTCGGCGCGCCCAAGCTGCCAGCAGCCAAGCGCGATCAACCCCGGCAGCAGCAACAGCACCACCAGGGTCGGCACGAGGCCCGGACGGAAGGGCTTCACCGGGCCCTCGAAAAGTCAGTCGCTATACTTGTACTCATCACTGCATCCCCCCGGAGTTTCGCCATGCTCAAAGCTGCGATTGTCCTGATGCTGTTGGCGACCATCGCCAGCCTGTTCAGCGGCCTGATCTTTCTGGTCAAGGACGACGGACAGTCGACTCGCCTGCTTAAAGCCCTGACTGTTCGCGTCACCCTGGCCGCCCTGACCCTGGCCCTGGTGGCCTGGGGTTTCTACAGCGGCCAGTTGGTGTCCCACGCGCCGTTCTGAACCCGGTTACAGCACGTAAACGAAGATAAACAGCCCCACCCAGACCACATCGACGAAGTGCCAGTACCAGCTGGCCGCCTCGAAACCAAAGTGTTTGTCGGCGTTGAAGTGCCCGCGCAGGATGCGTACCAGCATCACGATCAAAATCAGGGTGCCCATGGTCACGTGGGCGCCGTGGAAACCGGTGAGCATGAAGAACGTAGCGCCGTAGATGCCCGACCCCAGGGTCAGGCCCAATTCGTTATAGGCTTCGTGATACTCGTAGGCCTGCAGTACCAGAAAGCTCAAGCCAAGGAGGATGGTCAACGCCAGCCAGGCCTTCAGCGCTCCGCGGTGGTTCTTGCGCAGGGCATGGTGGGCGATGGTGATGGTGACACTGGAGCTGACCAGCAAAATGGTGTTGATCAGCGGCAAGTGCCAGGGGTCGATGATGTCCTTGGGCGGCGGGAACAGTTTCGGGTCTGGCGTATGCAGCAGCGGCCAGGAGAATTCGAAATTCGGCCAGAGCATGTGCGCCACACCCTTGGCGCCTTCCCCACCGAGCCAGGGGCCGGCCAGGTTGCGCACATAGAACAGGGCGCCGAAGAAGGCTATGAAGAACATCACCTCGGAGAAGATGAACCAGGACATGCCCCAGCGGAACGAGCGGTCCAGCTGCGGGCTGTAGAGCCCGGCGCGGCTCTCCTTGACCACTGCGCCAAACCAGCCGAACAGCATGTAGGCCAGGCATAGTGCACCGAAGAAAAAAATCCACGGCCCATGGGACTCAGGCCGCCCGGCCTTGAGGTCGTTGAACCAGGTGCCCAGACCGAACACCGTGATGAACATGCCGACCGTGGCAATGATCGGCCACTTGCTTTGCGCCGGGACGTAATAGTGCTCATGGGAAGCCATCGTGGTGTTCTCCTTATCGGGCGCCCTGTGCAACCGGGTCCGCCAAGTGTGCAACCGGCGGGTGGCGAGCGGTGATGTCGAACAGCGTGTAAGCCAGCGTCAGGTGTTTCACATCTTTGGGCAGGTCGCGGTCAACAATAAATCGCACCGGCATTTCGATGCGCTCGCCCGGCTGCAGCACCTGCTGGGTAAAGCAGAAGCATTCGGTCTTGTGGAAATACGCCGCCGCCTCGGCCGGAGTGATGCTGGGGATGGCCTGGGCGCTCATGGGTTTGTCAGTCGGATTGCGGGCAATGAAAACCATCTGGTTGACCGCCCCCGGATTGACGTCGATCTGGTCGGCGGTGGAATAGAAGTCCCAGACCATGTCGCTGGCGTTGGTCGACATGAACTGCACCTTCACCGTGCGGTTCATGTCACTGACCTGGGTGCCTTCATACTGCCCGCCAGTCTTGCCGTTGATGCCAAAGGCTTTGCACATCACATCGTAGATCGGCACCAGGGCAAAGCCGAAGGCGAACATCACCACGGTCAGCAGCATCAGCCGCCACACCAGGCGCTTGAGCGAGGTCCCTTCACTCATGGCTGTATCCTCAGGCCTGAGCCGTTCATTTCACTTCCGGTGGTGTCTGGAAGGTGTGATAAGGCGCCGGTGATGGCACCGACCACTCCAGCCCTTCGGCGCCATCCCAGGGCTTGGCCGGCGCCGGGGCGCCACCGCGAATGCACTTGATGACGATGAACAGGAAGAAGATCTGCGTGGCGCCGAAGGTAAAGGCGCCAATCGACGAGATCATGTTGAAGTCGGCGAACTGCAGGTTGTAGTCCGGAATCCTGCGCGGCATGCCCGCCAGCCCCACGAAGTGCATGGGGAAAAAGGCCATGTTCATGCCAATGAACGACAACCAGAAGTGCAGCTTGCCCAGGGTTTCGTCGTACATATGCCCGGTCCACTTCGGCAGCCAGTAATAGGCCGAGGCAAAGATGCCGAAGATCGCCCCGGGCACCAGCACATAGTGGAAGTGGGCAACCACGAAGTAGGTGTCGTGGTACTGGAAATCCGCCGGGGCGATGGCCAGCATCAGCCCGGAGAAACCGCCGATGGTGAACAGGATGACGAAAGCGATGGCGAACAGCATCGGCGTTTCGAAGGTCAGCGAGCCTTCCCACATGGTGCTGACCCAGTTGAACACCTTCACCCCGGTCGGCACCGCAATCAGCATGGTGGCGTACATGAAGAACAGCTCGCCAACCACCGGAATGCCGACCACGAACATGTGGTGAGCCCAGACGATGAACGACAGGAAGGCAATCGCCCCGGTGGCGTAGACCATCGAGGTATAGCCAAACAACGGCTTGCGCGAGAACGCCGGGATGATCGAACTGACCGCGCCGAACGCCGGCAGGATCATGATGTACACCTCGGGGTGACCGAAGAACCAGAACACATGCTGGAACAATACCGGGTCACCACCGCCGGCAGCGCTGAAGAAGCTGGTACCGAAGTGGATATCCATCAGCATCATGGTCACCACACCCGCCAGTACCGGCATTACCGCGATCAGCAAGAAAGCGGTGATCAGCCAGGTCCAGACGAACAACGGCATCTTCATCAGGGTCATGCCCGGGGCACGCAGGTTGAGGATGGTGGCGATGACGTTGATCGCGCCCATGATCGAACTGATACCCATGAGATGAATGGCGAAGATAAAGAAGGTCACGCTTTCCGGCGCGTAGGTGGTCGACAGCGGGGCGTAGAAGGTCCAGCCGAAGTTCGGCCCGCCGCCCGGCATGAACAGGGTTGATACCAATAGCAGGAAAGCGGCGGGCAACAGCCAGAAGCTGAAGTTGTTCATCCGTGGCAGAGCCATGTCCGGCGCGCCGACCATCAGCGGGATCATCCAGTTGGCCAGGCCGACGAAGGCCGGCATCACCGCACCGAACACCATCACCAGGCCATGCATGGTGGTCATCTGGTTGAAGAACTCCGGCTGGACGATCTGCAGGCCGGGCTGGAACAGCTCGGCGCGGATGACCATCGCGAACGAGCCGCCCAGCAGGAACATCATGAAACTGAACCACAGGTACATGGTGCCGATGTCTTTGTGGTTGGTGGTCAGCACCCAGCGCATCAGGCCCTTGGCCGGCCCGTGGGCGTGCTCATGACCTTGGCTGTGGTCGTCGATCACTGCGCTCATGTCCTGTCTCCTGCAGTCCGGTGGCCGGTGCGCGAGTACGCCTCACCCCGGCTCATTTGCTTTCAGCCTGTTTGATCGCCAGTACATCTTTTGGCGTGACCATGTCGCCTTTGTTGTTGCCCCAGGCATTACGTTCATAGGTCACGACGGCGGCGATATCGACTTCCGAGAGCTGCTTGCCGAAGGCGGCCATGGCCGTGCCCGGCTTGCCGTGGAAAACGATGCTCAGGTGGTCTGCCTTCGGCCCGGTGGCGATTTTCGAGCCCTTGAGCGCCGGGAACATCGGCGGCAGACCCTGGCCTTCGGCCTGGTGACAGGCCACGCAGGTGGTGTGATAGACCTTGTCGCCGCGCTCGACCAGTTCTTGCAGGGTCCATTCCTTGCTGGTCAGTTCCTTGAGCTTGGCCGCTTCGGCCTTGCGTTCGCCAAGCCAGGTGTCGTAGTCGGCCTTGGACTTGACCTCGACCACCACCGGCATGAAACCGTGGTCCTTGCCGCACAGCTCGGTGCACTGGCCGCGGTAGATGCCGGGCTTCTCGACCCGGGTCCAGGCTTCGTTGACGAAGCCTGGGATGGCATCACGCTTGACCGCAAAGGCCGGTACCCACCAGGAATGGATAACGTCTGCGGCAGTCACCAGAAAGCGCACCTTGGCACCTACCGGCAGCACCAGCGGCTGATCGACTTCGAGCAGGTAGTGCTCGTCCTTGGTTGCTTTGTTGTGGATCTGATCGGCGGGGGTGGCCAGGTTGCTGAAGAATTCGACGTCCTGGCCCAGGTACTTGTAATGCCATTTCCACTGATAACCGGTGACCTGGATATCGACGTCAGACTCGCTGGCATCGTAGATATCGATCAGGGTCTTGGTCGCCGGGATGGCCATGGCCACCAGGATCAGGAACGGCACCACCGTCCACATGATTTCGACCCAGGTATGCTCGTGAAAATGCGCAGGCTGCTGGCCGGTGGAACGACGGTGAATGATCATCGACCAGAACATCGCGCCAAAGACCACCAGGCCGATGATCACGCAGATCCAGAAAATGGTCATGTGCAGGTCGAACACTGCGTTGCTGACTTCAGTCGCCCCTGGCGCCATGTTAACGGTCCAGGCGGCGTGCGCCTGACCGAATACCGACCACAACAGGAGGCCCATCCAGACATGTGGATGTCGCATCATTGCGGGTTCCCCTTATCGTTCTTGTTATCCCGGAGGCGTGGACCTACGGCTAAGGGTACGGCGGCCAAGACTGCGAACTTCGACGACCGAGCCCCTGCGAACTGCAGTCGGGCCTCATCAGCGAATCACTTTCAAACCGGAGTATAGACAGCGGCCCTCGCCTGGCAATGCGCGCAGGGAAAACATCGGCAGAAGTTGA
Source organism: Pseudomonas rubra (assembly GCF_028656935.1). Taxonomy (GTDB): domain Bacteria; phylum Pseudomonadota; class Gammaproteobacteria; order Pseudomonadales; family Pseudomonadaceae; genus Aquipseudomonas; species Aquipseudomonas rubra. Next base: position 59,200 of record NZ_JAMDGZ010000040.1, read on the forward strand.
ACGTTTGCGCGCAAAGCCGCGAATTACCTGGCCTGGGGCACAATGATGGCACTTCGATATAATCGACGAATATTAATTTATTAATGGTTATGCAAAATGCGTCTTAGCCATTTTTGTATCCGAGCTACCTTATGTCTTCCGTTTGTCACGCCTTTACCCTGGAGTTGTCATGAACATCGCCGCTTTGCGCGAGCAGATCACCCGTGCCCGTCAACATGAGACCGAAACCGGCCAACTCAAAGAGCAACTCGAAAAACAGCTGCCTCACCTGCATCCCTCCATTCATCTCCCAGAAGCCGACGCCAATGGCGCCCTGGCCCGCTTTGTCGGCGCTTACATCGATCAAGTTCCTGAGCTGCTGGAAGCGGCCAACGACGTTGCCCGCGAAGCAGGCATCGAATCGCAGATCAAACCGGTATTGAAAATCGCCGAGCAATACTTCCTGCAACCGCCCGCAATCACCTCTACCCACCTGGGTCTGGGCTGCCTGCTGGACGAGGCGTACCTGGCCCATCGACTGGTGGAAGAAGTTAACGATCTGTACATCAAGCACTTCAATCAGCCCCTGATCCCGCTGGACACCACCGTGGCCAACCTGATCGCCCACCAGTTGATCGGCGAGGCGTTCGCCAACCAGCTGGATGAAGTCGTGCACCACTCGGTGGACGAGATGCTCAATGATGAGAGTTTCGCCCTGGAATCGGTCGAACAGTACCGCGATAAACTCAGCAGCCCGGATACCGGCGCCGCCTGGAAGCGCTGGCCGTGCCTGTCGCGGCAGTTGGGTGTGGGGCTGGAGCTGGATCAGACTGCTTGAAATGTATCGCGGGGCAAGTCGGGTCGCCGCATCGCCCCGCGATGAATCACCTCAAGCCCCCCAGCCGTCGTGCGGGGGAGTCAGGGACGCTTAGTAGCGTCCTTTCGGCGTTGCACAGGGGATCGGCTGGCCTTTAGCAAGGGGCAGGAAGCTATCGCTTGCGGCGTCATAGGCCTCGATCTGGCTGGTTTCGATGTCATAGATCCAGCCGTGGATGTACAGCTGGCCGGCCGCCAGGCGCGAGGCCACCGACGGGTGGGTGCGCAGGTGGTGCAACTGGGCGATGACGTTTTCCTTGGTCAACACCTGCATGCTTTCATGCTCGCTGCCACAGGAGCAATTGTCTTCGACCACTGTGCGGGCGACCTCGGCATGGCGCAGCCAGGCCTTGACCGTCGGCATCTTCTCCAGGCTCTGCGGGTTGAGTACCGCGCGCATGGCGCCGCAGTCGGAGTGACCGCAAACGATGATGTGGTGTACGCCCAGGGCCAACACAGCGTATTCGATGGCGGTGGAGACGCCGCCGTTCATCTGCCCATAGGGTGGCACGACGTTACCGACGTTGCGGGTCACGAACAGGTCGCCTGGGGAGCTCTGGGTAATCAGCTCGGGCACGATGCGTGAGTCGGCACAGGTGATGAACATCGCCCGGGGCGTTTGTGCGGTGGCGAGTTTCTTGAACAGCTCCTGCTGCTCGGGAAAAACGTCATGATGGAACCGCAGAAAGCCGTCGACGATATGCTTCAGGGCGGCATCGGCGCTCTCGGCAGGGGCTTGCGGGGCGGCCTTGGATGGGTCCTTGACGGGCATGATTCATCCTCTTTGACGGTTTTAGGTTAAGTCCATTTTACCGGGTTGATGATTCAAACAGCGCATGACATTGGGATGAACTGCGCGCGCCAAGAATCACATCAGTTATTGGCTGAATTCCTACGCCACTCGGCGAAACTAACTAAAACTAAATTGCGAGGCTCTAGTACGGGCGTTACAGACACCCAAAGAGTTGCCAAAATAATATCAAAAAAACATTAGCGGCCAATGCCAAGCATCGAAAGTCAGAGCAGTGACAGCTGCCCGCCGGGCGGGCAGAACGCACTGCAATCAAGCGCATAGCCTTCACGCAGGTTCAACCCCAGGCGACGGATCGCCTTGCTAAAGCGCTGCGCCAGCAACTCGGCGAACACCCCTTCGCCACGCATACGCGCCCCGAAGCGGCTGTCGTACAGCTCACCGCCACGGCTCTGGCGGACCAGGCTCAGCACATGACTGGCCCGTTGCGGATAGTGGTCCTGCAACCATTGCTCGAACAGCGGCGCCACTTCAAGTGGCAGGCGCAGCATCATGTAGGCTGCACTGAGCGCACCATTGGCCCTGGCGGCTTCGAGCAGGTGTTCCAGCTCACTGTCGTTGATCATCGGGATCATCGGCGAACACAACACACCTACCGGAACGCCGGCTTCAGTCAGCACGCGAATCGCACGCAAGCGTGCCTTGGGCGCCGCTGCCAGCGGCTCCAGGGTGCGCTTGAGTTCATCGTCCAGGGTGGTCAGGCTGATCATCACGCTGACCAGGCGCTGGCGGGCCAGCTCGGCGAGCAGGTCCAGGTCACGCAGGATCAACGAGCCCTTGGTGACGATGGTTACCGGATGACGATAGCGCAGCAGCACTTCTAGTAGCCGACGGGTCAGCCGCTGCTCGCGCTCGATGGGTTGGTAAGGATCCGTATTGGAGCCCAGGTTGATCGGCGCGCAGACATAACCAGGCTTGCTCAACTGCTGCTCGAGCACTGCAGCGGCGTTGGTCTTGGCGATCAGCTTGGTTTCGAAATCCAGCCCCGGCGACAGGTCCCAATAAGCATGGCTGGGGCGCGCATAGCAGTAGATGCAGCCATGTTCGCAGCCGCGATAAGGGTTGATCGAACGATCGAAAGGCAGGTCGGGCGAGTTGTTGCGGGTGATGATGCTCTTGGCGGTTTCAATGCGCACCTCAGTGCCCTGAGTCAGCGGCACTTCCCGGTACCAGCCATCGTCCTCGGCGACCGAGCGGTTGGGGGCAAAGCGATTATGCGGGTTGCTGGCGGTGCCACGCCCACGTATCGGTGCTTGAGGAGTAGGCATGTAAACAACCCCGAATACTGTTTTTATATACAGTACACGGAGTACCTTTGTCATTCCACTACCGCTGAGCGCTCAAGGAACGCCTGAACGGACGCGGACATCGATCGCAACGCGCCCGGCGCCAGTAGCTCCTCGCGCATGGCCTGTCCCAGGCGTGGATTGAAAACGCCCTTGGCCTTGAATCTGGCGAACACCTCAGTGGCCTTCACTTCTGCCCACAAGTAGCAGTAGTAGCCCGCTTCATAGCCGGTGACCATGTAATCGAAACCATTGCTAAAGCGGTCATTCATGGCCAGCGGCAGCACCTGGGTTCGCACATAAACATCCTCCGTCACTTGTTGGATGCTGCGTTGATCCGGGTAACCTCTGTGCAGTTCGAAATCGAGCAGAGCGCGCTTGAGTTCCTCGGCAACCTCCAGGCCCCGCTGCGTTTCACGCGCCGCCAACCATTGCCGAACATCACCGAGCGAGGCGCTCGACGCATTCACGCGATGCCTTGAAAAAGACTGCAAGCACTCGGCTGACCAGCACCACTGCTCCAGCAATTTGGCAATGAACTCCGAGAGGTCGTGGCCCAGGTCGCGAATGCTGTTCAAGCGTCGGTGGCTGTTGCTCATCAGTACCTGCTGGAGGCAATGATGGAACTCGTGGAACAACTTGCGCAGGTCCAGATGACCCAGTTGGGCCTTACCTGAGTCATAAGTGGCAAACAACACCGCGATCGGCAGTGAAAGGTTGGCATCCGCGTCCACATGCCGGTTGCGAACGGCGTGCGCCCAAGGGTAGCCCGGCTTGCCAGGGCGGGCGTAAACATCCAGGTAGATATGCCCGAGTACCTCACCAGCTTCGGTAACTCTCAACACCTGAACCTGAGGGTCCCAGACGGGGGCATCAATCCGGGTGATCGACAGGTCATACAGCTGCTCGACCAGGCCAATCAGCCCGTTCACCGCCGAGTCGAAGGAAAAGTATTCACTCAGTACCTGATCCGGATCGACGCCATCCATCAGGCGCATCTTTTGCGCATAGAACTCGTAATCCCAAGGCTGCAGCTCACCACAGCCCTGGCGTTTGGCGAAGGCCCTCAACTCACTGGCCTCACGCTCAAGCCGCGGCATGCTGAGGGCGATCTGGGTGTTCAAGAACCCTTCGACTTCTGTGCTCGACTGCGCAGCCTTGGTCTGCAGGCTCAACTCGATAAAACCGCTGAAACCCAGCAGTTGATCCTTTTCGTGGCGCAACCGCAGCAATGCCTGCAACACCGGCTGGTTGTCGAGCTGGCTTTGCCCTGCGACCTGATCGGATGCCCGAGTCAAATAGGCCAGGTACATCGTTTCACGCAGTTCACGGTTATTGCCATAGCGCAGGATCACGCCGCAGGTCGATTCATCCAGGGTAAGCAGCCAGCCGCTGAGGCCACTGGCTTGTGCCTTGTTTTGCATGACCTGCAAGTCCGTAGCCGGTACACCGGCCAACTCGTGCTCTTGCGTGATGTGTTTGCTCCACTGCTCTGCAGCAACAGCGAGATTGTCCTGAAAGCGTGCCTCCAGGCCAACAATCGCCGTGACCTGATCCATGAACTGTTGACGCTCCGAGGCTGCAACATTGGCCCCCTCAAGACGAAAATCCCGAAGGATCCGGGCCAGTACTGCACGTTGTTCAGCAGTAAAGTCAGTGCTATCGAGGCGCTGGTAGGCGCTGAGCAGTGCAATGTTCTGATATTTCTGCGCGCGATAGGCCCGGTATTGCCCATGACACTCATCGACCGCAGCGCCCCATTCGTCATCGGTGAACGCCAACGGCACCAGTGCGTAAAAGACATCTTCCAGACGCTGGTCCAGTGCCTCAATGGCCAATACCAGGCCACTCCAGGTCGGTGAGTCGGCCTCACGCTCAACGATCTGCGCCAAGGCCGCGTGATTGTCCTCGACGATTTGCTCGATCGCCGGTTGCAGGTCTTCTATGCGTACTTGGGTGTAGGGGAATAGATCGAAGGGTTGCAAAAGCGGGTTGGGGCGGGGCATGAGTTGTTCCTGACGGCAGTTGGACAAGACCAACAACCTACCGTCAGGACGAACTCACGCTGAGCTGGATAACTACCGCAGCGTGCCTCCCGAATCTGCTACCGGGAGGCGCCACGTCAGTCTTGGGCCGCGGGCTTTTTCAGCTTGGGGTTGGGGAAGAACTGCACCGTCTGCACCGAAGCGGCAGCCGGTTTCACCTCAACCTTGTTGACCCGCGTACCGAGTTCCTTGGGCACCGACAACCCCTGCTCATTGAGGGTGTCGGAAAACCCACAAGCCACGCACTCACGGTGCGGAACGCTATCTTCGCTCCACATCATCAGCTTGTCCGGCTCGCTGCACGCCGGGCATACCGCCCCGGCGATAAAGCGTTTTTTCGTGATTACAGGCCCATCACTCATGCCGCCACTTCCTCACTCAAGCCACTATGGCGCAAGAGTGCATCGATTGACGGCTCACGGCCACGGAAGTCGACGAACAGCAGCATCGGCTCCTGAGAGCCGCCACGGGCCAGGATCGCTTCGCGGAACGCGCGACCGGTCTGGGCATTGAGCACGCCTTCTTCCTCAAAGCGCGAGAAAGCATCGGCCGACAGCACTTCAGCCCACTTGTAGCTGTAATAACCGGCGGCATAACCACCGGCGAATATGTGCGCGAAGCTGTTGGGGAAGCGGTTGTACGCCGGTGGACGCATGACCGAGACCTCGTCGCGAATGCCTTCGAGCACTTGCAATACGCTGCGGCCGTCGCCGTGGCTGGCATGCAGTTCGAAGTCGAACAACGAAAACTCCAGTTGGCGAACCATCATCAGCCCGGACTGGAAGTTCTTCGCCGCGAGCATCTTCTCAAGCAAGTCCTGAGGCAGCGGCGCGCCGGTTTCATAGTGAGCGGAAATCAGCGCAAGGCCTTCAGGCTCCCAGCACCAGTTTTCCATGAACTGGCTCGGCAGCTCGACCGCATCCCAGGCTACGCCATTGATACCGGACACACCGGCATGCTCGATACGGGTGAGCAAGTGATGCAGGCCATGACCGAACTCATGGAACAGGGTGGTGACTTCGTCGTGGGTGAGCAGCGCCGGCTTGCCCGGGGCGGCCGGGGTGAAGTTGCACACGAGGTTGGCCACCGGGCTCTGCAACTGGCCGTCAACGGTCAGGCGACGGTCGCGGGCGCCGTCCATCCAGGCACCACCACGCTTGTTGGCGCGGGCATAGAGGTCGAAGAAGAAACGCCCAACGTGCTGGCCGTTCTCCTTGATTTCGAACAGGCGCACGTCCGGATGCCAGCTGTCGAAGCTCTTGAGCTCGGCAATCTCGATGCCGTACAGGCGCTGGACAATGGTGAACAGGCCGGTCAGGACATTGTCGATCGGGAAGTAGGCGCGCAGGGTTTCCTGGGAGACGCTGTAGCGTTGTTCGCGGAGTTTTTCACCGTAGAAGCCGCTGTCCCAGCTCTGCAGGTCCGGGCAACCCTGCTCGGCGGCGTAAGCCTTGAGCTGGGCAAGATCCTGGACGGCAAACGGCTTGCTGCGCTTGGCCAGGTCACGCAGAAAGCTCAGCACCTGGTCGCTGGACTCAGCCATCTTGGTCGCCAGGCTCAGTTCGGCAAAGTTGGCGTAACCGAGCAGACCAGCCAGTTCCTGACGCAGGTCGAGGATTTCGCCCATGACCGGGCCGTTGTCGAACTGGCCGGCATTCGGCCCCTGATCGGAGGCACGGGTGCAGTAGGCGGCGTAGATTTCTTCACGCAGGGCGCGGTCTTGGGCGTAGGTCATCACCGCGTAGTAGCTGGGGAACTCCAGGCTGATCAGCCAGCCGTCGAGGCCCTTGGCCTGGGCGGCGGCAGCCATCTGCGCCTTGGCCGAATCGGTCAGGCCGGCCAGCGCCGCTTCGTCGCTGACATGCTTGGTCCAGGCCTGGGTCGCATCGAGCAGTTGGTTGGAGAAACGGCTGCCCAGTTCGCTGAGCTTGCTCTGAACTTCGCCATACCGCTGTTGCTTATCGGCCGGCAGGTCGATGCCCGACAGGCGGAAGTCACGCAGGGCGTGTTCCAGAATAGTCTTTTGCGCCACATCGAAACCGGCGGCTTCGGGGCTGGCGCTCAACGCTTCATAAGCCTGGAACAGCTCGCGGTTCTGGCCCATTTCGGTGGCATAGGCGCTCAACGCCGGCAGGCATGCCTCATAGGCTTCGCGCAGTTCGGCGCTGTTGCACACGGCGTTGAGGTGGCTGACCGGGCTCCAGGCGGCGCCCAGGCGGTCGTTGAGTTCGTCCATGGCCAGGACCAGGCCCGCCCAGCTTGGGGTTTTGCCCTGAGCCTTGAGGATGTCGGCAATGGCGGTACGGTTGTCGGCCAGGATCTGTTCAATCGCCGGCTGCACATGCTCGGCACGGATCGCCGAGAACGGCGGCAAGTCATAAGACTGCAGAAGCGGGTTGTTTGCACTCACGGTTAAACACCTTGGCAGAAGAAACACTTCCCCATCTTAATTACAATCGACGCCGACCGCAGCCCTATCCATACCAAAGAGAATTCCTATCATGGCCATCCGCAGCTTTCACAATCACACACCCAAGCTTGGTGACCGGACCTTTGTCGACCGTAGCGCCGTGGTCCTGGGTGATGTCGAGATCGGCGCGGACAGCTCGGTGTGGCCATTGACGGTGATCCGCGGCGATATGCACCGCATCCGCATCGGTGCGCGCACCAGCGTGCAGGACGGCAGCGTACTGCACATCACCCATGCCGGGCCGTTCAACCCGGATGGTTTCCCGCTGCTGATCGGCGATGAGGTAACCATTGGTCACAAAGTCATGCTCCACGGCTGCACCTTGGGCAACCGCATCCTGGTCGGCATGGGCAGCACCCTGATGGATGGCGCCGTTGTTGAAGACGAAGTGATCATCGGCGCTGGCAGCCTGGTACCGCCGGGCAAGCGCCTGGAAAGCGGCTTTCTCTACGTCGGCAGCCCGGTCAAACAGGCCCGCGCCCTGACCGAGAAGGAGCGCGCGTTCTTTTCCTACAGTGCCGGCAACTACGTCAAACTCAAGGACCAGCACCTGGCCGCCGGCTATCACCTGCCTGAGTGAAGCTGCCCACAGCCCTATTCGAGACTGCCATGCACCAGCAAAACATCCTCTTCGACCTTGACGGTACCCTGACCGATCCGCGCCAGGGCATCACCCGTTCAATCCAGTACGCACTGGCCAAACTCGGCATCGACGAGCCGGACCTCACGCGCCTGGAACACTTCATCGGCCCACCGCTGCTGCAAGCCTTCATGCAGTTCTATGACTTCGATGAAGCCAAGGCCTGGGACGCGGTTAATTTCTATCGCGAGCGCTTCAAGGTCACCGGTCTGTACGAAAACCAGGTGTTCGACGGTGTCACCCAGATGCTCGAAACCCTGCAAGGGCAGGGGCGTACGCTGTACATCGCCACCTCCAAACCCTGGGAATTTGCCCGCGAGATCGCCCGTCATTTCGATTTCGCCCGGCACTTCAAGGTGATCTACGGCAGTGAGCTGGACGGCACGCGCACCAACAAGGTCGAGCTGATCCGTCATCTGATGACAGAAGAAGCCCTGAACCCGGCGCACACGCTGATGATCGGTGATCGCAAGCACGACCTGATCGGAGCGCGTAGCAATGGCCTGGAAGCAGTGGCGGTGGGCTATGGCTTTGGCAGCCAGGAAGAACTTACCGCCGAGCAGCCGGCGTATCACTTTGCGACATTGGCTGAGCTGCATCAGGCGTTTCAGCGCGGCTGAGGGCCCTATCGCGGGGCAAGCCCGCTCCTACTGTGGGAGATTCTATGGT
>NZ_JAMDGZ010000041.1 GCF_028656935.1 Pseudomonas rubra
ACCATAGAATCTCCCACAGAATCCAACCTGTGGGAGCGGCGGTGCGGCGGCCGACTTGCCCCGCGAAAGGCCTACACCGACGGCGCCAACACCACCTGACGCTTGCGATTGATGATGAAGTACGCCGCGTAACACACTGCAATGAAACCAAAACCCCAGTACAACGACGGCCGCTGGGTCTCATCCATTGCCAGGAACACGAACAGCGAACTGCACAGGGTGATGCACAGCAGCGGCACCAGCGGGTACAGCGGCGCTCGGTACTTCAGCTCGCTGAGCTTGCCGCCCTCACGCAGGTAGGCGCGGCGGAACTTGTACTGGGCCAGGGCAATGACGATCCAGGTCACGGTGCCAGACATACCGCTCACCGCCATCAGCACCATGAACAAAGTGTCGGCGGCGATGAAGCTGGTCATCAGCGACACCAGGGCAAAGCACAGGGTGATGCTCAGGGCGCGCAGCGGCACTCCGCGCTTGCTCAGGGGCGACAGGCTTTTCGGCGCCATGCCGGTCTTGGACATGGCCCAGAGGATGCGCGTAGAGGCATACAGGCCGGAGTTGCCCACGGAGAGAATCGCGGTGAGGATGACGAAGTTCATCAGGTCCGCCGCGTACGGAATGCCGACCATGTCGAACACCTGTACGAACGGGCTTTCCATCAGGCCCGCCTGCTGCCACGGCACGATCGCCGACAGTACGACAATGGCCAGAACGTAGAAGATCAACACGCGGAACACCACGTTGCGCACGGCGCGCGGGATGCTCTTCTCCGGCTGGTCGGTCTCACCGGCGGCCACGCCCATGATCTCGCAGCCCTGGAAGGCGTAGACCACGGTCATCATCACCGCGAACACCGCTGACAGGCCATTGGGGAACAGCGAGTCGCCAATCAAGTTGTTCATCATCGGCGCAGGTTCGCCGCTAGTCAGCGGGATCGCGCCGAAGATCACCAGCACGCCAACAATGATAAAGCCCAGGATCGCCGCCACCTTGATCCCCGAGAACCAGTATTCGGCTTCACCAAAGGCACGGGTAGCCAGGGCGTTGAGGCCGAACAGCACCACCACGAACAGCGCCGACCAGTACCAGATCGGCACTTCGGGGAACCAGCGCACCATCAGCATGCCAGCGGCGGTGAACTCCAGGCCCACGGTGGTGGCCCAGCTCATCCAGTACACCCAGCCGATCATAAAGCCGGTGGCCGGGCCGATGAATTTAGTGGCGTGCGCCTGGAACGAGCCGGACACCGGCATCTGCACCGACAGCTCGCCCAGGCAGACCATCACCAAGTACATGAGAAAGCCCGCCACCAGGTAGGCAAGGATCGCGCCCACCGGCCCGCCCTGGTTGATGGTTACCCCCGAGCCCATGAACAGCCCGGTGCCGATCACCCCGCCCAACGACAGCATGAAGATGTGCCGGCTTTTCAGCGCACGGGTCAGGTGGATGCCTTTACGGTCAGTAGAATCAGTCATGACAGCACCTCAACAGTGGTTGAAGCGCGGGAGGGACAGGCGATGGTGCGGGGACGGCTGAGCTTTACGGCAGTTCATTATTATTATCTCCAATAAGCTTCGAAGACCGCGTGCAGTGCGGTTGAGGTCGATTATTGGAAAGCGATGTAAGCTGGCGTTGTACGTAAAGATCGAAGATGTAAAAAGTCGTAAGGTTTTTGTACGTCAGCCCTGGATCAGCTGTTTCAGGGTGTCGCAGGCCAGGCGCAACTGCTCGGCCAAGGGCGCTTGCAGGGTATGCAAGGCCGTCTGGTTCTTGCTCAGCGCCGCCTCTTCCACCTCGCGCAGAACCGTCGCCAGGCCACGAAACCCCAGGGAGTCACTGCTCCCGGCAAGGCGATGCGCCAGGTGGGCGACATCGGTGCAGTCCTCGGCCTTGAGCGCCTCGGCCAGGGCACCCCGCTGCTGTTCGATGGCATCGCGCAGCACCATCAGCAAACCCTGGACTTTCTGCTCGCCGAGCAAGCTGCGATGGGTATCGAGCAACGCCCAGTCCATGCCCTGCCCGGCCACCACGGCCTCGACCACCGGCACCTGCTGCACCAATGCCTGGCGTAAGCTGTCGAGTTTGAGCGGCTTGGCCAGGATGCCCTGCATGCCCGCCGCAAGGTACCCGCGCACCAGCGCCGGCTGCACGCTGGCGGTCAGGGCCAGGATCCGGCACTCGCGGTTTGGCCCCGGGTTCTGGCGAATGTGCCGGCACAGCTCGACACCGCTGATGCCCGGCAGGTGTACATCGAGCAGGATCAGGTCAAAACGACGTTGCCTGCACAAATCCATGGCCTGTTCGCCGTCCTCGGCCAGCCACAGCCGGTGGCCGTCACGCGCAAGCAAGCCGCGGATCACCTCGCGGTTGAGCTCGACGTCTTCGACCACCAGGATCTCCAGGGCGCGGATGTCCACGCCGGGCACCTGCTCGACAGGTGTTGCCGTCGCCGTTTGCAGGCTCAGTTCGAACCAGAAGCAACTGCCCTGCCCCTCGATGCTTTCCAGGCCGATGCGCCCGCCGAGCAGCTCCACCAGGTGCTTGCAGATCGCCAGGCCCAGGCCGGTGCCGCCGTAGCGGCGGGCCACGGCTTCGCTGGCCTGGACAAAACGCTCGAAAATCCGCCCTTGCACTGCCGGGGCGATGCCGATGCCGTTGTCGTGGACACTGATCCGCACCTGTTGGCGGCCCTGTTCCTGTTCCAGTACCTGGACCTCGACACTGACTTCACCGGCCTCAGTGAACTTGATGGCATTGGCCAGCAGGTTGCTGAGCACCTGGCGCAGGAACTGTTCGGCGCCGTGGTGACGCTCGGCCAGGCGCAGATCAATGCGGCACAGCAGCACGCTGTGGTTGTCCAGCGCCCGGGGCTCGAGCAGGGTCATGACCTCCTCGCACAACTGGCGCAGGGAAAAATCCACGGCTTCGGGGTGGCTTTCACCCTCTTCCAGGCGCGCGAAGTACAGCACCTCGTTGAGGATGCTCAGCAAGCCTTCGCCGGCCTTGTACAGGGCATCCAGGCGCTTGCTGTCGCGGGCATCGAGATTGGCTTCGCGCAGCAGCTCGGCCATGCCCAGAATGCCATTGAGCGGGGTGCGCAGCTCGTGGCTCATGGTTGCCAGAAAACGCGACTTGGCAAGGTTTGCCGCTTCGGCTTCGTCCTTGGCGCGCATCAGGCTGGCGGTACGCCGCTCGACCATTTTCTGCAGCTCATCGCGCTTGTCCTGCAAGGCCAGGCGGTCGCTCTCGCGGCGCTCGATGTCACTGAGGATCGCCCGGCGCATGTCGTCCAGGGCATGGGCCACGGTGTCGATTTCATCGTCGCGAGCCGAACGGCGCTTATCCAGGCGCAGCGGCTCCTGCCAGTCGCCGGCCCCGACCCGGCGGGCGAATTCGGCCATCACCTGCAAGTGGCGGGTGACCAGGCGATAGAACAACCCCGACAACGCCACCGCCAGGCCGCAGAGAAACACGCTCATCCACAGCAGGCTGGTCAAGCCGGTGGCGAACAGGCGCCGGTGCACCGCGCCCAAATCGATGCTGACTTCCAGCTCGCCAAGGTGGCGCAACGGCCCCGAAGGCGGTTGATAGTCCAAGGCGAAGCGCTCGATGCGCAGCGGCCCCTGGGGGTTCGCCTCGCCCTGCAGCAAGTTGAAATCGCTACTGCTCAGACGCACCCGCGCCACATCGGAGAAGTCCACCAGGCCGCGCAACTGCACATTCAGTTGCTCCTGGTCGAGGTCCCAGAGGCTGCGCTCAAGACTCGCCAGGTAACCGGCGCGAATCAATGCCATACGCGCATCGATGTCACGCATCTCGCGGCGGTACTCGAAATACAGCTGCACGGTGCTGGCCAGCACGGTGAAGCACAGGCTGAACAACAGAATGAACAGCAGCAGGCGCCGCAGCAGGCCACCGGGTTGCAGGCGGATCATCGGGCGTCTGCCGGCAGGTTGGCCATGTCACGGTAAGTGACTTCGCTCTGTTCCAGCCAGCGCTGGATTTCACCGCTGTCGTGCATGCGCTGCAGTTGCTCGTCGATCTGCGCCATGTGCAGGCTCAGTGGTGAATGCCGCGACACGGCAACGCGCAGGTAGTCGACACTGAGCGCTGCCGGCAAGGCCTGGATGGCCTCGGCGCCGGGCAGGTGCTCGACAAACAACTGGCCGGTGCGCCGTTCCTGGATGACAAAATCAATGCGCCCGCGGATCAGCTTGCCAAAATTCTGCTGGCTGGAAGACACCCACTCGATGTTCTGGTGGCGGGCGACGAAGCGGTCGAAGTCGGCCCCGTAGCTTTCCCCGAACAACAGCCCGCCACGGTAGCGGGCCAGGTCTTCCAGGCCCTCGAACTGCACCGGCCGCTGGCGGTTGTAGAACACCGCCACTTCCTCGCGCAGCACCGGCACCGTGGAAAAACGCATGGCCTGATCGCGCTGGTCGCTGTTGTAGGCCAGCACCACATCGACCCGCCCTTGGGCGGCATCGAGCAGGCAGCGCTTCCAGTTGCCCAGCACGACGATCTCCACCTCATAGCCCAGGCGCGCGAACAGCTGGCGCACCACCGTCGGCGCCAGACCGCGCACCTGCTTACCGTCACTCCAGGAAATCGGCGGGTACACCGGGGAATCGCAATAGCGCACACGTTCGGCAGCCTGGGCACCCGGCAGCAACAAGGTGAGCCAGAGCAGCCGCCACATGCCGTCAGGCCGCCACGCTGGCAGTGAACAGGTAACCGGCGCCGTGAATGGTGATGATCAGCTGCGGCTCGGCCGGGTCATCGTGCAGCTTGCGCCGCAGGCGGCCGACCAGCACGTCGATGGAGCGGTCGTTGGGCACCCATTCGCGGTTGCGGATCTGGTCCATCAACTGGTCGCGGCTCAGGGTATGGCCGCTGTTGCGCAGGAACACACTGAGCAGCTGGAATTCGCCGTGGGTCAGCAGGGTTTCAGCGCCCTGTACATCGATCAGCCGCCGGCGGTCAGTATCCAGGGCCCAGCCGGCGAACTGCTTGAGCGGATGCTGGGCGGCGCTGGGCGCTTTGCTGGCCTGGGCGTGGCGCACCCGGCGCACCAGGTTCTTGGCCCGCGACACCAGCTCGCGCGGGTTCAGCGGTTTGATCACGTAGTCGTCGGCGCCGCATTCCAGGCCGACGATACGGTCAATGTCGTCGTTGCGCCCGGTGATGAGGATAATGCCGACTTCCGAGCGCACCCGCAGTTCACGGGTCAGGGTCAGGCCGTCCTTGCCCGGCAGGCGGATGTCGAGCATGACCAGGTCGACAGCCTGCTCGGCAAGAAAATGTTCGGCTTGCTCTGCCGTGGCGGCGCAGTGCACGTCGTAGCCTTCCTGGGACAGGTAGGCGTGCAGCAAGTCGCGAATGAGCGGATCGTCATCGACGACCAGGACCCGAGGCGTCATGGCGTGTTGTCTCTTGTTATTAGTGTTGTGGTGAAACCCGCGACAGCAGCGTAACGATTACTGAACGACCGATCAACAACCCTCGGTCAGGGTGAAGCGCCGACGGCCACCGGCTTCCAGGCCATCGACCCAGGCCTCGCAAATCTGCACGCCCTGCTCCGGGGTGAAGGTGCCAGGGTTGAGCCCCGACTCCAGCCACAAACCATCGAGCAAGGCGCTGAGGCTGATGGCCGCAAGGTCGGCATTGAAGGCCGGCCAACCACCCTCCTCGGCCAGCGCGGCAAGCAGCCGGCGCAACTCGTTGCGGTACTCGCCATAGGAGTGATCGTGCACCTGATTGATCGCCTCGGCGGTTTTTACCGCGCCCCAGAAGGCCAGCCAGGCATCGAGCAACTGCGGGTCGAGCAATTCGGCGCAGAAGGAGGCACGAAAGAACGCCGACAGCCGTTCACGGGCATTGGGTGCGGCCTGGGCCATGGCGTCGCGGATCAGGCCCATCACCCGGCCGGTGACCGCCAGGTAGGCCTCGGCGACCAGTTCGTCCTTGCCCGAATAGTGATGGCTGATCAGCCCCACCGAAACCCCGGCCTCGGCGGAGATTTTGCGGATCGAAGCGCCCTGGAAGCCGTGGCGCTTGAGGCACATCAGGGTCGCCTCGACCAGGTTGGCCTTGCGCAACTCCGGGACCATACGGCTGTAACGGGCTTCCTGGGACATGGGCTTTCTCGTCAAGCGGTGGACTTATCGCGGGGCAAGCCCGCTCCCACAGGTTTGTGGGAGCGGGCTTGCCCCGCGATGCTATTGAACGAATGTACAACAACTACGGATCAGTCGCGATAGCCCGGCGCCACCCGCTCCAGCAACCGGAGCAAGGCCGACCAGGCCAGTTGCATACCGTCCGGGTCGCTCAACTCACCTTCCTTCAAGGCCCGCGCCGGTTCGTTGAACTGGCGTTCGGTATGGGCGCAGACCTGCTCCGATGGCAACACCAGTTCACCGGCAGCCATCGCCGCAAGCTGGATCTCGCAGGCTTTCTCCAGGTAGTACATGCGCAGGAACGCCTCGCTGACGCTGCGGCCGACACTGAGCAGCCCATGGTTGCGCAATATCAGCACCGCCTTGTCGCCCAGGTCATGCACCAGGCGCTGCTGCTCGGCCAGATCCAGGGCGATGCCCTCGTAGTCGTGGTAGGCGACCTTGCCATGAAACTCCATGGAAATCTGATTGACCGGCAACAACCCGCACCTGAGCGCCGCTACCGCGCAACCGGCTTTGGTGTGAGTGTGCAGTACACATTGGGCATCCTCACGGGCACCATGGATGGCACTGTGAATGACGAAACCGGCCGGGTTGACCGGGTGCGGCGAAGCCTCGACCGCGTTGCCCTGCAAGTCGATCTTGACCAGGTTCGAGGCGCTGATTTCATCGAACATCAAGCCGTAGGGGTTGATCAGGAAGTGATGCTCAGGGCCGGGAATGCGCACCGAGATATGGGTGAAGATCAGGTCGGTCATGCGAAAGTGCGCGATCAATCGATAACAGGCGGCCAGTTCCTGGCGCAGGCGTTGTTCGACAGTAAAAGCACAAGGCGGGATCGAGTTCATTGTTGTAGTTCCCAGGTAATCAGGCTGGCGATCGGGGTTAGCGACTCGCCCAGGCGTTGAAACGCTCTTCAAGTTCATCGCCATGATCGACCCAGAACTCGACGTTCATCGACAAGGCGCCTTCAAGGTTCTGTTTCGAGGTCGGCACCCAGCTCGCCAGCTTCGGGTCAAGCGCGGCGGCGGCTTGGGTGTTGGTCGGCCCGTACGGGATTTGCTTGACGTAGCGTACCTGGGTATCGGGCTGGTTGGCGAAGGCAATCAGGCGCTTGGCCTGGTCGACGTGCCTGGAGCCCTTGATGATTGCCCAGTAGTCCATGCCATACAGGCTGCCTGGCCACACCAGGGCCAGCGGGCTGCCCTCCTGGGCGGCGACGGCGACCCGGCCGCTGTAGGTCGAGGTCATCACCACGTCACCGGCGCTCAGCCACTGCGCCGGTTGCGCGCCAGCTTCCCACCACTGGATACAGGGCTTGAGCTCGCTGAGTTTGTTGAAAGCGCGATCAACGCCTGCGGGGGTGGCCAGGACCTTGTACACGTCCTCAACCTTGACCCCGTCGGCCATCAGCGCGAACTCCAGGTTGTACACCGCCCGCTTGCGCAGGCCGCGCTTGCCGGGGATCTTTTTCACATCCCAGAAGTCTGCCCACGAAGTCGGCGCCTGGGCCAGCTTGTTGCGGTCGTAGGCGATCGCCACGCTCCACACCAGCACTGCCGAGCCGCACGCCTGGGCGGCATCGGGAATCAGTTGCTCGGCACGTCCGAGCTGGGTCCAGTCGAGGCGCTCGTACATGCCCTCGTCGCAGCCGCGCATCAGGTCCGGGCCTTCGATTTGCACCAGGTCCCAGTCGACGTTGCCGGTATCGACCATGACCTTGATCCGGGCCATTTCGCCGTTGTACTCGCTCTGGATCATCTTGCTGCCGTCCTGGGCACTGAAAGGCTTGAAGATCGCCGCATCCTGGGCTTTCTGGCCGGCGCCGCCATAGGCGACCACGACCATGTCCGGTGCTGCCTGGGCGCTGCCAATGCTCAGGGCGAGCAGGCAGGCAGAGAAACTGAGCAGGTTCGATTTCATCAATGGTTCCTCATGCCGGTACCACGTCAGGCGTGGTCCGTTTTCTTGTTGTGGTGAGGTTCGCCCCAGGACCCGGGGTGATTGCACGCTAGTTAAAGGCAAGTAAAAAAACAAGTTGATTTTTTACTATCGGTACACTTTCATAGAAAAATAATAACAACACCCCGCTGGAGCCTGACCCCCATGTCGACCTTCGCGCACCTGTTCGAACCGCTACAGATCCGTGGCAAACGCTTGAAGAACCGCATCATGTCCAGCGGACACGACACCTCGATGCCCACCGACAACCTGGTCAACGAACGCCTGGTCGCCTACCACCGGGCCCGCGCCGAAGGCGGCGTCGGCCTGATCGTGCTGCAGGTCGCCGGGGTACACGACAGCGCCCGCTACACCTCCCATGTGCTGATGGCCACCGACGACGCCTGTATCGTCGGCTACCGCCAACTGGCCGAGACCTGCCACGCCCATGGCACCCTGGTGCTGTCGCAGGTCTTTCACCCCGGGCGGGAAATCATGGAATCCAGCGATGGCTTGCTGGCGGTGGCCTACTCGGCCTCGGCGGTGCCCAACGAGCGGTTTCGGGTGATGCCGCGAGCACTGGACCAGGCCATGATCGACGAGATCGTCGCCGGTTACGCCGCCGCTGCCCGGCGCCTGCATCTGGCCGGTATCGATGGTGTCGAGGTGGTTGCCAGCCACGGCTACCTGCCCGCGCAGTTCATCAACCCACGGGTCAACCGGCGCACCGATGGTTACAACGGTGAACTTGAACAACGCCTGCGCTTTGTCCGCGAAGTGATTGGCGCGGTGCGTGCGGCGACAGCAGACGATTTCATCATCGGCCTGCGCATCAGCGCCGATGAGCGCGATGCCGAGGGGTTGACCGAGGATGAATCGCTGGCAGCGGTGAAAATGCTGCAGGCCGAGCTGGACTACGTGCATATCGTCGCTGGTACGTCGGCGTCGCTGGGCGGTGCGGTGCATATCGTCCCACCCATGGCCATCGAGGCGGCGTACCTGGTCCGTGAGGCCGGGACTTTCAAGGCGCAACTGGACATCCCGCTGTTCGTCACCGGGCGCATCAACCAGCCCCAGGAAGCCGAGCTGATCCTCGCCCGTGGCCAGGCCGATGTCTGCGGCATGACCCGCGCGCTGATCTGCGACCCGCAGATGCCCAACAAGACCCGCAACGATCAAGTCGAAGACGTGCGCGCCTGCATCGCCTGCAACCAGGCCTGCATCGGCCACTTTCACAAAGGCTTGCCGATCTCCTGTATTCAGCACCCGGAAACCGGCCGAGAGCTGCAATTCGGCACCCTGCAGCCAGCGCTTGCACGCAAGCGGGTGATGATCGCCGGTGGCGGTCCGGCCGGCATGAAAGCCGCAGCGGTAGCGGCGGCACGTGGCCACGAGGTGACCCTGTATGAGGCCGGCTCGCAGCTCGGCGGCCAGGTGTTGCTCGCGCATCTGCTGCCACGGCGCGCCGAGTTCGGTGGGGCCAGCACCAACCTGCAGCGCGAGATGCAACTGGCCGGGGTCAAGGTCGTGCGCAATACCCGGGTGGACCGTGCCGTGGTCAAACGTGAACAACCGGACCTGGTCATAGTTGCCACCGGCGCCGAACCCTACTGGCCCGCCTTTGAACGCGGTGGCGAATTGCAGGTGGTCGATGCCTGGCAAATCCTGCGTGGTGAGGTCAAACCCGGACGCTCGGTGCTGGTGGTCGACTGGCGCTGCGACTGGATCGGCCCGGGCATCGCCGAGCGCCTGGTGCGTGAAGGCCACCAGGTGCAATTGGCGGTCAATGGCACCCACTGCGGCGAAAGCCTGCCACTGTATGTGCGCGACCAGATGGCCGGCGAGTTGCACAAGCTGGGCATCCCGATCACCCCCTATGCGCGCCTGTACGGCTGCGACGACACCAGCGTGTACTTGCAGCACACTGCCAGCGGCGAGCCGATGATCTTCGAAAACATCGATACCCTGGTGCTGTGTCAGGGCCATCAGCCGGTCGATACACTAGCGGCCGAGCTGCAGGGCCTGGTAGAGGTCAAACGCATCGGCGACTGCCTGGCGCCACGCACGGTTGAAGAGGCGGTCTACGACGGTTTGAAGGTCGCCTGGAGCTTGTGAGCCTGTTTATACTCCGGGGCTTTGACAGTGCGGTTCGGAGCACGCCATGAGCAACAGCAGCAAGACGCCGCCTGCGGCCAACCAGGAAGGCGCCGCCGCCCATTTTCTCGGTACCCGCATCCGCGGCCTGCGCAAGCGCCGCGGCATGACCCTGGCCGAGCTTGCCGAACAGAGCGAACTCACCGCCGGCTACATCAGCCAGCTGGAGCGCAACCTCTCCTACCCGTCGATCCCGGCGCTGTTCAACATCGCCCGCAGCCTGGGCGTGACCATCCAATGGTTCTTCGCCAGCGAAGCCAGCACCGCGCCAGAAGACAATGGCTACGTGGTGCGCAAGAACAGCCGCCTGAGCGTGCACTACGAAGACGGTATCGTCGACCAGTTGCTGACCCCGCAACCCAACCGCCAGCTGGAAATCCTTCATTCGCGCTTCCCACCGGGCACCTACAGCCAGCAGAGCTACAGCCACGATGGCGAAGAAGCCGGCTATTTACTGTCCGGCAGTTTCGAACTGTGGGTTGGCGAGCGCTATTTCCAGCTCAGCGAAGGCGACAGTTTCAGCTTTTCCAGCCAGGAGCCGCACCGTTACGGCAACCCTGGCGATGTGGATGCGGTGGTGATCTGGGTGATCACCCCGCCGACGTTCTGATACCTACAACAACCAAGGCCAGCCATGAACGAGTTGATCACCCGCGACCTGCACCAGGGCCTGCTGACCCTGACCTTCAACCGCCCGGACAAGCTCAATGCGCTGAACACGGCGATGTATACGCAACTGGGCGAGCAACTGCTGGCGGCAGTTGAAGATGCCCAGGTCGAGGTCATCCTGTTGACCGGCGGACCACAGTGTTTTTGCGCCGGCAACGACCTCAAGGACTTTCTCGACAACCCACCCAGCGACATGGACAGCCCGGTGTTTCGCCTGATGCGGGTGGTCATGGCCCTGGACAAACCTTTGATTGCCGCGGTGGCAGGCGCCGCCATCGGTATCGGCACGACCCTGCTGCTGCATTGCGACCAGGTGCTGGTCAGCCGTTCGGCCAGGCTGCGCATGCCTTTCGTGCCGCTGGGCCTGTGCCCTGAATTTGGCTCCAGCCTGTTGCTGCCACGCGTGCTCGGGCACACACGGGCGGCGCGCTTGTTGCTATGCAATGAACTGCTCACAGGCGAGCAGGCCGTTGAATGGGGCCTGGCAAACGAGCTGCACGAGGATGGCGAGCAGTGCCTGGCGGCGGCGCGCACGCTGGCCGAACGGCTGCAAACCTTGCCGCAGGAAGCGCTGCGGATCAGCAAGCGTTTGCTCAAGGATGCTCATCGCCAGGAGCTGGCCGCGACGGTTGAACGTGAAGGCTTGCTGTTTATCGAACGGCTGCATACGCCTGAGGCGAAGGCGGCGTTGCGGGCGTTGGTCAAGGACTGACAGTTGCAGCCGGGCCAAGAGCTGCTAGCGTTGTTCTGGCGATCATTCCCCTGCCCCGTGCGGTCATTGCCAAGGATACGAAAGTCGATGAAGCCTACCTTGCGCTCCACCCTGCTCTGCTCCGCCCTGGTCGTTCTGGCCGGTTGCTCCAGTAACCAGGTAGACCCCAGCCAATACTCCGGATTCCTCAAGGACTACAGCCGCCTCAAGCCCGCCGAAAGCATCTCCGGGCAGCCGGTGATGCGCTGGATCGATCCGCAGGTGAAGGCTGGGCGCTTCACCCAGGTGTTTATCGAGCCCAGCCAGTTCTACCCAAAACCACAGCCCACCGCAGTGATCTCGGCCCAGGCCCTGGGACAGATCACCCAGTACTACACCAACGCGCTCAAGCGTGAACTGGGCGCCGAATTACCCTTGGCCCAAGGCCCGGGCCCCGGCGTGCTGGTGGTACGCCCGGCGATCACCGCAGTCTCGACCAAGACCGAAGGCCTCAAACCCTACGAAGTGATCCCCATCGCCCTGGTGGCCGCCGCCGTCAACACTGCCGCCGGCGGCCGCGACCAGGAAGTGGACATCGCCACCGAAGCGGCCTTCCTCGATGGCGGCAACAACAAGGTGGTGGCCCAGGTGGTGCGCAAGGGCACGGGCGAGGCCCTGGAAAATGACACCTCCAAACTGGCCCTGGAAAACGTCAAACCCGTGCTGGACGGCTGGGCCAGAGACCTGCGCAAAAACTTCGCCAAGCTCAGAAGCGAGTCGCGCTAGGCACCAGGCACCGGGATCAGTGTGCAGCGCACAGCTGATCCCGGAGGGCTACACTGAACGGATGTCAGTCTGCTACCTGAGGGCTGCATCATGCGTCCGGTTAAAAAAAGCTCAAACAACCAAAGTTACGCGCCCGATGCAGCACAGAGCTTCAGCGGTGCTGTTGCGGCCCTGCTGCAGAAGATCGACGGTGTCGCCACTCAGCCCAACTACACCATCGATCTGGATCGTGTGCTGAAGCTGCTACTGGAGCGCGCCAAAGGTCTACCCATCGCCGGTGTAACAGCCGTGGAACAGGACGTCCTGGTAACAGGGCTCAAACAGCGAGTCACCACTCTTTACAAAACCGCTGCCCTGCCTTTGACCCAGGAGCTGGGCGCTTTCTGCGCCTACTGCGGTACTGCCCTGCCCGGGTTGGTGGAAGTGGAACATACCGTGCCAAAGGCACCCTACCCAATGTATGCCACAACCTGGGAGAACTTTCTTCCTGCTTGCGGCCCCTGCAATACCAGCAAAGGCAACAAACCAGACCGCATAACAGCGACCCAGTCATCAGGAATACATGCCCCCGATGAGACGGACTTGCGTAATACCATCAGGTACCACTGCTACATCTGGCCGGATCTTGCACCAGACTGCTATCGACGGTTGCCGCTCAAGTTGCACTATCACGACAGCAACCGATGGATCGAGCTTGACCCGGCGACATCGGTGAATGGTAACAACCAACTCACGGCCTACGATGTGATACAGCATCAGATCCTGGCCACTATTGAAGTCAACCACACACTGCTCAATGACGTTCCCGTTACCGTCGTTGTGGATTGCGCCGCGCATGACACCGTGGAGGCCGATACCATCGACCTGACGGGATTGAACGATGACTCCTCGAGCATTTACGACCGACGCCAGATGAACCGCACGCGGGCCTGGTTCGATGCGTTGGAGGAGTGTCGACTGTTGGGAACCGCCCAAAGCGGATATGACTTGGACCTGCTCTGGAAGGGCACACCGCGGCGCGCGGCAAGCTCCGGCTTCTATGCAGTATGGTTGACGGTAATGCAGGCATACGGCGCCCACTACGCCACACGTTTTGTCCAGGAGACCAAGAACTCGCTGTACTACCCCCAGACCAATACCCACAGTCTTCCCTGAACGAGGTGCGCCATGCGACCGCTTGTACGCCCTGCGTTGCCACCACAACTGCAACACGTCCCCGCTGCCAGGCTGCTGGTGAGCGCGTTCGGCAACTTCTGTTCGTTCTGCGAGCGTCCTTTACTCGATAGCCTCTGGGTCTGGAACGCGAAAACGGGCCAGAGCCAGGAAGGTGACCGCTGCACCAGTGAGGACTGGGAACACCTTTACCTGCTCGACCACAACTGCCATGAAGCTCAACGACATGCCAGCCCCCTGGACTTGCCCTTGCTACTGCTGCCAACCGATACAGCTGCCTTCCTGCAGGAAGGCCCGCCGCTGCTGTATATACTGACATCCATGTCCAGGGATCAGGTCAATGAAGAGCAGAAATTGATTCAAAGCGACAATGTCGATCAGGTGTTGATTTCTGCAAGCGACTACCGGGCTCAGGCAACGATTCGCTATTTCGCGCTCAATACCGCATATCTGGTTAAGGACAGACTGGTGGTGCCTCGACAGGACCACCTGTCGTTACTTGATCGGCGCATGGAGCAACGCAGCGAGGCGTGGCGAGAGGCAACCCAGGCAGCGTTAGACTTGAGGGAAGCCGGGCAGTCCGAGGTAGTTAAAGCCCTGACCAGACAACTGCGCCAGTTGATCGGCACGACCGGGTTCTGGTCAACCTGCCGGGCAGCGGTCGACCTGGTCCTTCAGGACCCACAAAAACTGCAAGAGATATTCGCGGCAAACCTGCCTGCTGATCGGCCAGTGATTGCCGGACTGGCTGCGAAACACGCTATCCATTTTCTAGGCAACGGCCCGCACCAGCCCTTCCCCGGCACCGCACCATTCTAGGCAGTCGGCTGCACACCGCATAAAGCGGTGTGCAGCCATTCACTCAGGCAAAGAACGAGTAGAAAATCGCCGACAGGGTAATCAAACCGATCAGCACCACGAACACATTCGAAACCTTGCCCGAGTACTTACGCAACGACGGTACCTTGTGCATGGCGTACATCGGCATCAGGAACAGCAGGCAGGCGATGATCGGCCCACCAAGGTTCTCGATCATGCCGAGGATGCTCGGGTTGAGGGTCGCCACGGCCCAGCAGGTGATGACCATGAACAGCGCGGTCATCTGTTCCAGGCGCTTGGCCGAGACCTGCTTGCCACGGCTGCGCAGGGTTTTCACGATCATGCCCTGGAAGCCTTCGCTGGCGCCGATGTAGTGGCCCAGGAACGACTTGGTGATTGCCACCAGGGCGATCAGGGGCGCGACGAAGGCGATCACCGGAGTCTGGAAGTGGTTGGCCAGGTACGAAAGGATCGAGATGTTCTGCTGCTTGGCTGCGGCCAGGTCGGCCGGCGACAGCGCCAGTACGCAACTGAAGCAGAAGAACATCACCGTCAGCACCATCAGCACATGGGCACTGGCGAGGATCTTGCCGCTCTTGGCGTCAGCCTGCTCGCCGTAACGGTGCTTCTGCTCAACGGCAAAGGCCGAGATGATCGGCGAGTGGTTGAAGGAGAACACCATCACCGGGATGGCCAGCCACAAGGTCTTGAAAAACAGGCTCAGGGGCATGCCTTCGCTGGCCTGGGCGAAGAATGCGCCGTTCCAGTTGGGGATCAGGCTCAGGGCCAGCAACAACAGCGCGGCCACAAAGGGATAGACCAGCACGCTCATGACCTTGACGATGATGTCCTGGCCGCAACGCACCACGATCATCAGGCCGCAGATCAGCAGCAAGGCCAGCAGCGCCCGCGGTGGCGGGCTCATGTGCAACTGGTGCTCCATGAAGTTGCCCAGGGTGTTGGTCAGGGCGACGCTGTAGACCAGCAGGATCGGGAAGATGGCCAGGAAGTACAACAGGGTGATCAGCTTGCCGGCACCGATGCCGAAATGCTCTTCGACCACTTCGGTGATGTCTTCACTGGCGCCGCGCTTGCCCGACAGCACGAAGCGGGTCAGGCCGCGGTGGGCGTAGAAGGTCATGGGGAACGCCAGTACCGCCAGCACTAGCAGCGGCCAGAAGCCGCCTACCCCGGCGTTGATCGGCAAGAACAGGGTGCCGGCGCCGATGGCGGTGCCGTACAGGCCCAGAACCCAGGTGGTGTCGTGACGGCTCCAGGCGCGGCTTTGCGCAGGCGCAGCCGATTCCACACGAACGGTCGTGGTGCTATTTACATCAGTCATCGATATTGCCTTGTAGTTGTTTTTGTTGCGTATGAACGAACTGCTTTGTTGCTAGGTAAAGCCTGGGGCTGCGTTGCAGCCCATCGCTGGCAAGCCAGCTCCCACTGGATGGTGCAATCCTTGTGGGAGCTGGCTTGCCAGCGATGCAAGGCGCAGCCTTGCTTCTTTTAAGGGATCAACACTCGACGAACGCGACCGCCAGGCCGCCGCGCGAAGTCTCCTTGTACTTGTCGTGCATGTCGGCGCCGGTATCACGCATAGTGCGGATGGCCCGGTCCAGGGAGATGAAATGCTCGCCGTCGCCGCGCAAGGCCATCTGCGCAGCATTGATAGCCTTGACCGCAGCAATCGCATTGCGCTCGATGCACGGCACCTGGACCAGCCCGCCGACCGGGTCGCAGGTCAGGCCAAGGTTGTGTTCCAGGCCGATTTCAGCGGCGTTTTCTACCTGCATGGGCGTGGCCCCGAGCACTTCGGCAAGGCCGGCAGCAGCCATGGCGCAGGCCGAACCGACCTCCCCCTGACACCCGACTTCAGCACCGGAGATCGAAGCGTTCTTCTTGCACAGGATGCCCACCGCGGCGGCACCGAGCAGGAAGTCGACCACGTCGTTATCGCAGGCATCAGGGTTGAACTTCATGTAGTAGTGCAGCACTGCCGGGATGATGCCGGCCGCGCCGTTGGTTGGCGCAGTCACCATGCGCCCGCCAGCGGCGTTCTCTTCGTTGACCGCCAGGGCGAACAGATTGACCCACTCCATGGCGCTCAGGGTCGAGCCGATGACGTTGGGCTTACCCAACTCCTGCAGGCTGCGGTGCAGCTTGGCCGCGCGACGCTTGACCTTGAGCCCGCCTGGCAGGATGCCCTCGTTGCGCAAGCCGTTATCGACACACTCGCGCATGGCCGCCCACAGCTTCAGCAGGCCACTACGCACTTCGGCTTCTTCACGCCAGGCCAGTTCGTTGGCCATCATCAACTGGCTGATGCGCAAATTATGCTGCTTGCACAGCGCCAATAACTGGGCGGCGCTGGCAAAATCGTAGGGCAGTTGCACCTGATCGGCGCTATTGCCCGCCTCACCCACTTGCGCGGCCTCAACGATGAAACCGCCGCCCACCGAATAGTAGGTTTGTTGCAGCAACGAGCCGCTGGCACTGCTGGCTTCCAGAGTCATGGCATTGGGATGGTACGGCAGGCTTTCATCGAGCAGCAGCAAGTCACGCGCGCAATCAAAGGCGATGGCCTGCTTGCCATCGAGCATCAGCACTTGGCTGCGTTGCAGTTGTGCGATCAGCGGCTCGATGCTGTGCGGGTCGATCTGGTCGGGCCACTCGCCCATCAGCCCGAGCAGGCAGGCGCGGTCGGTGGCGTGGCCGACGCCGGTGGCCGACAACGAGCCATACAGGCGCACCTCGACCCGGCTCACCTGGGCCAGCACGCCTTGTTCACGCAGGGCCTGGGCGAAGGTTGCCGCCGCACGCATGGGGCCTACGGTATGGGAGCTGGACGGCCCGATGCCAATCTTGAAGAGGTCGAAAACGCTGATAGCCATGCTAATGCCTGACCGAGGCAACATTCCATGTCACGCAACGGCACTGTTAAAAAATTGATGGGTGTTGCCAAGTTGCGCGATACTGCCCGGTCACCAACGCCTTGACCAACGAAATTTTCTAAGCAAGCCTTTAGCAGAGCTAAACGATGAAGCGACAAATGAATGGTCAGATGTACGTCTGGCTGCACGTGTTTGCCTGCGCCGCGCGGCACCTGTCGTTCACCCGCTGCGCCGAAGAACTGCACATCACCCCCGGCGCGGTGAGCCAGCAGATCCGCCAACTGGAAGAGCGCCTGGGCTTTCGTCTGTTCCTGCGCCGGGCCCGGGGCGTGGAGCTGACCGCCGAAGGCCAGCGCCTGGCGCAGACCGTCGCCGAAGCCTATGGCAGCATCGATGCCGAACTGCGCCGCCTGGATGCTGGCGAAATTCGCGGCACCTTGCGCCTGCGCTCGATCCCCTCGTTTTTGGCCAAATGGCTGACCCCGCGCTTGCCACGCCTGCAACAACGCTACCCGGACATCCAGTTACGCCTGGTGGCCGAAGACAGCAGCCAGGCCCTGCACGAAGGCGATTTCGACCTGGCCATCGACCTCAACGACGGCAGCTATCCGGGCATGCATTCAACGCCGCTGCTGGACGAGCAGATCTTCCCGGTCTGCGCCCCGGCCTTGCTACGCGGGCGGCCACCGCTGCATGGCCCTGCGGACCTTGCGCATTATCCGCTGCTGCACGACATCACCGCCTGGCGCGGCAGTTCCGAATACGCGGAGTGGGAGTTTTACCTGGCGGGCATCGGCGCCAGCGGCCTGGATGTGCGCCGCGGCCATACCTTCAACCGCAACCACCTGACCATCGAAGCGGCGATTGCCGGCATCGGCGTGGCCATCGCCCGCCGCACCCTGCTCAACGACGAGCTGGAACGCGGCGCCTTGATCGTGCCGTTCGGCCTGCCGATCGCCAACCACAAGCGCTACGTGCTGCTGTACCCACCCGGCGGCCTGGCCCATCCGGGCGCGCGGGCGGTGCACGACTGGCTGGTGGAGGAAGCCGAAGGCTTTCGGGCATTGCACGCCCGGGATTGAAGGGCAAATCCGGTGACCGCAAGCAGCCACCGGATCAAGGCCCGGCGGTTAATCCAGTACCGGGGTCAAACGCGCCAGCAAGGTGCGTTCGGCCTCAGCCCTGCCTCGTTGTAGGCTGTCGGTAAACACCTTGTACTGGTGCTCGTTGAAGTCCTTTTTCATCAGGTTGCCCGCCTCGTCTTGCCACACGGGCGTGATGCCAGCCGCTGTGAAGTCGGCGTCGCCGGCCTGGGTTGCCAGGTAGCTCAACAGACTGTCATCGAGTACCCGTACCGGCTCCTGACTGACGCCCAGGCAATAATCGGCGTACTCCAAGCCCTGATACCAGCGCTCGCTCAGCTCCATGAACGGCCCCTGGTAACGCTGTTTGACAAAGCGCCACCAACCCGGCAGCTCAAGCAACCATTCACGGCGACCCAGCGGTGTGTCGAGCACGCGCACCGCCGCTTCTACTCGCCTGGCGAGCCTGTCGCTGACATAGGCCGTGTGCCGATAAAGCATGCCTGATGAGGGCTCCGGATAGTTCAGCCGCTTGGCGCCCGACAGTGCCTGACGTAGCGCCAAGCGAATCTCAATGTCATCGACCGTATGCGACAGGTCCTGATCACTGATGTCATCCAGCGGATCCAGTGGCGGATAAGCCAAGGGGTCACCCTCGCTCAGCACATCCCGCGCTATCTGCCTCGCGCTGGAAATACGGTCGGCAATCCGCTCGACCTGATGGCGGCGATACAACTGGCGGTACAGCTGCAGCAGTGTGTCGACCCTGCCCTGTTCGCTGGCCGCCTCATTGCCAAGGCGGTAGGCCATCACTTCGACCTCCAGCGCGCTGAACACATCGGCGCCGGCGTCGCCGCAGGTTTCTGGATAGCCTGCGGCGATCTCCTCAAGGTTTTCGGTCAGTGCCTGATCCTGCCCGGCAAGTTCGAGCATGCCCCACACCCGCCCATTGACATGAGCCAAGTCGACTCTTACCGCTTGTGAACGTTCAAGGGTGCTCAGGGCACTTTTGAGCGCGTGGTTGCGCCCTTCGTCGAACAGCCCGCGCCACAGGTCCTGGCGCCCCTGGCTCACGCCATTGAGCCACAACGGCTGTGCATGGGTTTCACCTGAAAACACGTGAGGCAGGCCAATGGCATGCAAATGCAGGACACCCTGCGCATTGAGCGGATTGTTGTCCAGGCGCAGCGATAGAGGGCCACGCTGACCGAACTCGAGCACATGCTGGCCAAAACGGGTCTCTACCAATGACGGAATCGCTTCGATGGTGTTATCAGCCAGGTTGATCGAACGCAACTGGTACTGGTTCTGATCCATCAGCCGGGTCAAGCCCTGGGGCCATTCGCTCAGCTCGCAGTGACTCAGGTCCAGCTCCTTGAGCCAGGGCATGAAGCTCAAGTCCGGGGCGCGCCTCAGCGGGTTGTCGCGCAGGATCAGCTTGTTCAGGTAGATGAACTTGGCAAATGCCGTGCTTGCGGCCTCATCAAGGGTAATGCGGTTATCGTGCAGATCCAGATAGTTCAGTTGCAAATCGGCAAGCTTGTCGATCTGCGCCGCATCCAGCAGCAACTGGTTGGACTGCAGCTCCAGCCGGGTCAACACCGGCAAGCTGGTCAGGGTATCGATAGCGCCATCGGCGAGTTCGCCCAACTGATTGCGGGCCAGGCTGATGATCTTCAGCTTGCGCAATGGCCGTAGCGGTTCGAGCAGGGTTTGGCTGACCTGCAGGCGGTTGTTTGTCAGTGCCAACTCTTCCAGCTCAAGCAGCTTGGTGATCGACGCGGGGATCTGTTCCAGCGCGTTATCGTTAAGGCCCAAGGCCCGTAGTTTGGGGAAACAGTCGAACAGTCGAGACGGAATCGCCCCGTCTTTCACTGAGCGCAGGTCCAGCTCGGTGATGTGGCTGAACGTTGCGTCCAAAGTGGGTAGCTCGGTCAGGTCAAGGCCTTTGAGGTCGAGCTTGTGCCGACTTGCACCACCGCCGCGCTGCCAGGCCATTTTCAGGCGTGTGGCCACTGCCCTGCGGGTACTGTGGCGCGCTAACGGTCGCGCCCAGTAGTCCAGCTTCACCTGCAGTTGCCGGTATTGACTTTCCAGCGCCGTGATCGAGTCGGCCACATCAACACCGGTCTCGCGCAGTTCACCCAGCAAACGGCCGATCTGTGCGCGATCCAGCTGCGGGTAGAGCCTGCCCAGACGCCGGCGCGCTTCGCCGCCCAGTGTGCCGACCGCGCCGCCCAAAGGGTAACCTGCGCGCCCGTCGGCAAGGCGCAAGGGCGATTGGTGCCAGGGCCGCGCCGGGCGCTGGCCGAGCAACCGCGAGCTGCGCGTGCGGTCTGCAAAGGCCAGGGCCTGCAGCCTGTGCTGCAAGGGCTGGCTGTCGCTGACCTGCACGCCCAGCGCGTTGCGCTCGGCATCGGGCAAAGCCCTGAGCACCGCAGCATAGAAGTCTTTACCCACAAACAGTTCGTTGCCCACGGCATCGTAGCTGCAATACCGCCGCCCCGTGTTGACCAGGCTCTTGAGTTCGCCATCGGCTCGGCCAACGGCGGCCAGCAGTCGGCCACTGAGCACGTGCTCACGCAGTTCCAGGCGGACATCGCCGGTCCAACCCGGCAGCGACTCCAGCAAGCCCAGGGCCAGGCGTTCACTGTCGAGATTGTCCGGGCGGGCGCCGTGCAGCCCTTCCAGCGCACGGCACAGGCGCACCTGTTGCTGGTAAACACGCGCCTCTTCAGCCAGGCGCAGCGGCACACGCCCGCCGGTTTGCTGCAATTGCTCAAGCTCACTGAGCGTGGCCTGGCTCTCGATCTCCCGGGCCACCCGCGCAGGCAATGATGGAAAGTCCCTGATCAGGCGTAGCGCACCTGGCGACAACCCCTGCAGCGTGCCTCGATAGAGGCGAGCGAAAATCTCACCACGTTGCGCTGCCAGTTCATCGTCTGTCAGCTCACCGTCCCGGATGGTTTCGACCAGCCTGCTGGCACGCCGCTGAAACTGCAAACGCTGCAACGTGTCGGCCAGCAGTGCAGGTACCGGGTTCTGGTGCACATACAGGTGGCGCAGCGCCGCCTCGTCAATACCGCTGATGGCGGCTGCACGCTCCAGCGTCGTATCGTCCAGACCGTCGCTCAGAGCGCCGAGCCGCCGCAGCAACTGACGCCGTTCCCAGTTCAGCGGCTGCTCGCCATGCCAGGTCCAGACACCCTCGCCGTTGTGCGCAAGCGGCGGTTCATAGGCCTCGGGGTCATTCGGGTGCACCAGCCGCCATTGCTGGCGCTGGGCATCGTAGCGCTGCTCGTACCACTGTTGGTCAAAACGCAGGAAGTGGCGACCGTCATGCAGATACTGGCCCAGTTCGTTGGCCTCGACATCGGCGCCAGGGCTGATGTCGCTGGCATAACCGTTCAGGTCGCTCTTCCACAGCCGCGCTTGTCCATTGGGCAGTTCCACCTGTACCAGGCCATCAACAAAGCTTGAGGGCCGCAGCACTGCACCGACAGCACCCAGCCCGGCAAATGCGCCCAGGTTCAGGCCCACCGAAACAAACTGCTGCACGGCCTCGGCGGTTTCGCCTTGCTCCCAGGCGTGCACACCATGAAACACGCTGTCCATGATCTGCGCGCCGGTCACCGCCAGCATGACCTCATTCAAACCGGGTACCACGAAGGCTGCAACACTGAGAACGTTGACCCCGACCTGCAGCCAGACTTCCAGGCGGCCAAGCCGCGTCAGGTAATCCTCATCGCCGGTCGGTACCGCCAGCACTCGGGCATTGGCTTTCAGGCGGCGCACCTGTAGATCCTGCAAGGTCGTCCATAACGGCCCAGGAATCGTGCGCTCGACGATCTCCAGACGCGGCCGTGTCAGCGCCTCACGTATCGCCCCATCGGCTGCGGCCGCAGGCGCATACAGGGCACGGTCCACGCGCTGAGCGAAAACGCCTTGGAGCCCTTGTGGCACTTTGGCCGCCACCGCGCTGAAAAAGTCTGCGGATTTCAACTTGGCCGCCAGGTCACTGGCAAAGGCACTGGTCGATGCATACTCCTTGAGCGGCTGCGATGGCACCGCCGCCATCCACGCAATACAACGCTCGGTGGCCGCACTGGTAGCAGCTGGCGGGCCAATCAGCAAGACATCGCCCAACTCGCAATCGAGCATCGAAATACGCCGGCAGGCCACAGCTTTGCCATCGAGGGTGGCGCTGCCTTGGGCCATTAGCGCCTGGAGCATCTGATAGCTCGACGCGCTGATATCGCCGGTCATCCGCGCCCGCTGCAAGGTCACCTGAAAATCGCTGCTGATGGCCTGAGTCATGTCCCGGCTGAGCTGCCGGGCAGTGCTCGGGGTGTCGAACACCTGCTGCAGGTGATTCTGGTAGGCCTGGCCAAGATCAAGCTGGCGGCTCAACCGAGCAAAATCCGCAGGCCGCAAGGCGAGCTTGTCGAGCGGGTTGCCGGAACGGCTGATGAAACTGAAATGAAAGTCTTCGTTTTCTTCAAAGTTCTGCAAGGCTGCTTCAAGCAGACTGACCCGCCGCTCTGGCCCCTTCTCTACCCGCCGCCCGCCAATGCCCTGGCGCGGCCCTTCAAAGTCACTGGCCCAGCGGTGTAAGCAGGCAAGCTTGACGTCCACCTGCACGCCGTACTGCTCACGCAATGCCTGGGTCAACAAGGGTTCGGCAAAATCGGTGATATTGTGCAGGCCCGCCAACCGCCAGGCCAGTCTGCGTCGGGTCGACTGCTGCTGGTTCAAGGCCTTGAGCAAGGCCTGGCGCAAGGTTTCACTGCTGTTGCTGAACCAGGCCAGCGGCGCACCGTCAGCATCCAGGTAAATGGCCCGCTGGCTGTATAGCAGACCTTGCAAGTCGCTTGCCTTCAAGTGCTGCAGCCTGGGCCGCAAGGCCGCTTCCAGGCGGCGCTGATGAAAAACCTGATGTGCAGTATCGGGGATATCGGGCATGGCACGGTACCTGTGGGTGAATGGACCCACAGCTAACGGCCGAAACCTTGGTGGTTGGCGCTATATAACTACCTACTGCGCGTCAGTCCGCCTTGCCTATCGGCATCTGTGCCTGTGGCTCGCCCGGGGTAACCACCTGGCTCAGGTCGATGCGCTTGAACACCGGTTTTGCCCCCAGCCGCGCATTGAAGCGGGTGTTGAAGCTGAAGTCATCCTTAGTCGGCACCACCAGCGACCGCCCGTACACCGGAGTAATCCCGGCGGGGTCGTAACCGAGCAACTGCAGCAGGGTCGGGAAGATGTTGTAGTGGCTGGAGCGGTCTTTGTTGGCCGCCAGTTGCACCTGCCAGTCGAGGGTGCGCAGGCCCTGGCCCTGGATCACCACCAACGGCACCAGGCCCTCCTCCTCGACCGGGTTGCTGTCGCAATGGGTGTTCAACCCGGGGTTGCCGCGCTCGTGCAGGTCCTGGCCGTGGTCGGAGGTGTAGATCAGCACCGCCTGGCTGAGGTCGGCCTTGGCGAACAGGCGGTTGAAGAACTCGCCGACATTCCACAGCAGGCTGTTCATGTACGAGTTGCGGTACAGCACCCAGTCTTCGGGCTGCCCGGCAAAACCATCACGCCGTCCGGTGTCGGTGATGTCGGCATACTGCCCGCGCGGCAAGGCCGGGCGATAGGTCATGAAGTCGTCGGGGTACTTGTCGTGCACCGGAAAATGCACGCCGACCTTGTTGACCACGATCAACTGTGGCTTGCCGTCAGCCAGCAGCGCGATGAGCGTGCTGGCAGCGGCCATGTCGCGGTCGCGCACCGGGGTGCTGTCAAACTGGATGAACTGATCGATGTCGCGCAGCTCGGCTGCGTTCATCAGGTTCTGCAGATTGCCGCCGGTGCGCTGGGCGTCGATGTACACGGTACCCAGCCCCGCCGCCTTGGCGTATTGCCAGATCGACGGCAAGGTCGAGTTGATGCGCAGATAGTCTTCGCGGGTGCCGCCATAACGCAGGGTGACGTTGGTGTCGGCGCTGCAGTTGGCGATGGAGGCAGCATAGCCATAATTGAAAATGTCGACCCCGGGCCGCGCCTGGTTGAGCTGGCTGCGCACGCCGTGGGCGGTGTTCAGGTCCAGGTAATTGCCCGAGACGCTTTCATCGATGATCAGCACGATGTCCCGGGCCAGGGCCGGGCCGTTGCGCGCCAGGGTCACTGGTTCGCGCGGACCGACGCTGTCGTGCAAGGACTCGTAGAGCATCAGGTTGGCATAGGCCAGCGGCGTGAACATGATCGGCAGGCCGCGGGCGCCCTCGCCCGCACGCACAAACAAGATGGCCGTGAGCAAGGCGATACCCAGCAGCGGCGCGGCCCAGGGCACAAAACCCGGTGCTTTTAGCCCGTGCCGAGGCCGCAACCCCAGGCCCAGCAACAACAGCACTGTGCGGCCCAACACCTGGAGGATGACGCTGTGGTACTGCTCCAGGGCTTCACCGATAAAGCCGCCGGAATAGACCATCGAGATAAAGCCGCTGTAGGTCAGGTAGTCGGCGGTGATGCGCGTGTAGGCATCGAAGAATACCGCGCTTGTACTGAACACCAGGGCAAACCCCCAGCGCAGCCAGCCCTGGCGAATATTCGCACACAGCAGCAAGGCCAGCACCAGCAGTACCAGCACACCGACGTACAGCAGTAATGCCGGGCTCAGGCCGATGGCCTGGAAGCGCTCCAGGTAGTACGGGTAGTTGCTCAACAGGTACAGCGCGAGCAGCAATTCCTTGAAGTATCTGTGCATCACTCCCCCGCGCAACACCCTGCAAGTAACTCGGACATTGACACGTTAGCAGGCCGCTAACAAAGCGCAAACCGGAACAGCGTCAATATTATGACCTATTTATCGGCGCCAAATCTGACAGTTCAAATAACGCGAAATCGTTGCAATTGTGAAACGGTCATATCGGTAAACGCCTTGTTTAATAGGGCCTGTGACCGTTCATCGTTTTGCCATGCGGCAATTGGCCAGTGCCTGCACAAGCTAACTCACGGATTTAGAACGGCTTGATGGCAAAAAGCCAAAATCGTAATGAGTGTAAATCCGACGAAACATGCCATTTCATTGACACGGCTTGCCGCCGTTGGGCTATACCCAAATCACACCACTGTTTCATCCTCCTTACTCCATACGAGGCGAGCCGACATGGACGTGAGCGTATTTGGCACCGGCTATGTCGGTCTTGTGCAAGCTGCGGCCCTCGCAGACGTAGGTCACCGGGTTTTGTGCGTCGATGTCGATGCGCACAAGATCAGTCAACTGCGTCAGGGCGTACCGCCGATCAGCGAACCTGGCCTGTCCGGCATGCTCGAAGAAAACATCAAGGAAGCGCGCCTGCTGTTCAGCACCCAGGCCAGCGACGCGGTTGCCCATGCCGAGCTGATTTTCATTGCCGTCGGCACCCCACCGGACGAAGACGGCTCGGCCGACCTCTCCCATGTGCTGGGCGTGACCCGGCAAATTGCTGAACTGATGGACGCCGATCGTACCCTGATCATCAAATCCACGGTGCCGGTGGGCACCGCCGACAAGGTGGCGGCGCTGGCACGCGAAGAGCTCGACCGCCTGGGCAAGACCGCGCTCAAGGTCCGGGTAGTGTCCAACCCCGAGTTCCTCAAGGAAGGCAGCGCCCTGGCAGACTGCATGCG
Organism: Pseudomonas rubra; assembly: GCF_028656935.1. Taxonomy (GTDB): domain Bacteria; phylum Pseudomonadota; class Gammaproteobacteria; order Pseudomonadales; family Pseudomonadaceae; genus Aquipseudomonas; species Aquipseudomonas rubra. Next base: position 26,039 of record NZ_JAMDGZ010000041.1, read on the forward strand.
CCCGGACCGGATCATCGTCGGCACCCTCGATGCCCAGGCCCACGACCAGCTTGCCGAGCTCTACGCGCCGTTCTGCCGCAACCATGAAAAGCTCATGTTCATGGACAACCGCAGCGCCGAACTGACCAAGTACGCCGCCAATGCCATGCTCGCCACGCGCATCAGCTTCATGAACGAACTGGCCAACCTTACCGAACACCTGGGCGCTGATATCGAAGCGGTGCGCAAGGGCATCGGCTCCGACCCGCGCATCGGCTACCACTTCATCTACCCCGGTTGCGGCTTTGGCGGCTCGTGCTTCCCCAAGGACCTGCGCGCCCTGTTGCACACCGCCGAACACAGCGGCATGCCGCTGCGTTTGCTGCAAAGCGTCAGTGAAGTCAACGACGCCCAGCGCCAGATTCTCTTCAACAAGCTCAAGCAGCGCCTGCCTGGGAGCCTTGCCGGCAAGTCCATCGCCATCTGGGGCCTGGCCTTCAAGCCCAACACCGACGACATGCGCGAAGCGCCCAGCCGCTACCTGATGGAAGCGCTGTGGGCCGAAGGCGCAAAGGTCTGTGCCTTCGATCCGGAGGCCATGGCCGAGTGCCGGCGCCTCTATGGCTACCGTCAAGACTTGCAACTGTGCGCCACCCGCGACGACACCCTGGAAGACGCCGACGCCCTGGTGATCTGCACCGAGTGGAAGAACTTTCGCGTGGTCGACTTCGCCTTGCTGGCCAAAAAACTGCGCAGCCGCCTGATCATTGACGGACGCAACCTCTACAACCCCGACCAGGTGGCAACCTTCGGCCTGAGCTACAGCGGCATCGGCCTGCGCCAGGTCCAGCCGGAGGACCCGGCGCCATGAAGATCCTGGTCACCGGCGCCGCCGGTTTCATCGGTGCTCACTGCAGCTTGCGCTTATTGCGCGAGGGCCACCAGGTGATCGGCCTGGACAACTTCAATAGCTATTACGACCCGGCGCTCAAAGAAGCGCGGGTACGCTGGATAGAAGCTGAAGGTGGTCCGTTCACCCTCTACCGCCTGGACCTGAACGATGCCGCCGGCATGGCCGAGCTGTTCGCCAGCGAGCAGCCCGAGGTGGTGATCCACCTGGCCGCGCAAGCGGGGGTGCGCTACTCGCTGGAAAACCCACGGGCCTATATCGACAGCAACCTCAGCGGCTTTTTGAACATTCTCGAAGGCTGTCGCCGCCACCCGGTGCAGCACCTGCTGTATGCCTCGTCGAGCTCGGTGTACGGCGCCAACCAGCACACCCCGTACCGGGTCGAGGATGCCGTCGACCATCCACTGTCGCTGTACGCCGCCACCAAAAAAGCCAACGAGGCCATGGCCCACAGCTACAGCCACCTGTTTGGCATCCCCGCCAGCGGCCTGCGTTTTTTCACCGTGTACGGCCCCTGGGGCCGCCCGGACATGTCGCCGATCCAGTTCGCCCGGGCGATTGCCGAGGGCCGGCCGATCCAGCTGTTCAATTACGGCCAGCACCAGCGCGACTTCACCTACATCGACGACATCGTCGAAAGCCTGGTGCGGCTGATTCCCCTGGCACCCCAGGCCAACCCAGGCTGGGACCGAACTCAGCCGGACGCCGCCAGCAGCCACGCGCCGTGGCGGCTGTTCAACATCGGCGGCCAGCGCCCGGTGGAGCTGACCGATTACGTTGCACTGCTGGAAAAACACCTCCAACGCAAAGCCGAGATCGAGCTGCTGCCACTGCAACCGGGCGATGTGCTGGCCACCTGCGCCGATGCCAGCGCGCTGGAACAGGTCACCGGCTTCACCCCCCAGGTTTCACTGGATGAAGGGCTCGGGCGTTTTATTGCCTGGTTTCATCAGTACTACCCGCAACTTGACCGGGACGCGGTGCGGGTCAACGGGCAAATGCCCGCGCCTCAACGGAGAACGGTATGACAGGACAACCTAAAAGTGCGCAACTGCAGGCACTGTACCAAGACAAGCGCATGGACCCCGCGCATCGCCAGCGCATCGACGCGGCGATTCACATGCAAGGCCGTGGCTGGCTGACCGGTCGCGCCGGCGGGCGGCCCTGGACCCTCTCGCGCACCAACCGGGCGGTGGCCTGCTTCGGCGCCCTGTGCATCCTGCTGATCATCTCGCCGCTGCTGCTGGGCGTGGCCGCGGTGGTCAAGTTCAGCAGCCCGGGCCCGGTGTTCTTCGTGCAAAAACGCACCGGCTACCGCGGCCGCACCTTTGGCATGTACAAGTTCCGCACCATGGTCGCCAACGCCGAGGCCTTGAAGGAGTCGGTGCGCCACCTGAACAAACACGGCGCCGATGCCATCGATTTCAAGATCGACAAGGACCCGCGCGTCACCCCGATCGGCCATTGGCTGCGGCGCAGCAGCCTGGACGAGTTACCCAACCTGTTCAACGTGGTGCTCGGCGACATGCGCCTGGTCGGTCCTCGCCCCACCTCGTTCAACGCTTACCGCTACAAGGACAACCACCTCGCCCGCCTGAGCATCTACCCCGGCATGACCGGCCTGTGGCAGATCTCCGGACGCAGCGACATAGACTTCGACCAGCGAGTCGAACTGGACCTGAGCTACATCAACGAACAGAGCTTGTTGCTGGATCTGAAGATCCTCTTCAAGACTCCCTTCAAAGTCTTCAGCGGCCACGGAGCAAGTTGAATGGACGGTTCTACTTCAAGAAGTCTGACCATCGCCACCCCGAGCGAAACCAACCTTACGTCCACGGTGCTCGACGAAGAGCAGCGCGTGCTGTTGCTGACCGCCGCCAACACCGGCAGCGGCACCAGCACCAGCGCCCTGGCCTTCGCCAGCCAGTTGGCGCTGATGAGCGGCGGCCCGGTCCTGTTGGTGGACAGCAGCCCCAGCGGCAACAACCTCAGCCAGCAGTTGAGCCTGCACAAGTTGCGCGGCTTCAGCGACCTGATGTTCGACCAGGACACCCCGCCGCTGATGCAAGACTGCATCGTGCGCCTGTCCGACCAGCCGTTCGACGTGCTGCCGGCCGGTACTTACAAGCGCGGCAAGCAGCGCCTCAACCCCGACCTGCTGCGGGTACTGCTCAAGCACATGAGCGACCACTACCGCTTTGTGGTGGTCGATGGCGAAGCCGTTTACGCCAGCGCCGACAGCCTGATCATCAGCCCCCTGGTCGACGGTGTGATCCTGGTGGTGCGCGCCGAGGAAACCCGCTGGGAAGTGGCCCAGGCGGCCAAGCAACGCCTGGACCAGGCCGGGGCAAAACTGATTGGCAGCGTGTTCAACAAGCGCAAGTACTACATGCCCAAGTGGCTGTACAACAACCTTTAGGCCAGCAGCCAAGGAGCCTCACATGAAATACACGACGTTCGCGCTGTGCCTGCTGACCCTGGCCGGCTGCGCCAATCAGGACACCCGGCAGATGCCGGTGCAGATCATGACTGCCAACCCCGCCAATGCCCAGGATGCGGAGCTGCCGCGCAGCGAGCAGGTGCTGCGCCCGCAGGACGTGCTCGATGTGATCTTCCACATCAGCACCAGCGGCTCGGCGTCGTACCGTATTCAGTCCGGCGACACCGTGGGCCTGGCCTTCCCGGCCGCCAGTTCGCTCAATGGCAACCAGCTGGTGCTGCCGGATGGCACCATCGAACTGCCACGGGCCAACACCTCGGTGAACGTCGCAGGGCAAACCCCGGACGAGGCTCGCCGCACCATCCAGCAGGCCTACCGCAACAAGCGCCTGTTCCAGCCGGGGCGTGACAACGTCACCGTGCAGGTGATCAGCCCGCTGACCAACGAGCAGAACCTCAAGAGCGCCCTCAACCACCCGGCCACCGGCATGAGCCGCGAGATCACCGTGGGCAGCGACGGCCAGGCCAGCTTCCCGGAAATTGGCACCGTGCCGCTGCAAGGCATGACCGTGACCCAGCTGCAGACCTACCTGAACAAACGCTACGCCGACCTGCCCGGGCGGATGACCGTGGACGTGATGCTCAAGTCCACCGCGGTCAACGAGATCTATGTGCTGGGTGAAGTCGGCCAGCCCGGCGCCTACCCGATCCGCCGGCCGGTGTCGGTGCTCGAAGCCCTGACCCTGGCCCGTGGCCCGAACGTCAAGGCGCGGCTCGACTCGGTGGTGATCATGCGGCGCAACGGCAACCAGGTCCAGGCGGTGCCCTACAACGTCGACAAGGCCCTGGATGCCAGCGCCGCACAAGTCGCCTACCTGCAACCGGACGACATGCTCTACGTGCCCAAGACCAAGCTTGCCAGCGCCGGCGACCTGGCCCGGCAACTGGCCGACGTGGTGCTGTTCCAGGGGGTCGGTTTCAGCTTCGGTTATCGCGTTGACAACAAAGACAGCGACAACAACTAATTCCAGGCGGGTATCCGAGCATGAATACAAAAGAAAACTACCTGCATGAGTTCTTCAGGATCTTCTTTGCCAACCGCCAGTTGGTCAAACGGGTGTTCCTGGTCTTCGCAGTGATCGCCTTGCTGTTGCCTTTGGTGCTCAAGCAGAGTTTCGACATCACCGCCGAGGTGATCGTGCAGTCGAAAAAACTCTCCCAGAGCGACACCAACACCACCCTGGCCCAGGAGACCGACAAGTTCATCCCGCCGTCGCTGGCCGACATGGAAACCGAGAGCAATATCCTGCGCTCGCCAACGCTGATTCGCGAAACCATCAGCCAGCTGCGCGAAGAAGGCCAGTACGAAGTGCCGCCCAGCCTGATGCAGCGGCTGGTCACCGGGCCCCTGCGCACGATGATCATCAACCCGCTGCGCGAGCATGTGGTCAACCCCGTACGCACCTTGTTCGGCCTTGAGGTCGACCCGGTGCGCGACACCCAGCTCGATGCACTGACCGACGACGCCATCAAGGACCTGAAGGTCGAGACCCTGCCCGGCTCCAACGTGGTCTCGGTGACCTACAGCTTCCCTGACCCGAAACTGGGCACCCTGTTCGTCAGCCGCCTGCTCGACAACTACCTGCGCAACCGCCAGAGCCTGCAGTCCAACGAGCTGCCCGAGCAGTTCTACGAGCAGAAGAAAATGCAGTACCAGGTGCGCATGGATGACCTGGAAGGCAAGCGCCTGGGCATGCTCGAAAGCATCGGCTCCTCGGACCCCAAAGAAGAGATCACCTTCCGCCTCAACGCCATCAACACCGAAGAACAGGCGCTCAACCAGTACCGCGACCGCCTGCTGCAAAGCCAGCAATGGCTGGACTACCTGAAAACCAGCCTGGCCGCGGCGAGCAACGCCAATATGCGCGATTTCGCCTTCCCCTACACCTTCACCACCACCGTCGACAAAGTGGCGTTCGAAGACCGCGAGATCAAGCAGTTGGGTGAACAGCTGACCACCCTGGTGCTGACCTACGTCAGCGACCTGGCGGTGTTCCAGCCGGGCAGCGAGCAGATGCTGCTGCAGCGCGAACAGATCGCCAAGACCCGCCAGCAGTTCCTCAAGATCGTCGCCAACCGCATCAAGGAGCGCGAGAAAGACCTGTCCGTGGTGCAGGGCGTGATTGCCCAGAAAACCCAGCGCATCGCCGACTTCAAAGGCCGTGTGCACCAGTTGCAGGAAACCCAGAGCAAGGCGCGCCAGCTCGACACCGAGATCGACGCCCTGCACAAGGCCTACTTCACCTACACCCAGCGCTACGAAGAATCGCGCGGCGCCGACCTGCTGGCCGGGCTGTCCAATGCACGGATCCTCAGCGCGCCCTACGAGCCGGCCGAGGCTGCGTTTCCCAAGCCGCTGCTGATCGTACCGTTCGGCATGCTCACCGGCTTGCTCCTGGCCATTGCCCTGGTCTACGTCAAAGAGTTCTTCGACCGGCGCTTCAAGCACCCGGCGCAGATTACTCATCAGCTCGACCTGCCGGTGCTGCTGGTGATCAACGACCTGACCCCGGAAACCCCCAACCCCTACAAGGGCTGGTCGCTGCCGCGGCTGGTGCACTGGGTGCGCAATTGAACGCAACCCAACAGCCGCCACGGCCGATCCTGCACCTGCTCAGCAGTGGCGGCTTCTACGGCGCCGAGCGGATGCTGCTGGACCACTGCCAGGCCACGCCAGGGCAGCACCGGGTGCTGTTCCTCGGCGCCCCGCAGCCACTGCTGGCGCGCTTTCGCGCCGCCGGCGTGGCCTGTGAAAACTGCGACAGTGTCGGCGAGCTGCTGGGCCAGTTGCGCAAGCACCACGACCAGCAGCCGCTGATCAACAGCCATAACTTCAAGGGCCTGGTGTTGGGCTGGCTGGGCGCCCGTTTGTGGCGCCTGCCGATGGTCGCCACCCAGCACGGCTTTACCCCCAGCAGCCGCAAACAGCGGCTGTACACCTGGATCAGCCTGCAACTGTGCCGCACCGGCACCATCGAGCGGGTGATCTGCGTGGCCGAGAGCATCAAGCGCATCCACCGCCAGGCCGGGGTCGTCGAGCACAAGTTGCAGGTGATCCCCAACGGCTTGCCGGAGGCCGATACCCTGCCCGCGCGCCCTCATGGCGATGGCCGCTGGCTGGCCGGTTATGTCGGGCGTTTAAGCAGTGAGAAAGGCCCGGACCTGTTTCTCGATACCTTGATCCCGCTGTGCCAGCGTCATCCCCAGCTAGATGCAGTGATGCTCGGCGAAGGCCCGGAACGCGACGTGTTGCAGGCTCGCATCGATGCCGCCGGCCTGACCCAGCGCATTCGCCTGCCAGGTTTTCAAGCCGACATGCGTACGTGGATGGCGCGCCTGGATGCGCTGGTGATCAGCTCGCGCACCGAAGGCACGCCGATGATCCTGCTCGAAGCCATGCAAGATGGCGTGCCGGTGGTGGCCTTTGCCGTCGGCGGTATTCCGGATGTGATCGAACACGGACGCAGCGGCCTGTTGGCCCAGCCCCTGATGGTGGCTGAGCTGGCCGCGCAGCTCGAAGCGCTGATGCTCGACCCAGCCCAGGCCGCCGAGCTGATCGCCCAGGCCCGGCGCACCCAACGCGAACGTTATCACCTGCCGACGCTGGCACAACGCTGGGCCCGGGTCTACCTGGGCGCGGCCAAGGAGACCTGCGCATGATCATTCCCCTGTCGCTGATCGGCCTGGTGGCGTTGTTCAGCCTGGCCCTGCTGGCAAGCCCCTACCCGTTCCTGGCCCCCGGCGCGGTGATCGGCCTGGCCGGCCTGCTGGCCCTGTACAAGCGCCCAGCCTGGGGGCTGATGGCGATCATCACCCTGGTGCCGCTCGAAGGCCTGTTCAAGGACAGCGAACTGACCGCAACCAAACTGATCGGCGCGGCCCTGGCTCTGGTACTGCTGCTGCAACTGGCGGTCAAGCAGTTGCCCGGCGAGCGCCTGCGCAGTTCGATGTGGCCACTGCTGCTGGGCTTTCTGGCCCTGTACCTGCTCAGTTTTCTGGCCAGCGACAGCAGCGAAATGTCCCTGGGGCATTTTCGTGAACTGGCGGTGGGCTTGCTGCTGTTCGGCATCACTCTGTTGATCGGCCGCGAGCTCAACCTGCCGATGATGTGCCGGCTGGTGACCCTGAGCGTCAGCCTGACCTGCATCATGGCCATGCTCTCGACCAAGTACCAGGACGAGGGCCGCGCCGCCGGCCTGCTGGAAGACCCCAACGTATTTGCCATGCTCATCGCCATCGCCGTGCCGATGGCGCTGTGGCTGGTGTTCAACAGCCCCAAGCGGGCCTACAAGCTGTTCTGGATTGCCTGCTGCATCCTGTTGCTGGCGGGCATGACCAAGACCAACTCGCGCTCGGGCCTGGTGGTGCTGCTGATCAGCCTGGGCATCGTGCTGGTGCACTACCGCACCCAGGTTGCCCACCTGCGTCCCCGGCACCTGGGCTTTGCCATGCTCGGCCTTGCGATCCTGCTGCCAACCCTGGTGGCGCTGATGCCGGAAAGCTACGTGGCGCGCATCCAGTCCCTGGCGTTGCTCAAGTCCGGGGTCAACGCCTTCAAGGACGACTCCCTGGGCCGGCGTTCCTCGTACATCGTGGTGGGCAGCAAGATGATCCGCGAGCACCCGGTGCTCGGCACCGGCCCCGGCACCTTCCCCCTGCACTACGCCACCACCGGCTACGCCAAGGCGTTTTCAGCCAACCGCAAGGTCGGCGACCTGTACCGCCGGGCGCACAACACCTACCTGGAGATCTTCAGCGAAGTCGGCGTACCGGCCGGCATCCTGTTCGTCAGCCTGGTGCTGCTGGCGCTGTACAACGTCTGGTACGCCCGGCGCCTGTGGTTGCAACAGGGTAATCAACAGCAGGCCGACCTGCTCACCCACCTGTGCATGAGCATGCTCGCCATCAGCCTGTTCCTGATGTTCTTGAGTGCGCCCAACCATAAATACCTATGGATCATGCTGGCGCTGTCCAGTGTGCTGCGCCTTAAAGCCGAACAGGCACGCCTTGCGCAGGTGAAGGCATGAAGGTCAGTGTCGTGGTACCGATGTTCAACGAAGCCCGGCACATTGCCCGCACCCTGCAGTCGGCCATGAACGCCGCCGCCGATGCCGGCCTTGAGTGCGAATTGATCGTGGTCGACAACGGCTCCAGCGACGACGGCCCGCAGATCGCCCGCAGCCTCGGTGCCCAGGTGCTGAGCCTGCCCGGGCTGACCATCGGCGCCCTGCGCAACCGTGGCGTACAGGCCAGCTGCGGCGAGTGGCTGGCGTTTCTGGATGCCGACATCGAAGTCCCCGAACACTGGTTGAGCCTGCTGCTCGACCTGCACGCCGAGGGCCGTGGCGATGTCTTTGCCCTGGACTGCGATACCCCGCGCCAGGCGCCCTGGTTCGCCCGCGCCTGGCAACGGCGCACGCTGCGCGCCGGTGTGCCGGAACTGCACGCCATGCAGTGGCTGCCAACCCCCAACCTGTTGATGCAGCGCCACTGGTTCGACCTGGTCGGCGGCTTCAACGAAACCCTGCGCACCGGCGAAGACAAGGACTTTACCTGGCACCTGAACAAGGCCGGCGCGCGCTTGCTGGCCCTGCGCTCACCAGTGGTGTTGCACTGGGGCTTCGAAGGCAGCTGGAGCGAATGGCTGGGCAAAGAGCTGTGGCGCCAGGGCAGCAACCTGCAACTGCTGCGCAGCAATGGCCCGAGCCTGCGTCTGCTGCGCTTTCCCATGCTCTCGCTGGGCGCCTGGGGGCTCGATGCCCTGGCCTTGTCGGCCTTGCTCGACGGTTTTCCGCACCTGGCCGTGTTGCTGCTGTTTGTCACAAGCCTGCCGGCCCTGGCCCTGAGCCTGCGCCAGAGTTTGAAACACCGCGACCTGCTGTTCGTCCTGCAACTCTGGGGCCTGCACTGGATCCGCCTGCACCTGGCCGGCGCCGCCTTCGTGCTCAGCCTGTTCAACTGGAATGCAAGGAGGCCCGCCCGTGGCTGAGTTCATCTATTGGTTGTGCCTGTTGCTGCCCTTCTATGCCTGGCTCGGCTACCCACTGCTGCTGACCCTGGTGGGGCCGCTGTTCCCCCGGCACCGACCGGCGTCGCTGGCCCCGCAACGGGTCAGCGTGGTGGTGGCGGCGCACAACGAAGAACGCAACATCGACAACAAGCTGCGCAACCTGCTGGCCCAGGACTACCCGGCCGAACACTTGCAGATTGTCGTTGCCAGCGACGGCTCAACTGATCGCACAGTAGCGCTGGCACGCGCCTTCGACGACCCGCGCATCAAGGTCCTGGACTTGCCGCGCATGGGCAAGAACAGCGTGCTCAACGTCGCCGTCAGCCAGTGCAGCGGCGATATCCTGGTGTTCACCGACGCCGACGTGCACTGGATCGACGGCGCCCTGTCCGCGTTGCTGGCGCCCTTTGCCGACCCGCAGGTGGGCGGCACGGTGGGCAAGATGATCATTCCGGTGGCCGGCAAGGGCCTGAGCGTGGGCGAGAGCCTGTACCGCCACTACGAAGCCTGGCTGCGCCGGGTGGAAAGCCGTACCGGCTGCACGGTGTCGGCCGATGGCGCCCTGCAGGCGTTGCGCCGTGAGCTGTATCAGCCGATCCCGGCGCGGGTCAACGACGACTTCTACATCAATACCTGCGCGCCGGTGGCCGGCAAACGCGTGGTCTACGTCGACCAGGCCCAGGTGCTCGACCAGGGCGTGGACGAGGCCGTCCGCCAGTTCAGCCGCCGCCAGCGCGTCACCGTCGGTGGCCTGATTAGCCTGGCCGCCCGCCGCGAACTGCTCAACCCGGTGCGCCACGGCCTGTATGCCATCGCCCTGATCAGCCACAAGCTGATCCGCCGCCTGGCGCCGGTACTGTTGGTGCCGCTGTTGCTGGCCAACCTGTGCCTGCTCGACGAGCACGGCTTTTATCGCCTGAGCCTGGCCGCGCAGTTGCTCGGTTATGCCATTGCCATTGCCGGCCTGCTGGATGTCCGCCAGCGCCTGCCCAAACCGTTTCGCCTGGCCGCCTTCGTGCTGGTCACCCTGGCCGGCATGAGCGTCGGCCTGTGGCAGTTCTTGCGCGGACACAGCTACAACCAATGGACCCCCGACCAGACCCGGTGAGCACCTGACATGCCGATAAAAACCAGTATCAAGCGTGCCAGCGGTTGGCTGTACCTGAACTCTCCCAAGGGCCGCAACCAGCTGCGCGGCGCCGGGGTGATCCTGATGCTGCACCGGGTCCTGGCCGACGACAGCAGCGCCGCCCTGCCCCACCGCAACGAACTGTGCGTCGGCCCCCAGGCTTTCGAGCGCCTGCTGCGCTGGCTGCACCGACACTTCGACTGCGTGCACCTGATGGACCTGCTCAAGGCCCATGAACAACCGCGCAGCGGCAACCGGCCCAAGGTCGCGCTGACCTTTGACGACGGCTGGCGCGATAACGCCCTCAATGCCTTCCCGCTGTTGCAGCAGTACCAGGTGCCGGCGAGCATCTTCCTGTCCACCGACTACATTGGCAGCCGCCAGCGCTTCTGGTGGGAGAGCCTGGGCGAAACCTTGTGGGGCAGCCATGGCGAAAGCGCGCGCAGAGCCTTGATCGAACAGCTGCGCAAGATCGGCAGGCCGCTGCCCGCCGCCTACTTCATGAGCGACCGGGCCTACGCCCGCAGCCAGGCCCTGGCCAAGTACCTGCAAAGCCTCAAGAGCTTGAGCCCGGTGGCCCTGCATCACCTGACCAACACCTGCCCGGCAGAATCGCTGCCCCAGGCCCTGGACTGGAACCAGGTGCGCCACCTGGAAAACACCGGCCTGATCAGCTTCGGCCCCCACGGTGCCAGCCATGCCCTGCTGCCGGGCCTGGACGACCAGCGCCTGGAAGAAGAGCTGAGCCGCAGCCATTACGCCCTGCAACAAGGCTGCAAGCAGCCGCTGCCGGTGTACTGCTACCCCAACGGCGACCACGATGCGCGGGTGCGCGAACGCCTGGCCGCGCACCGCTACCCCTTTGCCCTGAGCACCCGCGCCGGCATTTGCCAGGGCCATGACGACCCCCTGGCCCTGCCGCGCATCGGCGTCAGCCAGCGCAATGCCAGCCGGCCGTCATTGTTAGCCTGGCGCATCTGCCGCGGAGGACGCACATGAGCCGCAGCCATTACCTGCGCCACCTGCTGCTGAGCATGGGCACGCGCCTGGCGATGATCGCCCTGCGGCTGATGCGCAACGTGTTGCTGGCGCGCATCCTCGGCCCCAGCGAACGCGGCCTGTTTGCCCTGCTCAGCACCCTGCCCGACCTGATCGGCGCCGCCACCAGCGGCGGGCTCAACACCGCCGTCGGCTACCAGGCGGCCAAGCAGCGCAGCATGGGCCTGCTGCTCAGCCAGGTGCTGATCTACGGCTGCCTGGTGGCCGGCGCCCTGACCTTGATTTGCGTGGCCCTGGCCCGGGAGTTCGGCACTGAACTGGAAGTGACCACCCAGCTCGGCCTGCTGGCCTGGCTGTTGCTGCTGGCGGTGCCGCTGACCGTGCTCAAGAGCGGCCTGCTGACCCTGCACAATGCCACCGGTGGCGTTGGCGCCTTCAATGCCCTGCGCCTGACCGAATCGCTGGTGCCGCTGCTGCTGTTCGTCGGCCTGTTCTGGATGTGGCAGAACGATGCCCTGGAAGCGGCGCTGATCAGCTGGTTGCTGGGCCTGAGCCTGGTGGTGCTGCTGGGCTTGTACTGGCTCGGCCGCCAGCACTCGATCCGCCTGTGCTGGGACCGCAGCGGCCAGCGCGAGCTGCTCGCCTACAGTGCCAAGAGCCACCCGGATTTGTTGTTCCAGCAGGTCATCCTGCGCTCGGACTACCTGTTCATCAGCGCCATGCTCGGCAGCGCGGCACTGGGGCATTACGCCATGGCCAGCGCCGCCGCCGAGCTGTTGCTGATCGTCCCCGAAGCAGTAACCACACCCTTGATGAAGCGCCTGCTGCAGCAGGACGCCGGCATGGACAAACTCACCCCCCTGGCCCTGCGCCTGACCGCCACGGTGATGCTCGGCGCCTGCCTGAGCATGGCGCTGATCGGCGAATGGCTGATCGTCACCTTGTTCGGCGCCGAATACCAACCAGCCTACCCGGCCTTGCTGGCCTTGCTGCCGGGGCTGTTCGGCCTGTGCTACGCGAGCATCCTGCGCCTGGACCTGCTGGGCAAAAACCGCCCCGGCACGGTGTCGCTGATGATGGGCCTGGGCGCCGCCTTGAACCTTTTGCTCAACGTGCTGCTGATCCCGGCCTACGGCATCGTGGGCGCGGCGGCGGCCTCCTCGATCGCCTACCTGGCGGTGACCCTGGCGATGCTGTTGCTGTACTGCAAGCTCAGTGGCGTGGCCTTCTGGCAAACCTTGCTGGTACTGCCCAGCGACCTGGCGCCGCTGCGCCAGATGCTGCAACGGCGGCCGGCATGAAGCGCCCCGGCCTGCTGTTTACCGCGTTACTGCTGACAGCCACGGTGCAGGCGGCGCCCTTACAGTGGGCGGATATTCGCGACGGCAGCCTGTACCTGCAAGCAGCCAAGGCCGACACCCTGAAGATCAGCTGGCAACCGGCCTGGCAGGCCGACGCCAACGCCGAACGCCTGTACCTGCTCGACGGCCAGGGCCACTTGCAGGCCGAACGAGCGATCCCGGCCGCAGAAACCCGTGGCCAGGTGCAATGGCCGCTGGCGGCGAGCAGCAACGACTACCAGCTGGAAATCCCCGGCTACAGCTTTCGCCGCTACCGCATCGAACATGCCGACAGCACCCGCGCCCTGCTCGCCCCGGCCAAGGTGCACTTCAGCGCCGAAGTCGGGCCCCATGTCGAGCTGTACTTTCGCGTGCCGGCCAACCAGCAGGCGACCCTGGCCGGCAAGTACCACGGTGGTGTGCACGGCCTGCAAGTGCAGCGCCTGGGCGATGGCCGGCAACTGAATCTTGCGCTCAAGCCCTACCCGGCCTATTGGCAGTTCGACCGCCTGGCGCTGCCGCTGGCCAGCAGCGAGCAAACCTACCGCCTGCGCCTGCTCGGCCGTGGCAAGGTGGCGTTCTGGCTCGACGGCAGCGCCAACCTGTTTGCCCAGCAAGCGCAGCACCTGGGGCCACTGCACAACGCCGAGGGCCAGGTCAGCTTGCGCCTGGGCGAGCGGGTTTTGGGGCCGACCCCGAGCCTGGGCGTCAACCTGCCCTATGTGCTGCCGCCGCCGTCCAGCTACGCGGTGCTCGACGCCCTGCAACCCCAGGCCGCCGGCTACTACAGCTTCTCCGACCTGCTGGCGCGCAAGCCTGGTTACGAAGACGCCTTCCGCCGCTTCTACCAACAGCGCTACCGCATCAAGCAGGACATCACCCTGCTCGGCGGTACCGCCAGGCAATCGGTGCTGGCTGCCGACCGCACCAGCAACGACGGCCTCGACGCCTGGCTGAGCAGCACCCGCGCCTTGCCGGGCGACACCTTGCACTACCTGGCTTTTGCCGACGAGCCGAACCTGTTCTACCCCGACTACCCAAGTTTCAGCAGCTACTTCCAGCACATGCTCGAGCGCGTGCAGCGCTTCCCCGGGGCCCGTGAGGCCGGGGTGCGCATTGCCGTGCCGGCCAGCTCGCGCCTGGTCAACGGCCCGCTGCATGCAGACAGCCGCGCGCGCATCGGCCTGGACTGGGCCCGGCGCCTGCTCAAGGAGCACGGTGGGCAGATCGATGCCCTGGCCTGGCACGAATGGATGATCCGCGACCTGCTGGCCACCCGCAGCTACCGCGACTCGGTGCGCCAGGCTGCCGAACTGGTCGGCCTCGATGCCCAGGGCCGGCCGAACAAGGCCCTGCTGCTGGACCAGACCAACCTGTCCAGTGGCTCCAGCCTGAGCCCCTACGACCAGGACACTCATTTTGCTGCCCTGTGGTGGACCTCGGTGGTGATCAACGCCTCCCAGGACGGCCTGCTCGACATGCTCAACTGGTTCCATGTCGCCGACGAACCCGAATGGCCCAAAGGCATGGTGCGGGTATTGGGCGAAGACCGTTTTGAACTCAAACCGGTGGGCCTGGCCCAGCAGTTCATCCAGCAGCACTGGCTCGACCAGGTGCTGACGCTGGACAACGATGCCTTCGAAGTCGACGCCCTGGCCATGGCCCGTGGCAAGCAGCGCAGCCTGCTTGGGGTGAACAAGGGCGAACGCCTGCAGCACATCAGCCTTGCCACCCAACAAGCCTGCCCGCAAGGAGCACTGAGCCTGTTCGGCCCTGACAACCAGGCACGCGCCATGCCGTTTGCCTGCGAACAAGGCCGCATCCACTTTCAATTGCCAGGGCAAACCCTGTTTGCCCTGACCTGGAGCGCGTCATGAGCGCCCTCAACAAACACTCTCGCCTTACACCAAGGCTACCAACGCCGCCCTCACAGGCCATGGCACGTTGCAACAAATGTGGGAGCCGGTCTTGCCGGCGATGCGCCGCGCGGGCGGCGCTCGATCTCAAGAGCGCCACAAGCCTCAAGGCAAGCACCTGGCAGCCATCACACAATCTGCAGCCGTCATCGCGGGGCAAGCCCGCTCCCACTGAAATCAGCCTCAACACACCCTCTCGCCTTGCACCAAGGCTACCATCGCCGCCCTCACAGACCATGGCACGTTGCAACAAATGTGCCATGGCC
>NZ_JAMDGZ010000042.1 GCF_028656935.1 Pseudomonas rubra
GGCTTGCCCCGCGATAGCTGCCCTCAGGCCATCGGCGGCAAGCGCCGTTTCACCGGGGTCTTCTTGACGATGGCGGTGTTGGTCTCGGCATGGCTGTTGAGCTTGTCCAGCACCGTGTCGAGCTCTTCCATCGAACGCACGTGCAGGCGGGCGATGAAGCAGTCGTCCCCCGTCACCTTGTCGCATTCGGTGAACTCGGGGATGGCCATGATCTGCCGTTCCACCTCCTGCAACTGCCCCGGCAGCGGTCGCACCCGCACGATGGCCTGCAACTGGTAGCCGAAGCAGCGCGGGTCGATCTCCACCGTATAGCCCTTGAGCACGCCGCGCTCTTCAAGGCGGCGCAGGCGTTCACTGACGCTGGGTGCTGACAGCCCGCTCAGTTGCGCCAGGGCCTTGAGCGAACGTCGCGAGTCTTCCATCAGCGCCTTGATCAACAATTGGTCGATATCGTCGGTCATTCAAGCCTCGTTAGGCAAAAGACGAAAACTGCCTTGATAGTAAAGGTAGATGTTCAGTCTAGCCTGTTTTATCCGCTGGAACGGGCGCTGGCGCCCTTGCCATAATTTGTCCATCGTCGAGGAGGTGAGTGATGGACAGTTCAATACGCCGTGGTTCGTTCGAGATGGTCGCCGCGATGTTGATTTCCGGGACCATTGGCTGGTTCGTACTGGTGTCCGGCCAACCGGTGCTGGATGTGGTGTTCTGGCGCTGCGTGTTCGGTGCCGGCACGCTGCTGCTGATCTGCCTGGCCATGGGCTTTCTCAAGCCCAGTCTCCTCACCCTGACGACCTTCGCCCTGGCGGTGCTCAGCGGTGTGGCCATTGTCGGCAACTGGGTGCTGCTGTTCGCTTCCTACTCCCGTGCGTCGATTGCCATCGGCACTGCGGTGTACAACGTTCAGCCGTTCATGCTGGTGGGCCTGGCGGCGCTGTTTCTCGGTGAGAAAATCACCGTGCCCAAGCTGTTCTGGCTGGCGGTGTCTTTTGTCGGAATGCTGGCAATTGTCAGTGCCCATGGCAGCCAGGGTGGCAGTGGCGATGACTATCTGGTGGGTATCGCCCTGGCCCTGGGCGCGGCATTTCTGTATGCGGTGGCGGCGCTGATCATCAAGCGCCTGAGCGGTACCCCGCCGCACCTGATCGCCCTGATCCAGGTCTGCACCGGCATCCTGCTGCTGGCGCCCTGGGCTAACACCCGCGGCCTGCCGGGCGATGTCGGCGCGCTGGCCAGCCTTGTGACCCTGGGCATCGTGCATACCGGGGTGATGTACGTGCTGCTGTACGGCGCGATCCAGAAGCTGCCGACCGCCTTGACCGGGGCCTTGTCGTTCATCTACCCGATCGCGGCGATCTTCGTCGACTGGTTCGCCTTTGGCCATCGCCTTGAGCCGCTGCAATGGCTGGGTGTGGCCGCGATCCTGCTGGCCGCGGCCGGTATGCAGCAAGGCTGGTGGTTCAAACCTGCGATCAAGCCGGCTGCGGTCAAGCCAGATTGACGGCGGCGCGGTCGATCAGCGCCGCCACTTCGGCGGCCCTGGAGACCAGCGAGGCATGGCTGGCGTCCAGCTTGAGCAACTCCTTGGGGCGCATGCGTTCAGCCATGCGTTTCTGGTTGTCCGGGTGGATCATCCGGTCGTGGGTCGAGAGCTGGTACCAGCTGGGTTTGTGTTTCCACGCAGGGTTGCTGATGGTGTCGCCGAAGGTGCTGGCCAGTGGCGCCTTCTGGGTCACGCTCATGATCAGCCCATCATCCTTGCTCAGGTCCTGGCAAAAACTCTCATGCATTTTCTCGGGTTTGATCCACAGGTAGCCATCGCCGTCCGGTTGCAGGTTGGGTGCAGCTTCTGGCGGGTTCTGGCCGGTGATGCCGCCGGGGCTTTCGCCATCGTCTGGGGCAAAGGCGGCGATATAAACAAGGCCTGCGACATTGGCTTGATTGCCCATCTGGCTGATCACCGCACCACCGTAGGAATGGCCGACCAACAGCACCTTGCCGGGTATCGAGGCGACCATCTTGCGTGTGCGCTCGGCGTCGTCGGCAAGTGAGGTCAGGGGCATTTCCACCGCGTGCAGGTTACGGTGGCCCAGGCGTGACAGCTCGAGGATGACCTTGCTCCAGTGGGCGGCGCCGCCCCAGAAACCATGGACCAGGACAATGGCAGGTGTGTCGCTCATGATCGTTCTCCAGCGCAGGGGTGGACTGCTAGTGTAGATGCTTCTGTCTGCCTGAGTTGGATCCCGCCGATTCCGGCTCAAGGAGGGTAGAATGGACCGATTTACCCGATAGAACGTACCCATGACCTCTGTGATCGACACCCTCCAGCAGCACTTGCTCGCCGCCCTTGACCCGGCACCGGCCGAAACCCGGCGTCTGTTTCACGGTCGTGGGCGCTGCTGGCCGGGGCTGGAGCAGATCACCGTGGACTGGCTGCAGGGGGTGTTGCTGGTGTCGCTGTTTCGCCAGCCGCCAGAAGATCAGTTGCCGGCGCTGGAACAGATGCTCCTGGCCCTGGCCGAGGCACCCTGCTGGAGCGGCCAGGCGATCCTGATCCAGCACCGCTACCTGCCGGACAGTCCCGGTCAATGGTTGCTGGGTACACCCAGCGAGCACTGGCTGATCGATGAGGACGGCCTGCGCTACCAGCTGGATCTGGGCCTGAAGCAGAACACCGGTTTGTTCCTCGACATGCGCTATGGCCGGCGCTGGGTCCGCGAGCAGGCGCCGGGCAAGCGGGTGCTTAACCTGTTCGCCTACACCTGCGGGTTCTCCCTGGCGGCAATCGCCGGCGGCGCCGAGCAGGTGGTGAACCTGGACATGGCGCGTTCGGCGCTGAGCCGCGGGCGCGATAACCATCGGCTCAACGGCCATGACCTGGGCAAGGTGAGTTTTCTCGGCCATGAGCTGTTCAAGTCGTGGGGCAAGGTGCGCAAGTCCGGGCCCTATGACCTGATCATCATCGACCCGCCAAGCTTCCAGAAAGGCAGCTTTGTCCTGACCCAGGATTACCGCAAGATCCTGCGCCGCTTGCCGGAACTGTTGAGCGACGGCGGCACGGTACTGGCCTGCGTCAACGACCCGGCAATCGGCCCGGACTTTCTCATCGAAGGCATGGCCGCCGAAGCGCCGGGGCTGGCTTTTGTCGAACGCCTGGCCAACCCGCCGGAGTTCCCCGATAGCGATCCGGCGGGTGGGCTCAAGGCCCTGGTGTTCAAATCCAGCTAGATGCCGATTATTTGCTCAATCGCCGCCAGCCCAGCACCACACCACTGACACTGAGCACCAACCCGCCCAGGCTGAAGGCAATCATCCAGGCATCCCACAATGGTCGCTGTTGCAGCAGGGGCAGCCAGTCCCAGCTGTGCAGCAACGAAAACAACCAGCGCGACACGCGCCGGGGCTGATCCAGTACACCCAGCACCTCGCCGGTGTACAGGTCCAGGTGCAGCCAGGTCTGCTGTGGGTCATCAACGCGTACGCGCAACACCGGCAAGCGCTTTTCCAGGTGGCCGAGCATGCTCTGCTCGGCCCTGGCGTAGTAGTAGAAGTCGTAGGCTTCAAGCTGTTCGCTGTGCATCCGGCCCTGGGGCAAAATCGCTTGAGCCGCACGTTCCAGCACCTCCAGCGGCAAGCGCTCCAGCACCTGGCCGTCGGCCATCGACAGCACCCGGGTACGGCCAGCGCCTTCATGGCCGATCAGATACCCCGCCCCCCCGATCAAGCGCCACTCAAGTTCACGGGCCTTGAAGCCTTGCTGATCAAAACGCGCCAGCGCATCAGCGGCCGAGAGCGGAAAAGCCGCCGCCGTCAACGGAGCGCCTTGATAAGCCGAAACGTTCAACGGCGCCGAACTGCTGAACAGTTTCCACGGGTTCATCGACATCAGCCCGCTGAAGACCCAGCTGATCGCCAGCACGCCAAACAACAAGCCGCCGATATGGTGCCAGCGGGCAACCCCACGATAAGGCGAGCGCGAGCCGCTGCGGTAGGGCTTGCGCAGGCGCCAACGGAGGATGCCGATCACCGCGCCGAGCAGCGCCATCAGCGTGCCGGCCAGCGACAGGTAGATCACCAGGTTGCTCCACAGGCCGTCCACGCCAATGCCGCGCAACGGGTACAGCCAGTGCAGCCAGGCGCCGACCAGGTTCCAGCCGCGTTCCATGGCGCTGGCATCACGCACCACTTCGCCGGTGTTGCCGGAGATGTACAGCAGGGTGCGCTCGGCATCGTCGAGTTGCACCCGCTGCAACGGGCGCTCGGCGTCCAGGGCGCGGGAGTGGCTCCACAGGTCCTCGTTCACTGCGCCGCGATAGCTGGCAGTCGCCTCCGGGTCGTACTGGCGAGCACTGGCCAGGGCCTGTTCGCGGTCGATCGGTGGCAGGCGCTGGCCACTACCAGCATCCACGGCCACGCTGGCGCGGCCCGAATAGCTGAACAGGTAGCGCGGCATGCCGGCCACCTGGCTCAGGCGGATGCTTGCCGGGTTGCGCTCGGCATCGGCACTGCGCAGGGCAGTGTCGAGGTCAACGTAGCTATCCTGCAAACTTAGCGTCGGCAAGTGGGCAAGGTGCTCGCGTGGGGTCAGCTTGGGGTAGCCGACATACAACATGACCATGCCCGAGAAGAACCACAGGGCCATGAACAGGCATAGGCCAATGCCCAGCCAGCGGTGCCACAGGTACAGATAGCGTCTCATCGGTGGCGTCCTAGAAGCGCGTCTGCACGGCCAGCTCCAGGGTGCGCGGGGCTCCCAGGTAGAGCATGCTCGAGGAAGTCCAGCGGGCGTACACTTCGTCGGTCAGGTTACGCACCCGGGCAGTGATGCGCGTGTCGTCATCGACCTTGTAGCCGACGAAGGCGCCGAAGATGGTGTACGCCGGTGCATAGCGGGTATTGGCCGCATCGGCATACACCGACGACACATAGCGGCTGTCGGCGCCGACCTGCCAGCTGGGGTCGATATCGTAGGTCAGCCACAGGTTGGCGACCCGCTCGGGGATATTGGTCGGGGTGTTGCCCTTGCGCGAGATCGAGCGTCCGCCGACGTTCTCGTTGAACTCGTCGTACTGAGCGTCGACATAGGCAAAGTTGCCCTCAGCCAGCAGTTTAGGTGTGACGTGCAGCGAGGCGGCCACCTCGACCCCGCGCGAAGACTGCTTGCCCACCGGCTGGGTGACGCTGGGGTTGGCGGCATCGGCAGTGGCCAGGTTCTTGCGCTCGATGTGGTAGGCGGCGACGGTGGCGGCGCCACGGCCCTCGAGGAAGCTGAACTTGCTGCCCACTTCCAGTTGTTTGCCGGTGCTCAGGTCGAAGTTGCGTACCGAGCTAAAACTGGCGGTGCTGAGCATGCCCGAAGGTGGGTCTGCGGCAGTGCTGTACTGCACGTAAACGTTGGCTGCGGGGGTCAGCTCAAAGACCAGGCCGATGCGCCCGGTGGTTGGTTCGTAGCTGCGTTGGAAGTCCAGCGGATTATTGGCATCCACTGTGCGGTAGTTGTGCACCTGAAGGTCGATATGGTCGTAGCGCAAACCGGTGAGCAGCGACAGGCGCTCGGTCAGTTGCAGGCGGTTCTCTACGAATGCGGCCCAGGTGTCGACGGTGTTCTCGCGGTTCTTCTGATAACCGGGAAGCATGCCGTTCAAATCATAGAAATGCCCGGGCTCGAAGCTGGCCGGGTCGACGCTGTCGAAAATACCGGTGACCGAACGCGGGTAGGTCATCTGCACGTTGTGGCTGTAATCCAGGCCCGCCGACCACTGGCTGCCCAGGCCGAACAACTGGCCCTCGTGCAGCAGCTCGAAGCGGTTGCCGTTGAGCTCCTGGTCATGGCGTTGCAGCAGTGCGTTGGAGCGGTTTACCCGGCTGTTGTCGGCGTTGTAGGCGTAGGTTTCAAGGTTACGGAAGTTACGCTCGGTGTTGTAGTGGTACAGGGTGTTGCGCAGCGAAGTGTCGTCGCTTACGCGGTACTCGGTGATCGAGCGCAGCCAGCGCACGCGCTGCTCGTAGCGACCGTCCTCAACGTTGTAGTTCTCGAAGCGGCGGTTCTCGTCGACCTTCATTTCGCCGCCCAGCGGGTTGAGCACCGGGCTGCCCCAGTAGGGGCTGTCGACGGTTTCGTTCTGGTACTCCAGGGCCAGGGTGTGGGACAGCTGGTCGTTGATGTCGGTGAGCAGCGAGAACGCCACGGTCCAGGCATCGCGCTCTTCGCGATCGACGTAGCCGTTGCTCTTGCTGTGGCTGAAATCCAGGCGTGCGTAGTTGCGGATGCCGTCGCCGTCGTTCAAGGCATGGTTGAAGCCGAACGAGGTTTCGCTGCTGTCATAGGAGCCGTATTTGATTCTGCCTTCGTTGAAGTTCTCGTCACGGCTGGCCAGCTTGGTGATGTAGTTGATCGAGCCGCCGACGGCGCCGGCGCCGAACAGGAAGCTCGATGGCCCGCCGACGGCTTCGACCCGGTCATAGATCCAGCTGTCCACCGGGCGCGCGGCAATCGCGTCGTACTGCACGCTGATGCCGTTGAACAGCTGGGTGATCTGCGCCCCGGAAAAGCCCCGGTAGGCCACCGAACCCGCAGAGCCTGGCGGTGAGGCGGCGGTCATGCCAGGCACGCCGTTGAGCACGTCCTGGGTGGTCTGGGCGCCGCGCTGCTGGATCTGCTGGCGGTTGACGATGTTCACCGACGCCGGGGTTTCGCGCGGGGTAAGGCCAAGGCGTGAGCCGGTTTGCGAAGGGGTGTCGAGCAGCACGCCGTCTTCGGCATCAATACGGCTGTTGATGCGCAGGTCAGGCAGGGTCAGCGGCGCCTCGGCCACAGCTTGGAAGGACAGCGCGCACAGCAGCGCCGCGCAACCGGAAAGGCGATAGGAGTAGGGCATGAATCACACTCTGGAAATTGAGCCAGCGGCCGCTTGCACCTGTCAGGCAGGCGCAGCAGAAAACGGCCGGTATCAGGCAGCCCGGGGAGCTGCCAGGAGGTTCAAGCCAGAGGCGGGGAGGCGCGGGGATTGGCGGCGGGCCAGCAATAACGCGGTGGCGCCTTGCTACGCAGTTCGCGTTGGTAGCGACGTACGCGAGTGACGGCCAGCAGCCAGCCGATGACCAGCACAAGGCTCAGGCAGACCACTGCCGCTGCGCACACCGGGCAGGTCTGCATGCTGTCCCAGCCGGCGATGGACTGATCACCGAAATCGCTTTTCAGTGTCGGCCCGGCGCCGCCCATGGCCGAGCAATAGGCGCCGCCGATACCGTTGAGCTGCAGGCCCATCATCTGCCCGTGACCGATACCGCAGGCGAACAGATTGAACAGGACACAGAAGTACAAGGTCCAGGCAATCAGCGGGCGGTTGGAGGGGGCGCGGTTCATGGGCGCGACTTTAGCACCGATGCCCCCTGGCGTTAAAGCAATCAGGCTTACTGCCCGGTGTAGATCTGGTCAAAGATCCCGCCATCATTGAAGTGGGTTTTCTGCACGGTGCGCCAGTCGCCGAAGGTCTTCTCCACCGAGAGGAAGTCGACTTTCGGGAAACGGTCGGTGTACTTGGCCAGCACCGTCGCATCACGTGGGCGCAGGTAGTTGTTGGCGGCAATTTCCTGGGCCTCTGGCGACCACAGGTACTTAAGGTAAGCCTCGGCGGTGGCGCGGCTGCCTTTCTTGTCGACCACCTTGTCGACCACGCTCACCGGCGGCTCGGCCTCGGCGGACACGCTTGGGTAGATCACTTCGAACTGATCACGACCGAACTCGCGGGCGATCATTTCGGCTTCGTTCTCGAAGGTCACCAGCACATCGCCAATCTGGTTGGTCATGAAGGTAGTGGTCGCGGCGCGGCCACCGGTATCGAGCACGGGTGCCTGCTTGAACAGTTTGCCGACAAAGTCCTTGGCCTTGTTTTCGTCACCGCCGTTCTTGAGCACGTAGCCCCAGGCCGAGAGGTAGGTATAGCGGCCGTTGCCGGAGGTTTTCGGGTTCGGCACGATGACCTGGACGCCGTCCTTGAGCAGATCGGGCCAGTCTTTGAGGGCCTTGGGGTTGCCCTTGCGGACGATGAATACAGTGGCCGAGGTGAATGGCGCGCTGTTGTTCGGCAGACGCGTGACCCAGTTGTCCGGCACCAGCTTGCCGTGGTCGGCCAGGGCGTTGATGTCGGTGGCCATGTTCATGGTGATGACGTCAGCCGGCAGGCCGTCGATCACCGAGCGCGCTTGCTTGCTCGAACCGCCGAACGACATCTGTACGGTGATCTTCTCTTTGTGCTCGGCTTCCCAGTGCTTCTGGAATGCGGCGTTGTAGTCCTTGTAGAAGTCGCGCATGACATCGTACGAGACGTTCAGCAACGGCGCGGGAGCGGCCTGGGCGAGGGCACCGAAGGCCAGGCCTGCGGCCAGAAGCGAGGCACTGAAGAGTTTTTTCACTGCGCATTCCTTGTTCGAGTTGGCGTAAAAGGCATTATGCCAGCGACTATAACGGTTGGGCTTTAGGCACTAAAAGATTAAAAAGTGCTTTGCTTATTCCATTTTCTTAAACAACGCATTGCCACAGCGTGAGCAGAACGCGGCGCCGTGCTCATGGCTGTTTTTCCGGCACACCGGGCAGTCGTGCTGCAGCTGTTCGCCGCGCATGGCGTTGGCAAGCTCGGCAGTAAAAATCCCGGTGGGCACGGCGATGATCGAGTAACCGGTGATCATCACCATCGACGACAGCACCTGGCCCAGTGGCGTCTTGGGTACGATGTCGCCAAAGCCGACGGTGGTCAGGGTGACGATGGCCCAGTAGATGCCCTTGGGGATGCTGGTAAAGCCATGCTCAGGGCCTTCGACCACGTACATCAGGGTGCCGAACACGGTGACCAGGGTCGAGACGCTGAGCAAAAAGACGATGATCTTCTGTTTGCTGCCCCGTAGCGCGGCAAGCAGGTAATGGGCCTGCTTGAGGTAGGGGCTGAGCTTGAGCACGCGAAAGATCCGCAGCATCCGGATGACACGAATGATCAGCAGGTATTGGGCATCGCTGTAATACAGGGCGATGATCCCCGGCACGATTGCCAGCAGATCGACCAGCCCGTAAAAGCTGAAGGCATAACGCAGTGGCTTGGGTGAGCAGTACAGGCGGATCAGGTACTCGACCAGGAAGATCGCGGTAAAGCCCCACTCGATGATAGCCAGCAGCCCGGCGTAACTCTGGTGCACCTGATCGATGCTGTCGAGGATCACCGTGACCAGGCTTGCGAAGATGATCAGCAGCAGGATGCTGTCAAAGCGCCGACCGGCGACAGTATCGGTTTGAAAGACAATGACATAGAGCCGTTCTCGCCAGCTCGAGGGGGTATCCATAGGCGCGTTCCAAAGGCAGATGGGCAGAGCCTAGGGGCTGCACCTCAGCTGTGCAAGCGACGCCGGTTGTGGGAGGCCGACAGGCGTAGCAGGCGACCGGCGCCCAGCAGCAGCCAGCAGGCCAGCACAAAGGGCGCGGTCAGCCCGGCCACCGGTAGCAGGCCCAAGGCCGGTTGCAGGGCAATCGCCAGGATGATGGCCAGCAATGGCAGCCACGGGCGCTGGCGCTCCTGGCTGAAGGCCAGGGCGGCGAGGGCGGCATTGAAGCCGAACAGGCCGTTGTAGGCGGCCAGGGTCTCGCCACCGAGCAATGCCACGCTGCCGCCGATGGCCGAGCCGAGCAGTGCCCAGAGCGCGGCATAGCGGTTGGCGATCAGCAGGCCGCTGGCGATCAATACCCCGGCCAGCGGCTGATCAAGCAAAAAAATCTGCCCCAGGCCACGGGCCAGGGCAAACAACGGGTTGGCGTCGACACCGTTGCTGCTGGCGCTGGCCGGTTCAGCCATGGCCAGGGTCGCCCAGCCGAGCAGTACGAACGGGGCGGTATAGGCGGGCAACAGTTGCCCGGGGCCAGCGCGCTTGAGCCACTGGTGCACGAGCATGCTGCTCAGGCCGCCGGCGGCGATGATCAAAGGCGGCAAGATTGCCGACCAGGGCAGCGCGTGGCTGATCAACAGGCCAATCAGCACGCCGTTGTAACTGTACAGGCCGGCCTGGCGATCGGCGCGGTCATAGCCGCGGCGCTGGGCCGTCAGCAGCCCGGCCAAGGCGCCAAGCAAGGCGCCGCCGACCAGGTCGGGCGCGGTCAGGGTAATGGCCAGCAGGCAGCACAGGCCACACAGTGGATTGCGCTGCAGCAGAACCTGGCTGAAGCCGTTGAGCAAGGCCGTGGCCCAGTCGGGGCACGGGTTGACGAAATTCTTGGTGTACATGGGGGGCAGTCTGGGGTGAGGGGGAGTGGGGCGCATCTTTGGGCCGGGTTGTCCCACCTGGATTGTTGTTGGCCGCTCTGGCCTCATCGCTGGCAAGCCAGCTCCCACAGGTTCGGGTTACACAGCACCTGTGGGAGCTGGCTTGCCAGCGATGGGGTTCAGCTCAGATCAAGGTTTCGATCCGCAGCGTGTTAGTCGACCCCGGCTTGCCAAAAGGCACACCGGCTGTGATCAACAGCGTATCGCCACGGCTGGCCATGCCCTGGGCCTGGGCGATTTCCAGGGCGGTGGAGCAGATCTCGTCGACCTGGCGCAGGCGATCGTTGACCACCGAATGCACCCCCCAGGCCACGCTCAGGCGCCGGGCGGTGGACAGGTTCGGCGTCAGGTTGAGGATCGGCGCCCGTGGCCGCTCACGTGCAGCGCGCAGGGTCGACGCCCCTGATTCGCTGTAGTTGACCAGCACCGCCACCGGCAGGATTCCGCTGATGCGGCGGATGGCGCAGCTGATGGCATCCGACACAGTGGCTTCGGCTTTCGGCCGACCAACGTCCAGTTGCGCCTGGTAGTCCGGGCCATTCTCTACCTGGCGGATGATTTTGCTCATCATCTGCACGGCTTCCAGCGGGTAGTCACCCGACGCGGTTTCAGCCGACAGCATCACCGCATCGGCGCCTTCGGCCACAGCGTTGGCCACGTCGGTGACTTCGGCGCGGGTCGGGGCCGGGGAGAAGCGCATAGACTCGAGCATCTGCGTGGCCACTACCACCGGTTTACCCAGCTCGCGGCAGGTGTTGATGATGCTCTTCTGGATCTGCGGCACGCTTTCGGCCGGCACCTCCACGCCCAGGTCGCCGCGGGCAACCATGATCGCGTCACTGAGCTCGGCGATGGCACGCAATTGAGTGACCGCCGAGGGCTTCTCGATCTTGGCCATCAGGTAAGCGCGATCACCGATCAGTTGCCGCGCTTCGACGATATCCTCCGGGCGCTGCACAAACGACAGCGCCACCCAGTCCACGCCCAGTTCCAGGCCGAAGCTCAGGTCGCGGCGATCCTTGGCGGTCAGCGGGCTGAGGTCGAGCACTGCCTGGGGCACGTTGACCCCTTTACGGTCGGACAGCTCGCCGCCGTTGAGCACTTGGGTGTCGATCGCGTCACTGTGCTTGGCGGTCACCCGCAGGCGCAGCCTGCCGTCATCGACCAGCAGGTCCATGCCTGGCTCCAGGGCGGCGATGATTTCCGGGTGCGGCAGGTTGACCCGGCGTGTGTCACCTGGGGTGCTGTCCAAATCCAGGCGCAAGGCCTGGCCGCGTTGCAGTTGCACCTTGCCGTCGGCGAGGCGGCCGACGCGCAGCTTCGGCCCCTGCAGGTCCATGAGGATGCCCAGCGGGTAGTTGAGCTGGCTTTCCACCTCGCGGATCCATTGGTAGCGCATCGCGTGGTCGGCATGTTCGCCGTGGCTGAAGTTGAGACGGAAGATGTTCACCCCGGCCTCGACCAACTGGCGGATGTCGTCGATGCCCTTGGTCGCGGGGCCGAGGGTGGCAAGGATTTTGACTTTTTTATCAGGCGTCATGGTTGGCATTCTCAAGGATCAGGATGGCGCGAAAATCGTTGACGTTGGTTCGGGTCGGTTCGGTGACGATCAGCGCATCCAGCGCGGCGAAGTAGCCGTAGCCGTTGTTGTTGTCCAGCTCGTCGCTGGCCGACAGGCCCAGGGCTGTGGCGCGGGCGTAGCTGTCCGGGGTCATCAGGGCGCCGGCGTTGTCTTCGGAACCGTCGATGCCATCGGTGTCACCGGCCAGGGCGTAAACCCCGGGCAGGCCCTTGAGGCTTTCGGTCAGGCTCAGCAGGAACTCGGCGTTGCGCCCGCCACGGCCATTGCCGCGCACGGTCACGGTGGTCTCGCCACCGGAGAGGATCACGCAGGGCGGCGACAGCGGTTGGCCGTGCAGGACGATCTGCCGGGCGATGCCGGCATGAACCTTGGCCACCTCGCGCGACTCGCCTTCCAGGTCGCCGAGGATCAGCGGGCTGAAACCGGCCTGACGGGCTTTGACCGCCGCCGCTTCCAGCGACTGCTGGGGCCGGGCGATGAGCTGGAAGTGGCTGCGGGCCAGGGCCGGGTCATCGGCCTTGACGGTCTCTGATGCGGGGTTGTTCAGCCAGGCGGTAACCGCTGCTGGCGCTTCAATGTTGTAGCGCTTGAGGATCGCCAGGGCTTGTGCCGAGGTGCTCGGGTCGGCCACGGTGGGGCCGGAGGCGATGACTGTGGCCAGGTCGCCCGGTACATCGGAAATCGCATAGGTGTAGACGGTGGCTGGCCAGCAGGCCTTGGCCAGGCGTCCGCCCTTGATCGCCGAGAGGTGCTTGCGTACGCAGTTCATCTCGCCAATGGTGGCGCCGGACTTGAGCAGGGCTTTGTTGAGCTGTTGCTTGTCGGCCAGGGTCAGGCCTTCGGCAGGCAGTGCCAGCAGCGCCGAACCACCGCCGGAGAGCAGGAAGATCACCCGGTCGTCGGCGGTGAGGTTGCTGACCATTTCCAGCACCCGCTTGGCCACGGCCAGGCCGGCGGCATCCGGGACCGGGTGAGCGGCTTCAACCACTTCGATCTTCGAGCAGCTGGCGCCGTGACCGTAGCGAGTGACCACCAGGCCCGAGACCGGGCCCTTCCAGGCGCGCTCGACGACTTCAGCCATGGCCGCGGCGGCTTTGCCGGCGCCTATGACGATAACGCGACCGCTGCGATCGCTCGGCAGGTGAGCTTCAAGGACCTGGCGCGGATGCGCGGCATCGATGGCCGTGGCGAACAGCTCGCGCAGAAAGTGTTGCGGATCGAGCGACATGGCAGGCTCCAATCTTATTGTTTTTCAGAATCAAAAACGCCCCTGGGCCCGCCTCCGTGCAGGCTGACCCAGGGGCGGTGTTGCCCGGGGTCTTACTTGTCGTCGCGGATCGAGAAGTTGGCCATGTGTTCCAGGCCCTTGATCAATGCCGAATGGTCCCAGTTGGCGCCGCCGATCGCGGCGCAGGTGCTGAACACTTGCTGGGCGTTGGCGGTGTTGGGCAGGTTGATGTTCAGTTCCTTGGCGCCTTGCAGGGCCAGGTTCAGGTCCTTCTGGTGCAGGCTGATGCGGAAGCCCGGGTCGAAGGTGCCTTTGATCATGCGCTCGCCGTGTACTTCGAGGATTTTCGACGAGGCGAAGCCGCCCATCAGCGCTTCACGCACTTTGGCAGGGTCGGCGCCGTTCTTGGCGGCGAACAGCAGGGCTTCGGCAACCGCCTGGATGTTCAGCGCAACAATGATCTGGTTGGCGACCTTGGCGGTCTGGCCGTCACCGTTGCCGCCGACGCGGGTGATGTTCTTGCCCATGGCCTGGAACAGCGGCAGGGCGCGCTCGAAGGCGTTCGGGCAGCCACCGACCATGATGCTCAGGGTCGCGGCCTTGGCACCGACTTCACCGCCCGATACCGGCGCGTCGAGGTAGCTGGCACCGGTGGCCTTGATCTTCTCGGCGAAGGCTTTGGTGGCGGTAGGCGAGATCGAGCTCATGTCGATCACGACTTTGTTCGGGCCCACGCCTTCAGCAACACCGTTAGCGCCAAACAGAACCGACTCGACCTGAGGGGTGTCGGGCACCATGACGATGATGAACTCGGCTTCCTGGGCCACTTCTTTGGGGTTGGCCAGGGCCACGGCGCCGGCGGCGATCAGGTCGGCGGGTGCGGCGTCGTGGTGGGTCGAAACGAACAGGCTGTGGCCGGCCTTTTGCAGGTTCTGAGCCATTGGAAGGCCCATGATGCCGGTGCCGAGAAATCCGATTTTAGCCATGAGAAATGCCTCTTGTAATTGTTTGGATGCAGGTCAGATCGCGTTATGGGTCTTCAGCCAGCCAAGGCCCGCTTCGGTGGTGGTCAGCGGCTTGTATTCACAGCCCACCCAGCCCTGGTAACCGATGCGGTCCAGGTGTTCGAAAAGGAAGCGATAGTTGATCTCGCCAGTGCCCGGCTCGTTGCGCCCAGGGTTATCGGCCAGCTGGATGTGGTTGATCTTGGCCAGGTTGCTTTGCACGGTACGGGCAAGGTCCCCTTCCATGATCTGCATGTGGTAGATGTCGTACTGCAGGAACAGGTTGCTGCTGCCGACTTCAGCCTGGATGTCCAGCGCTTGCTGGGTGGTGTTCAGGTAGAAGCCAGGGATGTCGCGGGTGTTGATCATTTCCATGACCAGCTTGATCCCGGCGGTTTGCAGCTTGTCGGCGGCAAACTTGAGGTTGTCGACGAAGGTCTTGCGCACACTGGCGCAGTCCGGGCCTTGCGGGCGGATGCCGGCCAGGCAGTTGACCTGGGTGTTGCCCAGCACCTGGGCGTAGGCGATGGCCAGGTCGACACCGGCGCGAAACTCCTCGACCCGAGCCGGGTCGCAGGCGATGCCGCGATCACCTTTGGCCCAGTCGCCGGCTGGCAGGTTGAACAGCACCTGGGTCAGGCCGTGGGCATCGAGCTGCTGCTTGATTTCAGCCGAGCTGAAGTCGTACGGGAACAGGTACTCGACACCGCTGAAGCCTGCGTCGGCTGCAGCCTTGAAACGGGCGAGAAAGTCCTGCTCGGTGAACAGCATGGACAGGTTGGCGGCGAAACGTGGCATGGTTGTCTCCTTGCAAAATGGGGCCCTGTGCGCTGGGCAGCAGGGCCTTCGCGGCGATCAGTCGAGCAGAGAAATCGCGGTTGGCGCGTCGTTGCCGACCAGGGCCAGGTCTTCGAATTCGTTGACCGCGTTGATTTCGGTGCCCATGGAAATGTTGGTCACGCGCTCGAGGATAACCTCGACCACCACCGGTACCTTGAACTCTTCAGCCAGTTTCTGCGCCTTGAGCAATGCCGGGGCGATCTGCCCTGGCTCGGTGACACGCAGGGCCTTGCAGCCCAGGCCTTCGACCACGGCGACATGATCGACGCCATAACCGTTGAGCTCTGGCGCATTGATGTTCTCGAACGCCAGTTGCACGCAGTAGTCCATCTCGAAGCCGCGCTGCGCCTGACGGATCAGCCCCAGGTAGGAGTTGTTCACCAGCACGTGGACGTAGGGCAGGTTGAACTGCGCGCCCACTGCCAGCTCTTCGATCATGAACTGGAAGTCATAGTCACCGGACAACGCCACGACTTTGCGGCTCGGGTCGGCCTTGACCACACCCAGGGCGGCAGGGATGGTCCAGCCCAAAGGGCCTGCCTGGCCGCAGTTGATCCAGTGACGCGGCTTGTACACGTGGAGGAACTGCGCGCCGGCGATCTGCGACAGACCGATGGTGCTGACGTAGCAGGTGTCCTTGCCGAAGACCTGGTTCATCTCCTGGTAAACGCGCTGCGGCTTGACCGGCACGTTGTCGAAGTGGGTCTTGCGCTGCAGGCTCGACTTGCGCTGCTGGCAGTCTTCGAGCCAGGCGCTGCGGTCCTTGAGCTTGCCTGCGGCTTTCCATTCGCGGGCAACTTCGAGGAACACCTCCAGGGCGGCGCCCGCGTCGGAAACGATACCCAGGTCCGGGGTGAACACCCGGCCGATCTGGGTCGGTTCGATATCGACGTGAATGAAGCGGCGGCCTTCGGTGTAGACATCGACCGAGCCGGTGTGACGGTTGGCCCAACGGTTGCCGATACCCAGCACTACGTCGGATTTGAGCATCGTCGCGTTGCCGTAGCGGTGCGAGGTCTGCAGGCCAACCATGCCCACCATCAGCGGGTGATCGTCAGGGATGATGCCCCAGCCCATCAGGGTCGGGATCACCGGAATACCGGTCAGCTCAGCGAATTCCACCAGCTTGTCACAGGCATCGGCGTTGATGATGCCGCCACCGGCCACCAGCAACGGGCGCTCGGCGCTGTCGAGCATGGCCAGGGCCTTCTCGACCTGGATGCGGTTGGCCGCAGGCTTTTGCACTGGCAGCGGCTGGTAGGCGTCGATATCGAATTCGATCTCGGCCATCTGCACGTCGAACGGCAGGTCGATCAGCACCGGGCCTGGGCGGCCGGAGCGCATTTCATAG
Source organism: Pseudomonas rubra (assembly GCF_028656935.1). Lineage (GTDB taxonomy): Bacteria > Pseudomonadota > Gammaproteobacteria > Pseudomonadales > Pseudomonadaceae > Aquipseudomonas > Aquipseudomonas rubra. Next base: position 16,307 of record NZ_JAMDGZ010000042.1, read on the forward strand.
AAGGCTTTCTGGAACGCGTACGGCACCTGGCCGGGCTCCAGAACGGTGGTCGCCCACTTGGTCACCGGTTTGACGATGCTGGTGATGTCGACGGCCTGGAAATCTTCCTTGTGCATACGGGCACGCGGCGCCTGGCCGGTGATGCACAGGATCGGGATGGAGTCGGCCGAGGCACTGTACAGGCCGGTGACCATGTCGGTGCCGGCAGGGCCCGAGGTGCCGATGCACACGCCGATGTTGCCGGCCTTGGTGCGGGTGTAGCCCTCGGCCATGTGCGAGGCGCCTTCAACGTGACGAGCGAGGACGTGATCGATACCGCCGACTTTTTTCAGGGCCGAGTACAGGGGGTTGATGGCTGCACCCGGAATGCCAAACGCGGTTTCCACACCTTCGCGGCGCATCACCAGAACGGCTGCATCGATTGCTCTCATTTTGCTCATGGTTTTGTGCCTCTTTGATTTTGTAATTGTATACAAATGGCTTTTCACCAGAGTGTATTCATGCCAGGCGACTCTGGTCAATCCATTTTCATCAGCGATAGGCGCTTTCGTCGGGAAGCCTTTAAAAATGGCATTTCGTCAGAATTGGCTCGTATCGATTAAATTATTGTATACAAAAATATTTACCATTGTGTTCTATTTGTTCTATTGATTTTTACACCTGCCCTCAGGGCTTCTAACCACAAGAGGACCTTTCCATGAATGCTTTGACCTTGAAAGTTGCTGTCAACCTGGTGAACGCTGCGCTGGTTGCCGGGCGCAAGATCTCTTCCGCGCCATTGACCGTGGCGGTGCTGGATAACGGCGGGCACCTGCTGGCCCTGCAGCGTGAGGACGGCGCCAGTCTGCTGCGTCCGCAAGTGGCGATCGGCAAGGCCTGGGGCGCGATTGCCCTGGGCAAGGGCTCGCGCCTGCTGGCACTGGACGCGCAACAGCGCCCGGCGTTCTTCGCCGCGCTAAATGGTTTGGGTCAAAGCCCGGTGGTACCGGCGCCGGGTGGGGTGCTGATTCGCAATCAGCAGGGCGTGGTGCTGGGGGCAATCGGCATCAGTGGCGACACGTCGGATATCGACGAACAATGCGCGATCAGTGCGATCGAGGAGGCGGGGTTGACGGCGGATGCGGGTGTAGCCGCTTAAAATTTATCGCGGGGCAAGCCCGCTCCCACACAGATCAATGGAACCCTGTGGGAGCGGGCTTGCCCCGCGATGAATGCACCATGGATCAAGCGTCCGGCTCACACCCCTTGAGGACCAGGCGAATGATGGTCTGCGCCGCCGCTTCATAATCGCTGTCGTCGAGCTTGGCCTTGCCGGTGACCACCGAGATCTGCCAGTCGAAGTCGGCGTAGGTCTGGGTCGCCGCCCAGATGCTGAACATCAAATGGTGCGGGTCGAGCGGGGCGATCTGGCCGCGGTCGATCCAGGCCTGGATGCACTCGATGTTGTGCCGGGCCTGGTCGTTGAGCTGCTCGACCTGGCTTGCGCTCAAGTGCGGCGCGCCGTGCATGATCTCGCTGGCGAACACCTTGGAGGCGAACGGCAGGTCGCGGGAGATGCGCACCTTGGAGCGGATGTAGGCGCTCAATACCTCTTTGGGCTCGCCGTCAGCGTTGAACGGCGTGGACGCCTGCATGATCGGCTCAATGATGCTTTCCAGGACCTCGCGGTAGAGGTTTTCCTTGGACTTGAAGTAGTAGTAGACATTGGGCTTGGGCAAGCCGGCTTTGGCCGCGATGTCGCTGGTCTTGGTAGCAGCGAAGCCCTTGTCGGCAAACTCTTCACTGGCCGCGCGCAGGATCAGTTCTTTGTTGCGCTCGCGAATGCTGCTCATGGTTGACGCTGTTCCTCGTGTCTGGCCGCTGGCGGCACCGGGCCTGAAAGGGCGGTTGCGCATGGTAGCACCGCGTTTGCAAGCGGCTCAAGGTGGCGACTTTGCGCTAGACTGTGGCCCTCTCAACCCGCTGGAATCAGGCAAACATGGCAGGAAGCAGTCTTCTGGTATTGATCGACGATATCGCCACGGTACTCGACGATGTCTCGGTAATGACCAAGGTCGCGGCAAAGAAGACCGCAGGGGTGCTGGGCGACGACCTGGCGCTCAATGCTCAGCAGGTCACAGGCGTGCGTGCCGAGCGGGAAATCCCAGTGGTCTGGGCCGTGGCCAAGGGATCGTTTCTGAACAAACTGATCCTGGTGCCGGCAGCGCTGTTGATCAGTGCTTTCATTCCCTGGGCGGTGACACCGCTGCTGATGCTCGGTGGCGCCTTTTTGTGCTTCGAGGGTTTTGAGAAGCTTGCGCACAAGTTTCTGCACAACAAGGAAGAGGACCAGGCCGAGCACGCGGCGCTCAGCGAGGCGGTGGCTGATCCTGCGGTTGATCTTGTGGCTTTCGAGCAAGGCAAGATCAAGGGCGCGGTGCGCACCGATTTCATCCTTTCGGCCGAGATCATCGCCATCACCTTGGGTACGGTCGCCGATGCGCCGCTGACCCAACAAATCATCGTGCTCTCGGGCATAGCCATCGTCATGACCATCGGTGTTTATGGCCTGGTGGCCGGTATCGTCAAACTCGATGACCTGGGCCTGTGGTTGACCCAGAAGGCCTCCAGTGCGGCCAAGGCCATCGGTAATGGCATCCTGCGGGCGGCGCCGTACATGATGAAAAGCCTGTCGGTGATTGGCACTGCGGCGATGTTTCTGGTCGGTGGCGGGATCCTGGTGCATGGCGTGGCGCCGCTGCATCATGCCATTGAGGCCTTTAGCGAAGGCCGCGGCGGGGTGCTGACCAGCACGCTGCTCAATGCTGGGGTGGGGATTGTCGCCGGTGCTGTGGTGTTGGCGGTGGTTGCGGTTTTTGCCAAGCTCTGGCGTGCAGCCAGAGCCTGACCGGAAGGGACCGGGCTATCAGTCTTTGCTCGCCGTGCGCTCGTTTGGCCCAGGCACCCAGTCGAGCAGGTGCTGGCTGAAGCCGTAGCTGGCGACCTGATAGAAGGCGATTGCGCGCTGGATCAACGGGTCGCTCTTGCTACTGCTCACCTCCTGGCTTTCACCCAGGGCCTGATTGTGTCGGCGCATGCCCTCGCGTGGGCTGAGAATGGCAAGGTCCTGACCGTCAAACAGGCCCAGGTGCTGGTAGTTTCCGATCAGCACGCGCGGTGGCAGGCGGTCTTCGAGCGTCAGGTCGCGACCGAAGAAGGTCGAGGTGTAGCTCATGTTCAACAGGCCCAGCAGAGTCGGTGCGAGGTCAATCTGGCTGGCCAGCTTCGCCTCCTCACGCGGCGCGATCATCTTCGGTGCATAGATGAATAGCGGGATCTGATAATTGCTTACCGGAAGGTCTTCCTTGCCGGCACTGCCAGCGGTGTGGTCGGCGACGAAGATGAATAGGGTGTTGTCGAACCAGGGCTTTTGGCGTGCCTGCTCCAGGAAGCGTCCGATTGCATAATCGGTGTATTTCACTGCGCCATCACGGCCATTGCCTGATGCAATGTCGATGCGTCCTTCGGGGAAGGTGTAGGGGCGATGGTTGGAGGTGGTCATCAATTGCAGGAAGAACGGTACCTGATTGTCATGATCGGTATCCGCAAGCTTGATCGCCTGGGTGTAAAGGTCTTCATCGGACATGCCCCAGGCGTTCTTGAAACGGATGTCTGACTCAGCGACGCTGCTCTGGTCGACGACTCGGTAACCGTTGCCGCTGAAGAACGCGTTCATGTTGTCGAAGTAGCCGCGGCCACCATAGACGAACACGCTGTCATAACCGACCTCGGACAACTGCTGGCCGAGGCTGGCGAAGCCGCTTTCACGACCGATGCGCTTGACGATCGAACGCCCGGGCGTTGGCGGCATCGACAGGGTGATCGCCTCCAGCCCTCGGTCGGTACGGGTGCCAGTGGCATAGAAGTTGTTGAAGTACAGGCTCTGTTTACGTAGCGCATCGAGGTTGGGTGTGAGGTTGCGGGTGTCACCGTTGCTACCCAGGTATTTGGCGCTCAGGCTCTCGATAGTGACCAGGACGATGTTGGGCGTACGTGGGCTGCCTGAACGGGTAATTTCCCGGCGAATGCCCATGGGTTCTTGATCAATGAAGCGGGCATTGGGCTCTTGCAGCTCGGCGCGGATCAGCTGGCTGGAGTCACCTTCGCCCAGGCTGGCGTAGAACTGCGGGTAATCCAGCTCGTTGTTGCGAAACGCGGCAAAAAATTGATAAGGGCCGTTACTGGCCAGTTCCCGGGCATAGGCATTGCCACCCTGGCCACGGGGCAGGTCCTGGTTGATCAACAGCGAACAACTGCCGGCGAGCAGCGCCAGGACGCCGAGGCTTGCCAGGCGTTGACGCCAGCTGGGCAAGGGTGCATTCAGCGCCTGGCACAGCGGCTTGCTCAGGGTCAGGGTCAGCAGCAGGGTGGTCAGTGCCAATACGCTGAGTATCAGGCCGATGGGATAGGACTCGAGGATGTTGTTCAACACTTCATCGGAGTACACCAGGTAGTCCACGGCAATGAAGTTGAAACGTATGTGATCCATGAACCCCACCTGC
>NZ_JAMDGZ010000043.1 GCF_028656935.1 Pseudomonas rubra
CGAGCAAGGTGAAAAAAGCTACAGTCGAATAAGGCTGACAACGCCGGCCCTCACAGGCCATGGCACGTTGCAACAAATGTGGGGGCCGGCCTTGCCGGCGATGCGCCGCGTGGGCGGCGCTCGATCTCAAGAGCGCTACAAGCCTTACGGCTTACACTTGATAGGCTTTACCCCACTTCCGAACCCTGCACGCAGCGTGGTCGCCACCGGCCATGTGCCCCACGGCATCAGCAACGAACCCACCCTGGGCTAAGGGCCAAACCTCGGCGCCGGATGACCCTGCGGCTGATCTTGGCGCTGCTAAGCTGAAGCTTGCTCTGCCGTAGTGGCAGTCGAGGAGGTCGAATGATCCGTTCCATGCTCTATGCCACTGACCTCGGTGTGTACGCTCCTTTTGTCCTGCAACACGCGCTGGCGCTGGCGCGGACTTTCAATGCAGAGCTCTACGTCATTCATGCAGTCGAGCCTATGGGCCAGTTCGCCGAATCGCTGCTGCAAAGCTACCTGGACGAGCAGACCCTCGATGAGCTGCACAGCGAAGGCGTGACGACGGTCATGGCCAACATCGAACAGCGGGTTCTGGAAAACTTTCGTGACGAATTAGGTGAGGAGGCCGACCTGGCCCTGATCAAGGCCGTGCGCGTGCGCCAGGGCGACCCGGCCCAGGTGATTCTTGAACAGGCCCAGCGCTTGAGTGTCGACCTGCTGATCTTCGGCAGCCACAGCCAGGGCGCTGGCGTCGACATTCCGATTGGGCGCACCGCCGTTCGCCTGCTGCAGTTGTCGCCGGTGCCGGTGTATATGGTGCCGCTGGCTCAGCACCTTGGGCGTAGGAAGTCCTGACCTGCTGCGTAGGTGCGTTCCTAAAAGACTGCTAAAATAGTTCTAGATTTATTCTTCAAACCACTAATATAGTTATAAATCGTCGCTGCTGCCGGTGACGCCCAGCTGATTTGAGGGATACCTATGAAGCTTCAACAATTGCGCTACATCTGGGAAGTGGCGCACCACGACCTCAACGTCTCCGCGACGGCGCAGAGCCTGTACACCTCCCAGCCTGGCATCAGTAAACAGATCCGCCTGCTCGAAGACGAGCTGGGCGTCGAAGTGTTCGCCCGCAGCGGCAAGCACCTGACCCGCGTGACCCCGGCCGGTGAGCGGATTATCACCACCGCTGGCGAGATCCTGCGCAAGGTCGAAAGCATCAAGCAGATCGCCCAGGAATTCTCCAACGAGAAGAAGGGCACCCTGTCGATCGCCACTACCCACACCCAGGCGCGTTATGCACTGCCGCCGGTGATCAGCAGCTTCATCAAGCAGTACCCGGAAGTGGCCCTGCACATGCACCAGGGCTCGCCCATGCAGATCGCCGAAATGGCTGCTGACGGTACCGTCGATTTCGCCATTGCCACCGAAGCGCTGGAGCTGTTCGGCGACCTGGTGATGATGCCGTGCTACCGCTGGAACCGCTGCGTGGTGGTACCCCAGGGTCACCCGCTGACCAAGCTTCCCAAGCTCACCCTCGAAGCGCTGGCCGAGTATCCGATCGTCACCTATGTGTTTGGTTTCACCGGTCGCTCCAAGCTCGACGAAGCTTTCAGCCACCGTGGCCTGACCCCGAAAGTGGTGTTCACCGCCGCCGACGCCGACGTGATCAAGACCTATGTACGCTTGGGCCTGGGCGTGGGTATCGTGGCCAAGATGGCGGTCGACACCAAGCTCGACAATGACCTGGTGGTGCTCGATGCCAGCGAGCTGTTCGAGTCCAGTGTGACCAAGATCGGTTTCCGTCGTGGCACCTTCCTGCGCGGCTTCATGTGCGACTTCATCGAGAAGTTCGCCCCCCACTTGACCCGCGAAGTGATGGCCAAGGCGATCCAGTGCCACAACAAGCAAGAGCTCGAAGAGCTGTTCGAAGGTGTGGAACTGCCCGTGCATTGATCATCGCGCCAAGCGCGCACTGAAAAATGCCCGTCAGGCTGCCTGACGGGCATTTTTGTTTTCAGAGGGGTGCAAAGGTGTGATGGCTGTCCAAAAAAGAAAACAATCGGAAATTTCTCTTTTGGTTTCGGATGTGTCTGGTAGGTCGTGGCGACGCCGCTGTCGATAATGGCGGGCATGGCGATGTTAGATTGCCGCTATCTGATTGGCATTGGCTGGAGCCCTTATGCAAAAAGCGCTAATTGTCGATGATCACCCCTTCATTCGTTCAAGCGTCAGCCTGTTACTCCAGGGCGAACGCTTCGAAGTGGCGCAGACCGACAACGGAATCGATGCTGTGCGCCTGGCCCGGGACCTGCAGCCGGATTTACTGATTCTGGATATCAGCATGCCGGGGCTGGATGGCCTGGAAGTCATGCGCCGCATCAGGGCCATGGGGCTGCAGGTGAAAATCCTGATTCTGACCTCGCAATTGGCGGAGTACTTTTCCATCCGCTGCATGCGTGCCGGTGCCATCGGTTTCGTCTCCAAGACCGATGACCTGAGTGAACTGGGCAAGGCCGTGCAGGCGGTGATGTCCGGGTACAGTTACTTTCCGGAAGTGGCCTTGAGCTCGGTAAGGAAAGTCGATTTCTGTCTGTCTGAAGCCGAGTGTATCGCCAGGCTGACCGACCGTGAGGTGCTGATTTTGCAGCAGCTTGCGCGCGGCTTGAGCAACAAGGCGATTGGCGAGGCGATGTTGCTGAGCAACAAGACCGTCAGTACCTATAAAACCCGGCTGATCGAAAAGCTGCGGGTCTCCTCGTTGGTGGATCTGGCGGATGTCGCCAAACGCAATCAGCTCATCTAGGGTGTCGGGCGGGGTAGTTGGCAGGCTGTTGCAATGGGGGGTGATGCTGGTGCTGCTTGGCCAGGCACTGCCTGGTGTCGCCGAGCATGCTTACCGGCCAGCGGTGACCGCCCTTGAGGCGCAGCGCCAGTTGCCATTGAGCAACGAGCAGGTACGCTGGCTGTGGCGCCAGCGGGTGCTGCGAGTCGGCACCTTGACGCCCGAGGGTGCGCCCTGTGACGGCAAGCTCAAGGACAGTCGCGACCAGGGCATGAGTGGCGACTACGTCGAGCTGATCGGCCAGTTGCTCAATTTGCAGGTGCGTTTGCAGCGTTACGACACCTACGCCCAATTGCTGCAGGCGCTCAAGTCGCAGGAAATCGACCTGATCGGTGCGCTCAGCGCCCAGCAAGCCGAGGCAGCGGGCCTGTTGCTGTCTGTGCCCTATGCCCAGGAGTTGCCGGTGCTGGTGACACGGGTAGGGGCGGTGCGCAGCGTCAACCCGGGGCAGGCCGGTACGCGCCTGGTGTACCTGGACGGGCAGGCGGGTGCCGATGATCTGCAGTCGGCGTTTCCTGAGGCCGAAATCACCACGGTGGACTCCACCCGTACTGCCTTGGGCGCAGTGGCGCTGGGGTTAGCCGACGGTTTTCTGGGCAGCGCCCAGGGCCATGCCCTGGGCTTTGCCATGGCACATGATCAGACGCTCATGCAGCAGGTGGTCAACATCGCCCTGGCCGCGATCAGTGCCGAGCAGCGCCAGCAGATCAAGCAGCGCTGGGATGACTTGGGGATCAAGCTGCACCTGGCCGAGCCTTCGCAACTGGCCAGTGCTCTCAAACTGGCCGACAGCTACTGGCATCACCATCGGCGCCTGATCAGCCAAGGCATTGCCCTGGTGGCCAGTCTGCTGGCCCTGGCCCTGGTGTGGATTCATTACCTGCGTCAATCGGTGCGCCGCTGTGTGCGCGCCGAACAGGCCATGGCACAGCTGTACGAGGCGCTGCAGCAGGCCAAGAATGAGGCCGATGCGGCCAATCAGGCCAAGACCAGCTTCCTGGCGACCATGAGCCACGAAATTCGCACGCCGATGAATGCCGTGCTGGGGATGCTGGAGTTGGCGTTGAAAAAGGCCGACCAGGGGGTGATCGACCGATTGGCCATCGATGTGGCCTCCAGTTCGGCGCGAGGGTTGCTGGAGTTGCTCGGTGACATTCTCGACGTGACCCGCATCGAGTCTGGCCATCTGACGCTGACGCCGGAGCCTGCGTCGTTACGCAAGCAGATAGAGAGCGTGGCGCGGATGTTCGAGCATCAGGCTCAGCAAAAAGGCTTGCAACTGCGGGTGCTGGTCGATGGTCCGGCAGAGCATGAAGTGTTGCTTGATCCGCTGCGCTTCAAGCAGGTGCTGTCCAACCTGCTGAGCAATGCCATCAAGTTCACCCAGCGGGGGGAAATTCGTATCCGCCTGGCCGTGCGTCTGCAAGGTCATGCGCTGGCCGTCAGCCTGGCGGTGGAGGACACCGGCGAGGGTATCGCTCCGGCCGACCTGGCACGGGTGGGCACCCCCTGGTGCCGGGCCGCCAACAACCGTCAGTCGGCCCGCAGCGGTGCAGGGCTGGGCTTGAGTATCAGTCGTACGCTCTGCGAAATGATGGGCGGGCAGTTGCACATCGAGAGCACTCAGGGCCTGGGTACGCGAATCAGCGTCGAGCTGACCCTGCCGGTGGTGGCTGCAGCCAATGTCCGTGTGCCCAGGGCTGGCGCTGCGATGGCGGTGCCCAGGGGGCGGCGGTTGAGTGTTCTGGTTGTTGATGATTACCCGGCCAATCGCATTCTGTTGCTGCAGCAACTGAGCTATCTGGGCCACCATGCCCGGGCCTGCGAGCAGGGTGGTGACGCCTTGCGCATCTGGCTGGGGGGCGGTTTCGATGTGCTGATCAGTGACTGCAATATGCCGGTGCTTTCAGGTTACGAGCTGGTGCGTGCAATCCGTGAAGATGAACGTCGTCGGCACAAGTCCAAGGCGTTGATTATCGGGATGACCGCCAATGCCCAGGTCGATGAGCGGCGCCGCTGCCTGGCCTCGGGCATGGACCTGTGCCTGTTCAAGCCCACCAGCATCCAGGTGCTGGCCGACGCCCTGGGGCTTGCCGATGAGAGCGCGGCGGCCGTAGCCGGTCAGGCCCGGCAACGCCCCGAGGGAGTGGACCTGATGGCCCTGGAGCAACTGACCGGGGGCAACCAGGCCAGCATGAAAGCCTTGTTGGGCGATTTGCTGCTGAGCATCGAGCAGGACCTGGGAGGGCTCGATGGCCTGCGCCTCAGTGGCGAGCTGGGTGGTCTGGCTGATCTGGTGCACCGGATCAAGGGCGGTGCGCGGATGATCCGGGCGCGCGCCTTGCTGGACGCCTGCGCGCAACTGGAACAGGCTTGCAGCAACTGCGCGCCGAACCAGCAGCTGTGGCGGTTGGTCGATCAGCTATGCGATGCCATGGCGCACCTGCAGAGCAGCCTGTCGCGCTACTGCAGTGCCTAGGCGATCAGCCCTTGGTGATCAGCCCTTGGTGATCAGGTTGCCGGCGTGCAGCCCGCATTCCTTCTGGGTCGACTCTTCCCACCACCAGCGGCCTTCGCGTTCGTGCTGGTTCGGCAGCACCGGGCGGGTGCAGGGTTCGCAGCCGATGCTGATGAAGCCGCGCTCGTGCAGGCTGTTGTAGGGCAGCTCGAGCATGCGGATATAGCCCCAGACTTCTTCGCTGCTCATCTGCGCCAGCGGGTTGAACTTGTACAGGGTGTGCTCGGGGGTGGAGAAGGCGCTGTCGATCTCCAGTGCGGCCACCTGGCTGCGGGTGCCCGGGCTCTGGTCACGGCGCTGGCCGGTGGCCCAGGCGCTGACGGTGCTCAGTTTACGCCGCAGCGGTTCGATCTTGCGGATGCCACAGCACTCGCCATGGCCGTCCTTGTAGAAGCTGAACAGGCCTTTGTCTTTGACGAAGGGTTCGAGCTTGCTGTGGTCGGGGCTAAGGATCTCGATCGGCAGCTTGTACTGTTCGCGCACCTGCTCAATGAAGCGGTAGGTTTCCGGGTGCAGGCGGCCGGTGTCGAGGCTGAACACCTTGACGTGCTTGTTGAGCTTCCAGGCCATGTCCACCAGCACCACGTCCTCGGCGCCGCTGAAGGAGATCCACAGGTCATCGCCAAAGTGCTCGAAGGCCAGCTTGAGGATGTCTTGCGGTGACTTGTTGGCGTAGGTCGCGGCCAGGGCGGCGACGTCGAAGGGTTGGCTCATCAGGCGGCTTCCGGTCTTTGAATGGCGCTTGGCGCTCGTAATGCCCTGATCTTAACAAAAATTGCCGGGGTAGACGCCGCGCATGTAGAGTGCGGCTTCCCATTTTTGGCGTTGTTCGAGGAGTGTGCTGTGGAAATTGCCTGTCTCGACCTGGAAGGTGTATTGGTCCCGGAAATCTGGATCGCCTTCGCGGAAAAAACCGGAATCGAATCGCTGCGGGCCACCACCCGCGACATCCCCGATTACGACGTGTTGATGAAACAGCGCCTGCGCATTCTCGATGAGCATGGCCTGAAGCTTTCCGATATCCAGGCCGTGATCGCCACGCTCAAACCGCTGGACGGTGCCATCGAATTCGTCGACTGGTTGCGCGAGCGCTTCCAGGTGGTGATTCTTTCCGACACCTTCTACGAGTTTTCCCAGCCGCTGATGCGTCAGCTGGGCTTCCCGGCGCTGCTCTGTCACCGCCTGATCACCGATGAAACCGACCGGGTCACCGGCTACCAGTTGCGCCAGAAAGACCCCAAGCGTCAGTCGGTGCTGGCCTTCAAGAGCCTGTACTACCGGGTGATTGCCGCCGGCGACTCGTACAACGACACCAGCATGCTCGGTGAAGCGGATGCAGGGATCCTGTTCCATGCGCCGGACAACGTGATTCGCGAGTTTCCGCAGTTCCCGGCGGTGCATGATTTTGCTGCGCTCAAGCAGGAATTCATCAAGGCTTCGAATCGCTCGTTGAGCCTGTAAGGCCACCTGCTCCCACAAACCTGTGGGAGCGGGCTTGACCCGCGATGTTTTTAGAGACCCTGCAAGGTCTCGAGCAACACCTTGACCTTGGTGATCGACTCCTCGTATTCAGCCTGCCAGTCCGAATCGGCCACCACTGCGCCACCGCCCCAGCAACACACCTGACCGTCCTTGACCAGCAAGCTGCGAATGGCGATCGAGCTGTCCATTTCGCCGCGCACGTCCACATACAGCAACGACCCGCAATACAAGGCGCGACGGCTGGGTTCCAGTTCATCGATGATCTGCATGGCACGAATTTTCGGTGCGCCGGTGATCGAGCCGCCGGGGAAGCTGTCGGCGATCAGGTCCAGGGCATCCTTGCCAGCGGCCAAGCGGCCAGTGACGCTGCTGACCAAGTGATGCACGTTGGGGTAGCTTTCCAGGCTGAACAGCTCCGGCACCTGCACCGAGCCGATCTCGCAGGTACGCCCCAGGTCGTTGCGCAGCAGGTCGACGATCATCAGGTTCTCGGCGCGATCCTTGTCGCTGCCCAGCAGTTCGGCGGCGTTGCGCGCATCCTCGTCGGCATCGCGGCTGCGTGGCCGGGTACCTTTGATCGGACGGGTTTCCACCTGGCCGTCACTGACCCGGATGAAACGCTCCGGCGAGAAGCTCAGCAGCGCGCTGCCATCGGCCAGCAACTGGAAGCCCGAATAGGGTGTCGGGCAGGCCTGGCGCAGGGCCTGGTAGGCGTGCCAGGGGTCGCCCTGGCAAGGTGCGCGAAAGCGCTGGGTCAGGTTGATCTGGTAGCAGTCGCCGGCATGAATGTACTGCTGTACCCGATCAAAGGCCTGGCGATAGCCGGCTGCGCTGATATCACCGCGCATCGGCGCTTGCAGCGAAAACCTGTCAACCTCGGCAGTTGTCGGCCCCTCGAACAGATCGATCAGGCGCTGGCGCTCGGCCTCGCCCAGGCTTGGGTGGAACAGCAACTGGCTGCGCTGTTGCTGGTGATCGCTGATCAGCGCCCAGGCATACAGGCCAAGGCTGGCATCGGCCAGGCCCAGGTCGTCGACGGCAAGGTTGGGCAGGTGCTCAAGGCGTCGGCCGAAATCGTAGCTCAAATAGCCAATCAGGCCGCCGGCAAACGGCAATTCAACGCCATCGGGCAGCTGCGCCAAGCCTAGCTGCGCCAGGCATGTGCGCAGGCGCTGCAAATAGGCGCTGCCGCTTTCTTCCTCTGTGGGTGCCAGGGTCTGCAGCGGCCAGGCGCTGAGCAGGTCGAAACGGCCGCGTTCGGCGGTTGGCCGGGCGCTGTCGAGCAGCACGGCGCCAGGTGCCTTGCGGATGCGCGCAAAGTAGGTCGCAGGGTCAGCCTGGTAGGGCAGGGGGTGGAGCGTACAGGTCGGCATGCAAGTAACAGCTATGAATGCGGGGGAGGCGATTGTAGTCCCGTGTAGGAAATGCTCCTAGCGCTGACTACGACATTGAGTCTGCCGCCCGCGCCAGCCGGGCAGGCTGACGCGAACGGGCAGTGGACTCAGCTCGGCACGTGACCGAACAGCTCCTGGGCGAAGCGCACGCGCTCCTCGGCGGTTTCCTGGCGACCGTCCTTGGCCAGTTGCTCCAGGTGTGCCTCGACCGCGTGGGTGCGCAGGGTCAGGCCGCAGTCGTTGGCGATCTGGATGTTCAGGCCGGGGCGGGCGTTGAGCTCAAGGATCAACGGGCCCTTGTCCTGGTCCAGGACCATGTCGACACCGATGTAGCCCAGGCCGCACAACTCGTAGCAGCCGGCGGCCAGCTTCATGAAGCCGTCCCAGTTTGGCAGTTGCACGCCGTCCACCGCGTTGGTGGTGTCCGGGTGCTTGCTGATGATGTTGTTCAGCCAGGTGCCGCGCAGGGTCACGCCGGTGGCCAGGTCCACACCCACGCCGATAGCGCCCTGGTGCAGGTTGGCCTTGCCGCCGGATTGGCGGGTGGGCAAACGCAGCATGGCCATCACCGGATAGCCCATCAGCACGATGATGCGGATGTCCGGCACGCCTTCGTAGCTGATGCTCTTGAAAATCTGGTCCGGGGTGACCCGATACTCGATCAGCGCACGGTCACGGTGGCCGCCCAGGGAGTAGAGCCCAGTGAGGATGCTGGAGATCTGGTGCTCGATTTCCTCATGGCTGATGATCTTGCCCGAGACCGTGCGGTAACGGTCCTCGAAGCGATCGGCCACCACCAGGATGCCGTCACCGCCGGCACCCTGGGCAGGCTTGACGACGAAGTCGCTGCGCCCGCCGATGATCTCGCCGAGCTTGTCGATCTCTTTCTCGGTGGAGATGATCCCGTACATCTCCGGCACATGGATGCCGGCCTGGATCGCACGCTCCTTGGTGATGATCTTGTCGTCGACGATCGGGTACAAATGGCGCTTGTTGTACTTGAGGACGTAATCCGCATTGCGCCGGTTGATACCCATGATGCCCCGGGCCTCCAGGGCTTTCCAGGTTTTCCAGAGACCGAACATCAGGCGTCAGCCTTCACGAAAGCCTTGAAACGCACCAGCTCCGTCAGGCGGTAGCCGCGGTAGCGACCCATCGCCAGCATGAAGCCCACCAGAATCAGCAGTACCGCCGGGAAGGTGAAGACGAAGTACACCAGCTCCGGCACGCTCATCAGCAGGTGTGCGACGGAGGCGGCGAACAGGGTGCCGATTGCCACTTTCATGGCATGGCCACCGCCGCGTTCTTCCCAGGTGATCGACAGGCGTTCGATGGTCATGGTCAGGATCACCATCGGGAACAGCGCTACCGACAGGCCGCGTTCCAGGCCCAGCTTGTGGCTGAACAGGCTGATGGCGGCGATCAGTACCACGACGAAGGTCAGTACCACCGACAGACGCGGCAGCATCTGCAACTTCAGGTGCTCAAGGTAGGAGCGTAGTGACAGGCCGAGCGCGGTGATCACCGTGAACAGGATGATGCCGAAGCCCAGCTGGGTTTCGCGGAAGGCCAGGGCGATCAGTACCGGGGTGAAGGTTCCCAGGGTCTGCAGGCCGATCAGGTTGCGCAGCACCAGGATCACCAGCACGCCGATCGGGATCATCACCATGATCATGAAGGTCTGTTGGGTCTGCAGCGGCAGGCCGTACAGCGAGTACTCGAGGAAGTCGGCGTCGGTGTTCTCGTCGGTCAGCTTGGCCAGGCGAATGGCGTTCATTTCGCTGTTGTTGAGGCTGAAGCTGACATTGGCTTTCTTGCCGCCATCGACGGTGATCAGGTTGTCATCACCGGTCCACCACAGCAAGCGGTCGGTCGGCAGGCCCTGCTCGCCGGTGTCCGGGTTGAAGTACAGCCAGTCGGTGCCATTGAAGCTGCGCAGCCACAGTTCCGGGGTTTGTGGCTGGTCGGCGACCAGGCGGATGGTGTGGACCTTTTCCACCGGCACGTGGGCGATGGACAGCAGCAGGTCGATGATCTTGGCCTTGTTCAGCGATGAAGTATCGCCGGCCAGCAGCAGCTTGACGTTGTCATCGTTAAGGTTGTTGACCCGCTTGATGGTCTCGCTGACAAAGGTCTCGACGTCGGCCGAGTGCTGGCGAATGGGCGCCATCAGGGCTTCGGCGGCGACCTTTTCCGGGCCTTCGACCGCCAGGCTGTCGCGGAAGGTCGGGCCTTTGATCTTGGCCTTTTCGGTGCTGTAGCGCTTGGTCAGTACCAGGCGGTAGTAAAGCGTCTGGTTGCCGCTGGCGCGACGGGCCGACCAGGTCACCTTGCGGTTGCCGTCGACACGGTTGACGCTGACGCCGTAGTTGTTGGAGATGAAACTCTCGTTGAGGCTGACGTAGTCGCGGCTCAGCGGCGGCACGAACATCTGGACCTTGACCGGATCCTTCGGGCTGGCGACGAACTCGACCTTGGCGTCGATGTTCCACAGGTCATCGGTTTCATCCTCGGTCACCGGAATGCCGAGAAAGAAGATCTGATAGGCCGTGACCATGACGCCCAATAGCACCAGGACGGTAATCAGGACTTTCAGGTGGAGGGTAAGAGAGCGCATCGGGATTACTCTGCGGTGTGAGCGTCAGTGGCGCAGGCGGGTTTGCCGGCAGCGTATTTAAGGCTTGGGTCGACCAGCGCATCGAAGTGCTTGAGTGCCTCGGAGCCGATCAGCAGCGGGTACTGGAACGCGCTGCGGTCGGTCAGGTTCACTTCGATGCTGCGCAGGGCCGTACCCATGCAGATGTTCATGGCAATCACCGGACGGGCGGTATAGGCCTTGCCTTCGTCCGGGTCGTAATCACCGGCGCGTCGCTTGATCTTGCTGACGCGGGCCAGTGGTCGTTCTATCGGATGCGAGTGAGCAGCGTCAATTGCCAGGTAGAAGCGCACCCAGGACTCACCATTGCGCTTGAAGCGCTTGATGTCACGGGCACTGAGCGAGGCGGTCTTGGCCCCGGTGTCGAGTTTGGCCGCCACTTCCAGGTCGATATCGGCCAGGCGGGCGTATTCGTTAAGGCCATACACGGTCTTTTCCGCAGCCTGGCCCAGGGCCGGCAACAGACAAAGGCTGAACAACAGTGGGAGGGGCGTAAGTCTCATAAATCCTGGCGCGGTGCTGTGCGATGTTCGGGTCAAGGCCACTGGCAATTCTGCGCAAGCTTCCTCGTTTACCTGCCACCTGCATATACAGATGACAGACACACTATTCGTGCCCCGTCGGGAGGCGCGGCATTCTATCACGCTGGTGTGCTGGCGCCAGCGGCTGCACTCAGACAACACCGCAGACCTTGAAGTTCGTTCTTAGACGATTGTCGACAATGTTGAATTTGTCTTTGACTATGCGCTGCTGTTTGGCTAGTTTTGCCCTCATTGATTTATGAGGTGTCGACAATATGTTGGATGTAGCCCAAGCCTCCAGCGCAGTGGCAGACGACAGCGAAACCCTCTCGGAAAACGTCTTCCGGCGCATCCAGGCGGCCATCGTCAAAGGCGAGATCGCCCCTGGCAGCAAGATCTCGGAGCCTGAGCTGGCGCGCACCTACGGTATCAGCCGCGGGCCGCTGCGCGAGGCGATCCACCGCCTGGAAGGCCAGCGCCTGCTGGTGCGCGTGCCCCATGTCGGGGCGCGGGTAGTGTCGCTCAGCCACGCCGAACTGATCGAGCTGTACGAGATTCGCGAGTCCCTCGAAGGCATGGCCTGCCGTCTGGCCGCCGAGCGTATGAGCGTAGCCGAGATCGACGAGCTGCGCCGGGTACTCGACACCCACGAGCGCGATGCCACCTTCCAGGCCGGGCTTGGCTATTACCAGCAGGAAGGCGATTTCGACTTCCACTACCGGATCATCCAGGGCAGTGGCAACCGCACCTTGGTGCAGATGCTCTGCGGCGAGCTGTATCAACTGGTGCGCATGTACCGCATCCAGTTCTCCGCCACGCCCAACCGGCCACGCCAGGCGTTCGCCGAACACCACCGGATTCTCGATGCCATCGCCGACCGTGACGGTGAACTGGCCGAGCTCTTGATGCGCCGTCACATCGGCGCCTCCAAACGCAACATCGAGCGTCACTACCTGGACGCTTCCAGCCCACGAGGTGAGTCATGAGTCAGAAAAGCAGTCCCGGCCAGCGCTTTCGCGATGCAGTCGCCGCCGAGCACCCGTTGCAGGTGGTCGGCGCCATCAACGCCAACCACGCGCTGCTGGCCCAGCGTGCCGGCTTCAAGGCTATCTACCTGTCGGGTGGCGGCGTAGCTGCAGGCTCCCTGGGCCTGCCTGACCTGGGCATCAGCGGCCTGGACGACGTACTGACCGACGTACGGCGCATCACCGACGTCTGCGATCTGCCGCTGCTGGTGGACGTGGATACCGGTTTTGGCTCTTCGGCATTCAACGTCGCCCGTACCGTCAGGTCGATGATCAAGTTCGGCGCCGCCGCCATCCACATCGAAGACCAAGTCGGCGCCAAGCGTTGCGGCCACCGTCCGAACAAGGAAATCGTCTCCCAGCAGGAGATGGTCGACCGCATCAAGGCCGCCGTCGACGCCCGTACCGACGACAGCTTCGTGATCATGGCGCGTACCGACGCCCTGGCCGTCGAAGGCCTGGAAGCGGCCCTGGACCGCGCCGCCGCCTGCATCGAAGCCGGTGCCGACATGGTCTTCCCGGAAGCCATCACCGAGCTTTCGATGTACAAGACCTTCGCCGACCGGGTCAAGGCGCCGATCCTGGCCAACATCACCGAATTTGGCGCCACGCCGCTGTACACCACTGAAGAACTGGCCTCGGTCGATGTCTCGCTGGTGCTGTACCCGCTGTCGGCCTTCCGCGCCATGAACAAGGCTGCGGAAAACGTCTACACCGCGCTGCGTCGCGACGGCACGCAGAAAAACGTCATCGACACCATGCAGACTCGCATGGAGCTGTACGACGCCATCAACTACCACGTCTTCGAGCAAAAGCTCGACGCACTGTTCGCCCAGAAAAAGGGCTGAATGTTCGAATAATGTAGGAGCGGGCTTGCCCCGCGATCAGCCTGAGATTCCATAACAAATTCAAGAAAGGAGAAAGACAATGGCCGAAGCAAAAGTACTCAGTGGTGCCGGCCTGCGTGGTCAAGTGGCCGGGCAAACTGCACTGTCGACCGTGGGCCAGGCCGGTGCCGGGCTGACCTACCGTGGCTACGATGTGCGCGACCTGGCGGCCGGTGCCGAGTTCGAGGAAGTGGCCTACCTGCTGCTGTACGGTGAACTACCCAGCGCGGCCGAACTCGCCGACTACAAGCGCAAACTCAAGGGCCTGCGCGACCTGCCCCAGGCCCTCAAGGAAGTGCTTGAGCGCATCCCGCGCGATGCCCACCCGATGGACGTGATGCGTACCGGTTGCTCGGTGCTGGGCACCCTGGAGCCGGAGCTGACCTTCGACCTGCAGCACGACAAGACCGACCGCCTGCTGGCGCTGTTCCCGGCAGTGATGTGCTACTGGTACCGCTTCACCCACCATGGCGTGCGCATCGACTGCACCAGCGATGAAGACACCATCGGCGGCCATTTCCTGCACCTGTTGCATGGCAAGAAGCCGAGCGCGCTGCACGTCAAGGTGATGAACGTCTCGCTGATCCTCTACGCCGAGCACGAATTCAACGCCTCGACTTTCACTGCCCGGGTCTGCGCCTCGACCTTGTCCGACCTGTACTCCTGCGTCACCGCTGC
Organism: Pseudomonas rubra; assembly: GCF_028656935.1. Classification (GTDB taxonomy): domain Bacteria; phylum Pseudomonadota; class Gammaproteobacteria; order Pseudomonadales; family Pseudomonadaceae; genus Aquipseudomonas; species Aquipseudomonas rubra. The sequence continues at coordinate 13,992 of NZ_JAMDGZ010000043.1, forward strand.
CATCGGCTCGTTGCGCGGCCCGCTGCACGGTGGCGCCAACGAAGCGGCGATGGAGCTGATCGAGCGCTTCCAGAGCCCGCAGGAAGCCACTGCCGAACTGCTGCAGATGCTGGCGCGCAAGGACAAGATCATGGGCTTTGGCCATGCCATCTACAAAGAGTCCGACCCGCGCAACGAGGTGATCAAGGGTTGGGCGAAGCAGTTGGCCGACGAGGTGGGTGACAGCGTGCTGTACCCGGTCTCCGAAGCCATCGACAAGACCATGTGGGAGCAGAAGAAACTGTTCCCCAACGCCGACTTCTACCATGCCTCGGCGTACCACTTCATGGGCATCCCGACCAAGCTGTTCACCCCGATCTTCGTCTGCTCGCGCCTGACCGGCTGGGCGGCGCATGTGTTCGAGCAGCGGGCCAACAACCGCATCATCCGCCCGAGCGCCGAGTACACCGGCGTCGAACAGCGCAAGTTCGTGCCAATCGAACAACGCTGAGACGGTAGCGCAGCCCGGGCTGTTGTGGGAGCCGGCCTTGCCGGCGATTGGATCGACGCGGTGCCTGGAGTACCGCGGTGTCTGCATCGCTGGCAAGGCCAGCTCCCACAGGGTTTCGGGTTGGCTGCCGCACCACCGACCTTACCGTGATTGAGTCCCTGTGCCATGAATAGTGAATTTCGCAAGAACCTGCCGGGCACCGACCTGGATTATTTCGACGCCCGCGCGGCGGTCGATGCGATCAAGCCCGGCGCCTATGACCAGCTTCCTTACACCTCCCGCGTACTGGCGGAAAACCTGGTGCGCCGCTGCGATCCGGCCAGCCTCAATGCTTCGCTGGGCCAGCTGATCGAGCGCAAGCGCGACCTCGACTTCCCCTGGTTCCCGGCGCGCGTGGTGTGCCACGACATTCTCGGCCAGACCGCGCTGGTGGACCTGGCCGGCCTGCGCGATGCCATCGCCGACGGTGGCGGTGACCCGGCCCAGGTCAACCCGGTGGTGCCGGTGCAGTTGATCGTCGACCACTCCCTGGCGGTGGAGTGCGGTGGTTTCGACCCGCAGGCGTTCGACAAGAACCGCGCTATCGAAGATCGTCGCAACGAAGACCGCTTCCACTTTATCAACTGGACCAAGAAGGCGTTCAAGAACGTCGACGTGATCCAGCCGGGCAACGGCATCATGCACCAGATCAACCTGGAGAAGATGTCGCCGGTGATCCACGCCGAGCGCGGCGTGGCCTACCCGGACACCTGTGTCGGCACCGACAGCCACACCCCGCACGTTGACGCCTTGGGCGTGATCGCCATCGGCGTTGGCGGCCTTGAGGCGGAGAACGTCATGCTCGGCCGCGCTTCGTGGATGCGCCTGCCGGAAATCGTTGGCGTCGAGCTCTCGGGCAAGCCGCAACCGGGCATCACCGCCACCGACGTGGTGCTGGCCCTGACCGAATTCCTGCGCCAGCAAAAAGTGGTCGGCGCCTACCTTGAGTTCTACGGTGAAGGCGCCCGCGCCCTGACCCTGGGCGACCGTGCGACCATCTCCAACATGGCCCCGGAATACGGTGCCACCGCAGCGATGTTCTCCATCGATCAGCAGACCATCGACTACCTCAAGCTCACCGGCCGTGAAGATGAGCAGGTCAAGCTGGTGGAGACTTACGCGAAGGCCGCAGGCCTGTGGTCCGACAGCCTGGCCAATGCCGAGTACGAGCGGGTGCTGCGCTTTGACCTGTCGAGCGTGGTGCGCAACATGGCCGGGCCGTCCAACCCCCACGCCCGGGTCGCCACCAGCGACCTGGCGAGCAAGGGCATTGCCGGCCAGTGGGACGAAGTGCCGGGGCAAATGCCCGATGGTGCGGTGATCATTGCCGCTATCACCAGCTGCACCAACACCAGCAACCCGCGCAATGTGATTGCCGCAGGCCTGCTGGCGCGCAACGCCAACAAGCTTGGCCTGGTGCGCAAGCCGTGGGTGAAATCATCGTTGGCGCCAGGTTCCAAGACCGTCGCTTTGTACCTCAAAGAAGCGGGCCTTGACGACGAGCTTGAACAACTCGGTTTTGGCATCGTCGCCTTTGCCTGCACTACCTGTAACGGTATGTCCGGTGCGCTGGACCCGGTGATCCAGCAGGAAATCATCGACCGCGACCTGTACGCCACCGCCGTGCTCTCGGGCAACCGCAACTTCGATGGGCGTATCCACCCGTACGCCAAGCAGGCGTTCCTCGCTTCGCCGCCGTTGGTGGTGGCCTACGCGATTGCTGGCACCATTCGCTTTGATATCGAGAAAGATGTGCTGGGCGTGGTCGACGGCAAGGAAGTTCGCCTCAAGGACATCTGGCCAAGCGACGAAGAAATCGACGCAGTGGTCAAGGCGGCGGTCAAACCCGAGCAATTCCGCCAGGTCTACATCCCGATGTTCGCCGTGCAGGAAGACACCGGGCCCAAGGTCACCCCGCTGTACGACTGGCGCCCGATGAGCACCTATATCCGCCGCCCGCCATACTGGGAAGGCGCCCTGGCCGGCGAGCGCACGCTCAAGGGCATGCGCCCGCTGGCGGTGTTGCCGGACAACATCACCACCGACCACCTGTCGCCGTCCAACGCCATCATGCTCGACAGCGCCGCGGGCGAGTACCTGGCGAAAATGGGCTTGCCGGAGGAAGACTTCAACTCCTACGCCACCCATCGCGGTGACCACCTGACCGCGCAGCGCGCAACCTTTGCCAACCCGAAGCTGTTCAACGAAATGGTGCAAGAGAACGGCAAGGTCAAGCAGGGTTCGCTGGCGCGCATCGAGCCCGAAGGCAAGGTCGCGCGCATGTGGGAAGCGATCGAAACCTACATGGAGCGCAAGCAGCCGCTGATCATCGTTGCCGGTGCCGACTACGGCCAGGGCTCATCCCGTGACTGGGCGGCCAAGGGCGTACGCCTGGCCGGTGTCGAGGCGATCGTCGCCGAAGGCTTCGAGCGTATCCACCGCACCAACCTGGTGGGCATGGGCGTGTTGCCGCTGGAGTTCAAGCCGGGCGTCAACCGCAAGACCTTGGGCATCGACGGTACCGAGACCTACGACGTTGAGGGCCCGCGCACGCCGCGGGCGACCCTGACCCTGGTGATCACTCGTCAAAACGGCGAGCGTATCGAAGTGCCGGTGACGTGCCGCCTGGATACCGCCGAAGAAGTGTCGATCTACGAAGCGGGCGGGGTGCTGCAGCGCTTTGCCCAGGACTTCCTTGAATCGGCGGCCGTTTGAGGTAGGGCCCCATCGCGGGGCAAGCCCGCTCCCACAGTACTGTGGGAGCGGGCTTGCCCCGCGATAGCTCCCCCACAGCACTCACAGGACAACCCAGCTATGGCACATGCACCGCAAATCAAAATCCCCGCCACCTACATCCGTGGCGGCACCAGCAAGGGCGTATTCTTTCGCCTCCAGGACCTGCCCGAGCGTGCACAGGTCCCTGGTCCGGCCCGTGACGCCCTGCTGCTGCGGGTAATCGGCAGCCCCGACCCCTATGGCAAGCAGATCGACGGCATGGGCGGCGCGACGTCCAGCACCAGCAAAACCGTGATCCTCTCGCGCAGCATCAAGCCCGAGCACGATGTGGACTACCTGTTTGGCCAGGTCTCGATCGATACCGCTTTTGTCGACTGGAGCGGCAACTGCGGCAATCTCTCGGCGGCGGTCGGCTCTTTCGCCATCAGCGCCGGCCTGGTCGACAGCAGCCGCATTCCTCATGACGGCGTGGCCGTGGTGCGCATCTGGCAGGCCAATATCGGCAAGACCATCGTCGCCCATGTGCCGATCACTGACGGCGAAGTCCAGGAGACCGGTGACTTCGAACTGGACGGCGTGACCTTCCCGGCCGCCGAAGTGCAGCTCGAATTCATGGACCCGGCCGCCGACGAAGACGGCGAGGGCGGTTCGATGTTCCCTACTGGCAACCTGGTCGACGACCTGGTAGTGCCCGGCGTCGGCACCCTCAAGGCCACGCTGATCAATGCCGGCATCCCGACCATCTTCATCCAGGCCCAGGATATCGGCTACACCGGCACCGAGCTGCAGGAGGCGATCAACAGCGACCCGCAAGCCCTGGCCCGTTTCGAGACCATCCGTGCCTATGGCGCGGTGCGCATGGGTCTGATCGAACATATCGATGAAGCCGCCAAGCGCCAGCACACACCGAAAGTCGCCTTTGTCGCGCCGCCGACGGCCTATCAGTCATCCAGTGGTAAAGCCGTGGCCGCCGCCGACGTTGATCTAGTGGTACGGGCGCTGTCCATGGGCAAATTGCACCACGCCATGATGGGTACCGCTGCGGTTGCCATTGGTACGGCTGCGGCCGTGCCCGGCACCCTGGTCAACCTCGCTGCCGGTGGTGGCGAACGCAGCGCCGTACGATTCGGCCATCCCTCGGGCACCTTGCGCGTTGGCGCCCAGGCCCGCCAGGTGAACGGCGAGTGGACGGTTACCAAAGCAATCATGAGCCGCAGCGCTCGCGTGCTGATGGAGGGCTGGGTGCGGGTACCCGCTGATGCCTTCTGACCAGTAACGGCGCTTGGCTCCCTGTTACCTACGTCAACAGAGAGATGTGAAATGAGTGCCAACGTTGATCTGAACAACCGCCCCGACTACGACCGGGTGCTGCAGGACATTGCTGACTATGTCTTGAACTACAAGGTCGAGTCGGTGGAGGCGCTGGACACCGCGCGCAACTGCCTGATGGATACCCTGGGCTGCGGCCTGCTGGCGTTGCGTTTTCCGGAATGCACCAAGCACCTGGGGCCGCTGGTGGAAGGCACTGTGGTGCCGTTCGGCGCACGGGTGCCGGGTACCAGCTACCGCCTGGACCCGGTCAAGGCGGCCTGGGACATCGGTTGCATCGTGCGTTGGCTCGATTACAACGACACCTGGCTGGCTGCCGAGTGGGGGCATCCTTCCGACAACCTCGGCGGCATTTTGGCGGTGGCCGACCACCTGTCGCAAAAGCGCGTGGCCAATGGCGAGGCACCGTTGAGCATGCGTACGGTGCTTGAGGCGATGATCATGGCCCACGAGATCCAGGGCGTGATTGCCCTGGAAAACTCCTTCAACCGCGTCGGCCTTGACCATGTGCTGCTGGTCAAGGTCGCCTCTACAGCGGTGTGCGCCAAGCTCATGGGCGCCACTCGTGAACAGCTGCTGGCGGCGCTTTCCCACGCGTTCGTCGATGGCCAGGCCTTGCGCACCTACCGCCATGCGCCCAATGCCGGCTCGCGCAAGTCCTGGGCGGCGGGGGATGCCTCCAGCCGTGGCGTGCGTCTGGCCGATATCGCCTTGCGCGGCGAGATGGGCATTCCCGGGGTGCTGAGCGCACCGCAGTGGGGCTTTTACGATGTGCTGTTCAGCCACACCAACAAGGACCTGGCGCTCAAGCCCGAAGACAAACGCAGCTTCAGCCTGACGCAAAAATACGCCAGCTATGTGATGGAAAATGTGCTGTTCAAGATCAGTTTTCCCGCCGAATTCCATGCCCAGACCGCCTGCGAAGCGGCGGTAGCCCTGCACCCGCAGGTGCGTAACCGCCTGGATGAAATCGAGCGCATCGTCATTACCACCCATGAATCGGCGATCCGCATCATTTCCAAGGTTGGCACCCTGGCCAACGCCGCTGACCGCGATCACTGCATTCAGTACATGACCGCCGTACCGCTGATTTTCGGCAACCTGGTGGCCGAACAGTACGAAGATGATTTTCATGCTGCGCACCCGATCATCGACCGTTTGCGCGAGAAGATGGAGATCGTCGAAGAGCCGCGTTTTACCCGGGAATACCTGGAGGCCGACAAGCGCTCGATCGCCAATGCCGTGCAGGTGTTCTTCAACGATGGTTCGAGCACGGAGCGGGTGGTGGTGGAGTACCCGATTGGTCACCGTCGGCGGCGAGCCGAGGGCATTCCGTTACTGGAAGAGAAGTTCAAGGCCAACCTGGCGACACGCTTCACCGGGCAGCGTTCAGCGCAGATCTTTACCTTGTGCAAGGATCAGGCGGCGCTTGAGGCGACGGCGGTGCATCGGTTTGTTGATCTGTTGGTGATCTGAGGCCCTCATCGCTGGCTTGCCAGCGATGCTTTTCAAAGACAATAAAAAGCCCCGCCAATTGGCGGGGCTTTTTTTCACGCTAGGTCAGCTTAGGCTTGAACAACCGGAATCTTGGCGTTCGCAGCGGCTTCACGGAACTCGGCGATCTGGTCGAAGCTCAGGTAGCGGTAAACGTCGGCAGCCATGCTGTCGATGTTCTTCGCGTACTCCATGTACTCTTCGACGGTTGGCAGTTTGCCCAGGATCGAGGCAACGGCAGCCAGCTCGGCAGAAGCCAGGTAGACGTTGGTGGCGTCACCCAGGCGGTTCGGGAAGTTACGGGTCGACGTGGAGACCACGGTCGAACCGGTCTGCACACGTGCCTGGTTACCCATGCACAGCGAGCAGCCTGGCATTTCCATGCGTGCACCGGCTTTGCCGTAGATGCCGTAGTAGCCTTCTTCGGTCAGCTGGTGGGCGTCCATCTTGGTTGGCGGAGCCAGCCACAGACGGGTAGGGATGCCACCCTTGACCTTGTCCAGCAGCTTGCCGGCAGCGCGGAAGTGGCCGATGTTGGTCATGCACGAACCGATGAACACTTCGTCGATCTTCTCGCCCTGAACGCTCGACAGCAGGCGCGCGTCGTCCGGGTCGTTCGGCGCGCAGAGCACAGGCTCTTTCACGTCGGCCAGATCGATTTCGATGATTTCGGCGTATTCGGCATCGGCGTCGGCCGCCAGCAGTTTCGGGTTGGCCAGCCAGGCTTCCATGGCTTGCGCACGGCGCTCCATGGTACGGGCATCGCCGTAGCCTTCGCTGATCATCCAGCGCAGCAGGGTGATGTTCGACTGCAGGTACTCGGCGATCGCCTTCTCTGGCAGCTTGATCGAGCAACCGGCAGCGGAGCGTTCGGCCGAGGCGTCGGAAAGTTCGAACGCTTGTTCGACGGTGAGGTCGTCCAGGCCTTCGATTTCCAGGATGCGGCCGGAGAAGGCGTTGATCTTGCCCTTCTTCTCGACGGTCAGCAGGCCTTTCTGGATGGCGTAGTAAGGGATGGCATGAACCAGGTCACGCAGGGTGATGCCTGGCTGCAGTTTGCCCTTGAAGCGCACCAGGATCGACTCCGGCATGTCCAGCGGCATGACGCCGGTGGCAGCGGCGAAGGCGACCAGGCCGGAACCGGCCGGGAACGAGATGCCGATCGGGAAACGGGTGTGCGAGTCACCACCGGTACCGACGGTGTCCGGCAGCAACATGCGGTTCAGCCAGCTGTGGATGATACCGTCGCCTGGACGCAGGGACACGCCGCCACGGGTGCGGATAAAATCCGGCAGGGTATGGTGGGTGTTGACGTCGATCGGCTTCGGATAGGCCGCGGTGTGGCAGAACGACTGCATGACCAGGTCGGCGGAGAAGCCCAGGCAGGCGAGGTCTTTGAGCTCGTCGCGGGTCATCGGGCCAGTGGTGTCCTGGGAGCCGACGGTGGTCATCTTCGGTTCGCAGTAGGTGCCTGGACGCACACCTTTGTCTTCTGGCAGGCCGCAGGCCTTGCCGACCATCTTCTGCGCCAGGGTGTAGCCCTTGCCGGTGTCGACCGGGGCTTCTGGCAGCTTGAACAGGTCGGTTGGGCCCAGGCCCAACTCGGTGCGGGCTTTTTCGGTCAGGCCACGGCCGACGATCAGCGGGATACGGCCGCCAGCGCGGACTTCGTCGAGCAGCACTTCGGTCTTGAGCTGGAAGCTGGTGACCAGGTCGTCGCTGCCATGACGGCGCACTTCACCTTTGAACGGGTAAACGTCGATGACGTCGCCCATGGCAAGGTCGGTGCAGTCGAATTCGATTGGCAGGGCGCCGGCGTCTTCCATGGTGTTGTAGAAGATCGGGGCGATCTTGGTGCCGAAGCAGAAACCGCCAGCGCGCTTGTTCGGCACGTAAGGGATGTCGTCGCCGAAGAACCACAGCACCGAGTTGGTGGCGGATTTACGCGAAGAACCGGTGCCGACCACGTCACCGACGTAGGCGACCGGGAAGCCCTTGGCTTTGACTTCTTCGATCTGCTTGAGCGGGCCGATCGAGCCAGGCTGCTCAGGCACGATGCCGTCACGGGCCATTTTCAGCATGGCCAGGGCGTGCAGCGGGATGTCTGGGCGCGACCAGGCGTCCGGGGCAGGGGACAGGTCGTCGGTGTTGGTTTCGCCAGGCACCTTGAACACGGTCAGGGTGTACTTGTCGGCGATGGCCGGACGGGCGGTGAACCACTCACCGGCGGCCCAGGAGTCCAGCACGGCTTTGGCGTGGGCATTGCCCGCCTTGGCTTTCTCGGCGACGTCGTGGAACGCATCGAACATCAGCAGGGTGTGCTTGAGTTGTTCGGCAGCGACGGCAGCCAGTTCGGCGTCGTCCAGCAGCTCGACCATGGTGGCGATGTTGTAGCCGCCCTGCATGGTGCCCAGCAGCTCTACGGCGCGCTTTTTGTCGAGCAGCGGGGAGCTGGCTTCGCCCTTGGCGACGGCGGACAGGAAGCCGGCCTTGACGTAGGCAGCTTCGTCCACGCCTGGTGGAATGCGGTTGGTGATCAGATCAACGAGGAAGGCTTCTTCGCCAGCCGGAGGATTCTTCAGCAGCTCGACCAGGCCTGCGGTTTGTTCGGCGTTAAGCGGCTGGGGCACGATACCCTGGGCGGCACGCTCTTCGATGTGTTTGCGGTAGGCTTCAAGCACAGTTATTACCCTCATCAGTGGTCCCAAATGGGTGTCCGGGACGCTCATCCAGAAATTCCGGCAGCCGTGCGCAATACGGCTTCTTGGGCCGCGTAGCCAGGGTTGCAGGAAATCCTTACAGAAGCTGCTTTCAAAGTTTTACGCCTGTAGAACGGAGGCTGATGAGGGCTGGCGCGGGACATGCGCGAAGTGAATATCCCGGGCCAACGCCGTTCTACCGGATTAACTGTGCTCGTGACGCTTTGAAAACAGCTTCTAACGGACATTGCTGCCTTGAAAAGGCCGGATGATTCTACGGCAAAAAGTCGATAAAGGTAAGGCGCGCTGTATGACTTTAGCGGGTGACCCTCGTTAGACAAAGGGCTAACATGACAGCCTGTTCCACCGCCAAGCTGCCTTATTTTTCATGTCCAATCAGTCAATTAAAACGCCCTGTGTCGGCCTCTGCTCCACGGTTTACGGGGATCTGGTGTGCCGTGGCTGCAAGCGTTTTCACCATGAAGTGATCAACTGGAACGGCTACAACGAAGATGAGAAGCGTGCGGTGTGGCTGCGCCTGGAGCAGTTGCTGGTGCAGGTCATGGTGGCCAAACTTGAAGTCTTTGATGCCACGCGCCTGCGCCAGCAACTGGAGCTGCGCAAGATCCGCTTCGTGGTGCACCAGTCCGAATACTGCTGGGCTTATCAGTTGATTGCCCGTGGGGCGCGGGTGATTCGTGAGCTGGAGGCCTACGGCATGGTGTTGCTGCCGGAGTTTCGCGACTGGGAATTGCCCGAGTTGCGCGATGCCATTGATCGGGAATTCTTCCTGCTGTCCGAAGCCCACTACCAGCGCTATATCGCGCCGGGGTTTCTCAAGGATGCCCTGGGTTAGGCAGTGAATGCATCGCGGAGCAAGCCCGCTCCTACAGGTGCCGTAGGAGCGGGCTTGCTCCGTGATGAGGCCCTCAGCCCCTCGCCAGTTCAGCTAGCTGCACCTTCACTTCCTCGGTCTTGAGCACCAGCACATCGCATTCCAGCGAATCGAGCACCACCTCGGCAGTGTTACCGATCAACGCCCCGGAAATCCCGGTACGCGCCACAGTACCGATCACCGTCACCACCGCATCGTACTTGCTGGCGGTGTAGGGAATCAGCACATCCGCCGGCCCTTCGGCCACATGCAGGCGCTCGTCCTTGATATCGAACTCGGCCTGAAACGCTGTGCATTCCTCGCGATAGCGTTGCTCGATGGTTTCTTTCAATTGATAGACCGGGTCCGCCGCCGACAGCATCGGTGATGGATGGGCGCTGATCACGTGCAACTCGCCTTTGGCCAGGCTTGCTATCGCGTAGCCGTGATCGATGATGCTGGTGTGCAGCAGGCGATGGGCCTCGTCGTGATTGCCGACATCCACTGCAGCGAGGATCACCCCTCCAGTCCAAGGGCGTTCGGTCTTGACCATCAGCACCGCGCACGGGCACTGGCGCAGCAGCTTCCAGTCGCTGGGAGTGAGCAGGGCTTTTTTCAGCGGATTGTCCGGGCGGTGCTCCTTGATCACCAGGTCGCAGCCTTCGTCCTGCTGCACTTTGATGATCGATTCGTGCAGGCTGCCATGCCAGGCTTCTTCATGGGTCACATTGTCGAAGCCGTCATCATGCAACTGGCTGCTGAGCAGACTGAGCAGGGCGCTGTGGTCGTGGTTCTTGTCGCACATCAACAGGTGCAGGCGCGCACCAGTGGTACCGGCGATCAGTTTGGCCCGGGTCAGCGCGCGGCTGTGGGCGTGCTCGGGATCAAGTACCACCAGGATGCTGCGTACTTCTTGCATGAGCGTGAACTCCCTTCAGAAATGGCGACCAATGCCTGACTATAGTCGGCGCCAACTGCAATGGGCGTTGATATGTATCAAGCATAGTTGACTGGTGATCGCCGCCGCTGCCGGTATAATCGCCGCTCTTGCTGTTTGCCCTGCCTGTTTGTGAGCCTATGTCCCTTATTCCCGAAATCGAAGCCTTCCTTGGCTGCCGTACCCCTGACGCCTGGGTCCAGGCGGCGCTTGCCGACCAGGAAACCCTGCTGATCGATCACAAGAACTGCGAGTTCAAGGCCGCCAGTACCGCGCTGAGCCTGATGGCCAAGTACAACACGCACCTGGACCTGATCAACATGATGTCGCGTCTGGCCCGTGAAGAGCTGGTGCATCACGAGCAGGTGCTGCGCCTGATGAAGCGTCGCAAGATTGGCCTGCGACCGTTGTCGGCCGGGCGCTATGCCTCGGGCTTGCGCCGGGTGGTGCGCACCCATGAGCCGGTGAAACTGGTGGACACTCTGGTGGTGGGGGCGTTCATCGAGGCGCGCAGCTGCGAGCGTTTTGCCGCACTGGTACCGCACCTGGACGAGGAACTGGGTAAGTTCTATCACGGCTTGCTCAACAGCGAAGCGCGGCACTACCAAGGTTACCTGAAGCTTGCTCACCAGTACGGTGAGACGGCGGATATCGAGCGGGTGGTGGAGAAGGTCAGGGCGGTCGAGGCCGAACTGATCAGCAGCCCGGATGAAGAGTTTCGTTTTCATAGTGGTGTGCCTGCCTAAGCCTCATCGCGGGGAAAGCCCGCTCCCACAAAACCTGTGGGAGCGGGCTTTCCCCGCGATGGCTTTCTATCGTTCAATTAATAAGCAAGCTAATTAATGTCTTGACGCTAGCTGCCTAAGCAGTAACATTATGTAACTTACTGCCTAAGCAGGTATCTCCGTTCATGCAGCACTACACCCCGGAAAACTTCCAGAACTGCACCCTTGGCATGCTTCTGGGCCGCGCCGCGCTGGTCAAAGACCGCATCCTCGACAGCCATATGCAGCCCTACGGCGTTACCGCCGCGCAGTTCAAGGTGCTGATCATCGTCGCCCAGTACGGCGTCGACACCCCGGCCGAGCTGTGCCGCTACCTGTCGGTAGACAGCGGCTCGATGACGCGCATGCTCGACCGCCTGGAACAGAAAGACCTGATCATCCGCCGTCGCTGCCCAGACGACCGCCGGCAGATTCGCCTGGAGCTCAGCGAGGAGGGCCAGACGCTCGCCGACCAGTTGCCGCAGATCGGTGCTGCGGCGATGAACGAGCTGGTTGGGGTGCTGGAGCCCGGCGAGCTGGCCACCCTCGAAGCCATTCTGACCAAGGTGCTGCTGGCTGCCGGCGACACCTTGACTGCCATGCGTGTGGGGGCCAAATGAGCACCTGGCCCCTCGCCTTCGACTTCACGCATTCACTAAGCCAAGGTATTTGAAATGGCCGCTATTTCTTCTGCAGATGACACCACTCAGGACCTCGACAACGCGCGCAAGCGCAAAACCTGGTTGCTGGCGCTGGTGCTGCTGATTGTCGTCGGCGGCGCTGCGGTCTGGGCCTGGCATGAACTCTACGGGCGCTGGAGTGAAGAGACCGACGATGCCTATGTCAACGGCAACGTGGTGGAAATCACCCCGCAGGTGACCGGCACCGTGGTCAGCATTGGCGCGGACGATGGCGACCTAGTCCACGAGGGGCAGGTACTCATCGCGTTCGATCCCAGCGATGCCGAGGTTGGCCTGCAAGCTGCGCAAGCCAAGCTGGCCCGTGCCGTGCGCCAGGTGCGCGGCCTGTACAGCAACGTCGATGGCAAGAAGGCCCAGGTGGCTGCACGCCAGGCCGAGTTGCAAAAGGCCCAGGATAACTTCAATCGGCGCCGGACCCTGGCGGCTGGCGGCGCCATCTCCCAGGAAGAACTGTCCCATGCCCGCGACGACCTGGCGTCGGCCCAGAGTGCCTTGAGTGATGCCCGGCAGCAGCTCAACACCACCACTGCGCTGGTGGATGACACCGTGGTGTCGTCGCACCCCGAAGTGATGGCTGCTGCCGCCGAATTGCGTCAGGCTTATTTGAACAATGCCCGCACCACCCTGGTTGCGCCGGTCACAGGTTACGTGGCCAAACGCACGGTACAACTGGGCCAGCGCCTGCAACCGGGCATTGCGACCATGGCAGTCATCCCGCTGGACCAGCTGTGGATTGACGCCAACTTCAAGGAAACCCAGCTGCGCAACATGCGTATCGGCCAGCCGGTGGACATCGTCGCCGACCTGTATGGCAGCGACGTCAGATACAGCGGCACCATTGACAGCCTCGGTGCCGGTACCGGCAGCGCCTTTGCCTTGCTGCCGGCGCAGAACGCCACCGGCAACTGGATCAAGATCGTTCAGCGGGTACCGGTGCGCATTCATATCAATGCCGAACAACTGGCCAAGCACCCGCTGCGTGTCGGCCTGTCGACCCAGGTCGAAGTCGACTTGCACGACCAGAGCGGCCCGGTCCTGGCCCAGCAACCACCACAGAAGGCGTCGTTCGCCACCCAGGTATACGACCGTCAGCTGGTCGAGGCCGACACCCTGATCACCAAGTTGATCCATGACAACAGCGTAGGCTCCAGCAAGACGGCGCAGCGATGAGCGGCAGCCAGGCTTCCTTCACACCGCCAAGCCTGTTGCTGACCACCATTGGCCTGTCGCTGGCAACCTTCATGCAGGTGCTCGACACCACCATCGCCAACGTGGCGTTGCCGACCATTTCCGGCAACCTGGGCGTGAGTTCGGAGCAGGGCACCTGGGTCATCACCTCGTTTGCGGTGAGCAACGCCATTGCCTTGCCGCTGACCGGCTGGCTGAGCCGGCGCTTCGGTGAGGTCAAGCTGTTCATCTGGGCCACCCTGCTGTTTGTATTGGCCTCGTTCCTCTGTGGCATTGCCCAGTCGATGCCCGAACTGGTCGGCTTTCGCGTGCTCCAGGGTATCGTTGCCGGGCCTCTGTACCCGATGACCCAGACCCTGCTGATTGCGGTCTATCCACCGGCCAAGCGGGGCATGGCGCTGGCGCTGCTGGCGATGGTCACGGTGGTGGCGCCGATTGCCGGGCCGATTCTCGGCGGCTGGATCACCGACAGCTACAGCTGGCCGTGGATCTTCTTCATCAACGTACCGATTGGCCTGTTCGCCGCGGCCGTGGTGCGCCAACAGATGCGCAGCCGCCCGGTCAGTACCAGCCGTCAGCCGATGGACTACATTGGCTTGCTGAGCCTGATCATCGGCGTCGGGGCGTTGCAGATCGTGCTGGACAAGGGCAATGACCTGGACTGGTTCGAGTCCAGCTTCATCGTCATTGGCAGCTTGATTTCGCTGGTGTTCCTGGCGGTGTTCATCATTTGGGAACTGACCGACAAGCACCCGGTGGTCAACCTGCGCTTGTTTGCGCACCGCAACTTTCGCATCGGCACCATCGTGCTGGTCGGCGGCTATGCCGGGTTCTTCGGCATCAACCTGATCCTGCCGCAGTGGCTGCAGACGCAAATGGGCTACACCGCTACCTGGGCGGGCCTGGCGGTGGCACCGATCGGCCTGTTGCCGGTGCTGATGTCGCCGTTTGTCGGCAAGTACGCGCACAAATTCGACCTGCGTCTGCTGGCTGGGCTGGCGTTCCTGGCGATAGGCACCAGTTGCTTCATGCGCGCAGGCTTTACCAACGAAGTGGACTTCCAGCACATCGCCCTGGTGCAACTGTTCATGGGTATCGGCGTGGCGCTGTTCTTTATGCCGACCTTGAGCATCCTGCTGTCTGATCTGCCGCCTCATCAGATTGCCGACGGCTCGGGGCTGGCGACGTTTTTGCGCACCCTGGGAGGTAGCTTTGCCGCCTCGCTGACCACCTGGATCTGGATTCGCCGGGCGGACCAGCACCATGCCTACCTGAGCGAAAGCATCAGCACCTTCGAGCCGGCTACCCGCGAGGCGCTGAACCAACTGGGTGGGGCGAGCGGGCAGTCGTATGCGCAGCTGGAGCGGATGCTCGGCAGCCAGGCGTACATGATGTCGACGGTGGATTACTTCACCCTGATGGGCTGGATTTTCGCAGGCTTGATACTGCTGGTATGGCTGGCCAAGCCGCCGTTTGCGGCCAAGGCCGGGCCGGCGTCGGCGGGGCACTGAAGCAAAAGCATCGCTGGCAAGCCAGCTCCCACAGGGGCAACACATGACCTGTGGGAGCTGGCTTGCCAGCGATTGGGCCTATCAGGGAAAAGCAAAGGGTTGCAGTTGAAACCCTTGCTCATCCACCTGCAGCGCCCAACCTTGTCGGTCCCAATCACCCAGCACGATACGTCGCGCCGGTTGATCGCCAACCACCAGCTTGTGAATCGCCGGTCGATGGGTGTGGCCATGCACCAGGGTGCGAACCCCGAACTGCTGCATGATCCGCGGTACTTCCTCGGCGGTCACATCGACAATGTCGTTGGCCTTCATCCGCGTCTGCGCCCGGCTTTCGCTGCGCAGCTTGCGCGCAAGCTTTTGCCGGGTGCTCAGCGGCAGGTGCCGAAGAATCCACAGGCTCAGCGGGTTGCGCAGGTAACGGCGCATCTTCATGTAGGCCAGATCGCGGGTGCACAGGCTGTCGCCGTGCATCAGCAACACTGGCTCACCGCCCATCTCGACCACGCTGGGATCCGCCAGCAAGGTACAACCTGCGGCCGTGCAGAAGGCCTGGCCGAGCAGGAAGTCGCGGTTGCCGTGCATCAAAAAGACTTGCGTGCCGCTGTCGCTCAAGGCACGCAGAGCCTGGCAGATCGAGGTCTGGAAGGGCGTCATGGCGTCGTCGCCGATCCATGCCTCGAAGAAATCACCGAGGATGTACAGCGCCTCGGCGTGCCGCGCGCGACCGTCGAGCAGATCAACAAACGCCCGGGTAATGTCCGGGCGTTCTTCTTGCAGGTGCAGATCAGAGATCAGCAGTATCACTCAATGATCTCGGCTTTCTCGATGATCACGTCGTCTTTCGGCACGTCCTGGTGGCCGGACTTGGAGCCGGTGGCGACTTTCTCGATGGCGTCGACGATATCAGTACCTTCGGTCACTTTGCCGAATACTGCGTAACCCCAACCTTGCACGTTCTTGCCGCTGTGGTTGAGGAAATCGTTGTTCGAGGCATTGATGAAGAACTGTGCAGAAGCCGAATGCGGCTCCATGGTACGGGCCATGGCGATGGTGTACTTGTCATTCTTCAGGCCGTTGTCAGCTTCGTTCTGGATGCTGGCACGCTTGTCACGCTTCTCGTTCATGCCTGGTTCGAAACCGCCGCCCTGGATCATGAAGCCCTTGATCACGCGGTGGAATACGGTGTTGCTGTAGTGGCCAGCGTTAACGTATTCGATGAAGTTGGCCACGGTGATCGGGGCTTTCTCGGCGTTCAGCTCGATGACGATGTCGCCGTGGTTGGTGGTCAATTTGACTTGGGTCATGCTCAAATTCTCGCTGTTCAAGGCATTGAAAAATGGTTCGCGCAGTATCGCGATACACACCTGACGCACAGTCTACCGCCCGCGATACGTGATGCGCGGCAGTTTTTTTGCATTCGCTGGCGAATATCGCGCCAGTTTGTCGGCGCGATGCTGTCGGCAGCTCGACCGCTTCGGCTATGATAAGCGCTTTGATTCAGTCGGCCTACCCAGGCCGTGCCCCCCGTATTCAAGGATCCTATGAGCAAGCCCACTGCCGACACCGCTCCCAACGCCGCTGCCAAAGGCGCTCCCGTCATCCCTGCGAACTTCCTGCGCCCGATCGTGCAGGCAGACCTGGACTCGGGCAAGCACAGCAGCATCGTCACCCGTTTTCCGCCTGAGCCCAACGGTTACCTGCACATCGGCCATGCCAAGTCGATCTGCGTGAACTTCGGCCTGGCCCAGGAATTCGGTGGGGCCTGTCACCTGCGTTTCGATGACACCAACCCGGCCAAAGAGGACCAGGAGTACATCGACGCGATCCAGAGTGACATCAAGTGGCTGGGCTTCGAGTGGACCGGCCCGGTGCGCTACGCTTCGCAATACTTCGACCAGTTGCACGACTGGGCTGTCGAGCTGATCAAGGCCGGCAACGCCTATGTCTGCGACCTGACCCCGGAGCAGGCCAAGGAATACCGCGGCAACCTGACCGAGCCTGGCAAGAACAGCCCGTTCCGTGAGCGCAGCGTCGAAGAGAACCTCGACCTGTTCGCGCGCATGAAAGCCGGCGAGTTCAAGGACGGCGAGCGCGTGCTGCGGGCCAAGATCGACATGGCCTCGCCGAACATGAACCTGCGCGACCCGATCCTCTACCGTATCCGCCATGCCCATCACCACCAGACAGGTGATGCGTGGTGCATCTACCCCAACTACGACTTCACCCACGGTCAGTCGGATGCCATCGAAGGCATCACTCATTCGATCTGCACCCTGGAGTTCGAAGGCCACCGTCCGCTGTACGAGTGGTTCCTAGACAACCTGCCGGTGCCGGCCAAGCCGCGCCAGTACGAGTTCAGCCGCCTGAACCTGAACTACACCATCACCAGCAAGCGCAAGCTCAAGCAACTGGTCGACGAACAGCACGTCAACGGCTGGGACGACCCGCGCATGTCGACCCTGTCGGGCTTCCGTCGTCGTGGCTACACCCCGGCCTCGATCCGCAACTTCTGCGACATGGTTGGTACCAACCGCTCCGACGGTGTGGTCGACATGTCGATGCTCGAGTTCAGCATCCGTGACGACCTCGACCGCACCGCGCCACGCGCCATGTGCGTACTGCGCCCACTGAAAGTAGTCATCACCAACTACCCTGAAGGCCAGGTCGAGAACCTCGAACTGCCGCGCCACCCCAAAGAAGACATGGGCGTGCGCGCACTGCCGTTCGAGCGCGAGATCTACATCGATCGCGACGACTTCATGGAAGAGCCGCCAAAGGGCTACAAGCGCCTGGAGCCGGCCGGTGAAGTGCGCCTGCGCGGCAGCTACGTGATCCGCGCCGACGAGGCGATCAAGGATGCCGATGGCAACATTGTCGAGCTGCGCTGCTCGTATGACCCGGACACCCTGGGCAAGAACCCTGAAGGGCGCAAGGTCAAGGGCGTGATCCACTGGGTTCCGGCCAATGCCAGCGTCGAATGCGAAGTACGCCTGTACGACCGCCTGTTCCGCTCGGCCAACCCCGAGAAGACCGATGATGGCGGCAACTTCCTTGACAACATCAATCCTGATTCGCTGCAGGTGCTGACCGGTTGTCGTGCGGAACCTTCCCTGGGCCAGGCCCAGCCAGAAGACCGCTTCCAGTTCGAGCGCGAAGGCTACTTCTGCGCCGACCTGAAAGACTCCCAGCCGGGTCGCCCGGTGTTCAACCGCACCGTGACCCTGCGCGATTCGTGGGGCAGCTAAGGAACTCTCGTGCTTACCATCTACAACACGCTCAGCAAGACCAAGGAAGCCTTCAAGCCGCTTGAAGGCAACAAGGTGCGGATGTACGTCTGCGGCATGACCGTCTACGACTTCTGCCACCTGGGCCACGGGCGCAGCATGGTTGCCTTCGACCTGGTGACCCGTTGGCTGCGTTACAGCGGCTACGACCTGACCTATGTGCGCAACATCACCGACATCGATGACAAGATCATCAACCGGGCCAATGAGAACGGCGAAACCTTCGACGCCCTGACCGCCCGCATGATCGACGCGATGCACGAAGACGAGCGCCGCCTGAACATCCTGCCGCCGGACCAGGAGCCGCGTGCCACCGACCATATCGCCGGCATGCACGCGATGATCCAGACCCTGATCGACAAGGGCTATGCCTACGCGCCGGGTAACGGCGACGTGTATTACCGGGTCGGCAAGTTCGTCGGCTACGGCAAGCTGTCGCGCAAGAAGATCGAAGACCTGCGCATCGGTGCCCGTATCGAGGTTGACGAAGCCAAGCAGGACCCGCTCGACTTCGTGCTGTGGAAGGGCGTCAAACCCGGCGAGCCGAGCTGGGAATCACCATGGGGTCCGGGCCGTCCGGGCTGGCACATCGAGTGCTCGGTGATGTCCACCTGCTGCCTGGGCGAGAGCTTCGACATCCACGGCGGTGGCAACGACCTGGAGTTTCCGCACCACGAAAACGAAATCGCCCAGAGCGAGGCCGCCACCGGCAAGCAGTACGCCAACTCGTGGATGCACTGCGGGATGATTCGCATCAATGGCGAGAAGATGTCCAAGTCCTTGAACAACTTCTTCACCATTCGCGACGTGCTCGACAAGTATCACCCCGAGGTGGTGCGCTACCTGCTGGTGTCGAGCCACTACCGCAGCTCGATCAACTATTCCGAAGACAGCCTGCGCGAGTCCAAGGGCGCGCTGGAGCGTTTCTACCACGCCCTGCGCGGCCTGCCGCGAGTTGCGGCCGAGGGTGGCGAGGCCTACGTCGAGCGCTTCAAAGCGGCGATGAACGACGACTTCGGCACCCCCGAAGCCTGCGCCGTGCTGTTCGAGCTGGTGCGCGAAATCAACCGCCTGCGCGACAGCGAGCCACAGGTTGCTGCCGGCCTGGCCGGTCGTCTGCGTGAGCTGGCTGATCTTCTGGGTGTGTTGCAGCTTGAAGCCGATGACTTCCTGCGCGCCGGTGCCGAAGGCAAGGTCGATGCGGCTGAAGTCGAAGCGTTGATCCAGGCGCGCCTGCAAGCGCGTGCCGACAAGAACTGGGCCGAATCCGACCGTATCCGCGACCAGATCACCGCCATGGGCGTGGTCCTGGAAGACGGCAAGGGCGGCACGACCTGGCGCTTGGCTGATTGATCGGCGGGGTTTTCATCGCTGGCAAGCCAGCTCCCACAGGGGACAACACCTGACCTGTGGGAGCTGGCTTGCCAGCGATGAGGCCCTAACGTCTACAATGCAACACCAGTTTCGCCCCACCCAGCTCACTCCCCCCGACCTCCAACTCAAAGCCATGCAGGTCAACGATCGCCGCAACGATCGACAAACCAAGCCCGAACCCCGTGTGGCGCTGGCCTTCCTCGCTGCGATAAAAACGCTTCAACACCGCCCCACGCTCGTCTGCGGGAATCCCCGGGCCGCTGTCATGCACCTCGATATGCACACTGTCGCCATCGCTCAGTGCCCGCATCAGCACCTGGCCCTGCGCCGGGGTGAACTTGATCGCGTTGCCTACCAGGTTGGCCAGCGCCTCGAACAGCAGTTCGCGGTCGCCGTGCAAGGCCGGTAGTTGTTCGGGCATCTGCAGCTGCAGGTCAATGTCGCCGTCTTCGGCCAGTGGCAGGTAGAAGTCGTGCAGCTCCAGCAGCAGGCCATGGGGATCCAGCTCAACAAAACCGGCGCGGCGCTGGCGGTCTTCCAGCTCACTGATGCGCAGCAGGCCGCGAAAGCGCGCCATCAGCGTGTCGGTCTCGCCGATTGCCTGTTCCAGCGCCTCGGCTTGTGGTGAGTCATCGCCGGCCTGCTGGCGAATGCGGTAGAGCTGGGCGCGCAGGCGAGTCAGCGGGGTGCGCAGGTCGTGGGCGATGTTGTCGCACACGCCTTTGACTTCATGCATCAGCCGCTCGATGCGGTCGAGCATGGCATTGACGATGGCCGCGAGCATATCCAGCTCGTCGCGCCGCGCCGACAACGGCAGGCGCCGGGTCAGGTCACCGGCGACGATCTGCTCGGCACTGGCCTGGATCGCGCGAATACGCTTGAGCGGCCTGCGGCGCAGCAGGTACCAGCCGGCGATACCGGGGATGATGGTCAGCGACAGGCCCCAGAGCAGGGCATGGAGGATGATCCGGGTGACCACGAACAGTGAGCCGTTGTCGCGCACCAGCACCAACCAGCGGCCATCACGGACCTTGATCGCCACCGCATCGCAGCTGTCGCGGGGCAGGTGTGGGTCGTCGGCGTCCAGGCAGCGGCTGAGCTCGTGAATCTTGCCATCCAGGCCCAGCTCGGGCGGCACCTGGCGGATCTGCCCACCCAGCGGATTGAACTGGGC
This sequence comes from Pseudomonas rubra, assembly GCF_028656935.1. GTDB lineage: Bacteria > Pseudomonadota > Gammaproteobacteria > Pseudomonadales > Pseudomonadaceae > Aquipseudomonas > Aquipseudomonas rubra. The sequence goes on from NZ_JAMDGZ010000043.1 coordinate 34,586, forward strand.
GTCGAACAGTCCGTAGGCGTCGAAACTGCGCTCCTCGAAGGCTTGGCTTGCGATCAGGGCGTCGTCGAGCTGTTTGCCGCTCATGTGCGCGAACAGGTGCTGGCGCTGCAGCAAGGAGTGGCGGGTGAGCTTGTTCAGGTAGCCCGAGACCTCGAAGTACAGCACCCCCATGAGGATGCTGCTCCAGGCCACGAACAGGAAACTGTACAGTGCCAGCAAGCGGCTGGTCGACGAGCTCCAGCCCTTAGACGGGTTCGGCAATGGCATAGCCCGAGCCCCGCACAGTGCGAATCAGCGGTGTCTGGCCAGCGGCGTCGATCTTCTTGCGCAAGCGTCCGATGTGTACGTCGATCAGATTGGTGCCCGGGTCGAAGTGATAGCCCCAGACTTCCTCGAAAATCATCATCCGGGTGATCACCTGGCCGGCATGGCGCATGAGGAACTCCAGCAGCTTGTACTCGGTGGGCAGCAGGTTGAGGGTCTGCTCGCCGCGCTTGGCCTCATGGCTGATCAGGTCCAGCTCAAGGTCGGCGACCTGCAGGCGGGTCTGCGCCAGGGGCACGCTGTTGCGCCGTAGCAATACCTCGACGCGGGCGGCCATTTCGTCTGAGGCGAAGGGTTTGGTCAGGTAGTCATCACCACCGGCGCGCAGGCCGCGAACCCGTTCGTCGACATCCGAGAGGGCGCTGATCATCAGGATCGGCGTGGCGATCTTCAGGGTGCGCAGGGTGGTGACGATGGTCAGGCCATCGACTTCCGGCAGCATCCGGTCCAGGGTGATCAGGTCATAGCCACCGGCAATGGCCTTGGCCAGGCCTTCGCGACCGTTGTCGGCCCATTCCACTTCCAGGCCATGGCTGGAAAGCTCGGCGACGATTTCCTGGGCGGTGACAGCGTCGTCTTCGATAGTCAGTACGCGGGGCATGCTTTTACCTGGGCGGCGGGTAGAGACTTGATTGTGCCAAAGAATAGGCGTTGCCCGGGTTAAAGAAAAATTCATCTAGGGGAGGGGGCCACAATGGGCCGGCATGCACCGGCCCCTGTGGGAGCCGGCCTTGCCGGCGATGGGCCGCAGCGCGGCCCCCGATTGCAGGTCAGGCGACTTTCACAATCCAGCCCGCCGGGCCTTCGACGTCGCCGCTCTGAATACCCGTCAGCTCGTCGTAGAGCTTGCGGGTCACCGGGCCGACTTCGGTTTCGCTGTGGAACACGTGCAGCTTGCCGTTGTACTGGATGCCGCCGATCGGGGTAATCACCGCAGCGGTACCGCAGGCACCGGCCTCGACGAAGCGGGCGAGGTTGTTGATTTCCACGTCGCCCTCGATGACCTTGAGGCCAAGACGCGATTCAGCCAGCTCCATCAGCGACAGACGGGTGATCCCCGGCAGTACGGAGGCGGATTTTGGCGTGACGAACTCGTTGTTGGCGGTAATACCGAAGAAGTTGGCCGAACCGACTTCCTCGATCTTGCTGTGGGTCAGCGGGTCCAGGTAGATGCAGTCGGCAAAGCCGGCCTTCTTGGCCTCATAGCCCGGTTGCAGGCTGGCGGCGTAGTTGCCGCCGACTTTGGCTGCTCCGGTGCCTTGTGGTGCAGCACGGTCGTAGTCGGAGATCAGGAACTTGTGCGGGGTCATGCCACCCTTGAAGTACGAGCCAACCGGAATGGCGAAGATCGAGAAGATGAACTCCGGCGCGGTACGCACGCCGATGTTGTCGCCGGTACCGATGACGAATGGTCGCAGGTACAGCGCGCCCTTGCCATAGGGTGGAATGAAACGCTCGTTGGCCTTGACCACCTGCTTGCAGGCGTCGATGAACTGTTCGGTCGGCACCCGCGGCATCAGCAGGCGGTCGCAGCTGCGCTGCATGCGCGCGGCGTTCTGGTCCGGACGGAACAGGTTGATCGAGCCGTCCTTGCAGCGGTAGGCCTTCATCCCCTCGAAGCATTGCTGGCCATAATGCAGCGCGGTGGAACCTTCACTGATGTGCAGCACGTTGTCTTCGGTCAGGGTGCCGTTATCCCACTCGCCGTTACGGAACACGGACAGGTAGCGCTTGTCAGTCTTGATGTAGTCGAAGCCCAGCTTGTCCCAGTTAATGCTTTCGTTACTCATGGCACCCTCGATTCGGTTACAGACGCCTGCTCGGGCAGGCGGTTCTTATTGCGCACTCGGCCACGATAATACATCCCGTGCAGATCGGGAACGCCCAGTCATGGATTGGACCTTGGTCGCAGTGAAAATCTTGCGCCCGTCCATCGCGCCGGGCGTTGACCACTGACAGGCCCGGGCGCATTATCAAAGCATGAAGATTTGCCTGCTGACCTCGTCGCGTACCACTACTACCGCCATATGCGGGGTGGGTACGGCTGCTTAACCTAAGGCAGCAGGTAATCCAAGGCCCCGCCAGCAATGGACGGGGCCTTGTCGTTTCTCCGTCCGGGCTGGCCTTTCACGGAGAGATGAAAATGCATGCAAAACGCGCACTGTTGGTCCTGGATATGCAAATGGGGTTGTTCCATGGCCCCGAACAGCCCTGGCAGGGTGAGCAGGTGCTGAACCGGGTCAACAGCTTGATCGCTGCGGCCCGCACCGCCCAGGCACCGGTGTTCGCGGTTCGCCACACTGGCCCCGAAGGCTCGCCGATTGCCGTAGACAGCCCCGCGTGGCAGCTGCTGCCGGCGCTGGCGATCGATCCTGCACGCGATAGCGTCTTCAATAAAACCCGTCCCAGCGCTTTCTTTGCCACGTCGCTGGCCGAGCAACTGCGCAAGGCCGCTATCGAAGAGCTGGTCATCGCGGGTCTCAAGACCCAGTACTGCGTCGACACCAATTGCCGGGTCGCCCGCGAGCTGGGCTTCAACGTGGTGCTGGTCAGCGATGCCCACACCTGCATGGACACCCCGGGTCTGTCTGCCGAGGCAATCATCAGCCACCACAACCTGACCCTGGGCGGCGCCTTTGTCCGTCTGCAATCAACTGCAGACGTGCAGTTCTGAGCCTTCGCCCAACTGCAGGTAGCCGTCCAGCGCCAGCTGCTGCATGAACACCTGGTCGTGGGACGCCACCAGCAGGGTCCCGCGGTACTGGCGCAACATGGCTTCCAGGGCGGCGAGGGAGGGCAGGTCGAGGTGGTTGCTCGGCTCGTCGAGCAGTAGCAGCTGCACCGGGGTGTCTCGGTACAGCACCCCGGCCAGCGTGGCCTTGAGCCGTTCACCGCCGCTGAGCACGCCGCTGGGCAAGGTGATGCGTTCAGCGTCCAGGCCCAGTTGCGCCAGACGTGTGCGCAGGGTGCTTTCATCCCGATTGCCGGTGGCTTCGCGCAAGTAATCGAGCACTGATTGTTCGGCGGGCAGCAGGCTGCAGTGCTGGTCGAGCAAGGCGACTTCCCCGCGTATCTCACAGTGACCCGCGGTGGGCGCCAATTGACCCGCCAGCACCTTGAGCAACGTTGATTTGCCGCTGCCATTGGCCCCGGTCAGGCCCAGGCGTTCACCGCTGTGCAGGCTGGCAGTGAGTTGGCCTGGGTGTACAAAGGGTAACTGCATGTCCGTGATGGCCACCACCTGGCTGCTGATCGGCTGCTGCGGCGTGGGTGCATGGATCACAATCGGGTTGCTGGCTTCGACCTGCTGCGCAGCATCGCGCACTTGTGCATTCAGGGCCTGGCGCGCGGCCTGATGATCACGTTGCTGCTTGCCGGCGGTGGTTTCGCTGCGTTGCTGCTTGCGGTCGAGGAGGATCTTCGCCTGGTTGGCCGAGCGCGCGCTTTTGCTGGCACGGGACTGCTGGCGCTCCAGGCGCTCGCGCTGTTGTTGCAGTTCTCGGGCCTGGCGTTGGCGCTCGAGTTTGAGGCGTTCCAGGGTGCGTTCGGCCTGCTCGGTCTGCGCGCTTTTGTGCTGGGCATAGACACTGTAATTGCCGCCGAAGCTACTCAGGCCCAGGGGCGAGAGCTCGACGATGCGCTCCATGCGTTCAAGCAGCGCGCGGTCGTGACTGATCACCAGCAAGCCCTTGCTCCAGCCCTCGAACCAGGTCATCAGCGTCTCGCGGCTGGCAGCGTCCAGGTGGTTGCTGGGCTCGTCGAGGATCAGGTAATCGGCATCACTGACAAAGGCCCCTAGCAGCGCCACACGCATGGCCTGGCCGCCACTGAGGCGGCTTGCCGGCGTATCCCAACTGAGCTGCGCAAGACCTTGCTGATCAAGCTGTGCTTGCAGGCGTTCGCGAATGTCCCAGCGTTCGCCGACGCTATCGAAGTCGGCCGGCTGAGTGCTGCCAGCCTCGATGCGTAGCAGGGCATCGATCACCTCGCCGACCTGGGCCAGGTCCGCCACCGTGGTATTGGCAGCGGTCAGTTGCTGACCCAGATAGTGCACCCGGCCATTGCGCAGGCAGCGGCCTGCGCTGGGTGCAAGACGTCCGGCCAGCAACTGCGCCAGCAGCGACTTGCCCACGCCATTGCGCCCGACCAGGCCGGTGCGGCGCTGGTCGAATGCCTCGACAAGATCGGAAAACAACAGCCTGCCATCGGGCAAGGCCAAGGTGACGCAGTCCAGCGTCAGGATCGACGTATTCGTCATGCAAAACTCCACAAAATGCCCGCGACGTCCCCAGGAAAAGAGGCTGAAGACTGGCCGTCGCAAAGACGGCGGCATTAATGGCGCATTGGACGAATACCTCGGGGGAGATGGGGGAGGGGACAGCTTAGGGGGTAGAGAGCTGTAGGTAAAGCATCCTTCAGTCCAGGTGATCAAATCTTCGACGTCTGAAAAATAAGCTGGAGCCGGAACCTGAAATGAGCAATGACACCAACCAAATGTCCAGTTCGTACCAGTATTTGTCCGGAAATGCGAAGAGACCATAAGTGCCAGCTACCCAAAGCGTGATCCCCAACCACTTTCTTAGCAGGTAGGGCTTCAGGCAGTGATCTATCACTGATACCAGGATCATTGCGTAGCACATTTGTGTAATAACAGACATGGCGCTTGTCCTGCTCAGGCCCAGAGGTCGGGATTGAATCGGTGACGTCTGAAGTACAACTCCAGCCCGCCGACAACTGCAAAGAGTGAAACGAGGTGCAAGTCAAAGCCAAGCCAATGGCTTTCGGCCAGCGTTAATCTGCCCAATAAACCGCCACCTAAGAACAGTAAGCCAAGCCATTTTCGTGGCCTGGAGGGCTTGATCAGACGGTCTATCAGGATGAAAAACGCCAGGGCGAAGAGAAGTTGATTGGACTCTGACATGTACTTTTCAGCCTGGCTTTCTCAGCTGGCGAATGGCCCCAGCTACGGTGTATTGAAATTATTCGTTTATGCGTCTGGTTGAAACTTGCGGCGTCCCTTGACTAGGGTCAAACCCGCGAATAATACGAACAAAGGGAATAGTTTCAGATTCAACTCATGCCAGTAGAGGCCGCCTGGCACAAACAGCAACGTAAAGGCAGCTGCCATGAGCGCCAGTCCCAGCCATTTGCGGAGTAAGTAGGGTTTCAGGCAATGATCCATAAATGAAATCAGGATCAGTGCGTAGCACAGTTGGGTAACGTCTGACATGGGCTTTACTCAAGCGTCCTCATCGAATCGGTTGCGCCTGAAGAACAACTCCAGGCCACCAAGAATCGCAAAAAGTGCAATCAGGTGCAGGTCAACGCCGAGCCAGTAGATACCTTCCAGCGTGAATCTACCCAGTAGACCGCCCAGCAATAACGTCAGGCTTAACCATTTTCGGAGTGTGCTGGATTTGAGCAGGCGCTCGATCACAACAAAGATGAAGAAGGCGAGGAAGAGTTGGCTGAATTCTGCCATATCGTCTTCAGCCTTGATTCTTGATGATCATTGAGGAATCTGATCGTTGGGGGCCGATACCTCCACTGACGGATGCCTGGATGCTGATAATGATGTCGCCGGAATGGTAAATCGGTAGGCGTGGTTCGGCGAGAGAGGCAGCGGCGGATCCAACGAGGGATCCGAAAACAGGCGTTCCGAGCAGAGTGGTGGCGCCCCCAAAATAACCTCCGATGGCAGCGATAACGTCAATTCGCTGGCTGTTCAGCCGATCAGCCTGCTGACGGCTTAGTGACTGGGAAACAGCGACCTTCATCTCGCAAGCACGATTGCCGGCCTGCATTCTGTCGTAGAGCGCCACGAGCATTTTGTTGACCTGGTAGTGCGCCCCCTTCGCCTCGCCGATATGCAGCTCGCGCAGCCGTGCGCGATCCTCCGGCATGACCACAATTTGCGAGACATGGAAAACGATGCCGAAGTTGCCGGCGTACTCATAGGTTTTTACGATCTGCACAAACACCTTCCCTGTGTAATACAGACGCGCCAGGCGCACCTTATCGACGTGCAGGGAAAGATGCCCAAATCAACTTCGGGCGTATGTCGTACTACTCCGACATGAAAGTAGGACTGATCCCAAATGAGCGATCAGCCTTCGGGAAATCTCAGCCAACCTGCTCAAACCGACGGCGCTTGAGGAACAATCCCACCCCCAGCGCCACGGCGAAGATCGACAGCAGCCCCAGGTCCGCACCCAGCCAGCGGGTCTGGCTGGCCGCCACGCAGCCGATCGCACCAACCACCGCCAGCGCCACGCCCAGCCATTTGCGTAGCGGATAGGGCCTGAGAAAGCGATCAAGCAAAAAGAACAGCACCAGGGCCAAAACCAGCTGGGTAATCTCGGACATGTGTGCCTCCGGTCAGGTCTTGATGATCAGGGTCGAGATTGTGCTCTGCGGGCCGATGCCGCCGTTGACCCGCGCCTCGATGCTGACCAGCACGTCGCCGGCATGGTAGGTCGGCAGGATTTCGTTGGCGTACATGCGCACCCCGGCACCTACCGGCACACCCACATAGGGCGAGGCGACGGAGCTGGTGGCGCCGGCGAAGGCGGAGGCTGCGAGGTTGGCGATCTTGGTGCGTTGGGCGTTGAGCACGTCGCCCTGCTGGCGGGTCAGCGGTTTTGAGATGCCGATCATCATGGTGCACGGCAGGTTCTTGGCGAGCATCTTGTCGTAGACCTCGACCACCTTGCTGTTCACTTCATAGTGGGCGCTTTTCGCTTCGCCAAAATGCAGCTCGCGCAGGCGCCCGCGTTCGCTGTCGGTGAGGGTGATCTGCGAGACGTTGAAGACGATCCCGTGTTGGCCCATGTATTGGAAAGTCCCTTCGAACTTCATTGCACGCATCCTTTCGAGGCAAAGGCGGCGATTCTGTACAAGGATCGCCGTGGGTGCAAATCATTCCGCCAGGGAGTGTGACCTACGGCGCATCGGCGGCCAGGCGGCGGGTGTCTTCGTCGATCAGTGCGCGCAGGGCCTGGAACAGCGGACTGGTTCTGGTGTACTTGCGCCCGTAATCGAGATTGAAGGCGTAGTCGAAGTCTGCCGGGTTGGCGCCCTGGGTGTGTTGCAGCAGGGTTTCGAGTTTATCGAGCGCCTTGACCGCCAAGGCTTCGTCGCTGCTGGCGTGTTCGTATTCTTCCCACAAGGCAAGGATCTCGCTTTGCATTCCAGCATCCAGCGAGCGGGTCAGCTCCAGCAGGTCGGCGCGTTCCTGCTCGCTTTTGCCCGGATGAGCAGCCTGGCTGACCGCCGGGATGTCGCCGTGCAGGGCTTCGCCCAGGTCGTGAATGACGCAGAGCTTGAGGACCTTGAGCATATCCAGCGCCGGCAACTGGTCGGCAAAGACGATGGCCATCAGGCACAGGCGCCAGCTGTGTTCGGCCGTGCTTTCGGTGCGGCCACTGGAGGTGTGGGCACTGCGCAGTACATCCTTGAGTTTCTCGGCCTCGCGCAGGAATGCCAGGCGGCCCGTGAGAGTGCTGCTCATGGGAGTGTCGATCCAGGTGGTGGGCATGCAGCAAAGCCTAGGCCGGCGGGCGCCATACGTCCATGGATAAAAAATCCGGGTGGTGTCAGAGCGTTTCCACCAGCCGCGCGGCGCTGCCATCGGAGAGGGTGATGCGGGTCCAGCGGCACAGGCTCTGGGTGATGGGGACGATCAACGAGTCGTTGTAGCCGCTGGCGAAGTCCACTGCCGGTGGCGCCAGCACTTCGCGCCAGCCGAGACTGTCGAGGGCGGCTTCCTTGTTGACGATTTCTTCGCTGCAGTAGCGCCATAGCGAACGACCGAGCAGTTCGCTCAAGGCAATACCGAACTGGGCCGCGCGGGCAGGGGAGCAGGCCAGCAAACGGTGGCTGAGGTCGCAGACCAGGTGCACGGGGCGCGGGCTGTCGTTGACCAGGCGGGCCAGGGCCTGCTCGGCGGGGGCATCAAGGCGTGCGGCCAGCCGGCTTTCGATCAGCACGCGTTCGCTGGGCTCCATGGCCTGGCTGCCGTTTTCCCAGCGCGAGACGGTTGACTGCGCCACGCCGAACAGCTGCGCGGCATGGGCCTGCTTGATACGGTTCAGCAGGCGCCAGCGTCGCAGGGCGACGCCGAGTTGGGCGGGTTGTAGCGGGGTGTCGAGCATGAACGAAGTTTGCCAGCCAAAGCAGGGAGGCTGCAAATCTGTCCGATGGAGGTGGTTGCCGGCGATGGGCCGCGTCAGCGGTCCGGGGAGTTAGTTCACCGTTTGCAGGCGCAGATCACTGTAGTAAAACGCGTTCTTGTCAGTGCTGGCATTGAAGAAGTAGCCGTAGTCTTCCAGGTAGAACAGGTGGTTGACGCGCATGTACTTGTCACCTTTCACGCTGCAGTCCAGTGCCTTGGCATCGCCATTCAAGCGGGCGTTGAGGGTGTTGGCCGGCAGTTGCCGCTCGACCGTGCACTCGGTGATCTTCAGCTCCTGGCCATACTGCCCGACCACGTTGTTGTTGGTCGCGCCCTGGTGGGAATAGCTGAGCTTGCTGCCCACCGCCATGGTCTTCCAGTCGCCCCTGAAACTCAGACTGGTCAGTGCGCTGCTTTCGTTCATGCCGGTGTAGCTGGTCTTGCTCACCAGGGTGATGAGCCCGCGCCAGGTTACCTTCTGCGCTTCATAGCCGTTGCCACGCAGGATCACCATCAACTGCTGGCTGTTGCCATCCACGGAAAGAAAGTGTTCCTCGCGCATGGGCGAGCTCCTGCCTTTCATGGTCGAGGTGCCAACGGTTTCCAGGTACTTGAGCGGCTGCACGGGCTTGGGCAGTTGCAGGCGCTCGAGGGCGACCATTACCGACGGGCTGACCGGCGGCAACTTGCCGGTGGCAATCGGAGCCTTCAGGCGCGCCGTGAAGGGTGTCAACTGCGCGACTTTATCCGGCGTGGCACAGGCCAGGGCGAAGAGCGCCTGATAGTCGGCGTTGCTGCCAGCCACAGGCTCGGGCTTGGGCAACGACGGGACCATACCGTCGGTAACCCGGTTGTTGCCATCGACATCGTAACCGGCCAGCAAGGTGTCGGTGCCGGCGCTGCAGTTGAAGCGGTGATGCTCGCGCTTTTGCGCGTAGGGCGCGTTGTACGGCAGGTCCAGCAGGATGCTCGGCTGGTCGAAGGCGGCCCACAGGCTGACGTCGTTGCCCATTTTGCGAATGCTGTTGCGATCGATCAGGACCCACAGCTCGCCTTCTTCCCCTTTGAGCTTGCGCCAGTCAGGCTTGGGCTGGGTCTTGCAGGCCGCAGCAAAGCTTGGGTTCTTCAGCAGGGTGGCGTGGAAGCGATCCGGCATCGGCTGTGGCGGGGCATAGCCGCTGGGGCTCTTGAAGTAGGCGCGCGTGTCGGCATCCAGGTACATGATCGCCACGTTCGGTTCAACGCACGAGGCTTCAAGCTGGAAACTGCGATCGCTCAGGCCGGCACTGGCCGGTACGCTGACCTGGAAGCTCAATACATCACCTTCGCGAAACAGGCTGTACGTCGACAGCGGCTGGGTCAGCATGCTGCCAATGTACTGGTCGATGTTTTCTTTGGAAGGTGTTGCACAACCGACGAGGGTCGCAGCGCACAGGGCAGTGAGGATCAAGCGTTGCACAACAGTCTCCGGTGGGTCCATTCAAAGGGCTGGCATTGTAGCGAATCCCCTGGCCGGTGCCTTGGGCAATTGACGTTTGTGCAGGGTCTTGTCGTAGGCATTGATGATGGTGCTGGCGATGGCTTCACTGACCTGTTCGCCCTGCAGGAAGGCATCGATCTGCGCGTAGCTGACGCCGTACACCTGCTCGTCAGCAAGGCCTGGGCGCAGCTCTTCAAGGTCGGCGGTGGGCACCTTGTGCACCAGGTGCTCGGGGGCCCCCAGTGCGGCAGCGATAGCCCGCACCTGGCCCTTGCACAACCCGGTAAGGGGCGCCAGATCGCAGGCGCCGTCGCCGAACTTGGTGAAAAAACCCATTACCGCCTCGGCAGCATGATCGGTGCCGATCACCAGGCCGTTGCGGGCATTGGCCAGGGTGTACTGGGCCAGCATGCGCATCCGTGCCTTGACGTTGCCGAGGACAAAATCCCGTTGCCCGCCAGCCAGTTCGTCCAGTTGCGGCAGTTGCCCGGCAAGGCCAGCGACGCCATCGGCGATATTCACCGTGACGCACTCATCCGCGTCGACAAAGGCCAGCGCCGCCTGGGCATCGGCTTCGTCGTGCTGGCTGTTGTGGGGCAGGCGCATGGCGATGAAGCGGTAGCCCGGGTCGTTGTGCTCGTTGCGCAGTGCTTGAACCGCCAACTGCGCCAGGCGCCCGGCGGTGGATGAGTCGACGCCGCCGCTGATGCCCAACACCAGCACCTTCAAACGCGCATCGAGCAGGGTCTGTTTGATGAAGTCGATGCGTTGGCGGATCTCATCCTCCACGGCAGCACCCTCTGCAAAGGGCGCTACCACGCCCAGGGCCTTGGCAATCTCGATCTGACGACTGTTCATGTGCTGCTCCTTTATTGGCCTTGGACCTTGAACACGTGTTTGAGGTAGCTGACGAAGTTGTCGTCGCGGCATTGGGTCTTGCCCGGGCTGTCGGAAATCTTCGCCACCGGCGCGCCGTTGCAGGCAGTCATCTTGATCACGATGTTCATCGGCTCAACGCCGGGAATGTCGCAGGTCAGGTTGGTGCCGATGCCGAAGCTGACGTTGATTCGCGGGCTGAGCTCGCGGTACAGGTGCAGGGTCTTGGCGAAGTTCAGGCCGTCGGAGAACACCAGGGTTTTGCTCTTGGGGTCGATGCCCAGTTTTTCGTAGTGGGCGATGGCCTTGTTGGCCCAGAGCAGCGGATCACCGGAGTCGTGGCGCAGGCCGTCGAACAGCTTGGCGAAGTACAGGTCGCAGTCCTTGAGGAAGGCGTCCATGCCGATGCAGTCGGTCAGCGCGATGCCCAGCAGGCCGCGGTATTCCTTGACCCAGCATTCCAGTGCGGCGACCTGGCTGTCGATCAACCGTGGCCCCAGTTGCTGGTGGGCCATGAACCACTCGTGGGCCATGGTGCCGATCGGCTTGATGTCCAGCTCGCGGGCCAGGTGCACGTTGCTGGTGCCGACAAAACGCCCGGGGAAGTCCTGCTTGAGGGTGTGCACCACGTGCTCCTGGACGCGGTAGGAGAAGCGCCGACGGGTGCCAAAATCTGCCAGTTGCAGGCCGGCCAGTTCTGCCGGCGAGGCCTCGGCCTTGAGCCAGTCGAGTTTTTCGTACAGGCGCTCACCCACTTGCTCCATCACCACGTCGCGGTAGCGGTAGCGGTTGCGTACTTCCGAGACGATCGCCAACAACGGGATCTCGTAAAGGATCACGTGCAGCCACGGCCCGCGCAGGCGGATCGCCAGTTGCCCGGCGTCATCGATGCCAACGTGCACGTAGCGCAGGTTGAAGCGGAACAGGCTGAGGAAGCGGATGAAGTCAGGTTTGATGAAGGGGATGCGTCCCAGGTAGGCCAGTTGATCCTGGGTGATCGACACCTCGGCCAACTGCTCGATCTGATAGCGAATCTCGGCCAGGTACGGGGTCAGGTCTTCGCTGTTGCGGCAGCGGAACTCCCATTCCACCTCGGCGTTGGGGTAGTTGTGCAGCACCGCCTGCATCATGGTGATCTTGTAGAAGTCGGTGTCCAGCAGGTTCTGGATGATGCTTGGGCCGAAGACGCTCTCGCTCATGTTCATGCTCCTTTGAATGCGTTCAGTTGCTGGTCGAGGCTGGCGAGGTCGGTGCAGGCGATCACGCCTTGCCCGGTCATCTCGGTCATTGCCGCTTCACCGCCTTGGGCAGAAATCGCCCGGCAGGCCGGTTGGTAGAGAAACACCTGGAACCCTGCGGCCTGCAGTTGCAGGGCGGTGTTCCTGACACAGAAATCCAGGGCCAGGCCGCCGACGATCACCGCACCCACGCCCTGCACCTTGAGGTACTCGATGACCCCGGTAGAGCGGCGGTTGGCCAGGTCGTGGTAGCAGGCGCCGTAGGGGTGCAGGTCGGGTTCGATGCCTTTCCAGACGAAGAAGTCGTAGTCGATCGGCGCAGGCAGGCCGGGCAGCAGTTCGAAGCCTGGAGTGCCCGGCACGCAGTGGCTGACCCAGGTCAGGTCGGCGTTGGCCAGGTCCAGCGGCTGCAGCATTTCGCTGTGGCTAGCCACCACCCAGGCGGCTTTTGGCGTGTGTGCATCCTTGCTGCCGATGCGCAGGCTGGCACGCTCGGCCATGGCGTTGAGGGCCGGGGCAATCTCGGCGCCGCCGGGGACGGGCAGCTCGTCGGGGGCGTTGTCGGTGAAGCCGTTTTGGGCGTCGACATCGAAGCTGGCGATTTTCATGGGGTGGCTCCTGCGCTTGGTGTGGACACATAATTCACTAGGTGTAATATATATGTCAATTACTTTTTCTTTTTCGTAAGCAATCGCGGTGGATATAGTATGCATAGTGAAATATATGAGTCGGGCCCGGCACGGTTTCGCCTGGCGGTCTACGGCGGAGCTTTCGACCCGCCGCACCCTGGGCATCTGAGCGTGATCACCCGGGCGCTGCAGTGGGCCGATCAGGTGGTCGTGGTGCCCAGTTACCGGCACGCCCATGGCAAGCGCATGGTTGACTTCGACCTGCGTTGCCGTTGGCTGCAGCGGTTGATCGCGCGCATCGGTTGCGAGCGGGTCAGTTGCTCGGCCGTGGAGCGCGAGCTGGGCGGCGAGGGCGGGTCGGTGTACAGCTATGACCTGCTGTGCGCGTTGAGCGAGCGCAGCGGTATTGCCCGCGCTGATATCGCTCTGGTCATCGGCGAAGACAACCAGGCCAATGTTGCGGGTTTCCATCGTGGCCAGGCGTTGCTGGACGACTTCGGCCTGCTGGTGGCCGAAGAACAACTGAGCGTGCACAGCTCGGCGATCCGTGCCGGCCTGCGCAGTGGCCAGGTGCTGCCGGCGGACTGGTGCCTGCCCGACATCGTTGAAGAGTTTGAGGTGTATAGGAGTCCACAGTGAGTGCTGCAGAAGTACTGGCCAGCGTCGACATCGTCGCGCTGCGCCTGAACCCCGAGAGCAAACAGCTGCAAGTGCTGTTGTACCGGCGCGAGCGCGCACCCCACGAAGGTGAATGGGCGCTGCCGGGGGTGATCGTCAATGGCCGCACCCCGGACAACACCCTGGCGGCCGCGGCTGACCGGGCGATGAGCGAAAAAGCGCGGATCTTGCCGCGGCACCTGGAGCAAGTCGGTACCGAAGGCAACGCGTTTCGCGACCCGCGCGGCTGGTCGATGAGCACCTACTACCTGGCCTTGCTCGGCCCGCAGGTCGAAGCTGGCAGCGAGCAGCTTTGTTTTGTCGATGTCGCCAGCGTCATCGGCCGCAAGCAGGTGTTGCCGTTCGACCATAACCTGCTGGTGCAACTGGCCTGCGAGCGCCTGGCGTCCAAGGCGGTATACACCAACTTGCCCCTGTACCTGGCGCCGGAGCGCTTCACCGTGCTCGATGCCTTGAACGCGGTACAGGCCTGTTTGGGTCACCCGGTCAACAACACCTCCCTGCGCAAGCGCCTGGAGCGCATGAAGGACGAGGGCTGGATTCGCGACACCGGCGAAAAGAACTTCCCGAAAATGGGCCGGCCTCAGCAGCTGTTCGAACACACGCCCAAAGCCGAGACACCGTTCGTGTTTGACCGTAGTCTGTTGCCCGAGCGCTCGGGCACCTGAGCCAACACACCATAAGGACTGCACATGCCGAACCTGGAGTGGCTTGAACACCACATGCAGCATTGCGACACCTTCGCCGAACGGCTGTACCGGCAATTCAGCTATGAATACGCCGATATCTCGCTCGAAGATTGGCAGCGCGAGTTTGCCGAGGGCCAGCGCAACGGTGACTGGCAATGCCTGATCGCCGTGCAAGACGGCCGTTTGCTCGGTGGTGCGGCGCTGGCCCGCGATGACCTGCCCGGGCGTCCGGAGCTTGGGCCCTGGCTTGCTTGTGTGCTGGTCGAGCCGCAAGCGCGCGGTCAGGGGCTGGCGCAAAAGCTGATTGAAGGGATCTGCCAGCAGGCCCGGGAGCGCGGCGTGGCCACCTTGTACCTGCACACCCATGACCAGAGCGCGTACTACGCCAAGCGCGGCTGGAGCGTGCGCGAGCAGTTCCAGGAATGGGGTAAGGCGCAGTGGTTGATGTCGCGGGAGTTGTTCGTACAGTAGCGCTCCTGGGTTGTGGGAGCGGGCTTGCCCCGCGATGCGATGTGCCTGACAGAATGCTATCGCGGGTCAAGCCCGCTCCTACCATGTGGGGGCTGCGGTAGAATCCATTCAAGACAACAGCAAGGACCGCCGATGAACATCTTCAAAAAGCTACTCGACGCATTGAAAAAACCAGCGCCCCGGCAAGACCCACCCATCACCCAAGCCGAAGCCGACAACCAGGCCGCAAGGCAAGCCGGCGAAGCCTGCCTGGACCGTCACTGGAGCGGCGTCGGTACGGTGGAGAGCGATGTCCTGGCCTACCTAATCAGCCCGAGCTTTTCCGGTGGCCCACACTGGCCCTCGACCCGTCAGGCCTACCGGGTGGTGCGCCGTGGCGACTCGATTATCCTGGCCACCGAAGGCCTGTCTGACCCCTTCGACGATGACGAAGGGCAGGGTAATGGTTTCGAGATGGAGCTGTTTGTTGAAACAGTGGACATCCCCGAGCATGCCCGTGGGCCACTGGGCGAGGTTGACCCGTTCAAGCGCAGCTGGGCATTCGAGTTGATCGAGAACATTGCCAAGACCGTGGCCGATGCTGGTGGCATCACCCAGCAGTTGGAGAGGTACGGCGCGTTGTCGCTGGAATTGCCTGGCTTTAGCGAGTCGCACCACATCAGTAGCCAGGTCCCCGCGCATTTCGTTACCGACGACGATAGCATCGGCGTACTGCTGGGTGGCCCTGCGCCGGACTTCCCAACCCGCCTTGACGGTATGCCGCTATCACCGGTAACCCTGGTGCCGGTGGTGTTGATCACTGCGGCCGAGCTTGAATACATCCGCGCAGGCGGTGGCGCGGCCCGTGCCGATCTGGTCAGCCGCCTGCAGGCGGCCGGAGTGGGGCATGTCAGCCGTCTGCAGCGCGCCAGCGTGGTGTGATGTGGGAGCACCTGTCTTGATGAAAATCTAAAAACTTGCGCGATCTCTGTGGGAGCGGGCTTGCCCCGCGATAGCATTCTGTCAGTCACATTGCATCGCGGGGCAAGTCGGGCCGCCGCATCGCCGCTCCCACAGGGTTGGTCTGATGCCTGTCAGCAGCCGCGCTGCTCGGCAAACCACTGCATCACCCGCGCACACGCCGGATGCCCAGTCCCGGCGGCTTGCAGGCATAGCGAATAAACCCCACCGGTCTTCAGCGGCTGCCCGAACGGCACGATCAGTACGCCACGATCGATCGATTCTGCAGCCAGGGTCAGGTCGGTCATCGCCACCCCCAAGCCTCGCGCCGCCGCATCCAGCGCCAGTTCATCGAGGTTGAACGGGATGTGCCGGTAGTCCTCACGCGCCTTGCCACCTCGCGCCGCCAGCCACTGGCTCCAGGTCTGCTGGTCGGTGGAGCCGTGCAGCAGGGCGAAGCGCACCAGGTCAGCTTCTGAATCCAGCCCGAGCCCGGGCGTACACACTGGCACCAGGGTTTCTTCAAACAGCGTCGAGCAGGCCGGGTCCTGGGACGGTTCGGCCAGGTAGGCAATGTAGGCGTCGCTGTCGCTGGCCGGTTCCACCCGTTCTGTGGCCACGGTCTCGATCGACAGCGAGATGTCCGGGTGCAAGCGGTAGAACTCGCTGAGCTTGGGCAGCAACCAGCGCACCGCCAACGACACATGCATGCGGATGCGGAACGGGCGCTGTTGCGGTGACAGGCGTTCTTCGAGGGTGTGCAGTTGTTCGAGAATGCTCCGTGCGCTGGCCAGCACCTGTTCACCTTCATGCGTGAGCTGCAGGCTGCGGCTGCTGCGCACGAACATGGCCACGCCAAAATGGCTCTCCAGCAACTGGATCTTGCGGCTCACCGCGCTCTGGGTCAGGCACAGGGTGTGCGCGGCCTGGGTGAAACTGCCGGCTTCGGCGACTTCGACCAGCGCCTGCAGGGCTTGCAGCGAAGGCAGGTGGCGAATTTTATCCATGCGTTTTTCGAATGCCCTGATGAATTTATAACGTTGGTTGAATCAGCAAAGACCTTTTAGATTCTGGCTATGGCAACCGCCAACAGCATAAAGCGTCCATGCGCTGTGTGCATACAGGTCGAGAGGTGATGCATGAAAAACCAATGTGGCTGGATTGCCCTGGCGGGCAATTCGCCGGTACGTGCCCGCCTGAACGGCGCGGAGAAAGCCGACTGGCTGGTGATCGGCGCCGGCATCACCGGGCTCAGTGCCGCCCACGCCCTGGCGCACATGCACCCGCAGGCGCGGATTGTCGTGGTCGATCGGCAAAGCGCTGCCCAAGGCGCGTCGGCGCGCAATTCCGGTTTTGTCGTCGCTCATGAACACCCGGCGGACAACGAGCTGCTGGGGCACGCGGGCTTTGCCGGCTACGAAACCGATACCGCCATCGGCCAGGCGGCCAGCAATGAAGTGCGTCAGTGCATCATGCGCCACAACATCGACTGTGAATTTCGCGACGATGGCTATTTTTTTGCGGTCAACGACCCGGACAAGCTCAGCCACGTCGAGGCCAAGCTTGCGACCTTGAGTGCTGTCGGTGCCCAGGCGCAGTTCCTGCAAGGGGCGGCCTTGCAGCACAAGCTTGGCACGGGTCACTATCAGGCAGCGATCTGGTGCGGCAACGGCAATGCCTTGCTGCAACCGGCCAGGTACGTGAAGGGCTTGCTCGATGCGTTGCCCGCCAGCGTCACCCTTTATGAGCACACCGATATCAGCAGCCTGGAGCGCCTGGGCCAGGGCCGTATTCGCGCCAACTGTGCCGATGGCAGCATCGAGGCGGGGCAGGTGCTGGTGTGCCTGAATGCCTTTATTCCTCGCGCCGGCATCGACGACAGCGGCACCTTCCCCATGGAGCTCAGTGCCAGCCTTACACGTCCGATGACTGATGCCGAGTTCCGTGCCATCGGCAGCATCGAGCCCTGGGGCGTGCTCTCGACCCGGCCGCTGGGTGCCACGGTACGCCTGACCCCGGACCGTCGGGTGATGATCCGCAACACCGCCGAGTACCGCGCCCATGATCTGTCCCTGGCCGACCTGCAACAACGCCAGCGCCACCACCTGCGCGGCTTGCAGCGGCGTTTTCCGTGGTTCGGCGCACACGACATCCAGTTCACCTGGACCGGCCACCTCAGTGCTTCGCGTTCCGGGCAGCCGTACTTTGCCAAGGTCGAGGAGGGGGTATTTGCCGTGGCCGGTTGCAACGGCTCCGGGGTTGCCCGCGGCACCTTGTGGGGGCGTTTGCTGGCGGAGTTTGCCAGCGCTGCCAGCTCGCCGCTGCTGAGTTCGGTCATGGCCCGCGCACAACCTGGCTGGCTGCCGCCCAAGCCGCTGCTCGATATCGGTGCCATGCTGCGTATGCGCGTGGAGGCGCTGCGAGCCAGGACCGAAATCTAGAACACCGTCTGTCCCAACAAGAACAAAGCTCCTCTGAAAGGTGATTGATCATGCAATTCAAAACGCTGCCCCTGGTTGCCTTGCTTGCGACGTTTTCCGCCGCTTCCCACGCCGTCGAAGAAGTGAACATCTCCAACTGGAACGGTTACATCGCCGACGACACCCTGCCCAGTTTCACCAAGGCCACCGGCATCAAGGCGACCTACGACATCCACGACAGCAACGAGGTGCTGGAATCCAAGCTGATGACCGGTAACACCGGCTATGACGTGGTCAGCCCGTCCAACCACTTCATGTCGCGGCTGATCAAGGCCGGGGCCATCCAGCCGTTGGACAAGAGCCAGTTGCCCAACTGGAAGAACCTCGATCCGCTGCTGATGAAGAAGCTTGAGGTCAACGACCCCGGCAACCAGTACGGCTTCCCCTACATGTGGGGCACCGCCGGCATCGGCTACAACGTCGAGAAGATCAAGGCGATCTTTGGCAGCACCGATGTCACCCGCTCGTGGAAGCTGTTCTTTGAAGAAGAGAACATCAAGAAACTCAGCCAGTGCGGCGTGGCGATCATCGACAACCCGACGCAGATCCTGCCTATCACCCTTAACTACCTGGGCCTGCCGCACCATAGCCATAAGCCTGCGGACTACAAGCAGGCCGAACAGGCGTTGCTGAAAATCCGCCCTTACGTGCAGTACTTCCACGCCTCCAAGTACATCAGCGACCTGGCCAACGGCAACGTCTGCGCGGTGATCGGCTTTAACGGCGACGTGGTCCAGGCCGCAGCCAGCGCCAGGGAAGCCAACAACGGTATCGACATTGCCTACTCGATCCCGGAGGAGGGCTCGACGCTGTGGATGGACATGCTGGTCATCCCTAAAAGCGCGCCCCATGAGAAGAACGCCTACGCCTACCTCAACTACTTGCTTACCCCAGAAGTGATCGCCAACATCAGCAACAGCATCCACTACGCCAATCCCAACAGTGCTGCGGGCCCGTTCCTGTCGCCGGCGGTAAAGGACGATGCGGCAATCTACCCGCCCAAGCAGGTGATGGAAAAACTCTTCACCGTCGAAGACCTGCCGCCGGCCATCGCCCGCCTGACTACGCGGCTGTGGACCAAGCTCAAGTCCAACACTTGAGCATGCGGGGTGCTACCGTGGTAGCACCTGGTACGCTTTGAGCGCGTGTATCAGCCCATCGCCTTGCGCTGGCTGGTGACGCTGGCGTCACTGATCTGCGTGACATGCTCGGCAATCAGCGCCCATTCGTTGCAGGCACTCTCAAACCAGGCCTGAGCCACCACAATGTCACTGGCGTGGCTGGCTTTGCCCAGCGAATCAACGATGCCGCCCAGCTCGCCGGCAAATACTGTCCACTGCATACGCAGGGCATCCAGGGCAGTGTTGATGTTGTTCATGTCGGTCAGTACATAACCGGTGCTCAAGGTCAGGCCGTTGAGGGTGGCGATGATCTTCTGGTCGTCCGAGAGTGAACCTTGGTCCGCGAAGATGTTTTGCTGGAACTTGGCGATCTGCTCACCCATGGTATCGATCTGGCTTTGCGCGTCGGCAATCGACGCTGCGCCGATACCCGTCAGTATCAGCGAGATACCGCCGGTGAGCGGAGCCAGAACGATGCCGAAGATAGTTTCGAAAATGCCGCGCTTGCGCGCTGAGCGGGCGGCGGCGATGGCCTGGCGATCGGTCTGTACTTGTTGATTCAGAGCATCGATCCTGCTGTTGATGATGCTGATCTCGCAGCTGATGTCCGCCGCTTGGGCCTGGACCGCGCCGATGGTCGTCTGCATGTTCTGCTCGGCGGCCATCATTTGCGTTTCGAACAGCTTGAGCTTGCCCAGGTAGGTGTCGGTCTGGCCGAGCATGGTTTGCGGGGGGGGTATCAATGCCTGCAGTTGCTTGATCAGGGTGTCCCGTCCACTGTCGGAAAACGCTTTTTCCAGGGTGTCGAAAGCATCGTCGATGGGCCCCTTGGCGTTGTCGAAGGCGTCTGCGCAGTTGAGGATGGCCCCGAGGATGTCGTTGTTGAAGTACAGCATGCCGCTGCGGCGCCAGGCACTCACCAGGTTTTCGGCAACCCCCAGTTCCTGGTCCAGTTGAGCGTACCAGGGGCTGTCGAGCTGCTGTATCTGGGCCTCGATGACGGCCTGGCACGAGGCATTGAGCATGGCAATCGCCGCTTGCGAAGCGTCGATTTGCGCGTTGCAGGTAGTGGCATTGAGTGGCACGGCAACGTTCTCCAAAGATGGCGTGCGAGCGCCGGCTCCCCTGTGCGGGTGGAGCCGGCAAGGCTCGGGTCAGGCTACGCGCAACAGCGCCACTTGCACGGTGGGGCCGTCCATCGGCATGTTTGCTGTGGCCAGTTTCACCGGCGCGCCAGCGATCTGTTGGGCGAAGGTTGTGGCGTCATCCCACTCTTTGCTGGCAGCAGCGGTGAAAGCTCCCTGGAGGATGGTGCTGAGGCTGCCCTCGGCTTTTTTTAGCTCCTCGCTGACATAGCTCAGCTCGCCCTCAAACACATTCCAACTGGTGCGCAGGTCCGACAGTGCAGACGTCGAGGTGGTGATATAGGTGGCTGCCTGGGACGTCGAGCTGGCCAGGCCCTGCAGGGCAACCATCTGCCGTTGGTCGTTGCCCAGTTCTTTTTGGTCCTTGGCGATTTCATCGAACTGGTCGTTGATTTTTTTCTGCATGATCCCCCAAGTCACGGCCCCACCTACCACCAGCAGGCCACCGGTGCCGGCTACCAGCAGTGACGCGCCGCCGGTTTCAGGGGCCAGGGCGATCCCGACCACGGTCAGGAGAATGCCCAGGCCAATGGCGCCGGCCGAGGCCGCAATTGCCTTGTTTTCGTTGGCAATAGTCTGGTTGAGGGCCTTGATGGCCTCGTTCATCTTGTTGATGTCGCCTTGCAGGTCGGCTTCGGCAGACTGGATGTTGGCGGCGCCGCTGGTCAGGTCGTCATGGGACTTCTGCATCTTGTCGCCCCAGTCAGTGAGCTTTTTCGAGGTGGCATCGGCGTTCTTGAGTACCGCTGTCAACTCCTGGACAAGCGCATCGACCAGTTGGTTGACTTGTTTCACGTACATGTTGTCGGCACCTGAGGCGTCGGGGTGGGCCTGGACGATCTGCTGGATCTGCGCAGACAGTGCCGAATAGGTCGAGCCGTAGTTGATCACCTGCAGGGGCACGCCGCCGGTGATTTCCGGCGCCAGGTTGTCGATCCAGTCCTGGGCGGTAGCCTTGGCCGCGTCGAGCTTGCTCGACAAATCATCGAACCAGCTTGGCTTGGGCGAGGGCGCGGTGAAGTTGGTGTTGAGCACGCCATGGCACGCCTGGGTAATGAGGTTGAGGCTGAGAAACGACGACTGGGTATTGTTCTGCAGCGTATCGGTACCTTGGGTAGCGGATGAGTCGGCCATCTTCTTCACTCCATGAGTTGATTGGGCGAGTTATGCAACGTTGGCAATCGGGGCTTGGGGGTTAAGGGTTACCGGTGGTCCTGCAGCCCCGGTCAGGGCCGGGATGGCGCGGGCGAAGCCGGCAATGCTGTGCCAGTTGGCATTGGCGGTTGGCAAGGTTAGGAGGTCGAAGTAGTTGCTGGCATCGGCCCCTGCCTTGAGCGCGTCGATGACCATCTGCACTTTTGCGCGCTCGTTTCTCCACAGGGTCGAAATCTGTGGAAGGCTATTGCCCATCGAGGCAAAGGTCAGTTCAAGGCTGTAGAGCAGTTGCAGGACCATTTTGCTGCCTGCCGCTGCCTGGGCTTCTTCGGTTGCCTGAACTTGCAGGGTGGCGATGGAGCGCAAGGTATCGGCCACTTCGGCATTCTTGCTGATGATGTCGTAGTAGAACTTTCCGACGGTAATGGCCGACACCGCCATGCCGAGGAACGAGAAGCTGCCACCCGCTTCGGTGGCAACGTTGTAAAGCATGGTAACGGTGGTGCTGGTCACACTCTGGCCGGTGCTGATATCCGCCGTGGTAAGGGCGTCCTGCAGCGAACTGACCAGGTCTTGCAGGCGTTGCAGCTCGGCCGCGATCTTGACCATCTGTTTCTCTTCGCTGGCAAGTTCCGCCCAGCCGGCATTGATGCTCTGTTCAAGCAGCGGCTGGATGTTACTGAATGCCTGGCGGTGGCTTGCCAGTGCCTGGGTGGCGACATCGGTGGCGGCAATGGCACTGTCCAGCTGGCTGAGCAACACTGAACGTAGCAGCTCCACCCATTGATCGTTGGTGCGTATGCCGGGCGAGCACTGCATGTTGGCCAGGCCGGCGATGGCCGAGCTGTAATTGCAAAACTGCAGCAGGACATTGGCCCAGATCTGTGGCTTGTCCTCGATCCAGCTCGCGCCTGCGCTGCCCAGCATGCTTACCCGGCTTCGAACACTGGCCAGCCAAGCGGGATCCTTGGGCAATTTACCCACCAACAGGTTACCGGTGGTGTGCGCATAGCTGTCCAGTTGCGTCACTTCGTTGAGGGAGAGGGTCAATAGGTTCAATGTCGTATTGACGGAGGGGCTCAACATGTCAGCTGATCTCCAGGAACGGGTCGAAACTCATGGCCTGGCCATCCAGGCTGAGCTCCACCGAGTACTGCTGACTGCCCGTGGCGCCCTGCGCCTCGACGCGCCCTTGCCAGTAAATGCCATCAGGGGTAGTGACCTGGCTGGGAATGCAGAACCTGTCGTTGATCATCTGTCCGGTAAACTGTGTGATGCTCACGTCGCTCGAAGGCGAGACTGCGGCTACCCGCCAGTTGATGACCTGACCATCCTTGCACACCGTCTTGAGCTCGGCCTGGCCCTCGCTGCCGGACCCCACATGTTTATTGGTATCGATCAGGTAAACGTTGCTGCCGAGATCTTTCGACGCCAAAGCACCTTCTGCATCCACGACAATAAGTACGTCAATCTGGCTCATGGGAACCTCCCTGGTTCATATCACTTTGATTTGCGCATTAAGAGATAACTGCACCCCGCCAACAGCCAGGGTCAGCACATAGGAAAAGGCAACGAACTGCCCTCTGGACTCCACTCTAGCGAGCCACGGGTTGCCGTCGCTGGATTGCAACGTGGGTCTGCAGACCCCCTGCTCAAGCATTGCCCCGGAAAACCCTGCTATCGAGACATCGCCAGTGCTGGCGATGGGAATGACTGTCCAGCACACCAGGTCACCGTCCTCGCAGACGGTATGCAGCACCGGAGTGCCTTCCTGCCAGGAACCTAGAAAGCCATTGGTGTCGACGAGGTAGGCGTTGTCGATGGCGGATCGACTGGCGAGGGCGCCTGCAGTATCGACAACCACCAGCACGTAAATGGTTTTCATAACTGTCCCTAGCGATGAAAAGTTACCAAGTGAGTCCCAGTTAAGCAGGCGTCTTGATATGCGCAAATAGGAAAAAGAAGAAAAGGCAGATCATTAGAGGTTTGGGCAATTCGAGGGGGTTGAGTTCGAACAGGTGAACAAGTGCAGGGTGAAATAATTGTTCGATAATTTTGTTTTATATCAAAGTTTTGTATTTATATTTTGAAGATGGTTGGTGGCGGATGAAAGGCGTCTCATATAGCAAGTCGAAATAAAATGACCTTGGGAGGTCGCACTTTTATTGGCACTGAGAGGTGAATATCAGGTCGAGTGATTAATTATATAAGTTGTCAGCTTACAGTACGCGTGAGCGCGCGCGAGGGTTTTGTTAGCGTACTCGCCGACGAGTGGTGGCCATTTGTCACCCAGGGCAATTGACAGCGTTTTTACCGTGGCTAACATCCACTGGCAGCACATCACTGTGCTGCTCTGCCATGGAGGCACTGTCATGTCCGGATTCACGGATGTTTCACGTCTATGCTGCGTCGCTCGGCGCCCATCCTGCCTGTTCCCTTCGCCTCGATACTTGCTGGTTGCCTGCGGCGCGCCCTGAGCTGCGCGTGCTGATGCGTTGAACACTTGCCTTTGTAATCCGGTGCACTGTCTGCTGCTGTCGGTTGCGTGTGCCCGGGCTTGATCACAGTCAAAATGGAGACTGGAAATGACCGAAGCCAATAAGCCAACGGACCCTGGTACTGCTTCTGGCGGCAGGATCTACGAGCGTCTGGACCGTTTGTTCAGTGAAGAGGGCATCGCCATTCCCGGCGATGGGGCGGTGCTGGAACTGGTTGCCCTGGGTGAGCACACGCTCAAATACCACCAGATGGTCAACCCGCCACCGCAGTTGGCGATGGCCAGTGACAGCGTGCCACGCGAGCGATTCGAAGGCGGTGAGCACACGGCTATTGGCGACAGTGCAACGCTGTACTTTTCTGGCAGCGACAGTGGTACCCCGGCCTGGGAAGTGGAGCTGGACCTGCCGAACGGCCTGGCCCTGACCTATGGCCAGATCGTCGCCCTGGGCGGTGACTTCTACGGCGATCCGGACCGGCCGATCTCCGACGGTGGCACTGTCAGCGAGCGCATGCAGCGCTTTACCGCCGCCTTCAACTCGTTGGCCAGCTTGCCGGCCTCCAAGAGCGAAGCCGAGAAGATCCTGGCAGTGATGCAGGAAGAAATCCAAGCGGCCAACCAGGCGATCAACAACGGTGTGCAACCGCATGAAGCCTACGACAAGCTCGGTGATGAGCTGTCAGCCAAGTGGAACCGCATCACCGGTGGTGGCAGTATTTTTACCCCGTGGGTGCCGTTGGGCCGCTACCTGAAACTGGCGGCGACCAACTGGGACCATTTTGGCACCTGGGCGGTGGCCGCTTACAAGGCCGGTCACGCTGTGGCGCTGCAGCAGGCGGCCAAGGCGCACCGCAGCGGGCAGCGCAAGGACCTGGAACTGGCCTATGCGATGAACGCGTTCGCCGACCACTTCCTCTCCGACCTGTTCTCCGGAGGCCACCTGCGCACGCCGCGCAAGCAGTTGTACGAAACGGTTACCCCCAGCGACGTCGGTTCGCTGCTGTCGCGCTACATGCATGATGAAGACTGCAAGTTCGGCCTCAACGTGTTCAATGCCATGGATGAAAGCTGGCATGCCTATGGCGACAAGCGCTATTTCGACACTGTGGACGTAGCCAACCGCAACCATGTCAATGCCGTGGTGCAGACGTCGGTGGACGAAGTGTTCCAGAGCTTTAGCGATGGCACCGTGCCGTCTGAGGAGGCGTTTGAAGCCTTGCTCTGGTTACCCGATCTCAAGCAACTGCAAAACCACTTGAGCAACGTCAACTATTCGGCCCTGTTCGTCGCGCAGAACAATACCGTGCTGCGCCGCCAGGACATCAACAACCTCAATGATCGCAACTGGACTGACAACTGGTGGGGCAGCACCACCCTGGCCTTGCTGAAAAAGGACTACGACCCCAAACCGCCTGCCGGTTACCTCAACCCACCGCTACAAGCGCCAACGATCCAGGCCAGTGGCTGGCAAAGCCATAAGCCGAGCCCACCGAACTGGGTGGATGGCCAGGCGGTGCGTTACGCCTTCAGCTTCACCAATGGCCTGAACGAGTCGTACACCGGGCCCTGGTCGAGCTACGTCACCCTCGAGGGCAGCTACCACCCGACCCTCAACGTGCCCCTCGACGCTACGGGCAAATCCACCGGGCGCAACATCTTCCGCCAGTTCCGTGGCAGCGCGCCAGCCCTGGTCGGCAGCCTGGGCAGTACACAAACCTCGTTCATCGACCAGCAGAACTGACAAGGAGTCCCAGCATGTCTATCACCATCACGGTAAACCTGGCCTCGGGTGATTCAGCCAAGGGTATGGTCCTGGAGCTTTTGTCCGATGGCCTGCCGGTGGCACGCGCCAAGGTCGACGACCAGGGCAATGCGCTGTTTCATCCTGCCAGCACCGCTGGGCGCCTGGCAGTGCGGGTCGATCATTCGGACTTGAGCAGGGAGCATTCAGCATGAGCACTGTTTCAGTCGTGCCAATCGTCGATACCTCGGCCAGCATGAGCACCTATGGCTATGTGGCGCAGACGGTGATCGATACCAAAGCGTTCTTGCGCCTGCTCAAGCCCGGAGACAAGCTGGCGGTGGTGGCTTATGACAGCAACGCGCGCAATGTCTACGCCGATAACGGCGGCCTGGCCACGGTCGATCCGGCGTTGAGCGTGACCGCCAATGCGGCGGTAGCGGTCGGCGGCCTCAGCTTCGATGGCAATTCCACCGCCATTGGCCGCGGCCTGCAGCAGAGTCGCAGCTTTCTTGATAACGCCAGCGAACCGCGTGCTGGCGTGCTGCTGACCGACGGGTTCCAGAACGACGGGCCGCTGCCGCTGGATGTCTTGCCCAAGTACCGGATCATGACATGTGCCATGGGCCAGCTATCGGATCAGGATCTGCTTCTGGAGATCGCTCGGCGCACGGGTGGCACTTACTTTTTTGCACCGCGCGCCGCCGACATGATGAAGGTCTACAACACCATCCGCGCCACCACGGCGTCGGCAGCGCTGCTGGCCAATCAGCTCATCGATATTCCGCTGAACGACTACCAGTTGATCCCCGCAGTGGTTTCCCAGGGGCCAGGTGGCGCGCAGATTTCTGCGGTGTGGTCCAATACCGAGGTGAGTTACACCCGGGGCAGCCCATCGGGTAACCAGCTGTCGGTCACCCTGGTCGATCCCACAGGCAACACCAGTGCGCTGAACCCGACCATCATCGGCGACGGTTTTGTCATCTACAACGTCGATAACCCGGCGCCTGGGCAGTGGTACATCCAGCTTGAGTTCGCCGGCAGCGGGCAGGCCATCAACTGTACCGGCGGGGCGTTGCAGTATCGGTCGTCGGCACGCAGCAATGCCGCCAGCCTGCAATTGAGCGTCGAGCTACCTTCGTTGCACCGGGTTCGCCAGCCATTGCCGTTGAAGGTGCACCTGGATGCGGGGGGCGAAGTGTTGAGTAATGTGCGCGGGTACGCGATCGTGCAGCGACCGACAATCAGCATCGCCGACGCGCTGCAAAAGTACGACGATCAGCTGGGCTCTGTGCAGCCGCACGCACTTGATCTGGCCCGTGGGATTTCGCAGCCCATGGCCAGGCTGGCGGCCCTGCGTCAGGCCTTGTTGCCGGAGCTGGATATTCTCGCCCATCAACAGAGCGTTGTGCACTTCAACGCGGCAACCCATCAGTTCGGCGTACAACTCGACACACCGGTCGCGGGGTCGTACAGCGTGCAGGTGGTGGTCAGCGGCGAAAGCCAGGCATCGGGGCCGTTCCAGCGCTGTGGTCTGGTCAGCGTGCTGGTGAGCGACCAGCGTTTGTGAGCATGACGCTGCTCTGCAACCGGCCTGGCAATGGCGGGTCGGTTGCAGGACAGTGCGGACTAATTTGTTGCGCCCCTCGCTCGTTCTCTAGAAAGCAACCGTACGCCACTGGCGCGACGGGCCCAATCAATCCAGGAGACAGGCAATGACATCCGTATTCGACCGTGAAGACATCGTGTTCCAGGTAGTGGTCAACCACGAAGAGCAGTATTCCATCTGGCCTGACTACAAGGCCATCCCGGCGGGCTGGCGCACGGTTGGCAAAAGCGGCCTGAAGAAAGAGTGCCTGGCGTACATCGATGAAGTCTGGACCGATATGCGTCCCTTGAGCCTGCGCCAGAAAATGGCCGAAACCGCTGCGGCACAGTAAGGGGCGCGCGTGTCTGCATTGACCTTGCTGTGCCTGCCGTATTCTGGTGCCAGTGCCATGGTCTACAGCCGCTGGCGGCGCAAGCTGCCGGCCTGGCTGAACCTGCGCCCGGTGGAATTGCCCGGACGTGGGGCGCGCCTGGGCGAGCCGCTGTTGACCGACATGCAGGTGCTGGCCCGCCAGCTTGCCAGCGAGCAGCGCCTGGCGGCCAGCCAACCCTACGCCTTGCTCGGGCACAGCCTGGGCGCCTTGCTGGCCTTCGAACTGGCCCATGAGCTACAGGCCCTAGGTTGCCCGCCACCTGTGGCGCTGTTTGCCAGTGGCACGGCTGCACCAACCCGGCGCGAAGACTATGACGGCGGCAACTGGCGTGAACCCAAGAGCGATGGGGTATTGATCGACGAGTTGCGCACATTGCAGGGTACGCCGGAAGAAGTGCTGGCCAACCAGGAGCTGATGAGCCTGACCTTGCCGGTGCTGCGCGCCGACTTTCTGCTGTGTGGGCGCTATGTCTACCGTCAGCGTCCGCCCCTGCAGTGCCCCGTGCATGTATTGGGCGGGGAAGACGACAAGGCCAGCCAGGCGCAGTTGCTGGCCTGGCGGCAGGAGAGTGTCGGCGACTTCTCGCTGGAGATTTTCCCCGGTGGTCACTTCTTCATCCATGAGCATGAAGAGCGCGTGCTGGGTGTCCTCAGCGCCGCCCTTGAGCCCCATCGCCTGTCGGCTTGAACATTGACGCGGCGACGGTTAATGAACGAGCCTTGGTGTTTACCCATCACCAAGGTGCTCGCGATGTTGATCCAGCCGACCCAGGCCAGCTTGCTGGTCATCGATGTTCAGGAAAAACTCATTGGCGCGGTAAGCGACCCGGCCGGCACCCTGGCGCGTACTCGCTGGCTGTTGGCGGCGACCGCCACCCTGGGCCTGCCGACGGTGTTTTCCGAGCAGTACCCCAAGGGCCTGGGGCCGACCGTGGCGCAGCTCAAGGAGGCCTCGCCGGCTGCCCTGGTGGTGGAGAAGCTGCATTTTTCCTGTGTGGCGGCCGAGTGCCTGCCGGCGTCCTTGCTGGCGCGCGAGCAGGTGATCGTCTGCGGCATGGAAACCCATATCTGCGTACTGCAAACCGTGCTCGGCCTGCTTGAGCTGGGCAAGCAGGTGTTTGTGGTCGAGGATGCCTGCGACTGTCGCGGTGCCCACAACCGTGAGGCTGGCATTGCCCGCATGCGTGGGGCCGGGGCGCAGATCGTCACCCGTGAGATGGTGGTGTTCGAGCTGATGGGCAGCAGTGCCCACGCGCAATTTCGCCACATCAGCAAAACCTACATGGTCGGCGAGCAGCCATAGGCGCACGAGCAGTGGTGTTGCCTGCGATGCTGCATTACAGTGCGCGCCACCTCATTGCTTACAGGATGTTCAGATGAAACCGCGTGCACTGCTGACGATCGGCTCGGCCCTTGCCCTGGCCTGCCTGCCGCTGTTCGCCCAGGCTCAGGCCACGGTCGCCCGGGTCTTCAATGGTGAAATGCTCGGCAGCAACCTCAAGTACTTCGAATCGGTCGCCGGCGTCGCCCGTACCAGCTTCGGTGACAAGCACACCTACAAGGTGCAGGGCTGCGAAATCACCGCCGACGCAGCCGGCGGCAGCATCAACGAGCTGCGCCTGCAACTGTCGCCCACCTGCACTCGTTCATCGGCGACTTCGCCCCGGCCACCAAGCAACCGCTGACCGTCGCTGCTCTGCATGAGTCCACCGGCGGCCCGTTGGAATTCTATGCCGATTGCCTGGAAATGTGTGGCAACGCCGCCGATCCATCGGTGTATGCCCTGTGGGAAGGGCCGCGGGCGATTGGCTTTACCCAGGTCCTGGCCGAAATCATGCTCACCGATGACGCGGCCATCGCCGCCTCGAACCAATGGGCGGACGAGATGAAGAAGCACAAGGGCGAAGACTTTGTCATGGAAACCAAATTCAACTGCGAGCGCAGCTTCGACCCGGTCGCTCTGCAGAGCTTCAAAGCGGCGGCCATCACTGCCGTGACTATTGGCACGCAACTGAGCAAACCAGGCTGCTGATTGCAGTTGCGTCCCGCCGCCGTTACTGTGCAGCAATTGCCAGATGCGGCGGGAGAACCCATGCAAGTACCCGGTTGGCTGGTTGTGGTCAGCGTGCTGCTGGCAGTTCAGGGCTGTGCCACCCAAAGCGAAGCCCCTGAACAAGCCCCGGCCAAAGTGCGCGCGCTAATCGTGCGCCTGCTGCCAGCCAGTGCCAACGACCGTGAAGGCTGGGCGCGGGATATCCAGAGTGCCTTCGCCGCGCAGCAGATCAACCCCAGCAAGAGCAACCTGTGCGCGGTGCTGGCGGTCACTGAACAGGAGTCAACCTTCCAGGCTGACCCAAAGGTGCCGGGCCTGGGCCGCATTGCCCGGCAAGAGATCGACCGCCGCGCCGCCAGCCTGCATATCCCCAAGCTGTTGATCGACGCCACCCTGCAAACCCGCTCGCCGACCGGCAAGACCTACGGCCAGCGCCTGGAGGCGGTACGCAGCGAAAAGCAGCTCAGCGAGCTGTTTGACGAGCTGATCGGCGCCTTGCCCATGGGCAAGACCCTGCTTGGCGGCTTCAACCCGGTGCGTACCGGCGGGCCGATGCAGGTCAGCATCGACTTTGCCGAGCAGCATGCCCAGGGCTATCCCTACACCTATGCCGGGACCATTCGCCAGGAAGTCTTCAGCCGTCGTGGCGGCATGTACTTCGGTATTGCGCATTTGCTCGGATATCCCACTCACTATGATCGCCAGCTCTATCGCTTTGGCGACTTCAATGCTGGCTGGTACGCCAGCCGCAACGCGGCGTTCCAGAGCGCCTTGAGCCGGGCCAGTGGTGTGACGCTGGCGCTGGACGGCGACCTGATCGCGCCGGGGGCGATCATGCCAGGCAGCACCGAGCGTGCTGCCCGGCGCTTGGGGGTGAAGCTGGACTTGCGCAATCTGAGCATCCGCAATCAGCTGGAGCAGGGCGACAGCCTGGCGTTCGAAGACTCCCGCCTGTACAAGGGGGTTTTCGCCCTGGCCGATGGTGCGGCGGGCAGGGCGGTGCCACGGGCGCAGCTGCCGGGGATCGAACTGAAAAGCCCGAAGATCACCCGCAAACTGACCACGGCCTGGTTTGCCAAGCGGGTGGATGAGCGTTATCAGCGTTGCATGAAACGTTGAATCGGTGGTGAGCCCATCGCTGCATTGGTATCTACACATCTCTAATCCTGATCTATGAAGAGGGCTCAGGGTTGGCCTGCGCATGTGTGCATATCCACATCAACTGGATAAGCACGCATATCAAGAGCCAATAGGCTGACTCGCTAGAGATGTGTAGATACCTATGCCCATCGCTGGCAAGCCAGCTCCCACAAGACCTGCATCCATCCTGAGAGCACTGCAAAACCTGTGGGAGTTGGCTTGCCGACGATGGGCTGCAAAGCAGCCCCAAAATAGCCGATCAGCTGTTGCCCGCCACCAACGCCCCGACCACCTGCTCAACACTGGCCTTCAACCCCGCCAGTGAATCCTGGGCATCGGTCTCCACCACCAGCAGCTTGGCCCCCGAGGCGGCAATCACTTCAGCCACGTCCTTGCTCGGCTGCTTGTGATGCAGCACCAGCGCCACGTCCTGGCCTTTGAGCTCATCGCCCAGACGCTTGAGCGCTGCCGCATCCCATTGGTCATCCGCCACCTGAGGATGATCGATCAAGTCCAGGTTCAGGCCGCTGACCAGATAGTCCAGGCGCTCCGACAGGTTGACCACGCTCAGGTTGTCCGCCTCGGCCAGGCGCGCTTCGCTGCTGGCGCTGAGCTCAAGCAACTGGCGCTTGAGGCTGGCCAGGTTGCTCTGGATCTTCGCCTGGTCCGCCGGGCTCAGGCGCCCCAGGTCATTGGCCAGGACATCGGCCATGCGCCCAAGGTTGGTCGGGTTGAGCCACGGGTAGCCGGCGAAGCCGTTGTTGCCCTGCACGGCGATGCCCGGCAGGGCGCCGTCCACAGGCCGCGCGGCATCGATCTCGATGATGCGGATATTACTGCGCCGAGCCACCGGGTAGAGCGGATCGTCGCTCCAGATCGAACGCAGGCCAATCACAGCGTCAGCCCCGTTCGCCGCTTTCTGCAGGCTCGCACCGCCACGGCCACTGAAGTACGACGGCTGGCGCGACGCCGGAATGTTCGCCGGAGCTGCGCGCTGCAGCTGCACCGAGGTGCCGTCGAGCAGGGCGCTGGCCAGGGTGTTGGTCACCGGCAGCGAGGCCAGTACGGTGACCTTGGCCGCTGCTGTCGCAGGCGTCTGGGCCTGGCTCAGGATTGGCAGCCCGGCGAGCGCCAGGGCCAGGCACAGGTGCTGGAGTTTGAAGGTCATGCCGGGTTTCCTTGCAGGCGTGGAACAAGGCCGCGGGCGAGGGCGGCGAGGGCGAAGCAGCAGCCGGCGACGAGGATGATCGCCGCGCCC
This sequence comes from Pseudomonas rubra, assembly GCF_028656935.1. Lineage (GTDB taxonomy): Bacteria > Pseudomonadota > Gammaproteobacteria > Pseudomonadales > Pseudomonadaceae > Aquipseudomonas > Aquipseudomonas rubra. The sequence goes on from NZ_JAMDGZ010000043.1 coordinate 66,654, forward strand.
GAAGGCACGGGCAGATCGAACACGATCGGCAGCAGAATCCCAACCAGTGTGCTCACGGTGGCGATCAGTACCGAGGCCCAGAAAAAACCCTTGAGCGACTGGCTGATCAAGCGTGCCGCCGCTGCCGGAATCACCAGCAGGGCGCCGACCAGGATCGCGCCGATGACTTTAACCGCCGCCACCGTCACCAGAGTCACCAGCACCACGAACAGATAGTCCAGGCTTTTCACCGCCACCCCACGCACCGCCGCCAGCTGTGGGTTGAAACTGGCCAGCATGATGCGGTTGTACAGCGGCAGGGCCAGGGCCAGCACCAAGCTGCCGACGATGCCCAGCACCAGCAGGTCCTGGCCGCTGACGGTCAGCACTGAGCCGAACAGCACGTTCTCGAGGATGTGCACGTTGATCTTGCCTGCCAGCATCAGCAGCAGGCTGGCGCCCAGGGCCAGGGACACCGAGAGGAACACGCCGATCAGGGTGTCGGGCGACAGGCCGGTGCGGTTACGCAAAAAGTTCAGCAGGATGCCGAACAACAGGCAGTAGCCAAACAGGCTGCCGTATGGGCCGGTGTAGGGTTCGCCGAGCAGAATGCCGATGGCAACGCCGGTGAGCGCGGCATGGCCGACCGCTTCGGAGAAGAAGGCAAAGCGCTTGACCACCACCAGGGTGCCGAGGCCGCCGAGCACCGGGCCGATCATCAGGCCGGCGAGCAGGGCATTGACCACAAAGCCGTAGGCCAGGGCTTCGGGCAGGTAACCCGCGGTGGCCCAGCTCTGGATCAGCAGGCGAAACTCTTCGTAGTTCATCAGGCGACGCTCTCGCTGCGCGGGTGAATGGAGAACAGGCTGAGCAGACGGTCCGGGGTCAGCGCCTGTTTCGGCGGGGCGTCGAACAACACCCGGCGGCTCAGGCCGGTGACCTGGTCGGCCAGGCGGGCGACCGCTTGCAGGTCATGCTCGATCCACAGCACCGTGGTGCCGGCGGCGCGCCAATCGTGCAGCAGGCGCTCGAACACCTGGATGCCGGCCTCGTCCAGTGCCGACATCGGTTCATCGAGTACCAGCAACTGCGGCGCCGGGATCAGCCCCTGGGCCAGCAGCACGCGCTGGCGCTCGCCACCAGAGAGGGCGCCCATGCGCCGCTTGCGCTTGTCGAGCATGCCGACCCGCTCAAGCGCTGCGTCAATTGCCGGCGCAACCTTGCGCGACAGGCCGAGGAACGCCGGCCGGCGCTGGCACATGGCAGCCATGAAATCGTCCACCGTCATCGGCAGGCCACGGTCAAATTCCAGGGCCTGGGGCACGTAGCCAATCACCTGTTCATCACCCGGCCAGCTCAGGGTCAACTGGCCTTGGTGCGGCATTTGCCCGAGCAGGGTCTTGATCAGCGAACTCTTGCCGCCGCCGTTGGGCCCGACCAGCGCATGCACGCTGCCGGCGGCGACTGTGAAACTGACCTGGTCAAGGATCCGCGTACGACCCAGGGTCAGGTCCACTTCGCTGAAGGTAATCTGCGGCCCGCAGGCAGGGCTGATCAGTGCTTGGGCCATGGTCATGCCTGGGACTCCTTGATCGCTCGCACTACAGTGTCGAGGTTGCGCTTCATTTCGACCTCGTACTTTTCCTTGCTGTAGTCGCCGTAGGAGATGTGCGTCAGCGGGTAGATTTTCACTCCCGACTCACGCTGGATGGTTTCGACATAGGCCGAGGGGAAGTCCATTTCCGAGAAGATCACTTTGACGTCCAGCGCCTTGAGCTGGTCGATGGTCTTCTTCAGCTGGCTCGGGCTCGGCTCGATGCCGTGGGCCGGCTCGACCACGGCGGTGACTTCCAGGCCGAACTCGCGCACCAGGTAGTCGTAGGCGGCGTGAATGGTCGCCACGCGAAACTCGGCGCCCGGCGCTTCGGTGACCTGGGCCAGGGCCTCGGCGCGCAGCTTGCGCAGACGCTTGGCGTAGGCGCGGGCGTTCTGGCTGTAGTACTTGGCGTTGTCCGGGTCGAGCTTGCCCAGCTCACGGGCGATGTTGTTGACCTGGGCAATGCTGGCGCTGATCGACAGGAAGGTGTGCGGGTTGACCACCTTGCCGGCACCGCGCGCAGCCACGCCGGTGGCGGCCAGCAGCGGAACGTTGCTGTTGGATTCGATGGTGGCGATGTTTGGCTTCTCGCTGGCGGCGATCATGCGGTCGGCAAAGTCGTCATGGCCTACGCCGTTGAGGACGATCACGTCCAGGGTGCCAATGCGCTTGATGTCCTCGGCCCGTGGCTCGTAGGCATGAGGGTTGAAGCCTGCCGGAATCAGCGGCACCACCTCGGCCTTGTCACCGACGATATTGCTCACGTAGCTGTAGTACGGGTGCAGGGTGATGCCTATGCGTAGCGGCTTGCCATTCTCGGCCAGGGCCAGCGCGGGCAGGGCACAGGCGAGCAACACAGTCAGAAGGCGACGGGCGAGGGTAGCGCGAAACATGGGGCGTCCTTGTGTCAGTGGCGGTGTGTCAGTGGCGATGCTGGCGGGGGACGCCGGCGTCGTAGTGGGCGGCGATCTGTTGCCAGCCAGCGGCGATCAAAGCGGCCTGGCTGAGCTCAGCCGGTACGCTGGCGCTCGGGCTGCGCTGCAGCCAGACATCGGCGGCGCCGTCATGGGCCTGGGGCACCAGCAGCAGAAAGCTGCCGGCCACTGTGCTGGCCTGGCTCAGGCCAAGGTAGGCCTGCTGTGGCAGCAGTTGCCACTGGTGCTGGCCGCGGCTGGCGGCGCTGGCATCGGCGACGAAGGGCGGGAAACCTTCTTCGGCCAGGACCTCGACGGCCAGCAGTTGCGGTTCCTCTTCGCGGCGCGCCTGGATCTCGTCGAAGGCCACCCGCAAGTCGGCATACACCCCTTGCTCGGCCGCATTGAGGTCGCGGCGGGCATCCAGTTGATGGGCCTCGAAGCTGACCTCGTCATGGCGTTCGCCGCGCAGGGCGACGATGCCGGCGGCCAGCGCCAGGATCAGCAGGCTGACCAGCAGCACGTACAGGGTTTCATGCCCGGCGCCGGCCGGGCGCACCACCTGGACCCGGCTCATGGTTCGATATCTGCGTGGTCGATTTCCACCACGTGGCCGGGGCCTGCGTCGAACAGCACGTAGAACTCGCCTTCAGGGCGCTTGAAGGTCAGCTTGGAGTTTTCCCCCAGCTTGCCCGGCACCAGGATCGACTCGTCGTAGCCGATCACATCCAGGGTCACCCCCGGCGCGCCGCTGCCATCGGAAAAGCCGCCGGTACATTCGATCTGCCCGCCGTCGATCGGTTTGCATTCGCACATCGGGTTGTGGGCCAGCGCCTGGCCGGCAGCGCCGAGCAGCAATAGCGGCAGGAGCAGCGTGCGCAACTTCATCATTTGCCTCCTTGTTTGTTCAGCCAGGCTACGGTAGCCGGCGAGGCTTTGCTCAGGGGGATGGCCGCCTGTTGCATGCTGCCGTCCCAGCCTTCGAGGGTGATCCAGATTTCAGCGTCCGCGCGGGTCTTGACCGGGACCGGCAGGCTGGTGCCCATGCGGTACGGGGTGCCGAAGAAGATCGTACCGGCGGCGCGCAGGCTGCGCGGTTTGCCGATGCGCAGGTAAGCCGCCTTGACCTCGGGGATACAGGCCTGGCACAGGGCCAGATTGAAGGACTTGAAGTAACCGGCCGGGCCATCGGCGCGTGGCGGCTCATCGCGCAACTCGGCCAGTTGCACGCTCCATGGGCCGACCTTGATCTCGCCCAGCTCACGCTCGCCCAGGCCGCTGTCGCCGCGGAACAGTGCGGCATCGGCAAAGTACTTGGGCATGAAGCCGAGCGGAATCAGCAACAACAGGATGTTCAGGTGAAAGCGCCACTTGTGCCAGAAGCGGCTCAACGGGCTTTGCGGCGCAACTGCTGCCTTGCTCATAGGCTGGCCTCCGTGGCGGTATCGGTGGCAGTGGCGGTTTGCTTGCGTGGGCGCTGCTCACGCTTGAGGGCGGCAGCGGTGGCCTGGGCCGTGCGCTTGGTCCAGATCAGCAGGCCGCTCAAGACCATCATCGACAACACCAGGCCGAAGAAGGCCCAGATCAGCTTGATCGCCAGGCCGCCGAAGTCACCGGTGTGCAGCGGGCGCATGGACTCGGTGACGAATTCCAGGGTCGAGCGGTCATTGATCAGGAACTGCGCCTCGATCTTGCTGTTGTACGGGTTGACGTTGACCGTCTGGAACATCAGCGGGTACCAGCCGCGACCACCCAGGTAGACGTGGGCATAGGCGTTGCCGGGCAGGGAAACGAAGCTTACATCAAGGCCCGGGATTTGCTCTTTGGCGATGCGCGTGGCCTCATCCAGGCTGATGCGCGGGGCCGGTGCACCCGATTCGGTGCGTGGCACGTCTTCACGGGCAATCACCGGCACCACCGGTTCAGTGGAGATGGTGATGTGGTTGTCACCCAGGATCGCCTGGATCAGGAACCAGGTGCCGGTGATGGAAATCACGGCAATGAACCAGATCGACCAGATGCCGCTCAGGCGGTGGAAGTCGCCCCAGAAAATTCGTGCGCCGTGGTTGAAGCGCAAGGTCGGCTTAAAGAAACCCTTCCAGAACCGTTTATAGACCACAAGCCCGGTGACCAGCGAGGCCAGCATCGGCAGGCCGAGCAGCGACACCAGGTACCAGCCCCAGCTGTAGCCATTGGTGAACGGCACCAGCCACCAGCCATGCAGGGCGCGGGTGAAGGCCTCGAAACTGAACGACGGGCTCTTGCCCTGGATCGCCCCGGTGTAGGGGTTCACATACAGGGTTGGCGCGCTGCCGTCAGGGAACACCACCGAGGCGGTCAGGGCGAAGTGCGAGCCATCGGGCTGGCTGATGAAATTCACGGCCATGTCCGGCTCGGCTTTGTGCAGCGCATCGAGCACCTGCTGGAAGCTCAGCCGTTCGGCATCGCCATCAGGCTTGCTGGCGCGCACATCGGGGTTGGCCAGCCAGACGATTTCCTGGCTGACCACTGCCAGGGTACCGGTCACGCAGACGATCAGGACGAAAAACCAGATCGGCAGGGCGAGCCAGCTATGCACCAGGAACCACAGCCTGGATTTGGACTTTTTCGCTTTCTGGGACATTGCAGGTGTCTTTTCAGAGAAATTGAGGTCGAGCCAATGCTCAGCCTTGGGACTGCAATAGATAAGACGAACGAGAATCGTAAAACCCGCAGGGTTAGTTGAAAGCAAATGTTTCAAAGGCCTGTGACGAACTCGCGCTCGCGGCTAATTTTCAGGCGCTGTCATCCGTTTTTCTGGAACTACCGGGCCTGCAGGCTCGTTGTTCCCCTGGATGGATGAAAGTCGATGAATGCCGAAGATGCCCGCAAGCTTGCCCGCCGATTCATAGAGTTGCCGTTGGAAAAGCGCCGGATCTTCCTCCAGGGCCTGCGTCGCGAGGGCGTCGACTTCGCCCAGTTCCCGATCCCTGCGCAGGTGCCGGTGGCCGAGCGCGGCGGCCTGTCCTATGCCCAGCAGCGCATGTGGCTGCTGTGGCAGCTCGAGCCTGCCAGTGCCGCCTATAACCTGCCCAGTGCCGTGCGCTTGCAGGGGAAATTGCAGGTGGCAGCCCTGGAGCAGGCCTTCGCCAGCCTGGTGCAGCGCCACGAGACCCTGCGCAGTGTCTTCGTGCAGCAGGCCGACGAGCAACTGGCCCTGCTGCCGGCGCCGCAGTGGCCGCAGGTCGAGCACCTGGACCTCAGTGCCATGCCAGAGCAGGCGCGTGAGCAACGGCTGCGAGCGTTGGCCGAGGCGCAGTCACTGCAGCCATTCGACCTGGCCGGCGGGCCCTTGCTGCGGGTGCTGCTGCTCAAGCTTGCGGCCGACCAGCATGTGTTGCTGATGACCCTGCACCATATTGTTTCTGACGGCTGGTCGATGAACGTGCTGATCGAGGAGTTCAGCCAGCTGTATGCCGCGCACCTGGGCAACCAGGCGCCGACGCTCGCGGCGCTGCCGATCCAGTACAGCGACTATGCCCTGTGGCAGCGTTGCTGGCTGGAAGCCGGCGAGAAGGAACGCCAGCTCGAATACTGGCGCGCCAAACTGGGCGAGGAGCATCCGCCGCTGGAACTGCCGCTGGATCATTCGCGCCCGGCGCTGCCCAGCTATCGCGGCGCCCGCCAACGCTTTAGCGTGGACCCGGCGCTGGCCGAGGCGCTGGGCGCCTGGGCGCGTAGCGAAGGGGTGACCCTGTTCATGCTGCTGCTCAGCGCGTTCAACATCCTGCTCTATCGCTATACCGGCCAGGGCGACCTGCGCATCGGTGTGCCGATTGCCAATCGCAATCGCAGCGAGGTCGAAGGCCTGATCGGTTGCTTCGTCAACACCCAGGTGCTGCGCAATCAGCTCGACGCTCAGATGACCGTGCGCCAGTTGCTGGCGGCGGTCAAAGAGACCGTGCTGGGCGCTCAGTCGCACCAGGATCTGCCGTTCGAGCAACTGGTCGATGCTTTTGACCTTGAGCGCAGCCTCAGCCACACGCCGCTGTTCCAGGTGATGTACAACCACCAGCCACAGGTTGCCGACGTCACCACGCTGAAGCTGGCCGGTGGTTTGCAGATGAGCCAGGTCGATTGGCAGAGCCGCACCACCCAGTTCGACCTGAGCCTGGACACCTACGAGCAAGGTGGCCAGTTACAGGCGGCGCTGACCTATGCCAGCGACCTGTTCGATGCACCCACCATCGCGCGCATGGGCCGGCATTGGCTGAACTTGCTGCGCGCGATGCTTGCTGCGCCGAACCAGCCTCTGGAGCAACTGGCGATGCTCGATGCGCCCGAGTTGCAGCGGATCGTCGTCGACTGGAACGACACCGGCGTTGACTACCCGTTGCAGCAACCGCTGCAGCGGCTGATCGAAGCCCAGGTCGAGCGCAGCCCCGATGCCAGCGCATTGATTTTTGCCGGGCAGACCCTGACCTATGCCGAGCTCAACGCCCGCGCCAACCAGCTTGCCCATTGCCTGATCGAGGCCGGCATCGGTGTCGACAGCCTGGTCGGCATCGCCGTCGAACGCTCGGTGGAGATGGTCGTCGGCCTGCTGGCAATACTCAAGGCTGGCGCCGCTTATGTGCCGTTCGATCCGGACTACCCGGCCGAGCGCCTGGCCTACATGATCGAAGACAGCGGCGTGCGCCTGGTACTGACCCAGGCGGCATTGACCCAGCGCCTGCCGTTGCAGGCGGTACAGGTGCTGGTGCTGGACCAGGCCGGGGCCTGGCTGGGCGGCTACAGCACGGCTAACCCGCAGTTGCTCATTGACCCGCAGCAACTGGCCTATGTGATCTACACCTCAGGCTCCACCGGCCGCCCCAAGGGTGCCGGCAACAGCCACGCGGCCCTGGTCAACCGCCTGTGCTGGATGCAGCAGGCCTATGGCCTGGACGCCAGCGACACGGTGTTGCAAAAGACCCCGTTCAGTTTCGATGTGTCGGTCTGGGAGTTTTTCTGGCCGCTGCTGGCGGGTGCCCGCCTGGCGGTGGCGGCGCCGGGAGAGCACCGTGAGCCTGCGCGTCTGATCGCCAGCATCGAGCGCATGCAGGTTACCACCCTGCATTTTGTGCCATCGATGCTCCAGGCCTTTATCCATGAGCCGGGTGTCGAGGGCTGCCACAGCCTCAAACGCATCGTCTGCAGTGGCGAGGCGTTGCCGGTGGATGCCCAGCAGCAGGTGTTCGCCAGGCTGCCCCAGGCTGCGCTGTACAACCTCTATGGCCCCACCGAGGCGGCCATCGACGTTACCCACTGGACCTGCGTCGACGAGGGCCGGGACAGCGTACCGATCGGTCTGCCGATCGCCAATCTGAGAACCCTGGTCCTCGATGCCAGCCTTGCGCCCGTGCCGCCTGGGGTATCCGGCGAACTGTACCTGGGCGGGCAGGGCCTGGCGCGGGGTTATCATCGGCGCCCGGGGCTGACCGCCGAGCGCTTTGTGGTCGACCCGTTCGGCACGGGCGAGCGCCTGTACCGTACCGGCGACCGCGTCCGCCAGCGCGAAAGCGGCGTGATCGAGTACCTGGGGCGCTTCGATCATCAGGTCAAGATCCGTGGCCTGCGCATCGAACTGGGGGAAATCGAGGCACGCCTGGCCCAGCACGCACTGGTGCGCGAGGCGGTGGTGCTGGCGCACAACGGCAAGCAACTGATCAGCTACCTGGTGCTCGAGCAGGCGCCCGCCGACTGGCAGCAGCAGCTCAAGGACTGGCTGTTGCTGGCCTTGCCCGAGTTCATGCTGCCGAGCCAGTTGCTGGCGCTGCAGCACTTGCCGCTGACCCCTAACGGCAAACTCGACCGCAAGGCCCTGCCAGCGCCGGATGCCCAGGCCCAGGTGGCCTATGCTGCGCCACAGAGCGCTTTGCAACAGCAGCTCGGGGCCATCTGGCAGGCTGTGCTGGGGGTTGAGCAGGTCGGGCTGGATGACAATTTTTTTGCCCTGGGTGGCGATTCGATCATCGCCATTCAGGTGGTCAGCCGCGCCCGCCAGGCCGGCTTGCAGCTCAGTCCGCGCGATCTGTTCCAGTACCAGACGCTGCGCAGCCTCGAACCCTGGGTCGGGCAGCAGGCGCAGGTCGAGGCCGAACAGGGGCGGGTTAGCGGCGAGGTGCGGCTTACGCCTGTACAGCAGGGCTTTTTTGCCCAGGCCATGGCCGGCCGTAGCCACTGGAACCAGTCGCTGTTGCTGACCCCGCGCCAGGCGCTGCTGCCGGCGCTGTTGAACAGTGCGCTGCAGCAGCTGCTGGCGCAGCACGATGCCTTGCGCCTGCGCTTCGAACAGAGCGTCGATGGCTGGCACCAGTACCACGTTCAAGAACCTGCCGACGACCTGCTGTGGCTACGCCAGGCAACCGATGCCCAGGCGTTGGCCTCGCTGTGCGAGGCGGCGCAGCGCAGCCTTGACCTGGCCAACGGGCCGTTGCTGCGCGCCATGCTGGTGGAGATGGCCGACGGCGGCCAGCGCTTGCTGGTGGTGATTCACCACCTGGTGGTGGACGGGGTGTCGTGGCGCATCCTGCTCGAAGACCTGCAGCATTTCTACACCTGCCTGCAGGCCGGGCAAGCGGCGGCGCAACTGGCCAAGACCAGCGCCTACCAGGCCTGGGCCGAGCATTTGCATGACTACGCCACGCTTGCGGCGCAGCAGTTGCCTTACTGGCAAGCACAACTGGAGCAGGCGCTGGACCTGCCCTGTGACAATCCCCAGGGTGGCCTGAGCAATCGCGATGCCGGCAAAGTCGAGTTCACCCTCGATGCCGCCAACACCCGCCGCCTGTTGCAGGATGCTCCCGCCGCCTATCGCACTCAGGTCAACGACCTGTTGTTGACGGCCCTGGCCCGGGCGGTGTGCGACTGGAGTGGCGAAGACAGCATGCTGGTGGAGCTCGAAGGCCATGGCCGCGAAGAGTTGTTCGCCGGTATCGACCTGACGCGCACAGTGGGTTGGTTCACCAGCCTGTTCCCGCTGCGTTTACAGCCTGCGGCGCAGCTGTCGGCCTCGATCAAAGGCATCAAGGAGCAGTTGCGCGCGGTGCCCGATCGCGGCCTGGGCTATGGCGTGCTGCGCTATCTGGCGCCTGCCCAGGTGCAAGCCAGGCTCAAGGACAGCCCGGGGCGGGCGCGGATCACCTTCAACTACCTGGGGCGTTTCGACAGCCAGTTCGATGAGCGCTCGATGTTCGTTCCGGCCCAGGAAAGCCCCGGTGCCAGCCAGGCTGCCGATGCCCCGTTGGCCAACTGGCTCAGCGTCGAAGGCCAGGTCTATGGCGGGCAACTGAACCTGTCGCTGACCTTCAGCCAGGCCATGTTCGACACCTCGACCATCCAGTCCCTGGCCAATGCCTATGGTGCCCAGCTGCTGCAACTGGTGGAGCATTGCTGCAGCCAGGACAGCGTGCAGCCTACGCCTGCGGATTTCCCCCTGGCCGGGCTTGACCAGCGCCAGCTTGACGAGCTGGCGCCATTGCCCGGGTTGGTCGACGACCTCTATCCGCTGTCGCCGATGCAGCAGGGCATGCTTTTTCATGGCCTTTACGCTGAGCAAGGTAGCGCCTATATCAACCAGTTGCGGGTCGATGTCGACGATCTTGAACCTGCACGCCTGCATCAGGCCTGGGAGGCGACGCTGCAGGCCCACGATATCCTGCGCAGCGGTTTTATCTGGCAAGGCGAGCTGGCGCAGCCGTTGCAGCAACCCTTGCAGTTTGTACGCAAGCAGGTCGCGCTTAGCTTGCTCGAGCACGACTGGCGCGACAGGCCGGACCTGGCCCAGTTGCTGGACGCCCAGGCCCTGGCGCAACGTGAACAGGGCTTCGACTTGCAGGCGGCGCCCTTGCTGAACCTGGTGCTGGTGCGCGTCGCCGAGCGCCGCCATCACCTGATCTACACCCATCACCATATCCTCATGGATGGCTGGAGCAATGCCCGGGTGCTGGCCGAGGTATTGCAGCGCTACCACGGCCTGGTGCCGGCGCGGCCGGCCAGCCGCTACCGTGACTACATCGAGCGCTTGCAGCAGCTCGACAGCAAGGCGGCCAGGCAGTTCTGGACGCATCAGCTGCAGGCGCTGGATGGCCCCTTGTACCTGGCCCAGTACGTCCCCGGGGCACACCGCGACAGTGCGCTGCGCGGCGACTATCACCAAACCATCGGTGTCGAGCAGAGTGCGCGCCTGAGCCAGTTTGCCCGGCAACAGCAAGTCACCCTCAACACCCTGGTCCAGGGTGCCTGGCTGCTGCTGTTGCAGCATTACAGCGGGCGCAGCAGCGTAGTGGTCGGGGCCACGGTGGCCGGTCGCAGTATGGCGCTGCCGGGCCTGGAACAGCAGGTCGGTCTGTTTATCAACACCTTGCCGGTCATTGCCAGCCCGCGCCCCGAGCAGACCGTGGCGCAGTGGCTGCAAACGGTGCAGGCGCTCAACCTTGAACTGCGCGAACACGAGCACACGCCCTTGTTCGAGATCCAGCGTTGGGCCGGGCAACAGGAGGCGCTGTTCGACCATATCCTGGTGTTCGAGAACTACCCGCTGGCCCAAGCCCTCGAGCAGGCGCAAGGGCCGCGCTTCGGCACCCTGCACAACCACGAGCAGACTCACTACCCTTTGTCGGTGGCGGTCAACCTGGGCGAGCAACTGAGCCTCGATTACAACTATGCCTGCCAAGCGTTCAGCGACGAGGCCTTGCACGCCCTGGCCGGGCACTTCCAGCACCTGCTGGTGGCGCTGGCCGAGTCCGCCGAGCGCGCTCTGGGCGAGCTGCCGATGCTCGCTGCCCGGCAGCGCGGCGAAGTGCTGCAACTGGCCGGGGCAGAGGCTGCGGTGCCGGCGCACGAGGGCTTCATCCACCAACTGATTGAAGCCCAGGCGCTGGCCACCCCGCAGGCCCCGGCCCTGGAGTTTGCCGGCAAGCACCTGAGCTACGGGCAGCTCAATACCCAGGCCAATCACCTGGCATTGCGCTTGCGCGAAGCCGGCGTGGGGCCGGATGTGGTGGTCGCGCTGGCGGTTGAACGCAGCCTGGAGATGCTCGTCGGCTTGCTGGCCATCCTCAAGGCCGGTGGCGTTTATTTGCCGCTGGACCTGAACTACCCGCAGGCGCGGATCGACTTCATGCTCGCCGACAGTGATGCACGCCTGTTGCTCAGCCGTCCAGGTGTTGCGCTGCAGGTGCCGGCCCAGGTCAAGGTGCTGATGCTCGACGACGCCCGCGTGCCCAGGCCGCCGATTGCCGACCTGGGCGTAGCGCTGGATGCGCAGCACCTGGCGTACATGATCTACACCTCCGGCTCGACCGGTACGCCCAAAGGGGTCCAGGTGCGTCACCAGGCCTTGACCAACCACATGCGCTGGATGCAGCGCACACTGCCGTTGCACGCCAGTGACCGGGTCCTGCAGAAGACCGCACTGAGTTTTGATGCGTCGGTCTGGGAGTGCTGGCTGCCGTTGATGTGCGGGGCGCAACTGGTGATCGCCGAGCCGCAACTGGCCAGCGACATGTCGCGCCTGTGGACCCAGGTGCAGGCGCTGCAGATCAGCGTGGTGCAGGCGGCGCCGTCGTTGCTGCAAGCGCTGCTGGGCAATGCTACGGCGCAGAACATGAGCAGTCTGCGTTACCTGATGGTCGGCGGCGAGGCCCTGAGTGGCGCGCTGGTCAACCAGGTTCGCGAGTACTGGTCGGGGCCGATCGTCAACCTCTATGGGCCGACCGAGGCCACCATCGAGGTGACCTGCCAGATCATCGATAGCGTCGCCCAACCGCTCATGGCAGCCATTGGCCGGCCAATCGACAACGTCCGCGTGCAGGTGCTCGGCAGCCACATGCAGTGCCTGCCGGCCGGTGTCGTCGGCGAGCTGTGCATTGCCGGCCGTTCCTTGGCCCGCGGCTATCACCGGCGCCCCGGGCTTACGGCCGAGCGCTTTGTACCCGACCCGCACGCTGAGGATCCCGGTGCCCGGCTCTACCGCACCGGCGACCTGGGCCATTACGGCGAAGCGGGGCAGCTGTGCTACAGCGGGCGCAGTGACCAGCAAGTGAAGATCCGCGGCTTTCGTATCGAGACCGGCGAGATCCAGGCTCAGCTGTTGCGCCAGCCCTCGGTGGCCGATGCGCTGGTACTGGCTTTGCCCGGCTCGGGCGGGCCGCAACTGGTGGCCTATGTGGTGCCAGCGGGTGCAGCCAGCCTGGCGCCCGATGCTCTGCGCCAGGCTCTGGCCCAGAGCCTGCCCGAGTACATGCAGCCTTCGCACTGGCATGTGCTTGAGCGCCTGCCGCTGACCGCCAACGGCAAGCTCGACCGCAAGGCCTTGCCCGCCAACGATGCGCCCTCGGCGCATGGCTACCGAGCGCCGCACAGCCAACTGCAGGTGCAACTGGCCGACATCTGGCAGGCGCTGCTGCAAGTGCCGCAGGTCGGCCTGGACGACGACTTCTTTGAGTTGGGCGGTCATTCGCTGCACCTGGTGATGCTGCAATCGCGTTTGCGCAGCCAGTTGGGCCTGGATGTAACGCTCAAGGAATTTCATCGCCTGCGCCGTCTCGAAGCGCTGGCCAATCATTTACAGCAATCCCTGGGCGAAGACGACCAGGCGCTGGAGCTCGACCTGATTTTCGGCGCGCTCGACGAACTGGAGGAACACAATGCTTGATCAAGGCCAAGGGCGGATGCAGGAAATGGTCGAGCGCATTCGCGGTCTCGACAGCCACAAGCGTCAGCAACTGTTTGCCAAACTGCGCCAGGCCGGTGTCAAGGTCGAGCGTCTGCCGATCATCCCGGCCAGTGAACAGGGGCCGCTGGCGTTGTCGTTTGCTCAGCAGCGGCAATGGTTCCTCTGGCAGTTGGACCCTCAGGGCAGTGGCTACAACATCGCCACGGCCTTGCGCCTCAAAGGTGGTTTTCAGCCCCTGGCCCTGGAGCACAGTCTGGCGCTGCTGGTGCAGCGCCACAGCAGCCTGCGCACCGCCTTCGTGCAGCAGGGTGAAGCGGTACTGCAGCAGGTGCGTCAAGCGTTGCCGGGCTGCCTGAGCTGTGAAACCTTCGTCAGCACCGGCGCTGAGGTGCAGGCCGAACTGGTCGAGCGGGTGCGTGCCGAGGCTCGCCGGCCGTTCGATTTGCGCCAGGATCCGCTGATCCGTGCACGCCTGCTCAAGGTGGCCGAGGATGACCATGTGCTGGTCCTGACCCTGCACCATATCATCGCCGACGGCTGGTCGATGAACCTGCTGGTCAGTGAGCTGATGGGCCATTACGCCGCCCAGGTCGAGGGTCGCACCCTGGCGCTGCCCGCAGCGGCCATCGAATACCGGGATTTTGCCGCCTGGCAACGCCAGTGGCTGGCCGCCGGCGAAGGGCAGCGGCAACTGGACTACTGGACCGGGCAATTGGGTGGCGAGCAGCCGGTGCTGGAACTGCCGGCCGACCGCCCGCGCCCGGCGCAGCAGAGCTTTCGCGGTGCGCGCCTGGACTTCCAGCTCGATGGCGAGCTGACCCGCGCGCTCCGGCGCCTGGCCCAGGACGCCAATGTCAGCCTGTTCATGCTCCTGCTGGCCGCCTTGCAGGTGTTGTTGCACCGTTACAGCGGCCAGAATGACATCCGCGTCGGGGTACCGGTGGCCAACCGCAACCGTGAAGAAACCGAGGCGCTGATCGGATTTTTCGTCAACACCCAGGTCATGCGCGCCGAGCTTGAGCCGAGCCTGCCGTTCAATGCGCTGCTGCAACAGGTCGCCGAGCACGCGCACCAGGCGCAGAGCCACCAGGACCTGCCGTTCGAGCAACTGGTCGAGGCCTTGCAGCCCGAGCGCAGCCTGAGTGTCAACCCATTGTTCCAGGTCATGTTCAACCATCAGGTCGATGACCAGGGCGCAGTCCCTGCGCAAGCGTTGGCAGGGCTGAACCTGGAGAACATCAGTTGGGCCAGCCACGAGACCCATTTCGACCTGACCCTCAATACCACCGAACAGGCTGATGGTGTGCAAGCGGCGCTGGTGTACGCCACCGACCTGTTCGATGAGGCGCGTATGGCGCGCATGGCCGGTCATTGGCAGCAGTTGCTCAAGGCCCTGGTGGCTGCCCCCGGGCAGCCAATCGGCCAATTGGCACTGCTCGAAGACGATGAAATCCTGCGCTTTGAGCAGTGGAACAGCCCCCCGGCCTACCCGCTAGAGCGCTTGATTCACCAGCGTATCGAAGACTTCGCCGAGCGCACGCCAGAGGCCGTAGCGCTGGTGTTTGCCGAGCAGCAGATGAGCTTTGCGCAGCTCGACCAGCAGGCCAACCGCCTGGCTCACGAGCTGGTGGCGCGCGGGGCGGGGCCTGAGGTGCGGGTCGCGGTGGTGCTTGAGCGTGGCCTGGACATGATGGTCGCCTTGCTGGCGGTGCTCAAGGCTGGCGCCGCCTATGTACCGATCGACCCGCAATACCCGCGCCAGCGCCTGGAGTACCTGATCAACGACTGCGCCATGGGTGTGCTGCTGACCCAATCGAGCCTGCAGGCGCAGTTGCCCGCGCTGCCACAGGCCGCTGTGCTGGTGCTCGATCAGCTTGATCTGCAACACCTGCCGGCGACACCGCCAGCGGTCACACTGCACGGCGACAACCTGGCCTATGTGATCTACACCTCAGGCTCCACCGGCCAACCCAAGGGGGTTGCCGTGACCCACGGGCCGCTGGCCATGCACTGCCAGGCGATTGGCGAACGCTATGCCATGAGCCCGGCCGATTGCGAGCTGCATTTCATGTCGTTCGCCTTCGATGGCGCCCATGAGCGCTGGCTGACCACCTTGAGCCATGGCGGCCGCCTGCTGATCCGTGACGACAGCTTGTGGACGTCGGCGCAAACCTACCAGCAAATGCATCGGCATGGCGTCAGCGTTGCCGCTTTCCCGCCAGCTTATCTGCAACAGCTGGCCGAGCATGCCGAGCGCGACGGCAACCCGCCACCGGTGCGCATCTATTGCTTTGGCGGCGATGCGGTGCCCGAGGCCAGTTTCGAGCAGGCCCGACGCGCACTGCGCCCGCAGTACATCATCAACGGCTATGGGCCGACCGAAACCGTGGTCACTCCGCTGCTCTGGAAGGCCGACGCCCAGGCCCGTTGCCAGGCGGCCTATGCACCGATCGGCAGCCGCGTGGGCGATCGCAGCGCCTACGTGCTCGACGCCAACCTGCAACAGGTGCCGTGCGGCCATCCTGCCGAGCTGTACCTGGGCGGGCAGGGCGTTGCCCGCGGCTACCTGCAGCGTCCGGCGCTGACCGCCGAACGTTTCGTCCCGGACCCGTTCAGCAGCAACGGTGCACGGCTCTACCGCAGTGGTGACCTGGTACGTCAGCGCGACGACGGGGTCATCGACTACCTGGGCCGGGTAGATCACCAGGTCAAGGTTCGTGGTTTTCGCATCGAGCTGGGCGAGATCGAGGCGCGCCTGCAGGCACTCGAGCTGGTGCGCGATGCGGTAGTGGTCGCCAGGGCCCTGGACAGCGGTACCCAACTGGTCGGCTATATCGTGCCGCGCCAGGCCAGCCTGGACGCGACGGCCCAAGGGCAGTTGCGCGACGCAATCAAGGCGGCGCTCAAGCAGTCGCTGGCCCACTACATGATCCCCGCGCACTGGGTACTGCTCGAACAGTTGCCGCTGACCCCCAACGGCAAGCTTGATCGCAAGGCGCTGCCCGCCCCGCAGCCTGCCGAGCAACCACGCTACGTCGCCGCCGAAACCGAGCTGCAGGGCCAGCTCGCGGCGCTGTGGCAGGAGGTGCTCAAACTTGAGCAGGTGGGCCTGGATGACAACTTCTTTGAAATCGGCGGGCATTCGCTGCTGGCCACTCAGGTGACGGCTCAGGTGCAGTTGCAACTGGGCGTCAGCGTGCCGCTGGAACAGCTGTTCATCGCCGCTTCGCTGAGGGATTACGCAGACGCCGTCGAGCGCTGCCTTAACGTCAATGGACAAGAAGACCTGAGCGACCTGCATGACTTTCTCGCCGAACTGGAGGCCAACTGAAATGGCACAGATGGACAACACCTCGCTGGTTCAGCGGTTTATCCGCTTGCCGCTGGCGCAGCGCCAGGCCTTCCTGGAAAAATTGACCAGCAAGGGCATGAGCCTGGCCAACCTGCCGATTCCGGTGTGCCGGGACGCCTTCGCGCAACTGCCGCTGTCCTATGCCCAGCAGCGCCAGTGGTTCCTCTGGCAACTGGACCCGACCAGCAGTGCCTACCATGTGCCGTGTGCCTTGCGCTTGCAAGGTGCCCTGGATATCGACGCCTTGCAGCGCAGTTTCGATGCATTGCTGGTGCGTCACGAAACCTTGCGCACCTGCTTTGTCGAAAGCAGCGATGGCCTGGTGCAGCAGGTCCAGGCCAGTGGCTCGGTACAGGTCACCCTGGAGGTCATCGCCGCCAGCGCACAGCAAGCCACGGCGGCGGAGATCGAAACCTTCATCGAAACCGAAACCCAGCAGTTGTTCGATCTGCAGCGTTGTCCGCTTCTGCGGGTCAAGCTGCTGCGCCTGGGGGCGCACGACCACGTCCTGGTGCTGACCCAGCACCACATCATCTGCGATGCCGCCTCGATGCCTGTGATGGTCGATGAGCTGGTGCAGTTGTATGCAGGTTTCAGCCAGGGTCAGGCACCCGAGCTGCCTGCCTTGCCAATCCAGTACGGCGACTACGCCATCTGGCAGCGCCAATGGATGGAGGCGGGGGAGAAGGACCGCCAACTGGCCTACTGGACCCGGCACCTGGGCCATGAGCCGGCAACCCTGGAACTGCCCAGTGATCGGCCGCGTCCGGCCCAGCAGAGTTTTCGCGGGGCGCGCCAGGACATCCGCCTCGATACCCGGCTCGGGTTGCAGTTGCATGCATTGGCCAGGCAGGAAAATGTCACCCCGTTCATGTTGCTGCTGGCAGCGTTCCAGACCTTGCTGTACCGCTACAGCGGCCAGGAGTCGATCCGGGTCGGGGTCCCGGTGGCCAACCGCAACCGTGTGGAAACCCGTCAGCTGATCGGCTTCTTCGTCAACACCCAGGTCATGCAGACGCGCTTTGACGACGGCTCGACCTTCCGCCAGTTACTGGCCCAGGTCAAGCGCCATGCCCTGGACGCCCAGGCCCATCAGGACCTGCCGTTCGAGCAACTGGTCGAGGCCCTGCAGCCGGAGCGCAGCCTCAGTCACAGCCCGCTGTTCCAGGTGATGTTCAACCATCGGCGCAGCCAGGCTGGGCCGCTGGTGACCCCTCAGGGCCTGCAGGTCCAGGCGCTGGATTGGCAAGCGCACACGGCGCAATTTGACCTGAGCCTTGATGTGCTGGAGTCGGCGCAGGGCTTCGACTGTTCCCTGAGCTACGCCACCGATCTGTTCGACGCCGCGCGCATCGAACGCCTGGCCCGGCACTGGCAGAACCTGCTGGCAGCCATCGTCGCCGACCCGGCGCAGCCGGTCGCCGAGCTGTCGATGCTCGATGCCCAGGAGCGTCAGCGCAGCCTCTATGACTGGAACGCCACCGCCACTCGCTACCCGCTGGAGCAGAGCATCCAGCATCTGATCGAAGCCCAGGTGGCACGTACACCGCAGGCACCGGCCTTGCTGTTCGGCGAGCAGGTGCTCAGCTACGCCCAGCTCAACGCCCAAGCCAACCGCCTGGCGCATCGGCTGATCGAGCAGGGCGTGGGCGCCGATGTGCTGGTCGGCATCGCCGCCGAGCGCAGCCTGGAGATGGTCATCGGCCTGCTGGCGGTGCTCAAGGCTGGCGGCGCCTATGTGCCGCTCGATCCAGAGTACCCGCAGGAACGCCTGGCCTACATGTTCGAGGACAGCGGCATTGCCTTGCTGCTGACCCAGGCGCCGCTGCGCGAGCAACTGCCGCTGCCGGCCGGGCTCAAGGTCCTGCTGCTCGAAGATGCCCTGGACGGCTACGGCGAAGACAATCCCAACGTCGCAGTGGACGCGGAAAACCTCGCCTATGTGATCTACACCTCTGGCTCCACCGGCAAGCCCAAGGGCGCCGGCAACCGTCACGCGGCGCTGACCAACCGGCTGTGCTGGATGCAACAGGCCTACGGCCTGGACGCCAGTGACACGGTGCTGCAGAAGACCCCGTTCAGCTTCGACGTGTCGGTGTGGGAGTTCTTCTGGCCGCTGATGACCGGGGCACGCCTGGCCATTGCCGGGCCGGGCGATCACCGCGACCCGGCGCGGCTGGTGAGTTTGATCCAGCAGCACGAGGTGAGCACGCTGCATTTTGTGCCGTCGATGCTTCAGGCGTTCCTGCTCGACGAGCAGGTTGGCCAGTGCACGGGGCTCAAGCGCATCGTCTGCAGTGGCGAGGCCTTGCCGGTGGATGCCCAGCAGCAGGTGTTCGCCAAGCTGCCGCAGGCTGGGCTGTACAACCTCTATGGCCCGACCGAGGCGGCCATCGACGTCACCCACTGGACCTGCCGCGACGAGGGTGCCGACAGCGTGCCGATCGGTGAGCCGATCGCCAACCTTGGCACCTATGTGCTCAGCGCCGACCTGGAGCCGGTGGCGCTGGGCGTGATCGGTGAGCTGTACCTGACCGGCGAAGGCCTGGCGCGCGGTTACCACCGGCGTCCGGGGCTGACCGCCGAGCGTTTCGTTGCCAGCCCGTTCGTGGCCGGCCAGCGCCTGTACCGCACCGGCGACCTGGCCCGGCAGCGGCCGGACGGGGTGATCGAGTACGCCGGGCGCATCGACCACCAGGTGAAGATCCGCGGCCTGCGCATCGAGCTGGGCGAGATCGAAGCGCGCCTGCTGGAACTGACTGAGGTGCGCGAGGCCGTGGTGCTGGCGGTTGAGGGTGTGGGCGGTCTGCAACTGGTCGGCTACCTGGTACCCAGCGACGCGGCGCTGCTGACGGCGGATGCCCAGGTGCAGGCGGCGTTGCGTGATCAGCTCAAGGCCAGCCTGCTGCGCAACCTGCCGGACTACATGGTGCCGACGCACCTGCTGTTTATCGAGCAGATGCCCTTGAGCGCCAACGGCAAGCTTGAACGCCGGGCCTTGCCCGCGCTGGACCTGGCCCAGGTGCAGCAGGCCTACGTGGCTCCGCGCAGTGAACTGGAGCAGCGTATCGCTGCCATCTGGCAGGAGGTGCTCAAGCGCGAGCGCATCGGGCTGACCGACAACTTCTTCGAGCTCGGCGGCGACTCGATCATTTCCATCCAGGTGGTCAGTCGCGCCCGTGCGGCCGGTATTCGCTTTACCCCCAAGGCGCTGTTCCAGCACCAGACCGTGCAGGGCCTGGCCACAGTGGCCAGCCTCGATGACGGCCAGTTGACGATCGACCAGGGGCCGGTGCAGGGCGACCTGCCATTGCTGCCGTTCCAGCGGGTGTTCTTCGAGACGGTCAGCAGCACCCAGCATCACTGGAACCAGTCGGTCTCGCTGCGCCTGACCCGCAGTGTGCCAGCGCCGATGCTCGAACGGGCCCTGGCTTTGCTGGTGGCGCATCACGATGCCTTGCGCCTGCGCTTCGTCCAGCACGACGGTCACTGGCTGGCCAGCCACGCCGACCTGGCGGCGGCCGAACAGCCCATGCTGCGCGATGTTGGTGTAGTCGAAGGGCAAGCCCTGTTGCAGTTGGCCAACCAAGCCCAGGCCAGCCTTGACCTGCAACACGGCCCGTTGCTCAGGGCGCTGTTGGCGACCCTGGACGATGGCAGCCAGCGCTTGATCCTGATCATTCATCACCTGGCGGTGGACGGCGTGTCCTGGCGGGTGTTGCTCGAAGACCTGCACACCCTGTGCAACCAGCAACTGGCCGGGCAGGCCTTGCAGGTGCCCGCCAAGACCAGTTCGCTTCAGGCCTGGGCGCGGCGCTTGCAAGCCTACGCCCGTGACCCGGCGCTGCAGCAGGAGCGCCAGTTCTGGCGGCGCTGGCTGGCCGATGCACCGGCCAGCCTGCCGTGCGACACGCCTCAGGCCGTGGCGCTCAACCGCGATGCCAGGCATGTGCAGACCCGTCTGGATGCCGACCTGACCCGGCAATTGTTGCAGAGCGCGCCGGCGGCCTACCGCACTCAGGTCAACGACCTGCTGCTGACGGCCCTGGCGCGGGTGATTGCCCGCTGGACGGGGCAGGCGCAGGTGCTGGTACAGCTTGAAGGCCATGGCCGCGAAGCGCTGTTCGACGACATCGACCTGACCCGCAGTGTCGGCTGGTTCACTAGCCTGTACCCGGTCAAGCTGACGGTCGAGGACGACCTGGCCAGCAGCCTCAAGGCGGTCAAGGAACAACTGCGCAGTGTCGCCAACCACGGTATCGGCTACGCCGCCTTGCGCTACCTGGGCGACAACCAGGTCCGCGCCGAACTCGCGGCACTGCCGCAGCCGCGGATCACCTTCAACTACCTGGGGCAGTTCGACAACAGCTTTGGCGACCACCAGGGGGCGTTGTTCATGCCTTCGGCAGAGTCTGCCGGCGACGATCAGCACGCCGCGGCGCCGCTGGCCAACTGGCTGTCGCTCAGTGGCCAGGTGTATGGCGGCGAGTTGACCCTGAACTGGACCTTCAGCCAGGCCATGTTTGCCCCGGGGACCATCGAGGCACTGGCCGAGGCTTACCGGCAGGCGCTGGTGGCAACCATCGAGCACTGCTGCCAGCACGAAAACGCCGGCAGCACTCCGAGTGACTTTCCCCTGGCCGGGCTGAGCCAAGGCCAGCTGGATGCCTTGCCGGTACCGGCGCGTGAACTCGAAGAGCTGTTCACCCTGGCACCCATGCAGCAAGGCATGCTGTTCCACTCGTTGTACGAGGAAGCCGCGGGCAACTACATCAATCAACTGCGGGTGGACATCGATGGCCTCGACGTGGCCCGCTTCCAGGCCGCCTGGCAGGCGGCCGTCGACCGTCACGACAGCCTGCGCAGCGGTTTCCTCTGGCAGGGTGAGCTGAGCCAGCCGCTGCAGTTCGTCCGGCGCCAGGTGCGCGTGCCTTTTGTTGTGCAGGACATGCGTCAGCACGCCAACCTGGATGCCGCGCTCGACGCCCTGGCCCTGGCCGAGCGCGAGCAGGGCTTCGACCTGGCCCAGGCGCCGCTGCTGCGTGTGCACCTGGTGCGCTGCGGTGCGGAGCGTCACCACCTGATCTACACCCACCACCACATACTCATGGATGGCTGGAGCAGTTCGCAGTTGCTCGGCGAGGTGCTCCAGCACTACGCCGGGCAACCCCAGGCGGCAGCCAGCGTTCGCTACAGCGACTACATCGCCTGGCTGCAGGCCCAGGATGGGGCGGCCAGCCAGGCCTTCTGGCGCGAGCAGACCGCCGCCCTGGCAGCACCGACCAGCCTGACCCAGGCCATCGCCAAGCAGGCCGATGGCCAAGCGCCGGCCGGCCAGGGCGAGTACCTCAGGACCCTGGACCGCGCAGTTGCCCTGGGTGAATTCGCCCGGCAGCAGAAAATCACCGTCAACACCCTGGTCCAAGCCGCCTGGTTGCTGCTGTTGCAGCGCTACACCGGCCAGCCGAGCGTGGCATTCGGCGCCACGGTGGCCGGGCGTCCCGCGCAACTGCGCGGCGTTGAGCAGCAGATCGGCCTGTTCATCAACACCTTGCCGGTGATTGCCGCGCCACAGCCGCAGCAGTCAGTGGCCAGTTGGTTGCAGGACGTGCAGCGCTGCAACCTGGCCCTGCGTGAGCATGAACACACGCCGTTGTTCGAGATCCAGCGCTGGGCCGGGCAGGGCGGTGGTACACTGTTCGACAGCATCCTGGTGTTCGAAAGCTATCCGGTCTCCGAGGCGCTGCAACAGGCTGCGCCCCAGGGCCTGCGCTTTGGCGAGCCGCGTAACCATGAGCAAACCAACTACCCGCTGACACTGATGGTGGAGCTGGGTGAGCGCCTGTCGATCCAGTACCGCTATGGGCAGCAGCACTTTGACGCTGCAACCGTTGCCCAGTTGGCGCAGCACCTGGAAAACCTGCTAGTGGGCATGATCGCCGCGCCCCTCTCAGCGTTGGGCGAACTGCCCATGCTGGCGGCCGAGGAGCAACAGCGCATGCTCGGCCAGTGGAATGCCACGGCCCGTGATTACCCGCTCGACACGCCCGTGCAGCAGTTGATCGCAGCCCGTGCCGCCCATGCGCCGCAGGCGCCGGCCTTGATCTTCGCGGGCCAGCGGCTCAGTTACCAGGCCCTTGAACGCCAGGCCAATCAGCTGGCGCACAAGCTGCTGGAATTGGGCGCGCGGGCCGGGCAGCGGGTGGGCATTGCCCTTGAGCGCGGCCCGGACATGATCGTCGCCTTGCTGGCGGTGCTCAAGGCGGGTGCTGCCTATGTGCCGCTGGACCCGAGCTACCCCGAGGAACGCCTGGCCTACATGATGACGGACAGCGGCATGGATCTGCTGTTGAGCCACAGCCAGGTGCTTGAGCGCCTGCCGGTGCCGGCGAAGGTTCGGGCGCTGGCGCTGGACCACCGGGAGCAATGGCTGGCCGGCTATGCCGACACCGCGCCTGCGGTGGCGGTCGATGCCGAAGACCTGGCCTACGTGATCTATACCTCCGGTTCCACCGGCAAGCCCAAAGGGGTGATGGTGCGCCACGGCGCCCTGGCCAACTTCATTGCCAGCATGATCCGCGAACCGGGTTTCAGTGACGCAGATCGCATGCTGTCGCTGACCACCTTCTCGTTCGACATCTTTGGCCTGGAAATCTATGCCCCTCTGGTCGTCGGTGCCAGCGTGGTGCTGATCGACGAAGCGGTGCTGCATGATTCCGACGCGCTGCTTGAGGTGATCCAGAACCAGGGCGTTACCCTGGTACAAGCCACGCCTTCGTCCTGGCGCATGCTCCTGGACAACCCGCGCAGTGCCAGCCTTGCCGCGTGCCGTCTGCTCTGCGGCGGCGAAGCCCTGCCCAGGGCCCTGGCCGAGCGCATGCTGGGTGTCGGCGCCGGGGTCTGGAACCTGTACGGCCCCACCGAAACCACTATCTGGTCGGCCCTGCATGTGCTGAGCGCAGAACAACCCACGCCGTGGCTGGGGCGGCCGATCGACAACACCGCTTTCTACCTGCTGGGCGACGACCTGTTGCCGGTACCGGCCGGGGTCAGTGGCGAGATGCTGATCGGTGGCAGCGGTTTGGCGCGCGGCTACTTCGAGCGGCCGTCACTGACCGCCGAGCGCTTCGTGCCCGACCCCTACTCGGCCACGGGCGAGCGCTTGTACCGCACAGGCGATTTGGGGCGCTACCGCCGCGACGGCGTGCTCGAGTACATCGGCCGCCTCGACCATCAGGTCAAAGTGCGCGGCTTGCGTATCGAGCTGGGCGAAATCGAGGCGGCGCTGCTGGCCCAGCCAGCGGTTCGCGACGCCGCCGTGCTGGCCCTGGAGGGTCAGGGTGGTGTGCGGCTGGTGGGCTATGTAGTCGCTCACCAGGCCACGCCTGGCAACAGCAGCGAACAGCAACGCCTGGGCGAGATACTGGCGGCGCGGCTTCTGGAGCGCCTGCCGGACTACATGGTGCCGGTGCAATGGCTGTTCCTCGAACGCTTGCCGCTGACACCCAATGGCAAGCTTGATCGCAAGGCCTTGCCCCGCCAGGAACTGGCCAGTGAGCCGCGTCCGTTCCGCGCGCCCGGCTCGGCGCTGGAGCAGCAGGTCGCCGCCATCTGGCAGGCCGTGCTCGATCAGCCCCAGGTCGGCCTGGATGATGATTTCTTTGCCCTGGGTGGCCATTCGCTGCTGGCCACCCAGGCCATTTCGCGGGTGCGCCATGCGCTCAAGTGCGAGGTGCCGCTCAAGTTGCTGTTCGAGCACAGCGTGCTGGCCGGTTTTGTCCAGGCGCTGGACGCCAGCGCAGGCAGCCAGGAGCCGCCACTGCAGGCGCTGGCGGCGGACCAGCCGCTACTGCTCTCCTATGCCCAGGAGCGGCAATGGTTCCTCTGGCAATTGCAGCCGGACAGCACCGCCTACCATGTTCCCAGTGCCTTGCGCCTGCGTGGCGCGCTGGATGAAGTGGCCTTGCAGCGCAGCTTCGACACCTTGGTGGCACGCCATGCAAGCTTGCGCACGGTTTTCGTCGAAGACGCTGAGCGCGTGTTGCAGGTGGTTCACCAGCAGATGCACATCGCCGTGCAAACGCTGCACCTGGATATACCCGATGCGGCTGGGCGCGACGCGCAGATCGACGCCTTCATCGACCGTGAGGTCCGCTCGCTGTTCGACTTGCGCCAGGGGCCGCTGCTGCGGGTCAAGTTGCTGCAACTGGCGGCGGACGATCATCTGCTGCTGATCGTGCAGCACCACATCATTTGCGACGGCTGGTCGGTGCAGGTGATGATTGATGAGCTGGTGCAACTGTATGCCGGTTACAGCCAAGGGCAGGAGGTGGCACTGCCGGCATTGCCGATTGGCTACGCCGACTTCGCCAGTTGGCAGCGCCAGTGGATGGATGCCGGCGAACGCCAGCGCCAACTGGACTATTGGACCGCGCAACTGCCAGCACCTCACCCGGTACTGCAGCTGCCCAGCGACCGTCCGCGGCCGGCGCGCCAGTCCTACCGTGGTGCCCGCCAGGCCGTGCAATTGAGCCAGACGCTGGCCACGCAACTGACGGCCCTGGCCCGGCGTGAAGGGGTGACCCTGTACATGCTGCTGTTGGCATCGCTGCAAGTATTGCTGCATCGCTACAGCGGGCAAGACGATATCCGGGTCGGGGTCGCCAATGCCAACCGCAACCGCCTGGACACCGAGCGGCTGATTGGTTTCTTCGTCAATACCCAGGTGTTGCAGGCGCGCTTTGACGACGGCCCGACCTTCCGCCAGTTGCTGGCCCAGGTCAAACGCCATGCCCTGGATGCCCAGGCCCATCAGGACCTGCCGTTCGAGCAACTGGTCGAGGCCCTGCAGCCAGAACGCAGCCTGGGTCACAGCCCGCTGTTCCAGGTGATGTTCAACCACCAGAGCGAAGGCCGTGCCGAGCGGGTCACTCGTGAATTGCCGGGGCTGGAAATCCAGGGCCTGTTGCGCGACCAGCAGACGGCCCAGTTCGACCTGACCCTGGAAACCTTCGAGGCCGGCCAGCAGCTGGCGGCGGCCTTCACCTATGCCACCGACCTGTTCGACGCCGCCCGCATCGAACGCCTGGCCCGGCACTGGCAGAACCTGCTGGCAGCCATCGTCGCCGACCCGGCGCAGCCTGTCGCCGAGTTGCCGATGCTCGATGCCCAGGAGCGTCAGCGCAGCCTCTATGACTGGAACGCCACCGCCACTCGCTACCCGCTGGAGCAGAGCATCCAGCAACTGATCGAAGCCCAGGTGGCACGTACACCGCAGGCACCGGCGTTGCTGTTCGGTGAGCAGGTGCTCAGCTACGCCCAGCTCAACACCCGGGCCAACCGTCTGGCGCACAGGCTGATCGAGCAGGGCGTGGGCGCCGATGTGCTGGTCGGCATCGCCGCCGAGCGCAGCCTGGAGATGGTCATCGGCCTGCTGGCGGTGCTCAAGGCTGGCGGCGCCTATGTGCCGCTCGATCCAGAGTACCCGCAGGAACGCCTGGCCTACATGTTCGAGGACAGCGGCATTGCCTTGCTGCTGACCCAGGCGCCGCTGCGCGAGCAACTGCCGCTGCCGGCCGGGCTCAAGGTCCTGCTGCTCGAAGATGCCCTGGACGGCTACGCCGAAGACAATCCCGAGGTGGCGGTGGATGCCGAAAACCTCGCCTACGTGATCTACACCTCCGGTTCCACCGGCAAACCCAAGGGCGCCGGCAACCGTCACGCGGCGCTGACCAACCGGTTGTGCTGGATGCAACAGGCCTATGGCCTGGACGCCAGCGACACGGTGCTGCAGAAGACCCCGTTCAGCTTCGATGTATCGGTGTGGGAGTTTTTCTGGCCGCTGATGACCGGCGCGCGCCTGGCCATTGCCGGGCCGGGCGATCACCGTGACCCGGCGCGCCTGGTGAGCTTGATCCAGCAGCACGAAGTGAGCACGCTGCACTTTGTGCCGTCGATGCTCCAGGCGTTTCTGCTCGACGAGCAGGTTGGCCAGTGCACGGGGCTCAAGCGCATCGTCTGCAGCGGCGAGGCCTTGCCGGTGGATGCCCAGCAGCAGGTGTTCGCCAAGCTGCCCCAGGCCGGGCTGTACAACCTTTATGGCCCGACTGAGGCGGCCATCGACGTCACCCATTGGACCTGCCGCGAGGAAGGCGCCG
The DNA here is from genome assembly GCF_028656935.1 of Pseudomonas rubra. Classification (GTDB taxonomy): domain Bacteria; phylum Pseudomonadota; class Gammaproteobacteria; order Pseudomonadales; family Pseudomonadaceae; genus Aquipseudomonas; species Aquipseudomonas rubra. The sequence continues at coordinate 93,352 of NZ_JAMDGZ010000043.1, forward strand.
ACAGCGTGCCGATCGGTGAGCCGATCGCCAACCTTGGCACCTATGTGCTCAGCGCCGACCTGGAGCCGGTGGCGCTGGGCGTGATCGGTGAGCTGTATCTGACCGGCGAAGGCCTGGCACGCGGTTACCACCGTCGCCCGGGGCTGACCGCCGAGCGTTTCGTGGCCAGCCCGTTCGTGGCCGGTGAGCGCCTGTACCGCACCGGCGACCTGGCGCGGCAACGGCCGGACGGGGTGATCGAGTATGCCGGGCGTATCGACCACCAGGTGAAGATCCGCGGCCTGCGCATCGAGCTGGGCGAGATCGAAGCGCGCCTGCTGGAACTGACTGAGGTGCGCGAGGCCGTGGTGCTGGCGGTTGAGGGTGTGGGCGGTCTGCAACTGGTCGGCTACCTGGTACCCAGCGACGCGGCGCTGCTGACGGCGGATGCCCAGGTGCAGGCGGCGTTGCGTGATCAGCTCAAGGCCAGCCTGCTGCGCAACCTACCGGACTACATGGTGCCGACGCATTTGCTGTTTATCGAGCAGATGCCCTTGAGCGCCAATGGCAAGCTTGAACGCCGGGCTTTGCCGGGCATCGAGGCGTTGTTGGCGATGCGCAGTTTCCGCGCCCCGCAAACCGAGCTGGAATGCCAGGTGGCGGCCGTCTGGGCGCAACTGCTGGGGGTTGAGCAGGTCGGTCTGGACGACGACTTCTTCAGCCTCGGCGGGCATTCGTTGCTGGCGACCCAGTTGATTGCCCGGGTGCGCGAGCAACTGGGCGTGGAGGTCGAGCTCAAATCGGTATTCACCGCCACGCGCCTGGACGCCTTCTGCGACCAGGTGCAGACGGCGAAAACCGCCCATTCACCGCTTCAGGACGAATTGGCTAAATCTTTGGAGGCCCTTAAACGTTTATCAGGAGATGAGCTGGAACAGCTAATTTCTTGACGAGGGTAAAGGTGTGCAAGAGTTGATCGGGGCGGTAGGAGAGCTGTCGCCAAAGGAACGCAAAGCCTTGGCGGTTCTGCTGAAACAAAAAGGTATCGATCTCTTCAGTGTCGCGCCGGTATTCAAGCGAAACGCCAGTGAGCCGCTGCTGCTGTCCTATGCCCAGGAGCGGCAGTGGTTTCTCTGGCAACTGGAACCGACCAGCACCGCCTACCATGTCCCCGCTGCGCTGCGTTTACGCGGCCAGCTGGACATTCAGGCGTTGCAGCACAGCTTCAACACCCTGATCGCTCGTCACGAAACCTTGCGCACCACCTTCGCGTCGACCGCAGACGGCGCCCGCCAGGTGATTCATGCCCAGTGGCCGCTGCTGATCGAGGCGCAAACGCTGCCAGCGGATAACCCGGCGCAAACCCAGGAGCGGCTCGATGCCTGGTTGGCCGGGCACAGCCAGCAGCTGTTCGACCTGCAGGCCGGCCCGCTGTTGCGGGTCGGCTTGTTGCGCCTGGCCGCTGATGAGCATGTGCTGGTACTGACCCAGCACCATATTGTTTCTGATGGCTGGTCGATGCAGGTCATGGTCGACGAGCTGGTACAGCTGTACGCCGCCTACGCGGGTGGCACGCAACCTGTGCTGCCCGCGCTGGCGGTGCAGTACGCCGATTTCGCCCTGTGGCAACGGCAGTGGATGGAGGCGGGCGAGCGTGACCGCCAGCTTGTCTACTGGAAGGACCGACTCGGTGGTGAGCAGCCGGTGCTGGCGCTGCCGCTTGATCATCCGCGGCCACTGGAGCAGAGCTTTCGCGGGGCGCGCCATACCCTGGTGCTCGAACAGCGGCTGGGCAATGCCCTCAAGCAACTGGCCCAGCGCCAGGGCGTCACCTTGTTCACCCTGTTGTTGACCAGCTTCCAGGCCTTGCTCCACCGCTACAGCGGCCAGGCGGACATCCGTGTCGGCGTGCCGGTTGCCAACCGCACCCGCGGCGAAATCCAGGGCTTGATCGGCTTTTTCGTCAACACCCAGGTGCTCAAGGCCGAGGTCGACGGCGCGGCGCGCTTCAGCGACCTGCTGGCCCAGGTCAAGCAGGCGTTGGTCGAGGCCCAGGCGCACCAGGACCTGCCGTTCGAACAGTTGCTCGAAGTGCTGCACCCCGAACGCAACCTGAGCCGCAGCCCGCTGTTCCAGGTGATGTACAACCATCAGAGCGACGCCCAGGCCAGCAAGACCGCGCAACTGCCGGGGCTGACCGTGGACAGCGTGGTGCTGCCGCGCACCACCGCGCAGTTCGACCTGACCCTGGACACCCATGAGTCGCCCGAGGGCCTCAGTGCAGCGTTGTCCTATGCCCTGGACCTGTTCGAGGCGCCGACCATCGAAGCCATGGGCCGACACTGGTGTAACCTGCTGGAGGCCATTGTTGCCAATCCCGAGCAGCGGATTGGCGAGTTGCCGATGCTCGATGCGGATGAGCTGAGGACGACGCTGAGCGACTGGAACCCGGCCACCCGCGACTGGCCCGGCACTGGCAGCCTGCACGGCTTGATCGCTGCCCAGGCCGCGCACCGCCCCGAGGCCATTGCCCTGAGTTTCCAGGGCCAGCAACTGAGCTACGGCGACCTCAACCGCCAGGCCAACCGCCTGGCCCACCGTTTGATCGAACAGGGCGTAGGCCCCGAGGTGCGGGTTGGCCTGGCCTGCGAGCGTGGCTTTGCCATGCTGGTGGGGCTGCTGGCGATCCTCAAGGCCGGCGGCGCCTATGTGCCGCTCGACCCGCAGTACCCGCAGGACCGCCTGGCCTACATGATCGACGACAGCGGCATTGCTCTGGTGCTGGCCGAGCCTGGCTTGCTGGCCAGCCTGCCACTGCCCCAGGGCTTGGCCGTGCTGACGCTGGGCGAGTCGCTGGAGGGGTATGCCGAGCATGATCCTGTTGTGCCGCACGATCCGGACAACCTGGCGTATGTGATCTACACCTCCGGTTCCACCGGCAAGCCCAAGGGCACCTTGCTCACCCACCGCAACGTGTTGCGCCTGTTCAGTGCCACCCAGGCCTGGTTCAACTTCGGTGCGCAGGATGTCTGGACCCTGTTCCACTCCTACGCCTTCGACTTCTCGGTCTGGGAAATCTTCGGCGCCCTGACCCTGGGCGGGCGCCTGGTAATCGTTGCGCACGAGGTCAGCCGCTCGCCAGAGGCATTCTTCGAGCTGCTGTGCCGCGAGCAGGTCACGGTGCTCAACCAGACGCCGTCGGCGTTCCGCCAGTTGCTGCCGGTGGCTTGCGCGCCGGAGCACGGGCAGCGCGCCAATGCCTTGCGTTATGTGGTGTTTGGCGGCGAGGCGCTGGAGGTCAACCAGCTGCGGCCATGGTTCGAGCGTTTCGGCGACCGTGCCCCGCAACTGATCAACATGTATGGCATCACCGAAACCACCGTGCACGTGACCTACCGGCCGCTGTCGCTGGCCGATCTGGGCCAGGGCGCCAGCAGCCCGATCGGCGAGCCGATCAGCGACCTGTCCTGGTACTTGCTCGACGGCGAACTCAACCCGGTGGCCAAGGGTTGCACCGGCGAGCTGTACATCGGCCGCGCCGGCCTTGCCCGGGGTTACCTGAACCGCGCGGACCTGTCGGCAACGCGCTTTATTCCCGATCCCTTTGCCGCTGACGGTGGCCGCCTGTACCGCACCGGCGACCTGGCCCGTTACCGGCGTGACGGGGTGATCGAGTACGTCGGGCGCATCGACCAGCAAGTGAAAATCCGCGGCTTCCGCATTGAACTGGGTGAAATCCAAGCGCGCCTGCAGGCTGCCGCCCAGGTGCGCGAAGCCCTGGTGCTGGCCCAGCCCGGGCCGAGCGGCCAGCAGTTGGTGGCCTATGTGGTGGCACAGAGCGCGCCGGTTGATCCGGGCCAATTGCGCGAAACCCTCAAGCAGGGGCTGAAGCAGGACCTGCCGGACTACATGGTCCCGGCGCATTTGCTGTTCATCGAGCAGTTGCCGCTGACCAGCAACGGCAAGCTCGACCGCAAGGCCTTGCCACTGCCCGATGCCAGCCAGTTGCAACTGGCCTACGTGGCGCCACAGAGCGAACTGGAGCAGCGCATCGCCGCGATCTGGCAGGAGGTGCTCAAGCTTGAACGGGTCGGCCTTAGCGACAACTTCTTCGAGCTCGGTGGCGACTCGATCATCTCCATCCAGGTGGTCAGCCGCGCCCGCCAGGCGGGGATTCGTTTCACTCCCAAGGAGCTGTTCCAGCACCAGACTGTGCAGGGCCTGGCCAGCGTCGCGCAGTTGGGCGAGGGCGGGCCGCTGATCGATCAGCGCCCGGCCAGTGGCACGGCCGAACTGCTGCCGATCCAGCAGGTGTTCTTCGCCAGCAACACCCCCGAGCCGCAGCACTGGAACCAATCGGTGCTGCTAAAACCTGCCAGCCGTTTGCAGGTGCCGGTCTTGCAGCGCGCGCTGCACGCGCTGATCGAGCAGCACGATGCCTTGCGCCTGAGCTTCAGCCAGGGCGACCAGGGCTGGGGCGCCGAATTCATGCCAGCACCCGCGGTAGAGGATGTGCTCTGGCAGGTCGAGGCCGACAGCCTTGAGGCCGTGGAGGCCCTGGGCGAGCGCGCTCAACGCAGCCTCGACCTCGGCGACGGTCCACTGCTGCGCGCACTGCTGATCAACCTGGCCGATGGCGAACAGCGCTTGCTGCTGGTGATCCATCACCTGGCGGTGGATGGCGTGTCGTGGCGGGTGTTGTTTGACGACTTGCAAAGCGCTTATCGCCAGGCGCAGTCGGGGCAGACGCCGACGCTGCCGGCACGCACCACTTCGGTCCAGGCCTGGGCCGAACAGCTGCGCGAGTACGCCCGCAGCCCGGCCTTGCAGGCCGAGCTGGGTTACTGGCAAGGCCAACTGGCCGGCGCCGACGGCGCCTTGCCGCTGGACCACCCCAACGGCGGGCGGCAGAACAAGCTGGCGCGCAGCGTGCACAGCCAGCTCGACCGCGACACCACCCGGCGCCTGTTGCAGCAAGCCCCGGCGGCCTACCGCACCCAGGTCAACGACCTTTTGCTGAGCGCCCTGGCGCGGGTGCTGACGCGCTGGACCGGCAGCGATTCGCTGCTGGTGCAACTGGAAGGCCATGGCCGCGAAGAGCTGTTCGACGGCGTCGACCTGACCCGCACCGTGGGCTGGTTCACCAGCATGTTCCCGGTGCGCCTGCGCCCGGCCGAGGGGCTGGGCGACTCGCTCAAGCAGATCAAGGAACAGCTGCGGGCGATCCCCAACAAGGGCCTGGGCTACGGCGCGCTGCGCTACCTGGGCGATGACCAGGCGCAGACGGCGCTGAGCGCGCTGACCCAGGCGCAAGTGACCTTCAACTACCTGGGCCAGTTCGATGGCAGCTTTGACCAGTCGACGGCGTTGTTCCGGCCCACCGGCGAAGCCCGGGGCGCAGAAAAAAGTGCCGAGGCCTTGCTCGGCGAAACCTTGAGCATCAACGGCCAGGTCTACGATGGCCAGTTGAGCCTGGGTTGGACCTTCAGTGGCGAGCAGTTCGACAGCGCGACCATCCAGCGCCTGGCCGATGCCTACGCGCTGGAGCTGGCGGCGCTGGTCGAGCACTGCTGCCAGCCGCAGGTGCACGGCGTGACGCCGTCGGACTTCCCCCTGGCGCGCCTGAACCAGGCCCAGCTCGACAGCCTGCCGATCCCGGCGGCGCAACTCGAAGACCTCTATCCGCTCTCGCCAATGCAGCAGGGCATGCTGTTCCACACCCTGTACGAGCAGAGTGCTGGCGACTACATCAACCAGATGCGCATCGCTGTCGACGGCCTCGACCCTCAGCGCTTCCAGCAGGCCTGGACCCAGGCCGTGCAGGCCCACGCGGTGCTGCGTAGCGGCTTCCTCTGGCAAGGGCTGCAACAACCGCTGCAGTGGGTGGACAAGGCTGCGCAAGTGCCGTTCATCGAGCATGACTGGCGCGACCAGCCGGACCTGGAGGCGGCCCTTGAAGCGTTGGCCCAGGCCCAGCGTCAGCAAGGTTTTGACCTGAGCAACCCGCCCTTGCTGCGCCTGGTACTGGTGCGCACCGGCGACAACAGTTACCACCTGATCTACACCAACCACCATGTGCTGATGGATGGCTGGAGCAACTCGCAACTGCTCGGCGAGGTGCTGCAGCGCTACAGCGGCCAGGCCCTGTCGGCCCCGCAGGGCCTGTACCGCGACTACATCAGCTGGTTGCAAGAACAGGATGCCGAAGCCTGCGAGCGCTTCTGGAAAGCCCAGACCCAGAACCTTGCGCAGCCGACCTTGCTGGCACGTGTCTGCACTGCCGGCGGTGTGCTGGAGCCAGGTTATGGCGACTATCGCAGTGTCCTGGATGCTGAGCGAACACAGCGTCTGGGCGCATTTGCCAAGCGCGCCAAGGTCACTGTCAACACAGTGTTGCAGGCGGCCTGGCTGCTGCTCTTGCAGCGCTACAGCGGGCAGTCGACGGTGTGCTTTGGCGCCACGGTTTCCGGGCGCCCGGCCGAACTCAAGGGTGTCGAGCAACAGATCGGCCTGTTCATCAACACCTTGCCGGTGATTGCCACGCCGCGCCCGCAGCAGACGCTCGACAGTTGGTTACAGGCCGTGCAGGCGCAGAACCTGGCCTTGCGTGAGCAGGAACATACGCCGTTGTTCGATATCCAGCGCTGGGCCGGGCAGGGTGGCGAGGCGCTGTTCGACAACATCCTGGTGTTCGAGAACTACCCGGTGGCCGAGGCCCTGCAACAGGCCTCGCCCCAAGACTTGCGTTTCGGCGACATCAGCAACCGCGAGCAGGCCAACTATCCCTTGACCCTGGCGGTGAGCCTGGGCGAGTGTCTGGCCTTGCACTTCAGTTACGACGGCAGCTGTTTCGATGCCGGGCTGGTGGCCCAGCTGGATCGGCACCTGGTCAACCTGCTTATGCAGATGGTCGAGGCCAAGGCGGCGATGCCGCTGTCCGAACTGCAATTGCTGCAGGCCGGGGAGCAACTGCAGACCCTGACCGAATGGAACCCGGCCACCCGCGACTGGCCCGGCACTGGCAGCCTGCACGGCTTGATCGCCGCCCAGGCGGCGCGCCGCCCCGAGGCCATCGCCCTGAGTTTCCAGGACCAGCAGCTGAGCTACGGCGACCTCAACCGCCAGGCTAACCGCCTGGCTCACCGTTTGATCGAGCAGGGCGTAGGCCCCGAGGTGCGGGTTGGCCTGGCCTGCGAGCGTGGCTTTGCCATGCTGGTGGGGCTGCTGGCGATCCTCAAGGCCGGCGGCGCCTATGTGCCGCTCGACCCGCAGTACCCGCAGGACCGCCTGGCCTACATGATCGACGACAGCGGCATCGCCCTGGTGCTGGCCGAGCCTGCACTGCTGGCCAGCTTGCCGCTGCCCCAGGGGTTGGCGGTGCTGACGCTGGGTGAAGCGCTGGACGCTTATGCCGAGCATGACCCTGTTGTGCCGCACGACCCGGACAACCTGGCGTATGTGATCTACACCTCCGGTTCCACCGGCAAGCCCAAGGGCACCTTGCTCGCCCACCGCAACGTGTTGCGTCTGTTCAGTGCCACCCAGGCCTGGTTCAACTTCGGCGCGCAGGATGTCTGGACCCTGTTCCACTCCTACGCGTTCGACTTCTCGGTCTGGGAAATCTTCGGCGCGCTGACCTTGGGCGGGCGCCTGGTGATCGTTGCGCACGAGGTCAGCCGCTCGCCAGAGGCATTCTTCGAGCTGCTGTGCCGCGAGCAGGTCACGGTGCTCAACCAGACGCCGTCGGCGTTCCGCCAGTTGCTGCCGGTGGCTTGCGCGCCGGAGCACGGGCAGCGCGCCAATGCTTTGCGTTATGTGGTGTTTGGCGGCGAGGCGCTGGAGGTCAACCAGCTGCGGCCATGGTTCGAGCGTTTCGGCGACCGTGCCCCGCAACTGATCAACATGTATGGCATCACCGAAACCACCGTGCACGTGACCTACCGGCCGCTGTCGCTGGCTGACTTGGGGCAGGGCGCCAGCAGCCCGATCGGCGAGCCGATCAGCGACCTGTCCTGGTACCTGCTCGATGGTGAACTCAACCCGGTGGCCAAGGGCTGCACCGGCGAGCTGTACATCGGTCGCGCCGGCCTTGCCCGGGGTTACCTGAACCGCGCGGACCTGTCGGCAACGCGCTTTATCCCCGATCCCTTCGCCGCTGACGGCGGCCGCCTGTACCGCACGGGCGATCTGGCGCGTTACCGGCGCGACGGGGTGATCGAGTATGTCGGGCGTATCGACCAGCAAGTGAAGATCCGCGGCTTCCGTATCGAGCTGGGTGAAATCGAAGCGCGCCTGCAAGCGGCCCCACAAGTGCGTGAAGCCCTGGTACTGGCCCAGCCCGGGCCGAGTGGCCAGCAACTGGTGGCCTATGTGGTGGCGCAGAGCACGCCGGCTGATCCGGGCCAGTTGCGCGAAACCCTCAAGCAGGCGCTGAAGCAGGACCTGCCGGACTACATGGTGCCAGCGCACCTGCTGTTCATCGAGCAGTTGCCGCTGACCAGCAACGGCAAGCTCGACCGCAAGGCCTTGCCGCTGCCCGATGTCAGCCAGCTGCAACAGGCCTACGTGGCGCCGCAGAGCGAGCTGGAACAACGCATCGCCGCGATCTGGCAGGAGGTGCTCAAGCTTGAACGGGTCGGCCTTACTGACAACTTCTTCGAGCTGGGCGGGCACTCGCTGCTGGTGGTCAACGTGGTCTCGCGCATCCAGCTGGAGGAGGGCCTGAAGCTGTCCCCGCAACTGCTGTTCCAATACCCGACCCTGGGCACTTTTGTCGAGCAACTGGCCGAATCCGGTGAGCAATTGAATACGTCGAAACTGAACAAGCTGGAAAGCCTGCTTGATGAAATGGAGGAAGTTTGATGGACGCAGGTGTCGCTGCACGAATTGCCAAGCGCTTCATCACACTGCCTTTGGACAAGCGCAAACTGTACCTGGAGAAGATGCTCGCAGAGGGTGTTTCTCCGGCCAACCTGCCGATACCTGAAACCCGTGCAGAGCTTGTCCACATTCCCCTGTCCTATGCCCAGCAACGCCAGTGGTTCCTCTGGCAGCTGGAGCCGCAAAGCCCGGCGTACAACCTGTCGATGGCGTTGCGCTTGCACGGTGAGTTCGATGCCGCAGTGCTTGAGCGCTGCCTGAACCAGCTGGTGGCCCGCCATGAAAGCCTGCGCACCCGTTTTGTCAGTGACCAGCAGCACACCGTGCAGGTCATTGCACCTGCACTGCACGTGCCGGTTGTGCTGAGCGAGCAACCGTGCCCGCAGGCCGAGCGCGCAGCGCTGATCAAGGCCTTCGTCAATCGCCAGGGCCAGCAGTTGTTCGACCTTGCGACAGGCCCGCTGTTGCAGGTCGACCTGCTGCGCCTGGCCGACGACGACCAGGTGCTGGTCCTGACCCAGCATCACATCATCAGCGATGGGGTCTCGCTGCAGATTCTGCTCAAGGAGCTGATCCAGCTCTACGCCGGGGCGGTCCAGGGTCAGGCGCCAAGCCTTGAGCCCCTGCCGATCCAGTACGCCGACTACGCCATCTGGCAGCGCCACTGGATGGAAGCGGGTGAGCTGGAGCGGCAACTGAGCTACTGGAAAGCGCACCTGGGCGATGAGCAACCGGTGCTCGAGCTGCCCACCGACCACCCACGCCCGGCGTTGCAAAGCTTGCGCGGCGGCCAACACAGCGTGCAATTGGACGCCGGGCTGAGCCGCGGCTTGCAGCAACTGGCCCAGGCGGAAAACGCGACGCTGTTCATGGTCTTGCTGGCGGCCTTGCAACTGCTGTTGCAGCGCTATAGCGGCCAGCACGATATCCGTATCGGCGTGCCAATGGCCAACCGCAATCGGGTCGAAACCGAAGGCTTGATCGGCTTCTTCGTCAACACCCAGGTATTGCGCGGGCAGGTCGACGAACAGGACGACTTTCTGGCCTTGCTGCGCCAGGCGCGGGCCTCGGTACTGGGCGCACAAGCCCATCAGGATCTGCCATTCGAACAACTGGTCGATGCCCTGCAACCTGCGCGCAGCCTGAGCCGCAATGCGCTGTTCCAGGTGATGTTCAACCACCAGCGCGAAGCTGCCAGCGACCGCAGTACGCCTGGGTTGAGTCTGCCGGGGCTGCGCCTGGAAGGGTTGCATCAGGACAACCCGACGGCACAATTCGACCTGACCCTGGATACCTTCGAGCACGAGGGCGGGCTGTCGGCCACCTTCAACTATGCCGCCGACCTGTTCGAGGCAAGCAGCATCGAGCGCATGGCCGGGCACTGGCAGCGCTTGCTGCAGGCAATTGTCGCCACCCCGCGGCAACGCCTGGGCGAGCTGGCGATGATTGACCCTCAGGAGCACCAGACGGTGTTGCAGCAGGGCGTGGAAGCGACGCCGGTGGCCGGTGCCGATGCCTGCGTGCACCAGTTGATCGAGCGCCAGGCCCGGCGCCAGCCGCAGCAGCCGGCCGTGCTGTTCGAGCAGCAAAGCCTGAGTTTCGCCGCGCTGGACCGCCAGGCCAATGCGCTGGCCCATCGCTTGCGGGCGCAGGGGGTTGGCGCGGATTGCCGGGTCGGTGTTGCCCTGGAACGCGGCCCGCAACTGCTGGTGGCGGTGTTGGCGGTGCTCAAGGCCGGCGCCGCCTACCTGCCGCTGGACAGCAGCTATCCGCGCGAGCGCCTGGCCTACATGGTCAAAGACAGCGGCCTGGTGCTGCTGTTGACCCAGTCCCGGCTGCTGGCGCACCTGCCGGCCAGCGATGGGGTGCAGACGCTGGTGCTCGATGCCCTGGACGACAGTTTCACTGACCTGGCGGACAGCGCACCGGCCGTTCATGTCGAGCCGGACAGCCTGGCCTATGTGATCTACACCTCCGGCACCACGGGGCAGCCCAAGGGGGTCGGGGTCAGCCACCGCGCCCTGGCCATGCACTGCCAGGCGGCTGCCCGGGTCTATGGCCTGAGCGCAGCCGACTGCGAGCTGCAGTTTGCCTCGCCCAGCTTCGATGCGGCCTGGGAGCAGATGTTCATGCCGCTGATCTGCGGTGCCCGGATTGTGCTCGGCGACGTCGGCCAGTGGTCGGCGGAGCGTCTGTGCGAGGTTATTGCCGAGCAACAGGTGACGGTGCTCGACCTGCCGCCCGCCTATCTGCTACAGCAGGCGGCGGTGCTGCGTGAATTGCAGCGCACGGTGCAGGTGCGGGTCTGCATTCTCGGTGGCGAGGGCTGGGACCGGCATACCCTGGAAGCACTCGAGGTCGTGCGTGCCGAGCAATTGTTCAACGCCTACGGGCCGACTGAAGCGGTGATCAGCCCGCTGATCTGGCGCCATGACGCCAGTGACCGGTTCAACGGCTACGCGCCTATCGGCCAGCAAGTCGGGCAGCGTTCGGTGCTAATTCTCGACAGCAGCCTCAACCTGCTGCCCGCCGGGCATGTCGGCGAAATTCACCTGGGGGGCGTGGGCCTGGCCCGTGGCTACCTGAACCGCCCGGGCCTGACGGCGCAGAGTTTCATTCCGGATCCTTATGCCAGCAAACCCGGTGGCCGCCTGTACCGTACCGGCGACCTGGGCAGCCGACGTGCCGATGGCGTCGTCGAGTACCGCGGGCGCAGCGATGAACAGGTGAAAATCCGTGGCTTGCGCATCGAGTTGGGCGAGATCCAGACGCGCCTGCAAGCTGCACCGCAAGTGCGCGAAGCCCTGGTGCTGGCCCAGCCTGGGCCGAGCGGCCAGCAACTGGTGGCCTACGTGGTCGCACAGCATGCGCCGGCCGATCCAGGTCAATTGCGTGAAACCCTCAAGCAGGCGCTGAAGCAGGACCTGCCGGACTACATGGTGCCAGCGCACCTGCTGTTCATCGAGCAACTGCCGCTGACCAGCAATGGCAAGCTCGACCGCAAGGCCTTACCACTGCCCGATGCCAGCCAACTGCAACAGGCCTACGTGGCGCCGCAGAGCGAGCTGGAACAACGCATCGCCGCGATCTGGCAGGAGGTGCTCAAGCTTGAACGGGTCGGCCTTAGCGACAACTTCTTCGAGCTCGGTGGCGACTCGATCATCTCCATCCAGGTGGTCAGCCGCGCGCGCCAGGCGGGAATTCGTTTCACTCCCAAAGAACTGTTCCAGCACCAGACTGTGCAGGGCCTGGCCAGCGTCGCGCAGCTGGGCGAGGGCGGGCCGCTGATCGATCAGCGCCCGGCCAGTGGCACGGCTGAACTGCTGCCGATCCAGCAGGTGTTCTTCGCCAGCAACACCCCCGAGCCGCAACACTGGAACCAGTCGGTGTTGCTCAAGCCTGCCAGCCGTTTGCAGGTGCCGGTCTTGCAGCGGGCGCTGCACGCGCTGATCGAGCAGCACGATGCCTTGCGCCTGAGCTTCAGCCAGGGCGCACAGGGCTTGCGCGCCGAATTCAAGCCAGCACCCGCAGTAGAGGATGTGCTCTGGCAGGTCGAGGCCGACAGCCTTGAGGCCGTGGAGGCCCTGGGCGAGCGCGCCCAGCGCAGCCTCGACCTCAGTGAAGGCCCGCTGCTGCGTGCACTGCTGATCAACCTGGCCGATGGCGAACAGCGCTTGCTGCTGGTGATTCATCACCTGGCGGTGGACGGCGTGTCGTGGCGGGTGCTGTTTGAAGATCTGCAAAGCGCCTATCGCCAGGCGCAGTCGGGGCAGGTGCCGACGCTGCCGGCACGCACCACCTCGGTCCAGGCTTGGGCCGAACAACTGCGCGAGTATGCCCGCAGCCCGGCCTTGCAGGCCGAGCTGGGTTACTGGCAAGGCCAGTTGGCCGGCGCCGACGGCGCCTTGCCGCTGGACCACCCCAACGGCGGGCGGCAGAACAAGCTGGCGCGCAGCGTGCACAGCCAGCTCGACCGCGACACCACCCGGCGCCTGTTGCAGCAAGCCCCGGCGGCCTACCGCACCCAGGTCAACGACCTGCTGCTGACCGCCCTGGCGCGGGTGTTGACGCGCTGGACCGGCAGCGATGCGCTGCTGGTGCAACTGGAAGGCCATGGCCGTGAGGAACTGTTCGACGGCGTCGACCTGACCCGCACCGTGGGCTGGTTCACCAGCATGTTCCCGGTGCGCCTGCGCCCGGCCGAGGGCCTGGGCGACTCGCTCAAGCAGATCAAGGAACAGCTGCGGGCGATTCCCAACAAAGGTCTGGGCTACGGCGCGCTGCGCTATCTGGGCGATGACCAGGCACAGGCGGCGTTGAGCGAGCTGACCCAGGCGCAAGTGACCTTCAACTACCTGGGCCAGTTCGATGGCAGTTTTGACGACTCAGCCGCGCTGTTCCGCCCCACCGGCGAAGCACGGGGCCTGGAGCAGAGTCCCGAGGCATTGCTCAGTGAAGTGCTGAGCATCAACGGTCAGGTTTACGACGGCCAGCTGAGCCTGGGCTGGACCTTCAGCGGCGAGCAGTTCGACAGCGTGACCATCCAGCGCCTGGCCGATGCCTACGCGCTGGAACTGGCGGCGCTGGTCGAGCACTGCTGCCAACCCCAGGTGCACGGCGTGACGCCGTCGGACTTCCCCTTGGCACGTCTGAACCAGGCCCAGCTCGACAGCCTGCCGATCCCGGCGGCGCAGCTCGAAGACCTCTATCCGCTTTCGCCGATGCAGCAGGGCATGCTGTTCCACACCCTGTACGAGCAGGGCGGCGGTGACTACCTCAACCAGATGCGCCTGGACATCGACGGCCTCGATCCGCAGCGTTTCGAGCAAGCCTGGCAGGCGGCCGTGGACGCCCAGGAGATTCTGCGCACCGGGTTTGTCTGGCAAGGCGAACTGCAACAGCCGTTGCAACTGGTACAGCGCCAGGTGCAGGTGCCGTTCACCGCGCTGGACTGGCGTGACCACCCGCAGCTGCCGCAGGCCCTGCAGTCACTGGCCCAAAGCGAGTACGCCAAGCCCTTCGACATGAGCGTGGCACCCTTGCTGCGCCTGGTTCTGGTGCGGATATCTGCCAGCGCCTACCACCTGATCTACACCAATCACCACATCCTGCTCGATGGCTGGAGCAACTCACAACTGCTGGGCGAGGTACTGCAGCGCTACAACGGCCAAGCCCCGGCACCGCGCAGCGGCCATTACCGGGACTACATCGCCTGGCTGCAGCAGCGCGATGCCCAGGCCACCGAGCAGTTCTGGCGTACGCAACTGGCCAAGGTCCAGGAACCGACCCGGTTGTCCAGGTCGATTGCCCGCGAACCCGGGCAGTACAGCGGCCATGGCAACCACTACCAGTGGATCAGCGCGGAACGCACCCAGGCCCTGGGCGACTTCGCCCGGGCTCGCAAGGTCACGGTCAACACGTTGGTGCAGGCGGCCTGGTTGCTCCTGCTGCAACGCTACACCGGGCTTGATTGTGTTTGCTTCGGTGCGACGGTGTCGGGCCGACCTGCCGAGCTCAAAGGCGTCGAGCAGCAGATCGGCCTGTTCATCAACACCTTGCCGGTGATTGCCCAGCCACGCCCGGAACTGAGCGTCGAGCAGTGGCTGCAGCAGGTCCAGGCCTGCAACCTGGCCCTGCGTGAGCAGGAGCACACGCCGCTGTTCGATATCCAGCGCTGGGCCGGGCAGGGTGGCGAGGCGCAGTTCGACAACATTCTGGTGTTCGAGAACTACCCGGTGGCCGAAGCCCTGCAACAAAGCGCCGCCGATGACTTGCGCTTCGGCGAGGTCGGCAACTACGAACAGACCAACTACCCGCTGACCCTGTCGGTGAACCTCGGCCAGACCATGGCCTTGCACTACAGCTTCAACCAGGCGGATTTCGCCGAGGTCAGCATCGAGCGCCTGGCGCGGCACCTGGCGGCACTGCTCGAAACCATGATGCACAGCCCGGAGCAGTTGCTGTCGCAGCTGAATCACCTGGGTGAAGAGGAGCGTCAGCAGTTACTGGTGGCGTTTAACGACACCGCCACCGTCTACCCGCTGGAGCAGAGCATTCAGCACCTGATCGAAGCCCAGGTGGCACGCACGCCCCAGGCTCCGGCCTTGCTGTTCGGCGAGCAGGTGCTCAGCTACGCCCAGCTCAATGCCCGGGCCAACCGCCTGGCGCACCGGCTGATCGAGCAGGGCGTGGGCGCCGATGTGCTGGTCGGCATCGCCGCCGAGCGCAGCCTGGAGATGGTCATTGGCCTGCTGGCGGTGCTCAAGGCCGGTGGCGCCTATGTGCCGCTCGATCCAGAGTACCCGCAGGAACGCTTGGCCTACATGTTCGAGGACAGCGGCATTGCCTTGCTGCTGACCCAGGCGCCGCTGCGCAAGCAACTGCCGCTGCCGGCCGGTCTTAACGTCCTGCTGTTAGAGGATGCCCTGGACGGCTACGCCGAAGACAATCCCGAGGTGGCGGTGGATGCCGAAAACCTCGCCTACGTGATCTACACCTCCGGTTCCACCGGCAAGCCCAAGGGCGCCGGCAACCGTCACGCGGCGCTGACCAACCGGCTGTGCTGGATGCAACAGGCCTATGGCCTGGACGCCCGCGACACGGTGCTGCAGAAAACCCCGTTCAGCTTCGACGTGTCGGTGTGGGAGTTCTTCTGGCCACTGATGACCGGCGCGCGCCTGGCCATTGCCGGGCCGGGCGATCACCGCGACCCGGCGCGGCTGGTGAGTTTGATCCAGCAGCACGAAGTGAGCACGCTGCACTTTGTGCCGTCGATGCTCCAGGCGTTTCTGCTCGACGAGCAGGTCGGCCAGTGCACGGGACTCAAGCGCATCGTCTGCAGTGGCGAGGCCTTGCCGGTGGATGCCCAGCAGCAGGTGTTCGCCAAGCTGCCGCAGGCTGGGCTGTACAACCTCTATGGCCCGACCGAGGCGGCCATCGACGTCACCCACTGGACCTGCCGCGAGGAAGGCGCCGACAGCGTGCCGATCGGTGAACCAATCGCCAACCTTGGCACCTATGTGCTCAGCGCCGATCTGGAGCCAGTGGCAGTGGGTGTGATCGGCGAGCTGTACCTGACTGGCGAAGGCCTGGCGCGCGGTTACCACCGTCGCCCGGGGCTGACCGCCGAGCGTTTCGTGGCCAGCCCGTTCGTGGCCGGTGAGCGCCTGTACCGCACCGGCGACCTGGCGCGGCAACGGCCGGACGGGGTGATCGAGTATGCCGGGCGTATCGATCACCAGGTGAAGATCCGCGGCCTGCGTATCGAGCTGGGCGAGATCGAGGCGCGCCTGCTGGAGCTGGCCGAGGTGCGCGAGGCGGTGGTGGTGGCCGCCAACGGCCCACGGGGGACCCGCCTGGTGGGCTACCTGGTCGCCAGCACGGCGCAGGAGGAAAGCCGCCTGCTCCAGCACATCACTGCGCAACTGGCGGTCAACCTGCCGGAGTACATGGTGCCGGCGCAGTGGGTGGTGCTTGCGCAGATGCCGCTAAGCCCCAATGGCAAGCTCGATCGCAAGGCATTGCCCGACCCGCAAGCCGGCGCTGGCGCGACTGAATACGTGGCGCCGCACACCGCCCTGGAGCAGACCCTGGCCGATATCTGGGCTGCCGTGCTGGAGCTTGAGCAGGTCAGCGTCAACGACAACTTCTTCGAGCTCGGCGGCGACTCGATCATCTCCATCCAGGTGGTCAGCCGTGCCCGCGCCGCAGGGATTGCCCTTTCACCCAAGGATATCTTCCAGCAGCGCACCATTGCCAAGCTGGCTCTGCTGGCCGAACAGGCCGGCAAGCTTCAACCCGCCGTGCCGGCCTTGCCGACGGCGGTCGCCTTGCACGCCTTGAGCGCGCAGCAGGTGGCGGCGCTGGAGCTGGATCATGAGCGGGTGAGCCATCTGTACCGGTTGTCGCCGATGCAGCAGGGCATGCTGTTCTTGTCGCTCAACAGCGATGCGCTGTACGTCAACCAGCTGTGCCTGCCGATTCAGGGCCTTGACGCCGAGCGTTTCAAGGCGGCCTGGATCGCCGTCAGCCAGCGCCATGACGCGCTGCGCACCGGCTTCTACTGGCAGGATCTGGACGAACCGGTGCAGTTCGTCATGGAGCAGTTGCTGCTGCCGATTCATGAACTGGACTGGTCGCAGCGCAGCGCCAGCAGCGAACAACTGCAGGCCCTTGCCGATGCCGATCGGCGCCTGGGCTTTGCCATGGACTGTCCGCCGCTGCAACGCCTGACCCTGGTGCGCACTGGCAGCAACAGCCACCAGTTGATCTGGACTTACCACCATATCCTTCTCGATGGCTGGAGTGTTTCGCAGCTGCTCGCTGAAGTACTGGCCCATTACACCGGGCAGGCGCTGGACCCGGTGGTGCCTTATGTCGATTACATCGCCTGGCTGCAACGCCAGGATCCGGTTGCCAGCGAAGCCTTCTGGCGTACGCAACTGGCCGGGTTGCCGGCCCCGACCTACCTGGCCAATGCCCAACCGGTGCGCGAGGGCGGCGCCGGTTACCAGGCCATCTACAGCCACTTCGGCGCGACGCACACCCAGCACTTCAAGGACTTTGCCAAAGCGCAGCAGGTGACCCTCAACACCCTGGTGCAGGCGGCCTGGCTATTGCTGCTCAGCCGTTACAGCGGTCAACAGCAGGTGGTGTTCGGCGCAACGGTGGCCGGGCGTCCGGTCAACCTTGAGCACTCGCAGCGCATGCTCGGCTGCTTCATCAACACCCTGCCGGTGATCGCCGATGTCGCCGCCCAGGCGGCAGTGGGTGACTGGCTGCGCGAGCTGCAGGACTACAACCTGGGCCTGCGGGAGCTGGAGTACACACCGTTGACCGACATTCAGCGTTGGGCCGGGCAACCTGGCCAGGCGCTGTTCGACACTATCATTGTGTTCGAGAACCACCCGGTGGAGCAAAGCCTGCAACGCTGGAGTGAAGAGTCGGTAAGCTTTGGCCAGAGTGAAAGTGCCGGCCTGACCAACCTGCCGATGGACCTGATGGTCACCCTTGAGGACGGCCTGGTCATCGAGTACGCCTACCTGCGCGAGTTCTTCGACGACGCTGTCGCCGATGCGATCCGCCAGGATATGGAAGGCCTGCTGCACGCCCTGTGCGCCAACGCTAAGCAGCGCCTGGGCAACCTTGGCCTGCCACGCGGGGCCGCACGTCCGTTGTTGGCCGGCGTGGTGCAAGCGCACGAGCCGCTGGTTCATCAACTGATCGGCGACCAGGTGCAGCGCCAAGGCATGCGGCCGGCGGTCAGCAGTGGCGGGCGGCAACTGAGCTTCCGCCAGCTCGATGACCAGGCCAATCGTCTGGCCCAGGCGCTGCTCGCCCAGGGCGTAGGTGCTGAAGTGCGGGTCGGCATCGCCTTGCCGCGCAGCGAACTGACGATCGTGGCGATGCTCGCGGTGCTCAAGGCAGGGGGCTGCTACGTTCCGCTGGACATCAGCCACCCGGCCGAACGCCTGGCCTACATGATGGCCGACTCGGGCATGGCCCTGTTGCTGTGTGACAGCAGCCTGAGCCCAGCGTTAGCGGTGCCGGCAGGGATGCGTCAGGTGCTGCTTGATCGCCTGGGGCTCAATGGGTTTTCGGACCAGGCCCCGCAGGTGAGCATCGACCCCGAGCACCTTGCCTATGTGATCTACACCTCCGGTTCCACCGGCCAGCCCAAAGGGGTGGCGGTGGCCTACGGGCCGCTGTCGGCGCACTGTCGCGCCATCGGTGAGCTGTATGCGATGAGCGCCGATGACTGCGAACTGCATTTCATGTCGTTTGCCTTCGACGGCGCCCAGGAGCGTTGGCTCACGGCGCTGTCCCATGGGGCGCGGCTGGTGGTGCGCGACGATGCCCTGTGGACGCCGGAAGAGACCTACCAGCAATTGCATGCCCAAGGGGTCAGCGTCGCGGCGTTCCCACCGGTGTACCTGCAACACCTGGCTGACCATGCTGAGCGGGTGGGTAATCCACCTGCGGTGCGCATCTACTGCTTTGGTGGTGACGCCGTTGCCGAGGCCAGTTTCGAGCGGGTCAAGCGCACCCTGGCGCCCCAGGCAATCTTCAACGGCTATGGGCCGACCGAAACCGTGGTCACTCCGTTGCTCTGGCGGGCCGGGCCGCAGCAGCGTTGCGAGGCCGCCTATGCACCGATCGGCAGCCTGGTCGGGCAACGCAGCGCACATGTGCTGGACGCCGATCTCAACCCCTTGCCGCCAGGCATCGCCGGTGAGTTGTACCTGGGTGGGCACGGGGTGGCGCGGGGTTACCTGGACCGTCCCGGGCTGAGCGCCGAACGTTTTGTCGCCGACCCGTTCAACGCCGGTGGCCGCCTGTACCGCACCGGCGACCTGGTGCGCGAACGCGCTGACGGGGTTTTCGACTACCTTGGACGTATCGATCATCAAGTCAAGATTCGCGGTTTCCGCATCGAATTGGGTGAGATCGAGGCGCGTCTTGGCGAGCAGGACGGGGTGGCCGAAGCGGTTGTGGTGACCCATGACAGCCCGCTGGGCAAGCAGTTGGTGGCCTATCTGGTGGCCAGTGCACCGACGGCAGCCAGCGGGCTCTGCGAGCAGGTACGCCAGGCACTCAAGGCGACGCTGCCGGACTACATGGTGCCGGCGCACCTGGTGTTGCTCGAGCGCATGCCGCTTTCGCCCAACGGCAAGCTCGACCGTAAGGCCTTGCCGGCGCCGCAGGTTGCCAGCGAACGGCAGTACCTGGCTCCGCATAGCGAACTGCAATGGGCGTTGGCCGAGATCTGGCAAGCAGTGCTCAAGGTCGAGCGGGTTGGCTTGAACGACAACTTCTATGAAATGGGCGGCGACTCGATTCTCAGCCTGCAGGTGGTTGCGCGCTCGCGCAGCCTGAAGAAGCTTGGTTTTAGCCTCAAGCTGCGCGACTTGGTGCAGAAACCGACGATCGCTGAACTCACCGCCAGCGATACGCCCAAGGCGGCCGGCCTGCTGTCGCTCAACAGCGATGCGCCGGGCAAGCCGACGCTGTTCTGCGTGCATGCCGGCTTCGGTACGGTGTTCGACTACGAACCTCTGGCCCGGCGTCTCGACTCGCACTGCAAGGTGCTGGCGATCCCCTGCCGGATGTTGTTTGACGCCACCTGGCGGGATGTCTCGCTAACCGCCATGGCCCGTGACTATGTTGCCCTGGTGCGCCAGCGTCAGGCCCACGGTCCCTATCATCTGCTCGGCTGGTCGCTGGGCGGCACCCTGGCCAGCCTGATGGCTGCCGAGTTCGAGGGCCAAGGCGAAACCGTGGCGTTTCTCGGCCTGGTGGACGGCTATGTGCCGGGTGGTGCCGAAGCGCTGCAGGTGGACAATTGGCAAGGCGACTTGCAGGACTTCCTCGACCTGCTGTCGCCGGGCCTTTCCCAGCAGTTGCCAACCCTGGCGCCCGCTGAGGCAGGTGTGGATTTTCAGGCCTTGTTCCAGCAGTTGCTGGCGCCGCTGCCGGCAGCGCAGGTGCAAGCCTCACGTTACCTGGCCATGGGGCCGGAGGAGCTGGCCAACCTGTTCGTCGTCGCCCGTCGGCTGATGGGCCTGTCCCGCGCCTTGCCAGCGTGTACTGCTGTCCAGGTGCCGGCCCACGCCTGGTGGACCCCTGGCCGCCAGACCGAGCGCGATGCGCTGGCCAGCCAGTTGGGCCAAGCGCAGTTGGCGAGCCAGACCATCGCCTGCGGGCACTTCCAGATTCCTCGCGACGAGCGCCTGCTGCAGGCGTTGCAACAGGCGCTGGAGCAGACCCAGGCATTGTTGTTGATCGATTAATCCGTATGAACCCGCGGCCGGTGTGTACCGGCCGCGCTTGAGAGTGATCTGGAATGTCAGTGAATCCCGATATTGCCGCTTACCTGCAATTGGTCAATGCCGGCCGCGTTAGCGGCAAGAGCCAGGCCATGCATTTGCTCAGCCCCGAACAGGCGCGCCTTGAGTTCGACCAGTCGTCATTGTTGATGGGCATGGGGGGCCAAGGGTTGGGCCAAGTCAGCGCGGTGCACATCCCTACCCGTGACGACCAGCGACTCGATGCGCGCCTGTATCGCCCCTCGGACTGCGCCGCCGGGTTGCCGGTGTTGTTGTACTTTCATGGCGGCGGCTATGTGGTCGGTAGCCTCGACTCCCATGATGCGATCTGCCAGGAACTGGCCGAGAACAGCACTTGTCTGGTGCTCTCGGTAGCGTACCGGTTGGCCCCGCAGTGGCGTTTCCCGACCGCCTACGAAGATGCTGAAGATGCCTGGCGCTGGCTGTGCAGCGAGGCTGCGGCACTGGGCGGGGACCCGCAGCGCCTGGCGGTGGCCGGCGACAGCGTGGGGGGCAGCCTGGCGACGCTGGTCGCGCAATCTGCTGCGGCGCATCAGCAGCCGTTGTTGCAGGTGCTGATCTATCCGGTCACCGATGCCAGCCAGGTGCGCGCCTCCATCGACCGCTATGCCCAGGGTTATTTGCTGGAGAAAGACACCCTGGCGTGGTTTTACCAGCAGTACGCCAGAACCCCGGCCGACCTGCGCGATCCACGATTTTCACCGTTGCTGGCGGCGCTCGACGGGGGCCAGGCACCGGTGTTGATGGTGCTGGCCGAATGCGACCCGCTGGTGGACGAAGGCCAGGCCTTTGCTGCGGCGCTGGGCGAGGCGGGAGTGGCGGTGGACCTGCAACTGTACGCTGGCATGACCCATGACTTTCTGCGCATGGATGCCCTGGTCGATGAGGCTGAAGAGGCTCTGCAGTACATTGCCCAGGCGTTGCGCAAGGCGTTTGGGGGTAGGCCGTAAGGTTTGTAGCGTTCTTGAGATCGAGCGCCGCCCGCGCGGCGCATCGCCGGCAAGGCCGGCTCCCACATTTGTCGCAACGTGCCATGGCCTGTGAGAGTGGCGTTGTCAGCTTTGGTGCAGATCCCTTGTGGGAGACAAACTAAAACGCCGTGGCCCTTGGGGCCACGGCGTTTTTTTCTTCAGAAGAACTTGTAGCGGGCGGTGACCATGAAGTTGCGTGGCTCGCCGAAGAAGTTGGCTTCTGTCGGCGCGGTGATGGTCGAGTAGTAGTGCTTGTCGAACACGTTGTTGAGGTTGAGGTTCACCTGCAGGTTACGGTTGACGTCATAGGAGGTGAACAGGTCGTAGACGGTGTAGCCGCCTTGCTCAACCCCGAATGGCGTATAGATCTTGCTTTGCGTGCGCATCGCGCCACCGACCCGCCAGTCTTTCAGGTCGTCCGGCAGGCGATAGGTGGTGGCCAGCTTGAACAGGTTGGCCGGCAGGTTGGTGCCGTAGCGCTTGCCCTTGGTAAAGGTGCCGATTGGGTCATACGCCGAATCCTTGATGCGTTCGGCGGTGTTGTAGGTGTAGCCCGCAGAAACCTGCCAGTTCTCGGTCAGGGCCCCGCTCAGCTCGAACTCGATGCCACGGCTGCGAATTTCGCCTGCAGCGGTATAGCAAGTGGCAAAGGGATCGAAGCAGGTGCCCAGGGAAGTGGGTATCGCTTCAGGCAGGTTCTCCAGGTTGATCTGGAAGATCGCGATGCTGGA
Organism: Pseudomonas rubra; assembly: GCF_028656935.1. Taxonomy (GTDB): domain Bacteria; phylum Pseudomonadota; class Gammaproteobacteria; order Pseudomonadales; family Pseudomonadaceae; genus Aquipseudomonas; species Aquipseudomonas rubra. The sequence continues at coordinate 115,759 of NZ_JAMDGZ010000043.1, forward strand.
GTTCAGGCGGCCATCGAAGTGCTCACCCTTGAGGCCGATTTCGTAGTTGGTGCCCTCGATCGGCTTGAGCACGGTGCCGGAGGCGGACTGCTCGCTTTGCGGCTGGAACACCTTGGTCGCACTGGCATACACCGAGTAGGTGTCGTTGAGGTCATAGACCAGGCCGAAGTAAGGCGTGACCTTGCGGGTGACCTTGAAATTGGCCTCACCCCAGGGGAAGTCACCGTCGTACTGCACCTTGTCCAGCTTGTACCAGTCCAGGCGCGCGCCGGCGATGAAGGTCAACGGGTCGGCCAGGCTGAAGCGTGCGGTGGTATAGGCGCTGGACTGCTCGATGCGCTGTTCGCTGCCCACTGCGCCGTATTCGAGCAGTGCTGGCCGGGGGAACGCGCTCGGGTCCCAGTTGGTCGGGTCGAAGCTGCCCAGGTCGAAGGCCGCCGAGTCAAAGCCTGGCTGGGTCTTGAACGGGCCGCCGAGGTTGTCCCATTTGCTTACCCGGCGACTGCCGCCGACCACCAGCGAGTGGGTGCGTCCGAGCAAGTCGAAGGGGCCGCTGAAGTAGCCGTCGAAGCTGTACTGGTCGCGGTCGTAGTCATAGGCGCCGCCACGCAGGGTCATGCTCGGGTTGCCGTTGGCATCGATGCTGCTGTTGCTGATGAACGTGCCTTGCATGTTCATTTCGCTGGTGATGTAGGTCGCCGCGCCCTTGGCCTTCCAGCCATTGTCGAAGCGGTGTTCGATATCGGCGAACACCGTGGTGCTTTCCTTGTTCCAGTACGACCAGCTTGGGCTCATGCGTGTCGAGCGCGAGATGGGCAGGAAGCTGCCGTCAGGGTAGGTGCCCATGCCGTTCCAGTCGGCGCCGGGGTTGTTCTCGTCGCTGTAGGACACGCCCAGGCTGACGGTGGTGTCATCGGTGACATCGGCCTCGACAATGCCATAGAGCAGGGTGCGTTCGTTGCTGTAGTCGTCGATGAACGAATCTTTCTTCTGGTAGCTGAGCACGGTGCGCCCGCGCAGGCTGCCTTGTTCGTTCAGGGCCGAGCTGGCATCGATCTCGAACAGTTGGTTGTCCCAGCTGCCCAGGCCGCCCGTGACCGAGACCTGCGGGGTGACGGTAGGGCGCTTGCGGATCAGGTTGATCGAGCCCGAAGGCAGACCAGCGCCTTCCATCAGGCCAGCAGCCCCGCGCACCACTTCGACCCTGTCGTACATGGCCAGGGAACCGGTGGACAGTGCGGCTTCTTCATAGGCGACCGGCACGCCATCGAACATCAGGTTCTCGATGCCGAAGCCGCGCGCGTTGAAACGCGGGCGTTCGCCGCCCCATTGGTTGAGGGTCAGGCCGGGGGTGTATTTGACCACATCACTGAGGGTGGTCATGCCCTGGTCTTCAATGCGCTGGCGGGTGATCACGCTGGTCGACTGCGGGGTTTCGCGCGGTGACAGGGCCAGCTTGGTCGCGGTGTTGGCGCTGCCGGTGGTGTAGGAGCCGGTGTTCTCGGTAATCGCGCCCAGGCCCTGGCCCGAGACGTTGGTCACGCCCAATTGCACCGCGTCGGAGGTTTCGCCACCGGTCACGGTGATGGTATCGCCCTGCAGGCTGTAGCGCAGCCCGGTGCCCCTGAGCAGTTCGGCAATGGCCGTCGCCACACTCAGGCGCCCGCGCAGCGGGTTGCTGCGGATCCGTTGCACCGCCGATGGCTCGAACAATACTTGCACACCCGACTGGCGGCCGAACTCGAGCAAGGCATTGCTGACCGGTTGGGCGCCAATGTTGAACTCGATTTCCTGCGCTTGAACCAGCATCGACACACTCAGGGTCGAAGCCAGCGTTGCGCCCAGCAGAGCGGGTTTGAGCAGCCTGCGCATCATCAATGCTTTGGCCAGAGGGGTGAAGGCGGGGAGTGCTGGCATTGTTCGTGCTCTAGGAATTAAGTGTTAATGATAATGATTCTTTTGTAGAGGTGAGACGTGCGACTGCGCTGAAACCGGAAAACTTTTTTGGGTTTTCCGGTTTCAGGCACAGTTCAGGCAGGTTGCAGTTGATCCACGACCTGGCCGGCGTGCAGGCGCACCAGTTGGTCGGCAACGTCGAAGTAGCGGTCGTCGTGGGAGATCACAATGATGGTCTTGCCCAGGCGCTTGAGGTCCGGCAGCAGCTCGGTGTAGAAGATCCGCCGGAAGGTCGGGTCCTGGTCGGCGGCCCATTCGTCGAACACCAGCACCGGGCGCTTTTCGATCCAGGCATTGACCAGCGCCAGGCGCTTGCGCTGGCCGGTGGACAAGTCGGTAGTGCTGAACTGCCCGTCCTCGACCCTGACCTTGTGGGCAATCTCCAGGCGTTGCAGGTACTTGTTGGCGTCCTCGGGGATCTGCTGGTCGTTCTGCACCACATCGTCGAACAGGTAGTAGTCGGCGAAAATGGTCGTGAACAACTGGCGGTAGTCGTCCCGTGTTGCCGCTTCGATCGCCTGGCCGTTGACCCGGATCTGGCCTTGCGCCGGTGGGTAGAGCCCCAGCAGCAACTTGATCAGGGTGGTCTTGCCGCAGCCGTTCTCACCGACGATGAAGACGATCTCGCCCTGTTCGATGGTAAGGTTCACCGGCCCCAGGCGGAACGGTTCGGCGCCTGCCACCGGATCGAAGGCATAGCCGACGTTGTCCAGCTCCAGACTATGGAACGCCGGCGTGGCGCGCGTGGTGTCGGTCAGCAGCAGGTGCGGTTCAGGGGTGGCGAACTGTTCCGACAACTGCGCGATACGCTGGAAGGCGATCTGCGCCCGGCTGACGATCGGCAGGGTGCTCACCAAATGCTCGAGCGGCCCTTTCATGTACAACAGCACCAGGACGAACCCGCTCATGACGCTGGCATCGGCGCTGGGCCATAGCGACTGCAGGGCCAGGGCCAGGCCGATCACCACGAAGAACAGCATCGAGCCCAGGCTCTTGGCGATCACGAAGGTGTTGATCGAGCGGGTCTGGATGGCGCAGATCTGCTCTGCGGTGTGTTCGATGCCCTGTTTGAACATGCGCTGGCGCCGCGGGCGATGGATTCGCAGCTCCTTGGCCCCTTCAGCGATAGCGTTGTAGTGCTTCTGCAGTTGATCCTCGGCATCCCTGGCCTGCATGAAGCCGCGAATGCCGCGGGCCCGGGCGATGTACTGGATGACCGTGCCGATGGCAATGGCCACCAGCATCATCAGGAACATCGGCCAGGACAGCATGGCCAGGTAACCCAGGCAACCCAGGGTCACCGTCAGTGAAATGGCCAAAGGAGCAAAGGCGAAGGCAAAATCGCTGATGGTGTCGACGTCATGGGTCAGGACCGGGATCAGCCGGTGGCTGCGGTAGCGCTCGATCTGCTCGATAGGTGCCGACAGCACTTTTTCGCCCAGCTCTTTGCGCAGCTTGGCAATGATGTGCTGGCCGACATGGTTGGTACCGATGTCAGAGCAGATCGTGCTCAGCAGCGCCAGGGCGCACAGCCCGGCGAAGGCCAGGACCACCTGCTGGGTCAGGCCGCCTTCGCTGTGCAGGCCACTGTTGATCGTCGCCAGCAGCGCGGTGACGCTCAGGCCACCGATCATGCCAAGGACAATCGACAAGGTCACGATTGGCCAGAAGGGTTTGAGCAGGGCGAACAGCTCGCGCAGCGCCCCGCGTGGTTGCTTGGTCATCGAGAGGTCCTGCTCAGGCGCTGGTGAGGACGACAGCCTCACGCGGTTGGCTGGCATGCTTGCCCAGGGTCTGGTACAGCGACTGGCCGATCTCCGCGGCACGCACCGGCAGTACCGACAACAGGGTGTCGCTCAAGCCATGCGAGCCTTCACAGAAGCCCTGCAGGTAAACGGCGGCGTTGAGCTGGGGGGTGCTCAGGGCGCGGTAATTGCGGTCGACCTCGAAGTCTTGCAGGTGATGCTGCAGCGGCGCCAGCAGTTCGCGGTGGGAGCGACGCTCATAGCCGGTGGCGAGAATTACCGCATCGTAGCGATGGGTCTGTTCGACATCGGTGGCCAGGTCGCGCAGGGTCAGCTCGATGCCTTCGGCGGTGCTGGCCACCGCTTCGATCTGGCGACGGCAGAGGACCGAATGACGGAACTGGTGCGCGACTTTCTGCCGATAGAGGATGCCGTAGATGCGCTCGAGCAGGTCGATGTCCACCACCGAGTAGTTGGTGTTGTGATACTCCTCGATCAACTTGGCGCGCTCGCTTTGCGGCTGGTTGAACACAAGGTCCGTGTAGTTGGGGGCGAACACTTCGTTGACGAACGGGCTGTCATCGGCCGGTTTCAGGGCCGAGGCGCGCAGGATCATGTCGACCTTGACCGACGGGTAGCTGTCGTTGAGGTCGATGAAGGCTTCGGCCGCGCTTTGCCCGGAGCCGACGATGGCTATGCGCATCGGCTCGCCCTTGGCGCACGGCAGTTGCGCAAGGCTGTTCAGGTACTGGGAGTGGTGGAACACCCGAGGGTCGCCCTTGAACGAGGCGAACGCGGCAGGAATCTTCGGCGTGCCGCCGCTACCGACCACCACCGAGCGTGCCCGGCGCAGGTGCTCCTGGCCGTGCTGGTCACGGGAGATCAGACGCAGGTGATCGACCTGGCCATCCACCAGCTCAGGTTCCACCCGCAGCACTTCCTCGCCATATACCGCCTGGGTGGCGAAATGGTCCGCGGCCCAGCGCAGGTAGTCGTTGTACTCCAGGCGGCAGGGGTAGAAGGTGCCCAGGTTGATGAAGTCGACCAGGCGTTGCTTCTGGTGCAGGTAGTTGACGAAGCTGTAGGGGCTGGTGGGATTGCGCAGCGAGACCAGGTCCTTGAGGAAAGAGATCTGCAGTTCGCTCTGGGTCGCCAGGGTGTTGCCGTGCCAGCGGTAGTCAGTCTGTTTGTCGATGAACAGGGCATCGAGGGCGTGGCCGTTGGTTTCGGCAAGCTCTTCCAGGGCAATGGCCAGGGCCAGGTTGGAAGGGCCGAAGCCAACGCCGATCAGGTCGTGGATTTTTCCGGAGGATTGGGTCTGGCTCATGGGTGCGGTTCCTTGGGTGGTCGAGTGGGGGCGCCTGTAAAGGGCGCCCCGGATCCTGCGCAAGTACACCGATAGAACGAGCCTTGGAACTGAGAATTTACCGCTTTTGCATGCTCAGAGCTCGCGCGCTACTCGAAAGCCGATCCAGTCGCCGCGGTTGTCCGGGAGATTGTTGTTACGGTTGCCCGAGCGCGAGAAGATCGGTGCTTCGCCCCAGTCGTTGCCGCGGATCTGCACCAGTTCACAGCCGGCTTGTTTCCAGGCGCTGCCGTCGCTGGGTGCGCCGACGTAGTCGTCGTGGGTGCAATCAGCGACCCATTCGTAGACGTTGCCATGCATGTCGTAGACGCCAAAGGCATTGGCCGGGTAGCTGCCCACTGGCGCGGTGAAACTGTAGCCATCCTTGGGACCGTAGACGTTGGCGTGCTGGCTGATTTCGTACTCGGCGTTGGGGTCCAGCGGGAAGGGGAACGGGCCGCTGCTGCCAGCCCGTGCGCCGTACTCGCGCTCCGCCTCGCTGAGCATGCGGTAGTGCTTGCCCGTCTTTTTTGACAGCCATGCGGCATAGGCTTGCACATCGTGGTAGCTCATGCACACGGCCGGCTGCTTGGGGCCTTGCTTGTAGCGCGGTTTGCTGGCCTTGCACTCACGGCCCGGGCGGGTGTCGCCATCGGCAATCTTTACCCCTGACTCGCGCAGGTAGGCGTCCCACTCGCCGGCGGTGACCTGGTAGCGGCTGATGGCGAAGGGCTTGGCAAAGGTCACCTGGTGCAGCGGGCCTTCATCCGGCTGGCGCCCGACTTCGTCATCCGGGGTGCCCATCATGAAACTGCCGGCAGGCAGCACGACCATGTCCGGGCAGGCCGCCTTGCAGTCGCGAAAGACGCTGCCAGGCGTGTTCGGTGTGTTGCCCGCCAGGGCCGGGAGGCTGCAGCCGGCGAGTAGCGCGGCCAGGGTCAGGTGGTGCAGGGTACGCGTCATAAAAGGGCCTTTATCAGAGTTTCTTGATCAGCAGGGCCATGGCCCGGTCGATTTCCTGTTCGTTGTTGAGCAAGCTTGGGGCAAAACGAATCACCGGGCCGACGTCGCGCTCCACCGCATCGACCATCACCCGGTTTTGCACCAGGTAGGCGGCAATGGCATCGGCATCGCGTTGCTTGATCCGGAAGAAGGTAAAGCCCGCCGAATGTTCCGGGCTGCGCGGGGTGACCAGTTCGATGGCCTTGTGCTCGCTCAGGCGCGCTTTGAGCAGGTCGTTCAACTGGTGGATGCGTACCTGGACATCGGCCTTGCCCAGCTGCAGGTGCAGCTCGAAGGCCTTGCCCAATGCCCAGCGGTGCTCGAAGGCGTGATAGCCGCCGGGGGTCATGATGGTGGCGAAGTCTTCGTCTTCGGAGAAGGTGGCGAAGGTCGGGGTCAGGTGCTCCATCTTCTGCGAGGCGGCGCAGATGATCCCGGTACCGCGCGGGCCGAACATCCACTTGTGGGTGCCGGCGATGAAGTAGTCGCACTTGAAGTCGGCGAAGTTGCTGTCCTCGACGCCGAAACCGTGCACGCCATCGACCACGTAAAGGATTCGCTGGCTTTCATCGCGACTGCGGTTGTGCTGGCGCACCAGCTCGCCAATCTGCCCGACTGGCAGTTTCACCCCGCTGCCCGAATGCACCCAGGTCATGCCCAGTACTCGGGTGTTGGGCTTGATGGCTTTGTCGATGGTGCTTAGCACCTGGTCGGTGGAGATTTGCCAGGGTTGCTCGAACAGGCGCAGCTTGCGCACCTGGGTGCCTTCGTGGCGTTGACGGAAGGCCAGGGTGTTGTGGGTGGAATAATGTTCGTGTTCGGTGGTCAGGATTTCTTGCCCGGCACCGACCTGCAGGCGCCCGTAGATCATGCCCAGGCCTTCGGTGGTGCTGCCGGTCAGGGCGATCTGGCGGGGCTGGACCTGCAGGTAGCGCGCGGCCCACTCACGCACCTCGCCTTCGCGCTGCCATTCGTACTGGCTTTCCCAGTCCATGCGGCTGGCCGGGTTGCGGTCGACTTCTGCGCGGTAGTAGTCGATAGCCTCCTGCACCGGGCGCGGGTGGGCGGTCACCAGGAAATTGGCGAAATGGGCGTAGTCCGGGTCCAGGGGGAACAGCTGGCGCAGGTTACGCCATTTGTCGCTGCCGGACAGCGGTGCAGCAGGTGTGGCCAGGGCCTGGGGCAGCAAGGGCAGGCTGGCAGCGAACAGGCCGGCCTGCTTGAGAAAGGTACGGCGATCAGTCATGTCGGGTGATGTCCGGCTCAAGGCATTGAGGTGCTGGCAACGGGCTGGGCGGCTTTTTGCACCTGCTCCCAGACACGCAGGAAGTTGCCGGCCCAGAGCTTGGTGATATCTGCCTCCGAGTAGCCGCGGCTGAGCAGTTCGGCGGTAATGTTGCGAATCTCGCTGACGTCCTTGAAGCCGTCGAGGCCGCCGCCGTCGTTGAAGTCGGAGCTGAGGCCGACGTGGTCGATGCCGACCTTTTTCACCGTGTAGTCGATGGCATCGACCAGGTCTTTGAGGCCCGCCTTGGGTTCCTCTTCAAGGATGCCGTAAAGGCTGCCGGCGTACTCACCAAAGCGTGCCTCAGGCCAGATGGCGATCACCGCGTCGCCGGGCATCAGCGCGTTGGTCAGGCCCTGTAGCGGTTGCAGGTCGAAACGCACGCGCAGGGCTTCGAGCTTGTCCAGGGTCGGTTTGCTCAGGGGCTTTAAGTACTGGCCGAAGCCGACCACCTGGATCACGCCGCCACTGTCCTTGATCAGTTGCATTTCCTTGTCACTGAGGTTGCGCGCAATATCCACCAGGGCCCGCGGCGCCGAGTGCGAGGCCACGATCGGCGCCCGGCTCAGGCGCGCGACGTCTTCCAGGGCCAGGGTCGACATCTGTGATACATCGATAATTACCCCCAGTTCATTGAGGCGCTTGACCGCCTGTTCGCCCAGCGGGGACAGACCGCCTAGGGCATCGGCGGTGTCATTGAAGAACGGCAGCGGGCGCGAGGAGTCGGCCCAGTCGTTGTTGCCGGTGTAGCTGAAGCCGAACATGCGCATGCCGCGCTTGGCCCACAGGTCCAGTTGCGTCAGGTCATGGCCGAGCGGGTAGGCGTTGAGCATGCTGATGAACACGGCGAACTTGCCTTCGCCATTGAGGCGGCGGAAGTCATCCGGGGTGTAGGCAATGCCCACCTGGTTGGGGAAGTCGCGGACCATGTTGCTGATGATCTTGTAGCGGACTTCCTGCTGGTGCCGAGCTTCATCGACAAAGCCCGGGGTAGGGCGGTGCGGGGCGTTGGGACCGTTCCACAGCTCCGGCCAGCCGAAGATGGTCAGGGCCGCGCCGGACAACCGCCCCTGGCCGGCCTTGACCAGGTCGAACTGGCCGCTGCCGTTCTTGTCCACTTCATTGCCGGCGCTGCCAAAATCCAGCGGCACGGTGATATGGCTGTCGAACGACAGCATGTGCTCATGCAGGGCATTGGCTTGCTCGACGATCTGCCGCGGGTAGCCGGCTTGCGGCTGGACGTACAGGTAACCGGCAATGCCGGCGCCCAGGGCCACCGCCAGGGCAAGCGGCAGGCCGATGTATAGGGCTTTGCGGGATCGGGTCTTGGTCTTGGTCATTGCCATCTCGACGCTGGGCTGATCGGAACGGCTTGCCCGGTGCACGGGTGTGCCGGGGGCAAAGCGCGGGTATCAGGAGGGACGAATGGCGTGCCGGCAAATTTATCCAGAGGCCCGGCTGGCTCAAGTTTGCGCCTGTTCAGCCGATAGCCCGGTTACCCCAACACCATCAGGACGATAGAAACATGGCAGGATTTAGCGCCGTATCCATCAACGGGACCCCTTTGAACAGCGCCATCAACACCGGCATTACCATTACCGGTCAAGACAAGCAGGCTGAGCTTGAGGCAACAGGCGCGCTTGGCGTCGATCTGTCCAAGTTGCGTGATAACGGCAAGACCGAAGAGGCCAAGGAAAGCGAAGAGGCTAGCGGTGAACCGCCACACATCAAGCAAATGCGCGAGATGATCAAGAAACTGCAAAAGCAGTTGGCCGAGGCGGAGAAGCGTTTGCAGGAAATCATGTCCCGTGACATGGAGCCGACCCTCAAGACTTCGGCTGTCTCTGCCGCGCAAGCTGCAGTGGGTGCGATCTCAGGGGCACTCGCAAACGCCACGGCGGCGCTGCTCAAGGCGCTGACCGAAGTCGGTGGCAACAGCTCGGGCGCATTGGTCGACACCAGCGCCTGAGGTAAAAAAAGGGCCTGTGCATGCACAGGCCTTTTTTTTCAGTCCGCCAGCTGGCGGTTCTGCGTGCGCTCGGACTTGTAGCGCATGGCCACCGCCGGTGCCGGCTTGGTGCTGCCGGTTTCCAGCCACTGGCGCATGCGGCTGGCGTCGGCAAAGTGGGTGTACTTGCCGAAGGCATCGAGAATCACCATGGCCACCGGGCGGTTGTCCATTTTGGTCAACAGCACCAGGCAGTGGCCGGCATCGTTGGTGAAGCCGGTCTTGGTCAGCTTGATGTCCCAATTGCTCTTGTTGACCAGGTGGTCGGTGTTGCGAAAGCCCAGGGTGTAGTTGGGTTTACGAAACGCCACGGTCTGCTCGCGGGTGGTGCTCAATTGGCTCAGCAGCGGGTAGTTGCGTGCAGCCATCAGCAACTTGCTCAGATCGCGAGCGGTGGAGACGTTGCTGGTCGAAAGCCCGGTTGGCTCCACATAGCGGGTATGGCTCATGCCCAGCGCCCGGGCCTTGGCGTTCATCGCCTTGATGAAGGCGTTGTAGCCTCCCGGGTAGTTGTGCGCCAGGGTCGAGGCGGCGCGGTTCTCCGAGGACATCAGGGTGATCAGCAGCATGTCCTTGCGGTTGAGCTGGCTGCCCAGCTTGACTCGCGAATACACCCCTTTCATTTCCTTGTTCTGGGCGATGGTGACCGTGAGCATCTCGTCCATGTTCTGCTTGGCGTCGAGCACCACCATGCCGGTCATCAGCTTGGTCACCGAGGCGATCGGTACCACCCGATCGGGGTTGTTGGCGTAGAGCACTTTGTTGGTTTGCAGGTCAATCAGCAGGGCGCTGCCCGAAGCCAGGTGCAACTTGGCGGGATCGCGTTGTTGTTGGGCCGGGGGTTGTGCAGCAGCGGTCGACGTGACAGTCGCAGTACCTGTGAGCAACAGCAGCAGGCCAAGAATCGATAGGGGAGTTTTCACGTTGAGGCTCACTAAAAGTTGGTATGTTGTTGGCTGTGCAAGGGTTTTCCCCCAAAGACCCTTGCATTCTGGAGTATGGCCCAGATCCTGTCGATTGCCCCGTATCGGTTGGGCGAAACATGAAAAAAAATTAATCCTGTGTCAATCCTGTACCAATTTCAGGGTGCGTATTTGCTATTGTCGTGCCTTTACCTTGGTCAACTGGACGACCTCTTCATGACAGCCCACATCGAGTTCACCTGCAGCCCCAGCGAGCAGCAACGCGAAGCAATCCTCAAGCCACTACGCGCCCACAACATCAGCCAAGCCGGTGAGCCACAGTTGCAAACCTTTGCCTGGTCGCTGCGCGATCCGCACAGCGGCGAAGCCAGTGGTGGCTTGTATGGCAAGATCTCTTCTGGCTGGATGTTCATCGAACTGCTGGCCGTGCCCGAATCCCTGCGTGGTCACGGGCTGGGGCGCGATTTGATGGCCCTGGCCGAGGCCAGGGCGCGCGAAGCAGGTTGTCTCGGTATCTGGCTGGACACCTTCAGCTTTCAGGCGCCAGCGTTTTACCGCAAGCTTGGGTTCACGGTGTTTGGTGAGCTGGCCGACTATCCGCCAGGGCATACCCGGTACTTTATGCGCAAACTGCTCTGAGTCCGTTGGTCAATGGTCATTACCGATCCATGACCCGATCGGTTCTTAGCGCATGCGCAGCGATGGCCGAGCGCCCATAAAAAGCCCCGCCAAAAGGCGGGGCAAGGGGCTGTGCGGAGCAACGCACGATAAACGGGTTGGCTGGCCTCAGGCGCGCAGGCCGGGGCTTTCGAGGCGGTCGGCGAGGGCTTGGGCGGCGGGCAACGAGGTCAATGGCCCGGAAATTGCCTCGCCATTGCGCACCAGGTACCAGCAGGCCAGCAGGCCCAGCTCCCTGAGCGAGGTGGGGACGGCACTGCCGATGACGGACATGATGTTGATAGGGGACATGTGGGGTTCCTCCTGCGAATCATGGGCCTACCTTAACGGCCAGGGCGTCGCGGTTGAAATCAACCGGCTTGATAGTGATCATCATCACCATGCTTGGGCATAATGCCGGTTCGCTCGCAGGGAGAAGGCAATGACTACTGTTCCAGGCAAAGACACCGTACTGTGCATCTCGCTGGCCGGGCGCCCCGGCACCTTTGGCGTGCGTTTTCATAACCATCTGTACCAGCAGTTGGGGCTCGATTACTACTACAAGGCCATGACCACCCAGGACCTGCCTGCGGCGATTGCCGGCATTCGCGCACTCGGCATTCGCGGCTGTGGCGTGTCGATGCCTTACAAGGAAGCCTGCATGGCCCTGGTCGATGAGATCGACCCGTCAGCGGCGGCGATCGAGTCGATCAATACCATCGTCAACAGCAACGGCCAGCTGAAGGCCTACAACACGGATTACCTGGCGGTGCGGCAGTTACTGGCACAGCATCGGATCAATCCGTCCACGGCCTTTGCCCTGCGCGGCAGCGGCGGCATGGCCAAGGCGGTGGCCAGCGCTTTGCGTGATGCTGGTTTCACCCAAGGCATTATCGTCGCCCGCAATGAACAGGCCGGCCGGCAACTGGCCGACAGCTGCGGGTATCGCTGGCAGGCGCAGTTGGGCGATGTGTGCCCGCCGATGCTGGTGAATGTCACGCCGATCGGCATGGCCGGTGGGGTCGAGGCTGATCAGCTGGCGTTCACGCCAGAGGCGATTGCGGCGGCGCAGCAGGTGTTCGATGTGGTGGCGATGCCTTCGCAGACGCCGTTGATCGTCGAGGCCCAGCGCTTGGGCAAGCCGGTGATCACCGGGCTTGAGGTGATTGCCTTGCAGGCACTGGAGCAGTTTGTGCTGTACACCGGGGTGCGGCCGAGCGATGAGCAGGTGGCGCGGGCGGTGGCGTTTGCCCGTGGTTAGCGAGTAGGCCCCATCGCCGGCAAGGCCGGCTCCCACAGGATGGTGAATGCAGGGCCCTTGTGGGAGCTGGCCTTGCCAGCGATGGGCTGCAAAGCAGCCCCAGCTCTACTCGAACTGCGCCAGGCGCTCTTCCAGCGCCGCAATCCGCGCCTCCAGCGCTTCGATACGCTCCAGCGACACAGCGCCGCCTGCCGAGCGCTCCGGGCCTTGCTGGCGCGCTGCCAGAATCGCTTCGATCTCGGCCGGGTCACCCAGGGCATGTGTGTAGCGATCCTCGCGCTGCCCGGCCTGGCGCGGCAGGTGCAAGGCGAAACCACGGGCAATCAGGCGCTCCAGTTGATGCACGACTTGCTCTGCGTCTTCGAACTCGTGCATGCGGCTGCTGCGGGTCAGCAGTTCGTTGACGGTCTGCGGCCCGCGCAGGAACATCAAGCCGAGCAGGGTCACCTGCGCCGGTACCAGCTCCAGGGCCTTGTCCACCCGCTGTTCCCAGCGGTCGGCGCGGCTGCCCATCTGCAGGCGGGTCAGACCCTGGCCTTCCAGCGCACGCAGGGCCTGGCCGACCTGGCCCTGGCTGAGGTTCATCACCGGTTCACGGCTGGTCTTCTGGTTGCAGGCCAGCACCAGGGCGTTGAGGGTCAGGGGGTAGGTTTCCGGACTGGTGGCCTGTTTTTCGATCAGCGAACCGAGCACACGGATTTCGGTGCTGGTGAAGCGGGCGTCGGAAGGGGTTTGGTGTTCGGCGGACATGGCCCTGTCTCTATGCGAAGAAAGGCCTCTAGCCTAGGTGCGCAACAGGGTAAAACACAAGCCGCCGGTGCATCACGCACCGGCGGCCGGCCAGGCTCAGGCGGCCTGGCGTTCCTCGGCCATGCAGGCCGCGGCGGTGAACAGCACGTCGGTGGAGGAGTTCAGCGCGGTTTCCGCCGAGTCCTGCAGTACGCCAATAATGAAGCCGACCGCCACCACCTGCATGGCGATCTCGCTGGGGATGCCGAACAGGCTGCAGGCCAGCGGGATCAGCAGCAGCGAACCACCGGCCACCCCCGAAGCGCCACAGGCGCACACGGCGGCAACGACGCTGAGCAGGATCGCGGTCGGGATGTCGACAGTAATGCCCAGGGTATGCACGGCGGCCAGGGTCAGCACGGTGATGGTGATCGCGGCGCCCGCCATGTTGATGGTCGCGCCCAACGGGATCGACACCGAGTAGGTGTCTTCATGCAGGCCGAGTTTTTCGCTCAGGGCCATGTTCACCGGGATGTTGGCGGCCGAGCTGCGGGTGAAGAAGGCGGTGATGCCACTCTCGCGCAGGCACAGCAGCACCAGCGGGAAGGGGTTGCGGCGGATTTTCCAGAAGACGATGACCGGGTTGACTACCAGCGCCACGAACAGCATGCAGCCGATCAGCACGGCCAGCAGGTGCAGGTAACCGAGCAGGGCGTCGAGCCCGGACTGGGCCAGGGTCGAGGCGACCAGGCCGAAAATCCCCAGCGGCGCGAAACGAATCACCAGGCGCACGATCAGCGTTACCCCGTTGGACAGGTCGGCGACCACTGTGCGGGTGGTTTCCCCGGCATGCCGAATGGCTACGCCCAGGCCGATGGCCCAGGCCAGGATGCCAATGAAGTTGGCGTTCATCAGCGCGCTCACCGGGTTGTCGACCACGCTCAGCAGCAGGCTCTGCAGCACCTCGGTGATACCGCCGGGCGCACTCAGGGCAACGTCGGAGGTGCTCAGCGCAAGGTTCGAGGGGAAGGCCATGCTGGCGATCACCGCGACCACGGCCGCGGCGAAGGTGCCGAACAGGTACAGCACCAGGATCGGGCGGATATGGGTCTCGGTGCCGTGACGATGGTTGGCGATCGAGGCCATGACCAGGATGAACACCAGGATCGGCGCCACCGCCTTGAGGGCGGAGACGAACACCTTGCCGATGAAGCCGAGGCTTGCGGCGGTGTCGGGAGCGAACACCGCCAGGGCGATGCCGGCGACGAGGCCGATCATGATCTGGACCACCAGACTGGTACGGTTCAACAGGTTTAGAACAGGGGTCATGTCAGGTGTTTCTCTGTCTTGTTCAGGGGGCGCCTGGCAGGGCAGGGCCAGAAAAAGGGCGCGACTTTAGCACAGCAGGGCACATTAGGTGTTTGCGCTGTGTCAGACGGTAGGTTGGGCGTGCAGCGCCCGCACCTGCAGCCGGCTACCAGTTGAACAACTGGCGGCGGGCGCCTTCGGTGATGGCGAGGATGCCCGGGTGCTTGACCTTACGTTCCACCGAGATGGCATAGAACGACTCGATGACCGCGTCGGTCTGGCCGATCAGCTCAACGCCGTATTGTTTGCAGACCTCGTCGGCAATCACGCTGGGGGCGATGAAAACACCGCTACCCGATTGCCCGAAGGCCTGCATCAAGGCGCTGTCGTCGAACTCGCCGACGATCCGCGGCTGCAATTGCTGCTCGGCGAACCAGCGCAGCAGGCGGCTGCGCACCACGGTTTCCTGGCCGGGGATCAACAGCGGTGCGTGTTGCAGGCAGGCCGGGAAGTCGTGGCCATACTGCTCGGCCAGTGCCGGTGTGGCAAAAAAGCTGATGCCGCATTCACCGAGTTTCTGGCTGTAGCCCTTGATGTCCAGGTGGCTGGGCATGGGGCTGTCGGAAATCACCAGATCCAGGCGCTGGATCGCCAGGTCCGCCAGCAGTCGTTCGAGTTTGTCTTCGCGGCAACTCAGGCGCAGGGCGTCTTCCATGGCCATGGTCGGTGCCAGCAGGCGATAGACGATGGACTTGGGCACCACATCCGCCACCCCGACCCGGAACAAAATCTGCTGCTCATCGGGCCGTGCCCGCAGCATGGCCTCAAGCTCGCCACCGATCTGGAACATCTGTTCGGCGTAGGTCAGGGTCTGCCGGCCGCTCTCGGTCAGCTCCAGCTGGCGCCCCACGCGCCGAAACAACTCGATGCCATAGGTTTGTTCGAGCAGGGTGATCTGCCCGCTGATAGTCTGCGGGGTCAGGTTCAGCTGCTCGCAGGCCCGCACGATGCTGCCGGTCTTGGCCACCACCCAGAAGTAATGCAGTTGCCGGTAATTGAGCATGCCGATTCCCGATTCGTAAAAACCGAAGTATAACCGCTGAAAATACGAATTTTCCTGATGTATCCAGATATTTAGAATCCTCTGCCATCACGGTGCTACTGATTTGGCACCGAATACTTGCATGGAGAACCCCAGATGCTTCACTTCAAATCCATCGGTACACCCTTGGTGTTGCTGCTGGCCCTGATGGCCATGAGCGGTTGCGAGCAGGCGGAAAAGTCCGCCCAGCAGATGCTCAACCAGGCAGCGGAGTCGGCCAAAGAGGCCATCGACAAAACCAACGAAGCTGCTCAAGAGGCATTGAGCGAAGCCACCGGCTCCGAGGGCGGCGACAAGGCTGATAAGGCCGACAAGCCACAAAGCGATAAAAGCGCCCAGGAAATCTGACCCACCCTTTAGCCTTGTGCAGGATTGATTCATGGAATACTTGTTGGAACTCGCTGCAAGCCCGACCGCCTGGGTCGCCCTGGCCACCCTGGTGGCCATGGAGATTGTCCTGGGTATCGATAACCTGATCTTCATCTCCATCCTTACCAACAAGTTGCCTGAAGAGTTCCGCTCCAAGGCACGGCGCATTGGTATCAGCATGGCCCTGATCATGCGCCTGGGCCTGCTCAGCACCGTGGCCTGGATCGTTCAACTGACCGAGCCGGTCATCGATGTGTTCGGTCATACCTTCTCCTGGAAGGACATGATCCTCATCGCCGGTGGCTTGTTCCTGCTGTGGAAGGCGACCAAGGAGATCCACGAAAGCGTCGATCCGCGTGCCCAGGCTGAAGCCAAGGCATCGTCGACCATCACCTTGGGCTTTGCCGCGGCGATTGGTCAGATCCTGGTGCTGGACATCGTCTTCTCGATCGACAGTATCATCACCGCTGTGGGCATGACCGAGCACCTGCCGATCATGATCATCGCCGTGGTCAGCGCCGTGATCGTGATGCTGGTGGCGGCCGACCCGCTGGCCAAGTTCATCAACGACAACCCGACCGTGGTGATGCTGGCCCTGGGCTTCCTCATCATGATCGGCATGACCCTGATCGCCGAAGGTTTCGGTGCTCATGTGCCCAAGGGTTATGTGTATGCGGCGATGGCTTTCTCGACAGCGATCGAAGTGCTCAACATCATGTCGCGCCGGGCACGCTTGAAGCGCGAGGCGGCTGAGGGCTGAAAGTTGTTGAAGTAAAACCTGTGGGAGCCGGCCTTGCCGGCGATGGGATCTGCGCGGTGCTTGTGACTGCGCGGTGTCTGCATCGCTGGCAAGGCCAGCTCCCACAGTGCTTTATGCCTTTCTGAAGTTCCCGGTAGGAGCTGGTTTGCCTTCAGGCGCAATACGATGATGCGGATGATGGTGCCGGGCGATGCGCAACACCCCCCAGAGCATGGCAGCCGCGACGCTCAACCAGGCGCCGACCAGCATCAGGATTGCCATTGTCAGGCTCATGCTTGCCTCCTTACGTCACGTCCACGCCAGCCAGGTTCGCCACGCGGACACGTCTTCAGTCTAGCTGTTTGCCCATTACAGGCTATTGACCGATGGTCTAGCGGCTTGGGCCGCTTTGTTCTAAGCCTGCAGCAGGCTATACCCCGGGCGCGCGCCAGCCTATGATCAGCGCTCAGGGCCGGGCAGTGGCTGCCGGCCGTCATCGAGCGAGTGTTCATGCTGACTTCCCCCATCGGCTTCATCCCCCGGCGCCTGCTGGTGGCCTGTGCGCTAAGCCTGGCCTTGGCCGGTTGCGCCAGCCCGCCAGCATCCCAGCTCAAGAGCCTGCCGCAACGGGTCGAGATCGGCTCGGTTCCGTTCTACCGTGGTGAAGCCAACCAGAGTGCTTCGATGGCCCTGGCGGCCTTGCTGTCGCAACAGGGCGTGCGCATCACCCCGGGCCTGCTCGACAAGCCTCTGGGCCTGCCGGCGAACCTGGACACGCTTGAAGGCTCGATCCAGCGGGTTGGCCGTGAATACGGCATGGTGGTCTATCCGCTCGAGCCACGGCTGGACGCCTTGCTGGCCCAGGTCGCGGCGGGCAATCCGGTATTGCTGCGCTTTGAGCAGGGTTCGGCGTTCTGGGGCGAGCCGCGCTATGCCTTGCTGGTCGGCTACGACCGTTACAAGCAGCGGGTGTTGTTGCGGGCGGGGATGAACCGGCGCCTGGCGATGGACTTCGATGACTTCGAGTCGGCCTGGCAAAAGCAGGGGAGTTGGGCGATTTTGCTGCAGCAGCCGGGCCAGTTGCCGGCTCAGGTTGACCGCCAGCGCTGGCTCAAAGCGGCCAATGACCTGGCCCAGGCGGGCCAGGAACAAGCGGCCCGGCAGGCCGTCAGCGCCCTGGGGCAGTGACGGCACCGGCCGGGCAGGGCGATCAGAAGCCCAGGCGGTCGCGCAGACTGTAGTACCAGGCGCCCAGGGCGCTGAACGGTACACGCAGCATCTGGCCACCCGGGAACGGGTAGTGCGGCAGCTCGGCGAAGGCATCGAAACGCTCGGCTTGGCCACGCAGGGCCTCGGCCAGCACCTTGCCCGCCAGGTGGGTGTAGGTGACGCCGTGGCCACTGCAACCCTGGGAGTAATAGATGTTGTCACCCAGGCGGCCCACTTGCGGCAGGCGCGACAGGGTCAGCAGGAAGTTGCCGGTCCAGGCGTAGTCGATCTTCACATCCTTGAGCTGCGGGAAGGCCTTGAGCATTTTCGGGCGGATGATCGCTTCGATGTTGGCCGGGTCACGGGCACCGTAGACCACGCCACCGCCGAAGATCAGGCGCTTGTCGCCGGTCAGGCGGTAGTAGTCGAGCAGGTAGTTGCAGTCCTCGACGCAGTAGTCTTGCGGCAGCAGGCTGCGCGCCAGGTCGTCGCTCAGCGGCTCGGTGGTGATCACCTGAGTGCCGCACGGCATCGACTTGGCTGCCAGCTCCGGCACCAGGCCGCCCAGGTAGGCGTTACCGGCAACGATGATGAACTTGGCGCGCACTTTACCTTGCGGGGTGTGCACCACCGGGTTGGCGCCGCGTTCGATGCGGATGGCCGGCGATTGCTCGTAGATCTTGCCGCCCAGCGACTCGACCGCGGCGGCTTCGCCCAGGGCCAGGTTCAGTGGGTGGATATGGCCGCCGCTCATGTCGAGCATGCCGCCGATGTACTGGTCGCAGTTGACCACTTCACGGATGCGCTTCTGGTCCATCAGCTCCAGCTGGGTGTGGCCGAAGCGTTCCCACAGGCGCTTTTGCGATTCCAGGTGGCCCATCTGCTTGGGCGTCAGGGCGGCGAACACGCCACCGTCCTTGAGGTCGCACTGAATGTTGTACTTGGCCACGCGCTCACGGATGATGCGCCCACCCTCGAAGGCCATGTGGCCCAGCAGTTGCGCCTGCTTGGGGCCGACGGTGCGTTCGATGACGTCGATGTCGCGGCTATAGCTGTTGACGATCTGCCCGCCGTTACGGCCCGACGCGCCGAAGCCGACCTTGGCGGCTTCGAGCACGGTGACCTTGAAGCCGCTTTCAAGCAGGAACAGGGCGCTGGACAAGCCGGTGTAGCCGGCGCCGATTACGCAGACATCGGTCTGTACCTCTTCCTGCAGCGCCGGGCGCGGCGGAACCGGATTGGCCGATGCGGCGTAGTAGGACTGAGGGTAGGGGGTATTGGCCATGCTGCGAAACCTCTGTTTTATATTTTTTACGACTGTACCGATGCTATCAATAATAATAAACACCCGCTAGTCGTGTGTTGAAAATCCTTTACCCCGGGTTTTCACAAATACTTTTGTTATTCAGTGGCTTAGCGTTAAAAAAAGAGTTGACACCGTTCGGCGATTGCGTAGAATGCGCCCCACAGCAGGCACATAGCTCAGTTGGTTAGAGCACCACCTTGACATGGTGGGGGTCGTTGGTTCGAATCCAATTGTGCCTACCAAATCAAATCCGCCCCTGCTGGCGGTACACAAAAAGGCGATCCGCAAGGGTCGCCTTTTTTGTTTGCGGGCATTTTTTGCCGGCAAAGCAAAGCTGCTGATTTTTTTATGAAATTTCGCTTTACGAAGGTCACATACCTGCGTATTATGCGCCCCACAGCAGGCACATAGCTCAGTTGGTTAGAGCACCACCTTGACATGGTGGGGGTCGTTGGTTCGAATCCAATTGTGCCTACCAAACAAATCCACACTGCTGTGTGGTACCAAAAAGGGCGATCCGCAAGGGTCGCCCTTTTTGCATTCTGGCCCCATGGCTGGTCAGTATCCCTGTGGGAGCCGGCGTTGCCGGCGATGAGGCCGGTACAGTCAGCCCATCAGCTGTTGCCTGAATGGCGACCGCTGCGCGCTCGATCGCTGGCAAGGCCAGCTCCCACAGGGTCGGTGAAAGGCTGTTGATTGTAACCATTGCCCTGCCTGCAAATGCTAAAATCCGCCGCTTGCATTCAGGAGATAACACGCGTGCGCAAAGTGGCGGTGGTAATGGCGGTGCTGGCTCTGGCCGGTTGCGAAAACGAAGTCGAAGGTGTGCACCAGCAGGTGGCCGAACACCTGCAGAACCCCAAGACAGCCAAGTTCGCCAATGTACGACTCGACCCGGATGGCATCATCTGTGGTCAGGTGCGTGGCAAAGATGATGCCGGAAAATTCCAACCTTACCGTAGCTATGCGGCCGTCAAGCAGCCCACGGGCGGCTTCGAAATTCTTGTTGCCGACAGCAGCACCCTCATGGAAATCCGCGAACTTTGCGGCGGCGCCGAGCTGCAGCGCGCTGCCGACGCTGCGGCTGACAAGCCTGCACCTCAAGGCTGGGATGTGGAGATCGTCCAGGGCGCGAACATGGGCGCCCTGAGCGACATGACCGCGCGCCTGATCGAAAAGCAGATCCCGTCCTCGGTGGTCTACCGCAACGGCAAGCCGGTGGTGCTGCTCGGCCCTTATCCCGACAGGGTGCAAGCCGAGGCGCAACAAGCTGACGTCATGGCCCGTCTGGGCACCGATTCGATCGTCATCCAGCACGACGCCCCGCGCTAGTCAGCGCCTTCGGGCTCCTCGTACACTGGCGGCTCATACGCAAGGAGAGCCGTCATGAGTGATTCATCCGCCGCCATTACCCTGCAACGCTGTACCGAGCAGCATGTCGATGGCCTGACCGCGTTGTACAACGATCCACGGGTGGCGCGTCAGGTGCTGCAGATGCCGTATCAGGCGCCTGAGCTGTGGCGCAAGCGGTTGAACCTGGATAATGAGCGGATGCTGTTTCTGGTGGCGCTGCACCAGGGTGAAGTCATTGGCAGTTGCACGTTGGAGCAATTCGCTCGCATCCGTCGCGCCCACTGTGGTGGTATCGGCATGGCCGTGGCGTCTGCCTGGCAGGGGCAGGGCGTGGGCAGCCGCCTGCTTGAGGCGGTGCTGGAAGTGGCCGATAACTGGATGGGCCTGCAGCGGGTCGAACTGACGGTGTACACCGACAATCAACCGGCGCTGGCCTTGTACAAGCGCTTTGGTTTCACGGTTGAAGGTCAATTGATTGACTATGCTATGCGTGACGGTGAGTTGATCGATGTCTACAGCATGGCGCGTCTGCGACGGCGCCAACGCTGAGCGGGAGGGCCATATGTCGACGCTGGAGCGGGCCATTGCGGTGGCGGCGAGGGCGCATGAGGGGCAGCATGACAAGGGCGGCGCGGCGTACATACTGCACCCGTTGCGGGTGATGCTCCGGGTTTCGACGCCAGAGCAACGCATCGTCGCGGTGCTGCATGATGTGCTCGAAGACTCGCCGCTGACCCTCTCTGACCTTGCCCGCGAAGGCTTCGCCCTGAAAATTCTGGCGGCAGTGCAAGCGCTTAGCCGGCGCGATGACGAAAGTTACCAGGACTTTGTCGTGCGCCTGGGCCATGACCCGCTGGCGAGGGTGGTCAAGTTGGCCGACCTTGCCGACAACAGCGACTTGTCGCGCATTGCCATCCCGGGCCCGGCAGACCTTGCGCGCCTGGCCCGTTACCAGCAGGCCAGCGCCTACCTGCAGGCGCTGGCCTGAGCCTCAGCCGCAAGCGCTGAGGCTCACCGGGCCGACGAACTCATTGCCATGGCCCATCACGCAGGCGACCCGCTGGTTACGCTGGCGCTCCCAGGGCTGCGGCGGGTAGGTCTTGTTCCAGGCTTCGTACAACTGGCGGTCCTGTTTGGACAGCTTGAGGTTGTACTGCTTGCTCATATAGAAGTAGGTGCGCGCGATCATCCCGCGGATGGACGGCCGCGGCATGACCTTCTTGGCCTTGAAGTCCACCTGGGTCAGGCACGAGCCATATTGCCCGCGCTGCTCGGGCAACCAGCCGAAACTGAAGTTGCTGCGATCGCCATTGACCTCGCCGATGCTCGGCACCAGGTTGTGCAGGTCGGCCTCGGCGCGCTGGTAGGCCTTGTCATTGCGCGAGCAATTCTTGCGCCCGCCACTTTGCCAGCACTGGCGCTGGTGGCCGATCTGCCAGGCCGGAACAATATGCTCCCACTCGATGCGCGCGGCGCGGTTGGCATTCTTGCGCGGCACATAACCACAGGCATTCAAATCGACCTTGTTGCCGCTGTACTTGCAGCCGCAGTAAAACTCGGTGGACTGCGGCGCATACAGGCGCCAGGCGAGCTTCTTGGCTTCGCTGAAGGTGCGCGGTGCGTCGGCGTGGGCGGTGGTGACACTGAACAACAGGCAAGCTACTGCAAAAACCGGAAATCTCATGCGCTTTCAATCTTCCTTCGGCACTACCCAGAAAATCTGCACGCCGCCGTCATCGCGGTAGGCGAGGGTGACGTTGTCGTTCTCGGCGATTTCGTCGAGCAGGGTGGCCCAGTCTTCGGGTGTTTCATGCTCCAAGCGGAAGATCAGCGCGGCCCGGGCTTTTTGCGCGGTGGGGGAATTGATGATTTTCTGGATGCGGATGCCCAGTTGTTGGTAACTGCTGGCAGGGGCGGAAGGGGTGGCCACGAAGCGTTCCTTTTTTAGCTGTATGCGCATACAGTATTTTACTGTACGCAATTTCGCAACAGCTCGTCGGTGAAAGAGCGCATGTGACCGCAAACCGCGCGGTTTGCTGCGGCTTGTTTAAAGTTTTTTTTGCAAGGTTCAGGAAGGCAGGCTTGCCCGTCCTACAGGGCGGGCAAGTACTTGGGGGTTACTCGATCAGTATTCCCAGAAGATCCGCTGCAGCTCTTTGCTGTCCTGGGTCTTGGTCAGGGCGACCATGGCCAGAATCCGGGCTTTTTGCGGGTTCAGGTCGTGGGCGACGACGAAGTCGTTCTTGTCGTCAGGCTGCTCGGCGTTACGCAGCACGAAGCCGCCGGCATTGACGTGGGACGAACGAATGATCTGCACGCCTTGCTTGCGCAGTTCCTGCAGGGTCGGTGCTACACGCGAAGAGACCGAGCCGTTGCCGGTGCCGGCGTGGATGATTGCCTTGGCGCCGTTCTGTGCCAGGGCCTTGTAGGCGGTGTCGGTGACGTTGCCGTAACCGTAGGCGATATCAACGGCAGGCAGGCTGCTGATTTTCTTGATGTCGAATTCCGAGTCGGCAGTGTGACGCTTGGCCGGCAGGCGGAACCAGTAGGATTTGCCTTCCACGACCATACCCAGCGGGCCCCATTGGCTCTTGAAGGCTTCGGTCTTGATGTTCACCGACTTGCTGACGTCACGGCCCGACTGGATCTCGTCGTTCATGGTGACCAGCACGCCTTTGCCACGCGATTCCTTGTTGCTGGCCACGGCCACGGCGTTGTACAGGTTGAGCATGCCGTCAGCCGACATGGCGGTGCCTGGGCGCATGGAGCCGACCACCACGATTGGTTTGTCGGTCTTTTCTACCAGGTTGAGGAAGTAGGCAGTCTCTTCCAGGGTGTCGGTACCGTGGGTGATGACGATGCCGTCGACGTCCTTGCTGTCGGCAAGTTCTGCGACGCGTTTGCCCAGTTGCAGCAGGTTTTCGTTGCTGATGCTCTCGGAGGCGATCTGCAGCACTTGCTCGCCGCGCACATTGGCCAGGGTGGCCAGTTCCGGAACACCGGCGATCAGTTTGTCGATACCGACCTTGGCGGCCTGGTAGGTCGCGCTGTTGGCGGTGCTGGCGCCGGCGCCGGCAATGGTGCCGCCGGTGGCGAGGATCACCACGTTGGCCAGTTTCTGTTGGTTCTCGACTTCCTTGGCGTTGACGCCTGCGGGCATTAACAGCAGCAGGGCCAAAGCGCCCGGAACGAAGGAATTAAGTGCAGCTTTCATCGTTGATCTCTCTTCTGTCTGGAGTTCGCTGTGTAACGCGCTATCAGCAGCAGATTCCGTACCAGAACAGCCGTTCGTCGGTTTTCATCTTCAATCGCTTGATTTTGTTGGGTCTGAGCGGGCTGCTAAAACGCTGTCAGGGAATCATCTGGTTCGGAATTCCGAATATTCAGTGTATAAGTGTTCGGTTTTCCGATGTTTTTGAGGATAATTCCTACATACGTCGTACCAGCAAAACTGCTCGGGTCGAATTGACAAAACCGGGTGGCATTCGCATAGTGAGTTAACGCAAACGTTTGCGACCCGATAAAAATCATAAGATCCGGAGTAAACCCATGAAGCTGCCCTTTGCTGGACGCCTGCTGGCTGTCGCCGTACTGTCCTCGCTGACCCTCGCCGCACCCTTGTCCCAAGCCCTTGCCGATGAAACCAAGCCCAAAGTGGCGCTGGTGATGAAGTCGCTGGCCAACGAATTTTTCCTGACCATGGAAGACGGCGCCAAGGCCTATCAGAAAAACCACGCTGATGATTTCGAACTGGTGTCCAACGGCATCAAGGACGAGACCGATGCCGGCAACCAGATCCGCATTGTCGAGCAAATGATCGTCTCCGGAGTCAACGCCCTGGTCATCGCCCCGGCCGACTCCAAGGCCCTGGTGCCGGTGGTGAAGAAGGCCATGGACGCCGGCATCACCGTGATCAACATCGACAACCGCCTCGACCCTGAAGTGCTCAAGAGCAAGAACCTCAGCGTGCCCTTCGTGGGCCCCGACAACCGCAAGGGCGCGCGCCTGGTCGGTGAGTACCTGGCCAAAGAGAAGCTCAAGGCCGGTGACCAGGTCGGCATTATCGAAGGCGTCTCGACCACCACCAACGCCCAGCAGCGCACCGCAGGCTTCAAGGATGCGATGCAGGCGGCGCAGATCGAGGTCGTTTCCGTGCAGTCGGGCGACTGGGAGATTGCCAAGGGCAATGCCGTCGCCGCCGCGATGCTCAACGCCAACCCGCAGCTCAAGGCGCTGCTGGCCGGCAACGACAGCATGGCCCTGGGCGCGGTGTCGGCAGTGCGTGCCGCCGGCAAGGCCGGTCAGGTGCAGGTGGTCGGTTACGACAACATCAACGCCATCAAGCCGATGCTCAAGGACGGCCGCGTGCTTGCCACCGCCGACCAGTACGCCGCCAAGCAGGCGGTGTTCGGTATCGAGGCGGCGCTGAAGATGCTCAAGGGCGAAAAGCCTGAAGTCGACGTCGACAACGTCATCCAGACGCCGGTTGAGCTGGTCACCCAAAAGTAGTCGCATAGCGCGCCAGGAGAACAGGCAATGTCAGCGACTGCGGATGTCGTACTTTCAGTCAGCGCCATCGGCAAGACCTACGCCCAGCCGGTGCTGGGCGATGTCGATTTGAGCCTGCACCGGGGCGAGGTGCTGGCCCTGACCGGCGAAAACGGCGCGGGCAAGAGCACCCTGTCGAAGATCATCGGCGGCCTCGAAGCCGCCACCACCGGGCACATGCTCTACCAGGGCCGTGCCTATCAGCCTGGCAGCCGCGCCGCCGCCGAGCGCCTGGGCGTGCGCATGGTCATGCAGGAACTCAACCTGCTGCCGACCCTGACCGTGGCCGAGAACCTGTTTCTCGACAACTTGCCCGGGCGCGCCGGCTGGATCAACCGCAAGCGCCTGCGCCAACTGGCCCAGGCGGCCATGGCCCAGGTCGGCCTTGAGGCGATTGACCCGGATACCCCGGTGGGCGAGCTGGGCATCGGCCATCAGCAGATGGTCGAGATCGCCCGCAACCTGATCGGCGACTGCCATGTGCTGATCTTCGATGAGCCCACGGCGATGCTCACTGCCCGCGAGGTCGAGTTGCTGTTCACCCAGATCGAACGCCTGCAGCAGCGCGGCGTGGCCATCGTCTACATCTCCCATCGCCTTGAAGAGCTCAAGCGCATCGCTCAACGTATCGCCGTGCTGCGCGATGGCAAGCTGGTATGTGTCGAGCCGATGCAGCGTTACAACAGCGAGCAACTGGTCAATCTGATGGTTGGCCGCGAGCTGGGCGAGCATATCGACCTGGGCGTGCGCAACATTGGCGCGCCGATTCTCAAGGTGCACAAGCTCAGCCGTGGCGACAAGGTCAAGCAGGTGTCGTTCGAGGTGCGCAGTGGCGAGGTTTTCGGTATCTCCGGGCTGATCGGTGCCGGGCGCACAGAGCTGTTGCGGCTGATCTACGGCGCCGATAGCGCCGACAGCGGCAGCATGGAACTGGGCGATCCCTTGCTCCCGGTGCGGGTCGATTCGCCCGTGGACGCGGTGCGCCAGGGCATTGCCCTGATCACCGAGGACCGCAAGGGCGAAGGCCTGCTGCTGAGCCAGTCGATCAGCGCCAATATCGCCCTGGGCAACCTGCCGGCGATTTCCCGCGCCGGCGTGGTCAGCAGCGCTGCCGAGCGCGCACTGGCTGAACGGCAGATCGCCGCCATGCGCATCCGCAGCTCCAGCCCCGAGCAGGTGGTCGGCGAGCTGTCGGGCGGCAACCAGCAAAAAGTGGTGATCGGTCGCTGGCTGGAGCGCGATTGTACGGTGCTGCTGTTCGATGAGCCTACCCGTGGCATCGACGTCGGCGCCAAGTTCGATATCTACGGCTTGATGGCCGAACTGGCGCGCCAGGGCAAGGCCCTGGTGGTGGTGTCCAGCGACCTGCGCGAGCTGATGCTGATTTGTGACCGCATCGGCGTGCTCAGTGCCGGCCGGCTGATCGAGACCTTCAAGCGCGACAGCTGGACCCAGGATCAATTATTGGCCGCAGCCTTTGCCGGCTATCAGAAACGTGATGCGTTGCTGCATGAAGCGGCACCCAGGACTACCCCATGAAAACCACGCAACTGCACACCGCCGCCCCCAGCGCCAAGCGCAGCGGCAACTACTTTGGCCTGGGTAGCTACCTGGGCCTGGCCGGCGCTTTGCTGGCGATGATCGTGCTGTTCTCGTTGTTGAGCAGCCACTTTCTGTCTTACGCCACCTTCAGCACCCTGGCCAACCAGATCCCCGACCTGATGGTGTTGGCGGTGGGCATGACCTTCGTGCTGATCATCGGCGGCATCGACCTGTCGGTGGGCTCGGTGCTGGCCCTGGCCGGTTCCGCCGTCAGTGTGGCGATGCTCGGCTGGGGCTGGAGCGTGATGCCCGCCGCCATGCTCGGCATGGGCGTGGCGGCGCTGGCCGGTAGCATCACCGGCTCGATCACCGTGGCCTGGCGCATTCCCTCGTTCATCGTCTCCCTCGGCGTGCTGGAGATGGCCCGGGGCATGGCCTACCAGTTGACCGGTTCGCGCACCGCCTATATCGGCGACGCCTTTGCCTGGCTGTCCAACCCCTTGGCGTTCGGCGTCTCGCCGTCGTTCATCATTGCCTTGCTGGTGATCATTCTCGCCCAGCTGGTGCTGACCCGTACGGTGTTCGGCCGCTACCTGATCGGCATCGGCACCAACGAAGAAGCGGTACGCCTGGCTGGCATCGACCCGCGCCCGTACAAGATCCTGGTATTCGCGCTGATGGGCCTGCTCGCCGGGCTTGCCGCGCTGTTCCAGATTTCCCGCCTGGAAGCCGCCGACCCCAATGCCGGCTCCGGCCTTGAACTGCAGGTGATCGCCGCCGTGGTGATCGGCGGCACCAGCCTGATGGGTGGCCGCGGCTCGGTGATCAGCACCT
Source organism: Pseudomonas rubra (assembly GCF_028656935.1). Lineage (GTDB taxonomy): Bacteria > Pseudomonadota > Gammaproteobacteria > Pseudomonadales > Pseudomonadaceae > Aquipseudomonas > Aquipseudomonas rubra. The sequence goes on from NZ_JAMDGZ010000043.1 coordinate 142,980, forward strand.
TTTTCGGCGTGCTGATCATCTCGGTGCTGGCTGCAGGGCTGGCGCAGATCGGTGCTTCGGAGCCGACCAAACGCATCATCACCGGGGCGGTGATCGTCATCGCCGTGGTCCTCGACACTTACCGCAGCCGGCGCGCGCGCAGGCGGACCTGAAACAATGGCAACCATCAAAGATGTCGCGGCACTGGCGGGGATTTCCTACACCACCGTGTCCCATGTACTGAACAAGACCCGACCGGTCAGCGAGCCGGTGCGCCTCAAGGTCGAGGCGGCGATCGCCGAGCTCGACTACGTGCCCAGCGCCGTGGCTCGTTCGCTAAAAGCGCGCAGCACCGCGACCATCGGCCTGCTGGTGCCCAACAGCGTCAACCCGTACTTCGCCGAGCTGGCCCGGGGTATCGAGGACGGCTGCGAGCGTAATGGCTACTGCGTGATCCTCTGCAACTCCGACGACAACCCGCAAAAGCAGCGCAGCTACCTGCGCGTGCTGCTGGAAAAGCGCATCGACGGCCTGATCGTCGCCTCGGTCGGTGAAGACCACGACCTGCAGGGTAGCCTGGCCAACGTGCGCACCCCCATGGTCATCGTCGACCGGGCGCTGGAGGGTGTGGAGGCGGACCTGGTGAGTATCGACCACGAGCAGGGCGCTTATCTTGCGACCCGCCATCTGCTCGAACTGGGCCATCGCGACATTGCCTGCATCGGTGGCCCGGCCCACACCAGCGTCGCCCAGTTGCGCCTGGCCGGGTTTCATCGGGCGCTGGCCGAGGCCGGTGTCACGGCCCGTGACGCCTGGCTGCTGCACAGTGACTTCACCAGCCTGGGCGGATACGCGGCGGCGGCCCTGCTGCTGGAAGGCGAGCGGCCGACGGCGATTTTTGCCGGCAACGACATGATCGGCATCGGCGTGTTGCGCGCCGCCGCCGAGCGCAACATCTGCGTGCCCAGCGAGCTGTCGGTGATCGGCTTCGACGATATCCAGATCAGCCAGTACGTGTTCCCGGCCCTGACCACCGTCGGCCAGTCGATCCGCGAGCTGGGCGAGAGTGCGGCCGAGCTGTTGCTGCGGCGCATCGCCGAACCGCTGCGTGGAGCGCCGGAGCAACGCATCGTGGCGCCGAGCATTGTCTTGCGCGAGTCGACCGCACCGCGCCCCGACCTTTTCAATGATTACCGCTGAGACGAGCCCGCACATGCAAGCCAATGTAGTAGTGGTAGGTAGCCTGAACATGGACCTGGTCACCCGCGCCGAGCGCCTGCCCCGTGGTGGTGAAACCCTGGTGGGTGAATCCTTTGCCACCGTGCCGGGCGGCAAGGGCGCCAACCAGGCGGTGGCCGCGGCGCGCCTGGGGGCGCAGGTGGCGATGGTCGGCTGCGTCGGTGATGATGCCTACGGCCAGCAATTGCGCCAGGCCCTGACTGACGAGCAAATCGACAACCAGGCCGTCAGCATTGCCGCCGGGGTGCCCACCGGCGTGGCGCTGATTGTGGTGGATGCGGCCAGCCAGAACGCCATCGTTATCATTGCCGGTGGCAATGGCCAGTTGCTGCCTGAATCAGTGCAGCGCTTCGATGCCTTGCTGCAAGCGGCGCAGGTGATCATCTGCCAACTGGAAGTGCCCATGGCCACCGTCGCCTACACCCTTGAGCGGGGCAGGGCGCTGGGCAAGACCGTGATTCTCAACCCGGCGCCGGCCAGTGGCCCGCTGCCGGCGCAGTGCTTGGCCAATATCGATTACCTGATCCCCAATGAAAGCGAAGCCGAAGCCTTGACCGGGTTGCCGGTCAATGACCTGGCCAGCGCCAAGGCTGCCGCCACTCATCTGCTGGGCCTGGGCGTCGGCAAGGTGATCGTCACCCTCGGTGCCCAGGGCGCCTTGTTTGCCAATGGCCAGGGTTTCAGGCATTTCCCGGCGCCGCTGGTGAAAGCGGTGGACACCACGGCCGCGGGTGATACCTTTGTCGGCGGTTTCGCTGCGGCCCTGGCGCGTGGCGAAGAGGAGGGCGCAGCCATCGCCTTCGGTCAACGTGCGGCGGCCCTGTCGGTTACCCGCGCCGGTGCGCAGCCATCGATCCCGCGCCTGGCCGAGTTGCAGCCATGAAAAAGACGCCATTGCTCAACATTGCCTTGTCGCGGCTGATCGCCTCCCTTGGCCATGGCGACATCCTGCTGATCGGTGATGCCGGCTTGCCGGTGCCGCCGGGAGTGGAGCTGATCGACCTGGCGCTGACCCCGGGTATCCCGGACTTCGCCAGTACCCTGCGGGTGGTGCTCAGTGAAATGCAGGTCGAAAGCCACGTGCTGGCGGATGAAATTTTCCAGCATCAGCCGCCTGGCCTGGCCGCGATCGAGCAACTGAGCGCTCGGGGCGAGCTGGGCAGCCGCAGCCTGCTCAGCCATGACCAGTTCAAGCAGCTGAGCCGCAGTGCCCGGGCCATCGTGCGCACCGGTGAGTGCCAGCCGTACAGCAATATCGCCCTGGTCGCCGGGGTAACCTTCTAGTGTTTAATACCTGTTCATAAGGATGTGTCGTATGTTGTGTCATGCCAAACGTTTGCTCCAAGGAGTACTGCTGATGTCCGTGTTGTCGGCCGGCGCCCAGGCTGCGCCCATTGACCTGATCATCGATACCGACCCTGGCGCTGACGACGTGGTGGCGCTGTTCATGGCCATGGGCTCGCCGGACGAGCTGAAGATCCGTGCCATCACCACCGTGGCCGGCAACGTGCGCCTCGACAAGACCTCACGCAATGCCCGCCTGGCGCGCGAATGGGCTGGGCGCGAAGACATTCCGGTGTATGCCGGCGCGTCCCGGCCGCTAATGCGCACGCCAATCTACGCCGACAATATTCACGGCGAGGAGGGCTTGCCAGGCATTACCGTCAGCGAGCCGAAAAAGGGCCTGGCCAAGGGTGATGCCGTCCAGTACCTGATCGACACCCTGAGCACTGCCAAGCCACACAGCATCACCATCGCCATGCTCGGCCCGCAGACCAACCTCGCCCTGGCGCTGATGCTGAAGCCAGAGATCGTCAGCGGCATCAAGGAAGTGGTGGTCATGGGTGGCGCCCATTTCAATGGCGGCAATATCACGCCGGTGGCCGAGTTCAACCTGTTCGCCGACCCCCAGGCCGCCGAAGTGGTGCTCAAAAGCGGCGTCAAACTGACCTACCTGCCACTGGACGTCACCCACAAAGTGCTGACCAGCGAAGCGCGGCTCAAGCAGATCGCCGACCTCAACAATGCCGCGAGCAAGCGCGTGGCGGATATTCTCAATGCCTACGTCAAGGCCGACATGGTGCACTACGGCATCCCGGGTGGCCCGGTGCACGACACCACAGTGATTGCCTACCTGCTCAAGCCCGAGCTGTTCAAGGGGCGTCAGGTGTCGATGGTGGTCGACAGCCGCGAGGGCCCGACCTTTGGCCAGACCATTCCCGACTGGTATGGCAGCCTGAAGGCACCGGCCAATGTCACCTGGATTACAGAGGGTGATGCCCAGGGCTTTTTTGATCTGCTCAGTACGCGTCTGAAGCGTCTTCCATAGCCTGCGGCTGGGCGTAGCGTTCAAAGACCTGGTCGACGTAGTTGCGTGCCTCCTCCGGGCCCAGGTCTTTGACCAGCAGATCCAGGGCAATCAGCAGCAGCTCTTCGGCAGTGGCCGGGCTGTAGGCGCTCTGGCCCTCGGCCCATTTGACCTTGATGTCGGCATCGATGGTGTGGCTTGTCATGGGTGTTCTCGGGTGAGACCTACGCGCGCTGTGGGTTCAAATGCCGGGCCCTGGCGTTTGAAGGGGAGGCTGGTCTGCGCTCCGCCACTGCTTGCAGTAAATCATGCCGAGGGCCGGCATCGCACTGCGACTTAGGCATAAGCGCGGCGGCGTGGCAAACTAACAGTGTTTTAGTTTGCCGGGACAGCGCAGTGCAGATCGATCTGAACAATCCGCAGGACTTTACCCTTGAGCACGTCCGGGCCTTGCTCGTGGCTGGCAATGGCGCGGTGCACAACCAATTGCGCGTCAGTCGCGCAGGCATTGCCTGGTTGTCCCAGGTCACTGGCGGGCGTGAGCTCGAAGGTCTGTCCTTTCGTCTGGAAACCTGGGCTGCGGGCTCGGGGTGCGTCGGCCCGCAGGTGGCGGATGACCAGCGCTGGGTATCGCAGGTGTTCAACGCCCTGAGCAACAACTGGCCGAACCCGAGCAACGATTACATCGACTTGTATTAGGGCTGTGCAAAATCCGGTCACGATTGCCTTGGGCCTTGAAGGCTCTGGCTCGGGCACAATGCTGCGGTTTTGCAACGAAAAACCAGCGGTGCTGTCACATAGGCAGCATTCAAGTATTTAAGGAGGATTCATGTTCCGCACGCGTGCATCATTGGCAAGCCTGTTGGCTGTCGCCGTATTGGCAGGGTGCAGCAGCACTGGCGGCTCTTCGTCGAAGGCCCCCGAGGCAGTTGCTGCCAATACCGATGGCCGCTGCCAGGCCAGCGGCGCCGAGTTTGCCATCGGCAAACCGGCCAGCCCCGAGCTGCTTGAACAAGCGCGCAAGGCCAGCGGCTCGCAACTGGCCCGTGTACTCCAGCCGCACGACGTCATGACCCTGGAATACCGCTCCGAGCGCCTGAACCTCAACGCCGATGAAAAGGGCGTGATCACCCGCGTCAACTGCGGCTAGGTTCTGCGGCCCCATCGCTGGCAAGGCCAGCTCCCACAGGTCCTGTGTGCATCGCTCCATTGTGGGAGCCGGCGTTGCCGGCGATGGGTTGCGAAGCAGGCCCAAAATCCGGGCACAAAAAAACCCGCCACAAGGACGGGTTTTTTTATTCGGTCAGAGCTTACTCTGGACGAACTTGTGCAGCCTGCATGCCCTTCTGGCCTTTTTCGGCAACGAAGGAGACAGTCTGGCCTTCCTTCAGGCTTTTGAAACCGTCGGATTCGATAGCCTTGAAGTGAACGAACAGGTCGTCGCCGCCACCTTGTGGAGTGATGAAGCCGAAGCCTTTCTCATCGTTGAACCATTTTACGGTGCCGGTTTGGCGATTAGACATGGGTGTATCTCCAAGAAACATGATTTTCAGTAGTGCGGTGTTGCCGAGGCCAACAGGGTGCACGCTGACCATCATAGTATAATTATGGGCTTGTAGCCCCTTTTACCTTCGCAGAATGCTGATCTGGAGCAAATTAGCGATGGATAACGGGCCAAAGGCCCTATTTTTTCGGGCCGCAGACCGCTGCAATATTTTTTTGCGCACGCTCCATTACCGCAGCATCCACGCCATCTTCCAGGGTGTCCAGGTCTTTCATCTCTTTGTCGCTGAGGTTTTTCTGCAGCACCTCGCCTGCGCATTGGCAGTGCTGTTCGGCTTTATCCTTTGCCAGGCCTTGTTTCTGCGCCTGCGCTACGCAGGTCATCTGGTAGTTGGCGGGCAGCTTGCCGGCATGGGCGCCCAATGGCAGCAGCAGGGCAGAGGCAGCCGCCAGGGCCAGAAGAGACTGAAGTCGCATATCCAAACACTCCTTGGGTCGAGTCTTACAAGAGTAGGCCGCTTCAAAAACTCTGAGCAGAAAAATTCCACGCAAGTTCCCCTCAGTCGCCGCAACGCTTTGTGCTAGCATGTCTGGCTCGGGATGTTCGGCAGCTTTTCTGCCGCCCCGTGACCTTCGTTTGTTTTACTCCAGTCACTCTGGTTCGTTCCCTGGCAGGCCTTCGGGCTTCTGCCACTGTGAGGCAGGCTTTGCGCATGCAAAGGCAGGGGCGGATCGCGTACTGGCTCATCCCAACCCACGTGACCTTTGGTAGGGGTCACCACTAGGAGAGGAGGCGCCATGCCCACTATTACTCTTCCCGATGGCAGTCAACGTTCATTCGACAAGGCAGTTTCAGTTGCCGAAGTCGCCGCATCCATTGGTGCAGGCCTTGCCAAAGCCACCGTCGCCGGCAAGGTCGACGGCAAGCTGGTCGACGCTTGCGACCTGATCGAACACGATGCCAGCCTGCAAATCATCACGCCCAAGGACGAAGAGGGGCTGGAGATCATCCGTCACTCGTGCGCCCACCTGGTCGGCCACGCGGTCAAGCAGCTGTACCCCACCGCGAAAATGGTCATCGGTCCGGTCATCGACGAAGGCTTTTACTACGACATCGCCTACGAGCGTCCTTTCACGCCCGAAGACATGGCGGCCATCGAACAGCGCATGCAGCAGCTGATCGACACCGACTACGACGTCATCAAGAAGGTCACTCCGCGCGCCGAAGTGATCGAAGTTTTCAAGGCCCGTGGCGAAGACTACAAGCTGCGCCTGGTCGAGGACATGCCCGACGAACAGGCCATGGGCCTGTACTACCACGAAGAATACGTCGACATGTGCCGCGGCCCGCACGTGCCGAACACCCGTTTCCTCAAATCCTTCAAGCTGACCAAGCTGTCCGGCGCCTACTGGCGCGGCGACGCTAAAAATGAGCAGCTGCAGCGCGTCTACGGCACCGCCTGGGCCGACAAGAAGCAGCTGGCTGCTTATATTCAGCGCATCGAAGAAGCAGAAAAACGCGACCACCGTAAAATCGGTAAGCGCCTGGGCCTGTTCCACCTCCAGGAAGAAGCGCCGGGCATGGTGTTCTGGCACCCCAACGGCTGGACCCTGTACCAGGTACTCGAGCAGTACATGCGCAAGGTGCAGCGCGACAACGGCTATCTTGAGATCAAGACGCCGCAAGTGGTTGACCGTTCGCTGTGGGAGAAGTCTGGCCACTGGGCCAACTACGCCGACAACATGTTCACCACCCAGTCGGAAAACCGCGACTACGCCATCAAGCCGATGAACTGCCCGTGCCACGTGCAGGTGTTCAACCAGGGCCTGAAGAGCTACCGCGAGCTGCCGCTGCGTCTGGCCGAGTTCGGTGCCTGCCACCGTAACGAGCCGTCGGGTGCGCTGCACGGCATCATGCGCGTGCGTGGCTTCACCCAGGACGACGCGCACATTTTCTGCACCGAAGAGCAGATGCAGTCCGAATCCGCAGCCTTCATCAAGCTGACCATGGATGTCTACCGCGACTTCGGTTTCAAAGACATCGAAATGAAGCTCTCGACCCGCCCTGAAAAGCGCGTCGGTTCCGATGAGCTGTGGGATCGCGCCGAAGCTGCACTGGCCGCCGCCCTCGACAGCGCTGGCCTGCCGTACGACCTGCAGCCGGGCGAAGGCGCCTTCTATGGGCCGAAGATCGAGTTCTCGCTCAAGGATTGCCTGGGCCGTGTCTGGCAGTGTGGTACCCTGCAGCTCGACTTCAACCTGCCGATCCGCCTGGGCGCAGAGTTCGTTTCCGAAGACAACGGCCGCAAGCATCCGGTGATGTTGCACCGTGCAATCCTCGGTTCGTTCGAGCGTTTCGTCGGAATTCTCATCGAGCACTATGAAGGCGCATTCCCGGCTTGGCTCGCGCCAACCCAGGCGGTGATCATGAATATCACCGACAAGCAGGCCGAATTCGCCCAAAATGTTGAAAAAATTCTCAACGAAAGCGGGTTCCGTGCCAAGTCCGACTTGAGAAATGAGAAAATCGGCTTTAAAATCCGCGAGCATACTTTGCTCAAGGTCCCTTACCTTTTGGTTATAGGTGATCGCGAAGTCGAAACGCAAACCGTCGCCGTACGTACCCGAGAAGGCGCAGACCTTGGCTCCATGCCGGTCGCCCAGTTCGCGGAGTTCCTTGCGCAGTCGGTTTCCCGGCGTGGTCGCCAAGAATCGGAGTAATTACTATTAAGCGTGAAATGAGAAACGATAAACGAACTGCACCGAAGGCCCCGATCAACGAGAATATCTCGGCACGCGAGGTTCGGTTAATTGGCGCTGACGGCGAGCAGATTGGCATCGTCTCGATTGATGAAGCGCTTCGTATCGCTGAAGAAGCGAAGCTGGACCTGGTAGAAATTTCTGCCGACGCAGTACCGCCTGTCTGCAAGGTCATGGACTACGGCAAGCACCTCTTCGAAAAGAAGAAGCAAGCTAACGAAGCCAAGAAGAACCAGAAGCAGGTCCAGATTAAAGAAATCAAGTTTCGTCCAGGGACGGAGGATGGGGATTACCAGGTAAAACTACGCAACCTGGTACGTTTCCTAAGTGATGGGGACAGGGCCAAGATTTCCTTGAGATTTCGCGGTCGTGAGATGGCCCACCAGGAGCTGGGTATGGAACTGCTGAAGCGGGTTGAAGTTGACCTCGCCGAATACGGTACCGTCGAACAGCATCCTAAGATGGAAGGACGCCAACTGATCATGGTCATCGCCCCCAAGAAAAAGAAATAACCACCAGGGCACGGCAGGCCTTGCGGTTATGTTTATCAACTGAATGCGGAGTATCCGAACATGCCAAAGATGAAAACCAAAAGCGGTGCAGCCAAGCGTTTCTTGAAAACGGCTAACGGCATCAAGCACAAACACGCTTTCAAAAGCCACATCCTGACCAAAATGTCGACCAAGCGTAAGCGTCAACTTCGTGGTAGCAGCTTGCTGCACCCGTCGGACGTGGCAAAAGTCGAGCGCATGCTGCGCCTTCGTTAATTTTTGGTTAAAGATAGAGGAAGTTACTCATGGCTCGTGTAAAGCGTGGCGTCATCGCTCGTAAGCGTCACAAGAAAATTCTGAAACTGGCTAAAGGCTACTACGGCGCACGCTCGCGCGTATTCCGTGTTGCCAAGCAAGCGGTCATCAAGGCAGGCCAATACGCCTACCGCGACCGTCGTCAGAAAAAACGTCAGTTCCGCGCTCTGTGGATCGCTCGTATCAACGCCGGTGCGCGTATCAACGGTCTGTCCTACAGCCGCCTGATCGCTGGCCTGAAAAAAGCGTCGATCGAAATCGACCGCAAAGTTCTGGCTGATCTGGCAGTGAACGAAAAAGCGGCGTTTGCTGCGATTGTCGAGAAAGCTAAAGCCTCGCTGGCTTAAGTACCCCCGACAATCACCTGGCGTCATTTCCGGCGCCTGGTGTTAAACGTCTTAATAGGGGAAGAGCCTGCGCTCTTCCCCTATTTCGTATCTGGAGTCTGTACATGGAAAACCTGGACGCGCTGGTCTCCCAAGCCCTGGAGGCCGTGGAACGCGCTGAAGACATCAATGCCCTGGAACAGATCCGGGTGCACTTCCTTGGCAAGAAAGGCGAACTGACCCAGGTGATGAAGACCCTGGGCAACTTGCCTGCCGAAGAGCGGCCAAAAGTTGGCGCGCTGATCAACGACGCCAAGGAACGCGTCACCGAGGTCCTCAACGCGCGCAAGGCGGCGTTTGAAGAGGCCGAGCTCAGCGCCCGTCTGGCCGCCGAGTGCATTGATGTAACCCTGCCGGGCCGTGGCCAGACCTCCGGTGGTCTGCATCCGATCACCCGTACCCTGGAACGCATCGAGCAGTTCTTCACCCACATCGGCTACGGCATCGCCGAAGGCCCTGAGGTCGAAGACGACTACCACAACTTCGAAGCGCTCAACATTCCCGGCCACCACCCGGCCCGGGCAATGCACGACACCTTCTACTTCAATGCCAACATGCTGCTGCGTACCCACACCTCGCCGGTGCAGGTGCGGACCATGGAGTCCACTCAGCCGCCGATCCGCATTGTTTGCCCGGGCCGCGTCTACCGTTGCGACTCGGATATCACCCACTCGCCGATGTTCCACCAGGTCGAAGGCCTGTTGATCGATCGCGACATCAATTTCGCCGACCTTAAAGGCACCATCGAAGAGTTCCTGCGGGTGTTCTTCGAAAAAGAGCTGGCGGTACGTTTCCGTCCGTCGTTCTTCCCCTTCACCGAACCTTCGGCTGAAGTCGACATCCAGTGCGTGATGTGCAGCGGCAAAGGCTGCCGCGTGTGCAAGCAGACTGGCTGGCTGGAAGTCATGGGCTGCGGCATGGTTCACCCCAACGTGCTGCGCATGTCGGGCATCGACCCCGAAGAGTTCCAGGGCTTTGCCTTCGGCATGGGCGCCGAGCGCCTGGCCATGCTGCGTTACGGCGTCAACGATTTGCGCCTGTTCTTCGACAACGACTTGCGGTTCCTTGCGCAATTTCGCTAGGTCGCGCACCCGTAACGAATCTTTCAGGAGAGCAGGATGAAATTCAGTGAAAAGTGGCTGCGCGGTTGGGTCAACCCGCAGGTATCCCGTGACGATCTGGTCGCCCGTCTGTCGATGGCCGGCCTTGAGGTCGACAGCGTCACCCCGGCCGCTGGCCAGTTCAGCGGCATCGTCGTCGGTGAGGTGCTAAGCACCGAACAGCACCCCGATGCCGACAAACTGCGCGTGTGCCAGGTCAGCAGCGGCAGCGAGACCTTCCAGGTCGTGTGCGGCGCGCCCAACGTGCGCCCTGGCCTGAAGATCCCCTTCGCCATGATCGGCGCCGAACTGCCGGGCGACTTCAAGATCAAGAAGGCCAAGCTGCGTGGCGTTGAATCCAACGGCATGCTGTGCTCGGCGGCCGAGCTGCAGATCAGCGAAGAAAACGACGGCCTGCTGGAACTGGCAGCCGACGCTCCGGTTGGCGAAGACATTCGCGTGTACCTGGACCTGGACGACGCCAGCATCGAGATCGGCCTGACCCCGAACCGTGGCGACTGCCTGTCTGTAGCGGGCCTGGCCCGTGACGTCGGCGCCCTGTACGACGCACCGGTCACCCGCCCGGTAGTGCCGGCCATTGCTGCCGTCCACGACGAAGTGCGCCCGGTCGAAGTGCTGGCCCCAGCGGCCTGCCCACGCTACCTGGGCCGCGTCATCCGTAACGTCGACCTGTCCAAGCCAACCCCGCTGTGGATGGTCGAGCGCCTGCGTCGCTCCGACGTGCGTAGCATCGACGCTGCCGTCGACATCACCAACTACGTGATGCTCGAACTGGGCCAGCCGATGCACGCCTTCGATCTTGCCGAAATCAACGGCGGCATCCGCGTGCGCATGGCCGAAGAGGGCGAGAAGCTGGTACTGCTCGACGGCCAGGAAGTCACCCTGCGTCCCGACACCCTGGTGATCGCCGACCACACCCGCGCCCTGGCCATTGCCGGCGTGATGGGTGGCGAGCACAGCGGCGTTGCTGCTGGCACCCGCGACATCTTCCTTGAGAGCGCCTTCTTCGAGCCGATTTCCGTGGCTGGCAAGGCCCGCTCCTACGGCCTGCACACCGATGCTTCGCACCGTTACGAGCGCGGCGTCGACTCGCAACTGGCCCGCGAAGCCATCGAGCGCGCCACCGGCCTGCTGCTGGACATCGTTGGCGGCGAAGCCGGCCCGGTGATCGACGTCACCAGCCAAGCGCACCTGCCCAAGGTTGCACCGGTCACCCTGCGTGCCGAACGCCTGACCCAGATGCTGGGCATGGAAATGGCCAGCGCCGAAGTCGAGCAACTGCTCAACGGCCTGGGCCTGAAAACCACCGCTGGGGAAGGGCAGTGGCAGGTCGAAGTACCAAGCCATCGCTTTGACATCAGCCTGGAAGTCGACCTGATCGAAGAACTGGCCCGCCTGTACGGCTACAACCGCCTGCCGGTCCGTTACCCGCAAGCGCGCCTGGCCCCGCAGGGCAAGCCTGAAGCTCGTGGCGAACTGCCAGCCCTGCGCCGCCTGCTGGTGGCCCGTGGTTACCAGGAAGCCATCACCTTCAGCTTCATCGACCCGAAACTGTTCGAACTGTTCAGCCCGGGCGTTGAGCCGCTGCTGCTGGCCAACCCGATCTCCAACGACATGGCGGCCATGCGTGCCTCGCTGTGGCCGGGCCTGGTCAAGTCGCTGCAGCACAACCTCAACCGCCAGCAAGACCGCGTGCGCCTGTTCGAAAGCGGCCAGCGCTTCGTCGGCCAGCTGGGCGACCTCAAGCAGCAGCCGATGCTCGCCGGTGTGGTATGCGGCAGCCGCCTGCCAGAAGGTTGGGCCAACAGCCGTGACAGCATCGACTTCTTCGACGTGAAGGCCGATGTAGAAGCCGTACTGGGCTTCTCCGGTTCGCTTGCCGAGTTCAGCTTCGTCCCGGGCAAACACCCGGCGCTGCACCCGGGCCAAACCGCGCGCATCGAGCGCGATGGTCGCGAAGTCGGCTACCTGGGCGCTATCCACCCAGAGCTGGCCAAGACCCTGGGCCTGGACCGTCCGGTGTTCGTCTTCGAGCTGGTATTGGCCGAAGTGGCCGAAGGCCGCCTGCCGACCTTCAGCGAGTTGTCGAAATTCCCGGAAGTGCGTCGTGACCTGGCCTTGGTGGCAGGACGTGATGTTGCTTCGAGCTCGGTGCTTGAAGTAATTCGTGACAATGCAGGCGAATGGCTCACGGACCTCAGGCTGTTTGATGTTTATCAGGGTAAAGGCATTGATCCTGATAGAAAAAGCCTGGCCGTCGGCTTGACCTGGCAGCATCCATCGCGCACTCTTAATGATGAAGAGGTGAACACTGCAACCCAGAACATCCTCACCTCGCTCGAACAAAGGTTGAACACCACGTTAAGGAAATAGCGTATGGGTGCTCTGACGAAAGCTGAGATGGCCGAACGGCTGTACGAGGAGCTGGGCCTGAACAAGCGCGAGGCCAAGGAATTGGTCGAGCTGTTTTTTGAGGAAATCAGGCACGCTCTTGAAGACAACGAGCAGGTCAAATTGTCCGGATTCGGCAATTTTGACCTGCGTGACAAACGCCAGCGGCCGGGCCGCAACCCCAAGACTGGGGAAGAGATCCCGATCACGGCGCGTCGAGTCGTCACCTTTCGTCCAGGGCAAAAACTCAAAGCCCGAGTTGAGGCCTATGCTGGAACCAAGTCATAACGACGAGCTTCCGCCGATTCCAGGCAAACGCTACTTCACCATTGGTGAAGTGAGTGAGCTTTGCGCGGTAAAACCGCACGTGCTCCGCTACTGGGAGCAGGAATTCCCGCAACTCAACCCGGTAAAGCGCCGCGGTAACCGGCGGTACTATCAGCGCCAAGACGTGCTGATGATCCGCCAGATCCGCGCGCTGCTGTACGACCAAGGCTTCACCATCGGCGGGGCGCGCCTGCGCCTCTCTGGCGATGAAGCCAAGGACGACACCACCCAGTACAAGCAACTGATTCGGCAGATGATTGTCGAGTTGGAAGACGTCCTGGTGGTGCTGAAGAAGTAACCCATATCGGGCCCGGAATTTTGGAAAAAATGCTTCCATAATTCAAAAGGTTAGGGTACATTCTTCAACGTTCTCAGCAACAAGGGGAACATGCTTCAAGCCCAGTCGGGGCGTAGCGCAGCCCGGTAGCGCACTTGCATGGGGTGCAAGGGGTCGAGTGTTCGAATCACTCCGTCCCGACCATTATTTAGAACGACTAAGCCACCTTCGGGTGGTTTTGTTGTTTCTGGGGTAGGGCATTTCTGATTGACTTGGCCTTATCCATCATCCTGATCTTTACTTCAGAATCGTCAGCGCTGATCCTCGCGAGGCGTTGACCGATTCCATGTTATCGCCTCGATTAACTGACCCAACTCGGCCCTCGAGTTGTGAGTGGTGAGACTCCTGTTCATGTTTCCGGGCAGGGCCTTGCGGCTTTCCTCGGGTACTCCGTGTGTTTCAGGTCGTGAATCTTGATGGGGGTAGGCCTAGGGTGAGCAGGGGTAGGTATTCTCCTTTCAGAGTTTTGCTCTGACGAGCCTTGATGAAAGTCTCAAGCGGCTGCTTATCAATGTTGTGCCGGGGTAATTTGAATCTGCGCTGTATATTATTGATTAATAGCGATAATACTGGGTTTAATTTTTGAGTTGGAATACCGGTTGGCATGCTGCTCGGATCAATATTTTCACTATAGGCAGGGGGGAAGTATCCGAGCGTAGATTTAGAGCTAATGAGGAAATTAGTCTGCTCGAAGTGAGTTCGCTACGATTGGGTGGATGAATCGATAGACCTAAACCGCCCAGTTGTGACTTCTAGCAGTCAAACGCTTTCGTGGGTACTCGCAAATCAAAAGCGGTCAGCCCCGCCGTTTAGCAAAACAGCCGCCATCCCATCCAACCGCTTTTTGGTCTTTTCCCATTGCGGCATCACCTGGTGCATAAGCCTGTAGAACCGCTCGCTGTGGTTGTGTTCGGCGATGTGACAAAGTTCATGCAAGATCACATAGTCGATGCACTCGCGGGATGCTTTAACCAAGTGGGGGTTGAGCGTGATACGGCCCGCAGGTGAACAACTGCCCCACTGTGTCTGCATGCTTAAGATGCGCAGTGGGGGCTTGGATGCAACCCAAAGTGCTTGTTGCAAGGCAGCTTCTAGACGTCGATCAAATACCTCACGGGCGCGCGCTTTGTACCAAGTGTGCAGGAGTTCGCGAATTTTCTCTGCCGACTTCACCCGGACAGACACCTCTAGCTTGCCTCGCAACAGGCGCACCTGCTGTAGCTCATCAGGCGCTTCTATAACCTTGAGCACGTACTGCTTGCCTAGGTAGTAGTGACTTTCCCCGCTGATGTACTGCCTTGGGCGGACGTGTGTGAGCTGCGCACGAAACTCACGAAGCTGCTCATAGATCCAGCGGCCGCGTCGCTTCAGCGCGGCCAATACCTGTTCATCGCTAGCCCCATCCGGCGCACTGACGCGCACGCGACAGTCGGGGTCAACCCTGATCAGTATGCGTGAAACCTCGCGCGCCCTTCGCGATCTCTCAACCTGAATCAGCTCGTCGGCATAGTGGAAGCTCAGCCAGCTCGATACTGCGGAGGCAGAAGGAGCACTCATGACGATGGGCACACTCATAAGCCGGACAAGCCTACCCGCGTGATTTTCACCACCCACTCAACCATGGACTTCGCCTGATCCATACCAGCGCCCACCGCTTTGCATTCCTTGAAGAGCAACGGCAGTAGCTTCTTACGAATATCGCTTTCGATGTTCTGTGGGTTGATTGAATGTTCGGCCACGGAGGTCATGACCATTTTATCCAGGCTGAAAGCCAGTTTTACCCAGTGTTCCTGTACCTGCTCATCAGCTGAATTGAGGGCGTCAGGAAGGTTTTTCTTGAAAATACCGAAGTACGCCTGGGCATGCCGGTTACCCGCAAAAACATCAGGCAGCTCATCAAGCTTACGGGCCTGCACCTGCTGCTCAAATTCGTGGAATAGCAGGTACTGCTTGAGCGGATGATCAAATAGCTTTGCCGTCTCTTCGATGGCCTGGCGCAGCAGTTTGGAGAACGCTTCCTGAGCATAGGGATCGTCACGAAGCTCCTGCTCAATCATCTTGCTGACACGGGTCTTGATGATGTCGGTTTCGTTGCGCGTCTTGCCTTCACTCCACTGCTCGGGCTTCTGTTGCCCCATCTTGCCGACTTCGTAAACGCCGACAGGGTCTTTTACCTCCACGCCTACCACGTGCTTATTCAGCAGCTTGCACACCTGTTCGGCGTACTGGTCATAGTTCACCGTTTCGCCGGCATCCTGTCTGGCCAGTTGGCGCAGGCTGGAGAACTGCTTGAGGGTTTCCTTGTATTGGGTGCGGTCGGCATCGCTGAAACTGGTGTCTTCAAAGAAGGACGCGGACTGCAAAGCAACTTTTAGGCAACTGGCGAACTCGGTTAGCGCCTCGTAGAAGTCATCGCGCACCTTGAGATTTACATCAACCAACTCGCCGTCACGCTCCTGCATCTTGGGCACCAGTACCTGGCGCAACTGCTCTATATCCCCTTTGTTTTTCACACCGGAGAAAATAGCCCAGAGGTTTTTGTGCAACTGAGGTAGCCGTTTGTACTCGCTGCTCATCTGGTTGTAGAGCCCAGCGATGTCATTGATGTCATAGCCGCCCTGGGTGCGCGAAGCCAGATCCTGATACTTCTGGATCGTGGTATCCAGCTCCGAAAGAATGCCCCTGTAGTCGATCAGCAGACCAAATTTCTTTAGCGGATGTAGGCGGTTTACCCGAGCAATCGCCTGGATCAGATTGTGCTCCTTAAGTGGCTTGTCGATGTAGAGCACGGTGTTTTTCGGCTCATCGAAACCCGTCAGCAGTTTATCCACCACGATCAAAAGCTTGAGCGATTCATCCTTGTCGAAGCGCTCGATCAGCTGTCTGGTGTAAATCTGCTCATCGGTGCTGCCAACGTTTTTCTTCCACCATTGCGTTACCGCAGGTGAGGCCGCTTCATCCACGTCGGTGTTGCCCTCACGGCTATCCGGTGAGCTCATCACCACGGCGCTTTCGAACAACCCTGTCTCATCCAGATACTGTTTGTACTTGATTGCTGAAGCCTTACTGTCACAGGCCAGCTGGCCTTTGAGGCCCTCGTCGATGTTCTTCACGAAGTGGTTGGCGATATCCAGAGCAATCAGGCGAATACGGTCATCAGCGCTGTATATCAGGCCTTTCTTGGCGAACTTGCGTTTGAGGTCGGCCTTCTGTTGCTCGTTTAGCCCTTCAGCAATGCGCTCAAACCAACTATCGATAGCGCGCGCATTCACATCCAGATCGGGAATGCGCTCCTCATAGAGCAACGGCGTCACGGCCTGATCTTCCACCGCGCGCTGCATGGTGTAGGCATGCACGATGGGACCAAACTTGTTCGTCGTCTTGTCATCCTTGAGCAGCGGCGTGCCGGTAAACGCGACAAAGGCCGCATTGGATAGCGCCTGCTTCATACGGATATGGTTTTCACCGCCTTGGCTACGGTGGCCCTCATCGATAAGCACGATGATGTCGGCGCTGGTATTCACGCACTGTGGCAGCTTGGTAGCGCTGTTGAACTTCTGGATCAGCGAAAAAATAATACGCTCGTTGCCCTTGCCGATTTGTTCAGCCAAGCGCGTGCCAGAAGTGGCCATGGCCGCCTCACGGTCCTTCTTGCCAGCCAGCTCGCCACCGGAAGCAAACGTCTTGCTCAGCTGGCTTTCCAGATCAACCCGGTCAGTGACCACCACAATGCGGCACTGCTTGAGTGAGTCATGCAGGATCAGCGCCTTGCTCAGAAAAACCATAGTGAATGACTTGCCCGAGCCAGTCGTGTGCCAGATCACCCCGCCCTCACGGCCGCCATCTTTTCGTTTGTGGCTAATCCGCTCGATCAACCGCTTGATACCGAAAACCTGCTGATAACGGGCAACGATCTTGCCGGCCTTCTTATCGAACAGCGTGAAGTAGCGAGTCATCTCCAGCAGTCGGGCAGGGGAAAGCAGGCTGATAAGCAACTGATCCTGGCCAGTCAGCGCCAGCTCACCACCGGCAATCAGGGTTTCATACCAGTCCAGGTCACGAGCAGGGCGGTGGCTAAAGATTGAGGTTTTCTGCGCTGCAGTTAGTTGGCGATTCTTCAATGCATACAATTCAGCAGTGGCGATATCTTCCTCACGCCAGGCTGCCCAGAATTTCGCAGGCGTACCACAGGTGGCGTAGCGCCCATCGCTACCATTGATCGACAGCAACAATTGGCTGTACGCGAACAGCCTGGGGATTTCATCGTGACGCTGGTTGCGCAAACTCTGCGAAACGCCTTCGTCGATGCTCGGGCCTTTCTGCGCATTGCTATCGGGACGCTTGGCCTCGATTACTGCTAACGGGATACCGTTGACGAAGCAAACAATATCCGGCCTTCGCGACTCCACACCACCGCTGCGCAGCACGCGAAACTCTTCGGTGACGATGAAGCTGTTATTCGCGGGGTTGTGCCAGTCGATCAACGCCACGGTCGGGTTAGCTTTTTTACCATCCACGAACTCCGTCACCGAGATGCCATACAGCAAATGGTTGTACAACCGCTCGTTGGCAGCCTGTAGCCCTTCGTTAAGCGCCGGGCTGCATATTTCACTGATCAGGTTGTCGATGGCTTTGGCCGATAGTGGATATTCATTCCCACCAAACATGAAACGCCGCTTGCTCAGTTGCTCGCGCAATACATCACGCAAAACCACCTCGTCACTTTTGCTGCTCCTTGTTGTAAATGCCTGCTCGGGCGAGAGGAACTGCCAGCCGAGGTTGCATAGAAGAGCCAGAGCCGGAAGTTTCGCACTGTATTCTTCCTGGAATTTAGGTGTTGGTATCATCCGCCGTAGTTCTCCAAGCCGCCCGCCAGCTATGCTGGTACCAATCAGCTCATGAATTTATTTGCTATACGGGTCATTGACCCACTCATGGTCGAGCATCCATCCCGCGTTGGGTGAGCTGTGCAAGACCATCACCTCTGTAGAGAATCAGGTTGCTACCTGTGATGTCAGCCATTAGCCTCTGCGATTGCGCGATCCGATACCACCTTGTCGATCATTGCCTTCACGGCGCGATCAATAGCCGAACCATCAGTGTAATCGGCAGTGGTCGCCAGGTTGGTACGCCCTTCCTTGACCAGCATGAGTGCCTTTTCGCGGGCGCCGCGTTTGCCCTTACCGTACACGGCAATCGAATGACCGCCCTGATTCTTGACCAAGCGCATGGAGGGAATATCGGTCTCGCCGTCGCCGATAAAAACCATATTACTGAACGGCACAGGCCGCTCGGCTGGCTCGACGAACTTGTTGATCACCGAGTTATCGTGTACATCCAGGCTGCCCTTATTAATGCGGAACAGGTATTGGGTTTTGGTGGTGTAGTTCACCGCCAATGCTGGCCAGTGCGCGACGTCGTTATGGTCGTACATAAAGCCCGAGGCATAGACACGAGTGAAATGCTTGTTGATTGGAGTTCCCTCGATCATCTCGCGCAGCCCCGACGAGATGATGAAGTGTTCGACCTTTACGCCCTTGGCACGGCCATATTCAGTGATGCGTTTGAACCAGTCTTGCACGCCTGGAAACAGCTGAATATGGGCCCCGAAGTCGGCAAAATTCTTTTTGCGCACCGGCACCCGGGCGGCCTGAGCCTTCTCGATCATCAGCCGCATATAAGCCAGAATCTCGTCAGCCTGCTGCTCCTGAGCCATAGCCTTGGCCTCGCGCCAGAACTCAACGGGCTTGATGCCCAATGCCGGCACAAAGTTGTACTCCTGCATATTGCCGGGTGACAGGGTGCCGTCGAAGTCATAGGCAATCACAAAGGGAATGTGCTTCTTGGCCATTAGGCGAACTCTTGTTGATTGACTTTCACTCGGCGCCTGCCTGTCAGCAGTTGCTGCATAAGTGCTTTTTTCTCTTGCTTTAAACAGGAGAGTTTAGTTCTTAGGGCTTCTATTTCTTGATCAGCGCTGAAGAGTATCTGGGCAATTCTCTGTTGCTCAATCAGGGTTGGCGGAACGCTAGCCTTGTATGATTTTAGATAGTTAGTTGTAACGCGTTTTTGCCCCGCGGACCCCTGCATATTAGCTTCGCCCCGCACCCTAAACTCCCGTGTATTAGTAAGGAAATAAATGAACTGAGAACAATTTCCTTGCTTTGCCCGGAGTACATGAAATTCAGTGCTACCAAATCCTATGTCATTTTTCAGTCCAAATGCATAAGCACCTTTGCCATTTTCAAAGCAGGGGGTTATCTTCGCCACTAGTACGTCATGATTTTGGAATGATGTAAATCCGGCCGACACTTCAGAATATTTTCTGATCTCGCTTTTAAAGATTTTTGCATCCTCTGACACCGAGTCCATTGAAATAAACGATGCGAGACCATCAGTCGGCTCCGAAGGCTTGGGCGGATTAATGCTGCATATATCTGCCAACCGCTTTATTTTCCACTCTTCGGAGCATCCGGGAAGGCGCTTACTGCCGCTTAGGGATGCTCCGAACAAG
>NZ_JAMDGZ010000044.1 GCF_028656935.1 Pseudomonas rubra
CTGGTGATACTGGCCAGAAAGCTCGCACGCGTGGCATTCGCCCTGATGAAAAATCAGGACGAATACGTCACCAAGGGCGGCAAATTGGCTTGCCCAAAACCATAGAATCTCCCACTGGAGGGAGCCGGACACCATCAGTGCGTTGAACAAAATCCGAAGTGGGAGCGAGCTTGCCTCGCGATACGATCTACCGGGCCACGCACATCGCGGCGTAGGCATCTACTCATTGCTCAATGGTGTGATGGCGGCAAGGTGCTGGCCTTGGGATGGGGTAAAGCCTATCAAGTGTTCGCCGCAAGATTTGTAGTGCCCTGGAGATCGAGCGCCGCCCGCGCGGCGCATCGCCGGCAAGGCCAGCTCCCACATTTATTGCAACGTACCATGGCCTGTAAGACCGGCGTTGTCAGCCTTGGTGCTAGGTGCGAGCGCGTATAGAGGCCACAAACCTAGCGGTCTACAAGCGATCGCGAGATGTGTGGATAGAATCTCCCACATCGGGCCGGCGTGTTTTCTACAAGCGCTGCAGGATCAACTCCCCTGCCGCCCCCGCCGAGCCCGGTTGCCCGGCCATACCGGGCTTGCCCGCAGCGCCGCTGGCGGTGCTGTAGACCAGGCATCCCTTGCTCACACCACCAGCACCCGCCTTACCGGCTGCACCTGCCACGCCCGGCGCACCGCCATCGAGCTGAACCACGATGCGCTCGGCCGGGAAACTCGCGGGCAGCGCTAGCCGCACCCGACCACCCGGGGCACCATCATGGCCATTGCCACCATTGTCGCCATTGGCACCACGGCTGGCCTGACCCCAAGTGCAACCACCTGGCTTGCCGTTGGCGCCATCAAGCCCGACGTAGCCTGGTGCACCGGCGCCGCCACGGGCATCAATGGCCAGGGTCGAAGCCTGCAGCTCATGCACCTGCAACTCCAGGTTGCGCCCAGCTTTTGCCACTTTTTCATAAGTACCCGGCGCGCCATGGGCGACAAGCTGGCTGCCCTCGCCCAGACTCGCCCGCTTGATCTCGATCTGCAGAGTGGCCTGCGCCGGGACAATGGCAATCCGCGCTTCATGCCCCAGGTGCAGCTCATCGACCTTGAGGTCGACCAGACTCGCAGGCAATAGCAACGTGGCTGAATCAGCCACATCCAGGCGTTGCAGATGTACGACACTGGAGGTGTTTGGCAGGCGCAGCACCGAATGGGCGGCAACGCTGATTGCGTCAGCCAGCGCCAGAGGGCTGAACAGCGCAGCCAGGATGATCAATTTACGCATGGACAGCTTCCTTGCGGGGTGCTGGAATCGAAAGAACGTGAAAAATACCCACCAGCAGGATCTGCAAGCGATCGAACCAACGGTGGCTGCGCGTGCGCAAGCAACCATTGAACATCAGTATCTCCAGCACATGCAGGCCCAGCAGGGCAGCACCGGCGGCATTGATCAGCAGATGGAAGGGATGTTCCTGTGGGATCAGCAGGTTGACCAACACCACCCACCAGAACACCACGGTCAAGGCCTTGCCCAACCCCAGTAAGCCTTTCATGGATGCCCCCTGTTGTTATTTTTCGGTGGCGATGCCAGCCACGCTGGCATCGCCTGCAACAGTAACGGCTGATACGCGCCTTGTGCCAGAGGCTTGATCAATTAAGGTGCAATTCCACCCTGCGATTCTGCGCACGCCCCGCATCAGTCGCGTTATCGGCGATCGGCTCGCTCTCGCCACGGCCCTGGCTGGTCACCTTCGACGGCGATACTCCCTGGCTGATCAGATACTCGGCAACGCTGCTGGCGCGCCGCTCGGAGAGTGCCTGATTGTAAGTGTCAGAACCCTGGCTGTCGGTATGGCCGATGACCTTGATGCTGACTACATTGGCACCATTGAGCTTGCTGGTCAGTGCCTGCAATTTCTGATGGGCCATTTCGGTCAACTCCGCCGAATCAAAGGCGAACATCACCGCCCCCTGATCGTTCAGAGTAATCACCTCCGAGGTTGACGCAGGTTCTGGGGCCTTCTGCGTCGCCGGGTATTGCGGCAACGGGCAACCGGTGTGGCTGACAGGGGTATTGGCTGGGGTATCTGGGCAACGGTCGCGACGATCGAACACGCCGTCTTCATCCTCGTCACCGTCCTGGGCATAGCAGATCAGCCCACCGGCAATCGCGCCAGCAACGCCGGCACCGGCGGCCCAGGCCGAGCTTTCGATTGCGCCCAGGCCGCCACCGACCAACCCGCCAAGCAGGCTGCAGACAGGCCAGGTCCTTTGATTGAGTGGGGCGCTGCCATCGCTGTGGGTCGCGCAACCGGAGAGCAGGCTTGCGGCCAGCAGGACCGGCAGTGTGGCCTTGGAAAGAACACTCATGAGAATTGCTCCTGTGTCACCGGCCTCTACCGGTCACACAGGAGTAAAGACCGGCCTGCGGCACTTCTCAAGCCGCAGGCCGCTGGCGCTTCAGCGCTCGATGCGAATTTCCGTGCGACGGTTCTGCGCACGGCCATCTGCCGTCGCGTTATCGGCAACCGGCTGAGTCTCACCCGCGCCCTGCACCGAGACGAAACTGCTGCGCGGTACACCGCTCTCGATCAGGTAATCCGTCACCGACTGGGCGCGGTGCTGCGAGAGCTTCTTGTTGTAGGTGTCCGATCCTTTGCTATCGGTGTGGCCGGTGACGCTCAAACGGGCACTCGGCGCTTCGTTTTTCAGGCGTGTGGCGATGGTGTTGAGGCGTTCCTTGTCCTTGGCGGTCAGCTTGGCCGAGTCGAACTGGAAGTGAACATCGCGAATGACGATAACCTCTTCCTTGACGACGGCCACTTCCTCCACCACAGCCACCGGCTCAGGTGGGCAACCGTTGGCATCAACCTGCACGCCGCGTGGCGTGCCCGGGCACTTGTCACGGCTGTCCGGGACGCCATCGCCATCTTCGTCGCCATCGCCGTGGGCCCAGCAATAGCCAGCGGCCATGCCTGCGCCAAGCAGCGCACCCCAGCCAGCCCAGCTAGAACTCTCGATAGCGCCCAGGGCTGCGCCGCCTACACCCCCGACGGCAGCACACTTCGGCCAGTCGGTTTTTTGCAAACCTGCACAACCAGTCAACACGCTGGTTAGCAGAACCAGAGGTAATGCTGTGCGTACTATGCTCATTTTGTTGCATCTCCTAGGGGGAATCGGTGCAATACCGATGCTCTGGGAGTAAAGACCCGCTCATTGATATCCGCCAGCAATAGGCCATGATGCGACCGCGCAGCACTATGCCAAGTGGCGCCAGACCGTTAGTCTTGCGGCATCTGACCGAGGATTCCCGATGATTGACGGTTTTTCCCAGCGCACGCCACAACAGGCCCTTGCCGCCCTGCTCGAACGCCAGGCGCCGCAACGCCTGCTATTGATAGGCGAGCGATTTCCAGCGCTGGAAGCGTTCGCCCAGGCGCATCCGCAGGTGCACATCGCCGCGGCCAGACCGGGCCCGCTGCCTGAGGATCTGGCGACCCAGCGCTTCGACCTGGCGCTGCTGGTAGATTGCCTCGAGCACCTGAGCAAACGTGATGGCCTGCAACTGCTCGGCGGCATCCGAAACCTCAATGCCAGCCGCGTGGCGGTGCTGGCTGACCTGAGCGTCTGCGGCTGGCAGGAAACCGACTTTTTTGCCCTGGCCTTGCAGGCCAGTGAAAAGTTCCAGCGTGATTCGCAGGTTCTGAACCTGTTCACCTATGATCTACGTGAATACAAGCAGGTCCCGGACTGGCTCAACGCCAGGTTCTGGGCCAACCCGGAAAATTTTGGCAAGTACTGGTGGTGAAACGATGAGTGTCTCGGTTTGTCCCTGCGGTAGTGGCGATCTGCTTGCCGCCTGTTGCGGGCATTATCACCAAGGGCAACAGGCGCCCGACGCCCAGACCCTGATGCGTTCGCGCTACAGCGCCTACGTGCTGGGCCTGGTCGACTATCTGGTAGCCACCACACTGCCGGCCCAGCAAGATGGGCTCGATCGCGAGGCAATCAAGGCCTGGAGCCAGCAAAGCACCTGGCTGGGCCTTGAAGTGGAAAGCGCCGAAGTGTTCGGCGGCAAGCCCGAGCATGCCTTCGTCACCTTCACCGCCCGCTGGCACGATAATGACGGCGAGCATAGCCATCGCGAACGCTCGGCCTTCGTGCAAAACCTGGGCAAGTGGTACTTCATTGACCCCACCGTCGGCCTCAAGGCCACCCGCAACGATCCTTGCCCGTGCAACAGCGGACAGAAATTCAAGAAGTGCTGCGCCAGTTACCTGGGAAGCTGAGCCTGATGACCCGCCTGTTGCTGGTCGGCGCTGTGCTCCTGCAACTGGTGGGCTGCGCCAGTTGGCTGGGTGATGACTATCAGGACCCACAGGTGCATTTGCTCAAGGTCGAACCCTTGAAGATGCGCCTGCTGCAGCAAGAGTTCGTGCTCCATGTGCAGGTCGACAACCCTAACGACAGCCGCCTGTTCATCCGCTACCTGGGCTACAAGGTGCTGATCAACGACCTGCCGCTGACCGAAGGCGAAGCCAGCCTGTGGCGCAGTGTCGGCCCGCACGCCCGGCGCACCTTCAAGATCCCGGTGCGCACCAACCTCTGGCAGCAGGTCAAACCCCTGGCAAAACTGCTCAAAGGCAACCAGGGGCCATTGCGTTATCGCCTGGAAGGTGAGCTAGTCAGCGGATTATTCTTCGCCCGCGACCTGCACTTGTCGCGCAGTGGTGAGATAATTCCCGGCGATCTTATTCCGGAGTAACCCAAGATGACCCAGCAACCCCATGTCCATGGCCCAGACTGCAACCACGATCATGACCATCACGACCATGACCATGGCCATGTACACGGCCCGAACTGCAACCACGGCCACCAGGAGCCGGTGCGCAACGCCCTGAAGGACGTCGGCCGCAACGATCCGTGCCCATGCGGCAGCAGCAAAAAGTTCAAGAAGTGCCACGGCGCCTGATAGCCGCCTTCTGACAGTGGTCGCCACTTGTACCCTGTGCAGGCGCGACCGCTATCCCCCTTTCTGCCTCGACACCTCGTCAGCTATTGAAAATAAAGGCTGCGCCCCGCTTGCATGGCGTGATCGCGCTCACTAACGTAGCGCCTTTTACCGCCACGCCCTGCAGGAGCCTGAACATGGCCGCGCCAGCCCTTCCCCCTTTTACCCCCCGGTTCGGCGTAGCCGCTGCGATGCTCGGGCTGCTCAGCCTG
Source organism: Pseudomonas rubra (assembly GCF_028656935.1). Taxonomy (GTDB): domain Bacteria; phylum Pseudomonadota; class Gammaproteobacteria; order Pseudomonadales; family Pseudomonadaceae; genus Aquipseudomonas; species Aquipseudomonas rubra. The sequence continues at coordinate 5,209 of NZ_JAMDGZ010000044.1, forward strand.
GGTGGCTGCCAGATGGCCGGCCAACGTGACAGCGTACTGCCGAGCACAGGTGTGCAGCCGCTCAAGGGCCTGGCGCAGAATGTTTCGGTACGCCGCAACGCCATGGGCATGCCGCTGATCGAATCGAGCAACTTCCACGATGCGCTGTTCGCTCTGGGTTATGTCCACGCCGGTGACCGTATCGGGCAGATGGTCGGCATGCGTTTGCTGGCTCAGGGCCGCCTGGCGGAAATGGCCGGCGCCGATGTGCTGGAAGTCGACCGCCTGATGCGTGCGGCCAACCTCAAGGCCAGCGCCAACCAGCTGTACGCCGATGCCTCGCCCCGTCTCAAGCGCTTCTTCGAGGTGTACGCCCGCGGCGTCAACGCTTACCTGTTCCGCTACCGCGACAAGCTGCCAGCACCACTGGCGCAGACCGGCTACCGCCCGGAATACTGGAAGCCCGAAGACTCGGCGCTGATCTTCTGTCTGTACAACTTCAGTCAGTCGGTCAACCTGCAAGAGGAACTCGCCGCCCTGGGCCTGGCGCAAAAAGTCGGTACCGACAAACTGGCCTGGCTGTTGCCAAGCTACCCCGACGAGCCGCTGGCCCTGAGCGAAACCGACAAGCTCAAAGGTCTGAACCTCAATACCCAACTCGCGGGCCTGGCGCCTCTGACCGCCGTCAGCGAACAACTGGCCGCGCTCAACCTGCTCGGCACCGCCGGCTCGAGCAACTGGGCGATTGCCCCGCAGCGCAGCCGCAGCGGCAAGAGCCTGATGGCCAGCGACACCCTCGGCGCCTGGGCGATGAGCCCGGTGCAGATCCGCTCGCCCAAGTACCAGGCCGCTGGCGTGTCGATTGCCGGCCTGCCGCTGGTACTCTCCGGTTACAACGGCAAGCTGGCCTGGAGCGCCAGTGCGGTGATGGCCGACAACCAGGACCTGTTCCTGGAAAAACTGCGCAAGGAAGGCAGCCGCCTGATGTATCAGGCCGACGGCAAATGGTTGCCGGCCCAGGCCCGCAACGAAACCTTCTTCATCAAGGGCCAGCGCCCGCTGCGTGAAACCCTGTACGACACCCGCCACGGCGCACTGCTCGGCCAGCCGCAGAACACAAGCCTGGGCCTGGCCCTGCGCATGCCCGAGCTCAAGGGCGATCAAAGCCTGGATGCGTTCTTCAACCTGTCGCGGGCGCAGAATGTCGAGCGCGCATTCGACAACACCCGCGAAATTGGCGCCGCAGCGCTGAATTTTGTGTTTGCCGACGCTAGCAACATCGGCTGGCAGGTCAGCGGGCGCTTCCCCAACCGCCGCGAAGGCCAGGGCCTGCTGCCCTCGCCGGGCTGGGACGGGCGTTACGATTGGGACGGTTACGCCGACCCGATGCTGCACCCCTACGACCAGGACCCGCCCCAAGGCTGGATCGGCAATGCCAACCAGCGCAGCGTGCCCAAAGGCTATGGCATGCAGTTGTCCAACAGCTGGTACTACCCCGAGCGCGCCGAGCGCCTGGCGCAACTGGCCGGCAATGGCAAGCACGACAGCCGCAGCCTGATGCTGATGCAAAGCGACCAGACCACACTGTTTGCAGACAAACTGAAAAAGATGTTCGAAGCCCCCGGCATGGCCCAGCCGCTCAAGCAGGCGATCGACGCCCTGCCTTCCGACCAGCGCAGCAAGGCCCGTGAGGCCTACACCCGGCTGATGGCCTTCGACGGACGGCTGAGCACCACCTCGGCAGATGCCGCCCTGTATGAGTTGTTCCTGCAGCAAAGCGCCAAGCTGACCTTCCTCGACGAGCTGGGCCCCGAATCCAGCCCGAGCTGGCAGATGTTCGTCGGCAATGCCCGGCTGTCCTACTCGGCCCAGGCCGATCATTTGCTCGGCCGCGAAGACAGCCCGTTCTGGGACGACCAGAAAACCGCGCAAAAAGAAGACAAGCCAACCATCCTCGCCCGCAGCCTGGCAGCGGCCATCAACGCCGGTGAAGCACAGTTGGGCAATGACCGGCGCGCCTGGCAGTGGGGCAAACTGCACCAGTACCGCTGGCCGGTGCCGACCTTCCATGGCCTGGGTGATGCGCTCAGCCGCGGCCCGTTGGCCACTGGCGGTGACCACAGCACGCTGAACCTTGTGCCCTACGCCTGGGGCAAGGACTTCAACGCGCAACTGGCACCGTCCCTGCGCCTGGTGGTGGACTTCGGCCAGGTCGAGCCGCTGCAACTGCAAAGCAGCAGCGGCCAGTCCGGCAACCCGGCCAGCCCGCACTTTGCCGATGGCCTGGATGCCTGGTTCAAGGGCCGTTACATGAGCTTGCCGCTGCAACCGCAGAACTTCGACCGCGCCTACGGCAACAAGCGCCTGACCCTGGTGCCCGGCAAGTAACCCCGCGATAGCACGCGCAGCCGGTGCAATGCCGGCTGCGCTGATCCATATCAACAGCCCCCGCGTGCAAATCCCTTACAACGAAACTGAGCCAGGTTTCGTCACCTGCCTCTGCCTGATGAACCATAAAAACGATTGCAGCCCTGTGCCCAGGGGACCACCCCAGGCCAGGTGAATAAAGGAATAATGCAATGGCATCCGCCTTCTCCCGTCTGGCCCTGGTGGCCACGACCGTGTTCTCGTTCTCCGTACTCGCCAGCGAGCCGCCCCCGGCAGCGGCAGCCGACAACGAAGTGCTTGCCCGAGGCAAGTACATCGCTCAACTGGGCGACTGCATCGCCTGCCACACCGCCCCGCAAGCACCGGAAATGGCCGGTGGCCTGCAACTGAAAACGCCGATGGGCACCATCTACTCCAGCAACATCACCCCCGACCCGGACACTGGCATCGGCCGCTACAGCTTCGAGCAGTTCGACAAAGCCATGCGCGAAGGGGTTACCCCCGACGGCACCAACCTCTACCCGGCAATGCCCTACCCGTCCTACGCGAAAATGAGCGAAGCGGACATGCGCGCCCTGTACGCCTATCTGATGCAGGGCGTGACGCCGATCAGCCAGTCCAACCAGGAAGCCGACATGAGCTGGCCGTTCAACATGCGCTGGGGCCTGTCGCTGTGGAACTTCGCCTTCGTCGACACCGAGCCCTTCGCGCCCGACCCTGCCAAGGACGAAGTGCTCAACCGTGGTGCCTACCTGGTGCAGGGCCTGGGCCATTGTGGTGCCTGCCATACCCCGCGTGGCATCGCCTTCCAGGAAAAGGCCATGAGCGACGCCGGCAGCAGCGGCAAGCACTTCCTCGCCGGCGAAACCGTGGAACACTGGCGCGCTCTGAGCCTGCGCAACCTGTGGACCGTGGAAGACACCGTGCAACTGCTCAAGACCGGGCAGAACCGCTTTGCCACGGTGTCGGGCAACATGGCCGACGTGATCCATCACAGTACCCAGCACTTCAGTGACACCGACCTGGTCGCCATCGCCAGCTACCTGAAGGCCCTGCCGCCGGGCAAGGACGACCTGCCGATGCCGGATATCCCGCTGGCTGCGGCCAGCGCACCGGACGACCTGTTCAGCAGCCGTGGCGGCCTGGGCTACACCCAGTTCTGCAGCGATTGCCACCGCCCCGATGGCCGCGGGGTCAAGGGCCTGTTCCCGCCATTGGCTGGCAACCCGAGCATTGCCTCGGCCAACCCGACCTCCTTGCTGCACATCACCCTCACCGGCTGGGAGACCGCGCAAACAGCCACTCATTCGCGGGTCTACACCATGCCCGGCTTCGCCCGCCTGGCTGATGAGGAGATCGCCGAAATCCTCACTTTTGTGCGCAGCCGCTGGGGCAACAACAGCTCGCCCATCACCGCCAAGCAGGTGAAGACCCTGCGTGACCAGCTCAATCCGCAAACCACCGACTCAACGGCGTTTGAAACCCCACGCCTGGCCAACCTGCTTGCAGCTACCAACGCCGACCAGGTGATCCGTGGCATGCGCCTGCATCTGCAAACCCGAGAGTTGCTGCCCGATAACGTCGGCAACGCGTTGAACTGCACCAGTTGCCACCTCAACGCCGGCACCGTTGCCGACGGCTCGCCGTTTGTCGGTGTCTCGGCGTTCTTCCCCAGCTACGCACCCCGGGCAGGCAAGGAAGTCACCCTTGAAGAGCGTATCAACGGCTGCTTCCGCCGCTCGATGAATGGCAAGCCGATACCGCCGCAATCGGCGGACATGCAGGCGATGGTGGCCTATTTCGACTGGATGAAAATGAACACCCAACCGGGTGACAAGGTGGCCGGACGCGGTGTCGGTAAGATCGACACGGCAATCAAGCCGGACCTGGACAACGGCAAACAGGTGTACGCCGAACAATGCGCGGTATGCCATGGCAGCAACGGTGAAGGCCTGGCCCGTGAAGACGGCAGCCTGGTGTACCCGCCGCTCTGGGGCGATCAGTCGTTCAACATCGGCGCTGGCATGGCCCGCACCTACACCGCCGCCGCCTTCGTCAAACGCAACATGCCGATTGGCTTTCACGAGAAGTTCCCGCTTGGCCAGGGTGGTTTGAGCGACCAGGAGGCAGTGGATGTCGCGGCCTGGTTCTCGCAGCAGCCACGGCCGGACTTCCCGGACAAGGTCAAGGACTGGCCCAAGGGCGGCAAGCCGGTGGATGCGCGGTACTAAGGTATTTCAGGGCCGCGCTGCGGCCCATCGCTGGCAAGGCCAGCTCCCACAGAATGTGGGGCTGGCCTGGAATATGGTGTGAAACTTGCTATCACTGTGTTGTCTGGCATCGACCGGTAACGGCTTTGTGCCACCCCAACACTTTGCTAATCCAAGGACACACAATGAAAAAAGCATGGCTGACGCTTTCCGCACTCGCGTTGTGTCTGGCTGCGGGGAACACCCTGGCCAAGGAATACAAGGAGCTGCGCTTCGGCGTCGATCCGTCCTACGCTCCGTTCGAATCGAAGGCCGCCGACGGTAACCTGGTCGGCTTCGATATCGACCTGGGCAATGCCATCTGCGCCGAGCTCAAGGTCAAGTGCAAGTGGGTTGAAAGCGACTTCGACGGCATGATTCCGGGGCTCAAGGCCAACAAGTTCGATGGTGTGATCTCGTCCATGACCGTGACCCCGGCGCGGGAAAAAGTCATCGACTTTTCCAGTGAGCTGTTCTCCGGCCCTACCGCCCTGGTGTTCAAAAAAGGTGCCGGCCTGACCGAAGACCCAGCATCGCTCAAGGGCAAGACCGTCGGCTATGAGCAAGGCACCATCCAGGAAGCCTACGCCAAGGCCGTGCTGGACAAGTCCGGGGTCAAGACCCAGGCCTACGCCAACCAGGACCAGGTCTATGCCGACCTGACGTCCGGGCGCCTGGATGCTTCGATCCAGGACATGCTCCAGGCAGAACTGGGCTTTCTCAAGTCGCCACAAGGCGCCGACTATGAAGTCAGCAAGCCGGTCGACAACGAGTTGCTGCCCTCCAAGACTGCAGTCGGTATCAAAAAAGGTAACACTGAGCTCAAAGCTCTCCTGGATAAAGGTATCAAAGCGTTACACGACGACGGCACCTACGCCACGATCCAGAAAAAGCACTTCGGTGACCTGAACCTTTACAGCGGCAAATAACAGGTAGGAGCGGGCTTGCCCCGCGATAGCGATCAGTCAGTCACATCGCAATCGCGGGGCAAGCCCGCTCCCACACTCACCGCTTACCACCTGGCATAGGTTCGGTTCATGTTCGAAGACCTGCTGCAGTTTTTGGGGCTCTCGGCATTCAGTTTGAAGGGCTTCGGCCCCTTGCTGCTGCAGGGCACCTGGATGACCATCAAACTCTCCTTCATGTCGCTGCTGGTCAGCGTTGGCCTGGGCCTGCTCGGCGCCAGTGCCAAGCTCTCGCCATTGCGCCCGCTGCGACTGATCGCCCAGGCCTACACCACGTTGATCCGCGGGGTACCTGACCTGGTGCTGATGCTGCTGATTTTCTACAGCTTGCAAACCTGGCTGACCACCCTGACCGACGCCATGGAGTGGGAGTACATCGAGATCGACCCGTTCGCCGCCGGGGTCATCACCCTGGGCTTCATCTACGGCGCCTATTTCACCGAAACGTTCCGCGGCGCCATCCTCGCGGTGCCCCGCGGCCAGGTCGAAGCGGCCACCGCCTATGGCCTCAAACGCCTGCAACGCTTTCGCTTCGTGGTCTTCCCGCAAATGATGCGCTTCGCCCTGCCGGGCATCGGCAACAACTGGATGGTGATGCTCAAGGCCACGGCGCTGGTGTCGATCATCGGCCTGGCCGACCTGGTCAAGGCCGCCCAGGACGCCGGCAAGAGCAGCTACCAGCTGTTCTACTTCCTGGTGGTCGCCGCCTTTATCTACCTGTTGATCACCAGCGCCTCGAACGTCGCCCTGCGCTGGCTGGAACGGCGCTATAACGTCGGCACCCGGGAGGCCATCCGATGATCGAACTCTTGCAGGAATACTGGCGCGCCTTCCTCTACACCGATGGCACCCACATCACCGGCCTGGCCATGACCCTGTGGCTGCTCACCGCAGCCCTGGCAATCGGCTTTGTGGTCTCGATCCCGCTGTCGATTGCCCGGGTGTCGCCGCGCTTCTGGATTCGCTGGCCCGTGCAGTTCTACACCTACCTGTTCCGCGGCACGCCGCTGTATATCCAGTTGCTGATTTGCTACACCGGGATCTACAGCCTGGAAGCGGTGCGCGCCCAGCCGCTGCTCGACAGCTTTTTTCGCGATGCAATGAACTGCACCATCCTCGCCTTTGCCCTGAACACCTGCGCCTATACCACGGAGATCTTCGCCGGGGCGATCCGCAGCATGAACCATGGAGAAGTCGAGGCCGCCAAGGCCTATGGCCTGCGCGGCTGGAAACTTTATGCTTATATCATCATGCCGTCGGCGCTGCGCCGCTCGCTGCCGTACTACAGCAACGAGGTGATCCTGATGCTGCACTCCACCACGGTGGCCTTCACCGCCACCGTGCCGGATATCCTCAAGGTCGCCCGCGACGCCAACTCGGCCACATTTCTGACCTTTCAGTCGTTCGGCATCGCCGCACTGATCTACCTGTGCGTGACCTTCGCCCTGGTAGGGCTGTTCCGCATCGCCGAACGTCGCTGGCTGGCTTTTCTAGGACCGACCCACTAGGACTGATATGCACCACTCGACTCACGACATTCTGGCCCCGGTTCCAGGCATTGCCCGCCAGATCCACAGCTTCCACTTCGGCCCCCGGGGCGCCGGCAAGCTGTATATCCAGGCCTCGCTGCATGCCGATGAACTGCCCGGCATGCTGGTAGCCTGGCACCTCAAGCAACGCCTGGCCGAACTTGAGGCCCAGGGCCTGCTGCGCCGCGAGATCGTGCTGGTGCCAATCGCCAACCCGGTGGGCCTGGAACAGGTGCTGATGGATGTACCGCTGGGCCGTTACGAGCTGCAAAGTGGCGAGAATTTCAACCGCCATTTCGTCGACCTCAGCGACCAGGTCGGCGATCAGATTGCCGAGCACCTGAGCCAGGATGCGCAGCACAACATTGCCCTGATCCGCGAAAGCCTGCGCCGCGCCCTGGATGCCCATACTGCCCACACCCCGCTGCAATCCCAGCGCCTGACCCTGCAACGGCTGGCCTGTGACGCCGAGATGGTGCTCGACCTGCATTGCGACTTCGAAGCCGTGGCGCACCTGTACACCACCCCCGAAGCCTGGTCACAGGTCGAACCGCTGTCGCGCTACCTCGGTGCCCAGGCCAGTCTGCTGGCCACCGATTCGGGCGGGCAATCGTTCGACGAGTGCTTCACCCTGGTCTGGTGGCAACTGCAACAACGTTTCGGCAAGCAGTTCCCGATCCCCCAGGGCAGTTTTTCGGTGACCGTCGAATTGCGCGGCCAGGGCGATGTCAGCCACCCGCTGGCCGAACAGGACTGCACGGCGATCCTTAACTACCTGACCCGCTACGGCGCCATCGAAGGCGAGCCGGTCGCCCTGCCCGCCTTGCACTACCCGGCAACGCCGCTGGCAGGCGTGGAACCGGTGGCCACCCCGATGGGCGGCCTGTTGGTGTTCCACGTCAAACCCGGCCAATACCTGCAGGCCGGTGAATTGATCGCCGAAGTCATCGACCCACTGAGCGATCGCGTGACACCGGTACGCAACACCCAGGCCGGCCTGCTCTATGCCCGCTCACTGCGGCGCATGGCCACCGCCGGCATGGTCATCGCCCATGTGGCTGGCAACCAGGCCTACCGCAGCGGCTACCTGCTGTCGCCTTGAACCTTCACCTTTAGAGCCTGCGCATGTACAAACTGACCATCGAAGACCTGCACAAACGCTACGGCGAACACCACGTGCTCAAGGGGGTTTCACTCAAGGCCAGGACCGGCGACGTGATCTGCCTGATCGGCGCCAGCGGCTCGGGCAAGAGCACCTTCCTGCGCTGCATCAACTTCCTCGAACAGCCCAACGAAGGCAGCATGACCCTCGACGGCAAGGCGGTGCACATGACCCAGGACCACCATGGCCTGCATGTCACCGACCCGGACGAACTGCAGCGCCTGCGCACGCGCCTGGCCATGGTGTTCCAGCACTTCAACCTGTGGAGCCACCTGAGCGTGCTGGAAAACATTGCCATGGCGCCACGCCGGGTGCTGGGCGTCAGCAAGCATGAAGCCGAAGAGCGCGCCCGCCGGTACCTGGACAAGGTCGGCCTGGCGCCGCGGGTGGCGGATCAGTACCCAGCGTTCCTGTCCGGCGGTCAACAGCAACGGGTGGCGATCGCCCGGGCCCTGGCCATGGAGCCGGAAGTCATGCTGTTCGATGAGCCGACCTCAGCCCTCGACCCCGAGCTGGTTGGCGAAGTGCTAAAGGTGATCCAGGGCCTGGCCGAAGAAGGCCGGACCATGATCATGGTCACTCACGAAATGGCCTTCGCACGCAAAGTCGCAAGCCAGGTGATGTTCCTCCACCAGGGCCTGGTGGAGGAACAAGGACCGCCAGACGAGGTCCTGGGCAATCCGAAAAGCGAACGCCTGCGTCAGTTCCTCAGCGGCAATCTCAAGTAACCGTCAGGCGACGGGTGACGGTGGCGGCTCGTCAGGCAAGGTCGGCTCACCCGGCTCCATCGGCGGATGATCGCCCGGTTGCGGTGAGTCGGGAGTGTCGGGATCAGGCTGGCCGGGCACGCCACCCGCCTGCAGACTGTGCGGGTGCGGATGGGCCAGTAGCGACCAGGCCAGCACCCCGACGCTGTTGGGCTGCAGCACGGCCAGCTTGGCACTGATGGTCGGGTCGAGTTTCATGAGGTGCTCCTGAGTGACTTGCGCCCGGCATAGTGCCGGGCGCAACAGTTCATCTCATTGGAGTCTGCTGACGGCGAGGAATTCCCTCGTTTTGTCGCCTCAGGTGCGTGGCAGGGTGACGCCGCGCTGGCCCTGGTATTTGCCACCACGGTCCTTATAGGACACTTCACACTCTTCATCAGACTCGAGGAACAGCATCTGCGCCACACCTTCGTTGGCGTAAATCTTCGCCGGCAGCGTGGTGGTGTTGGAGAACTCCAGGGTCACGTGACCTTCCCACTCGGGCTCAAGCGGGGTGACGTTGACGATGATGCCGCAACGGGCATAGGTGCTCTTGCCCAGGCAGATGGTCAGCACATTACGCGGAATACGGAAGTACTCGACGGTGCGAGCCAGGGCGAAGGAGTTTGGCGGGATGATGCAGACGTCGCTCTTGACGTCGACAAAGCTGCCGGCATCGAAGTTTTTCGGATCGACGGTCGCCGAATTGATGTTGGTGAACACCTTGAATTCGTCGGCGCAGCGCACGTCGTAACCGTAGCTGGAGACGCCGAAGGAGATCAGCCGGTTGTCGCTCTCACCGCGCACCTGGCGCTCGACGAACGGCTCGATCATGCCGTGTTCCTGCGCCATGCGGCGAATCCACTTGTCCGATTTGATGCTCATGGCGGGGTGTCCTGAAATTGCGTGGTGAAAAATTCTGTGGGGCATCTTACCGGGCCCGGCGCCGGGTTCAAAGTTCCATGCGCCATCAACCGTCGGATCCTTGTATCACGGGGCCTGCAAGGGGGCCCGCAGCACCGTCAGTCATGAATTATGAGAAAGCTTCACAAGACCATTGGCACGTTATGGAAAAAGGGTTAAGGTGACGCCACTGTGCTGCACGTGTCACTGAGAATATCTACCTGATGCAAGATCTCGATCAACCCATCTTCATGAATTTTCTGCCTCTTTGCACTCAGTCTCGGCCAGGGCGTTTCCTGAGTCGTAGTTAACTTTGTCCAAGGAGACAGACCATGTCCAATCGCCAAACCGGTACCGTTAAGTGGTTCAACGATGAAAAAGGCTTCGGCTTCATCACCCCACAATCCGGTGACGACCTGTTCGTACACTTCAAAGCCATCAAGGCTGACGGCTTCAAGAGCCTGAAAGAAGGCCAAGCGGTCTCTTTCATCGCTACCCGCGGTCAGAAAGGCATGCAGGCTGAAGAAGTAGAAGTTATCTAACTTCCGCTTTACAGCTTGAAGAAAGCCCCGCCCTTAACAGGTGGGGCTTTTTTTATGCCCTGATTTTAGGCTGCCTCGTGCCTCATCGCTGGCAAGCCAGCTCCCACAAGGTCCAGTGCATGCAGAACCTGTGGGAGCTGGCTTGCCAGCGATAGCATCACCTCAATCTTCGCTGATGGTGATATTCGGCATCGCCGGCGCCGCCGCTTCCTGCAGCACGATCCGCGCACCGACCTGACGAGCCAGTTCCTGGTACACCATGGCAATCTGACTTTCCGGCTCGGCAATCGCCGTCGGCTTGCCACTATCAGCCTGCTCGCGGATCAGCATCGACAGCGGCAGGGATGCCAGCAGCTCAACGCCGTACTGCGCCGCCAGCTTCTCGCCACCCCCTTCACCGAACAGGTGTTCGGCATGGCCGCAGTTGGAGCAGATGTGCACCGCCATGTTCTCGACCACGCCCAGCACCGGGATATTGACCTTGCGGAACATCTCCACGCCTTTCCTGGCATCGAGCAGTGCCAGGTCCTGTGGCGTGGTGACAATCACGGAACCGGCCACCGGGACTTTCTGCGCCAGGGTCAGCTGGATATCACCGGTGCCCGGCGGCATGTCGATCACCAGGTAATCGAGGTCGTCCCAGGCAGTCTGGGTCACCAACTGCAGCAAGGCGCCGGAGACCATCGGCCCGCGCCAGACCATCGGCGTGTTGTCGTCAGTCAGAAACGCCATGGACATGACCTCGACACCGTGAGCCTTGAGCGGCACGAACCACTTCTGATCGCGAATCTGCGGCCGGGTGCCTTCGGCGATACCGAACATCACGCCCTGGCTCGGGCCATAGATGTCAGCATCAAGAACCCCCACCCGCGCACCTTCACGGGCCAGGGCCAGAGCCAGGTTGGCGGCGGTGGTCGACTTGCCGACACCGCCCTTGCCCGAAGCTACAGCGATAATGTTCTTGACGTTGGCCAGGCCCGGGATCTGCGCCTGGGCCTTGTGCGCGGCGATCACACAGTTGATCACGATCTGCGCCGAGGCAACCCCGTCGATACCTTCGACAGCCGTTTGCAGAACCTGCGCCCATCCGTTCTTGAACAAACCGGCAGCGTAGCCCAGTTGCAGTTGCACGCTGACGCGATCGCCCTGGATATCGATGGCCTGGACGCACCCGGCGCTGACCGGGTCCTGGTTCAGGTAAGGGTCGGTGTATTGGCGAAGAACGGCTTCGACGGCTGCGCGAGTGACGGCACTCATGGAGACTCCCGTGATAAAGACTGAGCAAAACAGGCCACTATGCTAACCCGTCATCCCGCTTCAGATACGTCCATGGGGTGAAATAAATTTCCCGGCGTTTTATAGTGGCCGATCACCGTTTCATCTCAAGTAGCCGAAAAAAGTAGCCGAGCCCCCATGTCCGAGCCACGTCAGATTCTCGTCACCAGCGCCCTGCCCTATGCCAATGGTTCCATTCACCTTGGCCATATGCTCGAGTACATCCAGACAGACATGTGGGTGCGCTTCCAGAAACTGCGCGGCAACCAGTGCATTTACGTCTGCGCTGACGATGCCCACGGCTCGGCCATCATGCTGCGCGCCGAGAAGGAAGGCATCACCCCCGAGCAATTGATTGCCGCCGTCCAGGCCGAGCACAGCGGGGATTTCGCCGACTTCCTGGTCGAGTTCGACAACTTCCACTCGACCCACGCCGAAGAAAACCGCGAGCTGTCGAACCAGATCTACCTCAAGCTGCGTGAAGCCGGGCACATCGCCACCCGCTCGATCACCCAGTACTTCGACCCGGACAAAAAAATGTTCCTGGCCGACCGTTTCATCAAGGGCACCTGCCCCAAGTGCGCCACTGAAGACCAGTACGGCGACAACTGCGAGAAATGCGGCGCCACCTATGCTCCAACCGAGCTGAAGAACCCCAAGTCGGCGATCTCCGGTGCCACCCCGGTACTCAAGGACTCACAGCACTTCTTCTTCAAATTGCCAGACTTCCAGGCCATGCTCCAGCAGTGGACCCGCAGCGGCACCCTGCAGGACGCGGTGGCCAACAAGATCGCCGAATGGCTGGATTCAGGCTTGCAGGAATGGGACATCTCCCGTGATGCGCCGTACTTCGGCTTCGAAATCCCCGACGAACCCGGCAAGTACTTCTACGTCTGGCTGGACGCGCCGATCGGCTACATGGCCAGCTTCAAGAACCTCTGCGCACGCCGCCCGGAGCTGGACTTCGACGCGTTCTGGAACAAGGACTCGCAAGCCGAGCTGTACCACTTCATCGGCAAGGACATCGTCAACTTCCACGCCCTGTTCTGGCCTGCCATGCTCGAAGGCGCCGGCTACCGCAAGCCGACCGCGATCAACGTGCACGGTTACCTGACGGTCAACGGCGCGAAGATGTCCAAGTCCCGTGGCACCTTCATCAAGGCCCGCACCTATCTGGATCACCTGGATCCGGAGTACCTGCGCTACTACTACGCCTCCAAGCTGGGCCGCGGCGTCGATGACCTCGACCTGAACCTGGAAGACTTCATCCAGAAGGTCAACTCCGACCTGGTCGGCAAGGTGGTCAATATCGCCAGCCGTTGCGCCGGCTTCATCCACAAGGGTAACGATGGCGTCATGGTCGCAGGCGACGCTGCACCAGAGTTGACCGAAGCCTTCCTCGCCGCCGCCCCAGGCATCGCCGAAGCCTACGAAGGCCGCGACTTCGCCCGCGCCATGCGTGAGATCATGGGCCTGGCCGACCGCGCCAACGCCTGGATTGCCGACAAGGCACCCTGGTCGCTGGCCAAGCAGGAAGGCAAGCAGGATGAAGTCCAGGCGATCTGCGCCCAGGGCATCAACCTGTTCCGCCAACTGGTGATCTTCCTCAAGCCAGTGCTGCCTGTGCTGGCCGCCGACGCCGAGGCGTTCCTCAACGTCGCTCCGCTGACCTGGGCCGACCACCAGACCCGCCTGAGCAACCATCAGCTCAATCCGTTCAAGGCGCTGATGAGCCGCATCGACCCGGCCAAGGTCGAAGCCATGACCGCTGCCTCCAAGGAAGACCTGGCCGCCAGCCAGACCAGCGTTGTCACCGGCAATGGCGAACTGACCAAGGACCCGCTGTCGGCCGAGATCGACTTCGACACCTTCGCCGCAGTCGACCTGCGGGTTGCCCTGATCCTCAAGGCCGAAGCGGTGGAAGGCGCCGACAAGCTGCTGCGCCTGACCCTGGACATCGGCGACGAACAGCGCAGCGTGTTCTCCGGCATCAAGTCGGCCTACCCGGACCCGGCCAAGCTCGAAGGTCGCCTGACCATGATGATCGCCAACCTCAAGCCGCGCAAAATGCGCTTTGGCATCTCCGAAGGCATGGTGATGGCCGCAGGCCCCGGCGGTGAAGAAATCTACCTGCTCAGCCCTGACAGCGGCGCCAAGCCCGGTCAGCGCATCAAGTAAGGCGTATGCCCCGGCCGATTGCGGCCGGGGCGTTCTCATCCTCGCGTCATTGCCGGATAATGGCGTTCAGCCTCAGCATTCGGCCCCCTCATGAGCGAATTCATTCTGGCCCTGATCAGCGCCGCGCTGATCAACAACCTGGTCCTGCACCAGGGGCAGGCCATCGACCCGCTGCTGCACACCCACCCCGAGCAGAATCGGCGCCAGGTGCATGCCTTGGGGCTTTCGACCCTGCTGTTGCTGGTGTTGGCGGTCGGGCTTGGACAACTGCTTTTTCGTCTGGCGTTGCTGCCGCTGCAGCTTGAGTATCTGTACCTGATTGTTTTCCTGGTGCTGAGCATGGGGCTGATCGTGCTTACCCTCAGGTTGCTGACAGGCCTGCTGCCAGCCCTGCCCTTCGACGGTTTAGCGCCACTGCTGCTGACCAACCTGGCCCTGATCGGCCTGAGCCTGCAGGCCAGTGCAGGCGACCAAGGCATTGCGCAGACCCTGGGCTGGAGCGTGGCCGGAGGCCTGGGCTTCTGGCTGGCCCTGGGCCTGCTCACCGAGCTGCGCCAACGCAGCGACAATGACGATATCCCCACGGCCTTTCGCGGCCTGCCGATCGAATTGATCGGCGCTGGCGTGATGGCCCTGGCGTTTCTCGGCTTCAACGGATTATTGACTTCATGAGCCTGATTCAACGCATCGACGCCCTGCTGCCGCAGACCCAATGCGGCAAGTGTGGCCACCCTGGCTGCAGGCCTTATGCCGAAGGCCTGGCAGCGGGCGAAGCGATCAACAAATGCCCGCCGGGCGGCGGCGAAACCATCGCCGCCCTGGCCCGGCTGCTACAGGTTCCGGTGCTCGAACTCGACGCCGAACGTGGCAGCGCACCGGCGCAAGTGGCCTACATTCGCGAAGCCGAATGCATTGGCTGCACCAAATGCATCCAGGCCTGCCCGGTGGACGCCATCGTCGGCGCGGCAAAACTGATGCACACGGTGATCAGCAGCGAATGCAGCGGCTGTGACCTGTGCGTGGCGCCGTGTCCGGTGGATTGCATCGATTTGCTGCCGGTGAGCGCCGACAGCAATGTCGTGCCGATTGTCGGCGGCCTGGCCCGTAGCGCCGAAGCGCTGGCAGCCCGCGAGCACAAGCGCAACCAGGCCCGGCGCCGCTTTGAACAACGCAACCTGCGTTTGCAGCGCGACGAAGCACGCAAACAGGCTGAGCGCCTGGCCCGCAGCCAGCGTGCCGCGCCCCCCAGTGCTACCCCCGAGAGCGCCGTTGTCGACGACCCGATCAAAGCGGCCATCGAACGGGTCAAGGCACAGAAGGTCGCTGCCGCCGATAGCGCACTCAAGCAAGCGAAGATCGCCGCGGCCATGAGCCGGGCCCAACTGAACAAAGCCAGGACAGCTTTTGGCGATACGCCTGACCCAGCCCAGCAAGCACAACTGGCAGAACTCGAGAACGCAGCGCAACAGGCCCAGGCACGCCTGCAGACCCTGCAACCGGCAGTCGGCGATGGCCGATAATAGCGAACGCCTGCGCAGCACCATGGGCCTGGTGTTGCTGGCCTGCGCCCCAGGGTTGCTGACCCTGTTGTGGCTGCACGGCTGGGGGCTGCTGCTCAATCTGCTGCTATGCGCCAGTGCGGCGCTGGCAAGCGAAGCCGTGCTGCTGAAACTGCAACAACGCCCCTGCCTGCCTGCACTCAACGACGGCAGCGCCTTGGTCACTGCCGTGCTGCTCAGCGCAGCCCTGCCCACCTATGCGCCCTGGTGGCTACCGATGATTGCCGCCAGCGCCGCCATTACCCTGGGCAAGCAACTTTATGGAGGTGTCGGCAAGAACCTGTTCAACCCGGCGATGCTTGGCTATGCGCTGGTGCTGGTGTCGTTCCCGCAACACATGACCCTGTGGCCAGGCACCCAGCTGCTGGGCCTGAGTGATACGCTGCAACAGGTATTTGGCCTGCCCATGGGCGAACAGGTGGATGCCTGGGCACAGGCCACGGTACTCGACGGGCTGCGCAACAACCGCAGCCTGACCATGGATGAGCTGTTCGTCAGCCATCCGGGCTTTGGCCACGTGGGCGGACGGGGCAGCGAGGTGGTCAACCTGGCTTTCTTGCTTGGCGGTTTGCTGTTGTTGCAGCGCAAGGTGATTAGCTGGCATGCGCCCGTGGGCTTGCTGACCAGCCTGTTTGTGGCCAGCCTGCTGTGCTGGAACGGCTCGGGGTCGGACTCCAACGGCTCACCGCTGCTGCATCTGTTTTCGGGCTCGACCATGCTGGCTGCATTTTTTATCATCACCGAACCGGTTTCAGGGCCTCGGAGTCCAAGGGCCAAGCTGTTGTTCGGGGCCGGAGCGGGGCTGCTCATCTACCTAATTCGAACCTGGGGCAGTTATCCGGATGGCGCGGCGTTCGCTGTGCTGCTGATGAACCTCTGCGTACCGATGCTCGAGCGCTGGCAGGGAGAGGCAAAATGAACACCTCCTCCCTGCGTAGCGCAGCCGTGTTGCTGACCCTGGCCCTGCTGACCCTGGGCAGCGTGGTGCTCTGGCAGCACATCACGGCCCCGCGCATCACCGCCGCCGAGCAACAGCTCAAGGCGCAACGCTGGTTGAGCCTGCTGCCAGCGCAGCGCTATGACAACCAACCCCTGCACCACCCCTTGCGGCTACCAGCTGCCAACCTTGATCACAGCCGCCTGCTCGGCGGCTATCTGGCCACCTTGCAGGGCCAGCGCAGCGCCGTTGTGCTGCATAGCCAGATTCAGGGTTATGGCGGCCCGCTCGACTTGCTGATTGCCATTGACGCCAACGGTCGTCTGATGGCGATCAAGGTCTTGCAGCAGCATGAGACCCCAGGCTTGGGTGGCAAGCTAGTGGAGCCTGGCAACACCTGGTTGCAGGGTTTTGCCGGCATCAGCCGGCAGAACACTGCGGACACCGCTTGGGCACTCAAGCGTGACAATGGCCAGTTCGACCAGCTAGCTGGCGCTACCGTGACTTCCCGCGCAGTCATCCAGGCCAGCCATGAAGCCTTGCGCTACTTCGATGAGCATCGCCAGCAATTGCTCTCAGGAGGCGCCGATGAATAGCCGACTGCTCGCGATACTGATGGCGCCGCTGCTAGGCGCCACCCAGACGGCATTGCAGGCTTGCGTGATTGCCCTGTGCAGCGTGCTGATCATCAGCCTGCACCGCTTGTGCATGACGCCGTTGCGCAAGATGCTGGCCGGCACTACGGGCTTGCTTGCCAGCACGCTGCTGGCGGCCTCGCTGGTCACCTGCCTGGAACTGGGCCTGCGCGCCTGGGCCTTGCCGATGTCGCTTGCCCTGGGCCCCTATCCGGCGCTGATCGCCGTACAATGCCTGCTGTTCGAGTACGTCCGCGACGATAACCAGCACTGGCGAAGCGTAGCGCTCACACTGGCAGCGTTCACCTTGCTGTGCATTGCCATGGGTTTGGTACGCCAGGGCCTGGCCGACGTTGCCAACCTGCGACTGGCCAGCCTGTTGCCGGGTGCGCTGATTCTTCTGGGCCTGCTATTGGCCCTGTACAACCGGGTTTGCCAGAGGCGAGCCCCTTCACGTCGTCAAGGAACGCTTTGACCCCATGAATGCCGCCAAACGCCTGGAAATCTTTCGCAGGCTGCATGAAGACAACCCCGAGCCGAAAACCGAGCTGGCCTACACCAGCCCTTTCGAACTGCTGATTTCGGTGATCCTCTCGGCCCAGGCCACCGATGTCAGCGTGAACAAGGCCATGGCCAAACTGTACCCGGTCGCCAATACCCCCGAAGCGATTTACGCCCTGGGCGTCGAAGGCCTGTCGGCTTACATCAAGACCATTGGCCTGTACAACAGCAAGGCGAAAAACGTCATTGAAACCTGCCGCCTGCTGATCGAACAGCATGGCAGCCAGGTGCCAGAGACCCGCGAAGCGCTGGAAGCCCTGCCCGGGGTTGGCCGCAAGACTGCCAACGTGGTGCTCAACACTGCGTTCCGGCATATGGCCATGGCCGTCGACACGCATATTTTCCGGGTAAGCAACCGCACCGGGATCGCTCCGGGCAAGACTGTCCTGGAGGTTGAAAAAGCCTTGATGAAGTTCGTACCCAAGGCATATCTGCTTGATGCCCACCACTGGTTGATCCTGCATGGCCGCTATGTGTGCCAGGCGCGCAAGCCCCGCTGTGGAAGTTGTCGCATCGAAGACTTGTGTGAGTACAAGGAAAAAACCTCGGACGATTGAGCCAATAGTGAAAATACTGCTCAGTCGATTGAAAAAATCTTTTTTACCCGGTCAACATTTCTCGCTATAAGGTGCGCCAATGGCCCTCTTGGCTTGGAGTGACTTATGAGCACCGATAAAGAAGACCTGGATGTAGCAGTTGAAGACCTCAACCCTGAAGATGAGGATGAGGAACCCCGAGTTGAAGTGGCAAAAACCAACCTGAGCAAGCGCCGCACCATCGATAACATGCTGGAAGAGCGTCGTTTGAAAAGGCAGTTGGCCGATTTCGACTTCGACCTCTGACGGATCGACGTTCATAAATCAAAAAAAGCCTCCTGAACGGAGGCTTTGTTGTTGCTGGGTGGATCAAACCAGGCCGTTGCGCTGGGCAAGCTCGATCAGGTCGACCAGCGAGCGCGCATTGAGTTTGAGCAGCAAGCGCGTCTTGTATGTGCTGACCGTCTTGTTGCTGAGAAACATACCATCGGCAATCTCCTTGTTGGTCTTGCCCCGGGCCAGTTGCTGCAGCACCATCATCTCCCGCCCCGACAAGCGCTCGACCATATCTGCCTCGCTCGAACCACCAAGGTTCGAACGCACCGAATGCAACGCCTGGTTAGGAAAGTAGCTGTAGCCGGAAAGCACTGCCTTGATGGCACTGAGCAGCTCAGTGAGGTCCTGCTGCTTGCAGACATAGCCGGCAGCACCCGCCTGCATGCAACGCATGGAAAAGTGCCCGGGCGCCTGGGAGGTGAGGACCAGCACCTTGATGCCGGAGTGATTGGTGGTCAACCTGGCGATGACCTCGAGTCCATCAAGTTTGGGGATGCCGATATCAAGAATGACGATGTCCGGCCCATGCTCTCGCGCCAACTGCAGCGCGTCCACGCCGTTGTCCGTCTCTGCAATGACTTCATAACCATGCCGCTCCATCAACATGCGTACAGCCAGGCGAATGACCGGATGATCATCCACGATCAGGACTTTATTCATGGGCAAATCCAATTGTTCGCTGTTCTATTTTTTTGAGAACTCACAATAGCCTAGATGCATGACTTATTGCATTGCGTCACTAACCAGTGGTTGCATACAGGGACGCGCCCTACAGCCATATGAGAATTATCCTACACGCCGCTATTTCAATAGCGCTGCGAAGACACAGCAATTAAATATTGTCGCGCTCTTTCAACACTTCCTGAATAAAGATATCACCAACACTCGAAAGAGCCCATTACACACGGCCTTATTAGCTGAAGGAAAAATCCTATAACACTGCTTGATAAAAACAGTATCCAAGCATTATGCAAAACCGCCTTACACAAACCTTGGACAAAAGTGCCACCCGGAGAAATTTGCCGCGCTGTAGGTTAGCCCGGTCGATGTGCTAAACCCTGTTGCCATAAAGGACCTGAGTCACCGAGCAAGGTAGCCTGTGCATGAGCAAGATCGAGACGAAACACCCACTGACGATCATCGCGATTCTGGCTGGCGTCATCGAAGCATCGGCGCTGGCCTCGTTGCCATTTCTCAGTGCCGATAGCCAAGGCATCTACACCTGGTTCCTGGTGGGGTTTCCGTTCTTCCTCACGGTGTTGTTCTTTCTCACCTTGAACTTCAACAACAAGTCACTTTACTCACCCGATTCAAGCGATCTCATGACAGATACAATCACTGCACCTGCCGCTGCGCATATGCAAATCGTGGCGGAGCCTGCGCCTCCTGTGAGCGAATCTGTTACTTCAATAAGTACAACGGCCGAAGCCACTAGCACCGTGCTATTGAGAGCGGATAGTTCCGAGCAAAATACAGTATCCATCACCTTGGGTGGTCCGGCAGCCAGCGAACTCATGGAGTTTTTCACATTACAAGCAATCAAACCCGGCCAGCCGACTGGCAACACTTGGACTCTGTACAACCTCAACACCGGCGCTCAAACCACTGTGATAACTCAAGCACTGAACAAGACCTGAGGTTGCCCGGTAATGTCCAGGCAAAAAAAACCCCGGCAAGCCGGGGTTTTCTGAGCAACAACGATCAGACCAGAGTCCGACCCTTGTTGGCCGCAATGCGCATGCGCAGGGCGTTGAGCTTGATAAAGCCCGCCGCGTCGGCCTGGTTGTACGCGCCACCATCTTCCTCGAAGGTCGCAATGTTGGCGTCGAACAGCGAATCGTCGGACTTGCGACCGGTAACGATAACGTTGCCCTTGTAGAGTTTCAGACGCACTACGCCGTTCACGTTGACCTGCGAAGCATCGATCATCTGCTGCAACATCAGACGCTCAGGGCTCCACCAGTAGCCGGTGTAGATCAGGCTGGCGTATTTCGGCATCAGCTCGTCTTTGAGGTGAGCGACTTCGCGGTCCAGCGTGATGGATTCGATGGCGCGGTGCGCACGCAGCATGATGGTGCCGCCCGGGGTTTCGTAGCAACCGCGGGACTTCATGCCGACGTAGCGGTTTTCGACGATGTCGAGACGGCCGATACCGTGAGCACCACCGATCTTGTTCAGCGTCGCCAGCACAGTGGCCGGGGTCATTTCGACGCCGTCCAGTGCAACGATGTCGCCGTTACGGTAGGTAAGCTCCAGATATTGCGCGGTATCAGGCGCATTCTCCGGGGAGACGGTCCAACGCCACATGTCTTCTTCGTGCTCGGTCCAGGTATCCTCCAGCACGCCACCTTCATAGGAGATGTGCAGCAGGTTGGCGTCCATCGAGTACGGCGACTTCTTCTTGCCGTGACGCTCGATCGGGATACCGTGCTTCTCGGCATAGTCCATGAGCTTTTCACGGGACAGCAGGTCCCATTCGCGCCATGGTGCGATGACCTTGACGCCCGGCTTGAGCGCGTAGGCGCCCAGCTCGAAACGGACCTGGTCGTTACCCTTGCCGGTCGCACCATGGGAGATGGCGTCAGCCCCGGTTTGGTTGGCGATTTCGATCAGGCGCTTGGCGATCAGCGGACGAGCGATGGAAGTACCCAGCAGGTACTCGCCTTCATAGACAGTGTTGGCGCGGAACATCGGGAACACGAAGTCGCGTACGAACTCTTCGCGCAGGTCATCGATGTAGATTTCCTTGACGCCCATGGCCTGAGCCTTGGCGCGGGCCGGTTCGACCTCTTCGCCCTGACCCAGGTCTGCGGTGAAGGTCACCACTTCACAGTTGTAGGTATCCTGCAGCCACTTGAGAATCACCGAAGTATCAAGGCCGCCGGAATACGCCAGTACGACCTTTTTTACGTCCGCCATGCCATCACTCCACGGGGTTGTACGGAAAGCCGTCGATTCTACCGGCCTTGCGACAAAAATTACAGTGGGGCGACAGCTTGTGACGACAAAGCGACAAAAATTGTCGAGGCCGCGACGGACGGTCGCAGCTCAGGACTTGCTTGCAGGCTTCACCGTTTCAGCTGCGGCAGCCGGTGCGGCCGCTGGTTTGGCCACAGGCTCGACAGGGTTTTCTTGAGGTTTTTCGACCGGTGTTACCCGATCCAGTTCAATGTTCACGCGCCGGTTGCGTGCGCGGTTGGCTGCGCTGTTGTTGCTCGCCAGCGGATAGCGCTCGCCATGAAAGCGCAAGGTAATCTGCTCTTCGGGGACACCGTGGGCCTTGAGGTACTCCATGACCGCCAGCGCCCGGCGCCGGGACAGGTCACGGTTGGTCAGGCGATTGCCGCTGTTGTCGGAGTGACCGTCGAGTTGGATATGGTTGACCGTCGGGTCGGCCTTGAGGAAATCGAGAATTACATCCAGGCGTGCGCGTGCATCGCTGTCCAGGTCGATGCCACCCCCCGGGAAACCGACCCGGGCCTGACGCACCTGGTCATAGTTCATTGGCAAGAGTTTCGCCGCACAAGCCTGGTAGTCCCCATAGGCCTTGCTGAACTTGACCGGCAGCACCCGCACTTCCATGGCCCGCCCAGCTTCACCGGCGTAGTTGCGCACCACCGTGCTGCGGCCATCGAGCAGGCCGTTGATCAGGCGGCTGGCCTGGCCCTGGGAACTGGTAAAGAGCACGCCGCTGCGGGCCATGCGCACGGCCCCCAGGTTGATATCGCCACGCCCCGGCTGCCACGGCGCAGCCGCCGCCAGCAGGGTGGCGTTGCCGGAGCCGAGCACATTACTGCTTGATCGCAACTGGAATGTCGGCTGCTCGCCGGCGCGACGAACGAATTCGCCGCTGCCGAAATCGGCAATGGGTTGAACCAGCCGACATTCGAACTGATCGCCTTCGACCTTCCACTCGATGTTCTCCAGACGAGTCTGGAAGGTGAGTGCCATGGCAGGCATGCTGGCAAACACACTGAGCAGGGCTAGATAACGCTGGCGCACGGGCGGCTCCACAGATTTTCACGGTATACCTGCACGCTATCGGTCGGGCGCGGCAAAACTTGATAGCGAGTGCTCGTAACCGGCTTTTCCGGTAGCATTCACCTTGAGTTCGACCCGCCTGGAATCCCCAATGTCCGACCGCCTGACCCTCCTGCGTCCCGACGACTGGCACATCCATCTTCGTGATGGCGCTGTTTTGCCGCATACCGTCGGCGACGTCGCGCGCACCTTTGCCCGCGCAATCATCATGCCTAACCTGGTACCACCGGTGCGCAATGCCGCCGAAGCCGGCGCCTACCGCGAGCGCATCCTCGCCGCACGCCCTGCTGGCAGCCGTTTCGAGCCGCTGATGGTGCTGTACCTCACCGACCGCACCCAGCCCGAAGAAATCCGCGCGGCCAAGGCCACAGGTTTTGTCCATGCCGCCAAGCTCTACCCGGCCGGTGCGACGACCAACTCCGATTCCGGCGTGACCAGTGTCGACAAGATCTTCCCGGTGCTCGAAGCCATGGCCGAGGTCGGCATGCTGCTGCTGGTACACGGTGAGGTGACCCGCAGCGAAGTCGACGTCTTCGACCGCGAGAAACTGTTCATTGACGAGCACCTGCGCCGAGTGGTCGAACGCTTCCCGACCCTCAAGGTAGTGTTCGAGCACATTACCACCAGCGACGCCGTGCAGTTCGTCACCGAGGCTCCGGCCAACGTTGGCGCGACCATTACCGCCCAGCACCTGCTGTACAACCGCAACCACATGCTGGTGGGCGGGATTCGGCCGCATTTCTATTGCCTGCCGATCCTCAAGCGCAACACCCACCAGGTGGCCTTGCTGGACGCCGCCACCAGCGGCAGCAGCAAGTTCTTCCTCGGCACCGACTCGGCCCCCCACGCCCAGCATGCCAAGGAAGCCGCCTGCGGCTGTGCTGGCTGCTACACCGCCTATGCCGCCATCGAGATGTATGCCGAGGCGTTCGAGCAGCGTAACGCGCTGGACAAACTTGAAGGCTTCGCCAGCCTGCATGGCCCGGCCTTCTATGGCCTGCCGGCAAATACCGATACCATTACCCTGGTCCGCGACAGCTGGACCGCCCCAAGCAGCTTGCCGTTCGGCGAGCAGACCGTTATTCCGCTGCGCGCCGGTGAACAATTGCGCTGGCGCCTGCTGGAGGAAACTGCGTGAGCGAAGATCAGTACGAAGACGACCAGGAAGGTCATGGCGGGGGTCCGCGCCATCCAATGGCTGAACGCTTTCGCGGTTACCTGCCGGTAGTGGTCGACGTTGAAACCGGTGGTTTCAACAGCGCTACCGACGCCCTGCTGGAGATCGCCGCCGTCACCATCGGCATGGACGAAAAGGGCTTCCTGTTCCCGGAACACACCTATTTCTTCCGCGTCGAGCCATTCGAAGGCGCCAACATCGAGCAAGCAGCCCTGGAGTTCACCGGGATCAAGCTTGACCACCCACTGCGCATGGCAGTCAGCGAAGAGTCGGCCCTGACCGACATCTTCCGTGGTGTGCGCAAGGCGCTGAAGGCCAACGGCTGCAAACGGGCGATCCTGGTCGGCCACAACAGCAGCTTCGACCTGGGCTTCCTCAACGCCGCCGTGGCCCGCCACGACATGAAGCGCAACCCGTTCCACCCGTTCTCAAGCTTCGACACCGCCACCCTGGCCGGTCTTGCCTATGGCCAGACCGTGCTGGCGCGGGCCTGCCAGAGCGCCGACATCGACTTCGATGGCCGTGAAGCGCACTCGGCGCGTTACGACACCGAGAAGACCGCCGAGCTGTTCTGCGGCATCGTCAACCGCTGGAAGGAAATGGGCGGCTGGCAGGACTTCAACGACTGACGCTGCTACAGGCATAAAAAAACCGGCCATCAAGGCCGGTTTTTTTATGCCTGGCAATTACAGCTTGCCAGCGTTCTCGCTCAGGTAAGCAGCAACGCCTTCTGGCGAAGCGGTCATGCCCTTGTCGCCTTTTTTCCAGTTGGCAGGGCAGACTTCGCCGTGCTCTTCGTGGAATTGCAGTGCGTCAACCAGACGCAGCAGCTCGTCCATGTTGCGGCCCAGTGGCAGGTCGTTGACGATCTGCGAGCGGACAACGCCCTTGTCGTCGATCAGGAATGCACCACGGAAAGCGACGCCGCCTTCGGACTCAACGTCGTAAGCCTTGGCGATGTCGTGCTTCATGTCAGCCGCCATGATGTACTGGACCTGACCGATGCCACCGGCATTGATCGGGGTGTTGCGCCAGGCGTTGTGGGTGAAGTGCGAGTCGATCGACACGGCGATCACTTCAACGTTGCGCGCCTTGAATTCGGCCATGCGGTGATCCAGAGCGATCAGCTCGGACGGGCAGACGAAGGTGAAGTCCAGCGGGTAGAAGAACACCAGGCCGTACTTGCCCTTGATGGCCGAAGCCAGGTTAAAACTGTCGACGATTTCGCCGTTGCCCAGAACAGCTGGAACGGTGAAGTCCGGGGCATTTTTGCCAACGAGTACGCTCATGCGATATCTCCTGATGGGGTGGAATCATCTTGCACAGGCCAGCATGCAGCGGCCCGGCAGCGAAATGGCCGACCATCATACACCGCCCGGCGCTACTCGCCGAGTTTCAGTCCGAATGCTCGACAATCTGCCGTCGGTCGCTCTAGTCCGGCCGTTGCAGAAAGAGCTTTGACAAGCATTCTCATTAACATTAAGCTTCTTCGCATTGAGCCTTTACCAGCGATGGTCAGCCTATGTATGTGTGTCTTTGTGTTGGCGTGACCGACGGACAGATCCGCGATGCGATCTATGAAGGATGCTGCAGCTACAAGGAAGTCAGAAGCGCCACCAACGTGGCGAGCCAGTGTGGCAAATGTGCCTGCCTGGCCAAACAGGTGG
This sequence comes from Pseudomonas rubra, assembly GCF_028656935.1. Lineage (GTDB taxonomy): Bacteria > Pseudomonadota > Gammaproteobacteria > Pseudomonadales > Pseudomonadaceae > Aquipseudomonas > Aquipseudomonas rubra. Next base: position 30,574 of record NZ_JAMDGZ010000044.1, read on the forward strand.
TACGCGAAACCCTCACCGAGCTTCAGGTCAGCCAGGCTGCCCTGCCCTATCCTGTAGAATTTACTGCAGCATAATTCAGCACATTCCAAGAACCGGACCCAGCGTCCGGTTTTTTTATGCCTGTAATTCAAGTAGTTAGGAGTTTAACGCGGAACAAAAACATTCTTATTCCGATTAATTTTCATTTATTATTCAATAACTTAGGTTTGACAGTAGAAGTTGCGAGGCTCAAACTTGCCTTTATAGACACATTTATAGGGCAGGACCCCATCATGAAAGGCGACGTTAGCGTCATCCAGCATCTCAACAAGATCCTCGGAAACGAGCTGGTCGCAATCAACCAATACTTTCTGCATGCCCGCATGTACGAAGACTGGGGTCTGGAAAAGCTCGGCAAGCACGAGTACAAAGAATCCATCGAAGAGATGAAACACGCTGACAAACTGATCAAGCGTATTCTGTTCCTCGAAGGCATCCCCAACGTCCAGGACCTGGGCAAGTTGCTGATTGGTGAACACACCAAGGAAATGCTCGAGTGCGACCTGAAGATCGAGCAAAAAGGCCTGGTCGACCTCAAGGCCGCCATCGCCCACTGCGAGACCGTTGGCGACTTCGGCAGCCGTGAACTGCTCGAAGACATCCTCGAAGCCGAGGAAGAGCACATCGACTGGCTGGAAACCCAGCTGAGCCTGATCGACAAGATCACCCTGGAGAATTACCTGCAGTCGCAGATGGGCGAGTAAACCCTCCCCCGGTTGCAACAGGTATAAAAAAGCCCCGCACTGCGGGGCTTTTTTTAACCAACCTGGAATCAGGCCTTGTCAGCGGCCTTGGCTGCTGCATCCTTGATCAGGGTCTGCAGTTCGCCGTTGGCAGCCATCTCGGTCATGATGTCAGAGCCGCCAACCAGCTCACCGGCAACCCACAGTTGTGGGAAGGTCGGCCAGTTGGCGTACTTTGGCAGGTTGGCGCGGATTTCCGGGTTCTGCAGGATATCCACGTAAGCGAACTTCTCGCCGCAACCCATCACGGCTTGCGCCGCCTTGGCCGAAAAACCGCACTGTGGGGCATTCGGCGAGCCTTTCATGTAAAGCAGAACGGTGTTGTTGGCAATCTGCTCTTTGATTGTTTCGATAATATCCATGAAGCACCTCGCGGCTGAACTTTCCGACCTGAACTTTCCGACCTGGTTGTCGGCACGGTGACGCATTGTATCGGAAAGCCGGGCAGGACGCTCGGCCTTGCCGATATCAAGCCGCAACCACCTGCACTGGCACGCCGTTGAGCGCTGCATTGCCCGACACTGCGTCCAACTGGCGCTCATCGGTGAGGTCGTTGGCGCTGGCGCCGGGTTGCTCCTGGGCGATGCCCATGCGCACCCCGGCACGGGCATGACCAAAGCCATGGGGCAGGCTGACCACCCCTGGCATCATGTCGCAGCACGCCTGTACCTCGACCTCGATTTCCCCGACCCGAGAGCTGACTCGTACCCGCTGGCCATCGCACAACTGGCGGCCAGCCAAGTCATCCGGATGCATCAACAACTGATGACGAGGCTTGCCTTTCACCAGCCGATGATAGTTGTGCATCCAGGAATTATTGCTGCGCACGTGGCGTCGCCCGATCAACAGCAATTGATCGGCCGCCAGCGGCTGTTGCCGGGCAAAACGCTGCAGATCGTCGAGAATCGCCTGCGGGGCGGCTTGAATCCGTTGGTCTGCCGTCTTCAAGCGCGCCGCCAGGTTCGGCTGCAGCGCTCCAAGGTCGATACCGTGCGGGTGCTGATCAAGGGTCGCAAGCGACAGCTTGAACGCGGAGGCGTCACCATAGCGGCCCTGACGCAGGCCGGTATCGATCATCTGCGCAGGCGCCAAGGTCGGCTTCAATGGCTTGTCACCGAGGGCGGCAAAGGCCTTGGCCAGGCCAACGAATATCTCCCAGTCATGCAGGGCACCTTCGGGCTTGGGCAGAATGGCCCGATTGAAACGGCTGACATTGCGTACCGCGAACAGGTTGAAGGTGGTGTCGTAGTGATCATTCTCCAGTGCCGAGGTGGACGGCAGGATCAGGTCGGCGTACCGAGTGGTCTCATTGATGTACAGATCGATGCTAAGCATGAACTCAAGACCGTCCAGGGCCCGCTCCAACTGCCGGCCATTGGGCGTGGACAGTACCGGGTTACCCGCGACCGTCACCAGCGCGCGGACCTGCCCTTGCCCTTCGACCAGCATCTCCTCGGCCAAGGCCGCCACCGGCAGTTCGCCGCCGTACTCGGGCAGCCCTGAGACCCGGCTCTGCCAGACATTGAAATGCCCGCCCGAGGTGCTGGCCACCAGATCCACCGCAGGCTCGGTACACAGGGCACCACCAACCCGGTCAAGGTTGCCGCTGACCAGGTTGAGCAACTGCACCAGCCAATGGCACAAGGTGCCAAAAGCCTGGGTCGAGACCCCCATACGCCCGTAACAGACCGCCTTGTCGGCGCCGGCAAAGTCCCGGGCCAGCTGGCGAATCACCTCGGCCTCAATACCGCAAAGCCGGCTCATCGCCTCGGCAGTGAACGGTGCAATCGCTGCCTGCACCTGGTCCAGACCCTCGACCGGCAATGCCGTTGGACGGGTCAGCCCCTCGGCAAACAGGGTATTGAGCAGACCGCAGAGCAGCGCCGCATCAGCGCCAGGGCGAATGAACAGATGCTGGTCGGCCATGGCCGCCGTCTCGCTACGACGCGGATCGACCACCACCAGCTTGCCGCCACGGGCCTGAACCGCCTTGAGCCGCTTCTCGACATCCGGCACGGTCATGATGCTGCCGTTGGAGGCCAGCGGGTTGCCGCCCAGGATCAGCATGAACCCGGTGTTGTCGATGTCCGGGATTGGCAGCAACAGGCCATGACCGTACATCAGGTAGCTGGTCAGGTGCTGTGGCAACTGGTCCACCGAGGTGGCCGAGAAGCGGTTACGGGTCTTGAGCAGGCCGAGAAAGTAGTTGCTGTGGGTCATCAGCCCGTAGTTGTGCACGCTGGGGTTGCCCTGGTAGACGGCCACGGCGTTTTGCCCATGGGCTTGCTGGATGGCCCAGAGCTTTTGCGCGGCCAGCTCGAAGGCCTCCTCCCAACTGATCGCCTGCCAGCCGTCAGCAACCCGTTTGTGCGGTGCCCGCAGGCGATCGGGATCATTCTGGATGTCTTGCAGGGCCACCGCCTTGGGGCAGATATGACCGCGACTGAAGCTGTCCTGGGGGTCACCCTTGATCGAGCTGATGCGCGGGGCGACGTCGGGCTCGTGGGTGATTTCGACGGTCAAGCCACAGATGGCTTCACACAGATGACAGGCACGATGATGCAGCGTCTTGTTCATGGCCACCTCTTTCGGGCGTCTGGAATGAGCCTGACTATGAGCCTGCCCCCGCCCACGCACCAGCGAGGTTCGCCGCGTGAATCTTCGGCCATCAGGCACAACGATCCGACGCCGCGCCGCTACCGGGTTTGCCAAGGCGCTGGCAGGCGGTGTAAAACCCTGGTGTAACTATAAAAAAAGCTTCTGACCAATGGGTTACGACACCGCCTGAAACATCGGCGACGAATCCCCCTCTTGGTATGACGCGACATTTAATTATAGTATTGCGTCTTCCCCTAATTCGTCGCCCCGTGCGGCTTTCGCCGCAGGTCACTTCCGTTGTTTTGAAAAGCCGGTATCGCTGACCTGCGGTCTGTTGCAAAAAGGTAGTCAAACATGAGCGCTAGGCACTTTCTCTCCCTGATGGATTTCACACCCGACGAACTGCTCAGTGTGATCCGTCGAGGTATCGAGCTGAAGGACCTGCGTAACCGCGGCGTACTGTTCGAACCGCTGAAAAACCGCGTGCTGGGGATGATCTTCGAGAAATCCTCGACCCGCACCCGCCTGTCGTTCGAAGCCGGCATGATCCAGCTCGGCGGCCAGGCCATCTTCCTCTCGCCACGGGACACCCAGCTGGGCCGTGGCGAGCCGATTGGTGACTGTGCCATCGTCATGTCGCGCATGCTCGATGCAGTGATGATCCGCACCTTCGCCCACAACACCCTGACCGAGTTCGCCGCCAACTCGCGGGTGCCGGTGATCAACGGCTTGTCCGACGACCTGCACCCGTGCCAGTTGCTGGCCGACATGCAGACCTTCCTCGAGCACCGCGGCGCAATCCAGGGCAAGACTGTGGCCTGGATCGGCGACGGCAACAACATGTGCAACAGTTATATCGAGGCGGCCATCCAGTTCGACTTCCAGTTGCGCATCGCCTGCCCGGCCGAATTCGAGCCCAATCCACAGTTCCTGGCCCAGGCCGGTGAGCGCGTGCAGATCTTCCGTGAACCCAAGGATGCAGTGCAGGGTGCTCACCTTGTGAGCACCGATGTCTGGACTTCCATGGGTCAGGAAGAGGAAACTGCACGGCGCCTGGCGTTGTTCGCGCCTTACCAGGTAACCCGCGAACTGCTCGATCTGGCAGCACCCGATGCCCTGTTCATGCACTGCCTGCCCGCTCATCGCGGCGAGGAAATCAGCCTGGACCTGCTCGACGACCCACGTTCGGTCGCCTGGGACCAGGCCGAAAACCGCTTGCATGCACAGAAGGCGCTTCTCGAATTTCTTGTTGAACCGGCCTATCACCACGCATGAGTCAACCTTTACTGCTTAACCTGCGCGAGCTCGCCTGTGGCTATGGCGAGCAGCGCATCGTCCAGAACCTCAACCTGCACCTGAACGCTGGCGACATTGGTTGCCTGCTGGGCTCCTCAGGCTGCGGCAAAACCACCACCCTGCGCGCCATAGCCGGTTTCGAACCGGTGCACGAAGGCGAGATCCAGCTTGGCGGTGAGGTCATCTCCAAGGCCGGGTTCACCCTGGCACCGGAAAAGCGCCGGATCGGCATGGTGTTCCAGGACTACGCGCTGTTCCCGCACCTGACCGTGGCCGAGAACATCGCCTTTGGCATCGGCAAGCACCCGCAGCAGCGTCAGGTGGTTGAAGAGATGCTCGAGCTGGTCAAGCTCGGCGGCCTCGGCAAACGCTATCCCCACGAGCTTTCCGGCGGCCAGCAGCAACGTGTGGCCCTGGCTCGCGCATTGGCACCGGAGCCACAGCTGCTGCTGCTCGATGAGCCGTTTTCCAACCTCGACGTAGAGCTGCGCCGGCGCCTGAGCCATGAAGTGCGCGACATCCTCAAAAGCCGAGGCACCAGCGCAATTCTGGTGACCCACGATCAGGAAGAAGCCTTCGCCGTCAGCGACCATGTCGGTGTGTTCAAGGAAGGTCGCCTGGAACAGTGGGATACCCCCTACAACCTCTACCACGAACCACTGACGCCATTCGTGGCCAGCTTCATTGGCCAGGGCTATTTTATCCGTGGCCAGTTGACCAGCCCGGAGTCGGTACGTACCGAGCTGGGCGAGCTGCGCGGCAACCGGGCCTATACCCTGACGCCTGGCAGCGCCGTGGATGTGCTGCTGCGCCCGGACGACATCATCCATGCCCCGCACAGCGAGCTCAAAGCGCTGATCGTCGGCAAGAGCTTCCTTGGTGCCTCGACCCTGTATCGCCTGCAACTGCCGACTGGCAGCCAGCTGGAAGCGATCTTTCCAAGCCACAACGACCATCAGGTCGGTAGCGAAGTGGGCATTGAAGTGGCGGCGGATCACCTGGTGGTGTTCGCGGTGCCCGGCAGCGTCGCGGCGCAGTTGCCAATGCCGGAGAACGGCGTTCGCCGGTACAGTTCAGCGGTCTGATCAAGATCAATCGCGGGGCAAGCCCGCTCCCACAGTGGGAGCGGGCTTGCCCCGCGATGCCGTTCAATCATTCACGGCCAATGGCGGCAAATCTACCCTGGGTATGCTCGACCAGCACCGCAGGCGCCAACTCGACTTCCAGCCCCCGACGGCCAGCACTGACGAAAATGCGCTCAAACAATTGAGCCGACTCGTCAATGAAAGTACGCAGGCGTTTCTTCTGCCCCAGCGGGCTGATCCCGCCCAATAGGTAACCGGTGGAGCGTTGAGCCGCCGCCGGGTCTGCCATCTCGCACTTCTTCACCCCGGCAGCCTGGGCCAGATGCTTGAGATCCAGGCTACCGGCCACCGGCACTACTGCCACCAGCAACTCGCCCTTTTCGCTACTGGCCAACAAGGTCTTGAACACCCGCGCAGGCTCAAGATTGAGCTTTTCAGCCGCTTCCAGGCCGTAAGAAGCAGCCTTTGGGTCATGCTCGTAACTGTGGATGTGGTGGTCGGCGCGAACCTTTTTCAGCAGATCCAGGGCGGGGGTCATGCAGGACTCCAAGCAGAGGGGTGAATGCCATTTCGCCGGTTACTTTAGGGCAAAACCCCAAGCGCAACCAACGCCCATCACCGCCGCCAATAGTCAGATTGTGAATGGTCGTTCACTTTCGACCTTTGACATAAGCGTTTCTTGTCTATATTTTTTCGATTCTGAATATAGCCATGCCCCGATAAGGTGCATTTTCTGCCGCCGCCCGACCGAAATGGGGATTTCTGTCGGGTTTTTGTCGAGCGCTCACTGCGCCTCACAACAACAAGAACCGAGGTAACGAATGACGACTGCTCTGCGACAACCAACACTTTCAAGCCAGTGCATGGCCGAATTTCTCGGCACCGCGCTGCTGATCTTTTTCGGCACCGGTTGCGTCGCTGCGCTCAAGGTTGCGGGTGCCAGCTTTGGCCTGTGGGAAATCAGCATCATCTGGGGCGTCGGCGTAAGCATGGCGATCTACCTGACCGCCGGGGTATCCGGTGCGCACCTGAACCCGGCAGTGAGCATCGCCCTGTGCCTGTTCGCCGGCTTCGAGAAGCACAAGCTGCCGTTCTATATCGTCGCCCAGATCGCCGGCGCCTTCTGCGGCGCGGCGTTGGTATACACGCTGTACAGCAACCTGTTCTTCGATTTCGAACAGGCCCATGAAATGATCCGCGGTAGCCAGGCCAGCCTCGAGCTGGCCTCGGTGTTCTCCACCTACCCGCACCCGGCACTGTCCACCGGCCAGGCCTTCTTGGTCGAAGTGGTCATCACCGCCGTGTTGATGGCAGTGATCATGGCCCTGACCGATGACAACAACGGCCTGCCGCGCGGCGCCATGGCACCGCTGCTGATCGGCCTGCTGATTGCCGTGATCGGTAGTGCCATGGGCCCGCTGACCGGCTTTGCGATGAACCCGGCGCGGGACTTCGGGCCCAAGCTGATGACCTTCCTCGCCGGCTGGGGCGAAGTCGCCTTTACGGGCGGTCGTGACATTCCCTATTTCCTGATTCCTGTTTTTGCGCCGATCATAGGGGCAAGCCTTGGGGCGGCCCTTTATCGTGGCGTGATCGCCCGAAACCTGCCGGTTGCCGAGAGCGAAAGCGCCCAGACCGACGCCAACCCTCAGGGCAAGACCCAGGCATCCTGATGCCTGCAGTGGCGAGCCAGGCTCGCCCTGCCCTGATCTCTACCCTATTGAGTGCAAGGCCAACGATATGACAGACACCCAGCACAAGAACTACATCATTGCCCTGGACCAGGGCACGACCAGTTCGCGGGCCATCATTTTCGACCGCGATGCCAACGTGGTTGGCACCTCGCAGCGCGAATTCGCACAGCACTACCCTCAAGCCGGCTGGGTCGAGCACGACCCGATGGAAATCTTCGCCACCCAGAGCGCGACCATGGTCGAAGCCCTGGCCCAGGCTGGCCTGAGCCACGACCAGGTGGCGGCCATCGGTATCACCAACCAGCGTGAAACCACCGTGGTTTGGGACAAGGAAACCGGCCGCCCGGTGTACAACGCCATTGTCTGGCAGTGCCGACGCAGCACCGAGATTTGCGAGCAACTCAAGCGCGACGGCCTGCAGGAATACATCCGCGAAACCACCGGTCTGGTCACCGACCCGTACTTCTCCGGCACCAAGCTCAAGTGGATCCTCGACAACGTCGAAGGCGCCCGTGAACGGGCCGAGCGTGGCGAGCTGTTGTTTGGCACCGTCGACAGCTGGCTGATCTGGAAATTCTCCGGCGGCAAGGTGCACGTCACTGACTACACCAACGCCTCGCGCACCATGCTCTTCAACATCCACACCCTGAAGTGGGATGAGAAGATGCTTGAGGTGCTGAACATTCCGCGGCAGATGTTGCCCGAAGTACGCAGCTCCTCGGAAGTCTACGGCCGCACCAAGAGCGGTATCGCCATTGCCGGTATTGCCGGCGACCAGCAGGCCGCGCTGTTCGGCCAGATGTGCGTGGAGCCGGGCCAGGCCAAGAACACCTACGGCACCGGTTGCTTCTTGCTGATGAACACCGGCGACAAGGCGGTCCAATCCTCCCACGGCCTGCTCACCACCATCGCCTGTGGCCCGCGCGGCGAAGTGGCCTACGCCCTGGAAGGTGCGGTGTTCAACGGCGGCTCCACGGTGCAGTGGCTGCGTGACGAGCTGAAGATCGTCAACGACGCCCACGACACCGAGTACTTCGCCAGCAAGGTCAAGGACAGCAACGGCGTCTACCTGGTGCCCGCCTTCACCGGCCTTGGCGCTCCGTACTGGGACCCCTATGCCCGTGGCGCATTGTTCGGCCTGACCCGTGGGGTCAAGGTCGATCACATCATTCGCGCCGCCCTGGAGTCGATCGCCTACCAGACCCGCGACGTGCTCGATGCCATGCAACAAGACTGCGGCCAGCGCCTGAGCGAACTGCGGGTCGATGGTGGCGCTGTCGCCAACAACTTCCTCATGCAGTTCCAGGCCGACATCCTCGGTACCTGCGTCGAGCGCCCGCAAATGCGCGAGACCACTGCCCTGGGCGCCGCCTACCTGGCGGGCCTGGCCTGCGGTTTCTGGAGCAGCCTGGATGAACTGCGCGGCAAGGCCATCATCGAGCGCGAGTTCAGCCCGCAACTGGACGAAGTGCAGAAAGAGAAACTCTACGCCGGCTGGCTGAAGGCCGTGGATCGCACCCGCGACTGGGAACCGCACGAAGAGTGATAGCTTCGCGGGGCAAGCCCGCTCCCACTGTGGGAGCGGGCTTGCCCCGCGATTGTCCAGGCGACTGGCCGTCAGACTCATCCTGCGGCATCATGGCGAAATTTGCCCGGCTGCCCCAAAGGACCGCCCATGAATCTGCCTCCTCGCCAACAACAAATCCTCGAGCTGGTCCGCGAACGCGGCTATGTCAGTATCGAAGAAATGGCGCAGCTGTTCGTCGTTACCCCGCAAACCATCCGCCGTGACATCAACCAGTTGGCGGAGGTCAATCTGCTACGCCGCTACCACGGTGGCGCAGCCTACGATTCCAGTATCGAAAACACTGCCTACGCCATGCGCGCCGACCAGATGCGCGACGAAAAACAGCGCATCGCCGAAGCCATTGCCGCGCAGATTCCCGATCACGCCTCGCTGTTCATCAACATCGGCACCACCACCGAATCCATCGCCCGCGCCCTGCTCAACCACAACCACTTGAAAATCATCACCAACAACCTGCACGTGGCTTCGATCCTCAGCGCCAAGGATGATTTCGAAGTACAGCTGGCCGGTGGCAATGTACGCCGCGATGGCGGCGTTGTGGGCCAGGCCAGCGTCGACTTCATCAACCAGTTCAAGGTCGACTTTGCCCTGGTCGGCATCAGCGGCATCGATGAAGACGGCAGCCTGCTGGATTTCGACTATCAGGAAGTCCGGGTATCCCAGGCGATCATCGCCAATGCCCGCCAGGTCATCCTCGCCGCCGACTCGAGCAAGTTCGGCCGCAACGCCATGGTGCGCCTGGGCTCGATCAGCCTGATCGACTGCCTGGTAACCGACCAGGCGCCGGTGCCCGCCCTCACGCAATTGCTCAACCAGTACAAGATCCGCCTCGAAGTGGTCTGAGCCACTGCCCGCTGCCATCGCAACGGTGGCAGCGCGAATGTTCGTTATTTTTCATTTATTTGTCATCTGATCAGTATTTTCTATGGGAAGGGGCTGGCGAGCAGCATTTTGTTGCGCTAGTATTTTCGAAAGTGAACATCAATGTTCAGATTCGATGTCGGAAAGACCTTCAGGAGGCCACTCGTGTCCCAATCCAGCTTGCCATCGCCCGCCCTTGCCGAACTCTATGACCTCGCTGTAATTGGCGGTGGCATCAACGGTGTGGGGATTACCGCCGATGCAGCCGGACGCGGTCTTTCCGTGTTCCTTTGCGAAAAGGACGACCTGGCCAGCCATACCTCTTCGGCCAGCAGCAAGCTGATCCACGGTGGCCTGCGTTATCTTGAGCATTATGAGTTCCGGCTGGTGCGCGAAGCCCTGGCTGAACGCGAAGTGCTGCTGGCCAAGGCTCCGCACATCGTCAAGCCGATGCGCTTCGTGCTGCCGCATCGCCCGCACCTGCGTCCGGCGTGGATGATCCGTGCTGGCCTGTTCCTTTACGATCACCTGGGCAAGCGCAAGCAGCTCGGTGCATCAAACAGCCTGCGCTTTGCTCCGGGCAATCCACTCAAGCCTGCCATCACCCGCGGTTTCGAGTACGCCGACTGCGCCGTGGATGACGCCCGCCTAGTGGTGCTCAACGCCATGGCCGCCCGCGAAAAAGGTGCAGACATTCGCACCCGCACCCGCTGCATCAGCGCCCGCCGGGTCGATGGTGTGTGGAACGTGCAGCTGGAAAACGCCGACGGCAGCCAGCAGTCGATCCGTGCCCGCGCATTGGTCAATGCCGCCGGGCCATGGGTGGCCAAGTTCATCCAGGACGACCTGCAACTGGAAGCGCCCTACGGCATCCGCCTGATCCAGGGCAGCCACCTGATCGTGCCGAAACTGTACGACGGCGAGCATGCCTACATCCTGCAGAACGAAGACCAGCGCATCGTCTTCGCCATTCCGTACCTGGAGCGCTTCACCCTGATCGGCACCACCGACCGTGAGTACACCGGCGACCCGGCCAAGGTTGCGATCACCGAAGGCGAAACCGATTACCTGCTCAAGGTGGTCAACGAGCACTTCAATCACCAGCTCAGCCGCGCCGATATCCTCCACACCTACGCCGGCGTTCGCCCGCTGTGCAACGACGAGTCCGACAACCCGTCGGCCGTTACCCGCGACTACACCCTGGCGCTGTCGGCCAGCAGCGGTGAAGCTCCACTGCTGTCGGTGTTCGGCGGCAAGCTGACCACCTACCGCAAACTGGCCGAGTCGGCCATGGCCGAGCTTGCGCCCTTCTTCACCCAGATGCGCGGCAGCTGGACGGCCAGCGCACCGTTGCCGGGCGGCGAAGACATGAGCACCCCGCAGGCATTGGTCGATGCCATCCTGGCCCGCTGTGGCTGGTTGCCGGCCGAGATTGCCAAGCGCTGGGCGCGCACCTACGGTAGCCGCGTCTGGCGCTTGCTCGAAGGTGTACAGGGTCCGCAGGACTTGGGCGAGGCCATTGGCGGTGGCTTGTTTACCCGGGAAGTGGATTACCTGTGCCGCGAGGAATGGGCGGTGAACGCCGACGATATCCTCTGGCGCCGGAGCAAGCTGGGGCTGTTCACGACCGCAGCAGAGCAGCAGGCGCTACAGGATTACCTTCAGCGTCTGGAACTGAACCGCGCAGGTGTTCAAGCGGCTTAGTAAGCAGTTGAAAAATATCGCGGGGCAAGCCCGCTCCCACCAATTAGAGTGGGAGCGGGCTTGCCCCGCGATTCGGTTTTCCGAACGAAAAACCCCGCCTCATTCGGCCATCCGGACGAATCCTACCTCGCACAACCCGTCAAAAAAGATTAATCCCCAGTTTTTTCAGGGCGTTATGATCGACATCAGGGCTTGGCACGAGTCATGCTCTACACTCAGTACCCGAATGCGCAAAACGCTTCACTGCAGTGTTCGCTGAACGAAAGAGCCCGCCAACGGCTCCATAAAAAAAACAACGTCGAGGAAATTTTGATGCGTATCGTTCCCCATCTGTTGGGCGCCGCTGTTGCGGCCGCTTTGATCAGCACGCCAGCCTTCGCTGCCGAACTGACCGGCACCCTGAAAAAGATCAACGAGTCGGGCACCATTACCCTGGGGCACCGTGACGCTTCCATTCCGTTCTCCTACATCGCCGACGCTTCGGGCAAACCCGTCGGTTACTCCCATGACATCCAGCTGGCTATCGTCGAGGCCCTGAAAAAGGACCTGAACAAGCCGGACCTGCAGGTCAAATACAACCTGGTCACCTCCCAGACCCGTATTCCACTGGTACAGAACGGCACCGTTGACGTCGAGTGTGGCTCGACCACCAACAACGTCGAGCGCCAGCAGCAAGTCGACTTCTCGGTCGGCATCTTCGAGATCGGTACCCGCCTGCTGTCCAAGAAAGACTCCAGCTACAAGGACTTCCAGGACCTGGCTGGCAAGAATGTGGTGACCACCGCCGGTACCACCTCCGAGCGCATCCTCAAGTCGATGAACGCCGACAAGCAGATGAAGATGAACGTCATCTCTGCCAAGGACCACGGCGAATCGTTCCAGATGCTCGAATCCGGTCGCGCCGTCGCCTTCATGATGGACGACGCCCTGCTAGCCGGCGAAATGGCCAAAGCCAAAAAGCCAACCGACTGGGCCGTCACCGGTACCCCGCAGTCCTATGAAATCTACGGCTGTATGGTGCGCAAGGACGATGCTCCGTTCAAGAAAGCGGTCGATGACGCCATCGTTGCCCTGTACAAATCGGGCGAGATCCAAAAGATCTACGACAAGTGGTTCCAGTCGCCAATCCCGCCTAAAGGCTTGAACCTGATGTTCCCGATGAGCGACGAGCTCAAGGCGCTGATCGCCAATCCTACCGACAAAGCTGCAGACGAAAAGAAGTCCTGATTCCCAGCTAGTTAGTGTCTAACCTTTCATCCGAGGGCGCCTGCGCCCCCGGATGCTCGAAGGTGCCCGTAATAAACCGATCTGAGGGGAGACCCCGATGAATTACAACTGGGACTGGGGCGTATTCTTCAAGTCCACTGGCGTGGGCAGCGAAACCTATCTGGACTGGTACATCACCGGCCTGGGCTGGACCATCGCCATTGCCATTGCCGCCTGGATCATTGCATTGCTGCTGGGTTCGATACTCGGCGTCATGCGTACCGTGCCGAACCGTCTGGTATCAGGCATTGCCACCGCCTACGTGGAACTCTTTCGTAACGTACCGCTGCTGGTGCAACTGTTCATCTGGTACTTCCTGGTGCCCGACCTGCTGCCCGAAGGCCTGCAGGAGTGGTACAAGCAAGACCTCAACCCGACCACTTCGGCGCTGATCAGCGTGATCATCTGCCTGGGCCTGTTCACTGCAGCGCGGGTGTGCGAGCAGGTGCGTACCGGTATCCAGGCGCTGCCCCGCGGCCAGGAAGCTGCCGCCCGCGCCATGGGTTTCAGCCTGCCGCAGGTGTACTGGAACGTGCTGCTGCCACAGGCCTACCGGATCATCATTCCGCCGCTGACCTCCGAATTCTTGAACGTGTTCAAGAACTCCTCGGTGGCCTCGCTGATCGGCCTGATGGAACTGCTGGCACAAACCAAACAAACCGCCGAGTTCTCGGCCAACCTGTTTGAAGCCTTCACCCTGGCGACCCTGATCTACTTCACCCTGAACATGGGCCTGATGCTGCTGATGCGTATGGTCGAGAAGAAAGTCGCCGTACCCGGCCTGATTTCCGTGGGGGGCAAATAATGGACTTCAGTGACATCATTCCAGCGATGCCGGGCCTGTGGAACGGCATGAAAATGACCCTGCAACTGATGGTCATGGGTATCGTTGGCGGCATTGCATTGGGCACGATTCTGGCACTGATGCGCTTGTCATCGAACAAGCTGCTGTCACGCTTTGCCGGCGCCTACGTCAACTACTTCCGCTCCATTCCGTTGCTGCTGGTGATCACCTGGTTCTACCTGGCCGTGCCGTTCGTGCTGCGCTGGATTACCGGCGAAGACACCCCGATCGGTGCGTTCACCTCCTGCGTCGTGGCGTTCATGATGTTCGAGGCGGCGTACTTCTGTGAAATCGTCCGCGCTGGCGTGCAGTCGATCGCCAAGGGCCAGATGGGCGCCGCCCAGGCCCTGGGCATGACCTATGGCCAGACCATGCGCCTGATCATCCTGCCCCAGGCGTTTCGCAAGATGACCCCGCTGCTGCTGCAACAGAGCATCATCCTGTTCCAGGACACCTCGCTGGTCTACACCGTCGGCCTGGTCGACTTCCTCAACTCGGCACGCGCCAGTGGTGACATCGTTGGCCGCTCCAACGAGTTTCTGATCTTCGCCGGTGTCGTCTACTTCGTCATCAGCTTCTCCGCTTCCTTCCTGGTCAAGCGTCTGCAGAAAAGGATAACCGTATGATCTCCATCAAAAACGTCAACAAGTGGTACGGCGACTTCCAGGTTCTGACCGACTGCAACACCGAGGTCAAGAAAGGCGAAGTGGTGGTGGTTTGCGGCCCGTCGGGCTCGGGCAAGTCGACCCTGATCAAGTGCGTCAACGCCCTGGAGCCGTTCCAGAAGGGTGACATCATCGTTGACGGCACCTCGATTGCCGACCCCAAGACCAACCTGCCCAAGCTGCGCTCGCGGGTCGGCATGGTGTTCCAGCATTTCGAGCTGTTCCCGCACCTGACCATTACCGAGAACCTGACCATTGCCCAGCGCAAGGTGTTGGGCCGCAGCGAAGCCGAAGCGACCAAGAAAGGCCTGGCCCTGCTTGAGCGCGTCGGTCTCAGCGCCCACGCCAAGAAGCACCCGGGGCAACTGTCCGGTGGCCAGCAGCAACGTGTGGCCATTGCCCGCGCGCTGGCGATGGACCCGATCGTCATGCTGTTCGACGAACCAACTTCGGCGCTGGACCCGGAAATGGTCAGCGAGGTTCTCGACGTAATGGTGCAACTTGCCAACGAAGGCATGACCATGATGTGTGTAACCCACGAGATGGGCTTTGCTCGCAAGGTCGCCAACCGGGTCATTTTCATGGACAAGGGCAACATCATCGAGGACTGCACCAAAGAGGAATTCTTTGGTGACCAGAGCGCCCGTGACGAGCGTACCCAACACTTCCTCAGCAAAATCCTGCAACACTGAGGTCTCACCACTGCCTGTCCGGTGTACGCCGGGCAGGCAGCGCTGTTAGTTACCGGGCTACTGTGATGAAATGCGACCCTACGCTCTTTCGCCCTGCCAAGCCTGCCCTTGCCGTGAAACCCCGTTTGATCCGCCAGTTGCTGTTCCCGCCCCTGATCGTCTTGCTGATGATCGGCCTGGGTGTGGCCGGCTTCATGATCAGCGAACACAACGGCATCCGCACCTTGAGCGAAAACGGCGAGCGCCAGCTTGAGCTGCACGCGCGCGCGGTCGAGAGCGAAATCAACAAGTACACCTATCTGCCGAGCCTGCTGGAGCTTGAAAACAGCGTTTCCAGCCTGCTCACCCAACCCGACGGCGAACACCGCCAGGCGGTCAACGAATACCTTGAAGGCCTGAACCGCCGCAGCCGCAGCCGGGCGATCTTTGTCCTCGACACCAGCGGCCGGGTCCAGGCCACCAGCAACTGGCGCGATGTCGACAGCTTCCTCGGTGAAGACCTGTCATTTCGCGCCTACTTCCAGGACGCCGTGCGCGGCCAACCCGGGCGCTTCTACGGCATCGGCAGCACCACCGGCGAGCCAGGCTACTTCCTCGCCCACGGCCTGGAAGAGCACGGCAAGATCATTGGCGTGGCGGTGATCAAGGTGCGCCTGGAGGCCATGGAAGAACGCTGGCAGCGGGCTCGCCTGGAAGCCTTTGTCAGTGACGAGAATGGCATCATCATCCTCTCCAGCGACCCGGCGCGGCGGCTCAAGTCTGTGCGCCCGCTTACCCCGGAGATCAAGGAGCGCCTGGCGCGCAGCCTGCAGTATTACTGGTGGCCGCTGAACGAACTGCAGCCACTGTCACGCGAAAAGCTCGCCGACGGCATCGAGAAACTGAGTTTTCCGGCCAACGCCGAACTTGGCGATGGCCGCCGCGAAGTGGCTTACCTTGCACAAACCCGGCGTCTGAGCGACACACCCTGGCACTTCACCCTGCTCACGCCCTTGCAGGACCTGCGCCGCGAATCCATGGTCCAGGGCATCCTGGTCGGTGTCGCCTTCGCGCTGCTGGCGATCTTGCTGATCGCCTGGAACGAACGGCGCAAAGTCATTGCCACCCGCCTGGCCGCCCGTGAAGCGCTGGAAGAGGCCAACAGCCAGCTGGAGCGCAAGATCACCGAACGCACCGCCGACCTGCGCGCCAGCAACGAGCGCCTGAAGGGCCAGATCCGCGAACGCCGGCATGCCGAGCAGACCCTGCGCCATGCCCAGGACGAGCTGGTTCAGGCCGGCAAACTGGCGGCCATCGGCCAGATGTCGACCAGCATCGCCCATGAACTGAACCAACCCCTGGCCGCCCTGCGCACCTTGTCGGGCAACAGCGTGCGTTTTCTTGAGCGCGGCGCACTGGAAACCGTCAGCACCAACCTGCACACCATGAACGATTTGATCGACCGCATGGGCCGCATCACCGCCAGCCTGCGCTCCTTCGCCCGCCGCGGTGAAGACAGCGGCAAGGCCTCGTTGAACAAGGCCGTCGAGGCCAGTCTGCAAGTGCTGGGCAACCGCATCGCCGGCTGCCACTTGCAACTGCATAATCACTACGACGATCAGCAACTGGCCATCGACCAGACCCGCCTCGAGCAGATCCTGGTCAACCTGATCGGCAACGCCCTCGACGCCATGGCCGCGCAACCCCTGCCGCAGCTCTGGCTTGAAGGTGAACTGCAAGGCGACAAATACCGCCTGCGAGTGCGCGATAATGGTCACGGCATCGATGACGAAACACGCAAGCACCTGTTCGAACCGTTTTTCACCACCAAACCGGGAGAGCACGGCCTGGGCCTGGGGCTGACCCTGTCCGCCAGCCTTGCCGCCGCCGCCAAGGGCAGCCTCAGTGTCGAACACCCCGCCAGCGGCGGGACCGCGTTCGTACTCAGCCTGCCGCTGGTCAATGCCCCCACTGAATCAGCCGAGTCCCTATGAACCAAGCGCCCCTTACCGTCCTGATCGTCGAAGACGACCCGCATGTGCTGCTCGGCTGCCAGCAGGCGCTGGCCCTGGAAGACATTGCCTGCGAAGGCGTCGGCAGTGCCGAAGAAGCCCTGCAGCGCATCGGTGATGACTTTGCCGGTATCGTCGTCAGCGATATCCGCCTGCCCGGCATCGATGGCCTGGAACTGCTCAGCCGCCTGAAAGCCCGCGACCGCAGCCTGCCGGTAGTTTTAATCACCGGCCACGGCGATATCGATATGGCGGTCGGCGCCATGCGCAACGGCGCCTATGACTTCATGGAAAAACCGTTCGCCCCGGAACGCCTGGTTGAAGTGGTACGCCGTGCCCTGGAGCAACGTGGCTTGTCCCGCGAAGTATTCGCCCTGCGCCGTCAGTTGGCCGAGCAAAGCACCCTGGAGGGGCGAATCATCGGCCGTTCGCCGGCCATGCAGAACCTGCGAGAACTGATTGCCAACGTCGCCGATACCTCGGCCAACGTGCTGATCGAAGGCGAAACCGGTACCGGCAAAGAGCTAGTCGCGCGCTGCCTGCATGATTTCAGCCGCCGCCAGGGCGCCCCCTTTGTCGCGCTGAACTGCGGCGGGTTGCCGGAGAACCTGTTCGAGAGCGAGATCTTCGGCCACGAAGCCAACGCTTTTACCGGCGCCGGCAAACGCCGGATCGGCAAGATCGAACACGCCAACGGCGGCACCTTGTTCCTCGACGAAGTCGAAAGCATGCCGCTGAACCTGCAGATCAAACTGCTGCGCGTGTTGCAGGAACGCACCCTGGAGCGCCTGGGGTCGAACCAGAGCATAGCCGTCGATTGCCGGGTGATTGCCGCAACCAAGTCCGACCTCAACGCCCTAGGCCAGAGCGGGCAGTTTCGCAGTGACCTGTACTATCGGCTGAACGTGGTGACCCTGGAGCTGCCGCCACTGCGCGAGCGCCGCGAAGACATCCTGCAACTGTTCGAGCACTTCCTGCAGCAGTCGTCGCTGCGCTTTGACCGGGAAACCCCGCAACTGGACAGCCAGACCCTGTCACGGCTGATGGCCCACGACTGGCCGGGCAACGTCCGCGAACTGCGTAACGTTGCCGAACGCTATGCCCTGGGCCTGCCAGCATTCAAAAAGACCGACGCCAGTACCAACCAGGGCCTGGGCTTTGCCGAGGCGGTCGAGGCGTTCGAGCGCAACCTGCTCGGCGATGCCCTGCAGCGCACCGGCGGCAACCTCAGCCAGGCCAGCCAGGAGCTGGGCATGGCCAAGACCACACTGTTCGACAAAGTGAAAAAGTATGGCCTGGGTTAACCCCGCGTTGAAACAGGACAACACGTGGACCTGATACTCAAAGCCTGCCTGGGCGCCGCCGTGGTGGTGATCCTTGCCGCCTTGGCGAAAACCCGCAACTACTACATTGCCGGGCTGGTGCCGTTGTTTCCGACCTTCGCCCTGATCGCCCATTACATCGTCGGTAAGGGCCGCTCACTGGACGACCTGAAGACCACCATCGTGTTCGGCATGTGGTCGATCATCCCTTACTTCGTCTACCTGGCGGCGCTGTACCTGCTGGTCGACCGCCTGCGCCTGGAGGCATCACTGGCGCTTGCCGCAGTGGCCTGGCTGGTGGCGGCGACGGTGCTGGTGAGCCTGTGGGTGAAGCTGCACTGATGGGCTTGCCCTGCGATCAGTACACCGCAACATGGGTATCGGCCAGCCGTTGCGACTGCAGATACGGCAACACCGCACTCAGCAACGGCCCCTTGAACGGCGCCTGAAAACGGTGGGCCAAACCCGGTATCAGCCGTAACTGACTGCCGCGGATATGCGCGGCTAGGTGCACGCCATGCATGACCGGCAGCAGCGGGTCCGCCGTGCCATGCACCACCAGGGCCGGTAGCCGCAGGCGATTGAGCAGTTCAACCCGGCTGGGTTCGGCCAGGATCGCCAGGATCTGGCGTTTGGCGCCCTCAGGATTGAAAGCCCGGTCGTAGGCTTGTGCAGCCTGGCGCACCAGTGCCTGGCGATCGTCGGTTACCTCAGGGCTGCCCAAGGCAGCAAGCAAGTCGGCCTGCTGCTCGATGGCAGTGGCACGATCCGGCGCCTCTCGCCGCGCCAGCAATTGCACCAGTGCCGGTGCCGGCGCCGGCAAGCCCTGGGCACCGGAACTGGACATGATCAGGGTCAGGCTCTCGACCCGTTGCGGGGCCATGGCCGCCAAGTGCTGAGCAATCATCCCGCCCATGCTCACACCCAGCACATGGAAGCGCTCGATACCCAAGGCATCCATCAACTGCAGACCATCCTCGGCCATGTCACCCAGGCTGTAGGGGGCGGCCACCGACAGCCCCAACTTGAAACGCAAAAGCTCGAAGGTCAGGTTGGCGCTGGCCGGCGGCCGGTTCCAGGTCGACAGGCCAACATCGCGGTTATCGAAGCGAATGACGCGAAAGCCCTGCTCGCACAGGGCTTTCACCACGTCATCGGGCCAATGGATCAGCTGCCCGCCCAGGCCCATGACCAGCAGTAACGCAGGATCCGAGGCACGGCCGACACTCTGGTAAGCCAGGCTCACCTGCGCCAATTGAGCCTGTTGCACAGGCACCTGAGTATCACAGCGCGGCGCGGCAAAGGCCGCCGATGCACTCGACAGAACAAGAAGTAAAAACAGCAACGCCCGCATGACTCAAACACCAGAATGCAAATCCCCAGTAGAGCGCGAGTGTGATGAAGTTTGTTCAAGCGCGCTGCCACAGTTGCGTGACAATTTGATGAAGCTCGCTCAGTGGTCGTGTCGATATCTATCTACCACTGCAAGTGCAAATGGGTCCTGTCCAATAAACCGCTCGCCATTCTCGGCGCGATACCGACAGGGAAATCCAACATGAGCGAAATACTCGACGACACAGCCCCAAGCGACTTTCACGCCGTTCACTTCGTTTCAGCCAACTGGCTTGATAGTGGGTCACTGCAACGCCGCATCGGCCAGTGGAATCTACACCTCGACAACTTCAATGCCCTCATCGCCAATGCTCCGGGAGTTCGAGATGCCCTGCGCAGCACTCTGCGCGAACAGTTGAATTCAGACCCCGAGGTCACCGGACTGCTGTTCGAATCCGACGGTTCGCGAACCTTCATCAACCTAATCGAGCTTGCCGTCTTTGGCCGCCACCACCCCACTGCGCCGACAAACCTGGATCAGGATGCGCTAGTCGTCGGTCTGCTGGCGGATAGTCCGTTGCTGCAACTGACCCCAAGCCAACTACTGGATCGACTCCAGCAGCTGGACATCCCCGCCAGTATCCGCCAGCGCTGGAACCACTACTGGGCAGCCCGCGCCGAGGGTACGCCGATCAGTCGTCGTGCCCATGCACTGGCCCATTACAAGGGGCACTTTCAGGTGGCGATGCAAGCCGCCGTGATCATGGACAGCATCACCGAGCAGGCGCTACGGCCAGTGTTCGGTGTACTCGACGACCCCGAGTGGCTGCGACTGGACGGCAAACAACTGACGATCCAAACGCTGCAAAAAAACGGTGAGGCACTCCCTGGCTTGATGGTGTTCGGCATCGAAGACAACCCGACGCTCATCCTCTACCAACCCAACAACCAACCTGCCTTTTCCCAATTCGCGAGCTCTGCAGATCTGGAGGCCAAGTTGCGGGCCGGGAACAAGGACGACCGCATCAGCTATCAGGCACAGGATGGCCTGGTTGGCGGCTTCGACACGCTTGTCGACGGCCTTCTGAACAAACAGCTCAAATCACTGGACTACAACCCGGGCAGCGATCTTCAGCGCCAGGCCGAGTTTGCCTTGTCCAAAGCCGATAGCATTGACCTGGAGCGGCGCCAGACTTCACTGCTGAGCGCCCCACCGTCGCTACCGGCAACAGATCTGGAGGCAACGCCAGCACCGTCCTTGCACGACTTGGGTGGGTTGGGAGATGAAATTCCTCACACCTTGCGGTCACAACTGATTCGCGGTCAGCTCAAGCTGATGAGTGCAATTGCCGAAAGCGCCCCCCAGCGTCTGAAAGCGCACTACTCTGCCCTGGAAAGCGCCACGCTCGCAGCGCAGAGCGCGATCTCTCGACAGTTGGCGAACGACACCTGGCGAACCAGTGAAACAGTACCCGTCGCCAGCACCGAGCTGATTACCGCCCATCATACCGGCCTGCGTGCCCATGCTCAGTTCCAGCAGTTACTGGGGCAAATCGACAGTAAAGAGCTGGGTTGGGTAGAAACCTTGCTCGACCAAGGGCAGTCGTTTCCACGGCCAGGCTCCAGCATCGTCGCCAACCACCTGGTGTTGAGCCAGACCGAGCAGGCACAGGGAGTTGAGCAGACCCGCGAACACACACTGGATACCTTGCTGGTACTCTCCCGCAAGCCGACGGGAGAGGGTCTCGAAACCCCACCCGCCATGCTCCTGTATTGGCCAGGCAAGCACGGTGGCTTGCTGCGCTGCCCGGATATTCAGACACTGGAAAGCTGCTTAGGGGTACAGAAGTTATCAGCGCAGTCCTTGAGACTCAAGCCTGCCTACGGCGATGTCCTCAGCCAGATACTTGACCTGCAGCTCAGCCGCAGCCGAACAGCGGCGCACAACGTAATGTTGGACAACAACGGCGTACCAGTACAGGACGCCCTCGCAGCAATCGATGAAGACCTCGAACAGCAACTGCAGATTCCCCAGCATGCCGCCCGTAAAAGGGCTTACCAGATGCTGCAGGAGCAGGACCAAGCGATCATCCTGGCCGGTGCGACACTGCCCAACTGGCTAAGCAGGCTATCGGATGCCAAGCGTCTGCTGATCAAGCAGCACATCGTCGACTACATCGCGGCCATGCAACTGGCACAGAGCCTGATCACCCGGGACTTGCCCAACCGCCTGCTGTTTTGCCGGCAACACCTGCTAAAGCGTCTGAAAAAAGACTTTCCCAGCTATGACGGCAGTGACATCGTGCTCAACCTGCCGGACTCCACCTCAGAAGAAAAAGTACCGACGACTTCTTCTCCAGGCCTGCCAGGCCAAGCCTCCATACCTGTCGTAGTGAAGCTGTTGCCCAGTACCCAGCGTCACGATCATCTGCTGGAAACCCTGCTCCTGGAGAACGTCGATAGCGCTGTAAGCAATCGGCTGAAGTTCATGAGGGTGGAAAGCCGCTCCAACAGCAGTGACGTGCGAACGCGCCTGAGCAGCGGCATCACCAAGGCGTATGTGGAAAAGCTGAGTATCGAACTGGATCTGGCCAAGCTTTACGAAGACAAGGTTCGCCGGCTGTTCCTGAGCACCGACGAAACAGCGTTCGAGCGCCAGTACCGTCGCGAGAGCCTGGCCAAGCCCATACAGCAGATGCTCAAGCTTCAGAGCCTGGTCGCCCGCGAACAAGGCAACCTGACTGACAAGGGGCAGCGCATTTTTGACATCTGCATTACCGCCAACAGCGCTGCGCACTACACCGCGCAAGGCCATGACATACGCCTGATTCCCGCCCATCTGACCGGCAGCTACCCGGAAACCGACGGCCTGTCGATTACGCTCTCGGGGGTCACCTTTATAAACGACCGCAACAGCGGCATCACCCTGCTCTACCGCCCCGATCATCCATCCAGGGTCCTGCGCGAATACTCAAGCCTGGAAGACGCACGCGATGGTCTTTATCAATTGGCCAAGCAAAGTGGTGAAATCGACTACCTCGCCAGTCGTACCTTGCAGGGTAGCCCCGCCCACCACAGAGCCTGGATGCACCAAGCACTGGGCCACAAATACAGCGGCATGATCGGACTGGGGCCGGACTGGCCGAGGAGTACGTCCCTGAGCGAGCACCTGCTGGACGCTCAGATGGGAAGAATGCTGGAGGCCCATCGCGCCACTTCCCGCTCCAATGATCAGCTCTGGCTGGAGAACTTTGCCCATCAAAGTGGCATGGTCTTCAACTACCTCAAGATGACGTTCAGCTTCATACCTGTGCTGGGCAGCTTGATCGGCCTGTATGACTTTTTCGACGCATGCGCCAAGGCCAGGTCCTTGTTGGTCAATGGTCAACCCTACAAAGCCTTGGGCGAGCTGGGCACAGCCTTGTTGTGCCTGGTCGATGCTGCCGTGGACTTGCTGCCTGCTATCGCCGCCAAGGCCACAGCGGTACGGCGCTTGACCAAGCTGCGTCAACTTCGCCAGTTGGACAGCCCTCTGGTGCAACAAAATATTATAGGGGCGCCCAGAAGCGCCCCCCTGCACGCCCGCTTCAACGGCTATGAATACGAAAAACCCATTGAGTTTTCTGCTTCGCAACTGGGCACCGATGGACGCTTTCGCGGCATCTATCGCCACGCCGACGGCGATTTCATTCTGATGGGGGACCGTCCATGCCAGGTGCAATGGGATGCTACGGCCCATACCTGGCGCTTGCAAGGGACCGCTGCCAAGGGCTGGAAGCGCCCGATCGCACTCTCGGTAGAAGGACAATGGGATACGCATTTCGCGCTGTATGGCGTACACCTGTACGGTGGCGGCGCCGGTGGGGGTATTGCTAGCAGCGCGCTGCGATTTACCGGACGAACTCTCGACCGGCTCGACCCTTACTGGCCGGAAGCAATCCGCAGCAGACTCCCCCGTATTTTGGTGGACAGCCATTTCCGGCGCAAAAACATCCTGTCATTGCAAGCAGCAACGGATGAACTGGCCCTGAAAAACAGCGTGAACCGAACCAATCGTCAATTTGAGCCCTATAACGCCGCCTCCCCTGAAGAACAACGGGTGATGGCAGTCAATCTCGAAAAGAGTTGCCGGGCTGATATCGATCTGGCGAAAAACAACTATTCCACACTGGAAAGCCTCTTTGAAGTCGGTACTCGGGCAGAAAAGCTGCTCTGTACCGAGCAAAAATCCCGTACGGCCAACGTCATCTGTGGCCGCTTGATAAGCTCGATCGAGCTGAAGGTCAACCGCACCCGCCCCCTGGTGCAATCGGCCTACGAAATTCGCAATAGAATCTCCCTTTTGAACGATCTGACCGAGCAGGCACCGTTACTTCGCCAATTGCGCGAACTTTCTATCCAGATTCTGGACATACGCAAAGAAATGGCAGCGGATATGCTTGAGCTCAGGTCCTGGAACCGGAATGTCCACGCTCCGGCGAAACCCAGCAACACCGACGCTCGCTTCAATAGCGAACTGTCCAGGCTCAACAAGGCACATGCAGATAACGCCCAACGACTTGTCGCCCTGGACCTCGGTACTGATGAACATCTGGCGGCGCGCATCAAAAGCCAACAAGACCTCAACAATTCGATCAACGACTTGATACAACGCTTTCCCACGCACCGGGACTATCTGATTAATCTCAGGAGCTTCAAAGGTATGGGGCAATCGTTCACGATCTATGAGCGCCAGTTCAACGACAATTTTTTTGTCTTCTACAAAACTCCGCACCTGATGAGTGCTGCTCGTCGTTACCAGAACACATCGGTGGTTGCCGACTACCTGCAGCAACAGTTACAACAGATCGAACGGGACTTTGCCGAGGCACGTGGCACGCTGGTGGAAATGTGGGAGGTTGCGGTCAACGCTCAGCAACGTCGAACCATTTTCGAACAGGCCAGTACGACCTATCGCAATTATCAACTCAGGCTACGCAGTACCTACGCCAGTTTTCCCGAGTTGTTCGATGAGCAGTACTTGCAACAGCTGCATGACAATCTGCAGACACTGATCTCCCAGGCAGATAGGCAGCTGCGCCATCTTCCCAACGCTACTCCGGCTGCCAGCGGCCAATCCAGCGGCCCGCGCCTGTTCCAGACAGTAGATGACAGGTACAGAGTGGGCGATTACTTCCCAGCTAACGACGACCTTCCTGCCTATATCGTTACTTGGGATGAAGAGGGCAACGCCCTAGGCCACTACGACGCGATAGGTGATCGCTGGCAACGCCGACCTGCCGTTGTGCCCCCCCGCCCCAATGAACTTCGCGACCTCAAGCGCACAGCGGCCGAGTTGATCGACGGGCTGGGCAATTATCGACAGCGCGTTGAGGGCTACAAGCGCCAAGGCATGTTGCCTGTGGATCTTGAGCACGTTATGAACACCAAGGCCGAAGAACTGGAACACTGCGCTCGACGCCTCCAGCAACTTGATGCGACAGCCACAGAACCGGCACAGCTGCGTCCCCACGCGGCCACACTACGTCAACAGGGCGTCGACTTGCGCATCGCCCAGATCAAACTCAGCGTCGAACCCAACGAGGGGCATCTGTTGTATTTACTCGAACAACAGCAGGTGGACATCGTTCCAGAGGGCGAGCGACAGTTGCTCAAAACGCGGGACTACCTTGAGGAATACGTAATCCGCGACCTGACGGCAGCCGGGCAACCCACACTCTGGTATGCCCATTTCCATTACAGCAAATTGGATACGCCGTTCGTCAACGCCACCGCCATGCACCTCAAACGCGCGGCGGATCGTTATCGCGGTGCACAGTGGCAGCAAACCAACAGCGCTGACACCATCTGGCGCGGGACGATTTCGGCGCAGACTGCTCAAACGCATTTTGCTCATCTTTAACCGCAATAAACTTGGCGAGCCGTCCTGGCTCGCCGAGTTTCTCCTTACGCCAGTTCCGCCCGTAACTGCCGCGCCGCCGCCACCAGGTTGACCAACGCGGCCTCGGTTTCCGGCCAGGCGCGGGTTTTCAGGCCGCAATCGGGGTTGACCCACAAACGCTCAGCGGGCACTCGCGCGGCCGCTTTGCGCATCAGCGCGACCATCTCTGCGGTGTCTGGCACTCGCGGGGAGTGGATGTCATAGACACCCGGGCCAATATCGTTGGGGTAGTCGAAGGCTTTGAAGGCTTCCAGCAACTCCATGTCCGAGCGTGAAGTCTCGATGGTGATGACGTCGGCATCCATGGCGGCGATGGCTTGGATCACATCGTTGAACTCGCTGTAGCACATGTGGGTATGGATCTGGGTTTCGTCGCGCACGCCACTTGCGCACAGGCGGAAAGCCTCAACCGCCCAGTCCAGGTACTCCTGCCATTGCGCCCGACGCAGCGGCAAGCCCTCGCGGAACGCGGCTTCGTCGATCTGCACGATCTTGATGCCGGCGGCTTCCAGGTCCTGCACTTCGTCGCGAATGGCCAGGGCCAGTTGCTCGGCCTGAACCCTGCGCGACACGTCTTCACGGGGGAAGGACCACATCAGCATGGTCACCGGGCCCGTCAGCATGCCTTTCATGACCTTGTTGGTCAGCGTCTGGGCATATTCGATCCAGGCCACGGTCATGGCCTGCGGGCGGCTCAGGTCGCCGTAGATAATCGCAGGTTTGACGCAGCGCGAACCGTAACTCTGGACCCAGCCAAAACGGGTGAAGGCGTAGCCGTCCAATTGCTCGGCAAAGTATTCGACCATGTCGTTACGCTCGGCCTCGCCGTGCACCAGCACGTCCAGGCCCAGGCGCTCCTGCACCTGCACGGCATGGCGGATCTCGCTGTGCATGGCGTCGGTGTAGTCGTTGGCCGACAGCTTGCCTTGCTTGTAGGCCTGGCGCGCCAGGCGGATCGCCGAAGTCTGCGGGAACGAGCCGATGGTGGTGGTCGGGAAGGCCGGCAGTTGCAAGCGCTGGCGCTGAACCTCAATACGCTGGGCAAAGGCTGACTGGCGCCGGCTATCGGCAGCAGTAACCGCCGCCAGACGGGCCTGAACCTGCGGTTTGTGAATGCGTGGCGACTCGGCACGGCGCTTGTGTACTGCGCGGCTGTTGCTCAAGGCGTTCTGTACCGCCGGCAAATGCGGGGTATCCAGGGCCTTGGCCAGCACGGCGATTTCTTCGCACTTCTGCACAGCAAAGGCCAGCCAGCTTTTCAATTCGGCGTCGAGCTTGTCTTCACGGCCAAGGTCCACTGGGCTGTGCAACAGCGAACAAGAGCCGGCGACCCACAGGTTGGCACCGAAACGTTGCTGGGCCTGCTGCAGCTGTTCCAGCGCCTGGTCCAGGTCGCAGCGCCAGACGTTGCGGCCGTTGACCACACCCAACGACAGCACTTTGTAGGTCGGCAGACGATCGAGCACCGCTGGCAGTTGCTCCGCTGCGCGCACCAGGTCGATGTGCAGGCCATCCACCGGCAGGCCGACGGCCAGACCCAAGTTGTCTTCCAGGCCGCTGAAGTAGGTAGCAACCAGCTTCTTGAGCGGTGAGTACTGGAGGATGTGATAGGCGCGCTCGAAGGCGTTCCTCCATTCTTGAGGCAGGTCCAGGCCAAGGATCGGCTCGTCGATCTGTACCCATTCCACGCCCTGGCGCGACAGGCGGCTGAGGATTTCGCCATAGACCGGCAGCAGGCGCTCGAGCAGGTCGAGCTTGTCGAATTCGTCGCCCTTGACCTTGCCCAGCCACAGGTAGGTCAGCGGGCCGATCAGCACCGGTTTGACCGCATGACCCAGGGCCCGGGCTTCAGCGACTTCGTCGAATAGCTGATCCCAACTGAGGACAAAACGCTGGTCGGCACTGAACTCCGGGACCAGGTAGTGGTAGTTGGTGTCGAACCACTTGGTCAGCTCTTGGGCATACTGGGTTTGCGCATGAGCGCCGCCACAGCAGGTGCTGGCGCCGCGGGCCATGGCAAACAGGGTATCGAGGGTCGGCAGGCCATTGCTGCCCAGGGCACTGGCAAAACGCTCGGGGATGGCACCGAAGGCTAGCGAATGGCTCAGTACCTGGTCGTACCAGGCGAAGTCACCAACCGGCAGCAGCTCGATGCCGGCGTCTTTTTGCAACTGCCAGTGGCGGGCGCGCAGTGCACGGCCAACGGCTTCAAGGCCGACCTGATCGAGATCACCTTTCCAGTAGGCTTCTTGGGCTTTTTTCAGTTCGCGGTCAGCGCCGATGCGCGGGAAACCAAGGTTGTGGGCCAGTGCCATGACAAAACGTCCTCCCTGTAAAAGATGACGCTATTGTCGACAGCTGGAACAACATGAGACAAACTCAATAAATTCGTGTTCATCTCAAAATTTATTCATGGAGCCCTGCGGTGCTGGAAATTCGCCACCTGAAAACCCTGCATGCCCTGCGCGAAGCCGACAGCCTGGTGGAGGCTGCCGAGCGTCTGCACCTGACCCAGTCGGCACTGTCCCATCAGTTCAAGGAGCTGGAGGAGCGCCTGGGCATGCAGCTGTTCATGCGCAAGACCAAGCCGATCCGCTTCACCAGTGCCGGCCTGCGCCTGCTGCAACTGGCCGATGCCACCTTGCCGCTGCTGCGTGGCGCCGAGCGCGACATCGCCCGCCTGGCCGGTGGTACTGCCGGGCGCCTGCACATGGCGATCGAATGCCACAGCTGCTTCCAGTGGCTGATGCCAACCATCGATCAGTTCCGCAACGCCTGGCCGGAAGTCGAACTCGACCTGGCCTCGGGTTTTGCCTTTGCCCCGCTGCCAGCGCTGGCCCGTGGCGACCTTGACCTGGTAGTGACCTCCGATCCACTGGAACTCAGCGGCATCACCTACGTGCCGCTGTTCACCTACGAAGCGATGCTCGCCGTGGCCAACCAGCATCCGCTGGCGCACAAGCCGTATATGGTGCCCGAAGACCTGGCCAGCGAAACCCTGATCACCTACCCGGTGGAGCGCGACCGCCTGGATATCTTCACCCGTTTCCTGGAGCCGGCCGATGTGGAGCCTGCGCACGTACGCACAGCAGAGCTGACGGTGATGATGATGCAACTGGTGGCCAGCGGTCGCGGCGTGTGCGGCATGCCGCACTGGGCCCTGCACGAGTACAGCTCGCGCGGTTATGTGAAGGCCAAGCGCCTGGGTGAGAAAGGCCTGTTTGCCACGCTGTATGCGGCGGTACGCACCGATATGCTCGATGCGCCGTACATGCGCGACTTTTTGCTGACCGCCAAGGACACGTCGTTCTCCACCCTCGACGGCGTCAGCGCAGTACGCTGAGCCTTACACGGCCCGGCGCTGCTCCTGCACCAGGCGCAGCGCCAAGCCGGCCAGGACGAAGCCCATCACATAGCGTTGCAGCATCAGCCACAGCGGGTAGCGCACGAACCAACCGGCGATGCCGGCGGCGAACAGGGCGATCAGCAGATTGACCGAGAAACTCACGGCGATCTGAGTCAGGCCCAAGGCCAGGCTCTGGACCAGCACCGAGCCGTTCTCCGGCGAAACGAACTGCGGCAGCACCGAGAGATAGAACACCGCCACCTTGGGGTTGAGCACGCTGGTCAGAAAGCCCATGAGTACCAGCTTGTGCGGCGAGTCCGGTGCCAGCTCGCGCGGCTCGAACGGCGAACGGGCACCGGGTTTGACCGCCTGCCAGGCCAGCCACAGCAGGTAACCGGCACCGGCCCACTTGAGCAGGTCGTAAGCCAGCGGTACGGCCATGAACAAGGCCGTCAGGCCAATGGCTGCGGCCGTCATGTGCACCAGAAAACCGCCGACTACCCCCAGCAACGACGTTACCCCGGCCATGCGGCCCTGGCAGATCGAGCGGGAAATCAGGTAGATCATGTTCGGCCCCGGGGTCAGGACCATCAGCAGCGCAGCACCAATAAACAGCAACCATTCATGGGTAGGGATCATCGGCATTCCTTTGCAAGTGCGATCAGGCGGGGGTGGTAGTTAACTGCCGATACAGGGGCAGAATCAAGTCCCGTGTCAGCGGCGCCAGCTCCAGGGTCAGCGGCTTGCGGGCCGAGACCCACACCACTTCTTCGATTTCCGCTGCGGGTTCGACCGGCATGGCGGTGTGCACTTTGAAAATCTCGGCCTGGACGACAAAACCTGGCTCGTTGGCGGCCGGGGCACTGAACTGGCCAAGAAACTCGGCGTCTTGCGCCTCGATCGCCAGGCCCAGCTCTTCGAACAGCTCACGGGCCAGGGCGGTAACCGGCGGCTCGTCGGCCTCGATCTTGCCGCCAGGCTGCATGAACGCCTGGGTACCGCGCTTGCGTACCAGCAGGGTACGGCCTTGCGGGTCGAGCAGAAGGGCGGCGGCGATGCGAATGGTTTTGCTCATGGGATGCTCGTTAACGGGAAAGCGCGCAAGGATCACATGTTGGTGGTGGCCTTTCAATGTTGGAGCGGGCTGACGAACGTCCCTTGCAAGCCCGCGCCATTGGCCGCATAAACAGCCCATGAACCTCCCCGCCCTCAAGCACCCGGAACTGGACGCCTTCCACCCAGCAGTCCGTACCTGGTTCCAGCGCCAGTTCCCGACGGTCACCGCCGCCCAGGCCCGGGCCTGGCCGTTGATTCGCAGTGGCCAATCCTTGCTGGTCGCCGCCCCTACCGGTTCAGGCAAAACCCTGACCGCTTTCCTGGCGATCCTCGATGAGTTGTTCACTCAGGGACTAGCGACCGGGCAACTGCCGGACCAGACCCAAGTGGTCTACGTCTCGCCGCTCAAGGCGCTGTCCAACGATATCCAGATCAACCTGCAGGCACCGCTGGCCGGGATCAATGCGCTGCTGGCCGAACAAGGCCTTGAACCACTGCACATCCGCACGGCGGTACGCAGCGGCGACACCCCGCAGAAGGAACGCACGGCGATGCGCCGTCAGGCGCCGCACATTCTGGTCACCACCCCCGAATCGCTGTATGTGTTGCTCGGCTCGGCATCCGGCCGCCGGGGCCTGGCCTGCGTACACACGGTGATCGTCGATGAGATCCACGCCCTGGCCGGCAACAAGCGCGGCAGTCACCTGGCCCTGAGCCTGGAGCGCCTGGAGGCACTGTGCGGGCGGCCACTGAGGCGAATTGGCCTGTCGGCCACCCAGCGCCCGGTCGAACGGGTGGCGCAGTTTCTGGTGGGCCTGGGACGCGCGTGCGCGGTTGTCGATATCGGCCATGCCCGCCCCCGCGACCTGGGCCTGGAAGTTCCGCCAGTGCCGCTGGGGGCAGTGATGGCCACAGATGTCTGGGGCCTGGTTTATGACCGCCTGGCGGCCCTGGCCCGCGAGCACCGCACCACGCTGGTGTTCGTCAACACCCGGCGCCTGGCCGAGCGTCTGACCCGCCACTTGAGCGAGCG
Source organism: Pseudomonas rubra (assembly GCF_028656935.1). Classification (GTDB taxonomy): domain Bacteria; phylum Pseudomonadota; class Gammaproteobacteria; order Pseudomonadales; family Pseudomonadaceae; genus Aquipseudomonas; species Aquipseudomonas rubra. Next base: position 61,670 of record NZ_JAMDGZ010000044.1, read on the forward strand.
CCTGGGTCATGACGCGGTGGCCGCGCACCACGGCAGCCTGGCCAAGGAGTACCGCCTGGACGCCGAGCAACGGCTCAAACGCGGTGAGTTGCAAGTGCTGGTGGCCACCGCCTCGCTGGAGCTGGGCATCGATATCGGTGAAGTCGAGCTGGTCTGCCAGATCGGCTCACCCGGCTCGATCGCCGCTTTTTTGCAAAGGGTCGGGCGCTCCGGGCACCAGGTCGAGGGCACACCCAAAGGCCGGCTGTTCCCACTGTCGCGCGACGACCTGATCGAATGCGCGGCGTTGCTCGATTGCGTGCGCCGTGGCGAGCTGGACCGTTTGCACGTGCCAGTGGCACCGCTGGATGTCCTGGCTCAACAGATAGTCGCCGAAGTCAGCAGCCAGGAGTGGCACGAGCAGGCATTGTTCGACTGCCTGCGCCGGGCCACGCCCTATGCGGGGCTGGACCAGGGCCACTACCTGGCGCTGTTGCGCATGCTCGGCGAAGGGTTCAATGGCCGCCAGGGCATCCGCAGCGCCTACCTGCACCGTGACGCGGTCAACGCTACCTTGCGCGGGCGCCGTGGCGCCCAGCTGACAGCATTGACCAGCGGCGGCACCATTCCCGACAACGCCGACTACGCGGTAATCCTCGAACCGCAAAGCCTGAACATTGGCAGCGTCAACGAAGACTTCGCAGTAGAAAGCATCGCCGGCGATGTCTTCCAGCTGGGCAATACTTCCTACCGCATCCTGCGGGTGGAAAGCGGCCGGGTGCGGGTCGAGGATGCCAAGGGCCTGCCACCAAACATCCCGTTCTGGCTCGGCGAGGCACCGGGGCGCAGCGATGAACTGTCCGCAGGTGTGGCGCGCCTGCAAGGTGAAATCGACCGGCGCTTGAGTGCAAGCGATGGCCAGCAACACGCGCTGCTCCACTGGCTCACGGCAGAATTGGGCCTGTGCCAGGACAGCGCCGAACAGTTGCTTGAGTATCTCGCCCACACCCGTCAGGTGCTTGGCGCCCTGCCCTCGCAGCAAACCTTGATAATGGAGCGCTTTTTCGACGAGCCCGGTGGCACCCAGCTGATCATCCACTCACCCTTCGGCAGCCGCATCAACCGCGCCTGGGGCCTGGCCTTGCGCAAGCGTTTCTGCCGCACCTTCAACTTCGAATTACAGGCTGCGGCCAGCGAAGACGCGATTGTCCTGTCACTGTCGGCCAGCCACAGTTTTGCCCTGGACGAAGTCTGGCGTTACCTGCCCAGCAACAAGGCCGAGGCGGTGCTGATCCAGGCGTTGCTCGATGCGCCGCTGTTTGGCGTACGCTGGCGCTGGAACGCATCTACCGCGCTGGCCTTGCCGCGCTTCGTCGGCGGGCGCAAAGTGGCACCGCAGATCCAGCGGATGAAAAGCGAGGACCTGATTGCCGCGGTGTTCCCCGACCAGATCGCCTGCCTGGAAAACCTCGCTGGCGAGCGGCAGATTCCCGATCATCCACTGGTTGAGCAAACCCTCGACGACTGCCTGCACGAGGCCATGGACAGCGAAGGCTGGCTGGCACTGCTGCGGCGTATCGAGCAAGGTCAAATCACCCTGGTTGCCCGTGACCTGCCGGCACCTTCGCCGCTGGCCTCGGCCATTCTCAACGCCCGTCCCTACACCTTCCTCGACGATGCACCGCTTGAAGAACGACGTACCCAGGCCGTGCTCAATCGCCGCTGGAACCAAGTGCAGAGCGTTGATGATCTGGGTGCACTAGACCCGCAAGCCATCGCTGCTGTACAGGCCGAAGCCTGGCCGACGCCAACCCGCAGCGATGAAATGCACGAGGCCTTGATGAGCCTGGCCTGCATCAGCCAGACCGAAGCCCAGGCCAATGAAGGCTGGCAGGATTGGCTGGAGACGCTGGCCAGGCAAGGCCGCGCCTGCCGCCTGCAACTGGCCGGCGACCAGGCGCTGTGGCTGGCCCGCGAACGCCTGGTGCTGCTGCGCGCCCTGTACCGGCAAGCGCCCCTCACACCCGAGCTCGCCGCCCTGCCCGGCTTTGATCAAGCCATCGACGCCGATGCGGCGCTGGTCGAGCTGCTGCGTGCGCGCCTGAGCGGCTTCGGCCCGCTGACCTGCGAACAGATTGCCGCGCCGCTGCAACTGCCGGCCAGCGCCGTTGAACAGGCCCTGGCCCGCCTGGAAGGCGAAGGCTACGTCATGCGTGGCTACTTTCAACTGGGCGAGCAAGTGCTGCAATGGTGCGAGCGACACCTGCTGGCACGTATTCATCGCTACACCATCAAGCGCCTGCACCGGGAAATCGAGCCGGTCAGCCTGCAGGACTTCATGCGCTTTCTGTTCGACTGGCAGCACCTGTCGCCCAACGCCCGCCTGCAAGGCCAGGCCGCACTGAGCGCTGTTCTCGATCAGTTCGAAGGGTACCCGGCGGCGGCCGGCGCCTGGGAAAGCGACCTGCTGCCGACCCGGCTCAAGGACTACAGCCCGCGCTGGCTTGACGAAGCCTGCCGCGCCGGCAAGTACGCCTGGGCACGCCTGGCGCCGAGTACGGCGAGCAGCACCTTGCGCAGCACGCCGCTGGTGCTGCTGCCACGGGGGCGCCTGGGCCTGTGGCGTACCCTGGGGCCGGCGCTGGAGTCCGGTGAGCTGAGCCTGCGCGCCCAACGTGTGCATGGCGTGCTCAGCGATCAGGGCGCCTCGTTCTTCGACGAGCTGCTGCACGACGCCCACCTGCTGCCCAGCGAGCTGGAAAACGCCCTGCAGGAACTGGTGGCCGCCGGCTTGATCAGCGCTGACAGTTTTGCCGGCCTGCGCGTGTTGATCACCCCGGCGAGCAAGCGCCAGCGGCGCGGTCGCGGGCCATTGCTCGGCGGCATGCAAGACGCCGGACGCTGGGCCCTGCTGCGCAAGCCCGGCGACCAGCGCGACGAAGACCTTGAACACATTGCCCGCACCTTGCTGCGCCGCTACGGCGTGATCTGTTGGCGCTTGCTGGAGCGCGAGGCCGACTGGCTGCCCAGCTGGCGCGAACTGCTGCGTTGCTACCACCGCCTGGAAGCCCGTGGCGAAATCCGTGGCGGGCGCTTTATCAGCGGCCTGGCCGGCGAACAATTCGCCCTGCCCGAGGCCGTGGCGCTGCTGCGTGAAGTACGCCGGCGACCGCTGGATGGCAGCTTGGTCGCGATCAGTGCCAGCGATCCGCTGAACCTGGTCGGCAGCCTGCTGCCAGGCAGTAAAGTCCCCGCCGTCAGCGGCAACCGCCTGCTCTATCTCGACGGTGTGCCAGTGGCGACGCTTATTGCCGGCAAGGTCCAGTACCACCCTGACGATGAACTAACGCGCCAGGGCGAGTGGCGCAACCGCCTGATCCGCGATGCTGCCCTGGTTAGCTGACCTGACGTTTGGTGCACAGACGGCGCCATGCATAGCCGCCAATACAAATGATTTTCGATTCCAAGATGAAGCTTGCAGCCCTTGTGCGCTGCGGGCTGGCGCTTGAAACCCCAACCGGGCTAAGGTCGGGGTTTTCCAGGCCCTGAGCCTGACCGTGCCATCGCAAGGAAACCGTATGAGCCTGTCACTTCTCAGCCGCTACGCCTTCTTCGCTGCCTGTGTGCTGTTCACCCTGGCCAGCCTGCCCTTTCTCCACCACGAATGGCTGTGGCCCTTCACCCTGGTCACCGCCGTGCTCAGCCTGATTGGCCTGGGCGACCTGCTGCAAAGCCGACACGCGGTACGCCGCAACTACCCGATCCTTGGCAACATCCGCTACCTGGTCGAAGGCATTCGCCCGGAAATCCGCCAGTACCTGCTCGAAGCCGACAGCGACGCCCTGCCGTTTTCCCGGGCCCAGCGCTCGCTGGTTTATGCGCGGGCCAAGAACGAAGCTTCGGACAAACCCTTTGGTACGTTGATCGACGTGTACCAGTCCGGTTTCGAGTTCATCGGCCACTCCATGCGCCCGGCGCCGCTGAGCGACCCGGCGGGTTTTCGGGTCATCGTCGGTGGCCCGCAGTGTAGCCAACCCTACTCGGCGTCAGTGTTCAACATCTCGGCCATGAGCTTCGGCTCGCTCAGCGCCAATGCCATCCGCGCCCTCAACGAGGGGGCCAAGCTGGGCAACTTCGCCCATGACACTGGTGAAGGCAGCATCAGCCCCTATCACCGCGAGCACGGTGGCGACCTGACCTGGGAGCTGGGCAGCGGCTATTTCGGCTGCCGCACCGCGGATGGGCGCTTTGACCCCGAGCGCTTTGCCGAACAGGCGCGCACCCCGCAGGTACGCATGATCGAGATCAAGATGAGCCAAGGCGCCAAACCCGGCCACGGCGGCATCCTGCCCAAGCACAAAGTCACCCGCGAAATTGCCGAGACCCGCGGCGTGATGATGGGCGAAGACTGCATCTCGCCGTCACGTCATAGCGCCTTCTCTACCCCGATCGAAATGATGCAGTTCATCGCCCAACTGCGTGAGCTGTCTGGCGGTAAACCGGTGGGCTTCAAATTCTGCCTCGGCCACCCCTGGGAATTCATGGGCATTGCCAAGGCCATGCTCGAGACCGGTATCCTCCCCGACTTCATCGTCGTCGACGGCAAGGAAGGCGGCACCGGCGCTGCGCCCGTCGAGTTCACCGACCATATCGGCGTGCCGCTACGCGAAGGCCTGCTGTTCGTGCACAACACCCTGGTGGGCCTGAACCTGCGCGACAAGATCAAGCTCGGCGCCAGCGGCAAGATCGTCAGCGCCTTCGACATCGCCAGCGTGCTGGCCATCGGCGCCGACTGGGCCAACTCGGCGCGCGGCTTCATGTTCGCCATCGGTTGCATCCAGTCGCAGAGCTGCCACACCAACAAATGCCCGACCGGCGTCGCCACCCAGGACCCGCTGCGCCAGCGCGCCCTGGTGGTGCCCGACAAAGCCCAGCGAGTGCTCAACTTCCACCACAACACCCTCAAGGCCCTGGCCGAAATGCTCGCCGCTGCCGGCCTCGAACACCCCTCTCAACTGCAAGCCAAGCATCTGGTGCGGCGCATTTCCGCCACCGAGATCAAGCTGTTCTCGCAGATGCATGTGTTCCTTAAACCCGGTGAGTTGCTCAGCGGCGAGGTCAATGGCGAGTTCTACTCGCGGATGTGGCAAATGGCGCGCGCAGACAGTTTCGAGCCACAGGAGGTGGCAGCGGCCTAAGGGACGCGGGGCCAGTTGTGGTTGTAGTTTTCATCGTCCTGTATGGGCTTCATGACAATGAAGCCCTGCGCGCCGCTGACGTAGATCGAATAGAACTTGTTGTCCACCAGCGGCTCGCCCACGTCTCCTTGCGCCACCAACCGGTCAAAGACTGCAGGCTCGCCGCCAATGACATTGTTGATCCCCAGGCGAGGTAAAAACTGGGCATGCAGCACCGAGTTCGAGCCACTGAGGATGTATCTGAGTAGCGGCATATGGGTCATGGCACCATGGCCCCTGGGCAACCAGTTACCATCACCCGGCGCCCTCAGGTAGGTGTAGGTGTTTACGCCGCGCAGCTCAGTGCGTGATACCAGGTCATTGGCAATGTAGTACGCCATGGCTGACTCGAGCTCTTTCTTGGCAATGATCACCTGCCCATAGGCATAGCTGAAGGTAAACATGAACAGCGTTGGCATGAGCAACAGCCAGCGCAAACCCGGCCAGATCCGCCCGAGCAACTGGTGATTGAGATAGAACAGCAACAGCAAAACGGCCGAAAAGCCGATGAAGTTCCTGGCTTCAAGGTTGGGCTCGGAAAGAAACAGCATCATGCCCGGCACGCTCCAGGCCAAAGCTACCAGGCTGAGCAGGTACAGCAGCGCAACGCCAAGCTTGCCTGCTGGCCGCCCATGTATCTGGCAAATGTTGGTCATGAGCATCATGAAACCGGCACCTGCCCCCAACAGCAGGGCAACCGTCAGCACAGTGCCCGCTGAGGCGCCCAGCACACCCAGCATCTGCATCGAGAAGCAGAACTTCTGCCACACCACCTCCAACCACTGCTGATCAAATGGCAGGCGGCTGCCGCGGGTATCGACAGCCAGTTGGTAAGCGCTGAAAAAATAAATGAGGCCGCCCGCTACAAGTTGCACGACCCGCTCCACGAGCACCACCAGCAATGCCCGGAGCGCGACCTTGTCTTTTATGCCACGGACAAATTCGACAATGCTCAAGCCGATAAACAGACTGATGGTCAGCTGATAAAGGCTCAGCGTTGCAGCAATCAACAAGGCCACCAGCAACCCGCGAACAGCGCGCGGTTCAATCCGGCAGGTGATTGCGTAGATGACCGCAACCTGCGCCAGCACCATCCCAGGACCATCGTATTGATAGGTCAGGTTGCCGAGGAAAAACGGGTTGCATAACACCGGTAGAATCACCAGGCAGCTGGTAATACCGGGGCGCGGAAACAGCCAGAACGTCAGACGCGACATGGCCAGGGCCAGGGCGAAAATGCTGATCAACAAGGGCAGTGGGAAGATATTTATCGTTGCCTGGCTAAAGGTCAGCATTTTGTACAGCCACTCAAGCAGGATCCTGCCTTGATTGCGCCAGGCGTCCTGGGCCTGGAGCAATGCCCGCCAGTTATCATCCACATAGGCATAATCGGCGTGAACAATGGGGAACACGTAAACCAGGCACAGAACGGCAAAAAACGCCAACACCTGTGCAGGGCTCAATACTCGTTCATTCCCCGGCACGCTTGGACTCCTTGCGATAGCGCGTGGTATTGGCCTTGACGATCTCCTTCACCACATACCGGGGTCGATGCTTGGCCTCCATATAGATTCGGCCGACATACTCCCCCAATATGCCAATGCCGATCAGTTGCACCCCACCCAGGAACAGAATTGCCGTCATCAACGACGGATACCCGGGCACATCATTGCCGAACAGGATCTTGTCCAGTACCAGGTACGCGGCATACAGCAAAGCCAACAACGAGATGAACGCACCGACGTAACTCCACAGGCGCAAGGGCCAAGTGCTGAACGAGGTAATGCCGTCCAGTGCCAGGTTCCACAGGCGCCAGGCGTTGAACTTGCTACGCCCCACGGCCCTCGGTGCGCGGTCGTACTCGACGATGGCAACGTTGAATCCCGCCCACGACAGCACCCCTTTCATGAACAACTGTTGTTCCGGCAGGGTCTTGATTACGTCCACAACCTTACGGTCCATCAAGCGGAAATCGCCGACGTTTTCTTCAATATGGGTGTAGGCGATACGATTGAGCAGGCGATAAAACAACGAAGCACTGCGGCGCTTGAGGTAGCCATCACTGGTGCGGTCCCGGCGTTTGGCCAGGACCACATCGGCGCCGTCTTGCCATGCATCGATCAACTGCGCGACCACCGCCACCGGGTCCTGCAGGTCAACGTCCATGGGCACCACTGCATCGCCGCTGGCGTACTCCAGGCCGGCGAACAGCGCGGGTTCCTTGCCGAAGTTGCGCGAGAAATTGATCAGCACCACCTCACTGTCCGCCAGCGCGAGCGAGCGTGCGACCTCTGCCGTGCGGTCACTGCTGCCGTCATTGATGAAGACGATCTCAATGCAGTGGGCTTGCAACGAGGGTTCCTGGCGCACGGTCTGGTAGAACAGCCTGACCGCCTGTTCTTCGTTGAACACCGGCACGATAAGTGAAACTTTCATGGCTCGGACCCGCGAAATACCACCCATTTGGCCAGCAAGAAGCCGCAGGTCAGGCTGATCAGGGAAAAGCTCACGACGGTGATCAACCCGTGCAACCGCCAATGATCGCCCAGCCAGCCAACCGCCAGGCTGACAGAGCCCAGGCACAGCATGAACAGCAGGTAGCGCCCGATCGAGGGCGGCACAGCAAAGGTGTAGAGAGCATTAACAGTGTAGGAAAGGGTCGCGGCTACACAGAATGCCAGCAGATTACTCAGGGCCTGGCTCAGGTCGAACGCTACCCGAAGGACGAAAAAAAGCTGCCAATGCACCAGGGTATTGGCAATGCCAATCACGCTGTAGGTGGAAAATCCTTTCCAGATGTTGGCCATTTCCGCGTCGCGCCTCTTTGCCTGATGCGGTTTAATTTAAGCAGGCCACGTCGACAGCGGTTCGTCTACTGGGAGAATCGGCAGGGGTGGCCCATTTGCGACCAACGGTTTGCAGCCCAGGGCCGATTCGAGATATCCGGTAATAAGCAACTTTTGCAATTATGGCCAAATACCTCCACCCTGCCCCCGCCCGACGCGCGGCACGAGCGATTACCGTCGTCTGCAGGTCACTACTAAATCAACTGTTCAAGAGCCCGCTGCCATGCTTAACGGACGCGACCCGCGCATCGATTTCTTTCGAGGCCTGGCGTTGATCTTCATCTTCTGGGATCACGTCCCCCACAACCCTTTGGGCCAGATCACCCTGCGTAACATCGGTTTCAGCGATGCTGCGGAAGTGTTCGTATTCCTCGCCGGCTACGCTGCGGTCCTGGCCTATGGCAAGGTCCTGCAACGCGATGGTTACCTGATCGCCTGTGTGAAGATCCTGCGCCGTACCTGGGTGTTGTATGTGGTACATATTTTCCTGTTGGCGATGCTGATGGGCATCGTGTTCTTCGCCAACAGCCATGTGCAGACCCGCGACCTGGTCCAGGAAATGGGCCTCACCCATTTCATCACCAACCCCCAGCAGGCGCTGACCGACGAGCTGCTGCTGCGCTTCAAGCCCAACCTGATGGACCCGCTGCCGCTGTATATCGTGCTGCTGGCTGGCTTGGCGCTGGTACTGCCACTGCTGATGCGCAACGCCCTGGCCGTGGTCGGGGTGTCGATGGCGGTGTACCTGGTGGCGCCTAAGCTTGGTTGGAACCTGGCGAATTTTTCCGATGGCGTGTGGTACTTCAACCCGGTGACCTGGCAGTTCCTGTTCGTGCTTGGCGGCGCCGCAGCGCTGTACGGGCAGCAGGCACGGCCAGCACAAACCCGGCCGTTACGCCGTCAGCCACTGTTCCTCGCCGCAGCCGCCTACTCACTGGCTGCGGGCATCATTACCCTGTCCTGGCGCTGGCCAGAGATTCACGATGCGTGGATGCCGGCCAGCCTCAGCAACCTGCTGTACCCGATCAGCAAGACCGACCTGTCGCCGGTACGCCTGCTGCATTTCCTGGCCCTGGCCTATGTCACCGCCAAACTGCTGCCGGGCGTTGGCTGGACGCACAACTGGCTGGCTCAGCAAACCTGCCGTATGGGCCGCTACTCCCTTGAAGTGTTCTGCCTGGGGGTGTTGTTGGCGCCCTTGGCGGACATGGTCAATGCCATGGCCAGTGACGCCTTTGCCGTGCAGGTCTTCACCGCGCTGGTGGGCGTTGCGATCATGGCCCTGCTCGGCGCCTGGCTGGACTTCAACAAACGGTTGACCCAGCCGATGCGTGCGGTTGCTACCTGAAAACCGCAGGCAAAAAAAAGCCCGTATCCATGGATACGGGCTTTTTTTGTTCACGCGAGGATCAGGACGCCGAACTTGCAGCGCGCTGCTCCACAGGGCTTGGCGACAACTTGAACACGTAATACAGCACGGTCAGCATCACCAGAAACGCCGGGCCGATGTACAGGGCTACGCGGGTCTCCTCGAAGTAGGCCATCAGGCCGACCACCAGGATCAGGAACGCCAGCGCCAGGTAGGAGCTCAGCGGCCATAGCCACATGCGGTACTTGAGTGCATCGCGCTCGGCATTGCTCAGGCCGGCGCGGAATTTCAGCTGGGCCAGGAGGATCATCACCCAGGTCCAGATCGCGCCAAAAGTAGCGATCGCGGTTACCCAGACGAAGACTTTCTCCGGCACCAGGTAGTTGGCCAGCACGCCCAGCAGCAAGGCTGCAATCGACAGCAGCAAGGCATTGCGCGGCACGCCGTTGCTCGAGGTGCGGGCGAAGGTGGCCGGCGCCTGGCCGTTCTGCGCCAGGCTGTAGAGCATGCGCCCGGTACTGAAGATACCGCCGTTGCACGACGACAATGCAGCGGTGATCACCACGAAGTTGATGATACCGGCCGCAGTCTTGATACCCAGACGCTCGAAGGTCATCACGAACGGGCTGCCCTGGCTGCCGATTTCGTTCCACGGGTAGATCGACAGGATCACGAACAGCGCACCGACGTAGAACAGCAGGATGCGCCAAAACACCGAGCCGATGGCCTGCGGAATGGTCTTTTGCGGGTTGCGCGCTTCACCGGCAGTCAGGCCGATCATTTCCACACCCAGGTAAGCGAACATCACCATCTGCAGCGACATCAGCACGCCGGTCACGCCATTGGGCATGAAGCCGCCGTTGCTCCAGAGGTTGGAGATGCCCATCGCCACGCCATCGTTACCAAAACCAAAGGCGATGATGCCGACGCCACCCAGGACCATGGCAATGATGGTGACGATCTTGATCAGGGCGAACCAGAACTCGAACTCGCCAAAGGCCTTGACCGCAATCAGGTTGATCGCGCCCATGCTGCCCAGGGCTGCCAGGGCCCAGATCCAGCGCGGCACTTCAGGGAACCAGATGCCCATGTAGATGGCCACTGCGGTGATTTCCGCCACACACGTCACCAGCCACAGGAACCAGTAGTTCCAGCCAGTGAGAAAGCCCGCCAATGGGCCGAGATAGTCTTGGGCGTAACGGCTGAACGAGCCGGCAACTGGATTGTGCACGGCCATTTCGCCGAGGGCACGCATGATCACCAGGATCGCCAGACCGCCAATGATGTAGGACAGCATGATCGCCGGCCCGGCCATTTCGATGGCCTTGGCCGATCCCAGGAACAGGCCGACACCGATACAGGCGCCCAGCGCCATCAGGCGAATATGACGTTCGCCGAGTTCTCGCTTGAGTGGGCCGCCTTGGGCGGTCTCACCGTGAGCAGGGTGGTTGCCGACTGGCATAGAAATACAACCTCATTTTGTTATTGGATATAACCATTCGTGCAGGCCTGGCATCGCCGATAGGCTGGATGCGTTGCCTCGCCGGGCACCGCCTTGTGAGCGGGCCCGTCTGCCGGGCATGCAAAACCGACAGAGCGAAAGGGGCGAGCAGTATAGAAAGGCCCCTGCAGGGCATTCCACTGTATAAGGCGCAATATTTGGCGAGAACTCTCGGCAATAACCGCTTCTACGGAGGGGCATTCCCCGTGGTTTAGCCTCTGCAGGAAACAGGGCGGCTAACATAGCACCAAAACGGGGCAATTCAAGCTCCACTAAAGGAGCATTTCTGACGCCATTTTAGGAATCATCTGGCAACTGACTACAAATTTTTCACCAAACCCGGCCACCGTCTAAGCTTCAGGCAAGCAAGACGAAAAACGTAGCCGGGCTGAAGACTATGGGCGCATTGTGGCAATCGGAACCGAACAGTACGGACGCTCCCCCTGAAAACCTCGAACCTTCGCCATCGCCGAAAAGCCCACGCCAGCGCCATCTCTGGTGGCGGCTGTTCTGGTTGGTGCTGGTACTTGCCCTGATCGCCCTGGGGTATGCCGCCACCACCGAAATGCACACTTCACGCCTGCAATCACGAGAGTTCAGCCAGTTCGCCGCGACTCTGAGCTATTCCATGCAGCCCGGCCCCAGCGATGCTATCCGCTACCCTGGTGACGGCCCGTTCGACAAGCGCCTGGGCTACAGCGCACTGGGTGAGTTCCTGCCACGCCTGCTCAAGCGCGACTATGTGATCAACGAACAGACCCGATTCTCTCCGGCACTGATGAACTACGTTGATCACGGTTTCTTCGTCCCCTATGCCGAGAAGATTCAGGCAGGCCTGTCGATCACCGACTGCAAGGGTGACGCGCTGTACCAGTTCCATTACCCGCAGCACCTGTACCCCGACTTCGCCTCAATTCCACCGATCATTGTCCACAGCCTGCTGTTCATCGAGAACCGCGATCTACTCGACGCCAATGACCCGCTGAACAACCCTGCGGTGGACTGGCCGCGCTTTGCCAAGGCGGCCTACACCCAAGTGGCAAAATACCTCGCCCTGCCTGGCCAGTCGGCCGGTGGCAGTACCCTGGCGACCCAACTGGAAAAGTACCGGCACTCGCCCGACGGCCTGACAGCCTCGGGTAGCGAGAAGATCCGCCAAATGATATCCGCCAGCGTACGTGCCTATCAGGATGGTCCCCAGACCCTGCAAGCACGCCAGCGTATCGTGCGCGACTACCTCAACAGCGTGCCGCTGTCGGCAGTGCCCGGCCATGGTGAAGTGCATGGCATGGCTGAAGGATTGCGAGTCTGGTACGGCGCTGATTTCGCCCAGGTCAACCAGGCCCTGTCATCCACCGACAATGACCCCGCCAGCCTCGCCACCCGCGGCCTGGCCCTGCGTCAGGTGCTGTCGCTGATGATCGCCCAGCGCCGGCCCTCGCACTTTTTGTCCAAGGGCCGTGAGGAACTGGCGCTGTTGACCGACAGCCACATCCGCATCCTTTCGGCCAGCAACATCATCGACAAGCCACTGACTGACGCCGCCCTGGCCAGCAAAGCCATCTACCGCGACTGGGTGGCCCAGCCAACCATACAGCCCATCGTCACCAACAAGGGCATCAGCGTTGCCCGCAGTCGCCTGTCTTCAGCCCTCGGCCGACCGCTGTACGACCTCGACCGTCTCGACCTGTCGGCCACCAGCACCCTGCAGTCGCAACTGCAGGGCCAGATCAGCCAGTACCTCAAAGACCTCGCTGACCCGGCCTTTGCCGAGAAAATGGGCCTGTACGGCGAACGCCTGCTGACCCCGACCAGCACCACCCAGGTGCGCTACAGTTTCACCCTGCTCGAACGCACCGCCGACGGCTCGCGGGTGCGGGTGCAGACCGACAGCACCGACCAGCCGTTTGACATCAACGAAGGCAGCAAGCTGGAGCTGGGCTCGACCGCCAAACTGCGAGTGCTGACCAGCTACCTGGAAATCATCGGCGAATTGCACGACAAGTACGCCAACACGCCGGCCGCCGACCTGAAAAAAGTCCAGGTGGCGGAACTGGACTTCATCACCCGTTGGGCCATCGACTACCTGATCCAGAACAAGGACCGCGACCTCAACGCCATGCTCAACGCCGCCCTTGAGCGCAAATACTCGGCCAGCCCCGGCGAAGCCTTCTTCACGGGCGGTGGCCTGCACGTGTTCAACAACTTTCGCAAGGAAGACAACGGCCGCATCCCGACCCTCAAGGACGCCCTGCGCGAATCGATCAACTTGCCGTTCATTCGCCTGATGCGCGATCTGGTGCGCTACAGCACCTACCAGCAGCCGGGCAACAGTGCCAGCCTGCTCAAGGACGATGCCGAGCCGCGCCGACAGGAATACCTGGCGCGTTTTGCCGACAAGGAAGGCACCGATTACATGCGCAGGTTCTGGAAGAAGTACCAGCGCAAGACCTCCCAGCAGCGTCTGGACACCTTTCTCGACAGCCTGCGGGTCACACCGATCCGTCTGGCCGCAGTACACCGTTACCTGTTCCCCGACGCCGACCAGGCCACCTTCAATGCCTTTGTCCAGGCACACCTGAAAAAAGACCGGGTCGAGAACAAGACACCGGCCACCAAGCAGAACACCGTGACCGAGAAACGCCTGCAAGAGCTGTTTGAGGCGTACCGACCTGGCGCCTATGACCTGCCTGACCAAGGCTTTATCGCCAAGGTCCACCCGCTGGACCTATGGCTGCTTGGCTATCTGCTGCAGCACCCCAGCGCCACCTTCCAGGACGCAGCACAGGCCAGCCATTTCGAGCGCCAGGAAGTCTATGGCTGGCTGTTCAAGAGCCGCCACAAAGGCGCGCGCGACAGCCGCATCCGGACCCTGGTGGAGATCGAAGCCTTTCTCGATATCCACCAACGCTGGAAGCGCGTCGGCTATCCATTCGACCACCTGGTGCCATCGCTAGCCACCGCCATCGGCAGCTCCGGCGATCGCCCGGCAGCGCTGGCCGAGTTGATCGGCATTATTCAGAACGATGGCGTGCGTCTGCCGGTGCTGCGCATCGATACCCTGCACTTCGCCGCCGAAACACCCTATGAAACCCGCCTGACCAGCGATCCCGACCTGGGCCAGCGGGTGCTCTCGGTGGAAGTTGCCCGGGCCCTGCGCGGCGCCCTCTCGCAAGTGGTCGATGCCGGGACCGCACGACGGGTGTCGGGCAGCTTCAAACTGGCCGATGGCACGCCGCTGGTGATGGGCGGCAAGACCGGTACCGGCGACAACCGCATCGAAAGCTTCGGTGCCGGTGGGCGCCTGATCGGTTCACGTTCGCTGAACCGCACTGCGACCTTTGTGTTCTACCTCGGCGAAAATCACTTCGGCACCCTCACCGCCTTCGTACCCGGTCGAGCGGCAGAGTCCTTCCGCTTTACCTCGGCACTGCCGGTGCAGGTGCTCAAGGGCATGGCGCCGATCCTTATGCCCTACCTGGAGCCGGGCAGCCACACACTGTGCAAACCGCCGAGGATGGTACAGCGCTAGTGGAAGCGCTTGGCAGTCGTATAGCTTTTGCTCCAGTAGCTGTTCTTCAACGAGTCGATACGGATGTGCTTGCCGGTCCGAGGGGCATGGATAAAACGCCCTTCGCCGATATACAGACCGACGTGACCGATCCGCCCCTGCCCATTGCGATTGAAGAACACCGCGTCTCCGCGCTTGAGCTGGCTCTGCTTGATGGTGCGGGCACCGGACTTGAGCATCGCCGAGGTGGTACGCGGGATCCTGATATCGGCCTCGTTACGGAACAGGTAGACCAGCAGGCCACTGCAATCGAAGCCCCCCTTCACCGACATGCCGCCCCAACGGTAGGGCACGCCAATCAGTTGGTGAGCGCGCTCGACCAAACGATCGAGGTTGGCTTCGAGCTCTTGCCGCACACTGTGCTCGCGAGAGTTCTTGGTAACCGGGAGTGTGGCCTGGGCAAAAAATGACAGGCCCCAGAGCAGCCCGATGAAAAAAATGGAACGTGCCACGGTGAAATACTCACAGATGAAAAAAACGTGGCAAATCTTAGGAGCGTTTTCCGGGTGTGTAGATCAAGGCAATCTGAGGCGTTTGTAGGAAATTCCTTAAGCTCTCTTACACAAATTCATCTGCTCCTACGCACTTCATGAGAAATATTCCTATTCTCACGCTTGCTTTACGATATATCTTGAGTAATATCTAAAGATACATCTAACGCAACCGGAGATTCCTCATGCGCGACCATCAACCCCATCGCGAGCATGGCGAGCGGCATGACGGATTCGAACGTCGCCACAGCCGTGAGCGTGGCGATCGCGGCCCACGGGTGTTTGCCCCTGGCGACCTGAAACTGCTGCTGTTATCAATGCTGGGCGAACAGCCCTGCCACGGTTACGACCTGATCCGCCAGATCGAAAGCCTCTTCGATGGCAGCTACAGCCCAAGCCCTGGCGTGATCTATCCAACCCTGAATTTTCTTGAAGAAGCTGAATTGATCAGCGGCGAAACCCAGGGCAGTAAACGCCTCTACGGCATCACTGCGGCCGGGACAAAATCTCTGGCCGAGCAGGCCATTGCCCTGGACGGCGTGCGCATGCGCATCGAAGTCAGCAAGCGCTCGCTGCGCGGCCACGATCGCCCGGCCGAGATCCACGAAGCCGTACATAACTTGCGCCATGCCCTGCAAATGCACAGCGGGCGCTGGAACCCGGCGGAAATCGAGCGGGTCCGCAGCCTGCTCAACGACACCGCCAAAGCCATCGTCGCAGGGCCCATTGCGACCTCACCGGAGAAACCCGAATGACTGTTAGCGAAAACGCCACCATTCACCGCGTCAACCACGAGATCAAACACCGCCGCCTGGACGTGCTGGGGGTCACCGAGCTGACCCCGCGCATGCGCCGCATCACCCTCGGCGGGCCAGAGTTGCAGGGCTTTACCAGTGTTGGCAGTGATGACCATGTCAAACTGATGTTCGCCTGCACGCCAGAAGAACAGACCCTCCTCGACAACCTCGACTTCAGCCGTGACGGCGGGCGTCCAACCATGCGCGAGTACACGCCGCGGCGTATCGACCTGGTCCGTGGCGAGATGGACATCGACTTCGTGCTCCATGGTGACGGCCCTGCCTCCACCTGGGCGGCCCAGGCCCAGGTCGGCCAGGTGCTCAATATGGCCGGCCCACGCGCCTCGATGGTGGTTCCGGACATTTTCGACAGTTACTTGTTGATCGGCGATGAAACCGCTATTCCAGCCATTGCCCGGCGCCTGGAAGAACTGCCCGCTGGCCGCAAAGTGGTAGCGGTGATTGAAATCGAAGATGCCCAGGAACAACAGCCGCTGACCAGTGCATCGCAGGTCGAGGTGATCTGGGTGCTGCGCCAGAAGCAGAACCTGCTTGAAGTGCTGAAGGAGGTGAGCCTGCCTGAAGGACAGATGTACGCCTGGGTTGCCCTGGAAAAATCGCTAATGCGTAAGACCAAGCGCCTGCTGATCGATGACAAGGGTGTCAAGGAAGACCTGATCAAGGCCGTCGCCTACTGGAACCTCGACTCACACGACGATTGACCGGCTACCTCAGGGTTGCGTCCTGGCCTTGGCCAGGCGCCCGCCCTGCCAATGATCAAGGCCGAGCAACAGCAGGCCGATGGTAACGAACCCCAGCAGTATCGCCAGCGCATTGAGCACAACCCGGGCATAGCCCAGTTCGGCCACATCGATGAACGGATAGGGATAGACACCTATCACCTGCCCTCGCAGCAGCGCATAGGCAAAGTACCCCAACGGGTACAGCAGCCAGGCCAGCAGATGCCTTGCGCGCAGGCTGCCCTTCTCCACGCAGCACCACCAATAGACCACGAATACCAGCGGCATGACGTCATGCAACAGCTCGTCCGCAAGCCATTGCCAGCCCTGTGGATGCCACAGGTGACGCAACAACAGACTATAGGCAAGGCCAACAAGGATGATGCAGGCGGCCACCCCCGAACTGACCCAGGGCGCCAGAAAGAAGCGCCGCAGCGGCGAATCCCGACCGAATGCCGCAGAACTGAGCACCACCGCGACCAGCGTATTGCTGAGCACCGTGAAAAAACTGAACAAGGTCACCAGGCCGCCCAGCAGGCTGGCCTGCTCCTGCCAACGCGCCCACAACAGCAAGTACATCTGAATCGCCAACGCGCTCCAGCCCAGGCACGCGGCCAGGGCTATCAGTAGCGTTCGGCGGCACACCGGCTCAGCGGCCGCGTTGCATTTTCAGGTACAAGCGTTCGACCTTCTCTCGAGCCCAGGGCGTCTTGCGCAAGAAGGTCAGGCTCGACTTGATGCTCGGGTCACTCTTGAAGCAGCGGATATCAATGCGCTCAGCCAGGCCGTCCCATTGGTATTTCTCTACCAGCGCGGTAAGGATCTGCTCCAGGGTCACGCCATGCAGCGGGTTTTGATTAGCGGCGGTCATGCCTGTGCTCCAGCCAACGAAAGGTGCGCACCTTAGCCGAGGCTCGCCTGCAAGTCTTCAGACTTTTCGCATTCGCGGTGCTGCTTAAAGACATTCTAGTGTGGGCAAAGGCTCTAGCCAGCACGTGAGCGTTTTATCTTCGTATGTAATGTTATACTGTATCAATACTATAACACTGCCAAGGACCCTGCCCTCCATGCGTCACTTACCCCTGCGCCTCTCCCCACTTGCCGCCGCGCTCTGGCTAGCCTCGCCGTTGAGCCAGGCTGTCGAGCTGCAACCCCAGGTGATCACCGCTAACCCGCTGGGTAACAGTGAACTGGCCGCGCCCAGCACCGTGCTCGACGGCGACAATCTGGCCCTGCAACAAAAAGGCAGCCTCGGCCAGACCTTGAACAACCAGCCCGGTGTCGCGTCCACCTGGTTTGGCCCCGGGGCCAGCCGCCCGGTGATCCGCGGCCTGGATGGCGACCGCATTCGCATCCTGCGCAACGGCGTCGGCGCCCTGGACGCTTCGTCGCTGTCCTATGACCACGCCGTGCCGCTGGACCCGGCCACCGTCGAGCGCATCGAAATCGTCCGTGGTCCGGCCGCCCTGCTCTACGGCGGCAATGCCATCGGCGGGGGGGTCAACAGTTTCGACAACCGCATTCCGACCTCGCCCATCGACGGCATTCATGGGGCTGGCGAATTGCGTTACGGCGGCGCCGACACCACCCGCAGCAGCGCTGGCAAGCTGGAAGCCGGCGATGGCCGCTTCGCCCTGCACCTGGACGCCAACAGTCGCCAGTTCAATGACCTGCGCATCCCCGGTTACGCGCGCAGCTCGAAAGTGCGCGACGCTGACGAACCAGGCAGCAAGCATCGCCTGGAAAACAGCGACGGCCGCCAGGATGGTGGCGCCGTAGGTGGTGCCTACCATTGGGATCACGGCTATGCCGGCCTTTCCTACAGCCGCTATGACTCCAACTACGGCTCGGTGGCCGAGCCCGGCGTGCGTCTGGACATGCAGCAGGATCATTACGGCTTTGCTTCGGAACTGCGCGACCTCGACGGTCCGTTCAGCTCGGTGAAAGTCGACCTCGGCTACACCGACTACCAGCACCGCGAGCTGGAAAGCGGCGAGGTGCACACCACGTTCAAGAACAAGGGCTACGAGGCGCGGGTCGAGGCCCGGCATCAACCGCTGGGGCCGGTCGAAGGGGTGATTGGCGCCCAGGTCAGCCGCAATGAGTTCTCCGCCCTTGGCGAAGAGGCCTTCGTACCGCACACCGACACCAACAGCCTGGCGCTGTTCATGCTTGAACAGTGGCAAGCCACGGAACGCCTGAACCTGAGCCTTGGCGCACGCCTGGAGCACACCCGGGTCGAACCCGACAGCAAGGGCAGCGAGCGTTTTGCCGAAGCGGATCGTTCGAGCAGCTTCACCGCCGCCAGCCTGTCCTCCGGCGCGGTCTACGAGCTGACGCCAGTCTGGTCCCTGGCTGCGACCCTGGGCTACACCGAACGCGCCCCGACCTTCTACGAGCTGTATGCCAACGGCGCCCACGTCGCCACCGGCACCTACGAAGTCGGCGACCCCAACCTGAACAAGGAAAAAGCCATCTCCAGCGACCTGGCCCTGCGTTTTGACAACGGTACGCACAAGGGCAGCGTCGGTGTGTTCTACAGCCACTTCAGCAACTACATCGGCCTGCTGGCCAGCGGCAACCTGCGCGAAGGTCATGACCACGACCATGATCATGGCGATCACGATCACGACCATGACCATGACCACGGCGGCGATGTGCCTGAATACCTCTACCATGGGGTTCGCGCGCGCTTCTACGGCATCGAAGCCCAGGACCGCTGGCAACTGGCGCAGAACCGCTACGGCAGCTTCGCCCTGGAGCTGTCTGGCGACTACACCCGGGCCAAGAACCTCGACACCGGCGAAGACCTGCCGCGCATCGCCCCGCTGCGCCTGAACAGCGGCTTGCTGTGGGAGCTGGATCGCTGGCAGGCGCGGGTGGATGTGCAACACGCCAGTGCCCAGCATAAAAAGCCGGCCAACGAGACCAGCACCGACGGCTACACCACCCTCGGCGCCAGCGTCGGCTATCGCTTCGACATCGGCCAGAGCCAGTGGCTGGCCTTTGTCCGCGGCGAAAACCTGACCGACCAGACCGTACGTTACTCAAGCTCAATCCTGCGCGACATCGCCCCGGCGCCAGGGCGCAGTGTCGAAGTCGGTCTGCGTACCACCTTCTAACCCGCTCCTACCCAATGGCACCGTTACCGGACTATTACCGATCCGGCAACGGTGCCTCTCGTTGAATTGACTTTTTTTCTTACAAATTCAGCTATATCCTCCCCGCCTCAAGCTGAACCGCTTCAGTTCACTTCCCTGCAGCCTTATCGCCGATGATCCTCGGAACTCGGTGGCCTTGCCGTTTTTTCAATAATCAAAAGATAGCGCTATCTCATGCCTCAGAATGATCGTTTCCGCTTTTCCCCCGCCACCCGGACACTGCTTTCGGGTCTGGCCATCGCCAGCCTCGCGCCTTGCGCCCAGGCCGCGGCGATGTTCGCCAGCGACTCGCCATGGATGCTCGGCGATTGGGGCGGCACCCGCACGGAGCTGGCTGAACGCGGCTACGACTTCACCCTGGGTTACACCGGCGAGATGGGCGCCAACCTGCACGGTGGCTATGACGATGACGAAACTGCGCGCTATAGCGGCCAGTTCGCCCTCGGCACTCACCTGGACCTGCAGAAAATTCTCGGCTGGCACGACACCGAGTTTCAGTTGACCGTGACCCAGCGCCATGGCGACAACATCAGCAACGACCGTATCAATGACCCGCGCGTTGGCGGTTTCACCTCGGCCCAGGAAATCTGGGGCCGTGGCCAGACCTGGCGGTTGACCCAGATGTGGATCAAGCAGAAGTACTTCGACGGTGCGCTGGACGTGAAATTCGGCCGCTTCGGCCAGGGCGAGGACTTCAACAGCTTCCCTTGCGACTTCCAGAACCTGGCGTTCTGCGGCTCCCAGGTGGGCAACTGGGACGGGAACATCTGGTACAACTGGCCGGTCAGCCAGTGGGCCCTGCGGGTCAAGTACAACCTGACCCCGGAACTCTACGCGCAGATCGGCGCCTATGAGCAGAACCCTTCCAACCTTAATCGCGGCAACGGCTTCAAGCTCAGCGGCAGCGGCACTCAGGGCGCGGTGATCCCGGTCGAACTGGTCTGGACGCCGGCACTCAACGGCCTGAAAGGGGAATATCGCGCCGGTTACTACTACAGTAATGCCAAGGCAAGCGATGTCTACAAAGACAGCAACGAACAACCGGCAGCACTGAGCGGCCAGGCTTACCGCAGCCGTTCGAGCAAGCACGGCTTCTGGCTCGGCGCCCAGCAACAGGTGACGTCGCTGGCATCCGACCATTCGCGGGGGTTGAGTGTGTTCGCCAACGCCACGCTGCACGACAAGAAGACCAATGCCATCGACAACTATGTTCAGGCAGGTGTGGTGTACAAGGGGCCTTTCGATGCCCGCGCCAAGGACGACATCGGTTTCGCCCTGGCCCGCGTGCACGTCAACCCTGCCTATCGCAAGAATGCCCAGGCCATCAACCAGGCCAGCGGCATCAGCGACTACAACGATCCCCTGTTCCGTCCGATCCAGGACACCGAATACAGCGCCGAGCTGTACTACGGCATTCACCTGGCCGACTGGCTGACTGTGCGCCCGAACCTGCAGTACATCCGCCACCCCGGTGGCGTGAGCCAGGTCGACGACGCGTTGATCGGCGGGATCAAGCTCCAGAGCAGTTTCTAACCACCCTTTTCACCTAACGGAGAACACACGATGAGCACTGATGGTGCCTTGAGTAGAACCCGCTGGCTGCCGCGACTGATCGGTGTGCTGCTGTTGCTGATGGGCCTGGCCCTGCTGGCCGGCGGTATCAAACTGAGCCAGCTGGGCGGCTCGCTGTATTACCTGATCGCAGGCATTGGCTTCGCCCTGTCCGGCATTCTGTTGCTAGCCCTGCGTCGTCACGCCCTGGGCCTGTACGGTCTGGTGCTGCTAGGCAGCACCTTGTGGGCATTGTGGGAAGTGGGCCTGGACTGGTGGCAACTGGTGCCGCGCCTGGCCCTGTGGTTCGCCCTGGGTGTGGTGTTGCTGCTGCCGTGGGCCCGTCGCCCGCTGCTGGGCAACCCATCCAAGGTCAACACCGGCCTGCTGAGCCTGGCAGTGGTGTTGTCTGGCGCCACTGCAGTGGCCAGCCAGTTCACCAACCCGGGTGAAATCAAGGGCGAGCTGGGCCGCGAAAGCGCGCAGATGAGCAGCACCGCGCCACAGATGCCCGATGGCGAGTGGCAGGCCTATGGCCGCAGCGAATTCGGCGACCGCTACTCGCCGCTGCGTCAGATCACCCCACAGAACGTACACAAGCTGCAGGAAGCCTGGCGCATCCGCACCGGTGACCTGCCGACCGACAACGACCCGGTGGAGCTGACCAACCAGAACACCCCGCTGAAGGTCAACGGCAAGCTGTACGCCTGCACCGCCCACAGCAAAGTGCTGGCCCTGGATCCGGACACCGGTGCGGAAATCTGGCGTTTCGACCCGCAGATCAAAAGCCCTGTGGGCTTCAAGGGCTTTGCCCACATGACCTGCCGTGGCGTTTCGTATTACGACGAGAACAACTACGTCAGTGCCGACGGCAGCCCGGCGCCGAAAATCAGCGCAGCCGGCCAGGCCGTTGCTGTCGCCTGCCCGCGTCGCCTCTACCTGCCAACCGCCGACGCCCGCCTGATCGCCCTGAACGCCGACACTGGCAAGGTCTGTGAAGGGTTCGGCAACCAGGGTGTGATCGACCTGACCACCGGCATCGGCCCGTTCACCGCCGGCGGTTACTACTCCACCTCGCCTGCGGCGATCACCCGCGAACTGGTGATCATCGGCGGCCATGTCACCGACAATGAGTCGACCAACGAGCCGTCCGGGGTGATTCGCGCCTACGACGTGCACGACGGCCGCCTGGTGTGGAACTGGGACAGCAACAACCCGGATGACACCGCGCCTCTGGCAGCGGGTAAAACCTACAGCCGCAACTCGGCGAACATGTGGTCGCTGGCCAGCGTCGACGAGAAACTGGGCATGGTCTTCCTGCCGCTGGGCAACCAGACGCCAGACCAGTGGGGTGCAGACCGCACCCCAGGTGCCGAGAAGTACAGCGCCGGTATCGTCGCCCTTGACCTGGGCAACGGCAAAGTACGCTGGAACTACCAGTTCACCCACCACGACCTGTGGGACATGGACGTCGGCAGCCAGCCTACCCTGCTCGACCTGAAAACCGCCGACGGCGTCAAACCTGCGCTGATCGCCCCGACCAAACAGGGCAGCCTGTACGTGCTAGACCGTCGCGACGGTACGCCGATCGTGCCGATCCGCGAGATCCCGGTACCGCAAGGTGCGGTCGAAGGCGACCACACCTCGCCGACCCAGGCCCGCTCGGACCTCAACCTGCTTGGCCCGGACCTGACCGAACAAGCCATGTGGGGCGCCAGCCCGTTCGACCAGATGCTCTGCCGCATCCAGTTCCGCGAACTGCGCTACGAAGGCCAATACACCCCGCCCTCGGAGCAGGGCAGCCTGGTCTACCCGGGTAACGTCGGTGTGTTCAACTGGGGCAGCGTCTCGGTCGACCCGGTGCGCCAGCTGCTGTTCACCAGCCCCAACTACATGGCCTTCGTCTCGAAAATGGTACCGCGCGCCGACGTCGCCGCCGGCAGCAAGCGCGAGAGCGAAACCAGCGGCGTGCAGCCCAACACCGGCGCACCGTACGCGGTGATCATGCACCCGTTCATGTCGCCGCTGGGCGTACCTTGTCAGGCGCCAGCCTGGGGTTACGTGGCCGGCATCGACCTGACCACCAATCAGGTGGTGTGGAAGCACAAGAACGGCACCAGCCGTGACAGTTCGCCGATCCCGATCGGCCTGCCGATTGGCGTGCCAAGCATGGGCGGCTCGATCGTCACCGCCGGCGGCCTGGGCTTCCTCAGCGGAACCCTGGACCAGTACCTGCGTGCCTACGACACCAATACCGGCAAGGAGCTGTGGAAATCGCGCCTGCCGGCCGGTGGCCAGGCTACGCCGATGACCTACACCGGCAAGGACGGCAAGCAGTACGTGCTGGTGACCGCCGGGGGTCACGGCTCGCTGGGCACCAAAATGGGCGATTACGTAATCGCTTACAAATTGGCTGAGTAAACCTCAGCCCGCTCCTACAGACGTGTAGGAGCGGGCTTGCCCCGCGATCAAGCGCTACCATTGAAACCGCCCCCCACCCGCCCCATCTAAGCACCATAGTCATTGAGCAGGTGCCCCATGAGCGATCAGCAGGATCTACCCGAACATCCCGAGGACCACGCCGAAGTCGAGCATCTCGAAGCCGCCGAACACAGCGGCCAGAACCTTGCCTTGCCTGGCCAACAGCTGCCGGACAAGGTCTATATCATCCCGATTCACAACCGCCCGTTCTTCCCCGCGCAAGTCTTGCCGGTGATCGTCAATGAAGAGCCCTGGGCCGAAACCCTGGACCTGGTCGCCAAGACCCCGCACCACTCCCTGGCCCTGTTCTTCATGGACACGCCGCCCGAAGACCACCGTCATTTCGACACCTCGGCCCTGCCGCTGTATGGCACCCTGGTCAAGGTTCACCACGCCAGCCGCGAAAACGGCAAGTTGCAGTTCGTCGCCCAGGGCCTGACCCGGGTCCGCATCCGCTCCTGGCTCAAGCACCATCGCCCGCCCTACCTGGTCGAGGTCGAATACCCGCATCAAACCAGCGAGCCGACCGACGAGGTCAAGGCCTACGGTATGGCCCTGATCAATGCAATCAAGGAACTGCTGCCACTCAACCCGCTGTACAGCGAAGAGCTGAAGAACTACCTCAACCGCTTCAGCCCCAACGACCCGTCGCCCTTGACCGACTTCGCCGCCGCGCTGACCTCGGCCACCGGCAACCAGTTGCAGGAAGTGCTCGACTGCGTACCGATGCTCAAGCGCATGGAGAAGGTCCTGCCGATGCTGCGCAAGGAAGTCGAAGTCGCGCACCTGCAGAACGAGATCTCCGCCGAAGTGAACCGGCAGATCGGCGAGCACCAGCGCGAGTTCTTCCTTAAGGAACAGCTCAAGGTCATCCAGCAGGAGCTGGGCCTGACCAAGGACGATCGCAGCGCCGACCTCGAACAGTTCGAGCAGCGCCTGCAGGGCAAGACCCTGCCCGCCGCGGCGCGCAAGCGCATCGACGAGGAGACAGCCAAGCTGTCGATCCTCGAGACTGGCTCACCGGAGTACGCTGTTACCCGCAACTACCTGGACTGGGCCACCAACCTGCCCTGGGGCGTCTACGGCAAGGACAAGCTCGACCTCAAGCACGCGCGCAAGGTGCTCGACCAGCACCACGCAGGCCTTGATGACATCAAGGAACGCATTCTCGAATTTCTCGCCGTAGGTGCCTACAAAGGCGAGATCAGCGGCTCTATCGTGCTGCTGGTGGGCCCGCCAGGCGTTGGCAAGACCAGTATCGGCAAGTCCATCGCCGAATCCCTGGGCCGACCGTTCTACCGCTTTAGTGTCGGCGGCATGCGCGACGAGGCCGAGATCAAGGGCCACCGCCGCACCTACATCGGCGCCCAGCCGGGCAAGCTGGTGCAGGCACTCAAAGACGTCGAGGTGATGAACCCGGTGATCATGCTCGACGAGATCGACAAGATGGGCCAGAGCTACCAGGGCGATCCGGCCTCGGCGCTGCTGGAAACCCTCGACCCGGAGCAGAACGTCGACTTCCTCGACCATTATCTGGACTTGCGCCTGGACCTGTCCAAGGTGCTGTTCGTGTGCACTGCCAACACCCTCGACTCGATCCCCGGGCCGTTGCTTGACCGTATGGAAGTGATTCGCCTGTCCGGCTACATCACCGAAGAAAAACTGGCCATCGCCAAGCGCCATCTATGGCCCAAGCAGCTGCAAAAAGCCGGGGTGGCCAAGGCCAGCCTGAGCATCAGCGACAGCGCCCTGCGCATGGTGATCGAGGGCTATGCCCGCGAAGCCGGTGTGCGTCAGCTGGAAAAGCAGTTGGGCAAACTGGTGCGCAAGGCGGTGGTACAACTGCTGGACGATCCCGAGAAAAAGATCAAGATCGGCGCCAAGGACCTCGAAGCCTCACTGGGCATGCCGGTGTTTCGTAGCGAACAGGTGCTTGCTGGCAAGGGCGTGATCACTGGCCTTGCCTGGACCAGCATGGGCGGCGCCACCTTGCCGATCGAGGCAACCCGCATTCATACCCTCAACCGCGGCTTCAAGCTGACCGGTCAGTTGGGTGAGGTGATGAAAGAATCTGCCGAGATCGCCTACAGCTACGTCAGCGCCAACCTCAAGCAATACGGCGGTGACCCGAGCTTCTTCAACGAAGCGTTCATCCACCTGCACGTGCCGGAAGGTGCCACCCCCAAGGACGGCCCCAGCGCCGGGGTGACCATGGCCAGTGCGTTGCTGTCGCTGGCCCGCGACCAGGTGCCGAAAAAAGGCGTGGCCATGACCGGTGAACTGACCCTGACCGGCAGGGTCCTGCCGATTGGCGGGGTGCGCGAGAAGGTCATTGCGGCGCGGCGGCAGAAGATCTTCGAGCTGATTCTGCCTGAGGCCAACCGCGGTGATTTCGAAGAATTGCCGGACTACCTCAAGGAGGGGTTGAGCGTGCACTTTGCCAAGCGCTTCAGCGATGTGGCAAAGGTGTTGTTCACCTGAGGTTTTCGCGAGAATGGACGCGGGCGTTGAAAGCCCGCATCCCCTTGATTGACGGTGGTTGAATCACGTTCTTCGTTGACACTGGGTCAACGTGCGGACCATGTGCTTTGCGCTGTCTTCGATCGTCTTCCACAGCCCCAGGAACCGACCGAAGTAAATCGCGAAGCGTGCCAATTGTTGGCCTGTGGTAATGCGCTGAAGCTGAGTATTCGACGTGTCGATATAGAGGGTTAGGCTTTGCCAAGCGGAATGAACATGAGAAGCAGCGGTCAGGACTTCCCTGAGTAGCTTATCCATTTTCTGCAGCTCTTCTAAGAGCTCTTCGACACGGCTTTTCAACCTCGCAACCACCCCCATGAAGCCCATTGTGGTTTGGAGTGTTGGGTGCAGGTACTGGCCAATTTCTTTAGTCTTCCTCACGACCGCAGGCAGTAGCTGCAGCCTCGCCTCATCGCGAAACCGAGTGCCCTGGATACGTACAGACTCCACCTGCTGCGCGTAAGCCCGCAGTTGCGCCTTGAGTGCGCTCATCTGGTTTGGCAAGGACAATACAATTTTCTGGTCAGCCGCGCTGAGTGGGAGCAACTCCCCCCCTTGCAAGGCATCCCAGGCTTCACGTCGTTTACCCAGTGCCTTGGTTTGCGCACACACCTCTAGAATGACGGTCCCTGAATGATTGATGCTGCCGGCAGCCGTTACCAATGCGCTTGCCAGTTGCAGGTTTGTTCCGAACAACACCTCCCAGCCTGAGGCGTGCCTTTTCACCTGACTAAAGAATGTCAGCATGCTGTTGTTATTAAGTTCAGGGTTCGATGCAAATATAGAATTATCGACCGGTATCTTTCTGAAGTCCGCTGCCGCTGCACTTGCTCCGGTCCACCGAGCGATGCCTGTGGGCGAGCTCGGCAGGCCCCTCGCATAGGCTACATAGGCATTGAGGTTTCGAACGTGTGCCGGCGACAAGCTCAGTGCACCGGTGTCCAGTCCTGACGCCATTGCACTCAGCAACGCCGCGGGGAGAGTTGAAGCTTGTACTTGCCAGCCTTTATCCATCACTTCATGTGTATTCATTCACGCATCACTCCTGCACATCCCGTTCCTGCGTCTGCCCCTTCCCTCGACAAAGGAGCAAATCGCAATGATCAAGCGCAACGGTGGTTAAAAGGCCTGGCGAAACTTCAGAACAACATCTTGCAGATAGCTAACCAGTTGTTTCAGCAGCCGGTTTAGCAACTGTGCCTTTGCGTAACTGTTCAAGTTCATCCGACGCATCTGATTAGCCAGCGTCTCCAGTTGCACACGGATTTGCTGTTTTTCAGCCAGCCACCCCTGACGCTTTGGATACAGTGCTGAATACTCCGACAGCGACTGCAGGTTGGCCTGTACCTGTTTCGCCCGTTGTTCCTTTTCACGTTGCTCAGCGATCAATTCGTTGGCTTCTGCGCGTAGCGCCCGGCGCTGGTCTTGAAGTCGCGAGTAACGCATTCCTTGCTGAACACCATCCATCAGTTTGGCCAGTGCTGCCAATGCCTGCTCGACTGCTGCGGCAGCGCCGGCCGTGGTGGAGCCTTGGGCGACCAGTCCCTGGAGTTGCTCGACCGTTGGCAATTTGCCCTCAAACAGTTTTTCAATTCCATTGGCTTCAAACACACTGATCGCATTTTCCAGCTCGGCAAGGTTTTCGCGTTTTGCGCTGAGCGTAACGGCAAGCGCTTGCAAGCTGATGGCCAGCCGCTCGTGGGTTTCCAGGTAACGTGCCTGGTCGCGGGCCACATCATAAACCGGCAAGCTGCCAATGGATTTCGACGCGGTCATCACCCCAGAGACCACGGCATCAAGTGCTGTAGCTATCTTGTTTTTTGAGGTCTGTAATTCCTCAAGGTAGAACTCCTGTTCTTCCGGGTCTTCCTGGCTCTCTCGAAGCTCGTCAAGCAGCGCATCAAGCTGATGTGATTTAATGGTTACCGCAAGCACCTCCGCATTTTTAGCCAAACTGTCAACGTACTTTTGAAACCCCTTGTAGTGCCGCTCAATTGATTCATGCAATAACGGTAGAAACGCGAACGTACGCTGCGCCCAGAGCGCTGCATAGGCAGACACCGGGGCCAGAAGCACATCCATATCAGGGGCTTTAAGTTCAACATTCAAATTCAAAGCAACGACATTATCATTCATGAGGGTATATCCTTATTTAGCGGCTGCAGCGTCATCAAAGACACGATTCATATGCTGGGCAAATTTTTCTATGTCTTTCCATTGACCTATAAAGCGTTTGAAAAATATCGAAAACTTGAACAACGCCTGATTGGTTTCAATACGCTGCAGGTGTTCAATCGATGTATCGATGTAAACGCCAATCAACTGCCAGGCCGATTGCAGGTGGGAAGAGGCTGTCACCACATCCCTGAGTCGAGTATCCAGCTGTCCCATTTGAGTGCCGAGCTCTTCCACCAGCCCCTCCAACCGAACGGACTCCTTGATTTTCTGGCTAAGCGCTGCGCGCTGGCCCTGCAGCTTGTTACGCTCCTTGCGTACTTTCGCCGCCTTGCTGCCATAAATACCGCCGGTTATAGCCGCGCCCAGCGGCCCAGCAGCCAGGCCACTGAGCGCTGCTTTGACATACTGGTCATACTCGGCTTCAAGTCGCTTGATTTCATTGTCCAGCTCTGCCAGATCTTCTCGCAGTTGCTGTACTGCCCCGCTCGCCTTTTGGCGCTTGAGTGCCTGACTTTTTACTGCGACCAAAGGGATCAGTTGCTCACGCGCCGTATCACGAAACTGCTCCGTTTCCTCGCGAACTGCGTTCACACGCCGGGCGAAAAGGTCCACGTCCTCACGCAGTACTTCCATATAGTCAACCAGGTCGAGCACCCTGCGCCTGTCATCCGCACCCAACCTGAGCGCTTTTTCGAACTTGAGGGTTTCCCAGGCATCCCTATGCCTGCCCAGAGCGCGGCTGTTTTCGAGAATCTCCAATATCTCGTCGCCGGTGGTGTTGATGCCATTGGCGCTGGCAGCCAACTCGAAGCCGAGTTTCTTGCTATTGTCGGCAAGTACCGTCCAACAGCGCCCGTGTTTCTGCAACTGCTTGTGCATCGCCTCCATCTTGCTCGGCATCAGATCCGGCTCTTGGATGGTGGAGTAACCCAACCAGCGAATCACGGCATCCTTGGCAACGGGAAGCTGGAAGGTATAGTTGGCATACTGGTTAAGGGTGACAATGTGTTCTCGCGTCAGCGTCAACCCACCCTCTGCGGGGCCATCGCGCTCGGCCATTGCCTGAATGAGATTTCCGGGCAGAAGCTCGGCCTCTTTCTGCAGGGTGTCCAAGTCTAGCGGTGTACTGTTCATTACTATGTCCCTGTTGATAAGCCGATCCGGCGGGGACCTTCAAACTAATACCCTGGCGGACTGCTCAGCAGAGGGTCAGGGTTCCTGCTAGCCATTTACGACCCTATTGACTGGATTAACGATGAACATCAATTGCACGCTGTTGGTCCTTGGTCTGTCACTCCTGACAGCCTGTTCACAAACGCCAGGCAGACACGAAGACATGATGTTGGAAAAGGCCAGCCAGTGCCCGGCGCATATGCAGACGGGCCAGACGCTCACCCTGACCCTGCCCAGCAACCCGAGCACCGGCTACCGTTGGCTGGTGCAGAACCCGGCCACGGGCATCCTGCGCAGCCTCGGGCCTGAGGTCTACAGCCATCCGGAAGACGCCGGCGTGGTCGGCAGCGCCGGGCGCTCGGTGTGGCGTTTCCAGGCCCAGGCCACAGGCGAAGGCCATCTGCTGCTGGTCTACCAGCAACCCTGGGCCCCGGAAGTGCGCCCGGTGCAGACCTTCGACTGCGCAATCACGGTGAAGTAGGCGGCGCTGGTCAGTGGGCCATGCATCCTGTCGCCAGTTTGGCTAAAATGCCCGCCCTTTACCGTCCAACGCCTGGATTGCAACCGTGAGCAAAGAACCCGACCGCCTATTCGCCCAGCCCCTTGGCCAAGTGCCCGACTTCGCCTTCAACGAAGACGTGGTGCGGGTGTTCCCGGATATGATCAAGCGGTCGGTCCCCGGTTACCCAACCATCGTCGAGAACCTCGGCGTGCTCGCCGCCCAGTTCGCCCAGCCCAACAGTGCCCTGTACGACCTGGGCAGCTCGCTGGGCGCTGTGACCCAGGCCCTGCGCCGGCATGTGCGCAGCGAGGGCTGCCAGGTCATTGCGGTGGACAATTCAGCGGCCATGGTCGAACGCTGCCGCCAGTACCTCAACGCCCAGGACTCGATGTTCCAGGAGTTGCTGCCAGTCGAGGTGATCGAAGGCGATATTCTCGCCCTGAAGTTCCAGCCGGCCTCGGTGGTGGCAATGAACTTCACGCTACAGTTCATTGCCCCCCAGCAGCGCCTGGAACTGCTCGCGCGCATCCGCCAGGCGTTGCTGCCAGGCGGCGCGCTGATCCTCTCGGAGAAGCTGCGCTTTGATGACGCCGAAGAACACGCCTTGCTCACCGACTTGCATGTGGCGTTCAAGCGCGCCAATGGCTACAGCGAACTGGAAATCGCCCAGAAGCGCAGCGCCATCGAAAACGTCATGAAGCCCGACAGCCTCGAAGAACACCGTGAACGCCTGCTGGCGGCCGGTTTCTCCAAGGTCGTGCCCTGGTTCCAATGCCTTAATTTCACCTCGTTGATTGCCCTGCCATGATTGATCTGTCACCCCTGGTCCGCCGCTTGGCGGGCACTCCCCTGGCGCAATGGGCCCAGGGCCTGCAAGCGCAACTCGATGCCAAGATGGAAAAGGGTCACGGCGACCTGGAACGCTGGCAAGCCGCGCTGGATGCCCTGCCAGCGCTGCTGCCGACGCGCATTGACCTGGAAAACGGCCTCAGTCTGAACTGCGACTGCGATGACGACACCCGCGCGCGCATGCGCCAGGCGCTGATGGGCCTGTCACCGTGGCGCAAGGGGCCGTTCGACCTGTTCGGCGTGCACGTCGACACCGAATGGCGCTCGGACTGGAAATGGTCGCGGGTTGCCCCACACCTGGACCTCAAGGGCAAACGGGTGCTGGATGTCGGCTGTGGCAACGGCTACTACCAGTGGCGCATGCTCGGGGCCGGGGCCGACAGCGTCATCGGTGTCGACCCCAACTGGCTGTTCTTCTGCCAGTTCCAGGCCGTGCAGCGCTACCTGCCAGAGTTACCCGCCTGGCACCTGCCCTTCGCCCTGGAAGACCTGCCAGCCAACCTCGAAGGTTTCGACACGGTGTTCTCCATGGGCGTGTTCTATCACCGCCGCTCGCCCATCGAGCACTTGCTGGCGCTCAAGGACTGCCTGGTCAAGGGTGGCGAGCTGGTGCTGGAAACCCTGGTGATCGAAGGTGATGAAAACCAGGTGCTGGTGCCTGAAGATCGCTACGCACAAATGCGCAATGTCTGGTTCCTGCCTTCGGTACCTGCGCTGGAGCGCTGGTTGCGCCGTGCCGGTTTCAGCCAGGTGCGCTGCGTTGATGTCAGCACCACCAGCGTTGAAGAGCAGCGCAGCACCGAGTGGATGCGCTACCAGTCGCTCAGCGACTTCCTCGACCCCAATGACCATAGCCGCACCCTCGAAGGTCTACCGGCGCCGCGTCGCGCGGTACTGGTGGCGCGCAAATAAAACAGGCGCCCATTAGGGCGCCGAAGATTCACCTTTTCCAAAGGAGCGGGGGAGCTTCTAAGGTGAATGGAGCTACTCCTTGGCGACCTGGCGGGTCGCCGTCTCAGGTTTTTCCGAATCGGACTTGGCCACTGCCTGGTCCTTCTTGCCGTGAATCTGTTCCTGGCTCAGGCGGAAGTTTTCCCAGAACTGCTTCGAGCGCTCCGCTCCGCCTTCGGCCAGAGCCGCACTGCTGCCCAGGGCCAATACAGCCATCAGCACATATTTGTTCAGGCTCATGTTGCTCACCTCGTGATTGAATTTCAGGACAGTTCAATCTTACGTAAGGCAAGCTAACGCCAAGGTGAGCCGGACATTACAGTGCTGCAAGATTTGCCCTACAACAGGCTCAGGGGATACTCGACAATCAAACGCACCTCATCCAAGTCCGATTCAAAGGCCGTGGCCCGGGTCGTGGCCTGACGCACGCGCAGCGACAAATCCTTGAAGTTGCCGGACTGCACCACGTACTTCGCCTCGATATCGCGCTCCCAGCGCTTCTGATCGGTCAGCGGATTGCCGCCAGCATCGCGGCGCATGTACACGCCATTGGCATCGGAGTAATCGATGCCGCTGCCGCGCCCGTAGCGGGTCATGAATGACAACCCGGGCACGCCATAGGCAGTCATGTCGAGGTCATAACGGAGCATCCACGAGCGCTCCTTGGGCGAGTTGAAATCGCTGTACTGGATTGAGTTGTCGAGGTAGATCGAGTCGGACTGGCGCAGGTAATCGAAGTCGTTGTCGCCTTGGTTGCGCTGGTGCGACAGGGCCAGGGTGTGGGCGCCGTAGCTGACGCCGACACGGGCGCTCCAGATGTCGTTGTCGAATTTGCCGAGCAACTGCTGGCCTTCATTCTTGGCCTTGTAATAGTTGAAGCTGGTGAAGCCGGTCAGATCTTCAGTGATGGGGTACTTGTAGCTGACGCCCGCGTAGTACTGATCCCAGGCATCTTTCAGACGGCTGCTGTAAAGGCTCAGGCTGAGATTGTCGCTGACCTGGTAGTCGCCGCCAAAATAGCCCAGCCAGGGCGAATCGACGGGGCCGCCGTAAAAGGTCACGAAGCCATCGCGGTTGTTGCTCGACAGCGGCTGGCTCATGGCATGCAAGCGACCGCCCTGCACTTTCAGTCCAGCCAGGGTGGTGTTCTCAAGGGTCCAGCCGGTGAAGCTTTCCG
Organism: Pseudomonas rubra; assembly: GCF_028656935.1. Classification (GTDB taxonomy): domain Bacteria; phylum Pseudomonadota; class Gammaproteobacteria; order Pseudomonadales; family Pseudomonadaceae; genus Aquipseudomonas; species Aquipseudomonas rubra. Next base: position 94,744 of record NZ_JAMDGZ010000044.1, read on the forward strand.
GCAACAGCCGCGAGTCGCCGAAATGCACCACCGGGGTGGTCGGGAACACGTCGCCCACTTTCAGCTCGGTATCGAACAGACGCGCCTTGAGCGCGCCGCCCAGCTTGCTGAAGTTGCTGGCGGTATTGCCGTTACGGTCCACCGGCAACATGTCGAACGAACTGCGCCCGCCGCTGCGGCCATCACCGCTGTCGAGCTTGAGGGCGAGCATGGCGTGGGCGTCCAGGCCAAAACCCACGGTGCCCTCGGTATAGCCTGACTCGAAACGGGCAATAAAGGCCTGGGCCCAGGCTTCGGCGTAACCCGCCTTGCCAGTGGGTGACTCGCCCCCCTTGCGGTAGTCGCGGTTGAAATAGAAGTTACGGCTAAGCACCGTCAGGCTGCTGTCTTCGACAAAGCCCCCACCCTCGGGCTGGCTGACGGCATTGGCGGTAGCGCAACCGGCAAGAGCCAATGCGCCGGTAAAACAGGCTGTGGTTTTATTCCCCATCTTCAACTCCTGATTATTGGCAGTAACAAGCAAGGCGGCCGCAGAAGCGGCCGCCATGGTTATCCTGACAAGGGCTGAATAACCCGAAGATGAGCGGTGAATTACAGTTTCGTCACCTCAGGTACGACCTCCTCTTCGTCCTTGCGGTGCGCCCAGTAATACAAGGCAGGCAGTACCAGCAGGGTTAGTGCCGTGGACGACAGGATGCCGCCGATCACCACGGTGGCCAGCGGTCGCTGCACCTCGGCACCAGTGCCGGTGGCCAGGGCCATGGGGATAAAGCCCAACGACGCCACCAGGGCGGTCATCAGCACCGGCCGCAGGCGCGTCAATGCACCTTCGTCAACGGACAACTGCAAGGAGCGCCCCTGCTCACGCAGGCTACGGATAAAGGCAATCATCACCAGGCCGTTGAGCACCGCGACACCGGAGAGCGCAATGAATCCCACGCCCGCCGAAATCGACAGCGGAATATCGCGCAGCCAGAGGGCAACCACGCCACCGGTCAGGGCGAAGGGAATACCGGTGAACACCAGCAGGCCATCCTTGAGGTTGTTGAACATCATGAACAACAGGCCAAACACCAGCAGCAAGGCCACCGGCACCACCACCTTCAAGCGCTGGGCCGCCGACTGCAACTGCTCGAACTGCCCCCCCCAACGGATCCAGTAGCCGGCCGGGATGCTGACCTGGCTGTCGATGCGCTGGCCTGCTTCTTCAACAAAGGAGCCGATATCGCGCCCGCGCACATTGGCGCTGACCACCACCAGGCGCTTGCCGTCTTCGCGACTGACCTGGTTGGGCCCCTGGACCAGTTCCAGGCTGGCCACATCGGCCAGGGTAATGAAACCGATCTGGCCATTGCCCGCCGCGCTGGCGGGTACCGGCACCAGGAGCTGGGACAGCCCGTCGATATCGGTGCGCAGGTCATCGGACAGGCGCACGACCATGTCGAAACGCCGGTCGCCCTGGTACAAGGTACCCGCCTGGCGCCCGCCCACAGCCACCGCGATGGTGTCCTGTACATCGCCGACATTCAGGCCATAGCGCGCGGCCTTGTCACGATCGACCTCAATGGTGAGCACCGGCAGCCCGGACGTCTGTTCAACCTTGACCTCCGAAGCGCCAGGCACAGCCTGCAAGGTGCTGGCAATCTTCGCCGCCGTGCTGTTGAGCACCGCCATGTCATCACCGAACACCTTCACCGCAACGTCACTGCGCACCCCGGAGATCAGCTCGTTGAAACGTAGCTGGATCGGTTGCGACAGCTCGTAGTTGCTACCCGGCACCCGTGCACTGGCGCGCTGGATATCAGCAATCAGCTGCTCGCGGCTCTTGCCCGGATCTGGCCACTGATCCTGGGGTTTGAGCATGACGTAGCTGTCAGAGATGTTCGGCGGCATCGGGTCCGAGGCGATTTCGGCAGTGCCGGTACGACCAAATACCCGTTCGACTTCCGGCACCTGGCTCAGCACACTCTGCTCCAGGCGCTGCTGCATCTGCACCGACTGGCTCAGGCTGGTGCCAGGTACGCGCAAGGCCTGCAAGGCGAAATCGCCCTCGCTCAGGCTCGGCACGAACTCGCTGCCCATGCGGCTGGCCAGCACGCCCGAGAGCAACACGGTGATCGCGGCGAGGGCAAAGGCCAGCGGCCGATGACCCATGACCCACTTGAGCAACGGTGCATAGCCGCGCTTGGCGCTGCGCATCAACAGGTTTTCGTCTTCCTTGACCTTGCCGGTGACGAACAGGGCGATAGCTGCCGGCACGAAGGTCACCGACAGCAACATGGCGCCCAGCAAGGCGATGACCACGGTGAAGGCCATCGGGTGGAACATCTTGCCCTCGACCCCGCTCAGGGCAAAGATCGGCAGGTACACCACCATGATGATCAACTGACCGAAAATCAGCGGCCGACGGGCTTCGCGGGCAGCATTGAAGACTTCGTGCAGGCGCTCGGAGCGAGTCAGCAGGCGGCCATGATGCTGTTGGGCATGGGCCAGGCGACGAATCGCGTTCTCGACAATCACCACCGCACCATCGACGATGATGCCGAAATCCAGCGCCCCCAGGCTCATCAGGTTGGCACTGACCTTGTTGCTGAACATGCCGGTGAAGGTAAACAGCATCGACAACGGAATGACCATGGCGGTGATCAGCGCCGCACGGATATTGCCCAGGAACAGGAACAGAATGACGATGACCAGGATTGCGCCTTCGATCAGGTTCTTCTTCACCGTGGCGATGGCCTTGTCGACCAGGTTGGTGCGGTCGTAGACGGTGACCGCACTCACTCCTTCAGGCAGCGATCGGTTAATCTCCAGCAGTTTCTGCGCCACCGCCTGGGACACCGTGCGGCTGTTCTCGCCGATCAGCATGAACACCGTGCCCAGCACCACTTCGCGGCCGTTCTCGGTCGCCGCGCCGCTGCGCAACTCACGGCCAATACCGACCTCGGCAACGTTGCGCACGCGGATCGGCGTACCGTCGACGTTGGCCAGGACGATATTGGCAATGTCATCGATGCCGGCCAGTTGCCCCGGGGCGCGAATCAGCAGTTGCTCGCCGCGGCGCTCGATGTACCCCGCACCGACGTTGGCGTTGTTGCGCTCAAGGGCGGTGAGCAGGTCGCTCAGGGTCAGCTTGTAGGACGCCAGCCGTTTCGGGTCCGGGGCAATCTGGTATTCCTTGGCGAAACCGCCGATGGTGTTGATCTCCGCCACCCCACGCACGTTGCGCAGTTGCGGCTTAATGATCCAGTCCTGGATCTCGCGCAGGTCGGTCGGCGTATACGGGCTGCCGTCGGCCTTGCGCGCATCGTCGGCGGCCTCGACGGTCCACAGGAAGATCTCGCCAAGGCCGGTGGAGATCGGCCCCATGGCCGCTTCAACACCCTCTGGCAACTGCTCGCGCGCCTGTTGCAGGCGCTCGTTGACCAGTTGCCGGGCGAAGAACAGGTCGGTGCCTTCTTCGAAAATCACCGTCACCTGCGACAGCCCTGAACGCGACAGCGAACGGGTCTGTTCCAGCCCCGGCAAGCCGGCCATGGCCGTTTCAATGGCGAAGGTAATGCGTTGCTCGGTTTCCAGCGGCGAAAAGCCCGCGGCCTGGGTGTTGATCTGCACCTGGACGTTGGTGATGTCTGGCACGGCATCGATCGGCAGCTTCTGATAGCTGGCAACTCCCAGCCCGGCCATCAGCAGCACCGCCAGCAGCACCATCAGGCGCTGCTCGATGGCAAATTGTATGAGGCGTTCGAACATGTGAGCTTCCCGGTCAGTGGGCGTGTTCGGCGCTGGCCTTGCCCAGCTCCGACTTGAGGATGAAGCTGCCCTGCGCCGCCACTTGCTGGCCGGCCTGCAAGCCCTTGCGGATTTCGACAAAGCCGTTGGCGCTGGCCCCAGGCTCAACCGCCTGGGCGATGAAACCCTGGGCGGTACGCACAAACACCGTGGGCTTTTCTTCCAGGGTCTGCAGGGCCTGGTCCGGCACACTCAGGGCGGCGGCATACTGCTCGGTGGGTACTTGCACCGCAACGAACAGCCCAGGACGCCAGGCACCTTGCGGGTTGTCCAGGGTCACACGCACCGCAGCGGTACGGGTCTGCTCACCGAGCAAGCTGCCGACATGAGTGACCGTGCCGCTGACCTGCTGACCCAGTTCGCTGGCGACAATGCTCACGGGCATGCCGGCACGCAACTTGGGCAGGTCACGTGGGGCCACGCCAAAGGTCGCCCAGACCCGCGACAGGTCCGAAAGCGTGAAGGCAGCGCTGGTTTCATTGACCACCTCGCCCGGCACCAGGTGCTTCTCGACGATCTGCCCGGCAAAGGGGGCACGCAACTCATAACGGTTGCCGCCGGCCAGGACCACGCTGCCGCTCAAGGCGCTGATTTTCTGCCGGGCGTTGGCCTGGGCAATTTCAGCCTCCTGCAGGGCCTGGCGGGCTTGCTGGTAATCCTGCTCGGCGGAAATGCCCTCCTGCCATAGCGCTTTCTCGCGCTGGTAGGTGTTGCGCGCCAGTTCCAGGCGGCGCTGGCTGGCGGCCAGTTCACTGCGCTGCTCGGAGATCTGCGGACTGGCGATCACCGCCAGCAGATCGCCGGCCTTGACCTGCTGGCCCAGCACCACAGCAACCGATTCGACCACCCCGGCAGCCCGTGGTACCAGGTGCGCGGTACGGTCTTCGTCGAAACGGATCTCGCCGGGCAGCGACAGGCTGCGTTGCAGCTGACGCGGGCCGACGGCGGCCAGTTCGATACCGGCCAGGTCAATCTGCTCCTGGCTGAGGGTCAGCGCGCCCTCGTCCTCGTGACTTTCTTCGGTTTTTTGCGCTTCGCCATGTTCTTCTTCCTCATGATCGCCCTCGTTATGGCCGTGGGCGGACGCAGGGGCGGCAACCGGCCCGCTCTGGCGCGCCAGCAGCACGCCCAGGCCCAGGCCGATCAGCAGGGCCACGACCAGCAGCGTGGTGGACTTCTTGTTCATGCAGGTTCCTCAGCAAAGTGTCGGGTGAAGGTCGCGTTCAGCGACTGGCGAGGCTCAGGTCGCCAAAAATCCGTTCCAGGCGTACCCGTGCTTCGCTGCTCTGGGCCTGGGCCTGCAGGTATTGCAGGCGCGCCGCCACCAGGGTGCGCTGGGCATCAAGCACATCGAGGAAAGCGAACTTGCCGCGTTCGAAGCCGCGGGTGGCGGCATCCAGCGCCTGCTGCGCAGAGGGCAGGATCGAGCGGTCGAAGGTCTGCACTTCCTGGGCCGCAGTGCTCCACTGGGTCAGGGCCTGGACCACTTCACTGCGCAGGCGCAGCTCGGCGCCATTGCGCTGGTCGCGGGCCTGGTCGGCGCGCCGGGCGGCGGCAAGGACATTGCCCTGGTTGCGGTCGAACAACGGAATGGGCACCGACAGCCCGACCACATTGATGCGCTCACGGTCAGTTTCGCTGTACTGGCTGCCGACACTGACAGTCAGGTCGGGAATGCGCTGGGTGCGGGCCAGGCCCAGGGCCGCTTCGCGCTGATCGATCTGCAGGCGGGCCAGGCGCAGATCGGCAGTCTGCTCCAGACGATCGAGCAACAGCGTGCGGCTCGGAATGTTGCTATTGGGTTCCAAGCCACCCTCTACCCGGGCGAACTGCACTAGCGGTGCTCCGGTCACGGCCGCCAGTTGCTGGTAGGCAATGGTCAGTGTTTGCTCGGCACGACTTTGCTCCAGGCGCACCTCGGACAACTGCACCTGGGCGCGCGTCGCCTCGACCGGCGAAGCACTGCCGGCCTTGACCCGGCCTTGCACCACTTGCAGTGCTCGCTCGCCCAGGCGCACGGACTGCTCGGCCAGTTGCAGGCCTTCCTGGGCTTGAGCCGCAGCCTGGAACGCACCGATCACTTCGGCGCGCAGCACATTGCCCTGACGCTCCAGTTCCAACGCCGCAAGCTGGCCATCGCGATCGGCAACGTCCAGGCGCGCACCGCGTTTGCCACCTAACTCGAACAACTGGCTGACGCCAACGGTAGTGGTCTGCGACCGCTTGCGGGTGTCTTCCACTTCCCAGCTCAACACCGGGTTGGGCAGCACGCCGGCCTGGCGCCGTTCGCCGTCGGCAATGTCGATGCCCCAACGCGCTGCGGCAAGCTCAGGGTTGTTGTCGCGAGCCGCCTGCAGCGCCGACTCAAGGGTCAATACGCGCGCTTGCGCCAGGGCCAGCGACGGCAAGGCAAGTAACAACAGCGCCAGCAATATCCGACCAGGGCCTATGCCTGGCCGATCCAGGGTGCAAAACATGGCGAACTCCTGCGCCGTGATCGGAGCCCGCACTCTAGTAATCGGGGTTTATCGCCAAGATGACTCAAATGTTACAAATCTGTTATCCAGGCAAACCCTGGACGCAGATGGCTTAGTATCCGCCGCGCAACGCCTTTCAGCGCTTGACCTTGTAGCTGCTACAGGGTTGAGAATCAGCGCCTTTCAACGCCAACGAGCCATCCCATGCGTCTACTGATTGTCGAGGACGAACTGCGCACCGCCGAATACCTGCAGCAGGGTCTGCGTGAAAACGGCTACATCGTCGATTGCGCCCACACCGGCGCCGACGGCCTGCACCTGGCGCGCCAGCAGGCCTATGACCTGGTCATACTCGACGTCAACTTGCCCGAGCTTGATGGTTGGACCGTACTACAGCGCCTGCGCGCCGAGTCCAGCACGCGCATCATGATGCTCACCGCCCACGGCCGGCTGGCCGACCGGGTCAAGGGCCTGGACCTTGGGGCCGACGATTACCTGCTCAAGCCCTTTGAATTTCCCGAACTGCTGGCGCGCATCCGCAGCCTGCTGCGGCGCAACGACCAGGCCCTGCAACCGAACACCCTCAAGGTCGCCGACCTGGAACTGGACCCCAGCCGTCACCGCGCCTACCGCAGCGGCCAGCGCATCGACCTGACCGCCAAGGAGTTCGCCCTGCTGCACCTGCTGATGCGCCAGAGCGGTGAGGTGCTGTCGCGCACACAGATCATCTCGCTGGTCTGGGACATGAACTTCGACTGTGACACCAACGTCGTGGAAGTGTCGATCCGTCGCCTGCGGGCCAAGATCGACGACCCCTTCGATGCCAAGCTGATCCACACCTTACGCGGCGTCGGCTACGTACTCGAGGCCCGCGAATGAAGCCTGCGCGCCTGTCGCTACGCCTGGGCCTGAGCGTCAGCCTGATGGGCGCAGCGCTGGTACTGCTGCTCGCCTGCCTGGCGGTTGTTGCCCTGGACCACGAGCTGGACAGCCGTGCACGCAAGCACCTGGCCAACAAAATGACGCAGATCGAGCACAGCCTGACCATCGACCTCAACGCTGCCGACCTGCGTGCGCCGATGCATCCGCTGCTGGATGTGGTCATGGGCCATGACAACCTGAGCCTGAGCGTTATCGCCCTGACTGGCCGCCACTCAGCCTTGTTGACCCTGGGCCCGGCCCTGGAAGCCAACGCCTTGCTACAGATTGAAAGCGGCCCGCAGCTGGCTTTCAGCCCCTGGCGCGATCAGGCCGGCGAGCATCTGCTCACCGCCTCGCGGCTGATGCGCCTGCAGGACGGCACCCTGGTGCGGGTACTGTTGACGGTCAATCGCGCCGACGACCATGCCCTGCTCCAGGCCTACCTAGGCTCGACCCTGTGGGCCTTGCCGCTGCTGCTGGTGCTGATTGGCCTGGGCGCCTGGAAGCTGGTTCAGCGCGGGCTGCTGCCGTTGCGACGCTTTCGCCGCATCGCCGAACAGGTGTCGGCGCAAACCCTTAGCCACCGCCTGCCGGAAGCCGGCCTGCCACAAGAGCTAGGCGACCTGGCGGGGACGATCAACATCATGCTCGATCGCCTGGACGACGGCGTTCAACGCCTGTCGCAATTCTCCGATGACCTGGCCCATGAACTGCGCACCCCCATTGGCAACCTGATGGGCAAGGCCCAGGTCACTCTCAGCCGCGAGCGCAGCAACGACGAGTACCGCGAAGCGCTGGAAAACAGCATCGAGGAACTGACCCGGTTGAACCGCATCATCAACGACATGCTGTTCCTCGCCCAGGTCAGCCAGCCGCAGGCGCAGGTGCCGCTCAAGCCGGTGGTGCTGGCTGACGAGGTGCAGCGGGTATGCGAATTGTTCGAATATAACGCCGAGCAAAAGGGCATTGCCCTGCACGTTCAAGGCTGGGGCACAGTGATGGCCGAGCGCTTGATGGTGCAGCGAGCGCTGTCCAACCTGCTCAGCAATGCCATCCGCCATGGCGATGAAGGACAGCCGATAGATATTGGCATTGAGCGCCGGGACGGATCGGTGTGGGTGTCGGTGGCCAATCGCGGGCCAGGCATTGCCCAGGCGCATTTGCCGCATCTGTTCGAACGCTTTTACCGGGTGGGCTCGGGGCGCTCGCGCCTGGAAGGCGGGACGGGCCTGGGGCTGGCGATTGTGCACTCGATCATGCAGGTGCATTGCGGGCGGGTTGAGGTGCAAAGTGAACTGCAGGGCGTGACGCGGTTTAGCCTGGTGTTTGCCGATCGGGTTGGCTGATCGGGCCTTATCGCGGGGCAAGCCCGCTCCCACCGGTGGGAGCGGGCTTGCCCCGCGATGCTTTTACTTGCTGCTGGCCGCCAGAATCAATGCCTTCATCTCGGCCACCGCCGACTTAAAGCCAACGAACAAAGCATGGGCCACCAGCGCATGGCCAATGTTCAGTTCATTGATACCCTTGAGCGCTGCCACCGCCTCGACGTTATGGTAATGCAGACCATGACCGGCATTGACGATCAGGCCCTGGCCCAGGCCAAAGGCGACGCCGTCAGCCACGCGCTTGAGCTCTTCGGCCACTTCGCTCGGGGTCTGGGCATCGGCATAACGGCCGGTGTGCAACTCGATGGCCGGGGCACCGACGCGGCGCGAGGCTTCGATCTGGCGCTCGTCGGCATCGATGAACAGCGAAACTTCCGAGCCCAGCCGCGACAGGCGTTCGACCGCAGCCTTGATCCGCGCTTCCTGGCCGGCGACATCCAGGCCGCCTTCGGTAGTCAGCTCCTGGCGCGTCTCAGGTACCAGGCAGATATGCGCCGGACGAATGCGCTCAGCAAAAACCATCATTTCTTCGGTGACGCCCATCTCGAAGTTCATGCGCGTCTGCAGCACGTCCTTGAGCAGCAGCACGTCACGCTCCTGGATATGCCGGCGGTCTTCGCGCAGGTGCACGGTAATGCCATCGGCACCGGCCTCTTCGGCGTCCAGCGCGGCCTTGACCGGGTCCGGGTAGCGGGTGCCACGCGCCTGGCGCAGGGTCGCCACGTGGTCGATGTTCACGCCGAGCAGCATGCGGTTGCTTTGAGTCACGAAGAGGCTCTCCTGAAAGTTGAGGCACACAGCATACGACGTTGTTCAGCGCTTGCGAAACAGTTCGCGACTGACCAGCGGCCTAGCACCCAAATGCACGGCCAGGGCCTGGCGCATCAGGCGCTTGGCCGCACTCAGGGCGCCGGGCGTTTCCCAATCGGCATCGGCCATGGCCAGCAGTTCGGCGCCGTTGAACAGCCCCGGCTGCAACAGGTAGACCCGCTCAAGCCCGGCATCGACCTGCAAGCGGTACAGGCCATCGACGGCCAGCGGATCACCGTTGATGTCCTGATCAAGCGCAAAGGCGTAGCCCAGCTCGTCCAGCAGGCGCCATTCGAAAGCCCTCAGCAGGGGCTCCAGGGGCCGTCCCGCAGCCAGGGCCTGCAAGGTCGCGGCATAGTGCTCGAACACCACAGGATGGGGGTCTTCGGCCGGCAGCAGGCGAATCAGCAACTCATTGAGGTACAGCCCGCTGAACAGCGCGTCGCCATGTAGCCAGGCGGCCACACCAACGCTGTCCAGACGGCCGACATTCTTCAGCTCGCCACGCCCGCGAAACTCGACTTCAAGGGGCACGAAGGGCCGTACCTGGCTACCCGCCTTGCCGCGGGCACGGCGCATGACTGCGCGCAAGCGCCCTTGCGGGGTGAGAAAGTCAACCAGCGCGCTGGTTTCACGGTAGGCCCGGCTGTGCAGCACGTAGGCCGGTTGGCCAACTGGCAGATCCATGAGCGGCGCTTCAGAAAAGGTTCGACCCGGCGGCGGACGCCACCGGGCCTGGAGCGATCAGAGGTCGCCGTAGCCCAGCGAACGCAGGGCGCGTTCGTCGTCGGACCAGCCACCCTTGACCTTGACCCAGAGGTTGAGCATGACCTTGGCGTCAAACAGCACTTCCATGTCTTTGCGCGCCTCGGAACCGATGCGTTTGATCCGCTCGCCTTTGTCGCCAATGATGATCTTCTTCTGGCCGTCACGTTCGACCAGGATCAGCGCATGGATGTGCAGGATCTTGCCCTGCTGCTTGAACTCTTCGATTTCCACGGTGATCTGGTACGGCAGCTCCGCGCCGAGTTGACGCATGATCTTCTCGCGTACCAGCTCTGCGGCCAGGAAGCGGCTGCTGCGGTCGGTGATCTGGTCTTCCGGGAAGAAGTGATCGTTTTCCGGCAGGTGCTTGGCGATCAGGCCTTCGAGCGCTTCGAGGTTGTGGCCCTGCTGGGCCGAGATCGGCACGATTTCGGCATTCGGCAGTTGCTCTTGCAGCCACTGCAGGTGCGGGATCAGGTCGGCTTTCTCTTCGATCCGGTCGGTCTTGTTGATCGCCAGGATCACCGGACCCTGCACGTACTGCACGCGCTCCAGTACCAGTTGGTCTTCGTCGGTCCACTTGGTGCGGTCAACGACGAAGATCACCACATCGACGTCCTTGAGGGCGGCCGAAGCGGTTTTGTTCATGTAGCGGTTGAGCGCCTTTTCGTTGCTCTTGTGCATGCCCGGGGTATCGACGTAGATCGCCTGGACATCACCCTCGGTCTTGATCCCGAGCATGTTGTGGCGAGTGGTCTGCGGCTTGCGCGAGGTGATCGCCAGCTTTTGCCCGAGGATGTGGTTGAGCAGGGTCGACTTGCCCACGTTCGGGCGGCCGACAATAGCGACATAGCCGCAGCGGGTAGTGTTGGTATCAGTCATTGCCATTCTCCACGCCCAGGGCGATCAGTGCTGCGGCGGCCGCGACTTGCTCGGCGATCCGCCGGCTGACGCCTTGCCCTCGGCTTTTTTCAGTCAAAAGGGTCACTTCGCATTCGACGAAAAACGTCCGGCAATGGGGTTCACCTTGAATATCCACCACTTCGTAGCGTGGCAGTTCGCAGGCCCGCGACTGCAAGAATTCCTGCAGACGGGTTTTCGGGTCCTTGTTGGTATCGACCAGGGTCAGGCTCTCGAATTCGCCCGCCAACCAGGCCAGCACCCGCTCGCGGGCGGTGTGCATGTCCGAGTCCAGGTAAATGGCGCCAATCAGCGCCTCCAGGGCATCGGCCAGGATCGACTCGCGGCGGAAACCGCCGCTTTTCAGCTCGCCCGAGCCCAGGCGCAGGTAGTCGCCCAAGTCAAAGCCACGGGCCAGTACCGCCAGGGTCTCGCCCTTGACCAGGCGTGCGCGCAAACGCGACAGCTGGCCTTCGCGAGCCTGGGGGAAGCGCTCGAACAGCGCTTCGCCGGCGACGAAGTTGAGGATCGCATCGCCTAGAAACTCGAGGCGTTCATTGTTACGCCCGGCAAAACTGCGGTGCGTCAGGGCCAGCAGCATCAGCTCCTGGTTCTTGAAGGTATAGCCGAGCTGACGCTCGAGGCGGCTCAAGGAAACGCTCACAGTGTACCCACGTGCAGTTCGTGGTCGGAATTCAGGCCAGGCGCCTGGGCGCAAGGCTCACACTTTGCAGCTCGGTACACCGCCATCGGGGCTACCGTCGGATTTAACGCGTTGTTCAAATCAACATCCTGAAAGACTGTTTGGCTCATGCTCGCTGGCCGCGGTGCTCGGTTGAATCGCAAGATCCCTGAACACAGCCTATGCCAGAAACGCATTCGGCGCTGTCCCAGGACAGCGCCGTTGTGGTGTTACTTGATCAAGCCGACCCGAGACAGGTTGGGGAAGTGGCTCAGTTTCGGCTCTGGCCAGCTCATCCAGACCGCGAAGGCCTTGCCGACGATGTTCTTGTCCGGAACCATGCCGTGCAGTTCCTTGGGAATGCTGGGGTCATCCCAGTAACGGCTGTCGTTGGAGTTGTCGCGGTTGTCGCCCATCATGAAGTAATGGCCAGCCGGGACTGTCCACTGCTGATCAGGCGGCATGCGGTAGCGGCTCATCTCCTTGCGGATCAGGTGCTCGGCTGCACCGAGTTTTTCCTGATACAGCTCGGCACTGCCCAGGGTACCCGGTTCGCTGCCCACCAATTGCTCGGCAATTGCCTGGCCGTTGACGAACAGCTTCTTGTCGCTGGTGTAGCGAATCTCATCGCCCGGCAGGCCTACTACACGCTTGATGTAGTTGACGTTCGGGTCGCTCGGGTAGCGGAACACCATGACATCGCCACGCTGTGGGTCACCGATTTCGATGACTTTCTTGTCGATCACAGGCAAGCGAATCCCGTAGGAGAACTTGTTCACCAGGATGAAATCGCCCACATCCAGGGTCGGCTTCATCGACCCCGAGGGGATCTGGAACGGCTCGATCAGGAACGAGCGCAGCACCAGGACAATGAACAGCACCGGAAAGAACGATTTACCGTACTCGACCAGCAACGGTTCCTTGTTCAGGCGCTCGACCACGGCCATTTCAGGCTGGCTGACGCTGCCCTGATAGGTGGCGATTGCCGTGCGCCGGCGCGGGGCCAGGAACAGCAAATCGACCAAGGCCAACAGACCGCAGACGGCGACGGCGATGACAAGCAACAGCGGGAAATTTAGTGACATAGGACCTAACTATCCAACCTGAGCACGGCGAGGAAGGCTTCCTGTGGGATCTCCACATTACCGACCTGTTTCATGCGTTTCTTACCGGCCTTCTGCTTCTCCAACAGCTTGCGCTTACGGCTCACGTCGCCACCGTAGCATTTGGCCAGTACGTTCTTTCTGAGCGCCTTGACAGTGGTACGCGCAACAATCTGCCCGCCAATGGCGGCCTGGATTGCCACATCGAACATCTGCCGAGGAATCAGTTCCTTCATCTTCTCGGTCAATGCGCGACCCTTGTAGTGCGCATTGTCGCGGTGCACGATCAGCGCCAGGGCGTCGACCTTGTCACCGTTGATCAGTACGTCAAGCTTGACCAGGTTAGCCGACTGGTAGCGGTCGAAATGGTAGTCCAGCGAAGCATAGCCGCGGCTGGTGGACTTCAGGCGGTCGAAGAAGTCCAGAACCACTTCGTTCATCGGCAGATCGTAGCGCACTTGCACCTGCGAGCCGAGGAACTGCATGTCGCGCTGCACGCCGCGCTTCTCGATACACAGGGTAATGACGTTACCCAGGTGCTCCTGAGGCACCAGGATAGTGGCCGAAACGATCGGCTCGCGGAAGTCTTCGACCGACGAGACATCCGGAAGCTTCGACGGGTTGTCGACGTAAATGGTTTCGCCGGTCTTGAGCTTGACCTCGAAGATTACGCTTGGCGCAGTGGTGATCAGGTCCAGGTCGTATTCGCGCTCCAGGCGCTCCTGGATGATCTCCATGTGCAGCATGCCGAGGAAGCCGCAACGGAAGCCGAAGCCCAGTGCATCGGAGCTTTCCGGCAGGTACTGCAGCGACGAGTCGTTCAGGGTCAGTTTCTGCAATGCATCACGAAAATCTTCGAAATCTTCGGAACTGACCGGGAACAAGCCGGCATACACCTGCGGTTGAATACGTTTGAAACCTGGCAGCACCGCGACCTCGGGGGTCGTGCTCAGGGTCAGGGTGTCGCCTACTGGCGCACCGTGAATGTCCTTGATGCTGGCGATGATAAAGCCTACTTCACCGGCCTTGAGGTCGGCGGTCTGGGTGTGCTTGGGAGTGAACACACCGACGCTGTCGACCAGGTGGACCTTGCCGGTGGACTTGACCAGGATCTTGTCGCCCTTCTTCACCCGGCCGTGACGTACACGCACCAGGGAGACGACGCCCAGGTAGTTGTCGAACCAGGAGTCGATGATCAGCGCCTGCAGGGGCGCCTCGATATCACCGGTAGGGGCCGGGATGGTGTGCACCAGGCGCTCAAGCACCTCGTCCACGCCCATGCCGCTCTTGGCGCTACAGGCCACAGCGTCGGTAGCGTCAATGCCGATGATCTTCTCGATCTCGTCCTTGACCTTGTCCGGGTCGGCCTGGGGCAGGTCCATTTTGTTCAACACCGGCATGACCTCAAGGCCCTGCTCGATGGCGGTGTAGCAGTTGGCGACCGACTGGGCTTCGACGCCCTGGCCGGCATCGACCACCAACAAGGCACCTTCACAGGCCGCCAGGGAGCGGCTGACTTCGTAGGTGAAGTCGACGTGGCCCGGGGTGTCAATGAAGTTCAACTGGTAGGTTTTGCCGTCCTGCGCCTTGTAGTGCAGGGTGACGCTGTGGGCTTTGATGGTGATACCGCGTTCACGCTCAAGGTCCATGGAATCGAGTACCTGGGCTTCCATCTCACGCGCAGACAGGCCGCCGCACATTTGAATGAAGCGGTCGGCCAGGGTCGACTTGCCATGGTCAATGTGGGCGATGATGGAGAAATTGCGGATATGACTCAAATCACTCACGGGTCAACACTCAAAAAGGCTGCGGGCCGGACGCCCACCGAAAAATAGCCGGGAATTGTACCTGAAGCTTGACGTTGGCGTCACGTGAACTGTGGGCAACACGGCGGCGGGATGTGTTTCCATGGGAGGAGCTGGCTCTACCTAGGGTAGGAGCGGGCTTGCCCCGCGATGCGATGAGGCTGACAGAATGCTTTCGCGGGGCAAGCCCGCTCCTACAGCTGTAAAAAAGGGCAGCCTAGGCTGCCCTTTTTGGCTCAACCCGGCTTATTCAGCCAGTTTGAAGGTGATAAAGCTGGCACGCCCCTGACGCAGGACACGCATTGACACCGAACGGTTCTTCGGCAGTTCCTTGGCGATTTCGGTGAACTGCTTGGCCGAGAGGATCGCCTGGTTGTTCAGGTGGCTGATGACATCGCCCGGACGCAGGCCGATCAGCGCCGCCGGACCATCCTGGACTTCCTTGATGACCACACCGCCCTTGAGCTCGAGGGATTTTTTCTGCTCTGCAGTCAGGTCGGACACCGACACACCCAGACGGTTGCTGCTGCGCTCAACGCCGCCAGTGAGGTTGCTGGCGATTTCGGCGTCATCATCCGGCAGTGCGCCAATGGTGATGTCCAGCGACTGACGCTTGCCGCTGCGGATGATATCCAGCTTGGCCTTGGCGCCATCCTTGAGGCCACCAATCAGATGTGGCAAGTCGGCGGACATGACAATCGGCTGACCGTTCATGCTCAGGATCACGTCACCGACCTGCAGGCCACCCTTGGCTGCCGGGCCATCTTCGAGCACCTGGGCGACCAGGGCACCGGCTGGCTTGTCGAGGCCGAACGATTCAGCCAGGTCCTTGTTGACCTCCTGAATCACCACGCCCAGCCAGCCTCGGCTGACTTTGCCATCCTTCTTCAACTGATTGGAAACATCTATGGCAACGTCGATCGGGATGGCGAACGACAGGCCCATGAAGCCGCCGGAACGGGTGAATATCTGCGAGTTGATCCCCACTACTTCACCGCTCATGTTGAACAGTGGGCCACCAGAGTTACCCGGGTTGATGGCCACGTCGGTCTGGATGAACGGCACATAGGTGTCGTTGGGCAAGGTGCGACCCTTGGCGCTGACGATGCCTTTGGTCACCGAATGGTCAAAACCAAACGGCGAACCGATGGCCAACACCCACTCACCCACCTTGAGTTTCTCTGAATCGCCCAGCTTGACGATCGGCAGGTCCTTGCCTTCGACCTTGAGCAGGGCGACGTCGGTGCGCGGGTCGGTGCCGACCAGCTTGGCCTGCAACTCGCTGCGGTCCGACAGGCGGACGATGATTTCATCGGCGTCGGCGACCACGTGGTTGTTGGTCAGCACGTAACCATCACTGGAGATGATGAAACCCGAACCCAGCGATTGCGCCTCACGCTGACGATCACCGCGCGGCGAGCGCGGGGTCTGCGGCATGTTGCGCTCGAAGAACTCGCGGAACATCGGCGGCAGGCCTTCGAGGTCAGGCATTTGCCCGGCGGCGTACTTGCGGTCCGGCAGTTTCTGCTTGGTACTGATGTTCACGACCGCAGGCGACGCCTGCTCGACCAGGGTGGTGAAATCCGGCAGGGCTTCGGCCTGGGCGGTGAGCACCTGACCGAGCATGAACACGGCGGCGAACATCGATAGGTAGGTTTTCAAGCGTGGTATTGACATACGGCTCCCGTCACAACGAGCGTGGTTAGCAGTAGGGACCTGCAGAAGCAGGAAAGGCCAGCCCCCGGAAGGACTGACCTATAGAAAAAATCTGGAGTTTTTGCAAATTGCAAAGCTTGCCAATCATGTCAGCCAAGCAATCCTCGCACTGTCAGCTTCATTGCCAGCGTCTCATTTTTTTGCCTGGGCGTCCTGAGCGCGCATGGACAGCGCAATGCGTTCGGCGGTACCGATGGGGATCTCGCCGACTACAGTGACCATCATTTCGCCCTTGGGCGTGGTCAAGCGCCGCGAGACAGCCACCGTCGGGCCAAGCTGTGTGCGGATGTCAGCTGCAGTGCCTTTGTCCAGTGCTTCGACGAACACCGAGAAGCGTGCCAGGCCATCGTCATACATCAGGCTACTGACGGCGCTCTTGCTCTGAGGATCTTTGCGCACAGAACTTGTCACCAACTCGAAACCCGGCGGCAACCAGTCCGAACGCCATTCCGAGACCGGCTGTGCTGCCTGCGCGTTCATCTGGGTGACCGGCTTGCAGATACCGCTGGCCTTGAGATCGTCGTCGCCTGGCAGCTCGTCAGTATCCAGCCGGGTGAACTGGAAGCGCTCGAGCAAGCGTCCCTTGTCATCGAGCATCAGCGATTTGAGCGGCAGCCCGGTCTGGCGATCCAGGTGCAACTCGAAGGCATAACGGTGTTGATCACGCGGACTCAGGGTGACGATCACCGCTTCGCGGTCTGCCACCCTGGATTTGCCGGCGACCCCAAGGTCATACCAGCTCATCAGTTTCAAAGGATCAAACACTCGCGCCGCAGATTCCGGCGCATTGGCCACTCCTGCCTCCAGGGCTCCGCTGACGCATCGGGTTTGCCCATCGACACGCACGACTTCCTGGGCAGAGCCATCGAGCTGCAACAATCGCTCGCTGACCTTGCCGTTCTGGACGCGATGCCAGATGTCGTGGGTGGAGAAGCTACCGTTACGCTCGTAAACGAAAGTACCCTGATAACTCTGCTGTTGCTCGGCCTGGGCCAGTTTTTTGAGCCAGTCACCTGCCTCCGGAGAGGAGTTGGCGGCAAGGGCCGGCACCGTCAACCAGCCACCCAGCAGCAGCGGTATGAGAGGTAGCGCGCGCATGATCCTCCTTACTTAACGATTTTCCAGGCTGGCTGCACGTGCGTACGGCAGAGCGCTCTCGGTTCCTTTGAGGGCTGCTTCCTGAGCATGCTGGCGCAGGTAGCCAGGCAGACGCTGGTCATGCCAGCCGGTTTGCCCTTGCAGCACGCCATTGGCCATCGGGCCTGGCTGGTCTGCACTTTCACTATAGCCTGCCAAAACGGCCGGGCCTTGCGCTTGTGGCAGGCTCAGGCCTTGCTGTGCCGGTTGCTGGGCGGCCAGCTGGGCACCGCTGATTTCATCCTGGTTGTACAGGCGCACACCGGCCAGCACCGCGACGGTCACCGAAGCGGCGACGGCCAGGCGGCCCAGGCTGCGCCATGGGCCACGGGAGGCCTTGGCGGGTGCGGCTTCATCGGCCAGCGCTGCGGATACAGCCGAAGCGATATCCAGCTGTGGCAGTACCAGTTCCTTGTGCATGGCTGCACGGGCAACCTGGTAACGCGACCAGGTGGCACGGGTTTCTGGATCGTCGACGGCATTCAATACCCGACGTAATTCCAGCTCGTCCGCTTCGTTATCCATCACCGCGGACAGCGATTCCTGCAAAGCTTCACGACTCATGGCGGTTCCTCTCTTGGCTGTCGCCGCTGTCTCAGGTTTCCTGCAACAACGGCTGCAGGGCTTTATCTATGGCCTCCCGAGCGCGGAAGATTCGAGAGCGCACGGTACCCACCGGACACTGCATGACGCTCGCAATGTCCTCGTAACTCAGACCATCGAATTCACGTAAAGTTAACGCCGTACGTAAATCTTCTGGCAGTTGCTGGATGGTCCGATGGACGGTGCCTTCGATCTCATCTCGCAACAACGCGCGCTCGGGGGACTCCAGATCCTTGAGGCCATGATCGCCGTCGTAAAATTCCGCATCCTCGGAACTTACATCGCTGTCCGGTGGACGCCGACCGCGTGACACCAGATAGTTCTTTGCCGTGTTGATGGCAATGCGGTACAGCCAGGTATAAAAAGCGCTGTCACCGCGAAAATTACCAAGCGCGCGGTAAGCCTTGATGAAAGCTTCCTGCGCAACATCCTGGGCTTCATGGGTGTCGTGGACAAAACGCACGATCAACCCGAGAATCTTGTGCTGATACTTCAGCACCAACAGATCGAACGCTCGCCTGTCGCCACGCTGCACGCGCTCGACAAGCTGCTGATCCTCTTCCTGGGTTAGCATGAACACTCCTCAGTGAACTCGAAGGAGCGTTGCAAAAGCCACCGTTCAGGCTTGCAACCATAGACTCGGGCTTTTCGCAAAAGTTCTCCCCTCCAAGCAAGTTTCCTGCGGCCCTTGGTCGGCTCGCACGAAAAACGCAGCACGGTCACGGCCGGCTGCGTCGATAATCGGGTCTCGAATACGCAGACAGTGCCTCCAACGGGCGCCTGCCGTGCGTCGCCGCGGCATTGTGGCGTGCGGGCATCCTTCTATGGATATCCATCCATCACGGAAAGTTCCCACAAAAGGCCACCAAGACTGCACAAGCGCCATTGGAAATCAGGGCCTTGGGGCTGTTATAAAGGCAGCCGGCCTAGATTCACGATAGTTTCACAATGCCATAAACGCCTGACTATTGTGCCGATCCCCCCCTTCAGATACTAGTGTCCTGACATGAGCCAACAATTCCAACATGATGTTCTCGTGATCGGCAGCGGCGCCGCCGGCCTCAGCCTGGCCCTGACCCTCCCCGGCCACCTGCGCATCGCCGTGCTCAGCAAGGGCGATCTCGCCAATGGCTCGACGTTCTGGGCCCAGGGCGGCGTTGCCGCGGTGCTGGACGATACCGACACGGTGCAATCCCACGTCGAAGACACCCTCAACGCCGGTGGCGGGCTATGCCATGAAGACGCGGTACGCTTCACCGTAGAGCATAGCCGTGAATCGATTCAGTGGCTGATCGACCAGGGCGTGCCCTTCACCCGCGACGAGCACACCGGCGATGAAGAAAGCGGATTCGAATTCCACCTGACCCGCGAAGGCGGCCACAGCCATCGGCGTATCATCCATGCTGCCGATGCCACGGGTGCGGCGATCTTCACCACCCTGCTGGCCCAAGCACGGCTGCAGCCGAACATCGAACTGCTGGAGCAGCGGGTAGCGGTCGACCTGATCACCGAGCGGCGCCTGGGCCAGGATGGCGATCGCTGCCTGGGTGCCTACGTGCTGGACCGCAACAGCGGCGAAGTCGATACCTTTGGCGCCCGTTTCACCGTGCTCGCCACCGGCGGCGCGGCCAAGGTCTACCTGTACACCAGCAACCCTGACGGTGCTTGTGGCGATGGCATCGCCATGGCCTGGCGCGCCGGTTGCCGCGTGGCCAACCTTGAATTCAACCAGTTCCACCCGACCTGCCTGTACCATCCCCAGGCCAAGAGTTTTTTGATTACCGAAGCCCTGCGCGGTGAAGGCGGCCTGCTCAAACTGCCCAATGGCGAGCGTTTCATGCCGCGCTTCGACCCGCGTGAAGAACTGGCACCACGCGACATCGTCGCCCGCGCCATCGACCATGAAATGAAGCGCCTGGGGGTCGACTGTGTCTACCTGGACATCAGCCACAAACCGGCCGAATTCGTCAAAAGCCACTTCCCGACTGTTTACGAACGCTGCCTGACCTTCGGCATCGACATCACCCGCCAGCCGATCCCGGTGGTGCCAGCTGCTCATTACACCTGCGGCGGGGTGATGGTCGACGAGCAGGGCCTGACCGACGTGCCGGGCCTGTACGCCATCGGCGAGACCAGCTTCACCGGCCTGCACGGCGCCAACCGCATGGCCAGCAACTCGCTGCTCGAATGCTTCGTTTATGGACGCTCGGCCGCCAACGACATCAAAGCCCGCCTCGACCAGGTACAGATACCCCAGGCCCTGCCATGCTGGGACGCAAGCCAGGTGACCGATTCGGACGAAGACGTGATCATCGCCCACAATTGGGACGAGTTGCGGCGCTTCATGTGGGACTACGTCGGCATCGTGCGCACCAACAAGCGCCTGCAGCGTGCCGAGCACCGGGTGCGCCTGCTACTTGACGAAATCGACGAGTTCTACAGCAACTACAAGGTCAGCCGCGACCTGATCGAGTTGCGCAACCTCGCCCAGGTGGCCGAACTGATGATCCGTTCAGCCATGCAGCGCAAGGAAAGCCGGGGCCTGCACTACACCCTGGATTACCCGGACATGCTCAGTGAGGCCCGCGACACTATCCTGCAACCACCCACCTACGCCGACTGAATTTCAGGCGCACGCGCAGGCGCCGGTGTTGCACCGGCTCCAGCGCGTCGAAGGCAATACACTGGCTTTCGCTGAAACGCCGTGCGGGCCGGCGAAAACGCAGCACCACCAAGCCAGGCAGGGCCAGGCCGTCGGGTTTCAACTGCACCGGCTGCCAGCCCTGACCGTGGCTGAACAACTGCCAGCCGTGGACATCGCGGCGCAGTGCAGTAATGGCGTTGGGGTGAGTCAGCAGAATGCGCCGGGGGATGATCCAGGTGCCGTGCAGCAGGCACAGGGCGATGGCCACCAGGCGCAACCACAGGGGCAGTTGCAGCAGGCTCAGGGCCAGCAAGGCCAGCAACAGGCTGACGATGTACGCCGCCAGCAGAGCCCTTGAGCCCTGCCAGCGACATTCGAAGCGCTCACTTGGGCTGGACACGGTCCAGGATGATGCGAACCATGCGTTGCAGCTCCGGGTCTTCGGATTCGCTGCGCTCCATGAACCAGCCGAACATGTCCTGGTCTTCGCAGCTCAGCAGGCGTACGTACAGCTCGCGATCGGCTTCGTTCAGGTTGGGGTAGACCTCTGCGCTGAACGGGACCAGCAAGACATCGAGCTCGAGCATGCCACGGCGGCTATGCCAAAAGAGCCGGTTGAGTTCAGTTTGTTCGACCATGAAGCCCTCCTAAAATAGGCCGCCAGTATACAGAGCCCACGGCCGAGGGTCACACGACGTTGGTCCGGACATGTGAGCAAATAATGACAGAGGCCCGCGCTCAACTACCTATTTTGCCGACAGCGCTCTATCATGAGCCCCAGTCTTATCATCTTGCGATCAACCATGGCCGATTCCGCTTTTTTCTGTACCCTTTCCCATGAAGGCGTTCTCGCCGTGCGCGGCTCGGACGCCGGCAAGTTCCTGCAAGGCCAGTTGACCTGCAACATCAGTTACCTCAACGAGCATACCGCCAGCCTCGGCGCCCGTTGCATGGTCAAGGGCCGCATGCAGTCGAGCTTTCGCATCCTTCCCGAGGGTGATGGCTACCTGCTTGCGATGGCCCATGAACTGCTTGAGCCGCAACTGGCCGATCTCAAGAAGTACGCGGTGTTCTCCAAGGCCAAACTAACCGACGACAGCGCCGCCTGGGTGCGTTTCGGCTTGCACAACGGCGAAGCCGTCCTGCCGGCTCTGGGCCTGGACGTGCCAGCGCAGACCGACGGCGTGACCCGTCACAACGGCCTGATCGCCATCGCGGTATCGCCCATCCGGACCGAGTTGTGGGTGCCTGTCGAGCAGGCCGAAGCGGTGCAAACCCAACTGGCCGCCCAGCTTGCCAACGCCGAACTCAACGACTGGCTGCTCGGCCAGATTCGCGCCGGCATCGGCCAGGTCATGGCGCAAACCCGCGAGCTGTTCATCCCGCAGATGATCAACCTGCAGGCCGTCGGCGGCGTGAGCTTCAAGAAGGGCTGCTACACCGGCCAGGAAATCGTTGCGCGCATGCAGTATCTGGGCAAGCTCAAGCGTCGCCAGTACCGCGTGGCCCTGGCCGACGACACACCGCCTGCGCCAGGCACTGAAGTGTTCTCGCCGACCCATGGTTCATCCGTTGGCGAAGTGGTGCTGGCCGCCCGCAGCGATCAGGGCTGTGAACTGCTGGCCGTGCTCACCGCCGATGCCGTGGAAGACAACAACCTGCACCTGGGCAGCCCCGAAGGCCCGCGCCTGACACTGCTGACACTTCCTTACGAACTGGACCGCGATCGCGAAATCCAGCGCTGAGCCTGCGCCCGCCCGATACGGGCGGGGCACTCTTCAAATTGCGGTAGAGAATCACCATGAACAAGATGGCCGAGACGATCCAGGCCCAACTGCTGAACGCCATCGACAACGATGACCTGGTACTGCCGACCTTGCCGGAAGTGGCCCTGAGCATCCGCGAAGCGGCCGAAGACAGCGAGATCAGTGTCAGCGCCCTGAGCAAGGTCATCGGTCGCGACGCGGCGCTGTCGGCCCGCCTGATCAAGGTGGTCAACAGCCCCTTGCTGCGCGCCGCCAGCGAGGTCACCGACCTGCACACGGCCATCACCCGCCTGGGCATCAACTACAGCTGCAACCTGGCGATTGGCCTGGTGATCGAGCAGATCTTCCACGCCCGCTCCGATGTCGTTGAACAGAAGATGCGTGATATCTGGGCGAAAAGTCTGGAAGTAGCCGGCATCAGCTACGAGCTGTGCTTGAACTTCACCAAACTCAAGCCCGATCAGGCGGCGCTGGCGGGCCTGGTTCACCAGATTGGCGTGCTGCCGATCCTGTTGTATGCCGAGGAACACAACGAGCTGTTGGCCGACCCGGTCAGCCTGAACTACGTGATCGAGCAGATTCACCCCAAGCTCGGTGACAAGATCCTGCGCGTCTGGGATTTCCCCGAGCAACTGCTGCACCTGCCCGGGCAGATCCAGGACCTGGACCGTCGCACCGAGAGCGTCGATTACGTCGATATCGTGCAGATCGCCCAGGTGCTCTGCAGCAACAGCAAGGAACGGCCGCTGGCCGCCCTGCCCGCCTACCGCCACCTCGGCCTGCCCACCGGCACCGAACTGCAGGCCAGCGATCTGCTCAATGCCAAGGCGATGTTCCGCTAATCAGTGCTGAAGCTCACCCGCACCTTCAAACCGCCGCGTGACCATCATGCAGGCTGATCTGCGCCAGGTGTGCGCGGCAGATCTCGCCGACGATCGCCAGCCCCAGGCCGGTGCCTTGCGCGCTGCGCCGGTAGAAGCGCTCGAAGACCTTTTCCCGCTCGCTTTCAGGAATGCCCGGACCGTCGTCTTCAACTTCAAGAACCCCCGGCTCGCTGACCCGCAGAATTACATTGCCACCCTTGGGCGTGTGCGCCAGGGCGTTGTCCACCAGGTTGTTGAGCAACTCATTGAGCAAGGTCGGCTCGCCGCGCACCCACACCGGCACCTCAGCCTCCAGAGCCAGGGCGACACCGTGGGCGTGCGCCAGCGGCGCCATGGCCATGCCCAGTTCGCGCGCCAACTGGCTGAGGTCGAGTACCTGCGCGCCACCCTCGGCAATCGCCCGGGCGCCGTTCTCGACCCGCGCCAACGACAGCAACTGATTGGCCAGGTGGGTCAGGCGGTCGGTGCCCTGCGCGGCGGACTCCAGGGTGTCGCGCCAGACCTGCGGCTCATTGGAGCGCAACCCCAACTCGACCCGCGCCTTGAGCGCCGCCAGGGGCGTACGCAGTTCATGGGCAGCCTCGGCAATAAACTGCGCCTGACGCTCGAACTGGCCGCGCAGGCGTTCCGTGAAATGGTTCAAGGCACGCACCAGCGGGCTCAGTTCGCGCTGCACCTCTACCTGCGGCAAGGCCCGCAGGTCGTCGGGCTGGCGCTCTTCCACAGCGCTGCGTAGGCGCTCCAGCGGGCGCAGGGCGGCGCTCACGGCAAACCACACCAGCATCAAGGCGCCCAGGGCGAGCATCCCCAGGCGCAGCAAAGTGTCGGCCATCAAGCTGCGGGCCATGCGCACCCGGGCCTCCTCGGTCTCGGCCACACGGATCTCGGCCATGCCGTTCATGTTCGGCTCGCTCACTGCCTTGAGCAAGCTGACCACGCGCACGTCCTGGCCCAGATAGCGCGCATTGTAAAAGCGCGCCAGGGCCGGATAGTCGTCCGTACGCGGGGTATTGGGCGGCGGCGGCGGCAGATTTTCGTAGCCGGAGATCAGACGCTGGTGAATGTCGTTGACCTGGTAGTAAATGCGCCCGGCGCTGTCGTAGGCAAAGGTATCCAGGGCCACGTAGGGCACGTCGGCGCTGAGGGTCCCGTCGCGTTGCGACAAGCCGGCGGCGATGGTTCGCGCCGAGGCCAGCAAGGTGCGGTCGTAGGCAGTGTCGGCGGCCTCACGTCCGTTCCAGTAGGCACTCAGACCGCTGGCCAGCATCAACACCACCAGCAGGACCGCCAGATTCCACAGCAGCCGCCCGCGCAGGCTGCCGCTGTCACGCATCTTTATGCTCGAGCAGGTACCCGAGCCCACGGAAGGTGACGATGACCACGGCATGGCCATCGAGCTTCTTGCGCAGGCGGTGCACGTAGATTTCGATGGCGTCGGCACTGGCCTCTTCATCCAGGCCAAACACCTGGGCGGCCAGTTGTTCCTTGCTCATCACCCGCCCGGGCCGGGCGATCAGGGCTTCGAGCACGGCCTGCTCGCGGGAGGTCAGGGTCAGTAACTCTTCGCCAAGGGTAAAGCGCCGGGTATCGAGGTCGTAGACCAGCGGCCCACAGCGCTGCTGGCGCTCACCGCCAAGCACGCTGCGCCGCAGCAGGGCCTTGACCCGCGCTTCCAGCTCGGTCAGCTCGAACGGCTTGGCCAGGTAATCGTCGGCCCCAAGGTTCAGACCATGAACCCGGTCCTTGACGTCGCTGCGTGCGGTCAGCATCAGCACCGGCACGGTCTTGCCACGGCCACGCAGGCGCGCCAGCACCTCGAAACCGTCCATGCGCGGCAGGCCGACATCGAGCACCGCCACGGCATATTCCTCGCTGGCCAAGGCCAGGTCGGCGGCCACGCCATCATGCAGCACATCCACGGTCAGGCCGGTGCTTTTCAAGGCCTGGGCCACGCTCTCGGCCAGTTGCAGATGGTCTTCGACGAGCAGCACACGCATCGATCTCTCTCCTTTGCGTCGCGTTCAATGGCGCGGAGTGTACAGCCGACAGCCGGCCTGTGAAGCCTTTGAATGGATGAAAAGCAGTTGAAAGGTTAGCGAAAGGTTCACGTCCTAGCATCCTCTCACGGCTCACTCTGCTTGCCGTAAAACCGGACCCAAGGTCCGAAACTAATAAGAACAATAACGGAGTCACACCACGATGCTGTCTATGCAGCCGCAGGCGTACGCGCCTACCCGACGTATTCCCTCCCGCCAGACCGCAGTTGCCAGTGCCCTCGCCCTTGCCGGCGTCGCACCGTTGAGCCAGGCCGCCTTCTTTGATGACAGCAAGGCGAGCTTCGAAACCCGCAACATGTACTTCAACCGCGACTTTCGCGACGGCACCAGCGCTCAGCAATCCAAACGTGACGAATGGGCCCAGGGCTTCATGCTCAACTTCGAGTCAGGCTATACCGACGGCACCGTAGGTTTCGGCCTTGATGCCCTGGGGATGCTCGGTATCAAGCTCGACTCCAGCCCCGATCGCACCGGCACCGGCCTGCTGCCGACCCACGACGATGGCCGCGCCGCCGACGAGTATTCCAAGCTCGGCCTGACCGGCAAGGTGAAGATCTCCGCAACCGAGCTGAAGGTCGGTACGCTGATCCCGGAACTGCCAACCCTGCAGCCCAATGACGGGCGCATCCTGCCGCAAACCTTCGAGGGCGGCCTGCTGACCTCGGGCGAAATAAAGAACCTGACCTTCACCGGCGGGCGCCTGGAAAAAGCCCGCGACCGCGACAGCACCAACAACGAAGACATCGCCCTCAACAACAAGAACAAGCGCTTTCTCGGCACCGTCGCCGGTAACCATTTCGATGTGGCCGGCCTGGACTACAAGTTCACCGACAAGATCACCGGTAGCTACCACTGGGCCCAGCTCGACGACGTCTACCGCCAGCACTTCGTCGGCCTGCTCGCCTCCCAGCCGTGGGGCCCGGGCACCTTCGGCGCCGACCTGCGCATGGCCTTCAGCGACGACCAGGGCCAGGCCCGCGGCGGCAACATCGACAACACCGCGCTCAACGGCATGCTCAGCTACGGCCTCAACGGCCACAAGCTCAGTGCCGGCTTCCAGCACCTGTCTGGCGACACCGCCTTCCCCTATGTCGACGGCGCCGACCCGTACCTGGTCAACTTCGTCCAGATCAACGACTTTGCCGACGCCGACGAGCGCTCCTGGCAGGCTCGCTATGACTATGACTTCGCCAAGCTGGGCATCCCCGGCTTGAGCTTCATGACCCGCTACATCAGCGGCGATAATGTCAGCCTGGCCGATGGCGGCGAGGGTAAGGAGTGGGAACGCGACACCGAGTTCAAGTACGTGGTGCAAAGTGGCGCCCTGAAAAACGTCGCCGTGCGCCTGCGCAATGCCACCTTCCGTTCCAACTTCGCCCGCGATGCCGACGAAGTGCGACTGCTGGTGAGTTACAGCCTTGCGTTGTGGTAATCCCTGATAACAATAACGTTCACGGAGAGAAACGATGACTTTTTCACTGCGCCGTATTGCCCTCGCCACCAGTTGCCTGCTGCTAGCCGGTAACGTTCTGGCGGCCGAACCGAAACGCCCCGAATGCATCGCCCCGGCATCCCCCGGCGGCGGTTTCGACCTGACCTGCAAACTGGCGCAAAGCGCCCTGGTCAACCAGAAGATCCTCAGCAAGCCGATGCGCGTCACCTACATGCCCGGCGGTGTCGGCGCGGTGGCCTACAACGCGGTGGTCGCCCAGCGCCCGGCCGATGCCGGCACGCTGGTGGCCTGGTCCAGTGGTTCGCTGCTGAACCTGGCCCAGGGCAAGTTCGGCCGTTTCGATGAGAACGCCGTGCGCTGGCTGGCGGCGGTCGGCACCAGCTACGGTGCCATCGCTGTGAAAAACGATTCACCCTACAAGACCCTCGACGACCTGGTCGCGGCCCTGAAAAAAGACCCGAGCAAGGTGGTGATCGGCTCCGGCGGCACCGTCGGCAGCCAGGACTGGATGCCGACCGCGCTGATCGCCAAAGCCGCCGGGATCAACCCGCGCGACCTGCGCTACGTGGCCCTGGAAGGCGGCGGCGAGATCGCCACGGCCTTGCTCGGCGGCCACATTCAGGTGGGCAGTACTGACATCTCCGACTCCATGCCGCACATCCTGAGCGGTGACATGCGCCTGCTGGCGGTGTTCGCCGAGCAGCGTATTGACGAGCCGAGCATGAAAGACATCCCGACCGCCAAGGAACAGGGCTACGACATTGTCTGGCCGGTGGTACGCGGTTTCTACCTGGGGCCGAAGGTCTCTGACGCAGAGTACGACTGGTGGAAGGCCTCCTTCGACAAGCTGCTGGCTTCCGAAGAGTTCGCCAAGCTGCGCGACCAGCGCGAGCTGTTTCCCTTCGCCATGACCGGCCCAGAGCTGGACACCTACGTGAAGAAACAGGTGGCTGACTACAAGGCCCTGGCCAAGGAATTTGGCTTGATTCAGTAAGCCTGCCCCCTTTCTAGACGCATCGCGGGGCAAGCCCGCTTGTATGGTAAGACTTGAAGGGGTGGTGGGAC
>NZ_JAMDGZ010000045.1 GCF_028656935.1 Pseudomonas rubra
TCCCACATTTGTTGCAACGTGCCTGGTCTGTAAGGGCGGCGTTGTCAGCCTGGGTGCATGGCGCTAGCGCGTGTCGAGGCCAGTAGAAGTGTAAGAAAATTTTACGGACTTTTTACGCAGACGCATTACGCAGACAGGGATACTGCCCGCGCATTTCTTCGAGACGTCCTGCCGTGAGCCAAGCCGCACCTTCAGAAAGCGCCCATTCCCCTGTAAAAACCTCGTCACTGAGCCTGTTGATCGCCGCCGCCGGCGTGGTCTATGGCGACATCGGCACCAGTCCGTTGTACACCCTCAAGGAAGTCTTTTCCGGCCATTACGGCGTGCAGGCCAACCATGACGGTGTGCTCGGCATTCTGTCACTGGTGTTCTGGTCGCTGATCTGGGTGGTGACCATCAAGTACGTACTGTTCGTGTTACGCGCCGACAACCAGGGCGAGGGCGGGATCATGGCCCTGACCGCCCTGGCCCGGCGCGCGGCAGCGCCTTATCCACGATTGAGCAAGGTGCTGGTGTTGCTCGGGCTGTTTGGCGCTGCGCTGTTCTATGGCGACAGCATGATCACCCCGGCGATTTCGGTGTTGTCGGCAGTGGAGGGCCTGCAACTGGCCTTCGATGGCATCAATCACTGGGTCGTGCCCTTGGCGGTGGTGGTGCTGGTGGCGCTGTTTCTGATCCAGAAGCATGGCACCGCGCGGATCGGCATCCTCTTCGGTCCGGTCATGGTCTTGTGGTTCAGCGTGCTGGGCGCACTGGGCATCTACGGCATCGTCCAGCGCCCGGAAGTGTTGCTGGCGATGAACCCGACCTGGGCGGTGAACTTCTTTATTGTCCACCCGGGCATGGGCGTGGCGATTCTGGGTGCGGTGGTGCTGGCCCTGACCGGCGCCGAAGCGCTGTATGCCGACATGGGTCACTTTGGCCGCAAGCCCATTGCCCGTGCCTGGATCCTGCTGGTACTGCCAGGCCTGGTGCTCAACTATTTCGGCCAGGGCGCGCTGATCCTCGGCAACCCCGAGGCGGTGCGCAACCCGTTCTACCTGCTGGCCCCGGACTGGGCGCTGCTGCCGATGATCGCCCTGGCTACCCTGGCGACCATCATTGCCTCCCAGGCGGTGATCTCCGGTGCTTTTTCGCTGACGCGCCAGGCGATCCAGCTGGGCTATGTGCCGCGCATGTTCATCCAGCACACCTCCAGCCAGGAACAGGGGCAGATCTACATCGGCACGGTGAACTGGGCGCTGATGGTCGGTGTGGTGCTGCTGGTGATCGGCTTCGAGTCGTCCGGCGCACTGGCGGCGGCCTACGGTGTGGCGGTAACCGGGACCATGTTGATCACCACCTTGCTGTCTTCGGCCGTGGTCTTGCTGCTGTGGAAAGCACCGCGCTGGCTGGCGGTGCCGTTGCTGCTGGGCTTTTTGCTGGTCGACAGCCTGTACTTTGCCGCCAACGCGCCAAAGATATTCCAGGGCGGCGCCTTTCCGGTGATCGCCGGCATCGCCTTGTTCATCCTGATGACCACCTGGAAGCGCGGGCGCAAGATCATTGTCGAGCGCCTGGACGAAACAGCCTTGCCGCTGCCGCTGTTCATCAGCAGCATCGCCGCGCAGCCGCCGCACCGGGTGCGCGGCACGGCAGTGTTCCTCACCGCCCGCGCCGATGCCGTGCCCCACGCCCTGCTGCACAACCTGCTGCATAACCAGGTGCTGCATGAGCGGGTGGTGTTGCTCACCGTGGTCGCCCAGGACCGCCCACGGGTGCCGGCGGCGCAGCGCTTTGAAGTGCAGAGCTACGGTGAAGGCTTCTACCGGGTCAACCTCAACTTTGGCTTTATCGAAGAGCCCGACGTCCCGGCCGCGCTGCAGCTGTGTCACCTCGACGAGCTGGACTTCAGCCCGATGGTCACTACCTATTTCCTCAGCCGCGAAACCGTGATCCCCACCAAGCGTATCGGCATGGCGCGCTGGCGTGAGGCGCTGTTTGCCTTCCTGTTGAAGAACGCCAACAGCAACCTCAAGTACTTCAACCTGCCGCTGAACCGGGTGATCGAGCTGGGTACCCAGGTTGAAATGTAACCAGGGCCCGGCTCAGTCGGCGACGTCGGGTTTTGCCGATGGCGCCCGCGAATCATAGGCCTTGGCGACCAGGTAGGTCGCATGGCTGACCAGCAGCAAAGAGGTGAATGTCGCATCGGGGTTGGGCAGAGTGCCGAACACCGCCTGATTGGCGCCGAGCAGCGTCACTGCGCTGATGCTGCTGGTCATCTTCAGCAGCAGGGTGAAGTAACCCAGCACCAGCACCACGGTGATCACCACATTCTGCAGGCGGGCGATATCAACGGTGTCGGCATCAGGTTTTTCTTCGCCCATGAACAGGTCGGTGATCGAGGCCTGTTGCGGTGACGCGTTCATGTCCAGGCCCAGGGATTGTGCGCCGAGGAAGGGCGCCCCACGTTTGCGCAGGTCAGTGCTGGCATCGGCTATGTCCAGTTCCAGGCCCTTGGTCTTGGGGATTTTGGTGGGCAGGATCAGCGCAGAGAGCATCGGCGTAACAATCGCAATACCCAGCGCTGCCGCAATCGGGTTGGGCATTTGCGGGAACAGATTCAGCACCTGGTCAGCGTGCAGGTCGGCGAAGCCGATGTTGAACAAGGCCAGCGCGGCATAACCGGACAGCACCACCACGGTCCACAGGGTGACTTGCGCACGGGCCAATGAAACACGGTTGCGTGAATCGATCCAGATGCCGGCCACGCGTTGTTTGGTGCCCAGGCCCAGGGCAATGACCAGGCCGCCAAGGCCAGCCATCAGCATCAGGAACGGTAGCCGTATCGAGATAGCGCCTGTAAGCGTATCGACCGAACCCAGGTAGGTGCTCAGCGTCTTGAAGTAATCCGGCGTCGCTGGTTCCGCGATCAGCGCCGCTCGCCACAGGGCGTCACAGCCTGGCGCTTTACAACGGTCTTGGTCGGCAAGCAGGCCCAGGGCTGTTTGCGGGTTGTTCCAGACCCTCTTGTTGTTGATCAGTGCCGGCGGCTTGCCGTCCTCCAGCACCCTTGAGCACACCTGTGAGGGTTGCGCTGCTGGAAATGCCGCAGCGTCATTGACGCAGACCTCCACCAGACGGTTGAGCAGACTGTACTGAGCCCCCGGCAGGCTGGCGCTTATCTGGGACTTGGCAGTGTTCATGACGTGGCCGGTGGCGATCGAGGTGACCGCACCCAGGGTGAACACCAGCGCGGCCGCGATCCCGATGATCCAGGACAGCCGGCCATAAGGGTTAGGAGATTCGGGCTCTAGCAAGCCGCTGCCGGTCACCGCCGAAGCGAAGGGCAGTTCGTCCTCGGCCGGGACCTTGTCGGACTCGAACAGCTTGTACAGGCGCCCATCGCTGCCGTCGCCGACAATGTACTCGTCGCCGCCAAAGGTGTCGCTGTCAAGCACCCAGGCAAGGGCCTTGGGCGCCTGGGGGCCGAGGCGCGGCGTACCATTTGGGTTGATCTCCAGCAGCGCTGCGCGGGCGGGCAGGGGGTTGCCTGCATAGGTACCGGCTTGCACCGCAGCGACTGTCTCGCGGGTCTCCAGGTAACGCTGGGCTTGCGGGCTGTCGACCTGCGGCGCGGGCCGTGCCCGCAACTGCCCCTCCAGGCCGCGTTTGTGAGCGGCAGTAGCGAGTTTGGCCACCACCGCCTGCAAACGCCTGGCGGACGGCTTGCCAGCGTCCTTGGGCATGACATCACGGGTCTCACCCCACACCCGTGAAAGCAGATCAAAGCTTGTCATGGTGCCTGCTCCAATGCGTCATCGAAATGCACTGGCGTACTGGCAATATCCCCAAAGCGTGCTCCTATCAGACGATAGGCGATAAGTGTGCAGTGCGCCGCCAAACATTTAGGGGTGGCCATGAAGGCTATAGCAATTCATCGATGGGACAACGCTGGGCACCAGATCAACATCAAAGCCAACACTGACGATGACTTGAAGGTTCAGTCCATCGCGCTGGAGGTGAGCGACACGCGCAACGGCACGAGTGGCAACGCGGTCTTTACGCTGCAACCCGGCTTTGTGCTATCCGCGGCCCCGATTGACAACGACAAACTCATGAGCTGGAGCGCGATCCAGGAAAAGCTCGCACAGCTCAGGAGCACAACAGGGGCCGCCGCGATTGCCGAACTGGAAAAGGCTCGCGACCTGTTGCACGCCAACCTGGCACAACTGTGTGCTCGACCTGAGCATTGAGGGTTTTCTGGGGGTCAAGATAGCCCCAGGCGCCCATGCCTCGCTGCAGGCGCACCTGGCAATCGACCTGCACCTTCTTGATCCGCAAGCCCCGGGAGCTACAGATCAGGCGGAGTTACTCAAGGTCAGTTTTGCCAGCCTTGGGCAAGTGAGCATTGCCTGCTGGTACGTGAAGCAGCAGACGCCGCGCAGGGGCTGCTGCGTTTGATCAGCGCTACCCCATTGCCTTCGGCGGGTAGCCCCGACACCGGGTTGTTGAACCTGCTCGAACGCATCGTGGCGATGGCGGGGGCGGCGGTGAAGTGGCTGCTGGAGCTGGCGGGTACCGCACTCGATGGCTTGCTGGGGGTGGCCGAGGCAATCGGCGAGTGCCTTGAACAAGCGATGAGCTGGCTGCTTGAGGTGCTCAAAAAGCCGACCGTGCCTGACGCGCATCTGCTGCTGGAGGTCCGCCTGGATGCCAGCACCTACGCCTTGCACCAGATTCTGCTGTCCCCTCGTGGCGCGATGCGACGCCCGAGAAGTTTTCCGGCCAGGCACTGGGCCTTGAGCTCGAACTGCCTTTGGAGGTGAAACCGTCGCTGCTGATCGATTTCGACGGGCCGTTGAGCATTGCGCTGGTTGCGCTGACCGGCCATACACAACCACTGCGGATCAAGACTGACCTGTGGCTATCGAGCAGCAAAACCCTGGAAGCGGTGCGCGATACCGACAAGGACGGGAAACGGCCCGCCAAGCGTTTGATCGAGGTGCAGGTCAACACCCGCCAACCTCTGGTGCTGTTTCGCTATTGCGCCGGCAAGGTCAGTTTTTTCGAACAGATGCAGGCCAAGGTGGTGCAGATACCCGGTGTTCCGGGTGATATCACCAGCATCAGCGGGCCGGTTGTGTACGCGCCTGCCGATTGGGCCGCCCTGAACATCGATGTACAGGTCGCGCCCGACGCCAGCGAGCGCTTGCTGCCGTTTCTGCAATCGCCCAAGACCACCCCACAGGGCGCCACGCCAGAACTTCTCAAGCGTTTGAACCAGTACGTTTGCCTGGGCACGGCCAAGTTCCAGGGGTCAAGAATGGCCAGGCCAGCCTGGTTATCGAGGCCACGCTCAACATCGCTGAAACACAGATGCAGTTCCCCCTGGAGGTAAGGCTGGACCTGGCCACCTTCAGGGTGCAATTCACTACCCCGGAAAAAATCGAGATCAAGGGCGACCCGCAGAAGAACAATTTCGATGTATTCGGCCTCAGCGGCAAGATTGTCAAAAAGATAGCGGCTGACAAAACCGAGCCCTTTGCGTTTTACCTGCTCGACTTTTCCCAAGGCGATGTGCGTCTGGCCCTGGCCGAAGGTGCGCGGCTTGAGTTGAACAATGGCAAGGTCGCCAGTGGTGGCCGTGGCCTGGTGTTCCAGGTCGACACCCTGGGCCTGTCGCGCAGCGGGCTGGACCTGCGTGCCAAGGTCGACCCCGACGCCCCGGTGCAACTGGCGGGGGTCGACATGCCGTTTCGTTTCGACCACGGCAGCCTGGCCATTCAAAACAGCCAGATCCAGGCCTTCTCCATCAAAGGCGCCGGGCAACTGCCACCGGAGTTGGTCGGCGAAGCCAATGCGACCATTTCGATCTCGATGGGCCCGGGCAAAAACGACCAGTTGATCGTGCAGAGCGCCGAGGCGACCCTGGACAAGTCTGCCGACCCGCTGGTGTGCCACGGCACCCGCTTTACCTTGACCTTGACCTTGACCTTGACCGCCATCGGCTTCCAGTTTCAGGATTTTTCCAAGGAAGGGGCGGGCTATCACTTCTACTTCACCCTCAGCGGCACGGCGCATTTCAATCCGCGTGCGGGTGAGTTCATGGATGGCCTGCTGAAGAACTTCGGCGACCTGGTGATCACCCTGGACAAAGCGCCCTTGGCCCGCGATGCCTCGTTGCTGTTGCGGGCGATCGAGTTCCAGGTGGCGGTCGAGCCGAAAAAAACCGTCAACTTCTTCAACCTGTTCACCTTCGAGTTGCGCGGGCCCAGTGGCGAAGTGCGTCCGGCATTCTTCCTGTACGGTCAGGCCGGTAAGCTGTCGATTGAAATCCCCACCCCGCTGGGGCCGGTGTACCTGCGCGAAGTGGGTTTTGGCTTCGGCTTTCGCTACACCCTGGCCGCGTTTAATCGCGCTGACCAGGTCAGCAACGTTAAACAGCTGATCGAAGTTGGCAAATGTTGCACTGGCGCGGATCGGCCTGGTGCCGTGGGATGGGCACGTAGGGCAGTTGCCTTACGTGACACTGCAGGTGGCAGACACGGTGGTTGTCTTCACCCAGCTCAAGCTTTTGTCGAATAAAAAGTCAGGTATCAGCACAAGCCACGCGCTGATTGAGCTGCACCTGGAGGACCGTGCTGCGCGCCAGGCCATTCGTGATGCACTATTGGACGCCTCGGCCGATTCGGTGGTGCGCCTGACCCTTCGTGGTTGCTCGCTGCCTGACGAGAATGTGCCTTTGAACCCACCTGCCGCAGACCAGCAATGGCTGATCGGCGCACCAGCAGCTATGAGGGTGAGCCATGAGCCTGACCGACACCGCTGGCAAGCGTCAGTAACCTTGCAACGCAACAGGCCCTTGACAGTCATTTGCCCACGGGCCTATAACTTCACTCACAGCTCGCCAGCATCAACGTCGATGCACGCGGGCAACCACATTCCATAGCAGCACAGAGCAAATGAGCTCTTCCGGGACCTGTCCCGGGAGGGCTTTTTTTTGTCCGTAAAAAACTACAAGAAGAGGTAAGCGCTATGCGTCATGGTGATATTTCCAGCAGCAACGACACCGTCGGCGTCGCCGTGGTCAACTACAAGATGCCACGGCTGCACAACCGCGAGCAGGTCCTGGACAACGCCGAACGGATCGCCGCAATGATCGTCGGCATGAAGCAGGGACTGCCTGGCATGGACCTGGTGATTTTTCCCGAGTACAGCCTGCAGGGCATCATGTACGACCCGGCAGAGATGTATGAAACCGCAGTCAGCATTCCCGGCGATGAAACCGAAATCTTCTCTCGCGCCTGCCGCAAGGCAGGCACCTGGGGCGTGTTTTCGCTCACCGGTGAGCGCCACGAAGAACACCCGCGCAAGGCGCCGTACAACACCCTGGTACTGATCAACAACAAGGGCGAAGTCGTCCAGAAGTACCGCAAGATCATCCCCTGGTGCCCGATCGAAGGGTGGTACCCGGGCAACCAGACTTTCGTCAGCGAAGGCCCCAAGGGCCTGAAGATCAGCTTGATCATCTGTGACGATGGCAACTACCCGGAAATCTGGCGTGATTGCGCGATGAAGGGCGCCGAGCTGATCGTGCGCTGCCAGGGCTATATGTACCCGGCCAAGGAACAACAAGTGCTGATGGCCAAGGCCATGGCCTGGGCCAACAACTGCTATGTGGCAGTGGCCAACGCCGCCGGCTTCGACGGGGTGTACTCCTACTTCGGCCACTCGGCGATCATCGGTTTCGATGGGCGTACCCTGGGCGAGTGTGGTGAAGAGGAGATGGGTATCCAGTACGCACAGTTGTCGCTGTCGCAGATTCGCGACGCCCGCGCCAACGACCAGTCGCAGAATCACCTGTTCAAGATCCTGCACCGAGGTTACAGCGGCCTGCACGCATCGGGGGAGGGCGACAAGGGCCTGGCCGAATGCCCGTTCGAGTTCTACAAGACCTGGGTCAACGACGCGGAAAAAGCCCGCGAACAGGTGCAAGCCATTACCCGCACAACGTCCGGGGTGGCCCAGTGCCCGGTCGGCAAGCTGCCGTATGACGGGCTGGAAAAACAAGCCTGAGTGCCGGCCGCTGCGGCCTGACGCCTGTCAGGCTGTAGCGGCCATCCGCCAATGACAAAAACAAAAAGGGCAGCCCATGCCATTTATCAATGAAATGCTCGAACAGACCCAGCGTCGTCAGGACCAGGCCAGCGCCCTGGCCTGCGAAAACGTCGCCAGCGACAACCCGGTGCAGCGTCACCTGCAGCACCAGAGCGGGTTGCACAGCCGCTTTCGCTTTGATGTCGAGGCGATCATGGCCAGCCTGCGTGAGGAAATACTCGGCCAGGATGCCGCGCTCCAACTGGTGCAGGACATGCTCCAGGTGATCCGCGCGGATATCACCGACCCGCGCCGGCCGCTGTTCGTGGCGTTGTTTCTCGGGCCCACCGGGGTCGGCAAGACGGAAATCGTCCGTGCCCTGGCCCGTGCGCTGCATGGCGATGCCGATGCTTTTTGCCGGGTCGACATGAACACCTTGTCCCAAGAGCACTACGCCGCGGCATTGACCGGTGCACCGCCAGGCTACGTCGGCGCCAAGGAAGGCACCACGCTGCTGGACCAGGACAAGCTTGAAGGCAGCCTTGGCCGGCCCGGTATCGTGTTGTTCGATGAACTGGAGAAAGCCAGCGTCGAGGTCACCCACGCACTGCTCAACGTCTTCGACAATGGCATGCTGACGGTGGCCTCGGGGGAGCGCACCTACAGTTTTCGCAACAGCCTGATCTTCATGACCAGCAACCTTGCGGCCCGGGAAATCCAGCGCTATGACGAACGCCGCAGCCGCTGGCCCGGGCGTTGGTTGCCGCGCCCGGCCGCAAGCCGTCATCAGGACATCGAGCGCCTGGTGCGCGACAAGCTGATCGGCGCCTTTGCCCCGGAATTCGTCAATCGCATCGACAGCATCGTCACCTTCAACTGGATCGAACAACCCATTGTCGAGCAACTGGTGGCCCTGGAACTGCGTCGCCTGAACCGACGCCTGACGCGGCATCACTGTCAATTGGAACTGGAGCCGGCACTGCTGCAGAGCCTGGCGCGCAGCGGCTTCGATCGCCAGTTTGGCGCCCGTTCATTACGGCGCAGCTTGCGCAGCCGCCTGGAGGTGCCGCTGGCGCAGTTCCTGCTGGATAAACATCAAAGCGGTGAGCAACCCGGCACGACTACCCTGTATCTGGCACGGCTGGAGCAAGGACGCATCGGCTTTATTCCCCTGTAACCGCGTGTCCACCTGCAGCAGAGGGCAATCATGGCCAATCCCACGCAACCGCCGTTGATCGGCTTGCTGTTTTCCGAAACCGGGGTGACCTCGGACATCGAGCGCTCGCAGCGCTACGGCGCCTTGTTGGCAATCGAGCAATTGAACGCGCAGGGCGGCGTCAATGGCCGCCCCATCAAAGCACTGTTGCGCGACCCCGGCGGCGACCCGGACCGCTACCGGCTGTATGCCGAAGAGTTGATCCGCAACCAGGGCGTCGAACTGCTGGTCGGCTGCTACATGTCGCACACCCGCAAGGTGGTGATGCCGGTGATCGAGCGGCTCGACGCGCTGCTGTGCTACCCCACGCCCTACGAGGGCTTCGAGTACTCGCCGAACATCCTCTATGGGGGACCTGCGCCAAACCAGAACAGTGCACCCTTGGCCGCCTACCTGATTCGCCACTATGGCGAGCGGGTCGTGTTCATTGGCTCTGACTATATCTATCCGCGCGAAAGCAACCATGTCATGCGCCACCTGTATCGCCAGCACGGCGGCAAGGTCGTGGATGAAATCTACATTCCCCTGTACCCCTGCGACGACGACATCCGCCAGGCGGTCGAGCGCATTGCCCGGGCCCAGGCCGACGTGGTGTTCTCGACCGTGGTCGGTACCGGTACCGCCGAGCTGTATCGGGCCATCGCCAGCCGCTACAGCACCTCGGCCAGGCCGCCGATTGCCAGCCTGACCACCAGCGAGGCGGAAGTGGCGAAGATGGGCGCTGATGTCGCCGAAGGCCACGTGGTAGTGGCGCCGTATTTTTCCAGCATCCAGACCGCGGCCAGCCAGGCGTTTGTCCAGGCCTGCCGGGCGTTTTTCCCCGAGGATGTGAGCATCACCGCCTGGAGTGAGACCGCTTACTGGCAGACCTTGTTGCTGGGCCAGGCGATGCACCGCGGCGACAGCGATCGCAGCGAAGCGGTGCTGCGCCATCTGTACGGCGCAAGCCTCGATGCACCGCAAGGCAAGGTCTGGATCGAGCAGCAGAACAACCACAGCCACCTGA
The DNA here is from genome assembly GCF_028656935.1 of Pseudomonas rubra. Lineage (GTDB taxonomy): Bacteria > Pseudomonadota > Gammaproteobacteria > Pseudomonadales > Pseudomonadaceae > Aquipseudomonas > Aquipseudomonas rubra. The sequence continues at coordinate 10,305 of NZ_JAMDGZ010000045.1, forward strand.
CCTCGTGCATTGCCGAGATCGATTCGGCCGGGGTGTTCCAGGTCAAGTGGCAAGCACCACAGCCGATTCGGCCCGACCCCTATGTGGTGGTGCACAACCTCGATGACTGGTCGGCGAGCATGGCCAGCGAGGCGCAGCCATGAGCCCTACGCCTATTCTCAGCACCCTGCGCGAGCTGCAGGTGCTGGTCATCAACCCGCCCGGGGCGGTCAGTGATGCCCTGGTGCTGCAGTTGATCCGTATCGGTTGCAGCGTGCGCCAGTTGTGGCCGCCGACCCAGACCCTGGAGGTGGCGGTCGACCTGATCTTCACCGGGGTTTTTCAGAACCATCACCACGAGGTGATTCACGCCCTGGTACGCACGGGCGACCCACGCACCACCCTGGTGGCGCTGGTCGACTACGAAAGCCCGGCGGTGCTGTCGCAGATCCTCGAACTGGGGGCCCATGGCGTGATCACCCAGCCACTGGACAGCCACCGGGTCCTGCCGGTGCTGGTGGCGGCGCGGCGCAACAGTGAAGAGGCGGCCAGGCTCAAGCTCAAGAATGCGCAACTGCAGGAACGCCTGGAGCACCAGGCCGATATCAATCGAGCCAAGGTCCTGCTGATGAAGCGTCACGACTGGGAAGAGGAACAGGCTCACGGCTTTCTCTCCCGCGAGGCAATGAAGCGGCGCGAATCGATCCTGACCCTGGCCAGGGAACTGCTCAAGCAGCACAGCGGCAAATGACTTGCTCACACCCATAACAACAACAGGTACTTCATCATGATGCTTGGTTTAATACTGCTCTACGTCGGCGCCGTGCTGTTTCTCAATGGCATCTGGCTGACCAACCGCATTGCCGGCCGGGAAGTGGCGGTGATCAATGTGCTGGTCGGCGTGCTCAGCCTGCTGGTGGCCCTGCACCTGATCTTCGGTGCAGATGCTAACGCCGCCACGGTCAAGGCGGGCGCCTGTACCCTGATGTTCGCCTTCACTTACCTGTGGGTGGCGGCCAATCAGTTTCTGGGCACCGATGGCCGCGGGCTGGGCTGGTTCTGCCTGTTCGTCAGCCTCACCGCCGCTGGCATCACGGTACAGTCGTTCATCGACAGCGAGGGCGCCTTTGGCTTATGGAATGCGCTGAACTGGGGGGCCTGGACGGTGCTGTGGTTCAGCTTCTTCCTGCTCCTGGGCCTGGCCCGCAAGATTCAGAAGCAGGTGGCCTGGCTGACCCTGGGCTGTGCGGTGTTCACCGGCTGGGTACCGGGCGCGTTGATCTTGGGGCAGATGATCAGCGTTTAGGCGACCCCGGAGTATTTCACTGCTGCCGCTGCCCGTGAAGGCACGTTCAGCGTGCGCAGCAACGATGACACATGGATGCGTACGGTGAATGGCGAGATGTCCAGTGCGCGGGCGATTTCCTTGTTGGTCTTGCCCTGGGCAATCAGCCGCAACACCTCTTGCTGGCGCGCGGTCAGGGTGGTTGCCACAGCGCTGCTGTCCAGTGGCAACAGCCCGGAAGGGGCAAAACGCACCAGCACTTCGCCTTCACGAATGGCCAGGATGGCCTGGCCGATCTGTTCCGGGGCGATGTTTTTGCCGATGAAGCCGTCGATACCGGCGGCCATTACCTCGCCGATCAAGGCTTCATCGTCGACCATCGACACCACAATCAAGGTGGTGCGCCGCAACTGCTGACGCAGCTCGATCAACTGGGTGATGCAGGTAAGCCCGGGGAAACGCAGGTCGAGGATCAGGGTGTCCGGCGCCTCGCCAGCCCCGATCAGGCTCAGCACGCTGTCCATGTCGCCAGCTTCTTCAATGCGAGCGTCGGGCAGCAGACGCTGAACGGTGTGTACCAGCGCTTCGCGAAACAGTGGATGGTCGTCGGCGATGATGATCCGGCATGCCATGGTGAGTGCCTCCCTGGGCCTGGCGTTGCTTGCAGGCATGCTACTGTACCACCGGGTACAGGCGCTGCCCGTTGCGCGTACTGGATATGACGACTGCCGCACAAGGATGTTCCGATGAAGTTCGAGAAAAATACCGAGCTCGACCAGGCCAACCTGCGCATCATTGTCGCCTGCATCGCCGTGGTCTATATCGGCGTACTGGGCTTTTTGCCCGGGCAGCAGGTCGACACCTACCTGCCGATCGTGATTTACATCATCCTGTTCCTGCTGCTGTCGATCACCCTGCGCCAGGTTATCGTGCGCTGGCCGGGGGTGTATCCGGCCCGGCGTGTTTTCAGCATGCTCCAGGACTATACCGGCACCTGCTTTGGCCTGGTGGTCGGCGGCGAGGCGGCGCTGCCGCTGTATGCAGTGATGGTCTGGGTCAACCTGGGCAACGGCATGCGCTACGGCTCGCGCTACCTGGCGATCGCCACCGTCCTGGCGTTGCTGGCGCTGCTCGCCGTTTACCAACTGACGCCTTACTGGCAGGCACAACCGTTTATGGTGTTGATGCTGATGATCACCAGCACGGTCATCCCCATCTATGCGCACCTGTTGCTCGAACGTACGCGCAAGGCCTCCGAAGAGGCCACCGCCGCCAACCTGGAAAAATCGCGCTTTCTTGCCCAGGCCAGTCACGACCTGCGTCAGCCCATTCACTCCATCGGCCTGTTTACGGCGTGCCTGCGCGAAGCGAACCTGGGCGATGAAGAACGTCGGCTGGTGGATAACATCGACCGCTCGCTGCTCAACGTGTCGCAACTGTTTCGCTCCATTCTTGATCTTTACACCCTCGACAACGGTCGCCTGCAAGCAAGCTTGCAGCGGGTGGAACTGGGTGAGTTCCTCCATGATCAGGTACGCCAGAACGCCGAGGCGGCCCGCTGGGCCGGGGTGGAACTGCGGCTGCATCCCGGTGAACACTGGGTGTGGGTCGATCCGGCGCTGCTTGCCACCATGGTCCAGAACCTGCTGTCCAACTGTTTCAAATACGCCGCGCAACGGCCGGTGCTGATCGGCGTGCGCAGGCGTGGTGAGGGGTTGGCCATCGTCATTTACGACCAGGGCCGGGGCATCGCGGCCGATGAGCTGCCCAAGGTATTCGAGGAGTTCTACCGCGTGCGGCAACTACGCGACAAGGACGTCGAAGGCGTGGGCCTGGGGCTTTCGATTGTCAGGCGCCTGGGCCGGATGATGAACATTGAGGTGGCGATCCGCTCGCGGCCCGGCCAGGGCACAGCGGTCAGCCTCCGGGGTTTGACGCGGGTCAACGCCCCCGCACAGCAGGCACACCGCGAACACGCCAGCCAGGTTGGCCTGCTGACCGGCTTGAAAGTGTGCCTGGTGGAAGATGACCGCAATGTCCTGCTGGCCACCCAAGCCTTGCTCGAGCGTTGGGGTTGTGAGGTGCAGGCCGAATTGAGCGGCCAGGCGCTGGCCAGTGACTGTGACATCATCATTGCCGACTATGACCTGGGCAACCACGTTACGGGCATCGAGTGCATCGAGCAGTTGCGGGCCCAACGGGGCAGGGCAGTGCCGGCGCTAATCCTCACCGGGCACGAGGTGCAAAAGATCCAGGCGGCCTTGCATGACCGCCAGATCGCGATTCTGTCCAAACCGGTGCGCCCGGCCGAGCTACGCGCCACGTTGCGCGCGCTGCACAAGGCCTCGCTGCCATCGGTCTAGCTCAGGGTCAATAACGCTGCAGCGGGTTCTGCGGCCGGCCACTGTTCTTGTTGTAACATTGCGCGCTCATGCCCATACCCATGGAGGCAATGCCGACCATGACGCCGCTGGGCAATTCGCAGTTGTAGTCACCCGACGCGGTACTGGCGATGTAGTAGGTGGAGCTTGCGTCGTTGCGCACGTTGGAAATCTTGGTCACCGGCTCGCCAATGGTGGTCTGCGCAGTGGACTTGAGCCGGTCTTCGTTGGGTTTCATGGTCTGGCAGCCGGCGAGGGCGACCAGCAGAGCGCCGAGCAGGGTGATGTTGCTGAATGCAGGATTGAGTTTCATGGCGCATCTTCCTTGGTGTTGTTCTGTTTTTTACCGGCAAAACGATCCCACACACCGCATAATCGCGGCGTTGGGGAACACTGGGGTGTTACGGGGAATATAGCGTCAGGGAGTAGGGGGGTCGATTAGCACAAATGGGCTAATGGCATATTGATATGGACTTTTTTGTTGACGACTATGTGGAAGAAATTCATCTGGCTGGTGGGGTTAGTGACCCTTGGTTTTGGCGCCTATGTCCAGGGTTACTGGTTTTTCAATCTCAGGCTCAATGGTGAGTATGCCGATGCCCATGTCATCCGTACCTCGCAAGGTACTGTTAGCAGCAGAGGACATATCGGCGAGAGCAATGGCACGACCGTGATATTCACGACCGTTGCTGGCGACTTCGAGAAGGTGACGTTCAGCGGCGAGTTTTCCGGGGTTGAGAGGGGCGATGTGGTCGGGGTTTATTACGACCCAACCGATGCAGACAAGGTGATTCCCGATACCTGGACCCGTTTCATTTTTGCTGCCGTGTTTGTGTTGTTTGCTGCACTGTGGAGCATCGCTTTTCTGACTTTCTGAGACCGTTGAGCTTGCAGGCAAGACGCTGGGCTAGGCATTATCGCCGCCTTCAATTTATCGCAGTAACAAGGATGTCCGCATGCCCATTTATCTCGCAGCAGAACAACAGCTTAACGTCGCAAGCGCAACCGTCATCGAGGCGCCGGCGCAAGAGGGGTCATTCGTCGTCGTCTTCGAGGACGATGAAGAAACCGGCTACTTCTATGCCCTGGACACCAGCGCTGATGAAAACCCGATCCAGGATGCGCTGCATATCTATAACGTCGACGAAATATCCGATCGAGAAAAGCCCTCGACGGTGAAGATAGGTTGGTCCATGGACCATAGCAAGGCGGTGCTGCTGATCAATGACCATCCACACGCTGTGTTTGATTTCACCGGCAAGCAGGGCTATTGCCATTCCGGCTTCCCGCCATCGGTGGGCAAGGGCTGGTCGCCGCAGGGGCATGAGTGGAAGGATGACGTGCTGAAGTTGTTTGCCTGACGCATAGGAACACAACTCAACCTGACAAAAGCCATCACTTTGCCATGGCGGCATCAGCGCACCTGTACTAGTCTCTTCGCAGCTTGGAACAATGGAGTGTTCACGAGTGCGCAGACATGCCAATGCCAGGGATCCGGCCCGCCGTACCGCGCTGGGCGCGCAGGTCTTATCTCCCGCATATCGACGCCACACACCCTCCAGTATTGCACTTGCCATGCGCTTGCCTGTGCCCAGGCGACGCCTGGCTGAGCCTTCAGGCGCAAAAGTCGCCTTTCCTCCCTGATCGCCATGCTGTCGTTCTGTCTATCGAATTCCATTTCGTCTCGCCCCTGAATCGCCATTGCCAGGCACCAGAGGCGCGATCTGTCTCGACCTGAACGTAGGTTCAAGGAGCATCCCATGCAAGAACAAGCGTGTAATGGATTGCAGTTCGTGTTCGAAAAGAGCAAAGGTGTCGATACCTTGTATCTGTACAACGCCGGCAAGTCTCCAATTAAACTCAAGGAAGTTCAGGTCCAAACCAATGTGTTCGTTGGCACCGGCAAACCTGCCAACTTGACCAAAGATACGAAAGATTGGCTCGAGAACAATGGGCAAGCGTGCGACAACGTCGAGAACAAAGAGAAAATCAACTTTCTACGTTCCAACGTTCATGTCTACAATCCAGGACCGGAGAAGCCTAATAAGCAGCCGTCTTCTGTGGCCTTGCTTTACGATAACTACTTCTGTGCCTGGGGCAGCCTGATCAGTGAACCCAAGCGTGGGAGTGTCACACGCACAGAACGTAGTGGTGCTGATTATTACCTACTGAGCGTGACCTACCCCGATTCCCTGATTATCGGGCCCTATGAGCAGGTCGAGCTGTCCTACGCCAACTCGTTCTACGGCTTGCCCCTGCGCTCGCCAATAGCGGGTGTGCAGTGCCTACCCAAAGTGTTTGTCGTGCTCGATGGCCAGGATGGCTCCAGCGTGGCACGGGCCATGACCGCCCCAACGGGTATGCAGGAAGTTCCGCTCGTAGCGGTCATCCTGGACAAGGGCGACGGCGTACGGCACGTGCTTGATCGCAGCATGGCCGGCAAAGCCAAGTCGGCGGACCTGCCCCGGCGCTTTGTCGGCTACTACGCCAACTACTTCATGTATGAACGCAATTACTTTGTCTCCGATATCCCCATCGACCACATCAACTGTATTTCCTACGGAATGATGAGTTTGCAGAACGATGGCAGCCTGTGCAGCAGTGATGACTGGGCCGACAACTTCCAGATTGCGGCACTGCAGTTCATGAAGCAACTGAACCCCAACTTGCAGGTCTCGCTGATTGTCGGTGGCTGGCCCAAGAGCCCGCCGGTGTACTTCAATGCGGTTGACAGCGCCGCCGACTGGGAAACTGAAGGGACGCCGCCGGTGCACTGCTTCTGTATCACCTGGTTGGCGCCGAAGAATCAGTGGAACGTGCGCTACATAGTCCCCTCCAAGGACACTCAATCCAGGCTTATTGATGTAGCGCCAGGGGCCTATGCCTATGCCACCGAGGACCCCCAGGGGCTGTTCGACGACAATGCAGACAAACGCGGGCTTTATGCCTGGTTGATCCAGCATGGCAATAAGTACCAGAGGCAAGTCATTACCGCAGACAACGTCAATACCGAAGCCGACGCCCTTGAGCTGATGGCGCTGCTGGGCAAGGCCTTCGATGTACAGAAAGAGATCGCCCCTTTCAGCGCCCAGTTGCGACAGATTTCCAGGAACTCTACCCAGCGCGAGCGCCTGGCTAAATCGGCGGCCACAGCTGTGCACACGCTGGGGTTTGATGGCTTCGAGGTGGATTGGGAGTATCCGCTACGCAAAGATGGCGAAGGCTATGTCAACTTGCTGGCGGACTTGCGCAAAGCCCTCGTCGACAAGCGCCTGGCAATCGCTGCACCGGCAGTACCCTTTTCATCGGATCTGAGCAAAAGGCTATCCAACGAGCATTGGCGTGGCATCGGCGAGCAGGTCGACCACGTCAACGTGATGAGCTATGACTACCATGGCAGCTGGTCGGACAAATCCTGGTTCAATGCGCCGATGAACATCCCTGGCGCAAACGTTGAACCGCTTATTGATCCGTCCTATTGCGTCACACAAACCGTCAACCAGTACCTGGAACTGGTGGCGAACAGTTGCCTGACACGCCGGCAACTGGCCCTCGGCCTGGCTGGCTATGGACGGGTGGTAGAGGTCGAGGGCGCAAACGATGAAAACAAAGGTTTGCGTTGCACCGTGTCAAAGGTCGATCACGGCACAATGCTGTATCGGGATATCTTCGCCGCGCGCGAGGCGGGCGGCTACATTCCCGCTGTAGAGAGTGGCGGTGTGAAAACCCCAGCCATTGGCTGGCCCGGTCTGACCTTCGTCAATGAACTGGACCCAGTTGCGCGCTCGCCCTATGCCTATACCACGGCGAGCAGATCCCGCAGTCTGTTGCTGACCTATGACGACCCCCGATCCTTGCGCGAAAAAGTCCGCTACGCCCTGCAGCAACAGATGGGCGGCGTGATGATCTGGGATTTGGCCGATGATTTGCCGACCAAGCACAAGGATTCGCTGATTGCCGCCGTGGCGGACGAGTTGCGCCAGTGTCACCCGACAACGACGCCAGCGTTCAACGAACACGAGGATGACCACTGGTTGGCCGCCGCACGTGCAGGCGAGCCAGTGGCGGCATTGCCCGTGGCAAGCCAGGTGCTGGAGTATGGCAGCATTCCCGTCAGTCATACCCAGGACCTCGGCGATCTGCCAATCAAGGCCCTGGCCGCGCTGCCCTGTGGCGCTATCGCGGTGACCACCGCCAACGCCCTGCGACTGTTGGCCCCCTTGCCCCAGGGGTTCGAGACCCAGCGTACCTTGGCCATCAGAGCACCGGGGGAAAACGTGAACGAACCACTGGTGCTGAACGACGGCCGCCTGTTGCTGCGTCGCTGCGACGGCATCCTGCTCAGCCTGCGCCTGCAGGACGGGCGGTGCCAGGTGGAGTCGGAGCTGGCGCATGGCATCCGTTGCGTGGTTCGCCTCGGCCTGAACGCGGTAGCGGCGCTGCAAGGCCATAGCGCTTTGATCTGGACCTTCGATGCTTCAGGGTTCCAGCAAATCCACACGTTTGCTGGCCCAGCACAGCTGACCGCGCTGGTACCCCTGGCAGGTGGCCAACTGCTACTGGTGAGCAAGGATGGCGAGACGTTCCTCTGGCAGGCTGGCGACAGCAGCTTGCAGACACTGACCGGCGCCAGTTCGGTGGCGCAGCCGCGCATGCTCCGCCTGCTGCCGGATGGATGCATCTTGGCGTGCTGTGACGACGTCAACTTGCAACTTTGGCAGGTACAGCGCAAGGACGGGAAGGTCCAGGGCCTGCGCTCGACCGACCTGCCCTGGTATGGGCAGGTGGACCGTTGGCTGGACATCGCTACGCTACCCAACGGCGGTTTTGCCTTGCTCAGTGCCAATCGACTGGTGCTCTGGCATGGAACAAACAGCGTGCCTGGCTATGAGGTGATCCAGCAGATCAGTTTGCAGGGCGCCAGCGCCATGACGGTACTCAACGACGGCAACCTGGTCGTTGCCCATGACAAGTATCTGCTCAAACTGAACTTCCCTGGCTGGCCCCAGGTGCTGGACGCGCGCTCCACACCCTGGCAAGCCACGGACAAGGACGGACGCACCGTGCTGCACTGGCTGGCCTGTCGCCCTCAAACCAGTAGTCTGGAACAGGTGCTGGCGTGTGGTGCGCCCGTAGACCTGTTACCCGGCAAAACCCTGCTCGCAGAGGCAATGACGGCTGGGCAACCCAAGGCGACGGCGCTGCTGCTCAGTGCCGGAGCGCCGTTGTGGCAAGCCCAGGACGCCAATGCCCACAGCAGCCTGCTCAGTGCCGAGCTGCTTGCCGAGTTGCTCCCAGCCTCACTGATTGCCGCCTTGCCGGCGCAAAACCGCATTGCCCGCGTCAAAGCGGACTTTGACCTTGCGCAGTTGCCCAGTGATCAACATGATCTGTTGACGGGCTATCCATTGTTGACCGGGCGCATGGCGATCTGCCTTTACCTGCTGGAGCCGATCCTGTCCCGGCAATTGCAAAACCTGTTGTCGAACTTCGTGATCGACGACGACTGCCTGAGCGATCTGCGCCTGGAGTGCCCGGCGGTTGTCGCCACTGTGGAGCCCCTGCACGGGCAAACCTATGCCGACGAGGCGGCGCTGCGCCATGCCCTGGCCCAACTGTTGCCGCCGCCAGACCCGAGGGCGGTGGATGCAATACAGACCGCCAGCCGCCGGGTAAGGCCGGGGCTGGTCGGGGAGGGGCATTACGACCAGGCCATCTATCAGCGTAGCGTGGTGGTGTTGCAACAGATCCTGACCCTGGCCCTGGAGCAGCCACTGCTTGCGCTTCAGCACAAACAACTCATGGAGCAGTTTGCCACCTTGGCGCAACCACAGCCGGGCGACTTGCTCAACGTCAAAGCAGACCTTTCGCTCAAAGACCTGCCGTTTGCAACCACCGACTTTCTCACCCTGTACCCGGGCGCAGGCGCGCAGATGGCCGAGCAACTGCAGGCGTGGAGCCCGGCCCTGGCGACCTTGGTGACTCAGTTCGTCGACAGCATCGCAGGCAGTGCGCAGCAAAAGGCCGCGGATCTTCGCGCCGATGCCTTCGACAGCGCCCACCAGGCAATACGCCAGTTGCTGGTGGCCACCGTATACCCGGCCATCAACCCGGCGCAGGCCGGGGCATTCCTCGACCAGCATGGGACATCGCCCTGGACCGCAAAAGTCGATCCACTGGGCCAGCCGCTGGCGTGGGTCAACTGGGCCTTCGATCCGCCCGCCAGCAACGCTTTCACACGCCAGCAGGGGCCAGCAGCCCCGCAACAGGCCGCAGGCAGTAGCAGAGAAACGCCGGGGCAGGGGAGTGGCGCAACCTTGCCAGTTGAGCCGACATCCGGATCAACGTCGCCTGATCTGGGCGACCATCGAACCTACATCGCCAGGGTCAGGGCCGCGGGTATCGCCATGGCGGAGAAGTCCAAGCCCGGGAAGGATTACTTCAGCGAGTACGTGGAGCGTAACCGGGCGAAGGTGACGTCCAGCCACCCGCTGACCGACAAAATCCGTTACGCGAAAATCGAGATCGATGGGAGCAACAAGCAGATCAACCTCCGGAGCAATGAACTGGATGATCTGGACAGGCTGGACTTGATACAGAGCAAGTATGAGTTTGTCGTGAAAAAATCAGGGCTGCCCGATCGGGGTATAACCAAAGAGGACTATGTCGAGGAGTGGGCCAGTCAACAAAAAGCCGAGATCGAACGCGACAAACTGACAGTCGACAAACGCCGTAAAGACGTCAAACGCATGGAAGAACAGCGCACCAGCGAGGTCAACGCCGACCCAAGCGTGCAGGCCCTGGCCGCACGCAAGGCATCGCAGAAGAAGCTCAACACTGGCCTGGACAATACCCGCGAGGTCTTGCAGGGGATACAGGGCATCAGCAAGTTCACCCGGACCCTGGCCAACCGTTTCATCAGCGACTCGGACGATCGCGCCACCCTCAACAAAGTGCTGGACTATGTTGACCTGACCATCAGCATCACGATCGCGACCATCGACACCATCAAGTCGATCAGCAATGCCGTGCAATCGATCGGCGGTGCCATGGGCGTGTTTGGTGCGGTCATGTCGGTGGTCAACCTGGCGGCCAGTATCTACAGCATGTTCAACCCACAACCTGACCCTTACCTGGAAGCGGCCAAGGCCATCTCCGAGCAAATCACCCAGGTGTACGAGAATTTGAACAAGCGCTTCGATCAGGTCATGGAGCAATTGCAGAACATGAACCAAAGCCTGAGCTGGCAGATGAGCGTGTTCAACCATCAGGTCGATGCCCGTTTCGACGACCTGCAGCGCCAGCTCGATGATATGTCTGCGCAAGTGACCCAGAAACTGGACTGCCTGAGAGACGATCTGGCGAGAGGTTTGCGCATGACCCGCCATGAAATTCGCGCCTCCACTCAACAGGTGCTGGCCAGCATCGTCTGGAGCCATGATGACCTGGCCAACCGGGTGGAACTGGCGAACCAGGGCTTCAAGGCCGATCAGCGTTGCTGGTGGCGTTGCGCGAGGATCCCTTGCGCCTGCAACAAATGCGCGACCGCTTGGAAAGCGGCATCCGTAACAAACTGCTGGCCGGCGGCATCAACCAACCACTGGCCAACCTGTGCTTTGACGGCTTTGAAAGCAATGAGGTGATGAACATGGCCAGAGCCATGGTTACCGATCACTTTGCCGACTGCTTCGCGTTCTACTATTCATCCCAGGAGTCGGACGCGGACGACCGCTCCAGCAAGGTCTGGAAGTCGACGGCTGTGGCTTTCCCCCTGACCAAGCGCTACCTGAACCTGCAATCCTGGTACGCGCAGTGGCTGGATAACCCGTTGAGCATCATGGCCACGGTGGTGGAGCTGGTCGATGCGCCGGTAGCCAAATCCAGGCAGTTTTTGCTCAGCCTGCAGCAGGACAGCGCCTTCTTTAACCGCCTGATTGAACAGTACCTGCAATCTGCGCTGGAGGTGCTGCATGCCAGCCGCGGCGTTACGGTACGGGAGTTCGGCCAGAACCTGCGCCTGCCCACCGAACAATTGACCAACACGCCTTATCTGTTGCCGCTGATGTTCGATCGTTTCCCACGGCTGGCCCTGAGCGACCTGGTTGCCGACACGATTGAGTCTGACCAGCCGCACCGGCGCGACCTTGATCTGGCCGCCTTGCAGAGCTATCTCAACGCGCCCGCAGGCGATTGGCGCCGGCAGAAGTTATGCCGCACCCTTGCCCTGGGGCATGCACTGAACGCCTGTGACCTGCGCCTGGTTGGCGATGATTCGACGCGTCAACTGCTCATGCAGTACGGCGCTGAAACGGTGCCGCTGGTAACGCTGAAAATCCAGGATGATCGGGTGATCGAAGCCAGCCTGCTGCAGCATGACAACGGCCTGTTCGTAGCGCTCAGTGAAGACTGCCGTCAGGTCCAGCAACAGTGGATCGAAAGTTACAACAAGCGTATTAAAACAGACTGCGCCACCGAGCTGAAACAGCTTGATAGCTGCGTCTCGCGACTGGCGTTGTTCCTTGGTCTGGCCGGAGCCAGTACGCAACAACTGAAACAACTGTTGGGATTGTGCTGGAACAGCGAAAACGTGCATGCCTACCTGAAAGCGCAGGCGGCGCTTACCGAACAGGGCAAGAATCAGCTGTCGCCACCCTTTGCGCTACTCGCGGCATACACCAACCAGTTGTCGAAACAGGCCGAAAGCCTCATTGAAGCCACCCTGGCCGCACTGGTCGCCAGGCCCTCGCAGACCGATGAACTACCCAGCCTGCGGCAAAGCCTGCTGACCCAACTGGACTTGCTGGACCAACAGGCGAGGGAACTGCGAACCGAACTGGCCGGCAGCGACCTGAGCGAAGTCCTCAAGACCCAGGGCGCAAGCGAGGAAGAAGGGCTGCTGCGCCTGCCGTACGACAGACTGCGCAGCGGCCTGACCTTCGAGCTGCCGCCTGGTATTCGACTGCGCGAAGGCTGCCGCCTGACCCTGGCTGGCAGCGGCCAGTTCAGCCTGACCTACACCAACGGGGCAGGGGACGCGGTCACCCGCAAGGTTGACCTGGACAGCGAAGGGACAGTGCAGATCGACCTCACCAGCGCGACACAGAACGACCGTCTGGCGAGCCTGGGTTTCAGTACTGAGGTTGAAAAGCAGGATGTCTGGCTTGAAGGGGTGTGGCTCAAAGAGGCAGCTACCGTCGTGCATTGACTTTACGGCGGTGAATTACTGTGCCGGTGGGAGTGAGGTGCGTAGCCGGCACAGTACTTTGAAGGCGCATACTTATAACTCAACTAAATAGTTATTTAGTTGAGTTATTCCTTTTTTACATATCATAAGGGCAGGGTAGCTCATGAGTGATCACTAACGTTGGATGATCGAAAGCGCGTACTGTTATTGCGAGGCCGCGAAATACCTGCTTACTGGGCATGACATGATGGCCGTTGTCCAGGTCAACGCGGCGATCGGCATGGAGATTTTGTTGAAAAGCTTCGTCGCGCGGCCCAGCGGCAACCATGGTCAGGTCAATGATACGTATGACCTGGACCCCAAGTTGATCAATGACGCTCATCGCGAGCTGCAGCACGCTGGCAAGATTGCTGCTGATGACAAACGCGTTGATAAGCACGATCTGCTCACGTTTTTTACGCTGCACCTGCGAACATCCGGTCGCGTCTTCGATTCGACCAGGAGGAATATTGCAATGTGTTCACAGATGCTCGATCTGGGCCAGATGATCGAGAGCGTTGTGAAGTGGTACCGCGAGCGAGGGTGCCGCGACGTGTTCATTGTTTGCTATGGAATGACACCGGCGGATTTTCAGCCTGGGTCTGGAAAGGAGCCTGAGCCGACGTGAGCATGTGTGACGATTGCTAAAACGCCGGAAAATATTAACTAATTCATTTTTAAAGAAAATCCAAAAAAAAATGCTCATCCGCCGGAAAAAACAAATGAAAATTTGATTTTTTCCGGCGGATGAGCAGTTTTGTTGGGGGGGATCTAGGGCTGCTAAGGCCACATAGCCCAGGTGCGTTACTGGCGTTCAATGAGGCTTGTGAGCGGGCTTTCGATTGTGAGGAAGATTTAAAAGGTAAGAAATAAACCGGTTAAAAGACCATGTGGAAATAAGCGGATAATCTTATATATCTCCTGGCGATTGCCGTTGTCAATGGTATTGTCTTATTGCTGCAACTCATTGAAATTCTGTTAAAAAACAATTTATTTATTCTGATATTTATATGAGTATCACCAATTTGATTTTTTCAGATAGATTTACTACATATTGCTTACTTTGAAAAAGAGGATGGCGATATGCACGATGTAGAGATAAGGCCAAATTTGAATGTTGTGGTTATGGGCGAGCCTGCTGTAGTAGTTAAAGTAGTGTCTGTAGCGCAAGTCGAAGTTAAAATATTTAGCTCTCGTAAGTCGATGATTGTTGACGTTGGGGATATAAAATTTTTACCATCCCTCATTAGCACCGATAATCTCGAAGGTGATTACCAAGTAATCGACGAGGATGTGCCTGACGAAATAAAAATTAAGGCAGGAGAGCGATATCTTGCGATTCAACGATATTTGAATGGTGAGATAACGATCAATCAGGCAATGTCGCTTACAAATACCAAAAAAAGCGCATTCTATAATCTTCTAAATAAATTTAGCGAGGAGTTAGGTGCTAGCTCTTTATACCCTGGCGTGCCAGGTAGAGAGGCAGGGCAAATTTTACTGTCCGCCGAAATTGAAGAGGTGATTAGCAATGCGATAAAAAAGAAATACAAAGGGCCTGCCGCTACTTACGTTAAGGTCTGGGATGAGGTCAGTGCGCAATGTACCAAGCAGGATCTTCCCGTACCTTCATTGAGTACTGTTGTCACGAGAATTAAGGGATTGGGGAAAAGAGAGGTACATCGACTAAAATATGGCACAGAATCCGCAATTCAAAATTATGGAGCCAAGCCCGGGAAGATTAATTTGACGCATCCGTTGGAATGGGTGCAAATAGATCATACTCTTGTTGACTGTATTTTAGTTGACGAAGAAACTCGAAAGCCGTTGTTCAGGCCGTGGGTTACTTTAGTTATCGACGTCCATACTAGAGTAATCCTAGGCTATTATGTCGCATTTCACGCGCCATCTACATTGTCAGTGGCCTGCGCAATTACTCACGCAGCTTTGCCAAAAAAAAATACCTGGAGAATCTTGGGTGTGATCACGTGGTGCATCCTTTTTATGGTATTCCAGAAGTATTGCACATGGATAACGCAAGGGAGTTCAAAAGTCCCAAGCTAGAAGGTGCATGTTCAATTCACGGAATTACACCAAAGTGGCGCCCAATAGGTAGAAAACACTATGGTGGTCATATCGAAAGACTGATTGGCACAATGATGACCAGTCACGTCCAATTTCTACCAGGCACTACAATGTCTAACGTAATAGCAAGAGGGAAGATCGAAAGTGAAAAAGACGCGGTGCTCACCATAAGCGAATTTACTAAATGGTTTGCTGGGGAGGTAGAAATATACAATTACAAGGAACATAGCGCATTAAGGTGCCCGCCATCGGAAATGTGGGAAAAAAGTTTCACATCGCCAACCGGACTGATAACGCAGCCGACAATAATTACAGACCCCTTCAAGTTTCGTCTGGATTTCATGCCGGAGAAGCGCCGCCAGATTCATCCCGTGGGGGTTAAATTGTTTCTTCGTAAATACTGGTCCCCGGAGCTTAAAAATCTTATCGGGATGCGCAATGTCGTTATCAAGTACGACCCCTACGCACTATATACAGTTTGGGCAAGGGTAGGAAAAGAATATATCGAACTGCACTTCTCTGATTTGACGCATGAGGACTTTTCTTACGAGGAGTATTTGATTGAAGGCGCGACGAAGCGTCTAAGTAAGCCGAGGACTATGAGGCCAGGCACTGTCTTGATTCGGGACAAAAATGAAGAAATAGTTGAGGAGGCTAAAAAGACAACCAAGAAATCGAAGAAAAACGAACAGGCTATAAAAGCCTATGCTAAACATACTCTAAATCAACACTTCGGCTCTCAAAAAATATCAATTGGAAACCCTAGTTCAGACATAGATTTTTCAAAGGCTCCGGATATTTATGAGATTGAAGATGAGTGAGGTGCTTTAAATGAAACACGATTTTTCTGGAGATGATGGGGCCACTGAAGAAAGGATCAGAAACATCCATAAAGACGTATGGATTGAGTGTCCGCAAGCAGGAAGAATAATCAATTCAATCATTGCGTTGTCTCAGGTACCTAAGCGCACTACAGCACCATGTATGCTAGTCTACGGGGACGGTGGTAGCGGAAAAACCGCTATAGTGAACCAGTTTAAGAAAATGAATCGAGGCCTAGGTTCACCGTTTGCTTTTCTTTCGTTGGCAGAAAACCCGAATAATCTTAATTATAAGCAACTTATTTTGGAGTCTCTCGGTGTTCCAATGCGACTCGCGGAAAAACGTGGAATGCTTTCGCAAGAGGTAGCAGGCTTCATACAGTCTCGGGAGATCAGGGTACTGGTTATTGATGAGTTTCACGACCTCTTGTTGGTGCCTAGAAATGAACAGTTAAAAAATCTTTCTCTCCAGAAAGGGCTTTCCGGCGATCCATTTAATTTATCTGTGATTGGATTTGGAACGCGAGCGGCCAAAAACGCTTTGAGTTCAGATGTGCAATTGAACAGGCGCTATCATACCGTTGAGTTGAAGCCATGGGGCATCAATCATGACTTCCGCAATTTTCTTGCAACGTTAGAAAAAAAAGTTAGCTTGAAGAATGACTCGCTCTTATATCAAGAAGATATGGTGCGACTGATCCATTACCATTCTAAGGGATTGATGGATAACGTATTGCGAATAGTGAAGTCGGCTGCGATCTACGCAGTCATCACAGGTGAAGAACGAATCACGAAAGAGCTTATTGAAAAAGCCGTCCTGGATCCTTGGGGTTACAAATCAATGAAGTGAGTAAGATATGAAAATTCACAATCTCGTTCATCCTATCTATGATGAAACTTTCCCCTCGTGGATGACTAGGTGCGCCCTCGACCCTAAAACCCTAGCAATTTCAGAGAGCGCAATTATTTTTTGGGGGGCGTGTGACCTTGGGGTCCAATTTTCTGATCCGTTTAGTTTAGGGGTGGAGTTTGATTTTCATCAGTCACAAGGAATAATTATTGCAAATAAACTAGGGATCGATACTAAATCTTTGTTAAGCTATTTTGGTGCGTCGTCTGACTTTCTTTTAGCACCGGGAATTCGCACTGCATACTGTCACCTATGCATTCATTCAGACGTTGTGTCCAAGAGATTTCCATCGTGGAGGAAGTCCTGGTGCTATTTTACTAACCCTTATTGTGCTGAGCACAGATGCTTGCTAAGCCATATCGATAGCTGTCCAGCTGTCGAAAAGCAGTGGCAAGCGTTTGTAAGAGGCAACCTAGGTGATTACGTTCCCGGCAGGCCTCATAGACGATTGTATAGGCTTCCCGCAAACTCCTCCCGCGCATGGTTAACGCTACGTGTTCAGACCTGGGTTCAGAGGCTTCACCGGCACAAGCTATGTGCTTTGCCAGGTACCAACATACTTGTAGACGCTCGTGAGCTTATTCAGGCAGTTAATCTGGTACTGCGTATGCTGCTAGTCCCCAGGACAGATCGGACTCCTCCCGGAGCGGGGAGAGTCTACTTTAATAGTCAAACATCGCGTATAGTTCACAAAATTTTGGATCTGGATCAACGACTGGAGTGTGGCGCTCCAAATAGTGTGCCGTATGAGTGCATGAGTGCTCTTTTGTTAGTTGGATTGATTTTTAAGATTTTTACCAAATCAGAAATTTCTTTGCTCAATAAATTTATTGTGCAATCAGAATTCGAATTTCCGAGCAGCTTACTTGACCTAGGATCTGAATGTATAAGTCATGTAAGTTTTAGCGAAAATGACAGGCTCAATAAGCTTTTCACTTTCTCAGACGAGGTTACGGAATTTTTAGGAAGTTTCCTTGATGGATTACTAACACCATAGTGTAGTGGTCTA
>NZ_JAMDGZ010000046.1 GCF_028656935.1 Pseudomonas rubra
CTCGATCTCAAGAGCGCCACAAGCCTCAAGGCAAGCACCTGGCAGCCATCACACAATCTGCAGCCGTCATCGCGGGGCAAGCCCGCTCCCACTGAAATCAGCCTCAACACACCCTCTCGCCTTGCACCAAGGCTACCATCGCCGCCCTCACAGACCATGGCACGTTGCAACAAATGTGCCATGGCCTGCGGGAGCGGCGTTGTTAGCCTTGGTGCATGGCGAGAGCTCGTGTTGGGGCTGTATCCATTTTCAATTACCAGGGCAAACCCTGTTTGCCCTGACCTGGAGCGCGTCATGAGCGCGCACCTCACCTGGCCGAAACAGGAGGCACCATGAGTGCTTTGAGCAAAATCCAGGACCGTATAAAGCGCAAGGGACTGCGCAATACCCTCAACGCAGGCGTCAAACGGTACCTGTTCTACCACTGGGAACTGCTGTGGATGGAGCGCGACCTGGTCAGCCCCGTGCCACCGCACAAACTCAAACCCTACCCGCCACTGCGGGTCGAGACCATCACCGTCAACAATGTGCGGGCCTTCGCCAAGCACTTTGGCGACCGCATCGAGACCATGCGCGAGCTGGCCGCCGAAGGCCACACCGGGCTGATGTTCCTCGATGACGCCGGCGATGTGGTGGCGTTTATCTGGGGCAGCCCGCGCAATTACCACGACCGCCACTTCTACGGCTGCTGGTTCCCGGTGGGGCCTGGGCAATTCTTCGAGTTCGGCGGCGAGCTAACGCGCAAGTATTGGGGCACGGAGCTTTCGGTCGACCTGCAACTGGAGCTGTGGAAGGCCATGGCCGCCCAGGGCTGCGACACCGTGGTGGATGTCTGCGAGAGCCACAACATCCCGGCGCTCAAGCTGCACCTGCGCATGGGCTATCAGGAACAAGGGCGGGTCATGCACGTGTACTGCCTGTTCGGGCGCTGGAAGTTCTACCGCGAGACCCGCTACAGCGCCTCGCGCCTGGAACCCTTGCGCAAACCAGAAGCCAGCCCGGCCCCGGCCACGGTGACCTGAGCCCATGAGCCTAGACCTGCAGTGGTACCCGTCGCTTGCGGCGGCGGACTTCCCCGCCGCCGAGTACGAGCAACTGCGCCAGCAACTGACCGACAGCACGCCGTTCAACCACCTGGTCTGGCTGCAGGCGGCCGAAGCGGCGCTGAGCGCCGATCAGCAGTTGCAGGTGCTGGTCGGCCGCGATCAGGGCCGGTTGTGCCTGTGCCTGGCGCTGGTGCGCGCCCGCGAGCGCTTCGGCCCGCTCAAGGTGCAAGTGGTGCGCCACCTGGGCTACCCGCTGAGCGACCGCATCGCCTTGCTCTGCGACCTGCCCAGTGGCGCCGATGCCCAGGTGTTGCGCGCCATCCGCAAGCAGTTGCCCCACGCCCTGCTGCAACTGGATGAAGTGCCGGCGGATGCGAGCGCACACAGCCTGTTACAGCGTTGGACGCAGCGCAGTTCGACCTATGAACAACGCCTGAGTTGCCGGGTGCCGGTGCACCGCATCGTCGCCCAAGACCGCGAGGAAATCAGCGGCGATGCGCGTTACAAACTGCGCCGCGCACGCAAGCGCATAAACGCCTGCGGTGCCCAGGTACGCCGGGTGGTGGCCGATGGCGAAAACATCCATGCCCTGCTCGATGCCGTGGCCGAGGTCGAAGCGTTGAGCTGGAAAGGCGATGACGAAGTCGGCATCTTCTCCGGCGCCCATCGCCAACAGTGGATGTACCAGGCCTTCAGCGCCCTGGCCGAACGCGGCCTGGTGCGCCTGGTGCTGCTGGAACTGGGCGGCCGCTGCATCAGTTACCGCCTGGGCCTGTACGAGCGGGGCCGGGTCTACGACTACAACCTGGCCTTCATGTCCGCCTACGCAGACCTGGGCAGTGGCCGGGTGCTGCTCGAAGAATGGATTCACTGGGGCCTGGACGACGGCTGGGAGTGGATCGATGCCTCGCGGGTCAGCCTGAACAACTCCAGCCACCAATTGCATGAACGCATGAGCGGCCAGCTCGAGCACCAGCGCCTGAGCTTCTACAGCTGGCGCCCCAGTGGCCTCGCCCTGGGCCTGGCCTTGCGCTTGTGGCGCCGCTTCAAGCCGCAGCTGCAACGTTTGCGCACACCAACACCGGCGCCCGGCGCCGAACCGACACCCAAGCAGGAGAACGTGGATGCCCTCCCTGGTCATAGTCAACGCTGACGACTTCGGCCTCAGCGCCCATACCAACGCGGTGATCCTCCATGGCTTCCAGGCCGGGCTGATCAGCTCGGCCACCGCCATGGCCAACATGCCGGCCTTCAACGCCGCCTGCAGCCTGGCGCAACTGCCAGCCTTGCACGGGCGCATCGGCTTGCACTTCAACCTCACCTACGGCCGGCCCCTGAGCGAAGCCATAGGCCAACAACCACGCCTGTGCACGCCCAGCGGCGAATTCGACCTGCGCCTCAAGCGCCGCACCCTGCGCCTGCGTCCGGCCGAGCGCGAAGCCATCGAGCAAGAACTGCACGCCCAATGGCAGCACTGCCTGAACCAGGGTTTGATGCCCAGCCACCTGGACTCGCACCAGCACGTACACAACATCTGGCCGATTGGCGAAATCGTCGCCCGCTTTGCCGCCCGCGAAGGCGTGCCGGTGCGCCTGGCACGCAACCTGGGGCACAACATCAACCCGGCCAAGCGGGTGTTCAAGGCGTTGCTCAACCGGCGTATCAAGCAGTTGTGCGGGGTGACTGCCGACTACGTCTGCACCCCGGTCGACCTGCGTGCGGGGTTGGTTCCGGACAATGGCATATTGGAACTGGTGGCACATCCCAGTGCATTGGGCGGGCATGATTTTGGTGATGCTTATTTGGGTACGGGGGAGTCGCTGAAGGCGTTGGTGGAGCAGCGGTTGGCAGGGGTGCCGCGGGTGGGGTATGGGAGTTTGGGGGCGGGTAAGGTTGGGGTGGTGGTGACCTGATGGTGGGTACTTCTGAGCCATGTCGCTGACCAACACTCAATCGCTGGCAAGGCCGCTCCCACCGGTCCAATTTAACCGCTATGCTTTATCGCAACATCAAACAGCCC
Organism: Pseudomonas rubra; assembly: GCF_028656935.1. Lineage (GTDB taxonomy): Bacteria > Pseudomonadota > Gammaproteobacteria > Pseudomonadales > Pseudomonadaceae > Aquipseudomonas > Aquipseudomonas rubra. The sequence continues at coordinate 3,067 of NZ_JAMDGZ010000046.1, forward strand.
TTTCCAGGACGATTTTCTTCACCTCAGCGCCACCGTCAGAAACCCGATTACTCATAATCTGCAGCTTCGATTCAACGCCATCAGGAACAGTAAACACAACGGTGTACGGTTCATCTTTCCAGTCTCCGGTTATTTCAATCGCCGGTGCTGTTCGAACGCCCACCCCCACCCCCACGGTCAAGAAGGAACTCCCTTTGTATTCGCGATCACGGGCAAAAAATGTCAGCCGGTACTTTTCACCCGAAACAAAGTTGATTTCATTATTGAAGATATGCCCATCACCGTCCTTGAGCACGATTACCCGAGCGCTGTCCTCGTCACTGACATGCTCTTGCGCCTCTGGCCCAAACGGAAAAATTTTCCACAGGCGATTATCGTACTCGGACGAATAAACCGCTTGCCACTCGGTATCATCCGAGTCATCGCAGCAGCAGGTCTCATCCCCCTCCTCTGCAAGGGCGATATGCAGCATCGTGCACAGTGGATAATCGTTCAAGTGAGCGGCATTTATACTGAAAGCGAAGGTGATCTCGACCTCCAAAGGAAACTCAGCATCACCGGTTTTCGTAAAGCTGACGGGGGTCAATAGGCGAAAGAACATCTCGCCATTCGACCTGTGTTCCTGATACGCCGCATACACCACTGCATAGTCTCTGAGTACGCTCTTTGCAACTTTAAACGATAGCGTATGCGAGCACCAATTACGATCTTTGGCCGACTTGATCTGCACATCCTTTATACGTTTTGTCGCCCCCCAAATCTTAAGGTCAAAGGGACCATCTGAGGCACGGAATGATACATAGAGGTTAAGTGCTTTCAGCAAAGCATATGTGCCAGTGCCAGTACCACCAGTACCACCAGTACCCGTACCGCCAGTACCGCCAGTACCCGTACCGCCAGTGCCAGTGCCAGTGCCAGTGCCACCATTGGGTAACAGATGGCCAAACTGATTCAACCAAGCGGGGTCAATAAATAATTCTTCACCGACAGTAAAGTACGGATACTTATCTGGACACTTCGCCCACAGCCCAAGGATAACACAATTTAGAAGCTCACCTGAAGGATCCACGAAAAACTGACCAGCATTAGGTTGATTAGTCAATATATTATAAAGCATTTAGCGCTCTCCTTATTACTGTTGATTCGTTGCACAAGACATACAAAAAATCGATACCTAACACCTAGACCTGACAGACACAAGCCCGACCGCTAACTCAATACTTTACTGCCAGCTCACATGTATTTTTTATCACTCTGAAAAGCAATACACAACTGACAAAAATGCTAGGTTCGGCTTTCACTTCATGGCGCGACAAAGGTTCCACTCAATAGTTTTTGCGCGTGCGAAATCTCGCTGGCTTGGCCGCCTGAAAGCGTGAAATGCAGTGGCACAGCCCCAGATGTCGTAGTCCATATGAGTTTTCGTCGTGAGCCCACCCCGACGCCTTCCTAACGTGTGGCCCGCTGGCTCTGCCATCCCTTTCTTGGCCCGCACACGCCTTTGGATAATGTGGCTCGATCAATGCTCCAAGGCATGACTTTTTCCATCTCGGCCAGGAAACGTACACGGCGAGTCTGCTTGCGTTTACCGGCGCACTCGAAATCGGAAACGCTCATTTGATTTATTGGGGGCTTGTCGACGGTGGCTGAACGGCGGGCTATTTCAGCACAGGTCCATTAGGCTGTTCTGAGTTGATCGGAGTTCCCCTAAAAACCAGAACTCTTCGCAATTTCAAACTGCGAGGGGCGCTGGCGGAAACTCCATAGAAATCACCGTCAAAAATATCAGCTGCATCAACTTTCAGCTGTGCTATCAAGAATGCGTCGCCCTTCACCTGATAGTTTTGTCAGTATACACACCCTCCAGAACGTGCCTAGCTTTCACTAGGCGAACTTCCCGCCTTACCTGGAGTAATACCATGAATAACCCAGCAACTTTCCTGTCTTTAAGGATTCTCCGATCAAGTCAGCACAGATCATCTGACCTGTGCTGAAAGTCAGCACAGA
>NZ_JAMDGZ010000047.1 GCF_028656935.1 Pseudomonas rubra
AGGTACATTGACACGCACCGCGACTGAAAAAAGTAAGGCGCCGTAAGGGCGCAAAGGTGATTCAGCAACACCCGAGAAAATGGATATTCCCATCCATCCCACAGTCAAAGACAGTTATAACCTAATAACGAACAAGTCTATTTAGCTATAAAAAAACCTTTATGCTGGCTGCCATCCGATCACGGGCTCGATGGCATTAGGTTACTTATGGATGTAGGTTCTTTCGGTTTTACCATTGCAGGCCTGGTAGTTGGATTCATCGTCGGCATGACCGGCGTCGGCGGCGGCTCGCTGATGACCCCGATCCTGCTGTGGTTCGGCATCAACCCCGCCACCGCCGTAGGCACCGACCTGCTCTACGCCGCCATCACCAAAGCCAGCGGCGTCTGGGTCCACGGTAAGAACAAGAACATCGACTGGAAAATCACCGGCTGGCTGACCCTCGGCAGCGTCCCCGCCGCCGCCCTGACCTTGTTGTTTCTCGCCAGCCTCGACACCGACACCCAGGCCGCCAACGCCGTCATCAAGCAAGGCCTGGCCGTGGTCCTGGTCCTCACCGCCCTGGCCATCCTGTTCAAAAGCAAACTCCAGGCATTTGCCAGCAAGCACGCCGGCGACCGCTACCACCTGAGCGGTACCAGCCTCAACCTGCTGACCGTGGTCACAGGTGTCCTGCTCGGTGTGATGGTCTCGCTGACCTCCATCGGCGCCGGCGCCCTGGGTACCGTGGCACTGTTCCTGCTCTACCCCTACCTGGTCACCCGCCGCCTGGTCGGCACCGAAATCGCCCACGCCGTGCCCCTGACCCTGGTCGCAGGCCTAGGCCATGCGAGCATGGGCAACATGGACTGGTCGCTGCTCGGCTACCTGCTGCTAGGTTCGCTGCCAGGCATCTACATGGGTAGCCACCTGACCGGCCGGATCTCCGACAGCGTCCTGCGCCCATGCCTGGCCGGCATGCTATTGATGATCGGCTACAAGCTGGCGTTCTGATTCCAGGCGACTTTACTTTGTGGGAGATGTGTCTGGGTGTGGGGGCGGATTCATCCGCGAAAGACTTCATGGCAGTCCCATTCATGGGGCCGCACGGCGAACCTTCGCGGATGAATCCGCTCCTACACCACGGGTCAATCCTGCGAGCACCGCAGCATGGATTGCGACGGTAACGACCGAATCTCGTCGGCTTTGGTAGCGACTTCGAGGAACATCACATGCACAACATCCCTCCTGCACTAGCCGAAAATGTCGGGTTGTTCTGGTACACAGATGCTGAACAGTACCGTAATTTTTTAAGCATCTATGTTGATGCCAAAGCGATGCACGATACGTATGCAGAGTGGCAACGCGACGCGTTGGACCTCGAAATTCGCTTGAGAAACAGTGGTCGCGTGACCATTAGAGTGTGCTCCACACCCGAAGAGTTCAAAACCTGGTGCCGTGCCAGCGGCTTGCCGCTCAATGGCAAAAGCAGGGCCCGGTTCGTCAACCACAAAATTGGATCCGGCACGGTCAAAACAGCCAGTCTGCAAGACGAGATTCGTATTGCTCATCACGGAACTGACTGAATGGCTCGGACTGGCGGTACCGATGAGCCCAGACAGTACTGACCTGTTTTTTGCCGTCGCGACAAAGTTAGCAGGCAACTTCACCCCTTGTGGGAGCCGGCGTTGCCGGCGATGGGCTACGCAGTAGCCTCAGGGTCAATCCTGCGAGCGCCACAAAACTGGCCACTTGTCCGGCCAGCTCCCGCTGCAACTGCCCATCCGCGCCAGCGAGCGCAACTGCATGCGCTCACCATCGAAGCGCCAGCTCTGGTCGATACCACAATCACCGATGCCTCGCGACAGGATGAAACTGCTGAGTACCCCGGTGTCCGGGTCATAGCCCACCGAACCACCGAAATCTCCCCACTGCTCCTCCACCGCAATCTTCTCGAACTGCAAAGCCTTGGCCTGTTCAGGGTGAGCCCGCGACGTGGTGTAAAGCGCGTACTCGCAGTTGTAGGCGCCGCAACCAAAGCGAAAGCTGACCAGCGCCGTCTCCTTGCTCAAGGCATAGGCCTGGGCACTGTCTGGCGTCCAGTCCGTGTCAGGCTCGCGCCAGTCATGGGCAGTCGCGGCCATGACCACCTCACTGATGCGCCGGGCCTCTTCTTCGCCCAGCGGCTCGGGGCGCACGAAGGGCGCCAGCTTCGGCAGCGCTGGTGCGGGCGGTACGCTACTGTCTGGCGCATCACCTGTGCGCACCAAGGCACTGCGATGCCCCACCCGACCCTGCACCGAATCGATCAGCAACAACGAGGCCGTCAAGCCGTTGAGCGAGCTGCCAAGCTCACCATCATTGCTCTGCGAGGTCAGGCGCGCGCCGTTGCGCAAGGCCTTGAGCAAGGCCATGGCCTGCTCGCCGCTGGCGAGCCAGAACACCACGCCATCCTCCTGCGCATCGCTCAACGGCAGCACCAGAGGCTGACCATCGAGCTGCAACGGCGCCTCCAGCGAGCTTCTGCTGTAAATGGTCAATTGCAGCTGGCCATCGATGCCGGCCCCTCGCACCACCTGAATGCCAAGCGGCATGTCAGCCTGGGTATCGGCCGCCAGCGCCGTGCATTGGCGGGTGTTGTCACAGCTCACCACCCAGTCCTTGAGGTGCTGGTACAGCGGCACCGACTCTGCAGTCGTGGCCTGGGCAACGCAAGGCAAGGCCAGCAGGGAGAGAAAGGCTGCATGCAAGGGTGCACTCATGATGAATTCCGTTTCGGGTGGGTGGCGCATTCTAGCGCTGGGCACCCTGAAAGTACTGCTCCATGCTGATGCCTCCATAGCTGTAGGCGGTTGCCCTGACGTCCCACGCGGATCCTCGTCCTTCTCAAGCGTCTGGGCGAGGAATACCCGCGCCTGCGCCTGCACGTGTTGATTCACAAAAGCTCCCTGCAGCACCCGCTGAACCGCGAAACCCTGCACTGGGTTGCCACCGCTGGCTATCGCCCGCTCCGCCTCGGGCATCGCCGGCCTGCAGATGGCCGTGGCAGCGGGGCTGGGCGTGTCGTGCGTCAACGTATCGGTGATCACTGCCGGCATCGAGCCACTAAACGCCAGCCACAGCCTGCCGACCTTGCCCGAAGTGGAGTTCTCGCTGGTCGCGCCGCGTGCCGATGGGCGCGCATTGATTGCCCAGGTGCGCGATGTTCTGACTGGGGAGCTGATCCACCGCTAACATGTAGTGTTCAGAAGGATTCGACAGGCTTCTCTGCCGCCGCTTCGGCTTTTTTCATTTCCAGGTTCGGGAAGGCGAAGCGGATGTACAGCGCCGAGTCAGCCCCCTCACCGGTCAGCATCAGCTCGGCGGAGCGGATGTTATCTGCAGAGCCGTTTAGCAAGGTAGGGACACTGGAGTACTTCTTCGAGGTATCGGCGCCCTCAAGGAAGGTATAAGTGAAATCCCCCGCTGCGACGCCCACTTCTTCATAGCGGGTATACCGGGTCAAATAGTCATCGCGACTACGCGCACTGTTCGCCAGCTCGATCAAATCCAATTGGGTGTTGGCATCCGACATCGAACTCAACATGAAAGTCTTACTCAGTGCTGTCATGGCGTTAGTGTAGAGTTCCTGATCAAAGTCACTGATCAGCGAAACCGTGCTCAGTTTGCCGCCTGCAAACACTAAAGCCAGGGTGAACTTATGGCCGATGAAGTCCACATCATCCTTGCACATGGCAGGAGCGAGAAGATCTTCCGAGCAATCGTAATAGCCTTTGGCTTCGGTATAGGCTGACCGTGGCGAGTCAAAGGCGAAATCCTTGAACAGCTTTGCTTCGGCCATTGCCGACGGGCTGGCGCCGAGGGTGATGGCCAACGCCAATCCGAGAGAACCCATTTTTTTCGACATCAGACATTCCCTTGCAGGTGATCAAAATCTTCATTAATGGCCCAATGCTATCGCATCCTGAGTACTGATGTCCCGGCGTTGCTCCTTGACGTCTTGCAAGCGTCCAGTTTCCTTGACACATGGAAAGAGGCTCAGTAATTTCTCGCCCCCTCCTTTTCAGCTACCTCGGCCGTGCACTACCCAAGCGTTAATTCGTGAAGCGGTCATACACATGCCGACACTTACACGATTGCGCCGGATGGCTGGCCAGCGGGCGAATGTTCCGGACTCTTGGTAGACTATGCCACCTTGTTTTTGCTACGGATCTGCAAGCAGTAACAACCCGTACCGAGCAAAAACACCCCTGATTGCTACAAACGCGTCGTAGAAAATGCCCCTAAAATCCGCCTCAACCCCAGTAAACCTGCGCCCTGAGCCGTCCCGCCGCTTCAGCGTGGCACCCATGATGGACTGGACCGACCGCCACTGCCGGTTCTTCCTGCGCCTGCTCTCCAGCAACGCCCTGCTCTATACCGAAATGGTCACCACCGGTGCGCTACTGCACGGTGACGCCGAGCGCTTCCTGCGTCATAGCGAGGCCGAGCATCCGCTGGCCCTGCAACTGGGCGGCAGTGTGCCAGCAGATTTGGCCGCCTGCGCCAAGCTTGCCCAGACGGCGGGGTATGACGAGGTCAACCTCAACGTCGGCTGCCCGAGCGATCGGGTGCAGAACAATATGATCGGTGCCTGCCTGATGGGCCATCCGGCGCTGGTCGGTGATTGCGTGAAAGCAATGCAGGATGCGGTGCAGATCCCGGTAACGGTCAAGCACCGCATCGGCATCAATGGCCGCGACAGCTATGCCGAACTGTGCGATTTCGTCGGCCAGGTGCGCGACGCCGGTTGCCGCAGTTTTACCGTGCATGCGCGGATCGCGATTCTTGAAGGGCTGTCACCGAAGGAGAACCGCGAGATTCCGCCGCTGCGTTATGACGTCGCCGCGCAATTGAAGGCGGATTTTCCGGACCTTGAGCTGGTGCTCAACGGCGGTATCAAGACCCTGGCCGAATGCCAGGAGCACCTGAAGACGTTCGACGGGGTGATGCTTGGTCGCGAGGCCTACCACAACCCGTATGTACTGGCCGAAGTCGACCAGCAACTGTTCGGCAGCACCGCACCGGTGATCAGCCGCAGCGAAGCACTGGCCAAATTGCGCCCGTACATTGCCGCGCACCTTGCCTGCGGCGGCGCTATGCACCATATCACCCGGCACATTCTGGGCCTGGGCCAGGGCTTCCCGGGGGCACGCAAGTTCCGCCAGTTGCTGTCGGTGGATATTCACAAGAGCAACGACCCGCTGGCCCTGCTCGACCAGGCCGGCGAGCTGTTGCAAGGGCGCTAGCGCCGGAACCTGCGGCCTGTTCGGCACTCGAAGGCTTATCCCCTTCGCCCCGCCTGCCAGCCAGCCCTTGAGCGGCTGGCGGCGCTCGGGTAATGTCGATCCATTGCACAGGACAGAGCACGCCCATGACTTCCAAGCTGGAACAACTCAAGCAGTTCACCACTGTGGTTGCCGACACTGGTGATATCGATGCCATCAGCCGCCTGAAACCGGTCGATGCCACCACCAACCCTTCCCTGCTGCTCAAGGCCGCGGCCATGCCCGGTTATGCCGAGCTGCTCACGCAATCGGTCGAACACAGCAAAGGCGATGTCGGCCTTGCCTGTGATGCCTTTGCCGTGGCGGTTGGCGCCGGCATTCTCAAGGTGATTCCGGGGCGTATCTCCACCGAGGTCGACGCCCGACTGTCTTTCGACCAACCGGCACTGCTGGCCAAGGCCCGGAAACTGATCGCGCTGTACGAGCAGGCCGGCATCGGCCGTGACCGAGTGCTGATCAAGCTGGCCTCGACCTGGGAAGGCATCCGCGCCGCCGAGGTACTGGAGAAGGAAGGCATCCAGACCAACCTGACCCTGCTGTTCTCCTTCGCCCAGGCCCAGGCCTGCGCCGACGCCGGGGTGTTTCTGATTTCGCCGTTCGTGGGCCGCATCTACGACTGGTACAAGAAATCCACCGGCAAGGAGTATGTCGGTGCCGAGGACCCGGGCGTGCAGTCGGTAACGCGCATCTACGACTACTACAAGACCAACGGTTACAACACCGTGGTGATGGGTGCAAGCTTCCGCAATATCGGCCAGATCGAGCAACTGGCCGGCTGTGACCGACTGACTATTAGCCCCGAGCTGCTCCAGCAGTTGAGCGACGACCAGGGCGAACTGCCGCGTTTGCTCAAGCCGGGTAACAACGGCGAAGCGAAGCAGCAACTGAACGAGGCGCAGTTCCGCTGGGCCTCCAACGAAGATGCAATGGCCACCGAGAAACTGGCCGAGGGCATTCGCCAGTTTGCCCGGGACCAGGAAAAACTTGAGGCGTTGTTGGCGGCAAAGGCCTGATACAAATCTGGGTTTGCCAGTGAGGGGTGCAGCGTAGAGCATCTTGTCGGCCTTCAGGGCCTCATCGCGGGTCAAGCCCGCTCCTACAGATCATGTAGGAGCGGGCTTGACCCGCGATGCTTTTGACTTTGCTTTCAGAGATGTTGATGTCTGAATCTTCCGAATTACCCGCAGTACTGGCCGGCCCGTTGCTGCGCCGCCTCGAACCCACGCGGATCGTGTTCTGGCTGGTTGCCTCCAGGCCGCTGCGCCCCGAGCTTGAACTGAGCTGCGCTGGCATCACCGCCACTATCAAGCGCACGGTCGTGCCGATCGGTCGCCACGCCTACGTCCACCTGCTCGACATCAGCCTCGACAGCCCGCTGCCGAGCGATGAGCAGATCGACTACGACCTCATCCTCGATGGCCAGGGCATTGCCCAGTACGCCTCGCACCTGCTGTACCCGGGCGCGCAACGGGCGAATTTCGTCTTGCGCTCACACCTTGAGCACTTGCTCCACGGCTCGTGCCGCAAGCCCCATCACCCGGCAGCCGATGGCCTGCTGTGCGCCGACCGCTGGCTGCTAGAAAACACCGAGCCATTGCAGCGCCCTGCCCTGCTGATGATGAGCGGCGACCAGGTGTATGCCGACGATGTTGCAGGGCCCATGCTGCGAGCCATTCATGGGCTGATCGAACGCCTGGGGCTGTTTGGCGAGCACCTGCAAGGTGCGGTGGTCAATGACAGCGCCGCGCTCTACCAGCACCCGGCCAGCTATTACCACCGCGCCGACCTGCTGCCGGCGCTGGAGAGCAACGAAACCCTGCGCGAGCGTTTTTTCGGTGGCACGCGCAAGCCTATTTTCACCAGCAGCAATGCCGACAACCATTTGGTGACCTTTGCCGAAGTCATGGCCATGTACCTGCTGGTCTGGTCACCGGTGCCCTGGACACTGATACAGACGCAGATGCCGCAAGGCTTAAGCACCCAGCGCCAGACCCGCTATCGCCAGGAACAACAGCTCATCGACACCTTTGTCAACGGCCTGGGCGGCGTCGCTCGGGTACTGGCGCATGTGCCGAGCCTGATGATCTTCGATGACCACGACATTACCGATGACTGGAACCTGTCGGCGCAGTGGGAAGAAACCGCCTACGGCCATCCGTTCTCCAAGCGCATCATTGGCAACGCCCTGCTCGGCTACCTGCTGTGCCAGGGCTGGGGCAACAACCCGGATGCCTTTACCGAGTTGCTGGAGCACTGTCAGGCCTTCAGCCAAAGTGCCGACGCCGATGACTACCTCGACACACCCTTGCAGGATGCCCTGATCGACGAGGTGCTGCGCTTTCAGGGCTGGCAGTTCGTGCTGCCGAGCAGCCCGGCACTGCTGGTGCTGGACACCCGCACCCGGCGCTGGCGCAGCGAAAGCAACTTCAACAAGCCCTCGGGTCTGCTCGACTGGGAAGCCCTCAGCGAATTGCAGCAGGCGCTGCTTGACCACCCTTCGGCAATTATCGTTTCACCGGCACCGATCTTCGGCGTCAAGCTGATCGAGACTGTGCAGCGGGTGTTCAGCTGGTTAGGGTACCCGTTACTGGTGGATGCCGAGAACTGGATGGCCCATCGCGGCGCGGCGCAGGTCATCCTCAACATCTTCCGCCACTCACGCACGCCGGGGCATTATGTGATCCTCTCCGGCGACGTACATTACTCGTTTGTCTACGAGGTGCTGATCCGCCATCGCCAACGCGCCCCGCACCTGTGGCAGATCACCAGCAGCGGTATCAAGAACCAGTTTCCCAAGCGCCTGCTGGACACCTTCGACCGTCTCAACCGCTGGCTGTACTCGCCACGCTCGCCGCTCAACTGGTTTACCAAGCGCCGACAGATGGAGGTGATACCACGCACCCCCAGCCACAGCAAGACCGGCGAGCGGCTGTGGAACAGCGCAGGCCTGGGCCAGGTATTTTTTAACCAGCAGGGGCAGCCGGCACGGATTTTCCAGCTCAACGCCGACGGCAGCGAGGCGACCGAGTTTCCACCACGGGTCGCTGACTTGAAAGAGGTTTGACGGGCGCCAGAACGGCGCCCAGCGCTAATCAGGTACGCTCGAGGGCGTTGACCAGATCGTGGAACGCCTCGCGGTTGGAGTCGTTCAGGCCCATGAGGATCTTGTGCGCCTCCAGCACCTTGGAACGCACCACGTCTTCGCTCTGATCCTGCGACGGCAGGTCGGTCAGGCACTCCGGGCACGGAATCGGCCGGTCAACAATGTTGAACACCTGATCGAAACCCATCGACTGCAACAGCCGGGTGATGTCGGCGTGGGTGGTGACCACCGTTGGCAACAGCCCGACCTTTTGCCGAGACAGGATCGAGAGCTTGGCCAGCAAGCCCAGGGTGGTGCTGTCGATGCTGTGGGTTTCTGTGAGATCGATGACGATCGCCGAAAAATTCAGCGCCGTGAAGATCTTTTCAATCGTCGCATCCAGCGCCGAACACAAGGTCAGGCGCACTTCACCAACAAACTTCAGCACAAAGGTGCCGTTCTGTTCGGCGAACTGGATTCTACCCTTACTCATTGAAGGTTCCTGCTCAACACCAATAGGGCGATATCATCCGGCATCTCCCCAAGCGTAGCTAATCCGAATCGTTGGCGCAGCCCATCCAGACTACCGCCTGCGGCCTTGATGATTTCAGGCAGGGCCGCCTCTTTATCTTTGAGTGTACTACCGGGCAAAAGATCCAGAATGCCATCAGATAGCAGGGTCAGGCTGAATTGAGGCGGCAACTCCAGAACATGGTCCTGGTAGGTGGCCTCCTCGAACAGTCCGACCGGCAACCCGCGACCTTCCAGGTAACGGCTCTGGCCCGGGGTGTAAAGCACTGGCAACGGCAGGTGACCGCCGATGCTGTAGGTCATGATACCGGTATCTTCGTCAATGACCCCGCCGACCATGGTTACATGCTTGCCCAGCTTGCAGTTGATCAGGCCGCGGTTGATGTGCCCGAGCACTTCCGACGGCTTGAAGTCGCGCAAGTTGCCGCCGCGCTTGAACTCGAACAACAGACGGGTGGTCATGAATTTCAGCAGCACGGTGACGAACGCCGATGAAGCACCGTGCCCGGAAACGTCTGCCAGGTAGAAGGCAATACGCCGCTCATCCACCCGGAAATAGTCGGCGAAGTCGCCTGACAAATACAGCGACGGAATGATCTGGTGCTCGAACGACAGGTCGTCGACCACCCAGGGGCTTTCCGGCAGCATGTTCATCTGCACCTGGCGCCCCGCCGTCTGGTCTTCCTGCAACAGGTGCAGGCTGGCCTCAAGCTCGCGGTTGGCGGTTTCCAGTTTTTCCCGGTAACGCTGGTTTTCCAGCACCAGGCGGGCCCGGTCCAGCGCCCGGCGCACCGAATGCTCGAGCACAGCCAGGTCTTCCAGCGGCTTGATCAGGTAATCCGCCGCCCCCAGGCGCAGGGCCTCGACCGCGTCGTTCATCACCCCGGCACCCGACACCACGATAACCGGCAATTCCGGCGCACGCTCGGTCACCTGCCGAATCAGCTCAAGTCCGCCCATTTGCGGCATGCGCAGATCGCAGATCACAAGATCAGGGTGTTCCTGTTCGAAGACCTGAAGGCCCTGCTGGCCATTGCTTGCCTGCAGGACGCTGAAACCACTGTCTTCCAGATAGGCGGCCAGACTCGCACGTACGACGTCGTCGTCATCGATGATCAGCAGCGTTGCACTGGTTTTCTGCATGTGGGCAAACGGCGCCAGGAATAGGTTGGGTGTAGGTGAGCATGGGCCCACGTACTGGGTTCACTTCAAGCTACTCTTCTATGAGTTGTAGGACATGAAAACCTGTCCGGCAAATAACAGAGGTGCCTTGTAAGGCGCAGACGGTACTCCCATCCGCCGGGCGTTTCAAGGGCACACCGGTGGTCTGCGCTGCTCTTTGCAGCTGAAAGCACCGGGAGTTATAAAAACCTCTTCAACCGCAACCCAATGAAAGGATGCAGACATGAGCTCAGGGTGCCTGGACTATAGCGAGAAGCGCGATTTCATTCGCATGCGGGTGGAGGCCGATGTAAGTCTGATCCACCAGGGTCAGGTCATCTCGGCCGTCTGCCTGGACCTCTCCAGCAGCGGCCTGCAGGTTCAGGCACCGCGTAGGTTCGAGGTTGGCGATACCCTCGAGGTACGCATTGACTCGGATCACCCAGCATTGAAAGGGCTGGAAGCGAGCACCGAGGTGGTCTGGGTCGCCGATCAGTCAGGAGGCAAACAAAAGCTCGGCCTGCGCATCCTCAGCATGAAATAAATGCAGACACAAAAAAGGCGACCCTGAGGTCGCCTCTGCTTTAACGCATTGATCAGAAGTCGTCGACGACTTCGCCATCTTTGACCTTGAATTCGCGGTTCTGCAGATACGCATTGCGAATGAAGATGTACTTGTCACCATTGATCAGTTTTTCTGCCGACAGCAGGCTGGCACGGGTGTCGACCACATCAACGGCAATCGCGGTGTTGCGGGTCGGAATATGGTCGATATAGCGGTAGGGTTCGGTGTAGGTGTCCGGGTATTTGGCGATGGCATCGCGCACGGTGCTTGGGCCGAGCAACGGCAGCATCACGTACGGGCCGCTACTCACGCCCCAGTAGCCGAGGGTCTGGCCAAAATCTTCGTCATTGCGCTGCAGGCCCATCTTGGTGCCGACATCAAAGAAGCCGCCCAGGCCGAAGGTGGTGTTGACGATCATCCGCGCGGTGTCGACGCCAGCCGCGTGCGGTTTGAGCTGCAGGACGTTGTTGGCCAGATTGGTGACATCGCCCAGGTTGCGGAACATGTTGTGGATGCCGTCTTCGAGGAACTGCGGGGTGACCGCCTGGTAACCCTTGGCCAGTGGTTTGAGGGCATAGGTGTCGACCGTGTCGTTGAAGCGGAAGATCGGCCGGTTGACGCTTTCCCATGGATCTTCTTCAGTCGCCGCCTGGGTTGCGACTGCTGGCGCCAACAGTAGACCGGCACAGACACAGGCCCGGGTCATCCGATCAATCAGGCCGATCCTACGCATAGAATTACTCCTCGAACTGGGGCAGACGCCTCGCGTCCTACGCCGAAAAATGAAGCAAGTATAATGCCTCTGCTGCTGTTAAGCAGCCTGGCATAAACAGCGTCGCAAAATTGTGAACAAGTGTGTAGCCGTCGCGTCACCAGAAGGTCACAAACCCAGCGTAGCCTGCAGGTTATTTCAGGGACGTTGCCATGCCAGACTCCCCCGCCATTACCGCCCTGCTCTTTGGCCTGCGCGGATGCCTTGTTGATCTGCACGCCACCCCTGAATCCCCCCACCCTACCCCGGGTGCGCTACCCGTCCTTGACTGGCTGAACCAGCAGAAGGTGCCTTGTGCCTGGTTAGATGAGCTGCCGGCCGCAGACGGCACACTGCTGGCCAGCGCCTTGCCGGCCTGGCTCCAGGCCTGCCCGGACTGCGCAATACCGTGGCCGGCGCCAGACGCCTGCTGGCGGGCATTGATGGGACTCAAGGCAGAAAGACTCGAAGGTTGCGTGCTGGTCAGTGGCGAGCCGCGCCTACTGCAATCGGCCCTTAACGCGGGGCTGTGGACCATCGGCCTGGCCAGTTGCGGGCGCAGCAGCCGCCAGTGGCAGACGCTCAGCCCCCAGGAGCAGGAACGCAAGCGTGGGCAAGCCACCGTGCAACTGTTCAGCCTTGGCGTGCATTCGGTGATCGATCACCTGGAAGCCCTGGCCGACTGCCTGACAGATATCGGCCAGCGCCGGCGCAAAGGCGAAAAACCCTGAAACAGCGGTGTTGATCCGGGTCATGCAAAGCGCTGCCGGGTGGATTACTCTGTAGGCATGGCATGGACCTTTCGCCGGATGACGAGGTCCATGGCTGTGCCTATCCATAGAGGGAGAACACCCATGCCTGCCCGCGAACTGCAACAGCAACTCAACGAGCTGCGCGAGCAACTGGAGCAGAATCCACCGCTTTCAGAAGAAGAGCGCGAACACCTGCATGAGCTGATGCGGCAAATCGAAGCCAAGCTCGAACTGGAAGCGGCAAGCCCAGACAACGATCTGGTCGATAGCGTCAACCTGGCAGTGGAAACCTTTGAAGCTAACCATCCCAGTTTGACCGGAATCCTGCGCAGGCTCGCCGTAAGCTTGCATAGCATGGGCATCTAAGCCCACCCGAATAGAAAAGCCCCGTCATCGAACGGGGCTTTTTCGTTACTGGCGAACCAGTCGCAGGTTCTGCTGGGTCACCTGCCCGGTGCTGCGGTACGGGTTGATGTCCAACCCGCCGCGGCGCACATAACGGGCGTAGACCGTCAGGTGCTCGGGGTTGAGCAGGTTCTTGAGGTCAAGGTAGATACGCTCGACGCACTGCTCATGAAAGTCCGCATGCTGGCGGAAGCTGATCAGGTAGGTCAGCAGGCTGGCATGATCCAGCGCCGCGCCGCGGTATTCCACGGTAACGCTGCCCCAGTCTGGCTGGCCAGTGACCGGGCAGTTGGACTTGAGCAAATGGCTGTGCAGGGTTTCTTCAACAATCTTGGCGCTGTCGCAACGCAGCAGCTCCGGCTGAGGCTGTTCATAGTTGCTGATGCTGATATCCAGCTCGTCGATGCACACGCCCGGCAAGCCAACCACGCCCTGCCCTTCAACCTCAGTCAGGCTGCGGATCTGCACGCCGACCGGCTTGCCGGCGGCAGCGGACAGGTCCTTGACCAGGCACGCCTGCAGCGCAGCAGGCGATTCGAACACGGTCTGGTTCAGCGAGTTTAGGTACAACTTGAACGACTTCGACTCGATGATGTTCGGCGAATCGGCAGGAATGGCGAACTCGCCAATGGCCACCACCGGTTTGCCCGACGACAGCAGCCAGGACAGCTCGAAGCAGTTCCAGAAGTCGACACCCTGCCATGGCAGGGTCTGGGCGCTGACACCCAGCTCGGCCCATTTCGCCGCCCGCGGGATCGGGAAAAGCAGCGAAGGGGTGTAAGTAGCGACGTATTCGCTGGACTTACCCAGCGGAGAATGTTCGGCGGCAGGATGCATGGCTAAAACCTGTAGGAGCAAATACGCCTAGTTTATCGGTTTTAGGCCATGCATAGGGCAATCGACTGCTATTGGCCGATGGTCAGCTTGCCAACCATGCCCGCCTGATAGTGGCCGGGGACATTGCAGGCAAACTCGATCGGCGTTGACTGACTGAAAGTCCAGGTCAGTTCGGCGCGTTTGCCCGGCTCGACCATCACCGTGTTCGGGTCGTCGTGCTGCATGCCCGCGCCCTGGCTCATGCTGCCGTGGTCCATACCACCGTGGCCCATGGCCGAATGGTCCATCTGGCCCTGCATGGCGATCATTTCTTGTTGGTGCTTGGCATGAATCACGGCATCGCCAAGGCTGAACTCATGGACGACCGCGCCCTTGTTGACCAGCGCAAAGCGCACGGTTTCCCCGGCTTTGACCTCAAGGCTGCGCGGCTCGTAGTACATGTCGCCCATCACCACCTCGACTGTGCGCGTGGCCTTGGCCGCCGCAGCCGGCTGACCGAAGGCGTAGGAAGGCGCGGGCGATGCCAGGGCTGGCAGGCTGAACAGCGCCAGGGCGCCAACGATCATAAGGTGTTTCATTTCAAGCCCACTCCAGGGTTGCTACGGTTCGGGCTTCACTGTAGAAAGCCGCCGCTGGCAGTCACCTGACAAAAAGATTACAACTTTGTCAGCTTGGCCATCCACCCCGCCCGGCGCGGTATAACCCTCCGGCAATCCACGCAAAAGAGCCAGCCGATGAAACTGTTGATCGTCGAAGACCAGACCAAGACCGGCCAGTACCTGTGCCAGGGCCTCAGCGAAGCAGGCTTCGCCACCGAGCTTGCCAGCGACGGCAACACCGGTCAGCACCTGGCCCTGACCGGCGACTACGACCTGCTGATCCTCGATGTCATGCTGCCCGGCCGCAATGGTTGGCAGATCCTCCAGGCCGTGCGTGCCGCAGGCCTGGAAATCCCGGTGCTGTTCCTCACCGCCCGCGACGCCGTCGAAGACCGCGTACATGGCCTGGAACTGGGCGCCGACGACTACCTGGTCAAGCCTTTCGCCTTCTCCGAGCTGCTGGCGCGAGTGCGTAGCCTGCTGCGGCGTGGCAGCAGCCCGGCGCAGGAAACCACCCTGGGCCTTGCCGACCTGCGCCTGGACCTGATCCGTCGCCGGGTCGAACGCACAGGCCAGCGCATCGACCTGACCGCCAAGGAGTTCGCCCTGCTCGAGCTGCTGTTGCGCCGTCAGGGCGAAGTGCTGCCCAAATCCTTGATCGCCTCTCAAGTCTGGGACATGAACTTCGACAGCGACACCAATGTCATCGAAGTGGCGATCCGCCGACTGCGCCTGAAAATCGACGACAGTCACGACAACAAGCTGATCCATACCGTGCGCGGCATGGGTTATGTGCTCGAAGAGCGCAGCGCCTGATGCGCCGCCTGTCCCTGGGCAGCCGCCTGGCACTGCTGTTTGCCGCCTGTACGGCAGTGGTATCGCTGAGCGCCGGGCTGCTCTTCAGCCGCGCCAGCGCCACCCACTTCATCGAGCTCGACCAGCAATTGCTCAACAGTCGCCTGTCGCTGCTACGGCAAATGCTCGACGGCGTGCACGACCCCGCCAGCCTGGCGCCACGCCTGCCTGCCCTACAGACCGAACTCAGCCATCAGGCCGACTTGGCCGTGCGCATTCGCGGCCATGACGGGCGCATCTGGTTCGACAGCCAGGCGGACCTGCCGGATGTACCACAGGTGCTCGGGCTCAGCACCCTGCACAGCAGCGGCACCGACTACCGCAGCCTGTGCGTCCAGCTCAACGACGGCGACGCACAGCTAACGCTGTTTCTCGACATCACCCACCATCAGCATTTTCTCCAGCGCATGCAGCAGCTGATCTGGCTTACCGTCGGCCTCTCGGCGTTGGCTACCGCACTGCTCGGCGCCTGGGCCGCGCGCAGTGGGCTGCGACCGTTACGGAAAATGGGTGAAGTGGCCTCCGGGGTGTCAGCGCGGTCATTGACCACACGCCTGCCCGAAGGGCAGATGCCGGTGGAGCTGGCGGAACTGGCGCGGACCGTCAACGCCATGCTCGAACGCCTGGACGATGCCTTCCAGCGTCTGTCGGCGTTTTCCGCCGACATTGCCCACGAACTGCGCACACCACTGTCGAACCTGCTGACCCACACCCAGGTAACCCTGACCCGGCCGCGCAACCTGGATGAATACCGCGAGGCGCTGCACAGCAACCTCGAAGAGCTGCAATGGATGGCGCAACTGGTCAACGACATGCTTTACCTGGCTAAGGCAGACCACGGTTTGCTGATGCCCAGCCGTCAGCAACTGGCGCTTGAGGATGAGACCGATGCCTTGCTCGAGTACTACGCGCCCTTGGCCGAAGAGGCCGACGTAAAGTTGAATCGCGAGGGGCAGGCGCCCTTGCACGGCGACCGGCATATGTTGCGCCGGGCGCTGTCCAACCTGCTGGACAATGCCTTGCGCTTTACCCCGGCCGGCGGCGAGATACGCGTGACGATTGAACGATCGGAGGGTTTGGTGCGCCTGCAGGTGGCCAACCGGGGTGAGCCGATTGACCCGGCGTTGCTGCCAAAGCTGTTTGATCGTTTCTACCGCGCAGACCCGGCGCGGCGCGAGGGCAGCAGCGAGCATGCCGGGCTGGGGCTGGCGATTACCCGCTCGATTGTGCAGGCCCATGGGGGGAGTATTCGTGCAGAGTCGGCCGAAGGCTGGACGCGCTTTGTGATCGATTTGCCGACGGTGTGAATGCTATCGCAGGGCAAGTCGGGGCGCCGCATCGCCGCTCCCACAGCGGGAGCGGGCTTGCCCCGCGATCAGCGATCACTCATAACGCAAGGCGTACGCCGGCTCTACCTGAGAGGCCCGCCACGCCGGATACAGCGTCGCCAGGAAGCTCATGATCAGGCCGGCGCTGCAGATCAGCGCCACATCACCCCACTGCAACTCGGACGGCAAGGTACTGATGAAGTACACGTCCGAGGTAAAGATGTGCTGGCCGCTGACCCGCTCCAGCCAACCGACGATCTGGCTGACATTCAACGCCGCGATCACCCCCAGCACGCCGCCGATCAGGGTACCGACGATACCGATCAGGCTGCCCTGGACCATGAAGGTACCCATGATCTGCGCCGGTGTTGCACCAATGGTGCGCAGGATGGCGATGTCGGCGCCCTTGTCGTTGACCACCATGATCAGCGTGGCAATGATGTTGAACGCCGCCACGGCGATGATCAGCAGCAGCAACAGGCCAATCATGGTTTTTTCCATCTTCATTGCGCTGAACAGGCTGCCCTGGGTGTGGGTCCAGTCATCGGCGCGGTACTGCTCGCCAAGGCTTGTGGTGATGGCCTTGGACACCTGCGGTGCGGCGTACAGGTCCTTGACCTTGAGGCGCACACCCTGCACCTGGTTAGGGGCCCAGCGTTGCATCTGCGCGGCATCGGCCATGTGCATCAGGCCCAGCGAGCCATCGAGCTCGGCGCCGACCTTGAACACCCCGACCACGTTCAGGCGCTGCATGCGCGGCGTGATACCGCCCGGCGCGCTGCTGACTTCCGGCACAATCAGGGTCAGTTTGTCGCCGACATTCAGGCGAAAACGCCGCGCGGTGATTTCACCGATGACCACGCCGAACTCGCCTGGTTTGAGGTCTTCAAGGCTGCCCCGAACGATATGCTGGGCCACGATCGAGACCTTGCCCTCCTCGGCCGGGTCGATGCCGCTGACCTGGATCGGCTGCATCGAGCCCTTGTAGGAGAGCATGCCCTCCATCTCGGTCAGTGGCGCAGCGGCGATCACTTCGGGGTTCTTCAGGGCTTGGGCCGCCACCGGCCGCCAGTCATCCAGCGGCTGGGCACCCAGGACACTGGCGTGCGGCACCATGCCAAGAATGCGCGAACTCATTTCGCGCTGGAAGCCGTTCATCACCGACAGCACCACGATCATCGCCAGTACGCCCAGGGACAAGCCGATCATCGAGGTCATGGAAATGAACGAGATGAAATGGTTGCGGCGCTTGGCGCGGGTATAGCGGGCGCCGATGAAAATAGACAAGGGTCTGAACATGAGTGAAAGCACCCGGGTAAAGAAAAGGAACCAGGTGCCCGCCTGACGTCGACGGGCACAGTGCACGGGCAATCAGATCGGTACCAGGTGCCCGTCTTCCAGGCGCAGCACGCGGTCCATCTGGCGCGCCAGGTTGAGGTCGTGGGTCACCACCAGAAAGGCCGTTTGCGAGGACGTGCTGAGCTCCTGCATCAAGTCCTGGATGCCCTGGGCCGTGTGATGGTCGAGGTTGCCGGTAGGCTCGTCGAGCATCACCAGCCCCGGACGGTTGACCAGCGCCCGGGCGATGGCCACGCGCTGGCGCTCACCACCGGACAGCTCGGCCGGTTTGTGGCTCAGGCGATGGCCCAGACCCACACGTTTGAGCAGCGCTTCGGCGCGCTCGCGGGCCTCGGGGATGGCCGTGCGGCCGATTAGCAGCGGCATGCACACGTTCTCCAGCGCGGTGAACTCCGGCAGCAGGTGGTGGAACTGGTAGACGAAGCCCAGGGCACGGTTGCGCAGCAGGCCACGGGCGCGCTCGCCCAACGCCGAGAGCTCTTCGCCGGCCAGCCAGACGCTGCCTTCGGTCGGCGTATCGAGGCCGCCGAGCAGATTGAGCAAGGTACTCTTGCCCGAACCTGAACTGCCGACGATCGCCACCCGCTCGCCCGGGTGCAGCTCCAGTTGCAGGCCGGACAACACCTGGACCTTCTCCGGACCTTCCTCGTAGGACTTGCCCAGGTTGCGGCAACTCAGCACTGCTTTATCACTCATGCCCAACTCACTCATAACGTAGCGCCTCCGCAGGCTGGGTGCGTGCCGCACGCCAGGCCGGATACAGGGTGGCGAGGAAACTCAGGATCAATGCCGCACCGCAGACCATCCACACGTCTTCGGCCATGATCTGCGAAGGCAGGTAGTCGATGAAGTAGACGTCGGCATTGAGGAACTTGTGCCCGATCAGGGTCTCGATGCCGGCAATAGCGGCACTGACATTGAGCGCGGCGAAAATACCCACCAGCGCCCCGATCAGGGTACCGACCACGCCAATCACCGTGCCCTGGACCATGAAGATGGCCATGATCTGCCCGGGCGTCGAGCCCAGGGTGCGCAAGATGGCGATATCGCCCTTCTTGTCGTTGACCACCATTACCAGGGTAGAAATGATGTTGAACGCCGCCACCGCGACAATCAGCAGCAACAGCAGGCCGATCATGGCTTTTTCCATGCGGATCGCCTGGTACAGGTTGCCGTGGCTGCGGGTCCAGTCGCGGGCGTAGAACTCCTGCTCGCCCAGCTTCTGGGCGATGTCCCAGGCCACTCGCGGGGCCTGGAACAGGTCATCGAATTTCAGGCGCAGGCCCTGGACCTGGTCGGCCTTCCAGCGGTGCAGGCGGGACAGGTCGGACAGGTTGGTCAGGCCCAGGTAGCCGTCGATTTCACCGGCGCCGACATGAAAGATGCCGACCACGGTAAAGCGCTTCATGCGCGGGAACATCCCGGCCGGGGTCACGGTGACCTCGGGGGCGACGAAGGTCAGCTTGTCGCCGACGCCGACGCCCAGCTTGGTGGCGGCCTTGTCACCGATCATGATGCCGAAGCCGCCGGGGGCCAGGTCATCGAGCTTACCCTCGCGGATAAAGTCATCGATGATCGAGACCTGGCGCTCCTGGGCCGGATCGATGCCGTTGAGCAGCACCTTCTGTACCTTGCCGTCATGGGTCAGCAGGCCCTGCATCTGGGTGAAGGGCGCCACCGCCAGAACCTGCGGGTTCTGCTTTACTTGACTGGCAAGGGCGGGCCAGTCGTTGATCGGCTGGCCGGTTTCCAGAGTGGCATGGGGCACCATGCCCAACACCCGGGTGCGCATCTCGTGATCGAAGCCATTCATCACCGACAACACCACGATCATCACGACAACGCCCAGGGCGAGGCCGATCATCGAGGTCAGGGAAATGAACGAGACGAAGTGGTTGCGACGCTTGGCACGGGTATAACGCGTGCCGATGAATACGAAGAGAGGTCTGAACATGTCGGGGCTTGTTCGGAGGAAAGAGGAACGTCCTTGTGGCGGGGCTTGATTAGCAGCTTTACACTCAGACCACCGCCGCTACCATGGGTTCGCCATGTCGACATTAGATGAAGAAGATCGCCGCGAATACTACCGTATCGAGGATCGGATCGCACTGGAAATTAGCCCGTTGAGCGCCTCTGAAGCGCTTGGCACGGACTTGTTGCAAGATACTTCACCGCTGTTCAACCTGCTCAGTGAACTGCACTTGAGCGAGTTCGAATCCCAGCACCTGCTGCGCCAGCTCAGTGACAAGGACCGCACTCTGGCGGCCTTTCTCAAGGCCCAGAACAAACGCATCGACCTGCTCAGCGCAGTGGTCGCACAAACCCTGCTCGGGCAGTTGAGCGCGCCACAACCGGTGGTGCTGTCCGAGGGTGGCCTCGAATTCAGCCGCGCCGAGGCGGTGACTGCCGGCGCCCGCGTCGCGGTGAAAATGGTGCTGATGCCACAGGCCCTTGGCCTGCTGCTGCGCGCCAGGATCACCCATTGTGATCGCAGGGATGATGGCGCCTACGATATCGGTGCCGAGTTCATCGACACCACCGATGCCCAACGCCAATTGCTCGCCCGTTACATCCTGCAACGCCAAGCCCAACAACGACGCCAGGCGCTGGAACAGAACGAACCAAGCGCCTCCTGAGTTTCACTTATTTGTTGAAGGAACACACGTGACCACGATTTACGGCCACCGCGGCGCCAAGGGCGAAGCCCCCGAAAACACCCTCACCAGCTTCCAGCATTGCCTTGGGCACGGCGTGCGTCGCTGCGAACTCGACCTGCACCTGTCTGCAGACAACGAGCTGATGGTGATCCACGACCCCAGCCTCAAGCGCACCACCGGCCGACGCGGCAAGGTGGTCGAGCACAGCGCCGCGGACCTTGTGACCTACGATGCGCGCAAAGGCGGCCCGGGCTGGATCTCGCCCTGCCCGGTCCCACGTCTTGAAGAGTTGTTCGAAAAATGCGACTTCGAGCACTGGCAGCTGGAGGTCAAGAGCGCCTCGCGCACCCGCGCCGCCGCCACCGTACTGGCCATCCGCGAAATGGCCCAACAGTTCGGCCTGCTCGACAAGATCACCATCACCTCAAGCTCGCGCGAAGTGCTGGGCGCAGCACTTGAGCTGACGCCGGATATTTCAAGGGGACTGGTCGCCGAGTACGCCTGGCTCGACCCGCTGAAGGTCGCCCAGAACTATGGCTGCAACTTGCTGGCATTGAACTGGACACTGTGCACCCCCGAGCGCCTGATCAAGGCTCAGCGCCAGGGGTTGCATGTGTCGGTGTGGACCGTCAACGAGCCGGCGCTGATGCGCAGGCTCGCCGACTTCGGCGTAGACAGCCTGATTACAGACTTTCCCGGTTTGGCCAGCGCCACCCTCGAGAATCGCTGAAATCGGTCTCCCCGGCCGGCTCAGGCCACCGGCCGGAGCCGCTCAAAAAAGCCGGTTGAGACCGTCGTAAGCCGCGACCCGGTAGGCTTCGGCCATGGTCGGGTAGTTGAAGGTAGTGTTGACGAAATACTTCAGGGTATTGCGCTCACCCGGCTGATCCATGATCGCCTGGCCGATGTGGACAATCTCCGAAGCCTGGTAGCCGAAGCAGTGCACGCCGAGGATTTCCAGGGTTTCGCGGTGGAACAGGATCTTCAGCATGCCCTGCGGCTCGCCGGCGATCTGCGCCCGGGCCATGCCCTTGAAGAAGGCCTTGCCCACTTCATAAGGCACCTTGGCCTGGGTCAGTTCCTGCTCGTTCTTGCCGATCGAGCTGATCTCCGGAATGGTGTAGATCCCGGTCGGCACATCGTTGACGAAGCGCCAGCTGCCGTTATCGACGATGCTGCCAGCGGCCGAACGGCCCTGGTCGTGGGCGGCACTGGCCAGGCTTGGCCAGCCGATCACGTCACCGGCACCGTAGATGTTCGCCACGTGGGTGCGGTAGTTCTCGTCGACTTCGATCTGGCCGCGGCTGTTGACCTTGATACCGATGTTTTCCAGGCCCAGCTTGTCGGTGTTGCCGGTACGGCCGTTGCACCAGAGCAAGGCGTCGGCCTTGATCTTCTTGCCGGACTTCAGGTGCAGGATCACGCCGTTGTCCACGCCCTCGACCCGCTCGTACTCCTCGTTGTGGCGAACGGTGATGTTGTTGTTGCTGAAGTGGTAGCTCAACGCCTGGGAAATTTCCGAGTCGAGGAAGCTCAGCAACTGCGCACGGTTGTCCACCAGTTCCACCAGCACACCCAGGCCACTGAAGATCGAGGCGTACTCGCAACCGATCACGCCGGCACCGTAGACGATCAGTTTGCGCGGAGTGTGGCCGAGGCTGAGGATGGTATCGCTATCGTAGATACGCGGGTGATGGAAGTCGATATCGGCCGGGCGATACGGCCGCGAGCCGGTGGCGATGATGATGTGCTTGGCCACCAGTTTCTCGACCACGCCATTAGCGCAGACCACTTCGATGGTCTGCTCATCGGCGAAGCTGCCGGTGCCAAAGAACACGTCGACGCGGTTGCGCGCATAGTAGCCAGTGCGCGAGGCGACCTGCTTGGAGATGACCTTCTCGGCGCTTTTCAGAACGTCAGGGAAGGAGAACCAGCGCGGTTCACCAATGGCCCGGAACATCGGGTTGGTGTTGAACTGCATGATCTGGCGCACCGAGTGACGCAGAGCCTTGGACGGAATGGTACCCAGGTGGGTGCAGTTGCCGCCGACCTGGCGACGGCTATCGACCATCGCCACCTTGCGTCCTGCTTTGGCAGCATTCATTGCCGCCCCTTCTCCTGCGGGGCCGGAACCCAGCACCACTACGTCGTAGTTGTAGACAGCCATGCGTACTCCTTCAGAACAGGCCCACGCGCCACGTCGGCGGGCGGGGCTACCTCATGCCGCCAGCGGCGCCATGAAAAAATTCGGGTGCAGTCTAATCAAGCTTGAGCGCCGCGCACATTAACCCTTGGTCGCGTCGTAGGCTATTTTTCTCTGCACTACATGTATTCATCGCGGGGCAAGCCCGCTCCTACTGGTGTGTGGGAGCGGGCTTGCCCCGCGATGCTTGTCAATTCACCGCTACTTGCGCAAACGCCGGCGTGCTTCTGGAGACGAACCCATCGGCGACCCGGGTCACGAACACCGCGGCAATCCCGTGCTCAAGCGCAAAATCCCAACCCTGCTCAGGCCCGAGGATGAACAGCAAGGTCGAATAGCCATCTGCCATCAAGGTCGAACGATCGAACACCGTCACCGCCGCCAGGTCGTGTTTCACAGGTTGGCCCAGGCGCGCATCGAAGGTGTGTGAATAGCGCTGGCCATTCTCCTCGAAATAATTGCGATAGTCACCGGAGGTGGACACACCAAAACCGTCCACGCTCAACACCTGCTGGGCAATCTGCCGATCCTCGCGGGGCAATTCCAGGGCCACTTTCCACGGACTGCCATCGGCTTTGCGCCCCACCGCCTTGAGCTCACCGGTGGCCTCGACCAGTAAATCCGCGATACCCAGGGCGTTCAACCGCGCCACCAGCAGGTCCACCGCATGCCCGGCGGCGATGCTGTTGAAGTCCACTTCCACCGGTGCATCCTTGCACAGCTGCTCGGCGATTATGCGCAAATGCCCATGCCCAACCCGTTGGCGAGTGGCCGCCAAGACCTGGGCATCCGGCACTTTTTCCAGGCGCGACTGCGGGCCGAAACCCCACAGGTCGAGCAAGGGCTCCACGGTCAGGTCGAACGCGCCGTCACTCTGCTGCGCCAATTGCTCGCCCACCCGTACCAGCTCCAGCACATCGGCCGGCATTGACTGACAGCTGTTGGCCGGCAAGCGGTTGAAGGCTTCGATCAGCGAATCACTGCGATAGGTGGAAAAACGCTTGTCGACGCCCTCGAGAATCCGCTCCACCTCTCGCTTGACCTGCTCCGGCGCCGGCCCCTGGGGCGTGCGCACATACTGCACGGTATAGCTGCTGCCCATGGTCGGGCCACTGATGCGCTCCAGGCTGTCACCCTGCCCACACCCGGCCAGGCCCAGCAACATGCCAACCAACACTGTCCTGCGCATCCAGCCTCCTTCGGAAATTCAGGCAAAAAAAACGGGAACCCAAAGGTTCCCGTCTTTCACGACAAAGCCAAGCTTAGCGTGGGAAAGCAGGCGGGTTGACGCCAGCCATATCTTCCATCACGCGCACTACCTGGCAGCTGTAACCGAATTCGTTGTCGTACCAGACGTACAGGACAACACGGCTATCGTTGCAGATGGTGGCTTCGGCATCGACCACACCGGCGTGGCGGGAGCCGACGAAGTCGGTGGAGACCACTTCCTGGGAGCTCACGTAGTCGATCTGCTTGTGCAGGTCCGAGTGCATGGCCATCTGGCGCAGGTACTCGTTGATCTCTTCGCGGCTGGTGGCCTTTTCCAGGTTCAGGTTGAGAATGGCCATCGACACGTTTGGCGTTGGTACGCGGATCGCGTTGCCGGTCAGCTTGCCCTTGAGCACCGGCAGAGCCTTGGCGGCTGCCGTGGCGGCACCGGTCTCGGTGATCACCATGTTCAGTGGTGCTGCGCGGCCACGACGGCTGCCCTTGTGGAAGTTGTCGATCAGGTTCTGGTCGTTGGTGAACGAGTGAACGGTTTCAACGTGACCGTTGATGATGCCGAACTTGTCGTTGACCGCCTTGAGCACCGGAACGATGGCGTTGGTGGTGCAGGACGCCGCGGAGATGATCTTGTCATCAGCGCTGATTTCGCCATGGTTGATACCGTGCACGATGTTCTTCAGCGCGCCCTTGCCAGGTGCGGTGAGGATCACGCGGGCAGCGCCCGGGCAGGCCAGGTGCTGGCCCAGGCCATCGGCGTCACGCCAGACACCGGTGTTGTCGACGATCAGGGCGTTGTCGATGCCGTACTGGGTGTAGTCGACTTCGCTTGGGCTCTTGGCGTAGATAACCTGGATCAGGTTGCCGTTGGCGGTGATGGTGTTGTTGGCTTCGTCGATGGTGATGGTGCCATCGAACGGACCATGCACCGAATCACGACGCAGCAGGCTGGCACGCTTGACCAGATCGTTCTCGGCGCCTTTGCGCACGACGATGGCGCGCAGACGCAGGCCGTCGCCACCACCTGTCTTCTCGATCAGGATGCGCGCCAGCAGACGGCCAATACGACCGAAGCCGTACAGCACGACGTCGGTGCCTTTGCGCGCCGAAACGTTTTGCTGGCCAACCACGTCAGCCATTTCTTCGCGCACGAACTGCTCGGCAGTGCGGCCGTTGCCTTCTTGCTTGAACTTGTTGACCAGCTTGCCCAGGTCGACTGAAGCTGCGCCCAGCTTCAGCTCGCTCATGGCTTTGAGCAGCGGGAATGTCTCGTGTACAGACAGTTCGGTTTCGTCGGTCTGGCGATGACGGGCAAAGCGGTGTGCTTTGAGGATCGAGATCACCGAGCGGTTGATCAGGCTACGGCCATAGATCGAGCTCACCACATTGTTATTGCGGTAGAGCTGACCGATAAGCGGGATCATCGCTTCTGCAAGCGCTTCACGATCAATCCACTCACCAAGACACTGGTCGGGCTTCTGAGTCACGGGAACCTTCCACATGTAGGGACAGAAAAAAGGGGCTACATTATGACGCCCCGCAGCCCATCGGGCAATGAGCGCCTGTCGCCAGCACGCCACTACCTGCTTTTAGCCTGCACAAACCTGACAGCACGGGCCTGCGCCCGGTACAATTGGCGTCTTTGTCGCAACGCTTGGAGCTCGACCTCCCGTGCCTGTTCTGCGTCTACCGCACCTGTCGGCCACTGCCGGCAAACAAACCTGGGGCAACCTGCCGGGCGCCGCCCTGAGCCTGGCCATTGCCGAAGCGGCCAGCGCCGCCAAACGCTTCACCCTGCTACTGACCGCCGACAGCCAGAGCGCTGACCGCCTCGAGCAAGAGCTGCGTTTCTTTGCGCCCGAGCTGCCGGTACTGCCCTTCCCCGACTGGGAAACCCTGCCCTACGATCTGTTCTCGCCGCACCAGGACATCATCTCCCAGCGCATTTCCAGCCTGTACCGGCTGCCGGAGCTCGACCACGGGATTCTCGTGGTGCCGATCACCACGGCCCTGCACCGCCTGGCGCCGACACGCTTTTTGCTCGGCAGCAGCCTGGTCCTGGACATTGGCCAGAAGCTGGATGTCGAGCAGATGCGCACACGCCTTGAGGCCAGCGGCTACCGCTGTGTCGACACGGTCTACGAGCATGGCGAATTCGCCGTGCGCGGCGCCTTGATCGACCTGTTCCCGATGGGCAGCAAGCTACCGTACCGCATCGACCTGTTCGATGACGAAATCGAGACCCTGCGCACCTTCGACCCGGAAACCCAGCGTTCGATCGACAAGGTCGATTCGGTGCGGCTGCTGCCGGCCCGCGAGTTCCCGCTGCAAAAAGAGGCGGTAACGCGCTTCAAGGCACGCTTTCGCGAGCGCTTCGATGTCGATTTCCGCCGCTGCCCGATCTTCCAGGACCTGTCCAGCGGCATTACCCCGGCCGGTATCGAGTACTACCTGCCGCTGTTCTTCGAAGACACCTCGACCCTGTTCGACTACCTGCCCCAGGACACCCAGGTGTTCTCACTGCCGGGCGTCGAGCAGGCCGCCGAGCACTTCTGGAGCGATGTGCGCAACCGTTACGAGGAGCGCCGCATCGACCCGGCGCGGCCGTTGCTGCCGCCGGCCGAACTGTTCCTGCCGGTGGAAGACTGCTTTGCCCGGCTCAAAAGCTGGCCGCGGGTGGTCGCAAGCCAGGATGACGTCGACAGCGGCGTCGGTCGCGAACGCTTCCCGGCTCAGCCCCTGCCCAACCTGGCCATTGAAGCCAAGGCCAACCAGCCACTGGCGGCGCTGTCGGGTTTCCTCGACCAGTTCCCTGGCCGCGTGCTGTTTACCGCTGAATCGGCGGGCCGCCGCGAAGTGCTGCTGGAACTGCTCGAACGCCTGAAGCTGCGCCCGCAAACCGTTGACAGCTGGAGCACGTTCGTTGCTGGCAAAGAGCGCCTGGCGATCACTATCGCGCCGCTGGACGAAGGCCTGCTGCTGGATGACCCGGCCATTGCCCTGGTCGCCGAAAGCCCACTGTTTGGCCAGCGGGTCATGCAGCGCCGGCGCCGCGACAAACGCAGTGATGCCAACAACGATGCGGTGATCAAGAACCTCACCGAGCTGCGCGAAGGCGCGCCGGTGGTGCATATCGACCACGGTGTGGGCCGCTACCTGGGCCTGGCGACCCTGGAAATCGACAATCAGGTTGCCGAGTTCCTTACCCTCGAATACGCCGAGGGCGCCAAGCTTTACGTGCCGGTGGCCAACCTGCACCTGATCGCCCGTTACACCGGTAGCGACGATGCCCTGGCGCCGCTGCACCGGCTCGGCTCCGAAGTCTGGCAAAAAGCCAAGCGCAAGGCCGCCGAGCAAGTACGCGATGTGGCTGCCGAACTGCTCGATATCTATGCCCGCCGCGCTGCACGAAAGGGCTATGCGTTTGCCGACCCGTCGGTGGATTACGCCACCTTCAGCGCCGGCTTCGCCTTCGAGGAAACCCCCGACCAGCAAAACGCCATCGAAGCGGTGCGCGAAGACATGCTGGCGGCCAAGCCGATGGACCGCCTGGTGTGTGGCGATGTTGGCTTCGGCAAGACCGAAGTGGCCATGCGCGCAGCCTTCATCGCCGTGCACGGCGGCCGCCAGGTAGCCATTCTGGTGCCCACTACCCTGCTCGCCCAGCAGCACTACAACAGCTTCCGCGACCGCTTTGCCGACTGGCCGGTGACCGTTGAAGTGATGAGCCGCTTCAAGTCGCCCAAGGAAATCGCCACCGCAGTGGCGGACTTGGCCGAAGGCAAGATCGATATCGTCATCGGCACCCACAAGCTGTTGCAGGACGACGTCAAGATCAAGGACCTGGGCCTGGTGATCATCGACGAAGAACACCGTTTCGGCGTGCGCCAGAAAGAACAGCTCAAAGCCCTGCGCAGCGAGGTGGACATCCTCACCCTGACCGCCACGCCGATCCCGCGCACCCTGAACATGGCCGTGGCCGGCATGCGCGACCTGTCGATCATCGCCACGCCGCCGGCCCGCCGGCTGTCGGTACGCACCTTCGTCATGGAGCAGAACAAGAGCACGGTCAAAGAGGCACTGCTGCGTGAGCTGCTGCGCGGCGGCCAGGTGTACTACCTGCACAACGATGTCAAAAGCATCGAGAAATGCGCCGCCGACCTTGCCGAGCTGGTACCCGAGGCGCGCATCGGCATTGGCCATGGGCAGATGCGCGAACGCGAACTCGAGCAGGTGATGAGCGACTTCTACCACAAGCGCTTCAACGTGCTGATCGCCTCGACCATCATCGAGACCGGCATCGACGTGCCGAGCGCCAACACCATCATCATCGAGCGTGCCGACAAGTTCGGCCTGGCCCAGTTGCACCAGTTGCGCGGCCGGGTCGGGCGCAGCCACCACCAGGCCTATGCCTACCTGCTCACCCCGCCACGCCAGCAGATCACCCCGGACGCCGAGAAGCGCCTGGAAGCCATCGCCAACACCCAGGACCTGGGCGCAGGTTTCGTCCTGGCCACCAACGACCTGGAGATCCGCGGCGCTGGCGAGCTGCTCGGCGAAGGCCAGAGCGGGCAGATCCAGGCGGTTGGTTTTACCCTGTACATGGAAATGCTCGAGCGCGCGGTCAAGGCCATCCGCAAGGGCACCCAACCGAACCTTGACCAGCCGCTCGGTGGCGGCCCGGAAATCAACCTGCGTTTGCCGGCACTGATCCCCGAAGACTACCTGCCGGATGTGCATGCGCGCCTGATCCTCTATAAGCGCATCGCCTCGGCGGTGGACGAAGACGGCCTCAAGGACCTGCAGGTCGAGATGATCGACCGCTTCGGCCTGCTGCCCGAACCGACCAAGAACCTGGTGCGCCTGACCCTGCTCAAATTGCAGGCGGAAAAACTCGGCATCAAGAAAGTCGACGCCGGGCCCAATGGCGGCAAGATCGAGTTCGAGCCAGAAACCCCGGTCGATCCGCTGGTGCTGATCAAACTGATCCAGGGCCAGCCCAAACGCTACAAGTTCGAAGGCGCGACCCAGTTCAAGTTCATGGTGCCGATGGAACGCCCGGAAGAACGCTTCAACAACCTTGAGGCGCTGTTCGAGCGCCTGACCCCACAATCTGCGTGAAGGAAGTACCATGCGTGCACTGCGTAGCCTGACCCTGCTGCTGGCGCTGATTGCTCCGGCGGCGTTTGCCGACGGCATTTATCAGGTCGAAATGATCCTGGTACGGCAGAACGCCGTGCCGGCAATCACCAGCCAGTTCGCCCCGGAAGACTGGAGCAACGGCGCCCAGGCCATTGCCGAAGGCGACCTGCGCCAACCGGCCATGACCGACGAAGCGTCCAAGCTGAGCGCCGACAACCAATACACCGTGCTCCTGCATAAAGCCTGGAAACAGGATGCCGGCACGGTCGCCATCAGTGACGGGCAAAAGCAGTTCGGCCACTTCCCTATCGAGGGCAACCTGAACCTCAAGGAAGACCGTTTCATCAGCGTCGAGGCCAGCCTCTGGGTCAACCAGTTCGATGGCAATGGCGCCGTGATCCAGAGCGAACAGCTCAAGCAGAGCAACAGCACGGTAAAAAATGGCGAACTGACCTTTCTCGATGGCGGCCACCTGGCCGTGCTGCTCAAGGTAATGGCCAATCGACCCGCCAGTGATCCCACTCCTGCACCGGAGATGATGGAGCAGTAGCCTGATGCGCAAAACGCTGCGACAAGTGCTCGAAGATAGCGACTGGACCGAGTCCTTCCCACCCAATGCGCTGGAAAGAGGATTTCGCTATGCCGATGAACACCGGGTAAAGGTGATCTCCCTGGAAGATTACAAATTCACCTCGGTCTGTCGCGGTTCAGGCGCTAACGTCTACACCCAGTCCATCAGCGTAAATCCAGGCAAGCACGTCTCTTCGTTGAATGCCGACTGCACCTGCCCAGTCGGCTTCGACTGCAAGCACTGCGTAGCCGCCTTGTTCCACCTGACAACGGTTTGCGAATTACAGGCCGGTACGCAAAAAGACGACGGTGAGCAGCTAAGCCCTGAGCTGGAAAACTGGCTGGGGCGCCTGGAAAAATCAGCTCCCGATGCCGAAAAACCTGCCGAGCCCAGCACGCGCACCCTGATGTACGAGCTTGAGTTCCATCCAAGCGGAACAGCCACCATCACGCCCTACAAGTGCAAGCGCCTCAAGGACGGTCGCCTCACAGGCCACAAGGTAATCCTGTACCCGCACGAGATACTGCGACAGAACCCCGGCTTCCTGAGCGAAAGCGACGCGAAATTTTTACGCATGGTTGTTGCCGGCACGTCCAACGGCGCTCTTTCGCGCGGTGTGAACCTCGAAGGCAGTGAAGGCACCGAGCTGCTTGCCCACGCCCTGGCCACCGAGCGCCTGTTTCTGTTTGCAGGCGAGCAGCCACTCAAACCAGGCCCGACTTTGACGGGCGAGTTTCGCTGGGAAGCACGCAATAGCGAATCCTACACAGGCAGCTGGTACCACCAGGGCAGGATGCTCAAACTGGTACTGGCCTTGAAGCCGCTGTACTACGTTGATGCTGAGGAGGACGTCATTGGCCTGCTCAGCCACAGCTATGATGAAGTGATTGCTTGCTCACTCACGCTGGCACCCTTGGTGCCAGCAAGCCAGGTGGTGAATTTCAGCCACAGGATCCAGACCCTCAACCGGCAGATCCCAACCCCCAGAACATTGAGCGAGACGATCATCGACGGTATTGCCCCCACGCCACACCTTATTCTGGGCAGCCACGAGTTCAGCGCCTATGTGCCGCAATCAGGTCGGATGCAACGCCAGCATCAGCACCGCGCGGCACTCTCGTTTGTCTATGACGGCATCCGCGCCAGCGGCAAGCAAGGCACAGAAATCACCCGCCTTGATGGCACGACCAACCAGCGCATCCAACGCCAGCCCGATGCCGAGAAGCTGATACGCCTGACCCTGCTGCGCTTAGGCTTCAAAGTGGCCACCCGCCAAAGTAAAGCACTGCCAGAAAGTGCCGGCGAGCTTCTGGAGCTAACAACCGAAGGCGCCTGGTTGCGCTTTATGCTCAACGACCTACCGGCCCTGCGCGAGCAAGGCTGGGAAATCGAATACACCGACGATTTTGCCTTCAATCTCACCGAGGTCGATGACTGGTACGCCCATATTGACGAGGCCAGCGGGCGCGACTGGTTCGACCTGGAAGTGGGCATTGAGGTCAACGGCCAACGCTTGAGCCTGCTGCCTATTCTGCTCAACGTACTACGCACCCACCCGGAACTGCTCAATCCCGCCCAATTGAACAAACGGCGCGACGACGAGAGCCTGCTGGTACAGATCCCCGCCCCCCAAGGCGAGGTACGCCGCAGCCTGCAAGTAGCACTGCCGTACGGCCGGCTGAAGCCCGTACTGGCTACTCTGGGCAACTTTTACCTGCGTGAGCCGGGTGAGACCAGCGTGCGCCTGCCCACGCTTGATGCCAGCCGCCTTAACGCACTGCAAGACATCCCCCTGAACTGGCAAGGCGGCGACCGGGTACGCAACCTGGGCGAACGTCTGCGTGATATCCGCCAGCAACCCGTACAGATTCCGCAAGGCCTCAACGCTACGCTGCGCACCTATCAGCTCGAGGGCCTGAGCTGGATGCAGGCCCTGCGCGAGCTGGAAGTGGGTGGCATCCTCGCCGACGACATGGGCCTGGGCAAAACCCTGCAGGCCTTGGCCCATCTGCTGACCGAGAAAAACGCCGGACGCCTGACCCGCCCGGCCATGGTGGTGATGCCGACCAGCCTGATCCCCAACTGGCAGGACGAAGCGCAACGCTTTGCACCCAGCCTGAAAGTACTGACCCTGCAAGGCCTGAGCCGGCGCAAGCACTTTGACACGCTGCAAGACTACGACCTGCTGCTGACCACCTACGCCCTGCTGCCCAAGGACCTGGAGCACTTCAAAGGCCTCACCCTGCATGTACTGATCCTCGACGAGGCCCAGTACATCAAAAGCCCGAGCAGCAAGGCAGCCCAAGCCGCACGCCAGCTCGAAGCCCGTCAGCGCCTGTGCCTGAGCGGCACGCCCCTGGAAAACCATTTGGGCGAGTTGTGGTCGCTGTTCCACTTCCTGCTGCCTGGCTGGCTGGGCGATGCGCAGTCTTTCAACCGCGAATACCGCACACCGATCGAGCGCCAGGGGAACAATGAGCGCCTGCAGCACCTCAACTTTCGGATCAAGCCGTTCCTGCTGCGCCGCACCAAAGAGCAAGTGGCCACGGAACTGCCGTCCAAGACTGAAATGATCCACTGGGTCGACCTCAGCGATGCCCAGCGCGATGTCTACGAGACCATGCGCCTGGCTATGGATCAGAAGGTGCGTGCCGAGATCACCCGCAAAGGCGTGGCCCGCAGCCAGATCATCATTCTTGAGGCACTGCTCAAGTTGCGCCAGGTGTGCTGCGACCTGCGCCTGATCAACAGCGAAGCCAGCACCGTTCGAGGCGCTCATTCAGGCAAGCTGACCAGCCTGATGGAGATGCTCGAAGAGCTTCTGGCCGAAGGCCGGCGGGTGCTGCTGTTTTCCCAGTTCACCAGCATGCTGCGGCTGATCGAGGCCGAACTGCAACAGCGCGCTATCGCCTACGCCCTTCTGACCGGCGAGACCCGTGATCGTCGGGCGCCGGTGCAGGACTTCCAGAACGGCCGGCTACAGATCTTCCTGATCAGCCTCAAGGCGGGTGGCGTGGGCCTGAACCTGACCGCAGCCGATACCGTGATCCATTACGACCCGTGGTGGAATCCGGCCGCCGAAAACCAGGCCACTGACCGCGCCTATCGCATTGGTCAGGAAAAGCCGGTGTTTGTTTACAAATTGATTACCCGCGGCACCGTGGAAGAGAAAATCCAGCAGTTGCAGCAGGAGAAATCGGCGCTGGCGGCCGGCGTACTGGATGGGCGTCAGGCGGGGGATTGGCGCTTGGCGGCGGAAGATATCGATGCGTTGTTTGCACCGCTGCCAGGGAAGCGGCACGGCTCCAGTTCGCGTTGAATTCATCGCTGGCAAGCCAGCTCCCACACCACCCCTGTGGGAGCTGGCTTGCCAGCGATGGGCTGCAACGCAGCCCTACAATCAATCGACCAGTTGCGCTTCCTTGAGCGCGCCAAGCGCCTCGAGCCAGCGCGGCTGCTGCCGATAGTCGGTGCGGGCAAACCCCTGCCCGCGCATCTGCGCAATACGCGACGAAGGCTTGACCTTCAGGCGCTGGGCCGCAGTCAAGGCCAGTTCGGCGGCCGCACGATCATTGCACACAAGCCCCATGTCACAACCAGCACTGAGCGCTGCCTCGATACGGCTGGCGGCATCGCCGACCACATGGGCACCGGCCATGGACAGATCATCACTGAAGATCACGCCATTGAAGCCCAGCTCGCCGCGCAGTATGTCCTGCAACCAGCGCCGGGAAAATCCGGCCGGCTGATTGTCGACCTGCGGGTAGATCACATGAGCGGGCATCACTGCCGCCAATTGCCCGCTCAAACGAGTGAACGGCACCAGGTCGGCGGCACGGATCTGCTCAAGGCTACGCTCGTCGGTGGGGATCGCCACGTGGGAGTCTGCCTCGGCCCAGCCATGCCCGGGAAAGTGCTTGCCACAGGCAGCCATACCAGCGGCGTTCATGCCGCGGATAAAGGCACCAGACAGCAGCGTGGCGCGCTGGGGGTCACCTTCAAAGGCGCGGCTGCCGACCACGGCGCTGCGCTGGTGATCGAGGTCCAGAACCGGTGCGAAACTCAGGTCCAGGCCCACCGCCAGCACTTCGGTCGCCATCAGCCAACCACACTGCTCGGCCAGGTACTCGGCGTTGTCGTTGTCGGCAATTGCGCGCATCGCCGGCAAGCGCACAAAGCCCTGGCGAAGGCGCTGGACCCGGCCACCCTCCTGGTCCACCGCCAGGATCAGCTCCGGGCGAATCGCGCGAATCGAGGCGCACAGCTCGCGCACCTGGCGCGGGCTTTCAATGTTGCGGGCAAAAATGATCAGGCCGGCCACTTCGGGCTGGCGCAGTAGCTGGCGGTCCTCGGCGGTCAGCCAGGTACCGGCGATATCGACCATCAGGGAGCCTTGCAGGCTGGCACTCATAATTGATCCTTCAGTTGACGCTGATGTGAGCCCATTGGGGGCACGGGGCTTCGTCGATCTGCACCGGGCAATGCACCGGCACCTGGTCGAACAGGCTCAGCAGGTCGGCGTTGCGCAAGCGCACGCAGCCATGGGACAACGGCACGCCCATAGGTTCGCTATCGGGCGTGCCATGCAAGTAGATGTAACGACGAAAGGTATCGACCGGCCCCAGGCGATTGACGCCCGGCTCGCAACCGCTGAGCCAGAGTATGCGCGTAAGGATCCAGTCGCGACCGGGATATTGTTCATGCAGCTCGGCCGACCAGGTCTCGCCCGTCCAGCGTCGCCCGCGCAGCACCGCGCCTTGCGGCAGGCCGGCGCCAATCTTGGCGCGCACCTGGTGGCGCCCCCGGGGCGTGCAGCCCGAACCATTGAGCTCACCGGCGCCGTTACGCGCAGTGGAAACCTCAAGACGCAGGCGCAACTGCCCTTGGGCGAACCCATAGAGGCATTGATCGGCGAGGGAAATATGCAGGAAATCGAGACTGGCCATGGGGCGCTAGCTTAGCCGATGCGGCTCGCCGCGCCCAGCCGTGGCATCAAGCCTTGGCAGCCGCCGCGGTGCTGACCGACTTGCTGCGCGGGCGCAGTTGCGCGGCGGCCATGGCCTCATCGGTGACGCCGCTGTCGGCGCGCATGCCGGCAGCCAGGAACGGCACCATCAGGCGCATGACCTGCTCGATCGAGGTGTTGATACCGAAATCGGTTTCGGCAATCGCACGCAGGGCCTTGATACCGGACATGCTGAACGCTGCGGCGCCGAGCATGAAGTGAACGCGCCAGAACAGCTCGATCGGCGGAATGCGCGGTGCAGCCTCGTTAACCAGCAGCATGTAGCGGCGGAACACCTTGCCGTACATGTCTTCAAGGTAACGGCGCAGGTGGCCCTGGCTCTGGCTGAAGGCCAGGCCCAGCAGGCGCATGAAGATCGACAGGTCGTTGCCGCTGCGTGGCTGCACCACCAGCGCCTGCTCGACCAGCATCTCCAGCAGCTCTTCAAGGGTAGGCTTTTGCTCGGGGCGTGCCTGGCGACGTTCCAGTTCGCGCTCAAGGCTTGCGCAGAACGGCCCGAGGAAGCGCGAGAAGACCGCCTGGATCAGGGCCTTCTTCGAACCGAAGTGGTAGTTCACCGCCGCCAGGTTGACGCCGGCCTTGCTGGTGATCAGCCGCAATGAGGTTTCGGCAAAACCTTTTTCCGCGAACAACTGCTCGGCAGCATCGAGAATGCGTTCTACGGTTTCCGACTGGGCCATGACTACTCCGCCTGACAAACACTTGTTTGAAACATACGTTTCAAAGTAGTGATCTGTCAAGTCCAAGCAGCCGTTTCGCGGCCATACGGTCACGTATTAAACCATAGCTACAAGCCACACGTTGCACGCCACAAGAGCGCCCATCGGGCTTTTCTTGGTGCTGAGTGCTTGCAGCCTGCCATCTACTGTATATAATTCCAGTCACTGTATAAAAAGACAGAGCGATCGACATGCTAAAACTGACGCCACGCCAAGCTGAGATTCTGGCTTTTATCAAGCGCTGCCTGGAAGACAACGGCTTCCCTCCGACCCGTGCGGAGATTGCCCAGCAGCTCGGTTTCAAATCGCCCAACGCCGCCGAAGAACACCTCAAGGCCCTGGCCCGCAAGGGTGCGATCGAAATGACCCCGGGCGCGTCACGTGGCATCCGCATCCCAGGCTTTGAGCCCAAGCCCGACGACAGCGGCTTGCCGATCATCGGACGGGTGGCTGCCGGCGCACCGATCCTCGCCCAGCAACACATCGAAGAATCCTGCAACATCAATCCGGCCTTCTTCCACCCCCGCGCCGACTACCTGCTGCGCGTTCACGGCATGAGCATGAAGGATGTCGGCATCGTCGACGGCGACCTGCTGGCCGTACACACCTGCCGCGAAGCCCGCAACGGCCAGATTGTCGTCGC
Source organism: Pseudomonas rubra (assembly GCF_028656935.1). Lineage (GTDB taxonomy): Bacteria > Pseudomonadota > Gammaproteobacteria > Pseudomonadales > Pseudomonadaceae > Aquipseudomonas > Aquipseudomonas rubra. The sequence goes on from NZ_JAMDGZ010000047.1 coordinate 35,717, forward strand.
CCGCATCGGCGATGAGGTCACGGTCAAGCGCTTCAAGCGCGAGGGCAGCAAGGTCTGGCTGATTGCCGAGAACCCCGAATTCGCCCCCATCGAAGTCAACCTGAAAGACCAGGAGCTGGTGATCGAGGGCTTGAGCGTCGGCGTCATACGCCGGTAAAGGAGGCATCATGCAGTTTCCCCCCGCGTCACAGAACGTACCGCTGCAAGCGCAATTGCCACTGTTCGAGGCATTCCTGGCCCAGCCGGTGCTGCCCGGCCTGAAAAACACCAAGCCTGCGCCCCACCCCGGCGCAGCGCAGGTGTTCAGCGAGCTGTCTTTGCGTGGCGCACTGGGTAGCTGCCAGAGCCTGTTGGCGCCGATGCTGCGTGAACTGAGCGAGCTGAGCGAAGAGCATGACGCCCGCTGGCTGACCCTGATCGCCCCACCCGCCAGCCTGACCCAGGCCTGGCTGCGCGAGGCTGGCCTGAACCGCGAGCGCATCCTGCTGCTGCAACCACGCGGCAACCAGAGTGCCCTGCAGCTGGCCTGTGACGCCTTGCGCCTGGGCCGCAGCCACACCGTGGTCAGCTGGCTCAGCACTGTCAGCAGCAGCGCCCGCCAGCAACTGAGCAACGCCGCTCGCGCGGGAGACGCACAAAGCCTGAACATCCGCCTCGGCTGATATTCAGGTCTGTTTCAAGGGTTGATTTCGCCAGGCTTTCTCAGGACGAGAAAGCCATGCTGGCGGTCAGTGCAGAACCCGCGGCCCCTCGTCGCGTTCGATCTCGCCTTCTACCAGCTTGCCAGCCATCTGCACGCCAACACTGAGCATGGCCTTGGCTACTTCTACGTGCTGACCTTGCAAAAAGGCTTTGGCATCCTCGGAGAAATCCAGGGTTACCAACGAACCTTCGTCCTCGGCACGGCGCAGCTCGATCCGACCATCAGGCAACTCGACAATTTCTAGAAAGGACGTTGGCATAAGGGGCTGTTCTCCACGAAAGGCCAGTATTGTACCAGCCAGCGCCCCAATCAGCACTCACTCAAGCCCTCGCGAAAACGCACCGTGAGGCCCTTTAGGTTCTGCCGCCAGCCTTCCAGTTCTTCGCGCGACAGCGCTGGCACCTCGGGTTGATCAAGGCTCACCGCCTGGATCAGGGGCTGGGTGACATCGGTTTTTGCTGCTTTTTTCGCGACCGGCGGTCGGAACAAATCGGCATAAGCTGCGAGCAGCTGGGCCAGCCAGGTCTCGCGCTGCTCAGCCAGTTCAACCAGTTCAGCCATCTCCGGAATGGCGACAGCCTCGAGCACTTCACGGGTCAGCAACAGCTCGGCACGGGGCGCGCCGGCCTGGGGTAAGCGGTAGAAGCCGGCAATCTCGTGGCACAGGCCCAGCAGTGCGCCGTACAGGTGAAACAACGCCGATTCGCGCTCGGCCTGGATCAGCGCCTGGGCGTTCATGGCCCGGCTTTCCTGCGCCTTGCCGAGGGCTTCGAGAGCAAGACCTGCGAAGTAAATCTTCTGATTGGTGCGGGTGTAGAGTTCCTGGGCCATCTGGGTGCCCTCCGAAAGGCTGCAAGGCGGTCTGTCAATTTGACCTTAAACGCATCGCGGGGCAAGCCCGCTCCCACAGGGTCTCTCAATCCTGTGGGAACGGGCTTGCCCCGCGATTTTTATCTGAACAGCCGATCAGCGCTTGTCTTCAACCTTCCAGGCATTACCGTCGTAGAACGCACGCCAGCCAGTCGGTTTGCCATCAACCTCGGTCTGCACGTACTGCTCCTTGGTTTTTCGGCTGTAGCGGATGACCGCCGGACGACCGTCCGGGTCCTTCTTCGGCGCTTCGCAAAGGAAGTGGTACTTCGGATCGATTTCATCCTTGTGCGGAACGATCTCGATTACCAGCGGCGCGCGGGTCTCGCGGTTTTTCGGGAACTGGCTGGCCGCCAGGAACAACCCCGATGCGCCATCACGCAGCACATAAGTGTCGTTGACCTTCTCGCACTTGAGCTCCGGCATTTTCACCGCATCCATCTTCGGTGGCGCCGCCTCGCCGCTCTTGAGCAGTTTGCGGGTGTTCTTGCACTCGGCATTGGTACAACCGAAGAACTTGCCGAAACGGCCGGTTTTGAGCTGCATCTCGCTGCCGCACTTGTCGCACTCAAGGCTCGGCCCTTCGTAGCCTTTGATGCGGTAGCTACCCTCTTCGATCTCGTAGCCGGTGCAATCCGGGTTGTTACCGCAGATGTGCAACTTGTGCTTCTCGTCGAGCAGATACGCGTCCATGGCCGTCGAGCAGATCGGGCAACGGTGCTTGTTGAGCAGCACGCGCGATTCCGACTCACCCTCGTCGTCGGCGGCGATTTCATCGCCCGGCACCAGGTTGACGGTGGCCTTGCAGCGCTCCTTGGGTGGCAGGCTGTAACCCGAGCAGCCTAGGAACACGCCGGTGGAGGCAGTGCGGATCATCATCGGCCGGCCACATTCCTTGCAGGCAATGTTGGTCAGGGTCGGCTGGTTGGCGCGCATGCCCTTCTCGCTGTCTTCGGCCAGCTTCAGCTTGTTGCTGAAATCACCATAGAACTCGTCGAGGACGCTCTTCCAGTCACGCTCGCCCTGAGCCACGTCATCGAGGTTTTCCTCCATGCCGGCAGTGAAGCCATAGTCCATCAGGTTGGCGAAGCTCTCGGACAAGCGCTCGGTGACGATGTCACCCATCTTCTCGGAGTAGAAACGACGGTTGTGCAGGGTCACGTAGCCGCGGTCCTGGATGGTCGAGATGATCGCCGCATAGGTCGAAGGACGACCGATACCGCGTTTTTCCATCTCCTTGACCAGGCTGGCTTCGGAGTAGCGCGCCGGCGGCTTGGTGAAATGCTGGCTTGGGTCGATCTGGATCAACTTGAGCACTTCGCCCTGGTTCATTTCCGGCAGTACATCGTCATCGCCCGGCTTGCTTTGCTGCGGCAAGACCCGGGTGTAACCGTCGAACTTGAGGATGCGGCCCTTGGCACGCAGCTCGAAGTTGCCTGCAGTGACGCTGACGGTCGTCGACAGGTACTGCGCAGGTGGCATCTGGCAGGCCAGGAACTGGCGCCAGATCAGCTCGTACAGACGCTCGGCATCACGCTCCATGCCGCTGAGCTTGGTCGGATGGGTATTGACGTCTGAAGGGCGGATCGCTTCGTGCGCTTCCTGGGCACCCTCTTTGCTGCCATAGACGATTGGCGCTTCAGGCAGGTATTTCTTGCCGAACTCGCTTTCGATGTAGCTGCGGGCCATTTCCACCGCATCGACCGAGAGGTTGGTCGAGTCGGTACGCATGTAGGTGATGTAGCCAGCTTCGTACAGACGCTGGGCCATCATCATGGTTTTCTTCACGCCGAAGCCCAGGCGATTGCTCGCCGCCTGCTGCAGGGTCGAGGTGATGAACGGCGCCGACGGCTTGCTGCTGGTCGGGCGGTCTTCACGCTTGGCCACGGTGTAGCTGGAGGACTTGAGCTGCGCAAGCGCTGCCATGGCCTGAGCTTCGTTCAGCGGCTTGAAGGCTTCGCCGTTCTCACGGGCCACTTCGAAACGCACCTTGGCATCCTTGGCGGTGCCCAGGTCGGCGTGCACTTCCCAGTATTCTTCAGGGATGAAGGCACGGATCTCGCGTTCACGCTCGACCACCAGCTTCACCGCCACCGACTGCACACGGCCAGCGGACAGGCCACGGGCGATTTTTGCCCACAGCAGCGGCGAGACCATGTAGCCCACCACGCGGTCGAGGAAGCGCCGCGCCTGCTGCGCGTTGACCCGGTCGATATCCAGCTCGCCAGGCTGCGAGAACGCCTCCTGAATGGCTTTCTTGGTGATTTCGTTGAACACCACGCGCTTGTAGCGGCTGTCATCACCACCGATGGCTTCGCGCAGGTGCCAGGCAATGGCTTCCCCCTCGCGATCCAAGTCGGTTGCGAGATAGATGGTGTCGGCGTCTTTGGCCAGGCGACGCAATTCGTCGATGACCTTCTCCTTGCCCGGGAGAATCTCGTACTTGGCTTTCCAGCCGTGGTCAGGGTCGACACCCATGCGCGCGACCAGTTGCTTGCGCGCCTTCTCTTTCGGCGACAGGGCCGGCGCATCACCTGCGGCGGCCTTGCCACGCTTGGCGGCAGGCTCTTTGCTGGCGCTGGCCGAACCGCTGGTGGGCAGGTCTCGGATATGGCCGATACTCGACTTCACCACGTACTGGCTGCCCAGGTACTTGTTGATGGTCTTGGCCTTAGCCGGGGATTCCACAATGACCAGCGATTTGCCCATGGATCGGAAAATTCCTGAATACTGAAAATAAAAACACGGCAGGTACCTGACGCGGCACCGCTATATATAGTGGCAACAGAGTGAGGTCAAGCGCGGGGCTTTAACCACCCTTGGCTTCAGACCCATAAATCAGCCCGGCTTCAGCCTTGACCAAAGCAAAGCGCGGCACTTGCTCGCCGTCAACCTCGACCGACTCGAGAAACATCGACAGCGGTCGCACCCACAGGCCGAATTCACCGTACAGCGCCTGGTAGAACACTACCCACTCCTCGGTCTCGGAATGGCGCGCGGCGCCGAACACGCGATACTCAGGCCCCTTGTAATGCCGGTATACGCCTGGTTGTATCTGCATGTTGCCCACCCTCTTGAAAAAAAATCCTGCAAAAACAAAAACCGGGGCACCAGGCCCCGGTTTCCATCCAGCGATGCGTTAAACGCGTTCGAAGACGGTGGTGATGCCTTGGCCCAGGCCGACGCACATGGTCGAAACGCCGAGGGTCCCGCCATTCTGCTTCATGACGTTGAGCAGAGTGCCGGAAATCCGCGCACCGGAGCAACCGAAAGGATGGCCCAGGGCGATGGCGCCGCCGTGCAGGTTAACCTTCTCATCCATCTTGTCGAGCACTTTCAGATCCTTCAGCACTGGCAGGGCCTGTGCGGCGAAGGCTTCGTTGAGCTCGAAGAAGTCGATATCGGCAATGGACAGGCCCGCACGCTTGAGCGCTTTCTGGGTCGCCGGCACCGGGCCGTAGCCCATGATTGCAGGGTCAACGCCGGCCACGGCCATGGAACGGATCACCGCCAGAGGCTGGATACCAAGGTCCTGGGCACGCTGGGCCGACATGACGATCATGCACGAAGCGCCGTCGGTGATCTGCGACGAGGTACCGGCAGTCACGGTACCACCTTTGGGGTTGAACGCCGGCTTCAAGGCCGCCAGGCTTTCCAGGGTGGTTTCCGGGCGAATGGTTTCATCGTAGTCGAAGACTTTGAGGAAGCCGTTTTCGTCGTAGCCCTGCATCGGGATGATCTCATCCTTGAACTTGCCTTCGACCGTCGCCTTGTGGGCGAGACGGTGCGAACGCACGCCGAACAGGTCCTGCTGCTCACGGCTGATGCCATGCATCTTGCCGAGCATTTCAGCGGTCAGGCCCATCATGCCCGAAGCCTTGGCGGCGTACAGCGATATGTGCGGGTTAGGGTCGACGCCGTGCATCATGCTGACGTGACCCATGTGCTCGACGCCGCCGACGACGAAAACATCACCGTTGCCGGTCATGATCGCTTGCGCGGCGGTGTGCAGTGCGCTCATCGACGAGCCACACAGACGGCTGACGGTCTGGCCGGCGGCGGTGTGCGGGATCTGGGTCATCAAGGAGGCCATGCGGGCGATGTTCCAGCCCTGCTCCAGGGTCTGGTTGACACAACCCCAGATGACGTCCTCGACTTCGCTCGGATCGACCTTGGTGTTGCGCTCCAGCAGCTTGCTGATCAGGTGCGCAGACATGTCTTCGGCGCGGGTATTGCGGTGCATGCCACCCTTGGAGCGGCCCATCGGGGTGCGACCGAAGTCGACAATCACCACGTCTCTTGGATTCAGGCTCATATGTTCACTCTCGCTCTATATCGTTGGGCGCTTAACCGAAGAAGCTCTGGCCATTCTTGGCCATTTCACGCAGCTTCGCGGTGGGGTGATACAGCGGACCCAGATCGGCGTATTTGTCGGCCAGGGCAACGAATTCGGCTACACCGATCGAGTCGATGTAACGCAGCGCACCGCCACGGAAGGGAGGGAAACCAATACCGTAGACCAGGCCCATGTCGGCTTCGGCGGCGGTATCGACGATGCCGTCTTCCAGGCAGCGAACGGTTTCCAGGCACAGCGGGATCATCATCCAGTTGATGATGTCTTCGTCGCTGACTTCACGCTGCTCGTAGACGATCGGCTTGAGCACTTCGAGGACTGCCGCGTCGGCGACTTTCTTCGGCTTGCCGCGCTTGTCGGTCTCGTAGGCGTAGAAGCCCTTGCCGTTCTTCTGACCCAGGCGCTTGGCTTCGTAGAGCACGTCGATGGCCGAGCGACGGTCGTCCTTCATGCGGTCCGGGAAGCCTTCAGCCATGACGTCACGGCCGTGGTGGCCGGTGTCGATGCCGACCACGTCCATCAGGTAGGCCGGGCCCATCGGCCAGCCGAATTTTTCCATGATCTTGTCGATGCGCACGAAGTCGATACCGGCGCTGACCAGCTTGGCGAAACCACCAAAGTACGGGAACAGCACGCGGTTGACCAAAAAGCCCGGGCAATCGTTGACCACGATCGGGTTCTTGCCCATCTTCTTGGCGTAGGCCACGGTGGTTGCAACCGCCACTTCGCTGGACTTCTCGCCACGGATGACTTCGACCAGCGGCATCATGTGCACCGGGTTGAAGAAGTGCATGCCGACGAAGTTTTCCGGACGCTTGAGGCCCTTGGCCAGCAAGTTGATGGAGATGGTCGAGGTGTTCGACGCCAGGATCGCGTCTTCTTTCACCTGGCCTTCAACTTCAGCCAGCACTGCCTGCTTGACCTTCGGGTTCTCGACAACGGCTTCGACAACGATGTCGACGTTGGCGAAGTCGCCGTAGGACAGGGTCGGGCGAATCGCGTTCAGCGCTTCAGCCATTTTCGCCGGGGTCAGGCGGCCTTTTTCAACACGCTTGCCGAGCAGCTTGGAAGCTTCGTTCAAGCCCAACTGGATGGCGCTTTCGTTGATGTCCTTCATCAGGATCGGGGTGCCCTTGACCGCCGACTGGTAAGCGATACCGCCACCCATGATGCCGGCACCCAGTACGGCGGCCTGCTTCACGTCGTGAGCGATTTCATCGTGGGCCTTGGCTTTGCGCTTGAGCTCCTGGTCGTTGAGGAACAGGCCGATCAGGCTTTCGGCAACCGAGGTCTTGGCCAGCTTGGCGAAACCTGCGGCTTCGACTTCCAGAGCCTTGTCACGACCGAAGTTGGCGGCCTTCTGGATGCTCTTGATCGCTTCGACCGGCGCCGGGTAGTTCGGGCCAGCTTGACCGGCGACGAAACCTTTGGCGGTTTCGAACGACATCATCTGCTCGATGGCGTTGAGCTTGAGTTTTTCCAGCTTCGGCTGGCGCTTGGCCTTGTGGTCGAGCTCGCCGCTGATGGCGCGCTGAATCAGGTCCAGGGCAGCGGCTTGCAGCAGCTCAGGCACCACCACGGCATCGACGGCGCCGACTTTCAGCGCGTCTTCAGCACGGTTTTCCTTGCCGGCGGCAATCCACTCGATGGCGTTGTCGGCACCGATGATGCGCGGCAGGCGCACGGTACCGCCGAAGCCCGGGTAGATACCCAGCTTGACTTCCGGCAGGCCGATCTTGGCGCTGCTGGCCATGACGCGGTAGTCGGCGGCCAGGCACATTTCCAGGCCGCCGCCCAGGGCGATGCCGTTGATCGCGGCAACGGTCGGCACGCCCAGGTCTTCGAAATCGCTGAAAATCCGGTTGGCTTGCAGGTTGCCGGCGACCAGTTCGGCCTCGGGCAGCTTGAAGTTATCGACAAACTCGGTGATGTCCGCGCCGACGATGAACACGTCCTTGCCACTGCTGACAATCACGCCTTTGATCGATGCGTCGGCTTTGATGGTGTCTACGGCCTGACGCAATTCGTTCAGGGTAAGACGGTTGAACTTGTTGACGGACTCACCCTTGAGGTCGAACTTCAGTTCGACGATGCCGCTTTCAAGAGCCTTAACCGTGATGGCTTTACCTTCGTAAATCATCAACTGATCTCCACGATATGGAAGCTGAACTGTACACGCCGATCGCTGGTGAAAGATCCGGCAGGCCTAAGGCCGTTGTCGCCGAACCCTTGCTCCAGGCACACCCGCCAGCGCGATAGTCGGGATTCTGTAAGAGCCGTCTGACAATACAAACGCTCAATTCATACGCCCGTTTGATTTGGGTATGCACACATTCAACGAAAAGATCGCCGTTGTCAAATACCCAAAAGCAGCGCGAACGCTCGACTTTGCGGTCATTTTCTAACGACGCAGGGCAAACACCCGCAGCAGTGATGGCGCGCCATTCAGTGGCGCGATAGTGGTCAATGGCTTACACGCATTGATCAACGATCAACGTCGAATAGCAGAGGTATCGGGCAGCGGATAGCCGTGAGATGGCTACACTGGGAGGTATTGAAACATTACGCCGGCCTGCCTGGCCTTTCTGCCCGATCTTTGCATCGGGCTTTTTATTGATGGTGGTCAGGCCAGAGCCTTGAGGACTCCGGCAATATCCTGCAATACAGACGTTTCACCGCGCTCACCCCAGTACAGGGCAACCATTTGCGGACCTGCTTCAACCTTGTAAACGCTCTCCGGCAAGCGTGCCAACTGCTCGGCATGCACCACATCGGTGCACGGCTCGCGCCATTGATTGAGCCAGACACCGGGGGTGGTTTGCCAGTAGCACCAGCTGTCGCCACGCCCCTGACGCCGGGGCCGCAGGTACTGGGCGCAGGGGCTTGGCGGCTCTTTGGGCAGCCAGTGCGGCCACTCCTGGGGCGCCAGCTGCATGTTCAAGCCCATGCGTCGAGCCTCCATACGCAGGGCCATCCGACCACTCTGGCTACGCGAAGGGCGTAGCCAGGCCAGAGGGCTGAGAATCAGCGCAAGGATTGACACCACTACCCAGACCGTCATATCTGTTGATCCCACAAAGGCTTGCAAATGAGCTGGTTAGCCGAGGTTCGAAGCGATCAGCCTGAAACCGACCATACTTTAACTATCGCGACTGTCAGGAGAGCTTCTCATGCCCTACGAACACATACTGGTTGCCGTCGACCTGACCGAAGAGTGCGACCCGGTCATCAAGCGCGCCATGACCCTGGCCGAGCCGAACAAGACCAAGGTATCCCTGGTACATATCGTTGAACCCATGGCCATGGCCTTTGGCGGCGACGTGCCAATGGACCTGTCGCAACTGCAACAGCAACAGTTCGACCAGGCCAAGGAGCGGATGGAGCGCCTGTACAACAAGTACCCGGACATCAACCGCGGCGACTCGCACCTGACCTACGGCCAGCCGCGCCAGGAGATCCACCAGCTGGCCAAGGAGCAGCAATGCGACCTGATCGTGGTCGGCAGCCACGGCCGCCACGGTCTGGCCCTGCTGCTGGGCTCCACCGCCAACGACGTACTACACGGCGCGCCCTGCGATGTGCTGGCGGTACGCCTGCAGAAAAAAGCCGAGTAACGCCCTGGCGGGCCCGGTGCAGCTTCAGGCACCGGGCCCTGCCCTTTAGCTGTCGAGTTCGGCCCAGCGCTCGACCAGCACATCCAGTTCAGCCTGCAACTTCTCCAGGCTCGCCAGTACGGCGCTGGTCTGCTCGATCGGACGCTGATAGAAGGTCGGGGCAGAAATCTCTTCCTGCAACGCCGCCATCTTCTGCTCCACTGCGTCGATCTGGCCTGGCAAGGCCTCCAACTCGCGCTGCAGCTTGTAGCTGAGTTTTTTCTTCGGCGCGTCCGCCACCGTTGCTGCCACAGGCTCAGGCTCAGCAGCCTCGACCACCGCCGTGTTCAACTCGGATTTACCCGACTTGCTTTCAGTGACGCCGAGCAACTTCGGCGAACCGCCTTGACGGATCCAGTCCTGATAGCCACCGACATATTCACGCACTTTGCCCTCGCCTTCGAAGACCAAGGTACTGGTGACCACGTTGTCGAGGAATGCCCGGTCGTGGCTGACCATCAGCACGGTGCCGCTGAAGGTTAGCAGCACCTCTTCAAGCAGCTCGAGGGTTTCAACGTCAAGATCGTTGGTCGGTTCATCAAGGACCAGCAGGTTCGCCGGCTTGCTGAACAGCTTGGCCAGCAGCAGACGCGCTCGCTCGCCACCAGACAACGCTTTCACCGGAGTGCGTGCGCGTTGCGGGCTGAACAGGAAGTCGCCCAGATAGCTCAGAACGTGGCGGCTCTGGCCGTCGATATCGATGAAGTCGCGACCTTCGGCAACGTTATCGATCACGGTTTTTTCCAGGTCCAGTTGATGGCGCAACTGGTCGAAGTACGCCACATCGATCCGGGTACCCTCTTCCACTGTACCGCTGGTTGGCTGCAAGCCGCTGAGCATCAGCTTGAGCAACGTGGTCTTGCCCGTACCGTTGGCACCGAGCAGACCGATTCGGTCGCCACGCTGCAGCACCATGGAGAAATCCCTGATCAAGAACGGCCCGCCCGGGTGAGCAAAGCTCACATTTTCGAGCACCATCACCTGCTTGCCAGACTTGTCGGCGGTATCGAGCTGAATATTGGCCTTGCCGGTGCGCTCGCGACGCTCGCTGCGCTCAACGCGCAGAGCCTTCAAGGCGCGCACGCGGCCTTCGTTACGGGTGCGACGGGCCTTGATGCCCTGACGGATCCACACTTCTTCCTGAGCCAGACGCTTGTCAAACAGCGCGTTGGCGGTGGCTTCGGCAGCCAGTTCGGCTTCCTTGTGCACGAGGAAGCTGGCGTAGTCGCCGTTCCAGTCGATCAAGCCGCCGCGATCCAGTTCCAGAATACGCGTGGCGAGGTTCTGCAGGAAGGAACGGTCGTGCGTGATAAACAGCACGGCGCCCTGGAAATCCTTCAGTGCGTCTTCGAGCCAGGCAATAGCACCGATGTCCAGGTGGTTGGTCGGTTCATCGAGCAACAGCAGATCCGGCTCGGACACCAAAGCCTGCGCCAGCAATACGCGACGACGCCAGCCACCGGACAACTCGGCAAGGGTCTTGTCGGCAGGCAGCTGCAGGCGACTCAGAGTGCTGTCGACCAGGGTCTGCAAACGCCAGCCATCACGCGCTTCGAGGTCGTGCTGAACGTGCATCAGCTTTTCCAGATCGGCGTCGGTGACGATGTTCTGGCTCAGGTGATGATATTCGGCGAGCAGCGCGCCAACACCGTCGAGGCCTTCGGCAACTACGTCGAATACTGTCCGCTCGTCGGCCACTGGTAACTCTTGCGGCAACTCGCCGATTTTCAAACCAGGCGCACGCCACACCGAGCCATCATCAGGATTCTGGTCGCCTTTGACCAGTTTCATCATGCTCGACTTGCCCGTACCGTTGCGACCAATGATGCACACCCGCTCACCACGGGCGATCTGCCAGGACACCTTGTCCAACAACGGCGTAGCGCCGAACGCAAGGGACACATCGCTTAATTTGAGCAGGGTCATGATCTTCTCCAAAAACCGGGCGCGCATTTTACCTGACTTGGGCCGGCTTCACATTAAGCAGCGCGCCTTACAGCACCTTCCGACGACAGGCCGCTTCTTTACAACCAGATACAAGCACAATGCTTTCATCCGCCTGCGGCAACCGGCTAAGCTAAGGCAATGCAATTCCAACAGTGCTGGCCTCGCCGTCACTTTTCATGGTCAAACTGCCCGGAAGTCTCATGCGCAGCCGCCTATTCTGCCTCGTATCCAGCCTGTTTCTCACTGCCTCGGCGGTGAATGTTGCCCAGGCCACCGACATTACCCAGCAACGTCAATATTACGATGAAGCCAAACGCGCCCTGGCCAAGGGTGACAAGGGCCCCTACCTGCGTTATGCCGACGCCCTGCGCGACTACCCGTTGACGCCGTACCTGGCCTACGACGAGCTCACCGCCCGGCTGAAGACCGCCAGCAACGACGAGATCGAAAAGTTCCTCGCCGCCCACGGCGACCTGCCCCAGGCCAACTGGATGAAGCTGCGCTGGTTGCGCTGGCTGGCTGAGCGTGGCGAATGGGCGACCTTTACCAAGTATTACGATCCGAAGCTCAATTTCACCGAGCTGGACTGCCTCAACGGCCAGTATCAGCTCAGCCACGGCCAGCGCGCCGAAGGCAACGCCAGCGCCGAGAAACTCTGGCTGGTTGGCAAGTCGCAACCCGCCGCCTGCGACGCCCTGTTCGAACGCTGGGCCGCCGAAGGCCAACTGACCGAGCAAAAGCGCTGGGAGCGCGCCAAGCTGGCAGCGCAAACCCGCAACTATGCGCTGGCCAATACCCTGGTCAAAAGCCTCAACACCCTGGCACCGCAAGGCCGCCTGCTGATTGAGGTGGCGCAGAAACCCGAGCTGCTCAACCAACCCGGGCGCTTCACCCCGGTCAATGAGGCGATGTCCGACGTGGTCAGCCTCGGCTTGCGCCGCCTGGCTCGCCAGGATCCGGAGCGGGCCATGAGCCTGCTCGACGATTACGCCAGCCGCATGCATTTCTCCCGCGACGAGAAAGTCGCCATTGCCCGCGAGATCGGCCTGACCCTGGCACGCCGTTACGACCCGCGAGCGCTGGAGCTGATGACCCGGTACGACCCGGAACTGCGTGACAACACCGTCACTGAATGGCGCCTGCGCCTGCTGCTGCGCCTGGGCCGCTGGGAAGATGCCTACGAGCTGACCAAACGCCTGCCGCAGGACCTGGCCACCAGCAGCCGCTGGCGCTACTGGCAAGCGCGCAGCCTGGAGCTGGCGCAGCCGAAAAACCCGCAGATTACACTGCTGTACAAAACCGTGGCGCGCGAGCGCGACTTCTATGGCTTCCTTGCCGCCGACCGCTCGCAGACGCCGTATCAGTTGAACAACAAGCCCCTGGTACTGAGCCAGCAGTTGATCAACAAGGTACGCAACACGCCGGGAGTCAAGCGTGCGCTGGAGTTCCACGCCCGCGGACAGATCGTTGACGGCCGCCGTGAGTGGTATCACGTCAGCCGGCATTTCAACCGCGACGAAATGGTTGCCCAGGCCAAGCTGGCCTACGACATGCGCTGGTACTTCCCAGCCATTCGCACCATCAGCCAGGCCAAGTACTGGGACGACCTGGACATCCGCTTCCCGATGGCCCATCGCGACACCCTGGTGCGCGAAGCCAAGGTACGCGGCCTGCATTCGAGCTGGGTGTTTGCCATTACCCGCCAGGAAAGTGCCTTCATGGACGACGCCCGCTCAAGCGTGGGCGCCAGCGGGCTGATGCAACTGATGCCGGCCACCGCCAAAGAGACCGCACGCAAGTTCAGCATTCCACTGGCTTCGCCTGCCCAGGTGTTCAACCCGGACAAAAACATCCAGCTGGGCGCAGCTTACCTGAGCCAGGTGCACAGCCAGTTCAATGGCAACCGGGTGCTCGCTTCCGCCGCCTACAACGCCGGCCCCGGCCGTGTGCGCCAATGGCTGCGCGGTGCCGATCACCTAAGCTTCGATGTCTGGGTCGAATCGATCCCGTTCGACGAAACACGCCAATATGTGCAGAACGTGCTGTCGTATTCGGTGATCTACGGACAAAAGCTCAATTCGCCGCAGCCGCTGGTGGATTGGCATGAGCGGTATTTTGACGACCAGTGATTGAGGTGCCCTCAAGGCTGCTTTGCAGCCATCGCCGGCAAGGCCGGCTCCCACAATGGACCTGTATGCAACCTGTGGGAGCTGGCCTTGCCAGCGATGCAAGGCAAAGCCTTGCCAATTACTCCAGCACCGTCACCGCCATCCCCACCTCAAGCACCCCCGCCCCATCCGCCACCAGGTTCTGGCCAAACAACACACCCCCCTCCTTCTGCCGGTAGGTGCGCAAAGTTTCCAGCGGCTCACGGTCCGCGCTGCGCTCACCGGTCTGCGGGTCAATCGTGGTCATGATGCAGCGCTCACAGGGCTTGAGCACACGGAACTCCATCTCGCCGATGCGGATGCGCTTCCAGCCATCCTCGGCAAATGCCACAGCGCCCTCCACCACCAGGTTGGGACGAAAGCGCAGCATCTCCAGAGGCCGCCCGACCCTGGCAACCAGATCATCTAGCGATGCCTGGCCAATCAGCAGTAAGGGAAAACCATCGGCGAACGCCACGCGGTCGCCGATCAGGCCATAGCCGCTGGGCAAGAAGCGCGCGCGTTGCTCGGGCACGTGCACCAGGCGCACGTCCTTGCCGATAAAGTCGCTGAGCCACTGGGCAGCAGTATCGCCGGCATCCGGTACGCGAAAGGTGTCGCGCCAGATAGTGATGCCGCGCAGGTCGTCATCCGGCTGCGGCACGGCAACCTGCAGTGCGGGGCGGCCCGCAGCCTGGAGGGTGAGGCTGCCATCGGCGCTGTGCAAGGCCGTCAACTGACTCATCTGCGGGAACATGCGCTGGGTCAGAAAGCGCCCGTTATCACGCTCCACCAGCAGCCAGCGACGGTCCCCGCTCAACCCCAGAAGGTCCAGCGAGGAAGCTTGCAGCGCCTCACCGCGCGCTGATTTGAGTGGATATCGATACAACGCTCTCAGGTGCATCGCGACCTGCCTTGTGTCGGTTAAAGACCTAGCTTATACCGACTCAGGCCGTGGCTTCATCCATCATCAGACGTTGACGCACGACATCGACCAGCTTGTCGGGCTGGAACTTGGAAAGGAAGTTGTCGCAACCGACCTTTTTCACCATCGATTCGTTGAAGCTGCCCGACAGCGAAGTGTGCAGCACCACGTACAGTGGACGCAGGCGCGCGTCATTGCGGATTTCGGTGGTCAGGCGGTAACCGTCCATTTCCGGCATTTCGGCGTCGGTGAAAATCATCAGCAGCTTCTTGCAGACATCCTCGCCGGCATCGGCCCAACCCTTGAGCATGCGCAACGCCTTGAGGCCATCACTGGCCACGTGCATCTTCACCCCCAACTGTGACAAGGTGTCACGCAACTGCGCCAGGGCGACGGTGGAGTCGTCCACCAGCAGCACTTCGCGGCCACGGGCGCGAGCCAGCACCGGGTCTTCGAGCTTGTCGCGCGAGACCTTGGCGCTGTAAGGGACGATTTCCGCCAGGACCTTCTCGACGTCGATGATTTCCACCAGTTGCTCGTCGACCTTGCTGATCGCCGTCAGGTAATGCTGACGACCGGCGCTGGCCGGCGGCGGCATGATGGCTTCCCAGTTCATGTTGACGATGCGATCGACCCCACCGACCAGGAATGCCTGCACCGAACGGTTGTACTCGGTGACGATGATGGTGCTGCCCGGGCCCGGCTCCAGCGGGCGCATGCCAATGGCTTGCGACAGGTCGATCACCGGCAGGGTCTGTCCGCGCAGGTTGACCACCCCGCAGACGTACGCATGCCGCTGTGGCATCAGGGTCAGCTTGGGCATCTGCAGCACTTCCTGGACCTTGAACACGTTGATCGCGAACAATTGCCGGCCCGCCAGGCGGAACATCAGGATTTCCAGGCGGTTTTCGCCCACCAGCTGCGTTCTTTGGTCTACCGTGTCGAGAATGCCAGCCATCGAAGAGCCCCCAGGTGTGTCGAAAAATGATCCCAATGGCCCTGTATCGGCCGCTTGCCGCAGAGCTTGACCCCTTGAAGAAAATGCTCCACAGCCCATTGATGTCATTTTACCATCATGCTTTACTGCGCTCACCTCTCCGCTGTCGCAAACACCCGCAAAGGGTCGTGCCGGAATCACCTCATCAGGGAATCCCCTAGTGACAATCGGGTGAGACCTGATGTTCGCAATATCCATTAGCCATTAATGTGACGCCATTCTCATTGCATGAACGGAGTCAGGCTTTTGTCAGCGATCGCCTCACGGTGGACAGCCCCCGCTCCAGCCTTTCACGCTGGAGCCAAATGATGGCTAACGACGCACTCTACAACAGCGCCCTACAGGATTTCCTGATCGACGCACAGGTGCTGCTGACCAAGGCAGAGGAATGCCTGCTACACCTGCAACTGATCGATAATGATCCGGATGCCTGCCACTGCCTGAACCACACCCTGACCACACTGGTGGAGCGTGCACAGGCGCTGAGGCTGGTCGAGGTCGCTGCCTACAGCCTGCAATTGCAACAGCTGCTGGAGCCTGCAAAGGCGCAACCAGCGTTGCAAGGTGAAGCCCTGCAGGCCCTGGAAAGCTGCCTGACCTTGCTCGCCTGGCAACTGGAATTGATCGACCCGCGCACCGGGCGCCTGAGCCTGGATACCGAGGAACAGGTGCAATTGCTCGACACCCTGGCCAGCGCCTTGAGCCCGGCAGCCTCTCTGGCCTGCGCCTCTTGCATCGAAGCCCGACACACCTGCGAACACCCTGCCCCGGCAAAGACTGCGCCAGCCGCCGCGCACTCCCCCGCACTTTCCTCGCCAACCAAGGGCAACTAAGGGATATAACAACACTGCCCTGGCGAAGATAATCAGTCGACCTCATGCGTGCACACTAAGGCCTAACTTAGCGTAATTCACAACGTTTCTAGTGACGCCGAAAAAACACTCTACTTAATTGATATCGGACAAGATTGTTGTTCCGCAAAGTGATGGCAAAGTGCTAGATTTGCAGGCAAGCGGAACACTCGTGCCAGCCCGTAAAATCTGGCTATTCAGTCAGTTATAAGAGTTCGCGACCAATTGTATTTGAAGTGATACCATGCGCGCAGATGAAGGCTTGATCATTGCGCGCCTCCCGCCAGAGGCCGAGTGCAGACTTCATCGCCACACCCCAGCGCCGACATTTAAACGTTATTGAAGGCAATTCGACAAAAGCCTCTAGTTTGACCTTTGCAGGGCTTTCAACAGCGATATTTCAGTGGCTTCATTTTCTATGCTCTCAAGCCTCAAGACATTCACGCGCTGGCGCCCCGAAGCCTCCGCGTTGCGCTGGGCAACCGCCCTGCTGTGCCTGGCTTCGGTTGCCTTCAACCTGGCAGTCTACCTGCTTGAACGCCCGCTGCCGGCCGCCGCCCTGGCCCTGCAACTGATTGCCCTGCTGAGCATTGCCTGGCAGTTGCGCCAATGGGCCCGCTCGATTGCCCTGCGCCCTGCGGAGCTTGCCGACCGGCTGCTCAAGGTTCAGGAAAGCGAACGCCAGCGGCTGAGCCGCGAATTGCACGACGATATTGGCCAACTGCTGACCGCCGCCAAACTACAGGCCGACTGGCTGCAACGCCGTGCTCCGGCAGAGTTGCAGGAACATTGCAGCATGTTGCGCAGCACCCTCGATGACACCTTGGCCAATGTGCGCGATGTCTCGACCATCCTCAATCCACGGCAACTGACCAGCCTGGGCCTGGAGGCCAGCTTGCGCGCGCACCTGCTGCGCACCCTGGAGAACACCAACCTGCACTGGAGCCTGGAATGCCGCCAACGCCTGGGCGGTCTCCCGAAAGACATGGCGATTGCCGCCTTCCGCATTACCCAGGAAGCAGTGACCAACATCTTGCGCCATGCCAAGGCAAAGAACCTGGTGGTGCGCATTCAGCGCCAGTCCGAAGGACTGGCCCTGTCGATCAGTGATGATGGCCTGGGCTTTTTGCCCGCCAACAGCCCGGCCGATGCAGGCCAACGCGGCATGGCCGGGATGCTCGAGCGCGCCGGCCTGCTCAATGGCACACTGTCGGTCAACAGCCAGCCTGGCCTGGGCACCCAGATCGATGCTCTGTTTCCCTGGCCTCCCCGTACCCTCGAACGCGCCAAGACAAATAACGCCTCATGACCTGTACATTGCTGTTGGTGGACGACCACTCACTGATCCGCGCAGGTGTTCGCGCACTGGTGTCCGACATACCCGGCTATGCCGTGATCGGTGAAGCCAATGACGGTGGCCAGGTGCCGGAACTGGTCATGCAACTGGACCCGGACATCGTCCTGCTGGATATTTCCATGCGCAGCACCAGCGGCCTGGACGCCCTGGCCCGCTTGCGCGCCATCGGCTGTCGCTGCAAGGTCCTGATCCTCTCCATGCATACCGACCCGGAGCTGATCATGCAGGCACTGGAAAGCGGCGCCCATGGCTACCTGCTCAAGGACACCACCGCCACCGAGCTTGAACAGGCGCTGGCGGCGTTACGCAGCAACGAGCGCTACCTGAGCCCGGCGATCGCCCACACGGTGATCAACCAGGCGCTGCTGCATGCCCAGTCGGGCAAGCCGGAGGCAGCCGAAAAGCACAACCTGACCGCCCGCCAGCTGGAGATCCTGCGCCTGATCGTGCGCGGCAAATCGACCCGGGAAATCGCCCAGGGCCTGGGCCTGAGCATCAAGACCGTCGAGACCCACCGTTCGCAAATCATGAAACGCCTGCAGATCTACGATGTTGCTGGCCTGGTCCTGTTCGCCGTGCGCGAGCAGATCATCAGCCTTGACGACTGAGTAACGGCGAGTTCTGGGGCAAATGCACCCGCAAGGCTTGCGGCATTACTCGAAAGCACAGGTTGTCGCCCTGCAAGGGCTCGCCATCAAGGTTGATGTCCAGGCCTTGCGAACTCTTGATCTCGACCCAAGGCAAGCGCGCGCGGACAAACAGGCTTTCCAGACCCAAGCCGTCGCTGAGCAAGCCACGCAAAGTCCCGACCACTTCCTGGGGCGCCGGCAGAATACTGACCTCGAGCAAGCCATCGTCGACCTGGGCCTGCGGGCACAACACATGCCCACCCCCGGCCTGCCGACCATTGCCAATACCCAGCGCCAACAATTCGCCCTGCCACTGGAAATCCGGCCCCTGCAACTGCACCGAAGCGGCGCTCAGCTCACTGAAGCGCGACAGGCCGGTAAACAGGTAGGCCGCAGCGCCCAAGACCTTTTTCAGGTCTTCGCTGGTGTTGGCCGTGACCTGGCTGCCAAAGCCGCCAGTGGCCATATTCAAAAACACCTGCCCACCGACCTCCCCCAGATCAATCGCCTGCGCCGGCGCTTCCAACAGCGCCAGGGCCCGATCCGGCTCCAGCGGCACGCCAGCAGCCCTGGCAAAGTCATTGGCGGTACCCAACGCCAGCAACACCAGGCTGGTGTCAGTACCTGCGCGCGCCATGGCCTCGGCCACATCGCGCAAGGTGCCATCGCCGCCAGCCGCGACCAACTGCGGGTAACCGGCGGCCAATGCTTCTTGCACCAGGCGCTGGGCATCTCCACCCTCCCAGGTCAGGCGCACCTCCAACTGCCAGCCACGCTCACGCATGGCGGCCACTGCGGCGCGTACCTCTTCATTCATGGCTTGCTTGCCATGCAGGATCATCAATGCCTTTTGCTGCGCCATGTGTGCATTCCCCGAACAATTGAGCGTCGAATATCTCGACCTTTTCCAGCACGCCTTTACTGCACCGCATTTGAGTTTTATGCAGTGATTCGCACACCGTTCATATAAATATCATTGAAAGCTTCGCCGCCTAGGAGCATCATTCGACAAATATTTGGCCTTCACGGAAGATGCCAGTGGTAAAAGTCATTTTATTGACTCATTGCGCAAAAGCCTGCCTGGTTGCTCTGTTTACTGTTGCTGCACTGCCCCGGCAGTGCCTCTGACTCGAGGCTGTGAGATGAGTGTTCTGATTCCCTGCATCATCGCTGGTGGCGCTGGCACCCGTCTGTGGCCGGTCTCCCGGGAGACCATGCCCAAGCCGTTCATGCGCCTGCCCGATGGCCAGAGCCTGCTGCAAAAGACCTTTAGCCGCGCCAGCCGACTGGCCGACGTCGAGCGGGTCTTGACCGTGACCAATCGCGACGTGTTCTTCCGCACCCAGGACGAATTCCGCCAACTGAACAAAGCCAACCTGGCCCTGGATTACATCCTTGAGCCTATCGGCCGCAACACTGCAGCTGCAATCGCCGCCGCCGCCCTGCACTGCGCCCGCCTTTATGGCGAAGACGCACAATTGCTGGTATTGCCCGCCGACCACCTGATCACCGACCTCAACGCTTTCGAACAGGCCGTCAACCAGGCTCGGGCCCTGGCCGCCCAAGGCTGGCTGACCACCTTCGGCCTGGTGCCAAGCCGCGCCGAAACCGGTTTTGGCTACATCGAAAAAGGTCAGCCCCTGGACGCCAACGGTTTCAAGGTCGCACGCTTTGTCGAAAAGCCCGACGCTCAAACCGCACAACACTACCTCGACGGCGGACAGCACCTGTGGAATGCCGGCATGTTCTGCATGCGCGTCGATGCCATCCTCCATGAGCTGGAACAGCACACCCCGCAGTTGCTGGCGGCGGTCAATCACTGCCTGGCCCTGAGCCCTTGCAAGGAAGGCGCACGCGAGCGCCAGGTGGAACTGGACCCGGACAGCTTTGCCCTGGTGGCAGACATCTCCATCGATTATGCCGTGATGGAAGTGTCGCAACAGGTCGCGGTACTGCCCAGCCAGTTCGGCTGGAGCGATATCGGTAGCTGGGAGGCGGTTCGCGCGCTCAAGGCCGGTGATCACCAAGGCAACCGCTGCACCGGCGAAACCGTGCTGCACGATGTGCGCAATTGCTACATAGACTCGCCTCGGCGCCTGGTCGGCGCGGTAGGCCTGGACAACCTGATCATCATCGACACCCCCGACGCCCTGCTGATTGCCGATGCCGCGCGCAGCCAGGAGGTCAAGGTGATCGCCCAGCAGCTCAAGCGTCAGGGTCACGACGCCTACCGCCTGCACCGCACCGTCAACCGGCCGTGGGGCACCTACACCGTGCTCGAGGAAGGCCCGCGCTTCAAGATCAAGCGCATCATGGTCCGCCCCGAGGCCTCGTTATCACTGCAAATGCACCACCACCGCAGCGAGCACTGGATCGTGGTCAGCGGCATGGCCTGTGTCACCAATGGTGAAGAAGAATTTCTGCTCGACACCAACGAATCGACTTTCATCAAACCCGGCCGGGTACACCGCCTGACCAACCCGGGCGTGATCGATCTGGTGATGATTGAAGTACAAAGTGGCGAATACCTGGGCGAGGATGACATCGTGCGCTTTACTGATATCTATGGACGCGCCCCGGAGCCAGCCGCAAGCTGACTGCCACGACGCGTCCATTTTCATTTGCATGCCGTTACCTGCCTTAACACAGAGGAAAAGGGGTCATGCGTGTACTCTGGACACTACCTTACTTACCCTGGCCAACCACCAGCGGCGGCAAAACCCGGCAATACCACCTGCTGCGCAGCCTGGCGCAGCGCGGTCATCGCATCACCCTGCTGGTGCAATCCAAAGTGCCTCCCAGCGAGGCAGCACGGCAGGCGTTGGAGCCTTTTCTCGAACGCCTGATCGTGCTCCCCAGACGGCCCTTGCACAGCCCGCTGAACCTGCTGGCGGCGATCTACGCAAGCTACCCGATGCGCGCCAGCATCAATGGCCTCGCGCCGCACCTGCGTCATCGCTTCGAGCAAATGCTGGACGAGCCGTGGGATGTCATCCAGATCGAACACAGCTACAGCTTCCAGCCATTCGAAAAAGCCCTGCAGGCACGCGGGCTGCCGTTCTTGCTCAGCGAACACACGATCGAATCGATAAGCGGCGCTGCCTGTCACGATCGCCTGCCGCTGTGGCTGCGCCCGTTCAATGCGTTCGATCGCTGGCGCTACCGGCGCTGGGAGAACCGCGTGCTGAGCCAGGCTCACGAAGTGGTTGCGGTCAGCCCAACCGATGCTGCGCATATCAGCCAGGTGACCGGCCACCCCACCTCGGTAGTGATCAACGGTGTCGACTGCGCGCACTACCAGAACATCCAGCCCGCACTGCACAGCCAGCGCCTGCTGTTTGTCGGCAACTTCGAGTATGGCGCTAACCTTGAGGCCATCGAATGGGCACTGGAAGACATTCTTCCGCAAGTCTGGCTGAGCAATCCGGCGGTACGCCTGGCCGTGGTTGGCCACGCGCTGCCACCCAGCTGGAAACTGCGCTGGAGCGACCCACGGATTGAATGGGTGGGCTACTTGCCTGATCTGCGCGAACTGCAACGTCAATCGGCAATCTTCTTCGCGCCACTGCGTTACGGCGGCGGCTCGAAAATCAAGGTGCTCGAGGCCATGGCCGCCGGGCTGCCGGTGGTCACCACGGAAAAAGGCGTTTCAGGCTTGCAGGTAACCCAGGGTGAACACTACCTGGCCAGCGATGACGGCGGTCAGTTGGCACTGATGATCACCCAGTTGCTCAACCAGCCGTGGCGCATGCGCCAGCTGTCGCAAGCAGCGCGGGAGTTTGTCTGCAGCCAGCACGACTGGAGCGTCGCCGCCGGCCAGCTGGAAAGCGTACACGCACGCCCCAGCCTGCGGGCACCCAGCGGCGCCGAGCTGGTGGACGCCCCCTTGCTGAGCCGCTCAGCCAAGTAGTTCGCTCAAGGGAATGAACTGGACGATGTCGCCTTTGCCCGGGGTGTGGCCCTCACGGACTTCGACCAATCCCTCGGCCCAGGCGGCGCTGCGCAGCACGCCGGAGCTCTGGTTCTTGTAGATCAGCGCGCTACCCTGCTCCAGCCGGCCGCGTAAATACTCACGGCGATTGCCAGCCTTGGGCCAGTCGAAACCGGCCGGAACCGGAAATTGCAACGGCGTGACATCGCCAACGCCCTGACGGCGCAGCAGGTAGGGCCGGGTCAGCAGGCCGAAGGTCACCAGGGTCGAGGCCGGATTGCCTGGCAACCCAATCACCGGCACACCTTTGTAATGGCCGAAGGTCAACGGCTTGCCGGGCTTGATCGCCAGCTTCCACAGCGACAGTTCGCCCTCTTCGCGCAAGGCGATACCCAAGTAATCCGCCTCACCCACCGACACACCGCCCGTGGAGAGAATCAGGTCAACCGCCTGCAAAGCCGCCAGGCAATCGCGGGTGGTCTGCAGGTCATCGGCAATGATACCGGCATCGATCACTTCGCAGCCCAGGCGCTGCAACCAGCTGCCGAGCAAACGCCGGTTGCTGTTGTAGATTTGCCCAGGCCCCAGAGGCAAGCCAGGCTCGACCAACTCGTCGCCGGTGGACAACACCGCCACCCTCACCCGCCGCACCACAGTCAGCTCGGCACAGCCCAGCGATGCCGCCAACCCCAGCTCGATTGGCCCGAGTCGCGTACCTGCCGCCAGCACCGCTTCACCGGCCCGGGTCTCCTGACCTTGCGGCCGGATGTTCTGACCCTCACGCAAAGGCTCGCTGAAGCGTATGCGCTGATCGTCCAGCACTTCGGCGTTTTCCTGCATCTCGACGCAATCGGCGCCCAGTGGCAGCGGCGCGCCGGTAAAAATCCGCGCGCAGGTGCCCGGCTGCAATGGCTCGGGGGAATGCCCGGCGAACACCCGCTGGCTGACCGCTAACGGCTCGCCGGTCCAGTCGGCCAGGCGCAAGGCATAACCGTCCATGGCACTGTTTGGCCAGGGCGGCAGGTCGAGGCTCGACACCAGCTCCCGGGCCAGCACGCGGCCCTCGGCGGCGGCCAGGGGAACCTGTTCGGTCTCCTTGATAGGCGCAGCCTCAGCCAGCGCCAGCAATTTGTCCAGGGCGTCTTCGACCGGCATCAACACAGTGGACATGGACGCCTCACCCACGGCTTTCGCAGGGCGCGGCCTGCTTGAGGTGGGTAACGAAGTTGCAAGGCCGGTGACGGGCATCCAGCTGCTCGGCGAGGATGCCGTCCCAACCGGTGCGCACCGCGTTGGTCGAGCCTGGCAGGCAGCACACCAGGGTGCCATTGGCCAGCCCGGCAAGCGCCCTGGACTGCACGGTGGACGTCCCGATATCGGCCAGGGAAATGTGCCGGAACAGCTCGCCGAAACCATCGACCTGCTTGTCCAGCAGGCAGGCTACCGCCTCCGGCGTGCTGTCGCGACCCGTGAAGCCGGTACCGCCGGTGATCAACACGACTTGCACCTGCTCGTCGGCAATCCAGGTTGCGACCTGGGCACGGATCTTGTACAGGTCATCCTTGAGCAGTACCCGCGCGGCCAGGGTATGGCCAGCCTCGCTCAGACGGTCGACGAACACTTGACCTGAGGTATCGGTTTCCAGGGTGCGGGTATCGCTGACCGTCAGTACGGCAATGTTCAGCGGCACGAACGGTACATCTGCCTTGGCTTTCATGAGACCTTGAATCCATTGATAGGAACGAATGAGCGGTGTTATATCACAGCCCCGCCAGCCTCGCGCCCGGCACGGCCCAAGGCATTGTTGCCAGTCAATAGTGCTGGATTGGCGCTATGCTGCAATCTGTATGGAACTTGCGCAGGCGCTCTGCGTCTCAAGAAACATTACGCACCATCCTTTATTGGAGAACCACAATGATTCAACGGACTCTTCCCGCTTTCCTGCTTGCCCTGGGTCTCGGCACTCTGGCTGGTTGCGCTTCGCCGACCGTCATCACCCTGAACGATGGTCGCGAAATCCAGGCGGTCGACACTCCGCAATACGATGAAGACTCGGGCTTCTACGAATTCGAACAACTGGACGGCAAGCGCACCCGCATCAACAAGGATCAGGTCCGTACCGTCAAGGATCTGTGATCTGATCGACAAGCCGCTTTCGAGGGCTTGCCGATAAGACAAGTTTGAGTAATATTTTCTCCATCGGAGTGTAGCGCAGCCAGGTAGCGCGTCTCGTTCGGGACGAGAAGGCCGCAGGTTCGAATCCTGTCTCTCCGACCAGCTTGCTCAGCGAAAAAGCCCGCCCCGCGCGGGCTTTTTCGTGCCTGGCAGATGAGTTGCAATGGCCAGCATTGCGCGGCGGCGGCGCTGCCAGCAGAATGCGCGCCTTTCGAACATCGAGGTTGATTCACATGCGTAAGACTTTTGTCGCCCTGACCCTGGGCCTGCTGTGCGCACAAGGCGCCGTGGCCGGTGATGGCCAGACCGCTGTAGGCGGCGGCCTGGGTGGCGTGCTGGGTAACGTGGTCGGGCAGCAGCTTGGCGGTAGCACCGGCGCGGCCATTGGTGCAGGCGTCGGCGGCGCGGCAGGCAGCGCCATGGGCGCGAAGAAAGGCAACAAGACCAAGGCGGCCATTGGTGGCGGCCTGGGTTCGGCCGGTGGCTCGCTGGTTGGCGGCAAGCTGGGCGGCAGCACCGGGTCGGCAATCGGTGCCGGCCTGGGCGGCGCAGCAGGCGGTGCACTGGGCAACAACCTGGCGGACAGCCATCGCAAGAAGCGCCACTGATCTGTGGGAGCGGGCTTGCCCCGCGATGATTCCCTACTCCAAAAACAAACAACCCCCTATTCAGGGGGTTGTTTGTTTTCAGCACAGCAACAGCTTACAGCGCAGGCTCAGCCTGTACTGCAGGGGCCGCTTCCGGCAGCACCGGAACGTACAGCAGACCCAGACGCGAACTGCTCCATTCACGGGTCTTGTTGGTCAGCTCAAGATTGTTGTTGAGCTTCTGGCCATAAGTCGGAACGATTTCCTTCAGCTTGGCCTGCCATTCAGGGGTCTTGATGCGATCCTTGAAGGTCTTTTCCAGCACGGTCAGCATGATCGGTGCAGCGGTCGAAGCACCAGGGGATGCACCCAGCAGCGCAGCGATGGTGCCGTCCTGGGCAGCAACGACTTCGGTACCGAACTGCAGGATGCCACCGTGCTCAGGGTCCTTCTTGATCACCTGTACACGTTGACCGGCTTGCAGCAGTTTCCAGTCTTCGTTCTTGGCGTTCGGGAAGTACTCACGCAGGGCAGTCATGCGGTCATCGAAGCTCAACATCAACTGGCCCATCAGGTAGGTGCTCAGGTCGATGTTGTCGATGCCGGCGTGGGTCATCGGCATGATGTTGTGGGTGGTCAGCGCAGCGAACATGTCCAGCAGCGAGCCGTTCTTCAGGAACTTGGTCGAGAAGGTGGCAAACGGGCCGAACAGCAGCACTTCCTTGCCATCGATCACGCGGGTATCCAGGTGCGGAACCGACATCGGCGGTGCACCCACCGAAGCCTTGCCGTACAACTTGGCCTTGTGACGGGCAACGATGTCCTGGTTGTCGGTCATCAGGAACTGGCCGCCCACCGGGAAGCCGGCGTAGCCGTCGGCTTCAGGAATGCCCGATTTCTGCAGCAGCTTCAGGGCGCCACCACCGGCACCAATGAAGACGAACTTGGCCTTGATGCTGCTCTCGACACCCTTGTTGGCCAGGTCGGCGACGACCACGGTCCAGGTGTTGTCAGCGTTGCGCACGATGTCACGGACTTCGTGCTGAACGTGCAGCTTGACGTTGTCATGCTTGGTCAACGAAGTGATCAGTTGGCGGGTGATCTCGCCAAAGTTGACGTCGGTACCGATCGGCATGCGGGTTGCCGCGATCTTCTGGTCGGCGGCACGGCCTTCCATCACGATCGGCACCCACTTCTGGATCTGCGCGTGGTCTTCGGAGTACTCCATGCCACGGAACAGCGAGCTGTGCTGCAGGGCTTCATGACGCTTCTTGAGGAACTCGACGTTCTTGTCGCCCCAGACGAAGCTCATGTGCGGCACGTTGTTGATGAACGACTTGGGGTTGCTCAGCACGTTCTGCTCGACCTGGTAGGCCCAGAACTGCTTGGAGATTTCGAACTGCTCGTTGACACCCACCGCCTTGCTGATGTCGATCTTGCCGTCGGCACCTTCGCTGGTGTAGTTCAGCTCACAGAACGCGGAGTGGCCGGTACCGGCGTTGTTCCAGGCGTTGGAGCTTTCTTCGGCGACCTTGTCCAGGCGTTCGTAGATATCGATCGACCAACCGGGTTCCAGCTCGTTGAGGTAGGTACCCAGGCTTGCACTCATGATGCCGCCGCCGATCAGCAGCACGTCTACGGTTTTTTCGGGCTCACTGGGCTTTGAGCAACCGATGACACTCAGGCACAGGAGCGTCAGCAGGATTTTTTTCATAGTTCAATCCAATTGAAGTGAAGTAATTGGCAATGACCGCAGGTCCCGTAGTGCACGCCCGGATTCTTATTGTTGCTCGCGCAGTCCAAAGCTTAGCGTAGCGGGTGCTCAGGCAATCGGCCGGATGCACAGGCAATGGATGGCGGCTGGGGTTGTTCGATGGATCGGGAACGGTCGTCACGCCAGACTCGGGGCAGCGCCGCCGGTGTCAGGGTGGCTCGCCTTAAAGCAGGAAGCGGGCCAACTTTCACAAGACCAACGGCTAATAGCTAGGACGAGTCGTCGCACCCTAACTTTAACGGTTAAGCTGGCGGCAATCCGCCACATTACCAGGCCTTTTCGACAGAATGTGGCGGATTTCCCCCTTTTCTACTCAGGCGCTCAACCGCGCAGTGACTTCACCGAGCTGCCCGGACAACCCGTGCAAGTGCTGCCCAGCTTGTTCAGTCTGTTGCACGGCCTGCTGGTTGGTGGTGGCAATGCGGGTGATTTCCACCAGGTTGCGCGAGATGTCTTCGGCGACGCTGGTCTGCTCTTCAGCCGCCGTGGCGATCTGCCGGTTCATGTCGCGGATCGCCTCCACCGCCACAGTGATGCGCTGCAGCATCTGCCCGGCCTGCTGCACCTGCTCGGCGCCCTCCTCGCTGCGCTGCTGCCCGCTTTCAATGGCCTTGACCGCCTCCACCGCGCCGGACTGCACGGCGCTGATGATCTGGTTGATCTCGGCAATCGACGCCGCCGTGCGCTGGGCCAGGCTACGCACCTCATCGGCGACCACGGCAAAGCCGCGTCCGGCCTCACCAGCCCTTGCTGCCTCGATCGCCGCATTGAGCGCAAGCAGGTTGGTCTGCTCGGCAATGCCGCGAATTACCTCGAGCACCTTGCCGATGCGGGCGCTGTCAGCTTCCAGGTGGCGAATTACCTTGGCCGTGCCAGCAATTTCCTGGTTGACCACGGCAATGGTATTGATCGTTGCCTGCATCACCTGCTCACCGGCCTGGGCGCTATGGTCGGCCTGGTCGGCGGCACGGGCGGCATCGGCGGCATGGCGGGCGACTTCCTGGGCAGTCGCGGACATCTCGTGCATAGCCGTCGCCACCTGATCAGTACGCTGGAACTGATCGTCGGTGCCGCGTGCCATATTGCTGGCGATACCGCGCAGCTCACCACTGGCGCCGTCCAGCTCAGCGGCGTTGCGCTGCAGGCGGCTGAAGGTGTCGGCGAGAAAATCGCGCAGGGTGTTGGCCGCCACTGCCAGCCGTCCCAGCTCATCCTGACGGTCGCTGGCGACCCGCGCCTCGAAGCGCCCTTGGCTCAACTGGGCGACATAGTCGATCAGGCCACGGATAGGCTCGATCAGGCTGCGGTTGACCAGCCACAGGCTGAACAGCCCGACCAGCACGGCTGAGCCAAACATCACCAGCAAGCCCAGCCACACTGTGCGCTCGGCAGATTGGCTGATAGCCTTGGCGCGGGCCTGAGCATCGTTGCGCAACTGGCTGACCAGATCGCTCATCTGCTCACTGGCTGCACGGTCTACGCCCTTAACCGCCTGATCGCCCGCCACCGGATCGCCACCGGCCGCCAGAAACGCCTGCCGGCCGCGAGCGTACGCCTCACCCAACTGCCGATGGCTGGCCTTGAGCTGCTCGGCACGTGCCTTGAGCGGCGGCTCGCTGGCTTCGATCAACTGCTCAAGAATGCCCTGCACCTGTTGTTCACGGGCCAGGAATTGCTGCCAGTATTTGTCCCGCTCAGCCGGCTGCTTGCCACGCAGCAGCACGTTCTTCCACTCCTGCACCTGGACCTTGAACTGCAGGTTGGCCTCATCGATCAACTGCGACGCTTGTAGCGGCCCGTCAATCAATTGACCGTAGCCACGCACGCTGGACGACAGCAACTGGAAACACACCAGGGCAATCAAAAGAATCGCCACCAGGCTGCCGCCGAGCAGGGCAAGAATTTGCACTCTGAGGGATTTACGCAACATCAAAAGAGTTCCGGAACAAGGAATGAGGGAGCGGCGCACGCGGCGCCAACCAAACAAAGACATCCCTGTCCTCGTTCACTGGCCACTGACGGCAGGCCAAAAAAAAGCTGCCATCGATCGATAGCAGCCATGTTCAAGCATTACGCAACAACAGTTGATACAGATAGTCTCAAGGGATTGCTACAGAAATGTGACAACCACAAGGACTTTGTCACAAATCCGTAATTTTGCTGCGGCGCCCTGCAACTCACTAGCCCGGCTGACCAGTACCTGCTTCGGGATCTCCTGGAGGCTGGGGCGGTTTACGATAGTGTTGTGCACCGACCATGAGCGGGTATTGTCCGCCGGCAATAACCGCGACCAAGGCATCACGCACCGCCAGAATTTGTGCCTGGCTCAGGTTCGTCGCCGTGATGAAGGGCGCCAGCATGTCATCGAGCAGGTAACTATTGGTCGATGCACTGCCCCCCAACGAGTACTTGCCCAGTAGGCGCTGCACGAGGTCGCCGCGCGTGGGTAACGCGGCCACCAATGACAAACGCACATCCTGGCGCGCCTCTGATGAGGACGCAAGGTAGCGCCAAGCGTGGATGAACAGCCCGCCCGCCGTCGAGGAGGCGAAGCTCAATACGCCATAGGACAAATCCGCCAGCGGCTGCCAACCGAGCCCCTGAGCGCCCTGCCCCGCGCCCGAAGAACTGGCACCATAAGCGCTGGCCTGGCGTGCAGCCATTGTATTGATGACCGATGAAGCAGTAATCATGGCCGCAGCACGGGCATTCAACGCGTTGGCGTTATCTTGCACGCGAAGCCAGGAATGAATGCCCTCACTCAAGGTCGCATAGACCAGGTTGTAGGCAGCCAGAGTCGACGCCAACGTCGCGAGCGAACCGTTGATGCCGGCAGCGACCATAACTCCCGAGCCGATGAGCAAACACGTCCCGCGTGAGAGATTGGATGTGCCAGTCGCTACACCATCCAGGTTATCACGCAACATTCCTGCCGCACCAAGCAACAGTGGTAAAGAACCTGCCACTGCGCCTAGCGTCGTACGCGCTGCCATGCTGGCCTGGCCGCTGTGCAAGGCACTTTCGATGGCATAGGCAACCGCCTGCCTGACAAAGGCAGGCAAACCGACGCTGATGAAAGATTGCAGTGCAAGGTTGGCGGCATTCGATAGGCGCCGCGCTGCGGGGGCCTCGAAATCATTGTGGGCAATACGTTCGAGCGCCTTGAGTACGTTACTCAAGCGACCTGCTACAGCGGACTCCTGGAAACAGGCCGGCTCCTCGGCACTGAAATGAGCATAGGCATCAAAGTACTCATCCTGCGATGGGCTCTCAGACAGACTGCAGCGCACATCAACGCCCCCTTCCCCCACCTCCTCAAGCGCATCTTCAAAGACCTCACACAGTTCACGGGCAGACGTGCCCTGCTCACCGTAACCACAGTCGTTCTGTCCCTCCTCACTCAGGTATGCCTGAATGCTGGCACTCAACGCCTCGACTGCGTGCTCGACCTGGAGCTCGTGAAACGCAGCACGCATGTGTTGTGATTGCTCCAGCACCCTGTCGAGCGCCAGCGCACTATCGAGCGTCTCGAGAACGCTCGTGCCAATAGCACTGGCCAACGCCTCGGGAATCGCCGGCACAGTCAATTCCCGAATTACCCAAGGACACCTCTCTTGCGCATCTGTTTGCGGTTGAACGTCGCTCATCGGGAACTCCCGATGAATGACTTGAGGTGAGAGTAGATGGATGCCCATACGCGTCTTTAGATATACCGATTGGAAGTGTGATAACTGGAACTGATACCCCTCAGGGGATGCTAAAGAAACCGTGATGGTCGGCGCGGCGCAATCACAGTTGTGTAACAACATTGAACTGCAACGCCGCCAGCCGTGCATACAACGGACTCTCGACAATCAACTGGCGATGAGTGCCAATGGCCACCAACCTGCCTTGATCGATCACCGCAATACGGTCGGCGTGCTGCACCGTGGCCAGCCGGTGGGCGATCACCAGGGTGGTGCGTCCGCTCATCAAGGTCGGCAGGGCCTGCTGGATCAGGTGCTCGCTCTGGGCGTCGAGGGCGCTGGTGGCTTCGTCGAGTAACAGGATCGGCGCATCCACCAGCAACGCCCGGGCAATCGCCAGGCGTTGGCGCTGCCCGCCCGAGAGACCCAGGCCAGCATCGCCCAGGTGGGTCTGGTAACCCTTGGGCAATTGCAGAATGAACTCATGGGCATGGGCACTACGGGCCGCCGCCTCGACCTGCTCGACCGTGGCATCGGCACGCCCGTAACGGATGTTGTCTTCCACCGTACCGAAGAACAGTGCCGGGCTCTGCGCCACCAGGGCAAAGTGACGGCGCAGGTCCTGGGGATCGAGGCGACTGATGTCCTGCCCGTCGAGCAGGATGCACCCCTGCTGCGGGTCGTAAAACCGCAGCAACAGGTCGAACAGCGTCGACTTGCCCGCCCCCGACGGTCCGACCAGAGCCAGGGTTTCTCCTGGCTCGACAGTCAGGCTCAGGCCATCGATGGCCGGTGGCGTCGGCCGTGACGGGTAGGCAAAGCCTACGGCCTGCAACTCGACACGCCCGCTGACCCGCGTTGCTGAACGTTGCAGGCCCTGAGTCGGGGCGATAATTTCGCTGCTCGCCGCCAGCAGCTCGCCAATTCGCTCGGCAGCCCCCGCCGCCCGTTGCAGCTCACCGATCACTTCACTGAGGGTGCCGAAGGCGCTGCCGACGATGAGGCTGTAAAACACAAAAGCGGCCAGCTCACCGCCGGAAATACGCCCGGCAATCACGTCCATGCCGCCGACCCAGAGCATCACACCCACCGCGCCAAGCACCAGCACGATCACCAGGGTGATCAGCCAGGCGCGCTGGAGGATGCGCTGACGGGCCACCTCGAAGGCCGCCTCGACGGTGGTGCCGAACCGTCGCTGGTCAGTGGCCTGGTGATTGTAGGCTTGCACGGTCTTGATCTGCCCGAGGGTTTCAGCCACGTAGCTGCCGACATCGGCAACCCGGTCCTGACTTTGCCGCGACAGGCTGCGCACGCGCCGACCAAAGATCAGGATCGGCGCCAGCACCAGCGGCAAGGCCAGCACCACGATACTGGTGAGCTTGGGGTTGGTGACAAACAGCAGGACGATCCCGCCCAGCACCATCAAGGCATTGCGCAAAAACAGCGACAGCGACGAGCCGATCACCGACTGCAGCAAGGTGGTATCGGCGGTCAGCCGCGACTGGATTTCCGAGCTGCGATTGCTCTCGAAAAAACCCGGGTGCAGGTAGATCAGGTGATCGAACACCTGCTGGCGAATGTCGGCAACACAGCGTTCACCGATCCATGACACCAGGTAGAAGCGGCTGAAGGTGCCGATCGCCAGGGCCAGCACCAGCAGCAGGAACAAGCCGATGGACTGGTTCAGCAAGTGCGGCGACTGGGTCATGAAGCCCTGATCGACCAGCAGACGGATACCCTGGCCCATCGACAGCGTGATGGCTGCGGTAATGATCAGTGCCAGCAACGCCAGCAACGCCTGTTTACGGTAGGGATAAATGAAGCGCCAGCCCAGGCGCAGAGCCTGGCGTTGGCGCGAAGAAAACCGGTTGAGCATGGAATACGCCGTTTGTCCGCTGTTTGCAGCAGCCTACACCGGACCGCAGGTCCTGCGCCAAGGAACTCCGGGCACAAATCAAACGTCGGAATCAGAACCTGAATATGTAAGACCCAGGCCACAGCCGACTAGACCGTTTCGGTCTAAAGTACTACTGGAGCTTTACTCGGCTTTCTGGTGGACTGCAGAGATCGCACAGTGATAATTAAAAGAGCTGTCACAGGCCGGTCACGAGGCGATTCTAGTCTGAGCTTGCAACCTGATGAGGAGACAGGAAATGAGCTTGCAACAAGGCAATACCCAACCCCAGCCAAAAACCGCACCGAACCCGCAGGCACCTGTCGGCGGCTCTATCATCGGCCCGGATGGTAACGAGATCATCATCACCGAAGAGATGGTCCAGCGCGCCTGCAAGCAGTTGGAAGATAGCCGCAAAGAGCCCGCCAAGAAAGACTGACCCCTCCGAATTACCTGACCCGGCGCTAGCGCCGGGTTTTTACTGCCCGCGATTTACACCAACACGCCGCCCAGGGCCCGGACCATCTGCGCCAACTCGGGCGCCTCGCCATACAGACGCACAGCCAGGCCCTCAATCTCGCGGCGTGGCGGGTAATGCTTGCGCAGGTTGTCGAAAGCGGTCTTCTGCCGAACCGGATCACAACTCAAGCTACGACGAAAATCGGCATCGTCACGGCGCGGGTCATACACCGCACGGCACAAGGTGGCCAGGGCCCAGGTCGGATCAGTCTCGGCCTGCAAGGCGAGTTCGCCCAGCCACGGCTGTGGCAGCAGGTCATTCAACTGCACCTGGGCAGGCTCGCCACGCCAGGCGCAGAACGCCTGATAGATCTGCGCCGTGCCGCGCTGCTTGCCGTCCAGACTGTAGCCGGCGATATGCGGGGTGGCGATCACGCAGAGGTCGGCCAGAGCCAGGTCGACCTGGGGCTCGCCTTCCCAGACGTCGAGCACCGCCTGGATATCATCGCGCTCACGCAGCAGCTGGCGCAGGGCCTGGTTGTCGACCACCGGGCCGCGGCTGGCGTTGATCAACCAGGCACCCGGGCGCAGACGGGCCAGTTGCGCCTGGCCAAGCAAATGCCAGGTTGGCAACTCGCCATTGCGGGTCAGCGGTGTGTGCAGGCTGATCACATCGCACTGCTCGAGGATCCGTTCCAGGCTCACATAATCGCCGCCTTCGCGCGCTTGACGCAGCGGATCACAGACCAGCACCTGCCAGCCCAGACCACGCAGTACCTCGACCAGACGCCCACCGACTTCACCCGCACCCACCACCCCATAGGTACGCGCCGGCAAGCTGGCACCGTCCAGCTCGGCCAGGGTCAGCAGGCTGCCGAGCACATAGTCGACCACTCCACGGGCATTGCAGCCCGGCGCGCTGGACCAGTGAATCCCCGCCTGCTCGAAGTAATCCAGGGCCAGGTGATCGGTACCGATGGTGCAGGTGCCCACGAACTTCACCTTGCTGCCATCAAGCAGGGCCTGGTCGACCCTGGTCACCGAACGCACCAGCAACACGTCGGCGTCTTTCACACAGCTCGCATCGATAGCGCGCCCTGGATAGCGGCGGATTTCGCCGAAACCGGCAAAAAAAGCATCGAGCAGAGGAATATTCTCGTCAGCAACAATCAGCATGGCGCTCTCCTATCAGGGTGCGCAGTGTAGGCCGATACGACCGGGCTGTTCCAGATGCAGGCAAGGTTCCTGACTGTTGCGTCAAGGCGTAGACTAGTCGGCTTTGCCCATCTTTACTGTGGACGCCTGCCTTGTGACACCGATGACCGCCGATACCCCCACCCCTGCCCTGTCGCGCTCGACGCGGATCCGCACCGAGCTGCGCGGCCTGCTGATGCTGGCAACGCCGATCATCATTGCCCAGTTGGCGACCACCGCCATGGGCTTTGTCGATGCGGTGATGGCCGGCCGGGTCAGCCCGCGCGACCTGGCCGCGGTGGCTCTGGGCAACTCGATCTGGATCCCGGTGTACTTGCTGATGACCGGCACCCTGCTGGCGACCACGCCCAAGGTCGCCCAGCGCTTTGGCGCCGACCAGCATGCCGAGATCGGCCCACTGGTGCGCCAGGCTTTGTGGCTGGCTGCAAGCGTCGGCCTGATTGGCAGTGGCCTGCTGCTCAGCGCCGAACCGATCCTTGAAGTGATGAAGGTCGACCCGCAATTGGTGGCGCCGAGCATGGGTTATTTGCAGGGCATCGCCTTCGGCTTCCCCGGTGTCGCCCTTTACTACGTATTGCGCTGCTACAGCGACGCCCTGGGCCGCACCCGGCCAAGCATGGTCATCGGCTTGTCCGGCCTGTTGCTTAACATTCCGTTGAACTACGTGCTGATCTACGGCCACTTTGGCCTGCCGGCCCTGGGTGGCGTCGGTTGCGGCTGGGCCAGTGGCATCGTCATGTGGTTCATGGCCCTGGGCATGGCCGCCTGGACCCGCTGGGCCCCGGCCTACGCCCAGAGCCGGGTGCTGGTGCGTTTCGAGCGCCCGCAATGGCCGGTGATCAAGCGCCTGGTCGGCGTCGGTTTGCCAATTGGTATCGCGGTGTTCGCCGAGTCGAGCATCTTCGCGGTGATAGCCCTGCTGATCGGCAGCCTCGGCCCGACCGTGGTGGCCGGGCACCAGATTGCCCTGAACATCAGCTCGCTGCTGTTCATGATTCCATATTCGCTGGGGATGGCGGTGACCGTACGCGTCGGCCAGGCCGTCGGCGCCGGGATGCCTCGCCAGGCGCGCTTTGCTGCCTTGGTCGGGCTGGGCGCAGCGCTGGTGTTTGCGTGCTTCTCGGCCAGTTTGATCCTGCTCATGCGCGAGCCGATCGCCTCGATCTACACCCCCGACACGGCGGTCATCCAGATTGCCGCGATGCTGATCGTCTACGCCGCGCTGTATCAGTTCTCCGACGCCATCCAGGTGATCGCCGCCGGTGCCCTGCGCGGTTACCAGGACACCCGGGTGACCATGATCCTGACCCTGTTCGCCTATTGGGGCATCGGCTTGCCGGTGGGCTACCTGCTGGGGCTGACCGATCTGTTCGGTCCGGCCAGCGGCCCGAATGGCCTGTGGGAAGGCCTGATTGCCGGCCTCACGTGCGCGGCGCTGATGCTGGCGATTCGCCTGGCGCGCAGCAGCGCCAAGCACATTCGCCGCGCCGAAAAGCGTTAGTCGAGTTTCTTGCGGATCCAGTACAGGTAAGTGCCTGCTTCTTCCTGCTGCTGGACCAGTTCATGGTCGAGGAATACGCAGAACTTGGGGATATCGCGACGGGTCGAGGGATCGGTGGCGATCACCTTGAGCAGGCCACCGGGGGCCAGGTCGCGAATGTGCTGGTGCAACATCATCACCGGCTCCGGGCAGTTGAGGCCGGTGGCGTCGAGGACGGCATCTGGGGTGAAGTCAGTCATGTAGAACTCCGGAAACAATCGGCTATTGTCGCTCACGCAGGGTGCAGGGTCATCTTCGCTGGCCTCACCGCCCCCTGTGGGAGCTGGCTTGCCAGCGATAGCCTCACCGCGGTTTCAGGTCCAGGCGTCGCAGGTGGCAGGTCACTTCTTCGCGGTCGTGATACAGCTGTTTGCAGCCAATCGAGACCTTGACCTTGCGCGCCTTGAAACCCTCCTCGATGCGCTCGAGCAAGCGCCGCACTTCGGCATAGCGCTGCTTCATCGGCAGCTTGAGGTTGACCACCGCCTCGCGGCACAAGCCCTCGCCCAGCCAGGTTTCCAGCAAGGCGGCGCTGCGCGCCGGCTTCTCGACGATGTCGCAGACCATCCAGTCCACGGTCTGCTTGGGCTTGTAGGTAAAGCCGTCGGCCATCAGGTGCTGGACCAGGCCGGTGTCCATCAGGCTTTCAGCCATGGGGCCGTTGTCGATGGCGGTCACCAGCATGCCGCGCTTGACCAGTTGATAGGTCCAGCCACCTGGCGCCGCGCCGAGGTCAACCCCTGTCATGTCGTCAGACAGCCGCGCATCCCACTGCTCACGGGGGATGAAGTGGTGCCAGGCCTCTTCCAGCTTCAGGGTCGAGCGGCTCGGCGCCTCGCGGGGGAACTTCAGGCGCGGGATGCCCATCGGCCACATCGCCGAGTTGTCTGCCGCCGCCAGGCCGACAAACACCCGCCGGCCACTGACAAAGGTCAACAGCAAACGTGGCTTGTGTGCATCCTCGACCAGCCGCCCGGCCTTGCTCAAGGCTTTGCGCAGCGGTACTTCAAACTTGCGGCAGAAGGTCGAGAGTTCCTTGCCATCGTTGGTGTCCATCACCTCCAGCCACAGGCTGCCGCACTGTGGATATTCGGCCAGGGCCTCAAGCAGCACACTGATGCGGTCGGTTTCCGGCAGTTCGATGAACGCGCCACGGGCCCATTGCCGGGGGAAAATCAGCTGGGCAAAACGCAGCTCGCGCATCATCTGCTCGGCACCCTCGGCGTCGTTGCAGATGAATTCGGCGCAGGCGCTCAGCGGCTTGGCCTTGGCGTAGCCGGCGACACTCAGGCGTGCGGCGTGCTCGGCGATTTCAGCACAGACTTCACTTTCGAAACCAGGCCGGCAATGCATAAACAGGGTATTCATCTTCACTCCAGGACGGCCGGCGCCCAATCACGCCAACCCTGACCGGGCGCAGTGCACAGCGCCGGTAAATCGGCAAATGATAAAGGAAGTTCGGAACCTGCGACACTTCCTGCCGGTCCAGAACTTGGTCAGGCGCGCCAAACAGGGCTAACCTGACCGTTCAGCCAGGTCCGTGCCGTGCGGACCGTTACAGAGGCGGTGAACCGGCGACAGCAGGGAAGATTGCCGTTCACCGGCACAGAAGGAGTTGGTAATGCCCTCGCTCGATAGCCTGAAAACCCTCAAGACCCTGACGGTCGACGACCGTCTCTACCACTATTACAGCCTGCCCGACGCCGCGAATTCCCTTGGCGACCTGCAGCACCTGCCGATGTCGCTCAAAGTGCTGCTGGAAAACCTGCTGCGCTGGGAAGACGGCAAGACTGTCACCAGCGACGACCTCTCGGCCCTGGCCCACTGGCTCAAGGAGCGGCGCTCCGACCGCGAGATCCAGTACCGCCCGGCGCGGGTACTGATGCAGGACTTCACCGGGGTACCGGCG
Source organism: Pseudomonas rubra (assembly GCF_028656935.1). Classification (GTDB taxonomy): domain Bacteria; phylum Pseudomonadota; class Gammaproteobacteria; order Pseudomonadales; family Pseudomonadaceae; genus Aquipseudomonas; species Aquipseudomonas rubra. The sequence continues at coordinate 73,320 of NZ_JAMDGZ010000047.1, forward strand.
GTGGTCGACCTCGCCGCCATGCGTGCAGCCATGGCCAAGGCTGGCGGTGACCCACAGCGAATCAACCCATTGTCGCCAGTGGACCTGGTCATCGACCACTCGGTAATGGTCGACCGCTACGCAAGCCAGCAGGCCTTTACCCAGAACGTTGACATCGAAATGCAGCGCAATGGCGAACGTTATGCCTTCCTGCGCTGGGGCCAGAACGCCTTTGACAATTTCAGCGTGGTGCCGCCGGGCACCGGGATCTGCCACCAGGTCAACCTTGAATACCTGGGCCGCACGGTCTGGACCCGTGAAGAGGACGGGCGCACCTACGCTTTCCCCGACACCCTGGTCGGCACCGACTCGCACACCACCATGATCAACGGCCTGGGCGTACTCGGCTGGGGCGTGGGCGGCATCGAAGCCGAGGCGGCAATGCTCGGCCAGCCGGTGTCAATGCTTATCCCGGAAGTGATCGGCTTCAAGCTGACCGGCAAGTTGCGTGAAGGCATCACCGCCACCGACCTGGTGCTGACTGTGACGCAGATGCTGCGTAAAAAAGGCGTGGTCGGCAAATTCGTCGAGTTCTATGGCGATGGCCTGGCCGACCTGCCCCTGGCCGACCGCGCCACCATTGCCAACATGGCCCCGGAATACGGCGCTACCTGCGGCTTTTTCCCGGTCGATCAGATCACCCTAGATTACCTGCGCCTGTCCGGCCGACCGCAAGCCACGGTGAAACTGGTCGAGGCCTACAGCAAGGCCCAGGGCCTGTGGCGCCTGCCCGGCCAGGAGCCGGTGTTCACCGACGCCCTGGCCCTGGACATGCGCGAAGTCGAAGCCAGCCTGGCCGGCCCCAAGCGCCCGCAGGACCGCGTCGCCCTAGGCAATGTCAGCCAGGCCTTCGATGACTTCATCGGCCTGCAGCTCAAGCCTTCGAGCAAAGAAGAGGGCCGCCTGGAAAGCGAAGGCGGTGGCGGCGTGGCGGTGGGCAATGCCGACCAGGCCGGCGAAGTCAGCTATGAGCACCAGGGCCAGCACCATGTGCTCAAAAACGGCGCCGTGGTCATCGCCGCGATCACCTCCTGCACCAACACCTCCAACCCCAGCGTGATGATGGCGGCCGGCCTGGTAGCGAAAAAAGCGGTAGAAAAAGGCCTGCAGCGCAAACCCTGGGTCAAGAGCTCGCTGGCACCGGGCTCCAAAGTGGTGACCGACTACTACAAGGCCGCCGGCCTGACCCCTTACCTGGATACCCTGGGCTTTGACTTGGTCGGCTATGGCTGCACCACCTGCATCGGCAACTCCGGCCCGCTGGATGACGCCATCGAAAAGGCCATCACCAGTGCCGACCTTACCGTTGCCTCGGTGCTGTCGGGCAACCGCAACTTCGAAGGCCGCGTACACCCACTGGTGAAAACCAACTGGCTGGCTTCCCCGCCCCTGGTCGTCGCCTACGCCCTGGCCGGTAGCGTGCGTATCGATATCAGCCGCGAACCGCTGGGCGTCGGCAAGGATGGCCAGCCGGTGTACCTGCGCGACATTTGGCCAAGCCAACAGGAAATCGCCGAGGCTGTGGCCAGCGTCGACACTGCGATGTTCCACAAGGAATACGCCGAGGTGTTCACCGGTGACGCCCAATGGCAAGCCATCGAAGTACCAAAGGCGGCCACTTATGTCTGGCAGGACGACTCCACCTACATCCAGCACCCACCGTTCTTCGACGACATTACCGGGCCGTTGCCGGTAATCGAGGATATTCGCGGCGTCCGAGTCCTGGCGCTGCTGGGGGATTCGGTGACCACTGACCATATCTCCCCGGCCGGCAACATCAAGGCCGACAGCCCGGCCGGACGCTACCTGCGCGACAAGGGCGTGAAACCGCGCGACTTCAACTCCTACGGCTCACGCCGGGGTAACCATGAAGTGATGATGCGCGGCACCTTCGCCAATATCCGCATCCGCAACGAGATGCTCGGTGGCGAAGAAGGCGGCAACACCCTGTACGTGCCCACGGGCGAGAAGCTGGCGATTTACGACGCAGCCATGCGCTACCAGGCCGACGGCACGCCACTGATAGTGATTGCCGGCCAGGAGTACGGCACCGGCTCCAGCCGCGACTGGGCGGCCAAGGGCACCAACCTGCTGGGAGTCAAGGCGGTACTGGCCGAGAGCTTCGAACGTATCCACCGCTCCAACCTGGTGGGCATGGGGGTACTGCCCCTGCAGTTCCTGCCTGGGCAGAACCGCAAGAGCCTGGCCCTGGACGGCAGCGAACGTATCGACATCCTCGGTCTGAGCCATGCCCAGATGCAGCCACACATGACCCTGACACTGAACATCAGCCGCGAGGATGGCCGCCAGGAACAGATCCAGGTGCTGTGCCGCATCGACACCCTCAATGAAGTCGAGTACTTCAAGGCGGGGGGCATCCTCCACTATGTCCTGCGGCAATTGATCGCAGCCTGAAGAAACGGCCCGGTCCCCTGTGACCGGGCCTTTGCCTCACGCCGCAGACAACGTACGATAAGCATAATGGCCAAAGGATGGCCGACAGGCGTGTCCTCGAGCGCAGCAGCGCAGTCGAAGGGTTCACGTTTTGCTTTTCAAAGGATGTCTCATGCTTGCCCCGCAATGGATCGGCCTGGCGCTGCTCGGCCTCGGTTACATCTTCGCCTTGCTCAAAGGCAACCTCGGCCTGTTGGCACTGCCCAGCCTGATTGCCCTGCTCTGCGCCGGCCTGCTGGTGCGCCGTGCCAGCCTCTGGCAAAGGCTGGTTGGCCATGCCCTGTTCGTGCTGCTGGCCATCGCCCTGGCACTGCACATGCTGCCGGGCTTCATGGGCGCCAAAGTCATCGACAAGGTGCGCTTGAGCAGCGAGGCCCTGCCCTTTTCCATGTACCTGAACCTGGACAAGCCCCTGATCGGCTTCTGGCTATTGCTGGCCTGCCCGTGGGTGCTGGCGCTGAACAACAAGCGCCCGTTCGCAAGCCTGGCCCTGACCCTGCCGTTGGTGATCGCCGTGTGCCTGGGCGGTGCCTGGCTGCTGGGGATGGTCGCCTGGGCGCCGAAGTGGCCGGAGCAAGGCTGGATCTGGGCGATGAACAACCTGCTGCTGGTCTGCCTGACGGAAGAACTGCTGTTTCGCGGCTACATCCAGGGCGGCCTGCAACGTCTATTGAGAAACCAGAACCTGGCGCTAGTGCTGGCCGCAGCATTGTTTGGCCTGGCTCACTTGGGCGGCGGCTGGCAGTGGGTGCTGCTGGCCGGCCTGGCCGGTGTCGGTTATGGCCTGGCTTATCGTTACGGCGGCCTTTTCGCCGCGGTACTGTGCCATTTCGGCCTGAATCTCGCGCACTTTGCCGGTTTCAGCTATCCGGCCCTGGCACCGTTGTGAACCTGCGGTCACTAGCTGACTTTTGTGTCAAAAATATGAAAAAATGCAGCGATTTTGACGAACTTTGCGCCAGTGACGTAGCGCAGGTCGGGGCAGGACTCCTTGATCGAAATCAAGCCCTGCAAATATTCATTCAACAAAAGCCCCGGCGTGCCGATAACTCTGGAAAGCCTTGCGGATTGAACAGCTAATGCGTAACAACCAGCCGATTACCCAACGCGAACGGACTTTCCCAGCTCAGCAACGGTTGATTTCGACCACTGATGCCAAGGGTGTTATCACTTACTGCAACGACGCTTTCATCGAGATCAGTGGCTTCTCCCGCGAGGAGCTGATGCGCGCGCCGCATAACCTGGTCCGCCACCCGGATGTGCCGGCGGCTGTATTTGCGCACATGTGGTCGACGCTCAAGCAAGGCTTGCCATGGATGGGCATTGTCAAGAACCGCTGCAAGTCGGGCGACCATTACTGGGTCAACGCCTATGTCACGCCGGTGTTCGAAAACAACCAGGTGGTGGGCTTTGAATCGGTACGGGTCAAACCGACCGCCGAGCAGGTCCGCCGCGCCGAAGCGCTGTACCAGCGCATCAACCAGGGCAAGCCGGCAATCCCGCGTCGCGACAAGTGGCTGCCCGTGGTGCAGGACTGGCTGCCATTCATTCTGGTCAGCCAGATCGGCTTTTTGATTGGCAACTGGCTGGGCCACTCTTGGGGCTTCGCCCTGGCCGCCGCCCTGTCGGTACCGCTCGGCCTGCTCGGCCTGAGCTGGCAGCAACGCGGCCTCAAGCGCCTGCTGCGCCTGGCCGAACAAACCACTTCCGATCCGCTGATCGCGCAGATGTATACCGACAGCCGTGGCGTGCAGGCGCGCCTGGAAATGGCCATGCTCAGCCAGGATGCCCGGATGAAAACCTGCCTGACCCGCCTGCAGGACACCGCCGAGCACCTCAACGAACAGGCGCGCCAGTCCGACACCCTGGCCCACAACAGCTCCTCGGGCCTTGAGCGCCAGCGGGTGGAAACCGAGCAGGTCGCCGCCGCCGTCAACCAGATGGCCGCCACCACCCAGGAAGTGGCCAACCATGTGCAGCGCACAGCCGATGCCACCCAAGAAGCCAATCGCCTGACCGGGCGCGGTCGCGACATCGCCGGGGAAACCCGCGAGGCGATCCAGCGCCTATCGGCCGCCGTGGGCGAAACCGGGCTGACCGTGACCCAACTGGCCCGCGACAGCGACGAGATTGGCGGCGTGGTCGATGTGATCAAGGGCATTGCTGATCAGACCAACCTGCTGGCCTTGAACGCCGCCATTGAAGCAGCCCGGGCCGGCGAAATGGGCCGCGGTTTTGCCGTGGTGGCTGACGAGGTGCGCCAGTTGGCGCAACGCACTGCCGAGTCCACCGGGCAGATCCACGGCCTGATCGCCAAGCTGCAACAGACCGCCAACAGCGCCGTACAAACCATGGAAACCGGCCACCGCCAGGCCGAGGAAGGCGTGGCACGGGTACTGGAAGCGGACCAGGCGCTGGTGGGCATCAGTGAAGCAGTGGCCAATATCACCGATATGGCTACGCAGATTGCCGCCGCCACCGAAGAGCAGACGGCCGTTGCCGATGAAATCAGCCGCAACATCAGCACCATCGCCGAACTGGCTGACCAGAGCTCGGAACAGGCCCAGCACTCGGCGCAGCTCAGCGAAGAACTGACCCGCACTGCCACCAGCCAGTACTCGCTGGTGGAACGCTTCAACCGCTAAGCCCGACCGCGCATCGCCTCTGGCGGTGCGCGGTTGCCCCGCCTTACCAGTCGAGCGTCAGCCGGCTTTCGAAATAGCGCTCTTCACCGCTCAACGGATCATTGAAACGCAGGCTCTGGGCCAGCAACTTCAATGGCTTGCTGTAGTCATCAGGCCCCTGAATGATCTGCGGATAGAACGGATCATTGCAGATACTCGCCCCCAGGGCCGTCATGTGCACGCGCAACTGGTGGGTCTTGCCGGTCACCGGCGACAGCCCGTAGCGCCACAGCTCACCGTTTTTCTCCAGCACCTGGGCCAGGGTCTCGCTGTTGCTTGCGCCCTGCACTTCCTGCATGCGAAAGAACGGCTCGCCATTGGCCAGTCGGCTCTTGTGTACCAGCGGAAACTCAAGCTCAGGTAAAGCACGCGCAATGGCCTGGTAGCGCTTGTCGATCTGCCGGTTGGGGAACAGCGATTGGTAGGCCGAGCGGCTCTGCGGGTTGGCCGAAAACAGCACCAGCCCGGCGGTGTGCCGATCGATACGGTGCAAGGGCACCAGGTTGGGGTTGTCGAGACGGCGAATCAGACGGCGCAGCAAGGTCTGCTCGACATACTCGCCAGTCGGGGTGACCGGCAGGAAATGCGGCTTGTCTGCCACCACCAGGTGCTCATCGATGTGCAGGATGGCTTCTTCGACCGGAATCGGCTTCTCGTTCGGCACTTCGCGAAAATAATGGATGCGCAGGCCCGGGCGATACGCCAGTTCAGCACTGATCGGCAGGCCCCGGGCATCCAGCACCCGCCCACGGGCAATGCGATCAAGCCACTGCTCACGGCCAATAGCCTTGAAGTGCTCGCTCAAGCAATCGAGCACTGTCACCCAGTTACCGGGCGGCAGGCAAACAGTACTGGCTTGATGCTGAGCCGGATCGAAGGGGGGCGTGACCATGGAAACACTCGAGACAGATTGACCGGCCATTATCGCCCATGCCCGCTCGCTCAGCCAGCTTCGGCAGCGGCAGCGGCAGCCTCGATGAACTCCTTAAGCCAACGCAGCACCTCGACTGCTTCCCAGCGGCCGGGATCATAGAGGGCGTACAACAACCCTTGATACCCAACCACATCCAGCGCCCGGTGGTAACCGGCGCGCTGGAACAAGGCTTCGATCTCGGCGAAACAGGTATTGAAGTGCACTTTGTTGAACGGCGTCTTGCCTTCGAGCACCAGGCCGTCAAGGCGCAACTCGAGCACCGCTTCACTCACGGCCTCGACAGCCATGCGATTGACGGAGTATTTCAGTTGTTCGACATTGACCATTGATCCGGACCCTCGACGCAAGCGTCATTCCCTATACTGTATTTATATACAGCATATTCAGAGATGTCACCTGCGTCAATCAGACCGTCACTGTCAGATCAGGCCCGACAGATAGCCACTGCCACGGCGAATGGTCAGCACCTGACGACGCGGTGTCTCGGCACTCAGGCCAAAATGCACCCATTGGTCGAATTCCAGAATCAGTTGATCGAACATCAGCCCACTGTCGACCACCTGCCTGGCCAACTCGCGAGGTGACAGCCCGACCGCAATGATGTCCGCCGCCAGGCCCTGGGTATGAACACTGCTGGTCGAGCCACCCACCGCCTTGTTCAGCGCTTGCGAGCGGTAGCCACTGCTGACCAGGATCGGCCGACCGACCAGGCGGCGAATGTCTTCGAGCCCGGCACTGAGCCGTTGCAGGTTGCTGATGATCTGTTCACTGGGAGTATTGTCGATACCGCGGCGGGCGGCGGTTTCCGAGACCGTCATCTCGGCAAGGGTAAAATGCGGGGAAAGCAGCATGGGACCATTCCTTGGCGTTTGGATTCAGCCGTATTGTCCTTGCACTGCTTAATCCATGCACGACAGGAAGTTGCTCCTTGCGCGCAAAAGCGTTACCTCAGAAAGGTGACCACCTGTTCGGCGTCAAACGGCCAGTGCAGCTCGGCCGCAGTATCGCAACGACGCAACACCGGGATGAGTAAGCCATAGGCATCGACCATCCCCTCGTGCTCGGCGATATCGACCAGCTCGACCAGCAGGCCATGCTCAACAAAGGGCATCAGCAGTGCCTCGGCCACTTCACACAGGTGACAACCCAGGGTGCCGAACAATTGGCATTCAGGAAGCATTTATGGGTACCAGCATCTGTAGGAACGGATCATTATTCTAGGTCTGCATTCGGAGCCAGTCGAGCGCGCCGCACAAGCCTGCAAACAGCACTCAAGTACTGATGCACATCAACGGCTAAATAGTGCAAGTCGTTCAGACTTAATGGTTTTTTCGCTGTTTTCGCAAGGGAGTGTTTTGTGTTTGCCAACCTGTTGATCATCCTCGCCTCATCGCTGGTCGTTATCGCCTTTTTCCGGCGACTGAAATTGCCACCGGTACTGGGCTACCTGTGCGTTGGCCTGTTCGTAGGGCCAACCGCCCTGGACTGGGTCAATGAAAGCGAGGAACTGCCAGACCTGGCGGAAATGGGTGTGGTCTTTCTGCTGTTTTCCCTGGGCCTTGAATTTTCCCTGTCGAAGATGCTCGCCCTGCGCAAGGTAGTGTTCGGGCTGGGCAGCCTGCAGGTCATCTGCACAAGCCTGCTCCTCGCCGGGCTCCTGAGCTTGCTCGGCATGCCCGCCAACGCTGCCCTGCTGCTTGGTGCGGGTCTGGCGCTATCATCCACGGCAATCGTCAGCAAGGAGCTGACCAGCCTTGGCGAGATTTTCAGCAGCCACGGCCAGAATGCCATTGGCGTGCTGCTGTTCCAGGACGTGGTGGCGGTACTGTTGCTGACCCTGGTACCGGTGTTTGCCGGGCAAAGCGGCCAGGCCTGGTACTGGGCCCTGCCGCTGACCCTGGGCAAGACCGTGATCCTGTTCGTCGGCCTGCTGCTGGCCAGCCGCTGGTTGCTGCCGCGCCTGTTCCATGAAGTGGCCAGCTCGCATTCGGCGGAGCTGTTCGTGCTGCTGGCCTTGGTCATCGTCTTGTTGACTGCCTGGCTGACCCACCTGCTGGGCCTGTCCCCGGCGCTGGGCGCCTTCCTCGCCGGCATGCTGCTGGGCGAAAGCAATTACCGCCATCAGATCGAAGCCGATATCCGTCCGTTCCGGGACATTTTGCTGGGGCTGTTTTTCGTCAGTATCGGCATGCTCATCGACCTGCAGCTGTTTGCCAGCCATGGCCTGGAGATCCTCGGCCTGACCCTGGCGCTGCTGCTGGTCAAAGGCTGCGTGGTCGCCGCCCTGGTACGGGTGCGTGGCAGCGACGCCGAAACCGCCTGGCGCAGCGGCCTGGCCCTGGCCCAGGGCGGCGAATTCTGTTTCGCCCTGATGGCCCAGATGCAACAGACCCAACTGCTGCCTGAAGAGCTGGGGCATTTGCTGCTGGCCGCCACCTTCTGCTCGATGCTGGTCACACCTTTGATGCTACGTGCGGCCCCGGCCATCGCCGCACGCCTGCACCGCAAGCCCAACCAGGAGGTTCATCTGGAGGAGATCGAAGCACAAAGCGCCTCGATGCATGGCCACGTACTGATCTGCGGCTACGGCCGGGTGGGGCAGTCGATCGGACGTTTCCTGCGCCGGGAAAACATTCCGTTCATTGCCCTGGATGACGACCCGGTGCGGGTTCAGGAAGCCGCTGCGGGAGAAAGCTGCGTGCACTACGGTGACTCACGCCGGGGCGAGCTACTCACTGCCATCGGCCTTGAACGGGCGCGGCTACTGGTGATTGCCGTGGACAAGACCGACATCGCCCTGAGCGTTCTGCAAGCGGCGCGCGAACGCCACGCCCAGGTACAGATCCTGGTGCGCACCCGCGACGACAGCCAGCGCGACGAACTGCGTGCCGCAGGTGCCACGGCAGTGGTCCCTGAGTTGCTGGAGTCAAGCCTGATGCTGGCCTCCCACGCCCTGGTCATGCTCGGCCTGCCGCAAGAGCAGGTGCAGCAGCGCGTCGACGAAGTGCGCAAGAGCCGCTATCGCCTGCTGCATGCCTTCTACCATGGCGCCCAGACCAGCCCGGTCGACAGCGAGGGACTGCCCAAGGCGATGATGCATGCGGTCAACCTTGGCGCCGAGGCCTACGCCTGCGGCCGCCCGGTGAACGAACTGGGTCTGGAGCAACTGGGCGTTGAACTGCAGGCGGTCCAGCGCCAGGGCCAGGAACTGAGCCTCGACTCTGGCACCTGCCTGCATGCCGGTGATGCGGTGCTGGTCAGCGGTCCGCTGAGCGCTCTGGAAGCCTGCGAAGCGCGCTTGCTCGCCGGACGCTGAACCCGTCAGTCCTGACTGGTGGCGCCGATCTTGTGAATCGACAGGTCGGCGCCGTAATACTCCTGCTCCTGGCTCAGGCGCAAGCCGTGCAGCAGCTTGATGCTGCCGTACACGGCAAAACCACCGAGCAAGGCCACCAGCACGCCGGCCAGGCTGCCGATCAGTTGGCTGATCAGACTCACCCCGCCCAGCCCGCCCAAGGCACTCTGGCCGAAGATGCCACAGGCGATCCCGCCCCACACCCCGCACAAACCGTGCAGCGGCCATACCCCCAGGACATCGTCGATCTTCCAGGTGCTCTGCGCTGCGATAAAACACCAGACAAACAACGCCCCGGCAATCGCCCCGGTGACCAACGCACCCACCGGGTGCATCAGGTCGGACCCCGCACACACTGCCACCAGCCCGGCCAGCGGGCCGTTGTGCAGAAAGCCCGGGTCATTGCGCCCGACCAGCAAGGCGGCAACGGTGCCGCCGACCATGGCCATCAGCGAGTTGACCGCCACCAGGCCACTGACCCCTTGCAGGGTTTGCGCACTCATGACGTTAAAGCCGAACCAGCCGACAATCAGAATCCATGAGCCCAGGGCCAGAAACGGAATGTTCGACGGCGCAAAGGCCACCAGCTTGCCGTCGCGGTAACGGCCATTGCGCGGCCCCAGCAGCAAGACCGCCGCCAGCGCCAGCCAGCCGCCCATGGCATGCACCACAACCGAGCCGGCAAAGTCATGGAAGCCTGCGCCAAAGCGCGCCGCCAGCCAGGCCTGCAGGCCAAAATTGCCGTTCCAGACAATGCCTTCGAAGAACGGATAGACAAAGGCCACGATCAGCACCGTGGCGCACAGTTGCGGAGCAAAGCGCGCCCGCTCGGCGATCCCGCCGGAGATGATCGCCGGAATCGCCGCAGCAAAGGTCAGCAGAAAAAAGAACTTCACCAGGCTGTAGCCATGCTCCTGGCTCAGCACCTGGGCCGGCTGCAGAAAACTGACGCCGTAGGAAATCCAGTAACCGATGAAGAAGTACGCCAGGGTCGAGACAGCGAAATCGCTGAGAATCTTCGACAGGGCATTGACCTGGTTCTTGTGCCGCACAGTGCCCACTTCAAGGAAGGCAAAACCGGCATGCATGGCCAGGACCATCACCGCACCGAGCAGAATGAACAGCGTATTGGAACCGTGGACCAGGGTGTCCACTGCGCTTTGCAAATTTTCCATGGAAAGGGCAGGCCTGCAAAAAGCACCAAGACAGTTCAAAAACACTCCTGCATGCACCAGCCTGGATCGTTGTTACGGCCACCTCCCTGGCCAATCCGGGTGGTACAGGAGTTTTTCCTTGGGTTTGTCGTGGATTGGGTTAAGGTTTACAGGTCCCGGCATCTGCTTGCGCCCGTAATCGGCGCAGGCACCGGGCCTGGCGCACCATGGCGAAGCAAAAGCTGTACCAGCGAAATTGCACTTGAACCTTCGCCCGCGCCCACGACTCGAAATAGCCATACACACCGTTAGGGAGAGCCCCATGGCCAGCAAATCGGCAAAGACTGCTCAAGACATACTGATGGCTGACTTCCAGGCCCTGGTACGCGATACCGAAAAGCTGCTGGAGCACACTGCGACCCTGGCTGGCGATCAAGCCGATGACCTGCGCGAGCAGATCCACGACAGCCTGCTGCGCGCCCGGAAAACCTTGCAACTGACCCAGGACTCGGTACGCGAGCGCGGCGAGGCGGCCCTGGCGGCCACCGAGGAGTACGTGCAAAGCAACCCCTGGCAGTCGATCGGCATTGCTGCGGGTGTCGGCTTCCTGATTGGCCTCTTGGCCAGCCGCCGCTGAGGAGCGCGCATGGAAAGTGAACCACTTGCCGGCGCCGGCCCCTCCAGCAAACGTCTTGGCGCCGCGGTGCTGGGCTTGCTCCACGGCCACGTCGAACTGTTCGGCATCGAACTGCAGGAACAAAAAGCCCGCACCCTGAGCCTGCTGCTGTTCGCAGGCCTGGCGTTGGTGTTTGCCCTGTTGTTGCTGACCGCCCTCTCCGGCCTGATGCTGGTCATGCTCTGGGACAGCTACCGCCTGGCCGGCATCATTGGCCTGTGCGTGTTCTACGCGATTGCGGCACTGTTCTGCGGCCTGCGCCTGAAGGCGGCGGTGTTCGATGAGTCATCGCCGTTCAGCTCAACCCTCGAAGAACTTGCCAAAGACCGGGAGCGCCTGCTGCCATGAGCCTGCCAGAACTACCGCACACCACCGATCGCCGGGAACTGCGCAAAGCCCTGGTCCGCTTGCGTCTGGAGATGCACCGCCAGGAGATCCGCCATGAATCCGGGCAACTGCTCAACCCCCTGACCCGCTTGCGCGCCGTGGGCGACTCGCTGCAAGGCGGCCTGGGCATTAAACACGCGCCGCTGTGGGGCATTGGTGCCGTGGTGCTGCTCGGGTTTCTCACTGGCAAAGGCGCGCGTAGCGGTAGCGTCAGCCGCCTGGTACGCCTGGGAACCAGCTTGATTCCTTTGTTGAAGCTGGCCATGCAAGGGGCTGCTAGCAAGCGTTGAGCTGGCCTTGTTGTGGGAGCGGGCTGCAAGAACACACTTGCAGCCCCCGACCCAAAGCACGAAGCTAACCCCCTGCCCCCCCACACCGGAGAAATGGCCTTGGATTGGCACACCCTGCTCACCCGCGAACGCCTCGGTAAACCCCTGCACAGCCCCGAAGAGCTCGGCCGTACCCCGTTCCACAAAGACCACGACCGGATCATCTTTTCCGGCGCTTTCCGCCGCCTGGGCCGCAAGACCCAGGTGCATCCGGTGTCAAGCAACGACCACATCCACACCCGCCTGACCCATTCCCTGGAAGTCAGCTGCGTCGGTCGCTCGCTGGGCATGCGCGTCGGCGAAACCCTGCGTGCCAGCCTGCCGCAATGGTGCGATCCCAGCGACCTGGGCATGGTCGTACAATCTGCGTGCCTGGCTCACGACATCGGCAATCCACCCTTTGGCCACTCCGGCGAAGACGCCATCCGCCACTGGTTCCAACAGGCCGCCGGGCGCGGCTGGCTGGATGCAATGAGCGAAACCGAACGCGCCGATTTTCTCAATTTCGAAGGCAACGCCCAGGGTTTTCGTGTCCTTACCCAGCTTGAATATCACCAGTTCGACGGCGGCACCCGGCTGACCTACGCAACCCTTGGCACCTACCTGAAATATCCCTGGACGGCACGTCACGCTGACGCCCTGGGCTACAAGAAGCACAAGTTCGGCTGCTACCAAAGCGAGCTGCCGCTGCTTGAACAGATCGCCCACAAGCTGGGCCTACCGCAACTTGAAGAGCAGCGCTGGGCACGTCACCCGCTGGTGTATCTGATGGAGGCTGCCGATGACATCTGCTATGGCCTGATCGATCTGGAAGACGGCCTGGAGATGGACCTGCTCGACTACGCCGAAGTCGAGTCACTGCTACTGAGCCTGGTGGGTGACGATCTACCGGAAACCTACCGCCAGCTTGGCCCCGACGACTCGCGTCGGCGCAAGCTGGCCATCCTGCGCGGCAAGGCCATAGAGCACCTGACCAACGCCGCCGCGCGCGCTTTCGTCGAGCAACAGGACGCACTGCTCGCAGGCACCCTCTGTGGTGATCTGGTCGAGCACATGCATGGCCCGGCCAAACGTTGCGTGCTGCAGGCCAAGGACATTGCCCGGAAAAAAATCTTCCAGGACAAACGCAAGACCCTGCATGAGATTGGCGCCTATACCACCCTGGAAATCCTCCTCAATTCGTTCTGCGGTGCTGCTCTGGAACAACATGGCGGGCGTACGCCATCGTTCAAGAGTCGAAGAATTCTCGATTTGCTGGGCAAAAATGCACCGAGCCCTGACGCCTCCCTGCACGCTTCGTTCCTGCGCATGATCGATTTCATCGCCGGAATGACAGACAGTTACGCCAGCGAAATGGCCCGTGAGATGACCGGCCGCTCCAGCCCGACTTGATGTTCTCTGCCGCGCACTGACCGTCAGTCGAGCAGTGCGTGTGCAGCCGAGACAAGCAGGAAACTACCTACACTTCAAAGCAAAGTATAAACAGACCTACACATTCGAAACATAAGCTTACCGCCACCCTATTGACACCAACCACTTCACAGAACCAACTGTAATCCTATACTTCAAATAAAGTAGGACTTTTCCTATATATCCACTAATCACCCGTTAGTTCATGCCCGACCTGTTCCATCTGCGTTAAGGTGCCCTTACTCCCTCTGGCACCTTATGGAAATTCAACATGTATTCTGTATTCATCGTCGACGATCATCCGGTCATCCGCCTGGCGGTGCGCATGCTTCTGGAGAATGAAGGCTATCGAGTGGTGGGAGAATCGGACAACGGGGTAGATGCCATGCAAATGGTCCGCGAATGCCTGCCGGACCTGATCATCCTCGACATCAGTATCCCCCGACTGGACGGTCTGGAAGTCCTCTCGCGCTTTCACACGATGGGCATCCCGTTGAAAATCCTGATACTGACCGCGCAATCACCAGCGCTCTTCGCCATTCGCTGCATGCATTCGGGTGCTGCCGGCTATGTCTGCAAGCAAGAAGACCTCAGTGAACTACTCAGTGCTATAAAAGCAGTTCTTTCCGGTTACAACTACTTCCCCAGCCAAGCGATCAACCCGGTACGCAAACACGAAGATCCAGCCTCGGAACTGGACCTGTTCAAACAGGTCAACGATCGCGAGTTGATGGTCCTGCAATTGTTTGCCCAAGGTAGAAGTAACAAGGAAATAGCCCAAGGCATGTTTCTCAGCAACAAGACCGTCAGCACCTATAAAAAAAGGCTGATGCAAAAACTTCAGGCCAGCTCACTGGTCGAACTGATTGAAATGGCCAAGCGCAATGCACTGGTTTGAGGCCATTAATGCTTAGGCGCAGCCTTGCCCTCCTGCTCTGCGGCCTGCTGGCCTGTTTGAGCATGGCCCCGCAGGCGCACGAAGTCGCCTCCACGCCTTTTACCTTGTTCAGCCGCGCCGGCCCGATTGCCATGCAACTGTCCTTGAGCCCAGCCCAGCGCCTGTGGATCAAAGGCAAAGGCGAACTGGTCCTGGGCACTTCGGCACCGGATTACCCGCCCTTCGACATGACCGCCAGTGGCCGTGACTACGAAGGCCTGACCGCCGACTTCGCCGGCCTGATCGGTTCGGCCCTGGGCTTGCCGATCCGAGTGCAACGCTTCGCCACCCGCCAGGAGGCGGTCAGGGCACTGGCACAAGGCCAGATCGACCTGCTCGGCAGCACCAACGGCTTCGAGGCGGTCACCCCGGGCATCGCCCTGTCATTACCCTACGCCGTTGATCAACCAGTAATGGTGACCCGTGAAAACGAAACGCGGCCCCTGGATACCGGCCTGGCCGGCCTGCGCCTGAGCATGGTCTACCACTACCTGCCGATGGAGGAAGTGCTGGCCAACTACCCTGACGCCACCATCCAGTCCTACCCCTCATACCAGAACGCGCTGAATGCGGTGGCCTTCGACCAGGCCGATGTCTTTCTCGGCGATACCATCTCCACCCACTACCTGATCAATCAGGGCCATCTGCAGAACGTCAAGATGGCCAACTTCGGTAAACATGAACCCGTTGGTTTCAGCTTTGCTGTGCAACGCAGCAACCAGCTCCTGCTGGAACTGATCAACGCCACCCTCGAAACGGTGTCCAGCAGCACCCGAGAAAGCATTTTCAAGCGTTGGAGCGCCGGCAGCGACGTGTTGCTGACCGACCGCAAGCTGCAACTGTCGCAACGTGAAGAACGCTGGCTGAGCGGCCACCCGGTGGTGCGGGTGGTGGTCAATGAAACCGCCGCGCCACTGACCTTCTTCGACAACGCCGGAAACTTTCGCGGAATTGCCGCCGACCTGCTGGAACTGATTCGCCTGCGTACCGGACTGCGCTTCGAAGTGCAGCGCGCCAGTGGTATCAGCGACATGATCGATCGCCTTAACCATGACCAGGCCGACGTCATCGCGGCGATTTCACCCAGCCCCCGCCGGGCAGGAACCCTGGCGATCAGCCGGCCTTACCTGGAAAATTCCTACGTGCTGTTGACGCGCAAGGGCAGCGACCAACCCGACTCACTGGAGCACATGGCTGGCCGACGCTTGGCACTGACCCGCGATAGTCCCTTGTACGATGACTTGCGCCAACGCTTCCCCGGCATCCAATTGGTCGAAACCGAGAGTACCTTCTATTCCACCTCGCTACTGGCTAACGGCCATGTCGATGCGGCGATTACCGCATTGATCAATGCCAACTTCAGCCTGGCGTCCCAACGCGAGCTGGTCATTCGCTCATCGGTCGGTGCCGAACCCGCCACCTTTGCCATGGCGACGGCACGAGGCGCTCAGGAGTTGGGTTCCATCCTCGACAAGGCATTGCTGAGCATCGCTCCGGAGGAGCTCGGTATCATCAACAGCCGCTGGCGTGGCTACAGCACCGAAACCGATGCCTACTGGCAAAAGTACCAGCGTCTGATCCTTCAGGTGGTGCTGGGCACCAGCCTGTTGCTGTTGCTGTCACTGGCCTGGAATGCCTGGATGCGCCGCCAGATCAAGCAGCGCGAGGCCGCCGAACGCGCCCTCAACGACCAGCTCGAGTTCATGCGCGCTTTGCTCAACGGCACGCCCCACCCGATGTACGTTCGCGATCGCGCGGGGTTGCTGCAGAGCTGCAATGTCAGCTATCTGGAAGCGGTGGAAGCACGGCTTGAAGATGTCCTGGGCAAAAGCATCCGGGACAGCACCCTGGGCGACAGCTGCTATGCCAGTCAGATCCAGGCCGACTACCAGAGGGTCCTGCGCGAAGGGGTCCCACTGATCGTTGACCGGCCTTTACTGCTCAAGGAGCGTGAGCTGACCATCTACCACTGGATCCTGCCTTACCGCGACTCCCTCGGCGAAGTCCAGGGCATCATCGGCGGCTGGATCGACATCAGCGAGCGCCGCCAGTTGATCCAGGACCTGCGCCTGGCCAAGCAGCGGGCCGACGATGCCAATCGCGCCAAGAGCGTGTTCCTGGCGACCATCAGCCACGAGATCCGTACGCCGATGAACGCCATCATCGGCATGCTTGAGCTCACCCTCAAACGCGCGGACCAGGGGCATATCGATCGGCCGGCAATCGAGGTGGCCTACAACTCAGCAAAAGAACTGCTGACCTTGATCGGCGATATCCTCGACATGGCGCGCATTGAGTCCGGGCACATGACCCTGGCGCCGGAATCTGTCAACCTGGCCGAGCTGGTTGAATCGGTCGGTCGCGTGTTCGACGGTGTGGCCCGGCAGAAGGACCTGCGCCTGAACCTGGAAATCCCCGCGCAAGCGCGTTGTGAGGTGTTGCTCGACCCCCTGCGCTTCAAGCAGATTCTGTCAAACCTGGTCAGCAACGGGATCAAGTTCACCGAGCAGGGCCAGGTGACCGTACACCTGGCCCTGGAGCCTGGGCCCGCGGCCGGCCAACCGACCTTGCTGGTCACGGTACAGGACAGTGGCATCGGCATTCATGCGCAGGACCAGCAACGTCTATTCCTGCCCTTCGCCCAAGCCAACCCGGACAGCAACCTGGCCCGCAGCGGCACCGGGCTGGGCCTGGCCATCAGCCGTGATCTGTGCCAGGCCATGGGTGGCACGCTGAGTTTGCACAGTGTGTTCGGCCAAGGCACCCGGGTATCCATCAACATGCCCCTGACCCTGCTCGCCGATACACCCAAACCGGCCCCCGCGCCCCCAGCTCCCGATACACTGCTGCCGGCACTGCACGTACTGGTGATAGATGACCATCCGGCCAACCTGCTGCTGATCGCCCAGCAGCTGGATTTCCTCGGGCTTGAGCACACCAGCGCCGACAACGGCCTCAGTGGTCTGAGCATTTGGCGTCAAGGCCGTTTCGACGTGGTGATTGTCGACTGCAACATGCCGCAGATGAATGGCTATCAATTTACCCAGGCCATGCGAGACCACGAGCAGGCATACCAGTGGTTACCCTGCACTGTTCTCGGCTACACCGCCAACGCCCAGCCGGAAGTACGCGAACGTTGCCGACAGGTCGGAATGGATGATTGCCTGCTAAAGCCCATCAGTCTCAATGCCCTGGGCCTGCGCCTGGCCAAGGCCCCGCTGCTGGCGTCACGCCAGACAGTGCCCATGTCCATACCGTTCGACCTGCAGGGGCTGGAGCCGTTAGTGGGCAGCAATGCCAGCGATTTGCGTCAGTTGCTCGAAGAACTGCGACGCAGCTTCCAGCGCGATGCGGCGAAGCTTGCAGCCATCGACCCTAGTCAGGATGCGTTGCAACTGATGAACCTGGCCCACAGGATTCTGGGGCCGGCACGCATCATTCAGGCCGACGAGCTGATCCAGGCCTGTGAACGCCTGGAAGCCGACTGCAAGGATGCGCGCGCGCTCACGGTGCTCGGGCGGCGCCAACGACAAGTGCTGAGCGTCATGCAGGCGCTCGAATGCGCACTACAGGCACACCTGCAGCAATCTGCGCAACAGCGGCGCTCCATCGACAATGCCTGAACAGGCATCCAGGCCCAGAAACGAAAACGGCGGCCACTGGGGCCGCCGTTTTCAGCTGGATCAGGAAGCCGGGTTGACCGGTTTTTCCGGATACCAGGCGTCCAGCAGCGGGCTGACTTCAACTTTGGTCAGTTCGCTACGGCCCTTGAGCCAGGCTTCAACAGCAGCGCGCTGCTCTTCGGTGACCGAGCCACGATCTGCCTTGCAGACCAGACCGAAGTCTTCGCCGCCAACGTAGTCCAGACCATTGGCATCCATGGCGTCTTCCAGGAATGCATCGAGGAAGGCGTCAATGGCTTCGTCGGACAGGTCTTCCTTGAACTCCAGGTTCAGCTCAAAACCCAGCTCCTGGAATTCATCCACGCAGAGTTTTTTGCGCAGACGGCGGGAACGGTTAGTGGCCATGAAACAATCCTCTTGAGTAATAACGCGCGGCACTTTACCAGTTTCGCCGCGCCCTTGTCGGACTAAAAGCCGATAAGCTGTTGTTTGATCCTGTATTCACAGGCCCATGAGCTTTCGGCTTGGGGCATAATGCGCGCTATATATTTCCGTGTCGGGGCCTTCACCTTTTTTCGCTCCGTTTTTTTCACCCCTCGCTCGCAGGGTTTTATTGCACATGATCAGATCTCTTCGCCCTCTGCTACTTGCCGGCTTGCTGATGCCCCTGGCGCTTTCCAGCCACGCCGCCGCGGTCAACACCACGCTTTCGCCAAAAGTGCAGCAGGCCCTGAAAACCAACAAGCTGCAAGACTCGGCCCTGTCACTGGTCATGCTGCCGCTTAACGGCCCGGGCACCCCGACCGTTTTCAATGCCGACGTTTCGGTCAACCCGGCCTCGACCATGAAGCTGGTCACCACCTACGCCGCCCTGGAAATGCTTGGCCCCACCCATCAGTGGAAAACCGAGTTCTACAGCGACGGCCCGCTGCGCAATGGCGTGCTGCAGGGCAACCTGTACCTCAAGGGCGGTGGCGACCCGAAGCTGAACATGGAAAAACTCTGGCTGCTGATGCGCGATTTGCGCGCCAATGGCGTGCAGACCATCAGCGGCGACCTGGTGCTCGATCGCAGCCACTTCATCCAGCCGCAACTGCCACAGTTCAACGATGACGGAGGCGATGAAAACAAGCCGTTCCTGGTCAAGCCCGATTCACTGCTGATCAACCTCAAGGCCCTGCGCTTTGTCGCCCGCAACGACGGTGGCAAGGTGCTGGTATCGGTCGAGCCACCCATTGCCAACATCCGCATCGACAACCAGGTCAAGGCGGTCAATTCCAAGCAGTGCAGTGGCGACGTGCGCTACAACCCGGTGGTCCAGGCCGATGGCGTCAGCGTCGTGGTCAGCGGCCAGTTGGGCGACGGCTGCAACTCACAGACCTACCTGTCGCTGCTCGACCACCCGACCTACGCCGCCGGTGCCGTGCGGGCGATCTGGAACGAGCTGGGTGGCAGCATCCAGGGCCAGGACCGGGTCGACAACGTACCCAAGAGCGCCCGCCTGCTGGCCCGCGCCTTCTCGCCAGACTTGGTGGAGATCATCCGCGATATCAACAAGTACAGTAACAACACCATGGCCCAGCAGTTGTTCCTGAGCCTGGGCGCGCAGTTCCGTACCGACGCCGACGGCGACGACGCTCGCGCCGCGCAGCGTGTGGTACGCCAGTGGCTGGCGAAAAAAGGCATCACCGCACCGCACCTGATCATGGAAAACGGCTCGGGCCTGTCCCGCGCCGAACGGGTCAGCACCCGGGAAATGGCCGCCTTGCTGCAAGCAGCCTGGAACAGCCCGTATGCTGCCGAATTCATCAGCTCGATGCCGCTGGTGGGTATGGACGGCACCATGCGCAAACGCCTCAAGCGCACGGCCATGACCGGTGAAGCGCATATCAAGACCGGTACCCTGAACACCGTACGGGCGATTGCCGGCTTCAGCCGCGACAGCAACGGCAACACCTGGGCAGTGGCGGCGATCCTCAACGACCCGAAACCCTGGGGTGCCTCGGCCGTGCTCGATCAGGTCCTGCTCGACCTGTACCGCCAGCCGAAGCTGGTCAACAGCACCGCCGCCGTTCAGCCCTGAGCCTGGCTCAGGGCAGTTCGCTCTCGACCCGGTCGCGGCCCGCCTGCTTGGCCGCGTAAACCCCCGAGTCGGCACGCAGCAGCAAAGCATCGGCGCCCTCCCCCGGGCGCCAGCCGGCCACACCAAAGCTCGCTGTGACGATACCAACGCCGTCAACCGGGACACTGCGCAGGCCCTGCCATAGTTCCATGGCCAGGGTGTAGGCCTGCTCACTGTTACTGCCCGGGCACAGCACCATGAACTCCTCACCGCCCAGGCGGCAGAACACATCGGTACGGCGCAGGCGGTGATTGATGCGCTGGCACAGGCTGCGCAGCACATGGTCGCCGACGGCGTGACCATGCAGGTCATTGATGTGTTTGAAGTGGTCGATGTCCATCATGATCACGGCCAGGTCCTGACTGTCCCGCTGGGCCCGCTCCAACTCTGCTTTCAGGCGTTCCTGGAAATAGCGGCGATTGTGGATACCGGTCAGCGCATCGGTCACCGACAACGCCCGCAGCTCCTCCTCAACCCGTTTCAGATCGGAAATATCCGTAAGATAGCCATGCCACAAGGTACCGCCCTGTTCGGCCGGCTCCGGCGTCGCCTCGCCGCGAATCCAGCGCAACCCGGCTATTGGCAGCATGACCCGGTACTCCTCGCGCCAGGGCGTCAGGTGATCGGCGGAAAAGCGAATCGAGGTGCGCACCCGCGCCAGATCATCCGGGTGAATACGCTCGAATACCGCAGTAGCATCCTCACGCAGGCGCTGTGGGTCAATCTCGTAGATATCGCGCAGGCCTTCACTGGCATAGCTGAAGCAGGACCTGCCGTCGGGGTCGAGGTAGAACTGGTAGATACCGCCAGGCACCTCGGCGCTGAGTTTCTCCAGCAAGCGATCACGGGCGGCCAGGGCTTCATGCACGCGCTTGCGTTCGGTGACATCGATACAGATGGCCAGATGACCGACCCACAGCCCATGCTCGTCGAGCACCGCAGTGACCAGCATGTTGGCCAGCAGATGGCTGCCATCCTTGCGCAACAGGGTCCACTCGCCCGGTTCGCTTTCGCCTTCCTGAACCGTCTCGGCAAACATCGCCTGGGCCGGGCTGACCTCGCGGCCGTAGCGCAGGCTCAAGGCCCGCGCTCGGGCCTGCAGTTCTTGCGGTGAAACCAGGTCTTCCAGGGTCAGCTGGCCGATGACTTGAGCGCTGTGATAACCGAGCATGCGTTCGGCACCGGCATTGAAGGTGCTGATCACCCCGCGCAAGCTGGTGGCGATGATCGCCACCTGCGTGGCGGCATCAAGGACACTGCGCAACTGGCTGTGAGTATCGCGCAGCGACTGCTCGCTGACGCGCAACTCGGCGGTACGTTGCTCGACCAGTGTCAGCGCACGCTGGCGCTGACCGAACAGGCTGAACAACAAGGCGCTGAGCAACAGGCTGAGCAATCCACCGAGCAGCACCACGGCATTGACCGCCGCAGAACGATTGGCCTCCATGAAAGCCAGGCTGGGGCGGATCTCCAACTGATAATCATGATCGGCCAGGCGCAACAGGTGGCTGGCAATCAGGTCGGTGTCAGCGCCCTGGTTGCCGGACTGGAACAGCACCTCGTGCTGGCCTTGCCCGGACAGATCGGTAATGCGCACCACCAGGTTGTCTCGGCCAGGGCTGGGCAGCCCTTCGGCCATCAGTTGTTGCAGGCTGATCACCGCCAGCACGTAGCCCTCTGGCGCGGCGTTGCTGCCTGGGGCAAATACCGGTGCGACCATGAACACGCCGCGGGTGAAGGCCGGGTCAACGCTGGCCAGGTTCAACGGCGCGGAAACGGCCATGCTACCAGGCTCCCGGGCACGCTCAAGGGCAGCCTGGCGCAAGGGTTGCGACAGCAGGTCAAGGCCCAGTGGTTGAGCCTGCTGGCCCAGGGCCTGGGTATAGAGCAATGGGTAATACAACGCGCGCCGTGCCGCAACCTGCAAGCTGCCCGCGTCGTTCAATTCCTGGATGACAAAAGGTTTGCCGAGGGTTTGCGTAGCGCTTTGCTCGAACCGCTCGCGCGCATCCCCCGCCACCCGCGGCGCCCAGGCATAGACCTGGGTACGGTAAAGCAAGGGTTTGGCGTAGCCATTGAACTCGGCCAGCGTGACCTGGGTGGAAAACACAAAGAAGCGGCGCAACCCATCCAGGCGCTGCACCTGATCCTCGAAGCGTTCTTCGATACGGCTGTAACGCTCACTGGCCAGCAGCTCGAAGCGTTGCCGCAGTTGCCGGTGGTACAGGTCATGGGTCGCCAGTGCCAGCAACGCCGTCAACAGACCGCCGGCGACAAACGCCACGCCGGCCACCAGCCAGGCGGACACTTCCTCGCTGACAAAGCCGAGCATCTTCGGACGAGCGGCGTGCATTGACATAGAAAGCACTCAAAACGCCAGCGTCCAGCAGATCGCGGGCTCTGATTGAGTTATAGCCATTAGCCATTAACGAAGCAATCATCGCCCGCGACAATCGCTCGATCAGCGCGCCTGAATTTTCCAGGCCCGGTGAATCTTGCTGTTACGGGCAAAGTCCGGGTCCAGGCTCTGGGCACTGATCTCTTCCACCGCATAACGCTGAGCCAGGTTCTCATCGAGCTGGAACTTGCGGAAGTTGTTCGAGAAGTACAGCACACCACCCGGCGCCAAGCGCGCCACGGCCAGGTCGAGCAACTCGACATGATCGCGCTGCACGTCAAACACTCCTTCCATGCGTTTGGAGTTGGAGAAGGTCGGCGGGTCGATGAAGATCAGCTCATACTCGTCGCGGCAGGCTTGCAGCCAGGCCATGACATCGCCCTGTTCCAGGCGGTTCTTGTCCGAGAAACCATTGAGCGACAGGTTGCGCCGGGCCCAGTCCAGGTAGGTCTTGGACAAATCGACGCTGGTGGTGCTGCGCGCGCCGCCCTTGGCCGCATGCACACTGGCGGTGGCGGTGTAGCAGAACAGATTGAGAAAACGCTTGCCGGCGGCCTCGTGCTGAATGCGCATGCGCATCGGACGGTGGTCGAGGAACAGTCCGGTATCCAGATAATCGGTGAGGTTGACCAGCAATTTGACGCCGCCTTCCTGCACTTCCAGGAACTGGCCCTGGGTACTCTGGCGCTCGTACTGGCGGGTGCCGCTCTGGCGCTCGCGACGCTTGACCACGACGCGGCTCTGGTCAATACCCAGGGCCTGGGGAATCGCCGCCAGGGCGTCGAACAGGCGTGCCTGGGCCTTTTCCGGATCGATAGAGCGTGGTGCGGCGTATTCCTGCACGTGCACCCAGTCCTGGTACAGGTCGATGGCCAGGGCGTACTCAGGCATATCGGCATCGTACAAGCGGTAGCAACTGACGTTTTCGCGCTTGGCCCACTTGCCCAGTTGCTTGAGGTTCTTCTGCAAGCGGTTGGCGAACATCTGCCCGCCTTCGCTCAGGCGTGCCGGCTCACTGGCCACTGCCGCCGGCGAACGCGGCTCGGCGGTTTCACCGTTGCGCTCCGGCTGGCGGCGCTCGCCGGTGACGAACTGATCCGGCTGAACCTTGATCAGCAACAACTTGCACGGCAAGGCACCATTCCAGAAGGCGTATTGCTTGTGGCTACGGATGCCCATGCGCTTGCCCAGGTCAGGCGCGCCGGTGAACACCGCCGCCTCCCAGTTCAGGCAGGCCTGGCGCAGGCGCTCGCCGAGATTCTGGTAGAGGTACAACAGGCTCGCTTCATCGCCAAGGCGCTCACCATAGGGCGGGTTGCAGATAACCAGGCCTTTCTGGTTCTGGTCCGGGCGCGGCTCGAAGCTGCCGACTTCGCCCTGGTAGATTTTCACCCAGTCGCTCAGGCCTGCTCGTTCGACGTTGTTGCGACCCGGTTGGATCAACCGCGGGTCGGCTTCATAACCACGAATCCACAACGGCGGGCGGGCCAGGCCAGCCGCAGCACGGGCCAGCGCCTCGTCATGCAGCTTGCGCCAGAGTGCCGGCACGTGGCCCAGCCAGGCGCTGAAACCCCAACGCTCGCGGCGCAGGTTAGGCGCAATATCGGCAGCGATCATCGCCGCTTCAACCAGGAAGGTACCCACGCCGCACATCGGGTCGGCCAGGGCGCCACCTTCGGCGGCAATACGCGGCCAGCCGGCACGGATCAGCACGGCGGCGGCAAGGTTTTCCTTCAGTGGCGCAGCGCCTTGCTGCAGGCGGTAACCGCGCTGATGCAGGCTGTGGCCGGACAGGTCCAGGGACAGGATCGCTTCACCACGCTCCAGGCGCAGGTGCACACGCAGGTCCGGGTTGAGCTTGTCCACCGAGGGGCGCTCGCCGCTGCTGGTGCGCAGCTTGTCGACGATCGCGTCCTTGACCTTCAGGGCACCGAAGTGGGTGTTGTCGATGCCCGAGCCGTGACCGCTGAACTCCACCGCCAGCGAACCACTGGCCTCCAGGTGATCCTGCCACTCGACTTCATTGATGCCGTCGTACAGGTCGTCGGCGTTTTTCATGTTGAAGCGCTTGAGCACCTGCAGTACGCGGTTGCCCAGACGCGACCACAGGCACAGCCGATAGGCGGTTTCCATGTCGGCCGTGCCGCGAATCGCCGAAGTGTGCTCGCGCACATCTTCAAGGCCGAGCCCGCGGGCTTCTTCGGCAAGCAAGCCTTCAAGGCCTTTGGGGCAGGTGAGGTAAAGTTCGAAACGGTCCGACATGGGGTATCCAGAGCTTTGAGCAATAAAGTGGAAAGGCAAGCGCATCGCCCTTCCGATGTTTAATCGAACGCCTTTCCACAGCGTTCGAATGGCGCTTTTGTCAGCGCCGGGCCACCCGCCAATCTGACTTTTGCCATGGGCTGAGAGTCTTTGATTGCCGGGCAGAATGAAAAATTCAGGCGAAAAACCGGGAAAAATGACCCTTCGTCGTTTTGCCTTCGTTGTTACAAATTATCACATAGCGATGGCCCGATGATTTCGCTTCGGGTCAAACCCTGATCATAGCGGGCTTTGCGTCAGATCCTAATCAGACGCATTTATTTACTTATCCTTTGACCCTATGAAAGGTTACGTCCTTATGACAAAACGATCATTCACACTGTGTCTTGCATTGGTTAGAACTGGTTTTAGGTTGTCACCGCAACGGGGCAACATTTTCCGCTCGCGACGCCGGCAGCGAGCGTAAACCGGCAGAACGATTCTGCCCGACCTTCTAGAGGTCGACGGGACATTACAGTCAACAAGTGAGGGCAACACCCTATGAGAAGACTTAAGCGTGATCCGTTGGAACGAGCATTTTCACGTGGCTACCAATATGGGGTCACCGGCAAATCCCGCGAGCTTTGCCCTTTTACTCTACCGTCTGTACGCCAGGCATGGATCAATGGCTGGCGCGAAGGACGCGGCGACAACTGGGACGGTATGACCGGCACTGCGGGTATCCATAGACTCAACGAACTTCACGCCGTTGGCTGAACGAGGAACTGAATCCGATTACCATGCGCGCCCCATCCGGGCGGCGGGCTGAGGCCCAGGGGCCCCTTGAGGGGGCCCTTTTTTATGCCTGCCGTTTAACGAGGCAGGGCGGCGATGGCGTCCACGGCTTCGCGGATCAGGGCCGGTCCCTTGTAGATGAACCCCGAGTAGATCTGGACCAGGCTGGCACCGGCTGCGATCTTCTGCGCGGCATGCTTGCCCTCGGTAATCCCGCCTGCGGCGATGATCGGCAACTTGCCGCCCAGCTCAGCGGCCAGCACCTTGACGATATGGGTGCTCTTTTCCAGCACTGGCGCACCCGACAAACCGCCCGCCTCGTCACCATGCTGCAAGCCTTCGACACCTTCGCGGCCAAGGGTGGTGTTGGTGGCGATCACCGCATCCATGCCCGATTCGAGCAGGGCCGCGGCCACCAGGGCGGTTTCTTCATCGCTCATGTCCGGGGCGATCTTGATCGCCAGAGGCACATGTTTGCCATGCTCGCTCACCAGTTGTGAACGGCGTTCGGCCAGGGCGTCGAGCAGTTGTTTGAGCGAGTCACCGAACTGCAGGCTGCGCAAGCCCGGCGTGTTCGGCGAGCTGACATTGACGGTGATGTAGCTGGCCTGGTCGTAGACCTTGTCGAGGCAGATCAGGTAATCGTCCACCGCACGCTCCACCGGAGTGTCGAAGTTCTTGCCGATGTTGATACCCAGAATGCCGCGGTACTTGGCTGCACGCACTCGGGTCAGCAAGTTGTCAACGCCCAGGTTGTTGAAACCCATGCGGTTGATGATCGCCTCGGCCTCAGGCAGGCGGAACAGCCGCGGCTTGGGGTTGCCCGGCTGCGCACGCGGGGTCACGGTGCCGATCTCGACATAGCCGAAACCCAGCTGGGCAAAGCCGTCGATGGCCGCGCCGTTCTTGTCCAGACCCGCCGCCAGCCCGACCGGGTTGGCAAAGTTCAGGCCCATGACGGTCACCGGCAAGGAGGCCGGCGCCTTGGTCAGCAAGCCGTTCAGGCCCAGGCGGCCACCGGCGCCGATCAGGTCCAGGGACAGGTCATGGGAAGTCTCCGGGGAGAGCTTGAACAGCAGCTGGCGGGCCAGGGTATACATGGGCGGCATGAACTCGGGTAGCGGCGATGGGGCGGCGATTATAGCTAACTGATCACCACTTCGGCGAGTAAGGCATGGCTTTGATAGAACGGCGTAAGGATGTAACTGGCCAACAGTGCTCCGGCGCCATTGGCCAGCCAGAAGTTCTGATTGTCACTGAGCCCCATGGCGCCGATATGCTGGGCGGTGGCCACCCCGGTGGAGATGATGGCAAAAGCGGTCATGCGGGGAATGCCGGTGTTTTCCAAGCGGGTGACAATCTGTTGCCAGCTGGGTACCTGCAATTCGTGTTGCAAGCGGAAGCTCTGCTCGTCACCCGCCTCGTCCCCACCCTGCAGCCAGGCTGAAAGCTCTTCGTTCAACGCAGGCTCGATGCTTTCAATCAAACCATTGATCAAGGCCCCCACCAATCCCGAATCGGTCCACAGGGCCGCCGCGCCTGCGGCAAACTGCATGGCACCGTAGGCGACGCTATCGATCAGGTTGACCGGCAGGCTCAGGCCGGTGTTGCTGCCCAGTCCGTGAAACGGCTGTAGCAGATCACGACTGAGGCAGTACAAGGCCACTGCTGGCGCCGAACCACCCAGCCCGGCGAAGATGGTCGCCGGGCCGGTAGCAAGCGCAGCACCGAGAATCAGCGCCGAAACTGCGAGGAACGCGCCTTGGGAAGCCAGGTAGGCCGGAGTCGCAGTGCCGTTGTAAAGGTGGTGCCCGGCAGCGGCGAGGGTCAGTAGCAAGGGAAGCGCCGAGCAAGCGGCACCGGTGATGAGCGCAGCCGACCCTGACACGCCTTCGGCCACGGCGGCACTCAGCGCACTGCGGGCCATGGTCAGGGCACAGACCGATGGCAGGTTGAAGGCGGTGGACAGCAACACGTTGTTGACTGGGCGCGGCAGGTTGTCCAGGGTTTCACGCAGTTGCACTTGCAGGAGCTGAGTCAAGGCACCGATACGTTGCGGTACAGTCTCCAAAGACGGCGAATGGGCGAACTCACTATTCTGAGAAGCAATGCCGTCCTCAACAAAGGATTGCACCGCCTGGGCTTCCTGCGCAGAGAAGCCGATTTGCTGCTCAAAGATTTCAAGTGTCTGGATGATGTCGATGCAGACATCGTTCTGTTCTCGGCTCAAAGGCGTTTGCGAACCCTGAAAGTCGGCTGGATTAAAATCCTCTGGCATGTCGATAACGACATGCGCTGATAGCATCGACTGCTCGGAAGCCTCAGCTGGCACATAGCTGGCTGAACCGGCATTGCTGATTGAATCAACCATTAGAACTCCCTCTTTGTTGTTGGGAACAGCACACACTTACCACTCAACCTCTTCCCGACTGTCCTCATCCCACTGCGGATTCATCGCCTGCTGCAAAAACGCCTTCATCTGCAACTCGACGCCGAACACCCGCGTGTGCACACCGCGCATTTCCTGGTACAGCACATCCTCTTCAAGACCGTCAGCCTTGAGCTGTTGCAACACTTGCAAGACCACCGCCAGTTGCGCGGCCACGGTGCGATACGCCGGATCACTGCCCTGCTCCATGGGCCATCCGCGAATACACCGGTACAAGGCCTGCGCCCCCTGGCCGCCCATGGACAGCAATTGTTGATACAAACCGTCGAAGCGAGCCGGCGCCGGCCCCATGCGCGCTTCCAGGCTGTGCACGGTTTGCGCAACCGGCAACGCGTGTGGCGGGCTGCCGATGCCTTCACTGCGCATCGGGCGCCCTCAACCATTGCTGCAAGCTCGCGGCAAGGGTCGTCCTGGCACTTTCATCCAGTTGCAGGGCACTGCATGCCAGGCCGTTACAACGGGCCAATACCTGCTCGGCCAACTGCGCCTCGACCGCCGCTGGGTGAAACTCCAGCGCCAGCTCGCCCAGGTGCAGGCGGTAATGGCTCTGCTGGCGATACTCGACCTGCACCTCACCCGCCCAGGCCCGACGCAACGCGATCAGCAGGCGGGCGTCATCACGCTGGCTGTGAAGCGGCGCCAATAGCCGCAGGCAGGCTGCGCTCCTGGCGTGCGCCGCCGACCACTGCGCAAGGATCGCCTCGAGCCATTCCACCTGCCCCACTACTTCAGCCATCACTGCACGCGTAGCCTCGACCACCTCAACGCGCAATTGATCCGCCAGGCACTGGCTGTGCAGCAAGGCCTCGGCCAAGTCCTGCGCCGCCAGCAATACCCCTTGCCCATAGCCTTGGCGCCTGGCCGTCTGGCGTAGCACCTCGGCCTGTGCCTCGGCTTGCGCCAGGCACTGTTGCGCCCGCTGCCGAGCCTGCTGTTCGAGCTGCTGACAGCGCCGCGCCATGGCCCGCTCGGCCCGGCGTACGTGCACCGGGTCCAGGCCCGGCAAGTGGGGTTCACGACGCAGTAAATCGAGCATGTTGCAGGGCCATGAGCAAAAGTCCTTTGTCCGGTTGCGCCACCGCCAGTTCAGCCTGCAGGACAACCACTTGATAGGGAAACTGCAGGTATAGACGGGCCAACATTCCCGCTGGCACTTCGGTTTGCCAGGCCAGCAAGGCATTTAGCCCGAGCGTCTCCAGCCGCAAGGGCAAGGCAAGGTCCGGCAGCTCGTCCAACAGCGGACGCGGGCCCAGTGTGCAACTGGCAAAGGTGCGCAACGCTGGCGTCAAGCCGTCAGTGGTGGCGTCTCGGGCCAGCACAGGCCATAAGCGATAGGCGCCGAGCAACTGGGCGATGCGCGGCAACAACAACCAATGCTCCAGCCACAGCAGGGTCACATCATGGTTTGGCCAGGCTTGCGGCAACGCTGGCAGCTCAAGCCCCTGGACCAGTACTTCGTCGAGCACTCGCCTGACCTGCGGGCCATGGAATTCCGGCGGCAGGTCAAGGCGATCAGCGCTGAGCCAGTAGGTCGGATGCCGTGCAAGCCGTTCGGTCCATTCAAGGGGTGGCTGCATTACGCAACTCCCGCCGTTGGTAGCACAGCCATCCACCGCTGATGATCGCGGCGAAAGCCAACAGCAACAGCCATCGCCACATGCCGGCGCCCGACTGCAGAGCCTGCGGCGCGTGGTGCTGGATGGCTACACGCGGGGTCAGAATCACGGAAATGTGTTCATAATCGACACCGCTGAAACTGTTCTTGAGAAAACGTTTGAGGTCATCGATCAACGTCTGCGCCTCGCTGTCAGGCTCATGCACCACCAGC
Organism: Pseudomonas rubra; assembly: GCF_028656935.1. GTDB lineage: Bacteria > Pseudomonadota > Gammaproteobacteria > Pseudomonadales > Pseudomonadaceae > Aquipseudomonas > Aquipseudomonas rubra. Next base: position 103,135 of record NZ_JAMDGZ010000047.1, read on the forward strand.
ACCGACAGATGAACAGGTGCACTTGCCCGCCCGCCTTCACCTGCAGCCAGGTCATAGCTGACATGTACCCGCGCCGATACCACGCCGGCCAAGGCCGTCACCGACTGTTCCAGGCGTTGCTCGATGGCTGAATACAAGCGGGCCTTTTCGGCCCGTGGCGAGGCGACCAGGGCATCGGCAGGGAACATCTCGGCCACCTGCATTCGCGAGCGCGACGGCAAGCCATATTGGGTCAGCAGATCCACCGCTGCCGGGAAGTCCAGTTGCGCGACGAGCACGTTGTAGCCGCTCTTGCCGATGTCGACTTTTTGCACCGCGATATTGTTGCGCTGCAGCAACGCCACCACTTCATTGGCCTGTTGCTGGTCGAGCCCCTGCAATAACAGGGGCTGCCGGCAGCCGCTCAGTAGCAGGCAGAACATCACCCCAAGCCAGTACCTCATGACTGGCGCAACAAGGTTTCGACGGTGCCCACGGTTTTGCGCACCAGGGTGTTGAGCAGGTTGATATCGACGTTGTACTGGCCGGTTTGCTCCTGCAGCAGGGCAAGTGCTTGCGGGCTGGTGATATCGGGCCGCTGCAGCAACTGCTGAATCTGCGCGACCTGCGACTCGCTCGCCTGTGCCGACTCGGCGAATGACTGAATCAACCGATCCTGCAATGAAACCGGGACGCCCTGACCGCCAGGATCAAGGCTGTGGGCCAGGCGCGGCGTGGCGTAAGGGGCAATGAAATCAATAGCCATGGGCAAATGCTCCTGTGGGTGGGGCGAAGCGTCAGGTCATCAACGGGCGGCTTGAATGATCGCCATGTCGATATCCTTGAAGCCCTTGACCGTGTTGGTCTGCGCATTGCGAAACACCGTGTAGGAAGAGAACGCCGCTTGATAAGCCGCCAGCAAGGTCGGATCCGAGGCATCGCCTTGCAAGGCTTCCAGGGCTTTGTCCAAGGCCTCTTTCAGGCCCTGGGCGCCCTGCTCGAACGCATCGGCCTGACGCCCGAGAAAGTCATCGTGAAACTCGATTGGAGCTGAGATGCTGCGCATGGTTAACCACCTGTACGAGGGGAGTGAAATTGCCAGGACGCCGACGAGGTCTTGATGTAACCCTGCTCGCCTGCCTGCTGCGACAGGCCCTTGAGTCGGTCATCCTGAAGGACGATGGAAAAGTGCACAAAGCGCGTGCCCCATTGCTGTTCGAAGTTTTGAATGAAGCGCCGGGTCGCTTGCAACTGGCTGTCCTGCAGGTTGCCTTCGATGCGCAGGGCCACCGCGTTATGCTGGTCATGCCGCTGGAACGGCACCCCGATCTGCCGCAGGCCAGCGATGGCCTGGTCGACACTGGCGCTGTCGTCCTGCACGCGAATTTCCAGGTGCCCGGCATAAGGCGCCGCGCGTAGCAACTGCGCCTCGAGCTGCGCTTTGAGTGCAGGTTGGATCGGCGTACCGGCCAGTACCAGTACCGGCGCCCGGGGGTCTCGCAAATCCACCAGACGAATGGCCAGGCCAGGCTCCAGCGCCAGCAAATGTTGCTCCAGGCGCCGCTGTTCGTCGGCCGTCACGACAACAGCAACGCTGCCCAGTTGATGGCGCATCAGCACTTGCCTGTTCCAGCTGGCCTCACGTTGTGAATCGACCAGCACGTACATGCGCAGGTCGCGCCCTTGCAGGACCCGCGCCTGGGCACTGACCAGTGTCGAGATGCCGCGTTGCTGCGCCGATACGGTCCGGTCCGGCAACGACCAGACCGCTACCGAGACCGCCAGCAGGCACACGGCGGTCGCCAGGCTAAGCATACGTATCGAGACCAGGCCTCGTTTTCCACTGGGCGCCACCGGCGGTTGTCGCAGGTCCCAGGCTTGGGCGCTCGAACGAAACGCCAGCTGCAACCCGCCGATCTGGCGCTGCTGCTGCAACGGCCATTCCTGCCAGGGGGTTGGCGGTGTTTGCTGCGGCCGAATCTTGAGCGATTGCCCAAGCGGATCGCTGAGCAGGATCTCGAAGCTGCAACCGCCCTGCTCCAGCGCGATGAGTAGCGCCTGCCCTGTTACCAGGTCGGGCTCACTGGCTGCTGCCAACACCTGCGGCGCGCCAACCAGCACCCGAGTCAAACCCTGGGACAGGACAAACTCGGTGCCGGCCATTGGGCCGTTGAACACACGCATGACACAAGTTTCGGTCAGGGAAGCTGGCATACCCGCACTCTTGGAAAAGGTGACAACACAAGAACGAGCACAGACTAGAGACGTGGCAAGCAAGGATCCTGATGGAATTCTGACGAGGGCCGATCAGGGTGATCGGTGAGCGGAAAACACGCCTGGAGAAATGCCAGCAGCGCCTCGATCACCTGTGTTTGAGTGCCCCGGAACAGACGGCAGTCCAGCACCCGATGATCATTGCCGCGCACCAGTTCGACCGTCAGTTGCCAATGGTGCTCGCCCTGTACGCAGTAACCGCACAGGTAATGACTCGGCGCCAGGCGCTCGATCAGGGCCAAGGTCTCCAACGGGGTCGCAGACAAGCTGGCCACCGATAGCGACAGCAACTGCGCGCGCTGCTCCAGGGCGATGCCCGCAGCACATTTGAGCTGGGTATTGAGCACCAGCGTCTCCAGCGATTGGCCGCCGCGAAACGGCAGGATAGCAAGGGTAGGCTTTAGCGGGGTTTGCTCTGCGATGCCTGCAGTGCGCTGGACCCTGCAATTGAAGCGGTAGCCCTTGCCATACACAGTGACGATGAACTGGCGACAGTCCTTGAGCAGCTTGCGCAGCACGCTGATACAACGGGTCAAGGACTCCTCGGCGGTATCCAGCCCAGGCCACACTGCACTGAGCATGCGGTCCTTGGAAATCAGCATGCCGGGATTGGCCAGCAGCAGGCGCAGCACCTGCAGTTCCTTGGGCGGCAGGTGCTGCCCGCTCTCGTTGTGCCAGAGCACACCCTCCGGGCACAGGCACCAATAGCCGAAGTAATAGTGGACATTTTCGGGGGCGTGGACAAAGGCAGTCATGGTGGGTTGGCCCTTTTTGTTACGCACCTGTCACTGAGCGAACACCTCGGAACAGGATGGCGGGCCAACGACTATAAGAAGTACTTCCCGGCGAAAATGCAGGCAAGTACCTACATAACAAAGCAACTAATCCGTAAGAGGCCGTAGGACCCTTCAGCCGATCTGAGCGCACCGTACCGAACCGATGACATCGGCAACGCTACGCCACGTCCTGATTTCACCGGGCGCGAGGACGATCTGGAACCCCGCGTTGAGCGCCTCGACCAGCTCCACAATGTTCAGCGAGTCACACCCCAGATCGTGCACCAGGTCATCATTGATACCAATGGACCTGGCGGGCCCGCCAAGGCAACCGGCGATGACGGCGATGACCTGCGGCTCGAGGCCGCTCACAAGGTCGTCATGTGCTTGAGCAGGTCGGCATACTGGCTCAGGTGCGCCGACAAGGTCTTGTTGAAGTTGTCGTGATAGGTGTTGGCGTTGGCATATTTTGAGGTGATGGACTGGAGCATGTTTTTCAAGCGTTCTTCCTGGGCATTGAAGCCCGATTGCCAGGCATTGAACTTGGCGGTGTCGATCACAGGTGGCGTCCCACCGGGCCCGGAGGGCGGCAGCCCCTGAAGAATGGCAATGACCGGAGCGGTATCCATGTACACCACCCAGTTACCGTTGCCATCCTCACTCAGGCAATAGTCGGGCAACCCCAGCGCACGCTGCCAGTTACGCGCCTCGTCCTCATTCATCGGCGCCGCGCCGGGAATGGGCACCAGTTGGCTGGGCTGGTACTCGAACTGCTGTATCAGCGAGCGCAAGGCACTTTCGAAGGTCGCGCGCTGGAAAATGATCTTCTTGCCATCTTTGTCCGCTTCGAACCAGCCGCTCATCTTGCTGGTGATCTGGTCGGTAAAGGCGGCATAGAACTTTGTGTATACGTCGAGAACATGCTCGTACACGCTCAGGTAATCATCCCGGATAACCCCGATCAGCTCGATCAACTTGTCGAAAAACGGTACATCCGCCTGTACCCCCAGGTTCAGCGCGGCAGGCAGATTGCCAAAAAGCATCCCCTCGCTCGCTCTTTGCTGCGCCTGCAGTTGTTCGTGTTGCCGGTCGGCCAGGCCAGCAGCGCAACACTCGGCAATACGGGCGAACACCCGCAGCTCCTGCTGGGCAAAGGCCATCCGCACCTGGCGCGCTTCCCCCTGCACACCCGGGTGCAGGTGACGCAGCAGTTGCCCTACTGAACACTCCAGCATCTGTTGCCGTGCAGGAGAGGCGGCAGTCGCTCCACTGGTAGGTAACCGCTGCGGTAAAGCCTGTGCCTGGGCCGCTGCATCGAAAGCCTGCGGTTGAATGCTGTTGTTCGCTACGATGATATGCATGGTGCTGGCCTCAACTGACTTTGATGGTCGCCGCGCGCGACTGCATGATTTGCATGAAAAGCTCCATGAGCTTGTTCAGCAGGCTGGCATCTGCCGCATCCTTCTGCCCGGTTTCATCGGCCAGCCCTTTGCCCAGTCGGGCCTGGGCTTGCTGCCTGGCTTCCTCGGCCCTGGCGCTGGACTCGAAGGTGCGCAAGATGCCACCCAGCGCCTGCCCCAGCACACCCGCCATGGTTGACATTTGCTGACCGACCGCCTGCAACCGACCATTGCCCTGCTCGCTCATCGCACTGTTCCACTCGGCCAGGCGCGACTGCTTTTTGGCCTTGGCGATCTCACTGTCGAACCAGGCCAGCTCCCGAGCGTCGGCCTGATTGCCCCGCACCTCAAGATCATGACGCTGCACGCGCAAATCACTGGCCAGATCCTGTGCATCCATGGCACTTTTCTTATGGGTGCTGACATCATGGTGCCGCCCGGCCATGCCCTGGAGACTCTTTGCCGTACCCAGCGAAGAAACCGTACACACCACTGCACCTGAGGCAATCGCGCTGTACATTTGCATCATGCCGGCCTTTTCAATCGCCTCGGCCTGCGCCTGGGTCGCCGTCGCCTCAATAGCAATGAACACCCCCTCCAAGGTGGCGTTGACCTGCCGGGCAACGTTCTGCGCGATGATGAACTGAATCAGCACATTGACGTGTTTCTCCCAGGCGCCAGGGTCAAACGCCAGGCGCTCACGCTCATCCGGGGCCAGCGATTGCTTGAACCCATCCAGCACAAGCACCTTCTCCTCCACCGTCCAATCCTCGGTACTGAGCAGCGATTCGACCTGTGCAGCATCAGGGACCTGAACAGGGGGAAAGTGCAGGCCTTGCACTTGGTTGTCCAGATTCAAGCCTGGCAAAGTATGTGCAATGGATGCTTTGGCTGCAGGCGCAGAAGACGTGGACCCAATGACCGGTAGTTGTCGCATTGCTGGTACAGTCAGAATTTCCATAGTTCATTCCTCAAACACGTTGACTGATAAATCGACCCACTTCTGCCTGACGCTGCAGGTCGTTGAAAAGCTGCTCCACTTCACGGGTGCGCTGTTTTAGCGCCTCCCCGTAACGCTCGGTCACCTCCCCCAGGTACCGGACAATCAACTCGACCTGAGCCTGGGCCAGATGCGCCTGGGCCTGATGTTCGGCAATCTGTTTGTGCTGTACGCCGATGCCCACCTGCAACCCCGACTCGACCAGGCTGCCACCCAGCTGGATACCTTCCACGGCCATTTCCACACGGGTGGCGAAGCGCGCCAGGGATACGTTGTCACTCCCCACCCCCACAGCCGAACGCATCGACTGCCCAAGGCTGGCGCTGGCAGAACTGGCGGCCTGGCGCAGGCTCTGCAGTCCCCCACTGGCGGCCTGCGGAAGCATGGCACCGAGTTTGGCGCCCACCTTTGACGCAACGCTGCTGGCCAGGCTGCCAGCAGCACTGGCGGCCAGCGCCACGGCAACCGTGGTGGCAACCACTGCGGCGATCATTGCGGCAATCTCGGCCACCTTGCGCGCCTGATCACCGAATCCGAGCGCCTTCAATTGCGCGGCATACAGCTCGGTAAATACCTTCATCATGAACTGCATGACCTCCATCAACGACTCCATGGCCTTGGCCATGAACGAACTGCCGGTAGCCTGTTCGACGAGCATGTCGGTCAGGGTCAAGCCAAGGCCCACTGCCGCCACTACGACCTTGACCGATACCGCCGACGTGGCGGCCGCGCCCGCAGCAGTGCCTGCGGCAGTCGCGGCTGTACCCGCTCCTGCTGCGACAACGCCCCCTCCGGCGACAGCAGCCCCCGCCCCTGCCGTTGCTACCACCAGAACCGCAGCGGCAATTGCGACCCCAACCCATTTGAAGATGCACCCCAGGGCATTGCTACGCTCGGCCTTGCGTGCCTCTTCTTCGAGCTTTTCCTGCTGGGCTGTCTGGAGGGTCTGATACAACTCGCGGCTGGCCAGCTCCTTTTCCTGCGCCGCATCGCCAAGCAGCTCGATAATCTGTAAGCGAAGCAGCAGCGCTCGGGCAATCAAGGGGGCCAATGGCGAGTTGGGTGGCTTGCCCGCACCGCCATCAAAGGACGATTCTGCAACCTGCGCCTCAAGTTGGATTGCCCTTGCGCCAAGCTGCTCTACCTGGGCAACGAGCTGACGTTGACGCTCAACAGCGGTGTTCATTACCTGCTGTTGTATTTCGACCTGCCCACGCAACCCGTTCAACACCTGCAGCTCCTGCTGGTACTCGGGGGACTCGGGCGATAGCCCGGCCAGGCGTTCTTCGCTTTGGCGAAGCAGTTGCCGGGCCTGCTCCAAGCGTGCCGCCAGCTGCTCCAACTGGCCTTGCCCCTGCTCGGCCTGCGCCTGGGCCTGGTCGAAGGCTTGCAGCGCACCCGTGAACTCGGCGGACAGTTGCTCCAGCGCTTTTTGCCGTGCGCCATTGAGGTCCTGCAGCATCGACAGTTGCTGCTTGAGCTTGTGATTACCCACTTCGCCCAGCAGTGCATTGACGCTTGCCATCAACGCGATGAAGGTGGCCTGACTGTCGGCATGGCTGCGTGGCGCGGCCAACTGTGGCCGGCCGGCGATCGCTTGCGCACTGCCGGTGTACTGCACCGCAGCCAGGGCCTGGCTGGCAATGTGGCGAAACTCCAGGGTCTGCGCGGCAATGCCGGCGGCCGCTCGGTAGTCTGCAGACGGTTCGGGTAGGGGCTGACGGGCAGCCTTGAAAAGTGCTGACAGGTCCATGCTGGTTATTCCTTGTCGTTGTCGCGCAATTGATCCAGTGCCTGCAGGCAGGACTGCGCCTGAGCCTGCAATGGCCTGTCGCTGCTATAGCGCAGTACATAGTTGAAGCAGCGTCGGGCCTTGCCGGGCTTGCCCATGGCGAGCTGACACTGACCGGCGAAGAACATCGGCCGGCAGTCCTTGTCGTCCTGCAACAGCGCAACGCTGTACAGGTCGATGGCCTTGGCGTAGTCCTTCTTGAGTTGGTGCACGGCCGCCAAGCCGGTCCAATACTGACTGTTGTGAAAGTCGTAAATGCACAGGAAATGGAACACCTTGCCGGCATCGTCCAGACGCCCCTGCTCATAGAAGCGGTAGGCAAAGGCATAGAGGTTGTCCATGTGCTCATCACTGAGCCCATGGATATCGCGCAACGTCGCTCCGGCCATCACCGCATCGGCAATACCCAGTGCTACATCTTCATCCAGCGTTTCGCCGTCGTTCATCGAAGCACTCCTTCAAGCCAACCCGGGTATTGGGCCCCAGCCTTGCGGCAAGCGCTGCCACATAACGCTCATCCAGCCCACTCAGGCTTGCTCCACCTGCTCCAGCCAGACCAGCAGGCGCAGCACCTGCTCGACCTCCTGCACCTGCAAGAAGCTGTAGCGCCGATGGGTCTGGAAAATGCGCCGGGCCAGTTGGATATCAGTAATCACCGGCACCCCCACCTGCTCGGCATAAGCACGCACCGCCAGCGCCCGCTGGTTGGTTTCGATCACTGAAATGAACGGCAGCAGGCTGACCTCGGGGCGAAAGTAGATGCCAATGGCGATGTGGGTCGGGTTGGCGAGAATCATCCGCGAGCTGCGCACGTCCGAGCGCACCTGTTCGTTAAGCAATTCCTGATGCAACTGCCGGCGCTTGCCCTTGATCTGTGGGTCGCCGTCCTGCTCCTTGTGCTCGCGCTTGACCGAATGCAGGTCCATCTTCATCTCGCGCATGAACAGCCAGTACTCCAGCAGCGCATCGAGCAGCACAACCACCAGCACGCAGCCCAGGATCAATACAAACAACGCCAGCAGCAGCTCACCCCAGATCGACAACAGCGCCAGTGGCGAGGCGTGCAACTGGGCAAACAACAGCGGCCGGTAGTTCCACCAGAGCAGGCACAGGGCCAGGGCGAAACACAGCACGTAGAGCAGAGCTTTGATGCTGTCCTTGACCGTGCGCAGGCTGAACAGCTTCTTGAAACCATTGATCGGGTTCAGGGCGCCCAGGTTGAGCTTCAGCGCTTCACTGGCCAGACGAAAACCACTTTGCGCAAGGGCCGGCAACGCGCTGCCCAGAATGCACACCAGCACCATCGGCAGAATCAGTTCAAGGGCCAGGCGCAGCAGGCTCGCCGAGTAACGGGCCAGGTCATCTTCCAGGCCGCCTGCGAGCAAGCGCCGGTACACCTCCATGATTTCCAGCAGACGCGCATCGTTGAGCATCAACGCCAGGCCCACCAGCAGCATGCAACTGGTCAGCAGATCGCGGGCCTTGAAGGTCTGGCCTTTGCGTGCGGCATCACGCAGGCGTTTGGCCGTGGGCTTTTCGGACTTCGAGGCACTGGAAGACATCAGGGCTGCTCTTGAATGTAGAGCGCAAGGCTTGCCGTCGCACCCGTCATGCGCAGGATTTCATCCGGCAGGTGGGTGCCGAAGTACAGCAACAGCACCACCAGGGCCACCACCGTCTTGACCGTCAGCGATACCGAAAAGGCATTCATTTGCTGGGCATAGCGCGACAGCAAGCCGAGCAGTGCTTCACTGATCAGCAGTGCCGCCACCACGGGCGCACTGAGGGCCAGGGTCCGGGCCAGCACGGCATCGAGAAAGCTTGCGATCGCCTGCAAGGAAAACGCGCAGGTGCGGCCCGGATCGCACACGCGATAACTGAGTTCGATAGCTTCAAGCATCAGCAACAAGCCGCCACCCTGCAGGTAGATGACGGCGGCAAACAGTTGCAGAAAACTGGCCAGCTCCGAGTTATCGACACCGTTGGCCGGGTCAATAACGTTACTGATCATCGCCCCGCGCTGGTTGTCGAGCAGGTTGCCCATGGCATGCAGCACCCAGAACGGCCAGCACAATAGGCACCCCAGGACGATGCCAACACCGGCCTCGCGCAACATCAGGGCGAAAAACGCCAGGCTATCGAGTGCCGGTAACTGTTCACCTATCAGCGGCGTCAAGGCCAACGCCAGCAAGACCATCACCGCCTGGCGCGGCGCGGCGGTCAACACCCCACTGTTGAGAAACGGCAACATGAAAAACAACGGCGCCAGCCGCGCCACCCCCAGCAACGCCAGGGCGAACAGGTTGTACAACTCGAAAAACAGCAGGGCACCCATCAACGCAAGGCCAGGTGCAGGACTTCGCGACTAAAACCCAGCAGGGTTTCACCGTACCAGCCCGACAGCAGGAACAGGCACAACGACACCGCCAGCAACTTGAAGCCAAAGGGCAAGGTCTGCTCCTGCAGTTGCGTGACGGTCTGGAACAACCCCACCAAAAGCCCCACCACGGTCGCCACCACCACCGGCCAGGCGACCATCAGCAGGATCAGGTACAAGGTCTTGTTGCCGGCATACACCAGTTCGTCCATGGGCCGCTACCAGCGCACGGCCAGGTACTGCTCGACCAGCCCGGTGGACAGCAGGGCCCAGCCATCGAGGGCGACAAACAGCACCAGCTTGATCGGCACCGAAATAATCACCGGACTCATCATCATCATGCCCAGGGCCAGCAACAGGCTGGAGATCACCAGATCGACAATGACAAACGGCAGGTACAGGTAGAAGCCGATCTTGAACGCGCTCTTGATTTCGCTTAAGGCATAGGCCGGTAACAGCGCGAACAATGACGGCTCAAGCGCTTCGTCATGCCAGTCATCAGGCTGCTGGCGGCCGCTGTGCTGGGCTCGTTCGAAAAACTGCGCCAGCTCAGGGTCGGTGTACTGGCGCAAATAGGCTTTGTAGCTGCCCAGACCGTTCTCGGCAAAATCGACCACTGCCTCGATATCGGTAAAAGCAACCCGGTTGTCCTTGTAGTAGCTGTAGCCCTGCTCAACCACAGGCGTCATGACAAAAATTGCCAGCATCAACGCAATGGCATTGAGGCTCATGTTCGAGGGCACCTGCTGCAAGCCCAGGGCGTTGCGCACGATGACAAAAACGATGGAAAACTTCAGGTAGCAGGTGCCGGCCGCGACCACGAAGGGCAACAACGAAGCGACGGCCAGCAGGGCAATCAGCGAGACATCATTCATGCTCGCCCCCGCCGCGCACCTGCTGCAGTTCCAGCGCTATTTGCTCGCCCACATACACCAACTCGCCGCAACCCAGCCACTGCCCGTTGGCCCGTACCTGTTGCAGTGCTTGTGGATCAAGGTTGAGCAAACCTGCCTCAAGGCAACGGGCCAGCTCGGCAAAGCTCAGATTGACGGCCGGCAGGGAAAATTCAAGCGTGACCGGCAGCGTCGCCAACAAGGGGCTTTGCCCGGTGTGTTCAGCGTTGCAACTATCAACAGTGGTCATCTGGATACCTTGATCAATAAAGCCAAAGGGGCCGCCAAAGCGACCATGCAGGCGCCAGTGCGGGGTAAAGTCGAGGATACGCAGCAGATCACCCACCTGCGGCTCAGCGGCCGGTTGCCACTGGCTGAGCCCCAGAAGCAGTTCAAGGCCGGTCGGCAGTACTGCCGCTTGCGCACTGGCAGGATCAGGCGGCAGCAACGCGGCCGGGACTTCGCTCAGCCAAAGCCTTCCGACGGCCGTGTCGCTCATCAGCAACGGCCAGGGCGTGCATTCACTACCCGGTAACAAACGGACGCTGTCCATTCGCTCGTAAACCAGCGCCGGTAACGGTGGCGGCACCGGTTGCGCCAATGCCTCGAACAGCTGCAATACCTGCTGCTCGCTACAGGGGCGCGACAACAGCCCGGGTAGCTTGGGCATACGCAAGGCAAGCCAATCGTGAGCAACGACCAGGCCAGACCAGCGCCCCAACACCGACTCGGCGCTGAACTGCAGGCAAGCGCGGTCCTGGGGTGGCGCTTCAAGCCGCAGTTGCGGCTGGTGGCGCAGGAGCCGGCGCTGCACGCTGGATTGCCCGTGGAGATGGCGCAACGCGAAGGGTTTCAACGCGAGCATTGCGCGTCGTCATCGTCTTCGTCCGGGCGCGCCCGTGATTCACCCTGCCGGCGTTCGTCGCCCTCTTCAGCCAAGCGCCAGGCCTGGTGATCCAGGCGGGCGAATGGCTCGCGCAATGGCTCCAACAGGGCGGGATGACCCGGAGTAACCAGCAGGCCCTGGTGGCCTTCGGCGAGAGTGACCTGCAACATGCCACTGACCCGGCCATTGTTGAAGGGCACCTGCAACCCCTCACCCGCCTTGCTTGCCGGCACCAACAAGGTCATTGCTGCTGGAGCTGGCGGTGCCCCTGGAACGGGAGCCGAGATTGGTATCGGTACAGAGACTGGACGTGCCGCTGGCAAAGGCCCAGCCAATGGAACGTGCGGGTTCAGTTCGGGCTCCCCCCGAGTACCGACCAGTACAGGCATTGGCGCACTGACATGTTCAACAGGTGGCTCAGGCACTGCATTGGCCACAACCGGTATTGGCGCTTGAGTGTGCGGTGCCAACATGGGCTGGGCGATCGCTAGCGCCGGTAGCACCGCAACTTCGAGGGTGCCCGACGGTCTATGGGGCAGTCGACCTTCTGAGTTGGGCCGTGCACCCGATTGGCTCTTTACCTCTGTCTGCTGCCCCGGTGTCAGACTCAATGGCGCTTGCACCATCAACACCGACAAAGACTGCAGCAATCCCTCAGTCAGTTGCAGCGGCTCGACCTGCGCAACACATTCGTCCAGACACGCTTCGTCGTAGTCCAAAACATCCAGCGGCCGCCGGTAGTCGGTATTGATCAATCGTTCCATAGCAAGCTCCTGGCGCCTTGTTCTTCCAGTTCGTTGTCTTCGCGACGTTGCTCCTGCAGTTGCCGCTGACGCTGCAACTGCCGCAAATGGTGGCGATACTTGTCATGCCGGCGCTGGGCCGCGCGCAGTTGCAGTTGTTGTTCTGCCTGGGTGCGCTGCAATTGCTCTTGCCGCTGGCTGATCTGCGCAAGGTCCAGGGTCATGACCTGGGCTTGACGCCGCAGCAGGGCCTGACGCCGCAGCAAATCACGCAACTGCGCATAACTAAGGTGTTGCCCCTGCTCTTCGATGCGCAGTTGCCGCAACACTTCAAGCTGTTCAAGCAAGCCGCTACGTTGATCATGCAGAGCCTGCAACTGCCGGGTCGTGCCCAAAAGGCTGTGCTGCAGGGCCTGCAGGCGGCCTTCGGCGAGCCGCAGCCAGGCCTGCCAGTCAGCTGAGCAGCGCATGCAGGCTTTGCTCCGCAAGTGCAGCATCGACCGCCAAGTCGGCGGGCTGACGCAACCACGCCTGCAAGGCATCACGGCTGTGCAGCGCCTGGTCATTGAGTGGGTCGCTGCCGGCACGGTACTCACCCAACTCCAGCAGCAGGCGCATGCCCTCGAGCCGGGCCAACCGCTCCCGAGCCTGGCTGGCCAAGGCCAGACTCGCGGCATTGCACACCTGCTGGGCAACCCGGCTGGTACTGCGCAGCACATCGATGGCAGGGAAATGACCTTTGCCCGCCAGCTCGCGACTCAAGTAAATGTGCCCATCGAGGATCGAACGGATTTCCTCGGCCAGCGGGTCCGGCTCGTCATCGCTTTCCAGCAACACCGTATAGAACGCAGTAATGCTCCCTGTGGCCGTCCCCCCGGGGCGCTCCAGCAGGCGCGGCAAGGCTTCGAACACCGAGGCCGGATAGCCTCGCCGCGCAGGCGCCTCCCCTGCGGCCAGGGCCAGGTCGCGACGTGCCCGGGCGTAGCGGCTCAAGGAGTCGATCAACAACACCACACGTTGCCCGCGATCCCGAAAATACTCGGCGACGCTGGTGGCAACCAGCGCGGCATTGCAGCGGTCGACCGCCGCGCAATCGGAGCTGGCCTGAACCACCACGCTGCGCCCGCAGCGTGGCGAGCTGCGCAAGCGCTGGATGAACTCGGCCACTTCACGGCCACGCTCACCGATCAGGCCGATGACGAAAACCTCGGCATCGGTGTGTTCCACCAGGCTGTCGAGCAACGATGTCTTGCCGGTGCCGGCGGCGGCAAAAATGCCCACGCGCTGGCCGATGCCGCAGGTCAACAGGCAGTCGATAACGCGAATCGCCGTATCCAGTCGCTCGCTCACCGCGCGCCGCTGGCTGTAGTGCGGCGGCGGGTTGTCCAGGCCATAGCGATAGACCGGCTGATCCGCAGCCGGCGCCAGGCGTTCGACCACCTGCCCTCGCGCATCCAGCACCGTTCCCAGCAGGTCATCACCACAGTGCAACTGCAGGGGGGCTCCGGTTGCCATCACCAGCGACTGCCGGGATAACCCTTGCGGCTCACCCAGCAGGCTCAACAAGGCCACGTCGGCATTAAAGCCAATGACCTGGGCCCAGGCCCGTGGCTGTGCATCGCCCCAATGCGCATAGACCTCGCACAGCTCGCCGATCGCCACTGCCGGCAGGGCCACCTCCAGCAATGGCCCCACGCATCGCCGCGGGTGCGCGCCCTGGCGGGTCAATTGTTCAAGCTTCATGTGCCCGCCAGTCCCTAGAGTGTCTTGATCACATTGACCGAAATGTTCTCGGCGACTTCCGCGAACGACATCACGTCCAGTTCGCGGAAACGGTTGTCGATCAGCTTTTTGATGTAGCGACGGACATCCACCGAACACAGCACCACTAGGTCCTTGTGCGGGATGTACAGATCGACGAGCCCGGCGCCGACCCGGTCGAGCAGGTCCTCGACCTGGGCAGGTTCGAGGTTGACGAAATTGCCGGCAGAGGTCTGGCGCACCGCCGAGCGCACCACCTCTTCGAACTCGGCGCCGAGCAACAGCACATTGAGCACATCCTGGCGGGCAAACTTATTGCTGATGTAACGGGCCAGCGCGGCGCGCACATGCTCGACCAGGGCAAGCGTGTCCTTCTCGCGCGAAGCCCAATGCGCCAGGGTTTCCATCACCAGCTTCATGTTGCGCACCGAGATCCGCTCGCTGATCAGGCGCTGCAGCACTTCGCTGATCTTCTGCACGGTGACATAGCGATAGACTTCCTTGAGCAGATCGGGGTACTGGCGCTCCAGTTCATCGAGCAGGCTCTTGGTTTCCTGCACACCGAAAAACTCCTGAATATTGCGCGCCAGTACCACCGCCAGGCTGTGATACAGCTCCTGGTGTGCATCGCGCAGCGGGTACCCCAACGCGGCAACGGCCTGGCTGTGGCTGTGAGCAACCCACAGGCTCTGAGCCTTGTTGCTGTCCTGCCCATGCTTGATTTCGAACCCCGAGTCCTGCAACTGTTCGCCAAAATCGAGCAAGCGATGATGGTCGAAAAACAGGTCGAACTGATCGGCACGCACTTCATTGATGAGGATGGTCACCTGATGCTCCGGCAAGGTCGGCGCTGCCCGCAGGTGCGGCTGGGCGATGCGCAGGCCGTAATCGAGAAAGAACTGGCTGCGCAGGTGCTCGGCAAAACGCGCCTGCTGCAACTCGTCCAGCCGTGGCGGTGGCACCAGCAAGAGCAACGCCAGGGTTTCGGTATTGAGCCTGTCGATATCCAGCGGCGCTTGCGCGCCTGCGTGGCCGGTGCCAGGCGCCAGGCCGCCGCCCTCGCCAGCGGCCGTCGACTGCCCGGCCTGTGCCCGGCGGTGGCGCCGCCAGAGCAGCGCAACCAGGGTGAACGCAATGAACACGAACACCGCCAACGGGAAACCTGGCAGCAAACCCACACCCAGGGCCAGCACGGCACTGACGCCCAGGACGAAGGGGTTGCCCGAGACCTGGCTGAGCATGTTGCGGCCCAGGTTCTGATCATCACCATTGACCCGGGTGACGATGAAGCCGGCGCCAATGGCGATCAGCAGCGCCGGTATCTGGGCCACCAGGCCGTCGCCGATGGTCAGCAAGGTGTAGGTCGTCAGTGCAGTGGACAGGTCCATGCCCAGTTGCCCGACACCGATAGCCATGCCGCCGATGAAGTTGACGAAGATGATCACGATGCCGGCGATGGCATCGCCCTTGATGAACTTCATCGCCCCATCGAAGGAGCCGTACAGCTGGCTTTCGCGCTCAAGCTCGCTGCGCTTGGCCCGGGCCTGAGCGGCATCGATGGCGCCGGCCTTGAGGTCGCCGTCGATGCTCATCTGTTTGCCCGGCATGCCATCAAGGGAGAATCGCGCGGCAACCTCGGCGACGCGCTCGGAGCCCTTGGTGATGACGATGAACTGGACAATGGTAACGATCGAGAAGATCACAAAACCCACCACCAGGTTTTCGCCGATGACAAACTCGCCGAAGGAGGCAATGATCTCGCCGGCATCGGCCTGGGTCAGGATCAGGCGGCTGGTACTGATCGACAAGGCCAGGCGAAACAACGTGGTTAGCAACAGCAAGGCCGGGAAGGTCGAGTAGCTGAGGATCCGCTCGATATAGAACGAGCCCATGAAGATCAGCAACGACAGAACGATGTTCACGCCGATCAGAAAATCCACCAGCAAGGTCGGCAAGGGAATGATCAACATGGCGATGATCATCACCATCAGCGCCAGGATCAACAGCTCCGGGCGCGCCGCCAGGCGTGCCAGCCAGAGGTTCACCAGGGTCATTGCGTCATCCCCGCACCGCCCAGTGCAGGCCATGCTGCCGGCGCAGGTAGAGGACCTCGGCAAACAGGGTACTGTCGGCCAGTTGCTCGAAACGCTCGGCCAGATACAACACGGCGTGATCTTCATTGAACAGTGGCCCGGGCAAGGCCAGGCAGGCCCGGCGCAGGCACTGCAGCCATCGGGCGCGTGCCTGCACATCGGCCGTCAACATCAGCGGGCCAAGCACCTCCTGCAGCAGTTCATCCAGTGCATGCGGGCTACGCAACACACCCAGGAGCAAGACCAGACCATCCAGTTCGCTGAGCGGCAGAGGATCGCGCAACGCTGCCAGGAACAGCCGGTCGGCAGAACGCAATTGCTTCAGTTGCCCGAGCAATACCAGTACCGGCCCATATTCATGCAGGCTGCAACTGGGGGCCTGCCCCTGGATATCGGTCAACAGGCTTTCTTCGAGAAAGCTCAGGACGCTGTGGCGGTGCTCTGGGCCATACAAGCCGATCCATTGCTCGTAATGCTCGGCCGCACTGTCTTCGGACTCAAGAAAGTCGCGGTAGTTTTCCCGCAGCGCCGCCGCCCGCACCGCCATGCGTCGGCCATACAAACGGGCCTTGAGCGCAGCATTGATACCGGCCTGGACCCGTCGCGGGCAGCCGCGTTCACGCAATGCCTGCTCCAATTGCTGCAGCCGCTTGCGCGTGTCAGCGGCCAGATCGGCTTGGCGCAACAGCAGGCTGAGGATCAATGCCAGGTCACTGTCATCGGTGAACAACCCGCTCGCCTCTTGTAGCAGCAGCGCCCAGGGCAATTGCCGATCCGCAGCCAGGGCCAGCAACTGACGCGCCTTGGGCGGTGCATCATCGTCCAGCACCCGTTCGAACAACTCGCTGGCCGATTCGCTTTTCAGCTCGAACTGACGCCGACGGAACTGCGCCATGACCTGCGCCAGGTCATCGCTGCTCTGTACCGCGCGCTGCAGGTGATCAGCGAGCGGATCCTGGGCGTCGTCCTGGTTATCGAGGGTTTGCGCCTGGCTCTGCGCCGCCTGCTCGCGGCTCAGCCGTGCTTGCGCCGCACGCCCGCCCAAGCCGGTCAGTACGGGAATCACAAGCTCACCGCACGCATGAAGGCCTGGCGCAGGCGCTCGTGCTGATCCGCTTCGAACAGCTCCTGCTTCAGGCTCTGGGGGTCAAAGGCCAGCGCATCACCGATTTCCCGCGGCTGAATCAGAAACACCCGCACTGTGTTGGCCGAACGTTGCTGACGATAACTGAACACTCGGCCGATCCACGGCAACGCTCCGAGCACCGGCACTCGGCTGACCTGCTCAGCGCTCTCGTCGCGACTGAAACCGCCAACCAGCAGGCTTTTGCCCTGCGGCACCCGGGCGACCGTGCTGATCCGGGTGCGCCCGACGGTGGGTAGCACCGTGGGTTGCTCGGCACTACGCGGCTCCACCTCGTTGCCATCTTCGATGTTCAGCGACATCTCGATTTCATCGCCACGGGCAAAGCGCGGCAGCACGCTGACCAGGGTGCCATAGGTGACATGCTGCAGGTCGACGCTGCGCTCCCCCAGCAGCGGGGCATAAAAGGTGCGGTTGTTGTCGAAGATCGCCGGAACATTCTCTTGGGTCAGGATCACCGGGCGCGCCACCACATTGGCCAGATCGCTGCGGGCCAGGGCCGATACCCGGGCGATAAAAGACAGACCATCGAGGGTGGTGGACGATCCGCCGTTGAGCGAGATTGAAAACTGCGAGCCGATATTGACCTGGCCCTGCCAATCCACACCCAACTGCTCCAGCGCCTCCTTCTGCAGGTCGATGATCCACAGTGACAGCTCGACATGGCGCTTGGGCGTATCCAGAGCCTCGACCAGGTTTTCGATGAAGCGCACCTGCTCCGGAAGCCCCTTGACCAGCAGGCTGTTGGTGTCCGGATAGGCCACCACACGAATGTTCGCCGCAGCCATTTGCTCCGGCGCCAATCGCTGACCCTCCCACGCTTGTTCGATCAGGTTGTCGTCCAGTGCCGAGAGCATGAGTGCCGAGTTGGGCTGCTCCTGGCCCAGGGAGTCGCGTAGGTCGACACGGGCTTTTTCGCCCTGCAACAACGACTCGATCACGCTGGCGATCCCGGCAATATTGACCGTTTGCTCACGCAGCTCATAACGCCGGTCGCCGACGAAGGTATTGAGCAGGTGAATGACCCCGACCTGCTGGCGCCCCAGCAGGATCTGCGAAGGCTCCTGATCGACCATGGCCGCCGAACGCTGGACCAGGTCGACATAGATCGGCGGCCCGGACACATAGAAGGTGCGCCGGCCATCGCCACGCAGCGGGTAGCGCGGATCGAGCAGGCCGGAGCGCCGCAGAAAGGCGCGCAAGGTATCGACACTGGTGTTGTGCAACGAAACCATGGCGCTCTTGAGTTCGGCGCTGTCATAGAGATAGATTGCCTGGCCGTCGCTGTACCAGATCAGGCCCATCTGCCTCACGACCCGGTCGAACACCTGCTGCGCCGAGGTCATGGCGAAGTCACCGGAAATGCGTTTGCCGGCCGCCGCCTTGCTGACGATGATCGGCTTGCCCAAGGGCTCCGACAGCGCCACAAAGAAACTGCGCAAGCTTTCTTCCCGGGCACGGTAGTTATCGGCCTGAGTCGTTGCACTGTGCAACAGGCACAACACCAGGGTGCAGCACCAGATCAGCCCACGGCCATCGAAGCGGATCATCAGCGCAAGGCTCCGACGATATCGCCGAGGCGGCTGGGTGGTACGCCCAGCAGCTCACGAACATCCCGGGAAAAATGCGAGGACGAGCAGTACCCCTGGTTCTGCGCCACTTCGGTCAACGAGCGCCCTTCGTCAATGACTTCCAACAGCGCCCGTGCCACCCGCCAACTGCGCAGCGCCGGTTTGGTCGCACCGCCCAGCGCTTGGCGGCAAAGCCTACGAAAGTGCGACACCGATACCCCATAGCGCCGCGCCAGGGCCTGCAGGCTGTCCTGGCCACGGCCTTGGTCGAGCAGATAGCGCACCAACCAGTACTCCTCGCCACTGCGCAACGCCTGGGCAAAGCGCTCATAGTCGGCGCTAGCGCGAAATGCCTGCTGGACATACCAGCGCTCAAGCGTTTGCGCACAGCGAGCAACGGGCATGTCCAAGGGCAAGCAAACCGGCACGCTCGACGCACTGGCAAGCCCCGGTACACCCTCATCGATGAACACCTGCAACTTGACCAGGACCTGACAGCTGATGGCACAAAAATCGGCGGGTTCCCCCTCCCATTGCCAACCATCGGCGACCACCAGCAACCCTTGCCAATCGGCTGGCAAACACTGCGGCCGACCTTGCGCATACCAACGTAACGGGCGACTGCCAATAGTCACATGCCAGACCCCCTCGGCCAGATGCTCGGACAGTGCAAGGTTTGGCAGCGGTTCGGACACCGGGGATCCTCGGGCAATAATCGATAAGGCAATAATCGATAAAGAGGGCCAGCTTGCACGAGCCCTGCGCGGCAATCCTGATGGAAAGCTGATGGACCTTGGCACAGGCCTTGCTCCACAGCGTTGTATCGACACAGGAGAACTTCACAGATGCCGAGCACCGATCCGCTGGCCTGGGTGCATGGCAGCGACGCACCGGAGAAACCGCTGCTGGAACTGGGCTTCATGGCACTCACCGACTGCGCACCGCTGGTGGTCGCCGCCACCCAGGGCTTTGCCCAAGCCTACGGCCTGAGCCTCAACCTCAGACGCCAGAGCTCCTGGGCAGGCCTGCGCGACAAACTGCTCAATGGCGAACTGGATGCCGCCCACAGCCTCTACGGCATGATCTATGCGCTGCAGTTGGGTATCGGCGGCAGCAGCGCCACGGACATGGCCGTGCTGATGGGGCTGAACCAGAATGGCCAGGCCATCAACCTGTCCGCTGCACTGCAACGCCAGGGCGTGACCAGTCCCGAGGCACTCCAGCATTTTGTGCACCAAAGCAGGACAAAACTTACCTTTGCCCAGACCTTCCCCAGTGGCACCCATGCCATGTGGCTGTACTACTGGCTGGCCAGCCACGGCATCCACCCGCTGCACGACGTCGACAGCGTGGTGGTGCCACCGGTACAGATGCTCGCGCACCTGCAGGCGGGGCGCATCGACGGATTCTGTGTCGGTGAACCCTGGTCTGCGAGCGCCCTGGAGCAGGGTCAGGGCTTTACCCTGGCTACCAGCCAGTCGATATGGCCGGACCATCCGGAGAAAGTCCTGGGTTGCACCCGGGCGTTTGCCGAGCAGTATCCGAACACCGCGCGGGCTCTGGTGATGGCAGTGCTGGCCGCCAGCCGGTTCATCGAACAGAGTACCGAGAACCGCCGCAGTACCGCGCAACTGCTCAGCGCCGCGGCTTACCTGGATGCGCCGCTGCCTTGTATCGAGCCGCGCCTGCTCGGCCAGTACCAGGATGGCCTGGGCAACCAGTGGCAGGATCCCTGCGCCTTGCGCCTGCATGATGCCGGGCGTGCCAACCTGCCCTACCTGTCCGATGGCATGTGGTTCATGACCCAGTTCCGCCGCTGGGGCTTGCTGCGCGAGGACCCCGACTACCTCGCCGTAGCCCGCCAGGTCCAGCAATTGGCCCTGTACCGCGACGCGGCAACGGCCGTGGGCGTAGCGTGCGCGGCAACGGATATGCGCAGCAGCCAGCTGATCGATGGCAGCCGCTGGGACGGTAGCGACCCATACGGCTATGCCCGCAGTTTTCCTTTGCATGCCCTGGCAGAAACGCCAGCCGCATTCGCACGCCCCTGAAAGGAGACGCAAACATGCTGCGAATCCTGTTGATCGACGACACGGCGAAAAAAGTCGGGCGGCTCAAAGCCGCGCTGGTCCAGGCCGGTTTCGAGGTCATCGAAGAATCGGGCCTGACCATTGACCTGCCGGCACGCGTCGAAACGGTGCATCCGGATGTGGTGCTGATCGATACCGAGTCACCGGGCCGCGATGTCATGGAGCAAGTGGTGCTGGTCAGCCGCGACCGGCCGCGACCCATCGTCATGTTCACCGACGAACACGACCCGGGGGTGATGCGCCAGGCCATTCGCGCGGGTGTCAGCGCCTACATCGTCGAAGGCATTCATGCCGGGCGATTGCAGCCGATTCTTGACGTGGCCATGGCCCGTTTTGAAAGCGACCAGGCGCTCAAGGCCCAGTTGCAGGCCCGTGACCAGCAGCTGGCGGAGCGCAAGCGGGTGGAACTGGCCAAGGGCCTGTTGATGAAAATGAAGGACTGCAACGAAGAGCAGGCCTACACCCTGATGCGCCGCCAGGCCATGAGCAAGCAACAGAAGCTGATCCAGGTGGCCGAGCAGATCATTGCCATGAGTGACTTGCTTGGTTGAGAGGGTTCTGGCCCGGCTCTTGCTATCCCCATAGGACAGGTAGCCAACGGCGGTTGCCCCTTCACGACAAAGACGTCGCACCCCCATCCGCGCCAGCGGGTCGGGTGGCGACGTCTTTTTCGTTTCCGTCCCTGTTCAACGAGGTGTTCGATGAATACGAGTTTCTGGAAGTCCGGGCATGTCCCCACCCTGTTCGCCGCCTTTTTGTATTTCGACCTGAGTTTCATGGTCTGGTACCTGCTCGGCCCAATGGCGGTGCAAATCGCCGCCGATCTGCAATTGACCACCCAACAACGTGGGTTGATGGTGGCCACCCCAATCCTGGCCGGGGCGATCCTGCGCTTTGTCATGGGCCTGCTGGTGGACCGGCTCTCACCCAAGACCGCCGGGCTGATCGGCCAGGTGATCGTCATCGTTGCACTGTTCTGTGCCTGGCGCCTGGGCATCCACAGCTATGAACAGGCCTTGCTGCTCGGGGTGTTCCTCGGCGTTGCCGGGGCCTCGTTTGCCGTGTCGCTGCCGCTGGCCTCGCAGTGGTACCCGGCGCAGCACCAGGGCAAGGCCATGGGCATCGCTGGCGCCGGCAACTCCGGAACCGTGTTTGCCGCCCTGCTGGCCCCGGCCCTGGCCGCAGGCTTTGGCTGGAACAACGTGTTCGGATTTGCCGTGATCCCGCTGCTGCTGACCCTGGCCCTGTTCGGCCTGCTGGCACGTAACGCGCCCCAGCGGCCCAAGCCCAAAGCCATGGCCGACTACCTCAAGGCCCTGGGCGATCGCGACAGTTGGTGGTTCATGTTCTTCTACAGCGTCACCTTCGGCGGTTTCATCGGCCTGGCCAGCGCCCTGCCCGGCTACTTCAACGACCAGTACGGCCTGAGCCCGGTGACGGCCGGTTACTACACCGCCGCCTGCGTCTTTGCCGGCAGCCTGATGCGCCCGCTGGGCGGCGCCCTGGCCGACCGTTTCGGCGGCATCCGCACGCTGCTGGCGATGTACAGCGTCGCCGCCCTGTGCATTGCCGCCGTGGGCTTCAACCTGCCCAGTTCAGTGGCTGCACTGGCTCTGTTCGTCAGCGCCATGCTCGGCCTGGGTGCCGGCAACGGCGCTGTATTCCAACTGGTGCCGCAGCGCTTTCGCCAGGAAATCGGCGTGATGACCGGGCTGATCGGCATGGCCGGCGGCATCGGTGGTTTCCTGCTCGCCGCAGGCCTGGGGGCGATCAAGCAACACAGCGGTGACTATCAGCTGGGGCTGTGGTTGTTCGCAAGCCTAGGCATTCTTGCCTGGTTCGGCCTGCACGGCGTCAAGCAGCGCTGGCGCACCACCTGGGGCTCGGCGGCAGTGACTGCGGCGCGGGTCTGAGGGTTAGCCGATGACCTTGCAACTGAGCTTTGCCCAGGCCAGTGCCAGCGGCCCCCGAGAGGAAAACCAGGACGCCCTGCGCCTGGTCACCCCCAACCCGGAGCTGGCTGCCAGCAAAGGCTTCCTCTTCGCCCTCGCCGACGGTGTCAGCCAGTGCGCCGATGGCGGCCTGGCGGCGCGCGCCAGCCTGCAGGCGCTGGCCCTGGACTACTACGCCACCCCGGCCACCTGGGGCGTGGCCCAGGCCCTGGACCGCCTGCTGCTGGCGCAGAACCGCTGGTTGCGCGCCAATGGCGGCGGCCAGCCGCTGCTCACCACCCTCAGCGCCCTGGTCCTGCGCGGGCGGCGCTTTACCTTGGCACATGTCGGCGACTGCCGGATCTACCGCTGGGCCGCCGGGCAACTGCAACGCATCAGCGAAGATCACGTCTGGGACCAACCGGGCATGCAGCATGTGCTCAAGCGCGCCCTGGGCCTGGACCAGCACCTGCAGGTCGACTATCTGGAGGGCGAGCTGCAGGCCGGCGAGTGTTTCGTGCTGCTCAGCGACGGCGTCTGGGCGAGCCTCAGCGAAGCGCAGATCAGGGCTGTGTTGCGTGAGCAGATCGACCTGCAGGATGCCGCCCAGACCCTGGTCAGCTCGGCCCATCTGAGCGGCAGCCAGGACAACGCCAGTGCGCTGCTGGTGCGCATCGAGCAACTGGGTGCGAGCAACCTGGGCGACTCCCTGGCGCAATTGCAGCAGTGGCCGTTGCCGAGCGCCCTGCGCAGCGGGCAGATCATTGATGGCTGGCATATCGAGCAAACGCTGGGCCACAGCCGTCAATCCGTGCTGTACCGCGTGCGCGACCAACAGCAACAGCCGTGGCTGCTGAAAACCCTGCCTGCCGAACGCAAGGACGAACCGGGCGCGCAACAGGGCTTGCTGCTCGAAGAATGGTTCCTGCGTCGGGTGGCTGGACGCTATTTCCCCGAAGTGCACCCGGCCGGCAAGCGCCAGCACCTGTACTATCTGATGCGCGAATACCCCGGCCAGACCCTGGCGCAATTGTTCGCCCACAACGGCCCCTTGCCGTTGGCACAATGGCAGTCACTGGCCCAGCAACTGTTGCAGGCGGTGGGCGCGCTGCACCGGCGCAATATCCTTCACCGCGACATCAAGCCCGACAACCTGCACCTGGGTGAAGACGGCCAACTGCGCCTGCTGGATTTCGGCCTGGCGTTCTGCCCCGGGCTCAGCGAAGACCGCGCCCATGAACTGCCGGGCACGCCGTCGTTCATCGCCCCGGAAGCATTCGAGGGCGAGCCGCCCAGCCCCCAGCAGGACCTTTACAGCGTTGCAGTAGCGCTGTTCTACCTGCTCACCGGACACTACCCCTATGGCGAAATCGAAGCCTTCCAGCACCCACGCTTCACCCAGGCGATCAGCGCCTCGCGCTATCGCCCGGACCTGCCCGACTGGCTTGAACACAACCTTGCCCAGGCGCTGCGCGCCGATCCCCAGCAACGTTTTGAAACCGCAGAGCAATGGCTGTTGCTGCTTGAGCAAGGCGACCGCCAGCAGTTAAGCGCGCGCCCGCGCCCGCTGCTTGAGCGCGAACCGCTGAAAGTCTGGCGCAGCCTGGCACTGCTGTCCTTGCTGCTTAACCTGATCCTGCTGATCTGCCTGCTAAAAGGCTGACAGCCCCTTTGCCGATGAGGAAAACCCTATGCATGCGAAAGTCTGGCTGATTGGTGCAGGCCCCGGTGATCCGGAGCTGCTGACCCTCAAGGCGGTACGTGCCCTGGCTGAAGCCGAGGTGGTACTGATCGACGACCTGGTCAACCCGCAGATCCTTGAACACTGTCCGCAGGCTCGGGTGGTTGCCGTGGGTAAACGCGGTGGCTGCCGCTCCACCCCGCAAGCCTTCATTCAACGCCTGATGCTGCGCCATGCCCGCCAGGGCCGCTGCGTGGCCCGGCTCAAGGGCGGTGACCCGTGCATCTTTGGCCGCGGCGGCGAAGAGGCCGCCTGGCTGCAGGCCCGTGGCATCGAAACCGAACTGGTCAATGGCATTACCGCAGGCCTGGCTGGCGCCAGCCAATGTGGCATCTCCCTGACCTTGCGCGGCGTCAGCCGCGGCGTGACCCTGGTGACCGCCCATACTCAGGATGACAGCCCGTTGAACTGGCAGGCGCTGGCCCAAAGCGGCACCACCCTGGTAGTGTACATGGGCGTCAGCAAACTGGAGGAAGTGCAGCAGGGCTTGCTGGCAGGCGGCTTGGCGGCACGCACGCCAGTGGCGATGATCGAGAACGCCTCGCTGCCTCAGCAGCGCGAGCAACGCAGCAGCCTGGCGCGGATGTGCCTGGATGCGGCTAGCTTCAAGCTGCGCAGCCCGGCGATTGTGGTCATCGGCGAGGTGGCCGCAGTGGACAGTGCGGCGCTGCTGCAACTGACAGCTTGAATCGCAGGCAAAGAAAAGCCCGGCCTAGGCCGGGCTTTTCAGTAGGGCTTGGACCAATTACTTGGCTTGGGCTTCTACTTGCGCTTCTACGCGACGGTTAACAGCGCGACCAGCGTCGGTGGCGTTGTCAGCAACCGGACGGGTTTCACCGTAGCCAACCGACTCAACGCGGTTCGACTCAACACCGTACTGGTTGGTCAGAACCTGTTTAACGGCGCTTGCGCGACGCTCGGACAGTTTCTGGTTGTAAGCGTCAGGACCGACGGAGTCAGTGTGACCTTCAACAGTGGTGGTGGTCTGTGGGTACTGCTTCATGAAGTCAGCCAGGTTCTTGATGTCGCCGTAGCTGTTTGGCTTGACGACCGACTTGTCGAAGTCGAACTTGACGTCCAGCTCAACACGGACGACTTCAGCAACAGCTGGGCAGCCATCAGCGTCAACGGTAACGTTGGCTGGGGTGTCAGGGCACTTGTCGACGTTGTCGCAGACGCCATCGTTGTCGCTGTCGGAGCAGACTTCAGCAACTGGCGCTGGAGCTGGCTCGGCTTTCTTGCCGCCGCCGAAGTTCAGGCCGACACCCAGCATCGGGCCCCACTCGGTGTTGCCGCTGTCGATGTTGTAGTTGGCTTCAACGCCAGCACGGGCGAAGAAGTTTTCGGTGAAGTAGACCTTGGCACCGGCGCCCAGGTTGGCGAAGGTGGAGTGGTCACGACCGCTACGCAGGTTCTGGCTGATGCTCTCGTTGGAGAAACCAGCGGAAACGTACGGACGAACCAGATCGCCTGGGTTGTTGAAGTGGTAGGTAGCGTCAAGGCCGATGTTCTGGCCCCTGATGTTCTTGCCGCTGTTGCCACGGGCGTTGTGCACTTCGTTGTAGCGCAGGCCCAGTGCAACGTCGTCGGTCAGGAAGTAGCTACCCTGAAAGTACGGGTTGGTACCAGTGTTATCGAAATTACGCTCGCTATCGTAGTAGCGCTTCTGCACGCCACCTTCGAGTTCGACCGCGCCTTGGCCTTGTGCCAGAGCGCCGAGCGAAGTAGCGGCAACGAGAGTACCAATGGCCAAGCCCAAGGTGTTTTTCAATTTCATCCGTTAAATCCCCATCTGGTGATAGTTAAGCAGTCCCACCAACATCCGGGGGACAACTCGACGGCAAGTCTAGCAGAACTTGCCGGTACGTTAGAGATATTTGCGCGCCACTAAGTTTCAGCAAGGCCCGCAAATTTCTCACGTAGCTTGTCTAGCGCACGCTTGTAACGCATTTTCGTTGCGCTCAGACCCATGTGCATGATATCGGCGATTTCCTGGAATTCCAGTTCTGCGACAAATCGTAGCACCAGAATTTCGCGGTCAATCGGATTGACATGCACGAGCCATTTATCCAGCCCGCCTTTCTCTTCAGGCTTGGGCGCCTTCTCTTCCGAGGCCTCCTCGAGTGGATCAAGACTCAAGGCATCCATCAGTCGACGCTTGCGCCGCTCCTTGCGGTACTGGGTGATGCATTCGTTGTAGGTGATGCTGTAGAGCCATGTTTTGAACTTCGATTTGCCCTCGAAGTTCTTCAGCCCATAGAGCACCTTTAGCATCACCTCCTGACAGACATCGTCAGCGTCCCGATCGTTCCCTAAATAACGCGCACAGACGTTAAAAAGGGTCCGTTGGTAGCGGCGCATGAGCTCCTCATACGCGCGAGTAACATGAAACAGCTCGTCATGCGAACGCGCCACCAACTCCTCATCAGTGAGCTCGCGGGGATCGTAACGCATGGGCAGCGAGTGAACTTTATTCAAAACGGATCTGGCCGACAGTCAGGTCATTGTCGCCGCACACCCCTGCCTGGGGCATTTTTGCGGCGGCATACATTAGCAGGATTTGCCCGGTTAGCGGCTATTGACTCGCTGCTCGAGCAGAATCCGGTTGGACAGCGAGACCAGCTCACCGTCGTCGGTCAGCAGGGTCGTCTTGACCGTACCGATCTCCTCGATCTGCCCTTCGACCTCGCCAATCCGTACTTGTTGGCCCACTTGATACAGTTCACGCACATAGATTCCAGCCAGAATCTGCCCGGCAATTTCCCGGCTGCCCAGGCCCATGGCCAGTGCCACGGCCAGACCAACGGTAATCAAACCGATGACGATCACGTGGTTGAGCAGGTCGGTCTTGACCTCGAGCTGGCTGATTGCCACTGAAATACTGATGATGATTACCAAGCCCTGGGCGATGCGCCCAACGCCCGCGGCATACTCCAGGCCGATGCCTTCGGCGGCGCCGCGCACCAGGCCATTGACCAGTTGCGCCAGCAATACGCCCGCCAGCAATACCAGTGCAGCACCAAACACCTTCGGCAGGTACAGGGCAAGCATGTCGAGGGTGGCCGAGACACGCTCAAGGCCAAGGGATTCAGCGGCCGAGACGAGGAAAATCAACAGGACGAACCAGTAGACGATCTTGCCGATCAGGGTCGAAATCGGCACCTGAATGCCGACCCGGCTGAGCATCTTGGTCAGGCCGGTGCCGCCCATCAGGCGATCCAGGCCGAGCTTGGCCAGCAATTTCGACAGCAGGGTATCGAGCAGCTTGGCCACCACGAAACCGAGCAGCACCACCACCAGGGCGCCAAACAGGTTGGGGATGAAGTTCGCCACTTTGGTCCACAACGCGGTCATCGCGGTGACCAGGCTCTGGGTCCAGAGATCAAGTTCCATATTCAATCGGCCTTATCAGCTTTACGGGCGGTAGCGTTACGGCGCACCGGCGCGACATGCGCCGAGCCATTGTTCACGGCAATCATCAGCGCCTGGCTCCAGCGGCCCAGCAAGCTGAACAGATCACCCGCGCCGACCTGGCGGTTGGCGGTTTTCAGGACCCGGCCCAGGCAGGCGTCGTCGTCGCGGTCCTGGCCGGACGGCGATGCCTTGAGCAGGTCTCGCAGGGATTCTTCAAACGGATCGTGCATAGGCACCTCGCGCAATATCTGTCAAAGACGAGGTCGCCGCACCACGGGTCACATGAACTGGCCAGGCAGTTTGTGACTGCTTGTTCACAGATTTCATCATCACACCCAGCGCAGGCGGCGAAACAGCCACCACTGCCCCATCGCCAGGGCCAGCACCAGCAAGCTGGCGAAGAGAAACCCGTACGGGCTGTCGGAGCCGGGAATACCGCCGACGTTGATGCCCAACAGCCCGGTGACGAAACTCATGGGCAAGAAGATGCAGGTGATGATACCGAAGCGGTACATGGTCCGGTTCATCCGCTCGCTGCGCCGCCGGTCTTCGCTCTCAAGCACCAGGGCAGCCCGTTCGCGGGTCAGCTCCAGCTCTTCGAGGTAGCGGGTCAGGCTGTTGTTGAGCTCGTTCCAGTAGTCGGCGTCGTCGGCGGCGAACCAGCTCCACTTGTTGCGCGCCAGTTGCGCATAGATTTCCCGCTGCGGGTTGAGAAAGCGTCGCAATCCGGCCGCACGCCGGCGGATCTGCTGCAAGCTGCCCTGATCCGGAGCATACCGTTTGTCGGCTTCGAGCTTCTCTTCTTCGCTGTCAACCACTTCCGACAGGTCGCTGATCAGCGCCTGGACCTTTTCGGTCAACAGTTGCGCCATGCTCAGCAGCAACTCGGAGGCGGTTTTCGGCCCGCGGCCTTCAGACAGTTGCTGCAACAGCTCGTCGCTGGCGCGCAACGGCCGCAGACGCAGCGAGATCACTCGCTGAGCTTGGGCGAAGATGCGCACCGAGACCATGTCTTCGGGCTCGGCGCCAGGATTGAGGTTAACCCCGCGCAAGAACAGCAGCATCTGCGCATCTGGCAGGGGCAACAGGCGTGGGCGGGTGTTTTCTTCAAGCAGCAGGTCGCAGGCGAACTCATTCAGGCCGCTGTCGTGGCGCAACCAGGTGCGGGTTTGCGGATGACTGCGGTCCCAGTGCAGCCACAGGCTCTCCTGGGGCTGCAGTTCAAGGGCGTCCAGTTCAGTTCGGGCGATCGAACGCGCACCACCGCTTCCATCCAGCACCAGGGCATGCACCAGCCCCCATTGCGCGTTTTCTTCCTCGAACATCCCTACCCCACTGACCGGATTCAGAGCATTACTCAGGCATTTTCAACGGGCTTGGCGATACGATCACACCGTTGTTATCAGCGTAAATGTATTCGCCCGGACGGAAGGTCACGCCGGCAAAGGTAACGGGTACATTGAGGTCGCCAACGCCGCGCCGCACGGACTTCATTGGGTGGCTAGCCAGGGCCTGCACGCCGACGTCGGTCTGCGCCAGGACATCGACATCACGCACGCAACCGTAGATCACCAGGCCTTGCCAGTGATTCTTCGCCGCCTTTTCGGCCAGCATGTCGCCCAGCAAGGCATGGCGCAACGAACCGCCACCGTCGACCACCAGCACCTTGCCGGTGCCATCGAGTTCGACCTGCTCCTTGACCCGCGAGTTGTCTTCGAAGCACTTAATGGTGACGATCTCGCCCCCGAAGGAGTCGCGGCCGCCAAAATTGCTGAACATCGGCTCCAGCACCTGCACCAGTTCGGGGTAGGCGTCGCACAGATCGGGGGTGATGTAATGCATGGCAAACTCCTGTCAGTTGCAAAGACAATGGGATGTCGCGGTATCAATCAATTAACGAGGCCCGATGATCAGGCTTTAGGCTCAAGGCTACACGTCGGCGCCGATCCGGTCACCTGCTGTGCGGCTTCGCCCGGAAAACTGGCCAAAGGGTCACGCAACCAGCGCTCAACCAACGGCCAGACCTGCGCCTGCGCCGGTTTACTGACCAGCATGTCGACGTGCCCGAAGTTGTCGAAGCCCTCCTCACGCCCCAGGCGAACAAACTGCTTGTGCTCGCTGCCCAGTTGCTCGTACAGCTTGCGACAGGCCCAGACCGGGTCCTGATGATCACCTGCGCCCGCCACGACCAGCACCGGCACCTGCACCTCCGTGAGGCCCGCCCACCAGTCGCGGTCCTTGTCACCAAAGCGGCCAAACAGGCCGAACCAGCGCATGCTTTCCAGCGCCAGACCAATGGGCTCGTCTTCCGGGCCACGCTTGAGCCGCGAGCCGGAGATCTGCGCAAAACGCTTGAGCAACAAGCGTCCGCCCCACTCCACCGGCGGCAGTTTCAGCGGCCAGTAGGTACGGCTTACCTGGGTACCGAAAAACGCCGCACTGGCCACCTGCTCAGGCCCCAGGTATTGACCGCCCAGCGCTGCCGCCAGGGTCGTGCCGCCCAGGGAATGGCCAATCCAGTGGGCCGGCTGCCCAGCCTGCTCACAGACGAACGCGGCAATCACCGGTAGATCGTAACGGACGTAGTCGGCCACGCGATTGTGCCGATAGTTATTATTCCGCGGCGACAGGCCGTGGCCGCGCATCTCCGGGATCCACACATCAAAACCTGCGCGCGCAAGGTACGCACCCAGGCCAATGCCCCGGGGCGAGTACCAGAAACGCCGGTTGGAAAAGCTGCCGTGCAGCAAAACGACCGGGGTGCCGCGCACCTCGGTCTGATCGGCCATGCCCAGGCGGGTGAGCGCCAGCTCCACGGTGCGATCCGGGCTGTTACCGGCTTTGATCCGGTACACGTCTTCGCTCAGGTCACCACGGCGCTCGGCACTGAGCAAGGCCACGGGAAAAAGGGTGCTGCTGCTTTGCATAGGGTTCTTGCACAAAAAAGGGCGAGGTCCATCACTGGAACACGCCCTGGAATACGGTCGAAACCTCCACCGCCAGGCAGGCCGGGTGGAGGCTCCGGTTCAGCGCATCAGTTCGCGGCTTGGCCTTCGGCCAGGAAGAACCAGGTCTCCAGGACCGAGTCCGGGTTCAGCGAGACGCTTTCAATGCCCTGTTCCATCAGCCACTTGGCCAGGTCCGGGTGATCGGATGGGCCCTGGCCGCAGATGCCGATGTACTTGCCCGCCTTGTTACAGGCCTGGATAGCATTGGCCAGCAGCTTCTTCACCGCAGGATTTCGCTCATCGAACAGGTGGGCGATGATCCCCGAATCGCGGTCCAGGCCCAGGGTCAGCTGGGTCAGATCGTTGGAACCGATGGAGAAGCCGTCGAAGAACTCGAGGAACTCTTCGGCGAGGATGGCGTTGGACGGCAGTTCGCACATCATGATCACGCGCAGACCGTTGTCGCCACGGGCCAGGCCATTCTCGGCAAGCAGATCGACAACCTGGCTGGCTTCACCCAGGGTGCGCACGAATGGCACCATGATCTCGACGTTGGTCAGGCCCATCTCGTTGCGCACGCGCTTGAGGGCGCGGCACTCGAGCTCGAAGCAGTCACGGAAGGCTTCACTGATGTAACGCGAAGCACCGCGAAAGCCCAGCATCGGGTTTTCTTCTTCCGGCTCGTAGAGCTTGCCGCCGATCAGGTTGGCGTATTCGTTGGACTTGAAGTCCGACAGGCGCACGATGACCTTCTTCGGCCAGAACGCCGCAGCCAGGGTGCTGATGCCTTCAACCAGCTTCTCGACATAGAAGCCCACCGGATCGTTGTAGCCGGCAATGCGCTTGTCAACGCTCTCTTTGAGCTCGGCAGGCAGGCCGGCGTAGTTGAGCAGCGCTTTAGGGTGCACGCCGATCATGCGGTTGATGATGAATTCCAGACGCGCCAGGCCGACACCGGCGTTGGGCAACTGGGCAAAATCAAAGGCACGATCCGGGTTGCCGACGTTCATCATGATCTTGAACGGCAGCTCCGGCATGGCGTCGACGGAGTTCTTGCGCACATCGAAGCCCAGCTCACCTTCGAAGATGAAACCGGTATCGCCTTCGGCGCAGGAGACGGTGACGCCCTGGCCATCCTTGAGCAACTGGGTGGCATTGCCGCAACCGACCACAGCCGGGATCCCCAGTTCACGGGCGATGATCGCCGCGTGACAGGTGCGCCCACCACGGTTGGTAACGATGGCGCTGGCGCGCTTCATCACCGGTTCCCAATCCGGGTCAGTCATGTCCGAGACCAGCACGTCGCCCGGCTGGACCTTGTCCATCTCCGAGACGTCCTTGATGATCCGCACCTTGCCGGCGCCGATGCGCTGGCCAATGGCACGGCCTTCGACCAGCACGGTGCCGGTCTCTTTGAGCAGGTAACGTTCCATGACGTTAGCCTGGGCGCGGCTCTTCACGGTTTCAGGGCGGGCCTGAACGATGTACAGCTTGCCATCGTCGCCGTCTTTGGCCCATTCGATGTCCATCGGGCACTTGTAGTGCTTCTCGATGATCATCGCCTGCTTGGCCAGCTCGCTGACTTCGGCGTCGCTCAGGCAGAAACGGGTGCGCTCAGCCTTGTCGACATCGACGGTCTTGACCGAGCGACCGGCCTTGGCTTCTTCGCCATAGACCATCTTGATCGCCTTGCTGCCCAGGTTGCGGCGCAGGATCGCCGGGCGGCCGGCCTGCAGCGTACCTTTGTGCACGTAGAATTCATCTGGGTTGACCGCACCCTGCACCACGGTTTCACCCAGGCCGTAGGCGCCGGTGATGAACACCACGTCACGAAAGCCCGACTCGGTGTCGAGGGTGAACATCACCCCGGCGGTGCCGGTTTCGGAGCGGACCATGCGCTGCACGCCGGCCGACAGGGCCACCAGCTTGTGGTCAAAACCCTGGTGCACGCGGTAGGAAATGGCGCGGTCGTTGAACAGCGAGGCGAACACTTCCTTGGCCGCGCGAATGACATTGTCGACGCCGCGGATGTTCAGGAAGGTTTCCTGCTGGCCGGCGAACGAGGCGTCCGGCAGGTCTTCGGCGGTGGCCGAGGAGCGCACGGCCACGGCCATGTTCGGGTTGCCCTCGGACATGACGGCGAAGGCGCTGCGGATTTCAGCGTTCAGGCGCTCGGGGAACTCGGCGTCCATGATCCACTGGCGGATCTGCGCACCGGTCTTGGCCAGGGCGTTGACGTCGTCAACGTCCAGCGCGTCGAGGGCCGCATGGATCTGGGCGTTCAGGCCGCTCTGTTCGAGAAAGTCACGATACGCCTGAGCCGTAGTGGCAAAGCCGCCGGGGACCGAGACACCGGCGCCCGCGAGGTTACTGATCATCTCGCCGAGGGATGCGTTCTTGCCCCCCACGTGCTCTACATCATGGACGCCGAGCTTATCGAGGGAAACTACGTACTCTACCAAGGTGATCTCTCCACTAACTGTGTTGGAAAAGCTCAGGTCGCCCGCCTGCCAGCTCTGGCTTGGCCGGGCGCTTGTGGCCTGGACCTGGAAAATAAGTGAGAATGCCGAACGCAGTGTTCGGTAAACCGAACCTATCATATCCAAGATTCGTCACCAGCTTAAGGCCCAAGGCGCAAATGAAACGATCTGCTTTCTTTATCTCCGATGGCACCGGCATTACCGCCGAGACGCTGGGACAAAGTCTTCTGGCGCAGTTCGATACCATTCCGTTCAATAAATTCACGCGTCCGTACATCGACAGCGTGGAAAAAGCGCGGGTGATGGTACAACAAATCAATAGCGCCGCTGAGAAGGATGGTGTCCGTCCGATCATCTTCGACACCATCGTCAATCAGGATATCCGCGAGATCCTCGCCACCTCCAATGGTTTCATGATCGACATTTTCTCGACCTTCCTGGCCCCGCTGGAGCAGGAATTGACCGCCCACTCCTCGTATTCGGTGGGTAAATCCCACTCGATCGGTGGCAATTCCAACTACATGGAACGGATCGAGGCGGTCAACTTCGCCCTCGACAACGACGACGGCGCGCGCACCCACTATTACGACAAGGCCGACCTGATCCTGGTGGGTGTGTCGCGCTGCGGCAAGACCCCGACCTGTCTGTACATGGCCATGCAATTCGGCATCCGCGCAGCCAACTACCCGTTGACCGAAGACGACATGGAGCGCCTGCAACTGCCCCAGGCGCTGAAAAATCACCAGCACAAACTGTTTGGCCTGACCATCGACCCCGACCGCCTGACCGCCATCCGCCACGAGCGCAAGCCCAATAGCCGCTACGCAAGCTTTGCCCAGTGCGAGTTCGAGGTGCGTGAAGTGGAAAACCTGTTTCGCCGCGAAAACATCGCGCACATCAACTCCACGCATTTTTCCGTGGAGGAGATTGCGGCGAAGATTCTGGTAGAAAAAGGCGTGGAACGCCGCTTCAAGTAAGGTTCAACGGCCTCATCGCTGGCAAGCCAGCTCCCACAAGACCCTGTGGGAGCTGGCTTGCCAGCGATGAGGCCGGTACAGACAAAAAAGCCCCGGCAGTTGCCGGGGCTTTTTCATTTCAGCTCACGCTCAGGACGGCATCACCGTTGCCTGGCCACTCAAGGCCAGGTCCACCAGTTCGCGGTTGGCGACCGCGTACATGGCGTAGTCGGTACCGGTAGCGGCACGCAGCTCGTCGAGCATGGCACGCCAGCGCTCGACCATGACCCGGTGCTGATCCAGCCACAGGGCCACCCGGGCATCCATGTCCTCAGGCGCATCGACCATCTGCAGCACCGAGATGGTGATCGCCCGCTGCTGCAGGTCGATATCATCACGGAAGGCTTCGCGGGCCAGGGCCTGCCAGTTGTTTTCCACTGGCAGGTTGCTGATTTCCTGCAGGTACCAGGTCAGGTCCAGAGCACTGCCAACGGCAAAGAACGCCTTGGCCACTTCGGCCGGGTCCTGGCCAGTGACATCGGAGGCTTCAATGATCGGCAACAGGGTGTACAGGTGCGTGGTACCGGCCACCATGCGCGCCAGCAGCTCCGGCACGCCAGCGTCGACGAAGCCTTGGTAACGGGTCATCCAGCGCTCGCGGGTCGGCCCCTCCAGCAGTTCATCGAGTTTCAGGCCCAGTGCCGCGATCTTCGGCCCGAAGTGGGCCACGTCACGGCCTGCGTCCTGCTCGTTGCGCCGGCTGCGCAGGAACCAGCGGGTCGCGCGGCGGCCCAGACGCATCAGCTCGTCCATCAGGGTCAGCTGGATTTCAGCCGGGACCTGATAGTCCAGGGCCTCGATCTGACGGAACCAGTGTGGCAGGTGGAAGATGTCACGCACGATCACGTAGGCACCGGCGACGTTCGCCGGGCTCATGCCGGTGGACTCTTTGAGGCGCTGAACGAAAGTGATGCCCATGTTGTTGACCAGATCGTTGGCGATCTGGGTACTGACGATCTCGCGCTTGAGGCGATGACGGCGCATGGCCTCGGCGAACTTGCTCACCAGCGACGGCGGGAAAGCGGTTTCCATGTCGCGGGTCAGGTAGTCGTCGTCTGGCACCAGCGACTTGAGCAACTGTTCCTTGAGGTCGATCTTGCTGTAGGAGATCAGCACCGACAGCTCGGCACGGGTCAGGCCCTGGCCAGCCGCCAGGCGCTCGGCCAGTTGCTCTTCGGTGGGCAGAAACTCGATGGCGCGGTCCAGCTTGCCACGGCTCTCGAGGTCAGCCATCAGCCGCTTGTACTCGGCGATGCGTTCCTTGGCCCGGCGTGCCGCCAGCGACAGTGCCTGGGTCTGCTTGTAGTTGTTGCCCAGCACCAGGCCGCCCACTTCTTCGGTCATGCTGCCCAGCAGCTGGTTGCGCTGCTTCTCAGTCATATCACCGGCCTGCACCACTTCGTTGAGCAGGATCTTGATGTTGACCTCGTGGTCGGAGCAGTCCACGCCACCGGCGTTGTCGATGAAGTCGGTGTTGGTGGCGCCTCCGTTCAAGCCGAACTCGACGCGGCCCAACTGGGTCATGCCGAGGTTGCCGCCCTCGCCCACCACTTTGCAGCGCAGCTCGTTGCCATCGACGCGCAGGGCGTCGTTGGCCTTGTCGCCGACGTCGGCGTGGCTTTCTTCACTGGACTTGACGTAGGTGCCGATACCGCCGTTCCACAGCAAGTCGACCGGGGCCTTGAGCAGCGCGTTGAGCAACTCGGTCGGGGTCAGCTTGTCGGCTTCGATGGCGAAGCGCTCTTTCATCTGCGCGGTGATCGCGATGCTTTTCGCGCTACGCGGGAAGATCCCGCCGCCTTCGGACATGATGCTGGTGTCGTAGTCACTCCAGGCCGAACGCGGCAGGTCGAACAGGCGCTGGCGCTCGGCGAAGCTGCTGGCAGGCTCGGGATTCGGATCGATGAAGATATGCAGGTGGTTGAACGCCGCCACCAGTTGCAGCTTGTCGGACATCAGCAGGCCGTTGCCGAACACGTCGCCAGCCATGTCGCCGACACCGACCACGGTGATCGGGTCTTCCTGGACGTTGATGCCGCGCTCACGGAAGTGACGCTGCACGCCAACCCAGGCGCCACGGGCGGTAATGCCCATTTTCTTGTGGTCGTAACCGGCCGAGCCACCGGAGGCGAACGCATCGCCCAGCCAGAAGCCGTAGTCGATGGCGATGCCGTTGGCGATATCGGAGAAGGTCGCGGTGCCTTTGTCGGCAGCCACCACCAGGTACGGATCATCGTCGTCATGGCGCACGACGTTGGCCGGCGGCACCAGAGCGCCGTCCTTGAGGTTGTCGGTGATGTCCAGCAGGCCGGAAATGAAGATCCGGTAGCAGGCGATGCCTTCGGCCTGGATATCATCACGGTTGCCGCCCAGCGGCAGGCGGCGCGGCAGGAAGCCGCCCTTGGCGCCAACCGGGACGATCACCGAGTTTTTCACCTGCTGGGCTTTTACCAGGCCCAGCACTTCGGTGCGGAAGTCTTCCTCGCGGTCCGACCAGCGCAGGCCGCCGCGGGCAACGTTGCCAAAGCGCAGATGCACGCCTTCGACCCGTGGCGAGTAGACGAAGATTTCGAACTTCGGCACCGGCTTGGGCAGTTCGGGAATCAGCTTGGGGTTGAACTTGAAGCTGAAGTACGACTTGTTGTGGCCCTGAGCATCGGTCTGGTAGAAGTTGGTGCGCAGGGTGGCCTTGATCAGATCCAGGTAGCGACGCAGAATGCGGTCTTCGTTGAGCACTTGGACCTCGTCCAGGGCCGTCAGAATGGCCTGTTCCAGACGCTGCTGCTTGTCGTCGAGGTCTTCGCTGGTGAGCTTGCGTGCCAGGTAGAAACGGGTCTTGAACAACCGGGTCAGCTCGCGGGCGATGTCGGTGTGGTTGTTCAGGGTGCTGGCGATGTAGCCCAGATCGAAGCCCAGGCGGATCTGCTTGAGGTAGCGAGCGTAGGCACGCAGCAGCGCCACGTCGCGCCACGGCAGGCCGGCGGTCAGCACCAGGCGGTTGAAGGCGTCGTTCTCGGCATCGCCATTGACGATGTGCACGAAGGCATCCTGCAGGGTGTCGTTGAGCTGCTGGATGTCGAGGTTCAGGCCTTCGGCGGCGGTGAAGGCGAAGTCATGAATCCAGTACTCGCGGCCATTGGCATGGCGCAAGCGGTACGGGAACTCGCCCAGCACGCGCAGGCCAAGGTTTTCCAGGATCGGCAGGACATCCGACAACGCCAGCGGCGTATCGGCGTGGTACAGCTTGCAGTGCAGTTGCTGTTTGCCGGCCTGGGTCAGCGGCTGGTAGAAGCTCATCACCAGCGGTTTGCGCTCGGACAGGGTCAGCAGGTGCTGCATGTCGACCACTGCCGAATGGGCGGCGAAACGCTCGCGGTAACCGGCCGGGAAGCCTTTCGGGAAGTCCGCTAGGACGTTGGTGCCCTGGGCTTCGCCGAAGCTTTCGACGGTCAGGCTGGCGTAGTCGTCCTGCCACGAACGGCAGGCCTGGATCACTTCGTTTTCCAGTTGCTGCGGGTCGATGTCGATGCGGTTTTTCGGGTCGACACGCAGAATCAGTTGCACGCGCGCCAGCACCGACTCGGAGAAGAAGGTCCAGAACTCACAGTCGCTGGCCTTGAGGCGCTCCATCAGTACCTGCTGGATCTTCTGCCGCACTTCGGTGGAGTAGATATCGCGCGGCACGTAGGCCAGGCAGTAGCAGAAGCGGCCGTACGGGTCTTTGCGCAAGAACACACGGATCTTGTTGCGCTCCTGGATCTGCACGATCGACATGACGGTGCTGAACAGCTCGTCGACCGGGGTCTGGAACAGGTCGTCACGGGGCAGCACTTCCAGAACCTGAGCCAGTTCCTTGCCCAGGTGGGCTTTGGGGTCAAAATGCGAGCGGCGCTCGACTTCAGCGACCTTGCCACGAATGTACGGGATCGCCCGCACGCTTTCGCCATACACCGAAGAGGTGTACAGACCCATGAAGCGGCATTCCTTGATGACCTTGCCATCGGCATCCAGTTGGCGGATCGACACGTAGTCCGGGTAGGCCGGACGGTGCACGCGGCTTGGGTGCGCGGCCTTGGCGAAGGACAGCAGCAGCGGCTCGTGCAGGTAATTGACGGCGTAGTCTTCGATACGCAGGTCTTCGGCGGTGAGGCCGACGCGCAACATGCGGGTCAGGCCGAGGAACGACTGCTCGTCGTATTGCAGCTGGCCGCCCTGGGCGTCGCCATGAACGACGAATTCCTCGTAACCGAGGAAGGTGAAATGGTTGCCCAGCAACCATTCGAGGAAGGCCTTGACCTCGGCCTTTTCGTTTTGCGCCGGGGCGTAGGCGGTCTGCTCGACCAGCGCCACGACCTCGCGCAGCTTGGCCTTCATCGGCTCGAAATCGGCGACAGCGACGCGCACTTCAGCCAGGACCTGCTCAAGCTCGCGGGTCAGCAGGTTGAGCTCGGCGGTGTTGGCGCAGCGGTCGATCTCCAGGTACATCAGCGATTCTTGCAGGACGCCTTCGCCCTGGGTGCCTTTGGGCAGGATTTCCAGCAGTTCGCCTTTTGGCCCGCGACGCACGCTCAGTACGGTGGTCTGCAGGGTGTGGATGCTGTAGCCGCGGCGGTTGAGCTCGGTACGTACCGAGTCGACCAGGAAAGGCAGGTCATGGTGCAGGACTTCGACCGCAGTGTGGGTCGACTGCCAGCCATGGCGCTCGTAATCGGGGTTGTAGACGCGAACCTGAGGCTGGGTGTGATCGAAACGCTCGATGATGCGCCAGGCAGAGAGGGTGCAACCGGCCAGGTCCGACATACGGCGCTGGGTGAGTTCATCCAGAGAGATGATGCCGAAGAACTGCTCGGCGAACAGCGCCACTTGTGGCAGTGCCTGTTCGCTGATGTGCTGCGCCAGGGCCGCCTGCAGTTGATGCTGGAAGTCGGCTTTGCTGGCTGCGGTGAAAAACGCCATCTGTGGTACTCCGCTTGGGCTTTATTATTGAGTGAAGCGTCGCGCGCGTCCGCCGTTTACGGATCAACGATAGCCAACCCGTAGCAGGAGGACGGTAAAACCATAGAAACAGGCGCTCAAGGTGACCTGCGAGTCACATCTTCCGCTCCACGGATGGGCATCTGCAAAAACGACTGCCGAACGGGCTGTGTCTTTACGGGTGTCCATCGACAGCAAAGCTTAACGAGTGCCCGCCCGCCCCTGCTTGCGATGCTGCGACATATTCGGTCATTGAGGTGCAAGCGCACGTTTATCCACAGGCCGAAGACTGGCAGAATCGGCCTTCAACTTATTGATCGAGCCGCTCATGCAACTGACAACCGCCCTGCTCTTTGCCACCCCCTGCGATGATGAAGAGGACAACATGGCCACCCTGTGCTGCCACAGCGACAAGGGCCAGATGTTCCTCATGACCCGCTACCCGGACGAAGAGCGAGTGGACATCA
This sequence comes from Pseudomonas rubra, assembly GCF_028656935.1. Lineage (GTDB taxonomy): Bacteria > Pseudomonadota > Gammaproteobacteria > Pseudomonadales > Pseudomonadaceae > Aquipseudomonas > Aquipseudomonas rubra. The sequence continues at coordinate 142,885 of NZ_JAMDGZ010000047.1, forward strand.
CCCTCGACGAGCATTACGCACCCGTCGACGGTTTGAAGGTCACGTTCAGTGCCCAGAGGTTACTGATCGAAGTTGCACCGCTGGATGCCGACGCCCTCGGTGGTGACGACCATCTGGAAATCATCCTGACCTCGAAAGGCACAGACCTTGCCGAAGTAGAACAAACCCTGCAGAACATTCTCAAGGGCACAGGCACCTACGTCAGCGAGCTGTAATCGCCTACGCGGTTTCTTGACAAGGAACCGCTGCAAAAGGCATTGTCTGACAACCTGATTAATGAGCGTCCTTCATGCTTGAGCTTCAGCGCCCCGACACCCTGGTCGAACGGGTTGTCGGTGCCATCCGCGCCGAAATCGATTCTGGTCGCCTGGCGGCCGAATCGCGCCTGCCTACCGAACAGCAACTGGCTGAGCAATTGAACGTCAGCCGCTCGGTGGTGCGCGAGGCTGTGGCCCAGCTCAAGGCAGATGGCGTGCTGATCGCCCGTCGCGGCCTGGGTTCGTATATTTCGCAAACCCCGACCGGCACGGTGTTCCGCTTCCCGTCAGCCCAGGGTCGCAGCCCGGACCTGGTACAGATGTTCGAAGTGCGCCTGTGGATCGAGACCCAGGCTGCCTCGGTGGCGGCCCAGCGCCGCGACGCCGCCGACCTTGCGCGGATGAGCAAGGCCCTGCAAGAGATGCTCGATAAACGCTGCGACTTTGCCGTGGCCGCCGCTGCCGATGTCGAATTCCACCGCGCCATCGCCGAAGCCAGCAAGAACGATTACTTCGTCGCCTTCCATGATTTTCTCCGCGGCCAGCTGGCCGCTGCGCGTAAAACCGCCTGGGAAAACTCGGCGGTGCATTCGGTAGGCGGCTCGGCCGATGCCCACCGCGAACACCAGGCGCTGTACCAGGCCATCGCCGATGGCGACCGGGTCGCCGCGGCTGCCTGCGCCGAAGCACACCTGCGGGCCTCGGCCAAACGCCTGAAACTGGACTTGCCGAATATCGACTGAAACCCCTGTTTAGTAGGCGCTGCTGCATGGCGCCCATTTATTTGCCCTACCTAGTCTGACAACCTGATAAGCAGACGCTCTGATAAGAACAAACCAAGGTGACACCTGCATGATCTACGACTATTGCATCATCGGCGGCGGCATCGTCGGCCTCGCCACCGCCATGGCCCTGCTCGAACGCCAGCCCGGCGCCTCGCTGCTGATCCTGGAAAAGGAAAGCAGCCTGGGCAAGCACCAGACGGGCCACAACAGCGGGGTGATCCACGCAGGGATCTACTACGCCCCGGGTAGCCTCAAGGCCGACCTGTGCAAGCGTGGCGCTCAGGCCACCAAGGATTTCTGCACTGAGCACCAGATCAAGTTCGAGGTCTGCGGCAAGCTGCTGGTGGCGTCCACGCCGCTGGAAGTCGAGCGCATGCACGCTCTGTACGAGCGCTCGCAGCAGAACGGCCTGAAGGTCGAGCAACTGGATGCCCAGGAACTGCAACGGCGCGAGCCAAACATCGTCGGTCTCGGCGGCCTGTTCCTCGATGCCACCGGTATCGTCGACTACAAGCAGGTCTGTGACGCCATGGCCCGGGTCATCCAGCGATTTGGCGGCGAAGTGCAACTGCAGACCACCGTGCGGTCCATCGTCGAAACCACCGACAAGGTCACCATCAGCAGCGACGACAAGGCCTGGAGCGCCCGCCAACTGGTGGCCTGTGCCGGCCTGCAATCCGACCGCCTGGCAAGCCTGGCCGGGGTCAAGATCGACCACCAGATCATCCCCTTTCGCGGTGAATACTTCCGCCTGCCAGCAGCCAAGAACGACATCGTCAACCACCTGATCTACCCGATCCCCGATCCGGAACTGCCGTTTCTTGGCGTGCACCTGACGCGGATGATCGACGGCAGCGTGACGGTCGGGCCCAACGCCGTACTGGGCCTGGGCCGGGAGAACTACAAGAAGTTCTCGGTGAACTGGCGCGATGTGGCCGAGTACGCAAGCTTTCCGGGGTTCTGGAAAACCATCTGGAACAACCTGGGCTCCGGCACCGCCGAGATGAAGAACTCGCTGTTCAAAAGCGGCTACCTGGAGCAATGCCGCAAATATTGCCCATCGCTGAGCGTCGAGGATCTGCAGCCCTACGAAGCCGGTATTCGCGCCCAGGCGGTGATGCGCGACGGCACCTTGGTGCACGACTTCCTGTTCGCCGAGACCCCGCGCATGGTGCACGTCTGCAATGCGCCGTCACCGGCAGCCACCTCGGCTATCCCGATCGGCCAGATGATCGCCGAGAAAATCCTCAAAGCCCGCTGAAACCCTGCTGCACACCATAACTACAAAGACAAAAAGGAACTCACTGATGTCGGTACATGAGGCGGCTGCGGCCGCGAGCGAAACCCCGGAACAGAAACGCAAGCGCCTGCGCAAGGTCGCCGCCGCGACCATCTTCGGCTCGATGCTGGAGTGGTACGACTTCTACCTGTACGCAACCATGGCGGCGATCGTCTTCTCGAAGATCTTCTTCGACCCGAGTAATCCGGCGGTTGCATCGCTGCTGGCGTTTTCCACCTTCGCCATCGGCTTTATCGCCCGCCCCTTCGGCGGCGTGCTGTTCGGCTACCTGGGCGACCGCTTCGGGCGCAAGCAGGTGCTGGTCATCACCTTCTGCATGATGGGCGTGTGCACCGCCCTGATCGGCCTGATCCCCAGCTATGCCTCGATCGGTATCTGGGCGCCGATCATCCTCGTGCTGGTGCGCATCATTCAGGGCCTGGGCGCCGGCGCCGAGCTCTCTGGCGCGGCGGTGACCTCCTACGAGCACGCCAGCGAAGGCAAGCGCGGCAGCCAGGGCGCGTGGCCGGCGCTGGGCTTGAACCTGGGCCTGCTGCTGTCGTCGCTGACCGTGTACCTGCTGACCATGAACGGCAACGAATTCCTGCTTGCCGGCGGCTGGCGCATCCCGTTCATCTGCAGCATCGTGCTGGTCGGCGTTGGCTTGTGGGTGCGTAAAAGCATCCCGGAAACCCCGGACTTCAAGGAACTGGACAAAACCCCGGCCCAGCGCCAGGAGTCGCCGCTCAAGCTGCTGTTTCGCAACGACCTCAAGGGCCTGGCCGTGGTGTTCTTCGTGGCCATCGGCTACAACGCCCTGAGCTACATCTTCAAGACCTTCTCGCTGGCCTACCTGACCCAGTACAAGGGCGTCGAAGCCCACGTCACCTCGCTATCGGTGACCATCGCCAGCCTGGTGGCAATCATCGCCGTGCCGTGCTTCGGCTGGCTGTGCGACAAATGGAGCAGCAAGACCGTACTGATGCTCGGCGGGATGTTCTCGGTGCTGTTCGCCTACCCGTTCCTGAGCCTGCTCAATACCGGCGAGCCGATGATGATCTACCTGGCAATTGCCATCGGTACCGGCATCCTCGCACCGATGATGTTCGCCCCTCAGGGCTCGTTCCTCAGCCGCCAGTTCCCGACCCAGACCCGCTCCTCGGGCTTTGGTACCGGGCGCGAGATCGGCACGGCCGTGGCCGGTGGCCTGGCGCCGCTGGGCGGCCTGGCACTGGTGGCAAGCTCGGCGACCCACTCCACCGACGGCGTGGCGCTGATCCTGGTGGTGGCGGCGGTGTTTGTGGTGGTGTTTGCCCTGTGTGACCAGGGGCGCAAGCATTCCAATTTCAAGAACTGAGTGATCCTTATCGCCGGGCAAGCCCGCTCCCTCCGAGATCACCAGTGGGAGCGGGCTTGCCCCGCGATGCTTTTCGACCCCGGATGGATTAAAGTATCAGCCCCCGCCCGGGCGCTTTTACGCTGCACGCCCTGGCTTTTTTCCAGGAACCTTCAACGATGGAACACCGTGAGGCGCTGATCGCGCTGCGCACCTTTCTTTCAACCCAGATCCTGGGCCAGGAAAAACTCGTCGAGCGCTTGCTCATCGTGCTTCTCGCCGACGGTCACATGCTCGTCGAAGGCGCCCCGGGCCTGGCCAAGACCAAGGCCATCAAGGAACTGGCCGAAGGTGTCGAGGCCGAGTTCCATCGTATCCAGTTCACCCCCGACCTGCTCCCGGCCGATATCACCGGCACCGAGATCTATCGCCCGGAAACCGGCAGCTTCGTGTTCCAGCAGGGCCCAATCTTCCACAACCTGGTGCTGGCCGACGAGATCAACCGCGCCCCGGCCAAGGTCCAGTCGGCGCTGCTTGAAGCCATGGCCGAACGCCAGGTCAGCGTCGGCCGCAGCACCTACGAGCTGTCGCCGCTGTTCCTGGTGATGGCCACACAGAACCCGATCGAGCAGGAAGGCACCTACCCGCTGCCCGAAGCCCAGCTCGACCGCTTCCTCATGCACGTCAAGATCGGCTTCCCGGATGCCACCGTCGAACGGCGCATCCTCCAGCAGGCCAGGGGCGAGGCGCTCAATGGTGAGACCAAACCGGAGCGTCGGGTCAGCCAGCAGGCCATCTTTGCCGCGCGCAAGGAAATCCTCGGCCTGTACATGGCCGATGCGGTGGAGGAGTACCTGGTGCAGCTGGTCATGGCCACCCGCACCCCAGCCAAGTTTGACCTGGAACTGGCCGACTGGATCGCCTACGGCGCCAGCCCGCGTGGCTCGATTGCCCTGGACCGCTGTGCTCGGGCCCACGCCTGGTTGGCCGGGCGCGACTTTGTCAGCCCCGAAGACATCCAGGCGGTGCTGTTCGACGTGCTGCGCCACCGCATCATTCTTTCCTTCGAGGCCGAGGCGGCAGGGATTGACCAGGACCGGGTGATCCAGCGCATCCTCGACGTCGTCGCCGTCGCCTGAACCCATGCCCAATCGCCTGCTGGCCGCGCCCGGAATCCGTATCAGCCTCGCCGAGCTGATCGAGATGCGTCATCGCGTGCGCGAAGTGCAGCTGTTCTCCCGGCCCGGTCAACGCAGCCCGCTGGTGGGCCTGCACCACTCGAAACTGCGCGGTCGCGGGGTCGACTTCGACCAGGTGCGGGTCTACCAGGCCGGCGACGATGTGCGCAACATCGACTGGCGAGTGACCGCGCGCACCCAGGAGCCGCACACCAAGCTGTTCCATGAGGAGCGCGAGCGACCGATCTTCATTCTGGTCGAACAAAGCCAGCGGTTGTTCTTCGGCTCCGGGCTGATGTTCAAGTCGGTGCTCGCCGCCCAGGCCGCAGCGCTGATCGGCTGGGCGGCGCTGGGCCACAACGATCGCATTGGCGGCCTGGTGTTCGGCGACAACGAGCACTATGAGATCAAGCCGCGGCGCAGCAAGCAGAGCTTGCTGCAACTCCTCAACCGCCTGGCGCGGGTCAACCAGTCGCTGCACACCGAAGCCGCGCCCCAAGCCGACAGCCTCGGCATTGCCCTGCGCCGCGCCCGCGAAGTGCTGCGCCCGGGCAGCCTGGCAATCATAATCTGCGACGAGCGTGCGCTGACGCCTGCGGTCGAGCAGCAATTGAGCCTGCTCTCGCGCCATTGCGACCTGCTGCTGCTACCGCTGTCCGACCCGCTCGACCATGCCCTGCCCGCCGCCGGACTGCTGCGTTTTGCCCAGCACGGCGCCCAGCTGGAACTCGACACCCTCGACCCGACCCTGCGCAAAAGCTACCGCCAGCAAAGCGAAGCACGCATCGAGCGCTGGGAACTGCTGGCGCAAAAGCTGCGGGTAGTGCTGATGCCCTTGAGCACCCAGAGCGAGATGATCGAGCAGTTGCGCGAGTACCTCAACGCCCAGCGACCGGGGAAAACCTCGTGAACCCGCTCGATCAGTTGCAGCCATTGATTGCCCCACCCGCCATCGGCCTGTGGCCGCTGGCCCCGGGTTGGTGGGCGCTGTTGTTGCTGCTGCCGCTGCTCGGCTGGGGCCTGTGGCGCCTGCGCCATTGGCGTCCGGGCAAAAAAACCATCGTGCGCGCCGAACTGCCGCTGGACCCGGTGCGCATCGAGGCCCTGGCCGAACTTGCGCGCCTGCCCAAACCCTACGACGGCGCCCCGGCCGGGGCCTGGCTGCAGCAGATCAACGCCCTGCTCAAGCGCCTGTGCCGTACCCATTACCCGGGCAGCCACAGCCACACCCTCAACGGCCGCCAATGGCTGGCGTTTCTGGATAACCGCTGCCCGGCCGCCGGCCTGACCCGCTGGATGGTGCTGGTCGAAGGCGCCTACAAGCCCGAATGCAAACTCGACGACAAAGCCATCAATGGCCTCAATCAGTCGGTCGAAACCTGGATCCGCAAACATGTTTGAACTGGCCTGGCCGTGGATCTTCGTGCTGCTGCCGCTGCCCTGGCTCGCACGCCTGCTGCTGCCCGCCGCCGACAGTGGCGAGCCGGTGCTCAAGGTCAGTTTTCTCGACGAACTCGAAGGCCTGGCCGGGCGCCGGGCACGCCTGAACCTGCCGACCTGGCGCCAGCAGGCGCCCTTCGTGCTGGTCTGGTTGCTGCTGCTGTTTGCCGCCGCCCGCCCACAATGGCTTGGCGAGCCACTGCCGGTGGCCGCCAGTGGCCGCGACCTGCTGGTGGCGGTGGACGTTTCCGGCTCCATGGATTTCCCCGACATGCAATGGCAGGGCGAGGACATCAGCCGCCTGAACCTGGTCAAGGCCCTGCTCGGCGACTTTCTCGAAGAACGCCAGGGCGACCGGGTCGGCCTGATCCTGTTCGGCAGCCAGGCTTACCTGCAAGCGCCTTTGACCTTTGACCGGCGCACCGTACGCACCTTCCTCGACGAAGCGCAGATTGGCATCGCCGGCAAGAATACCGCCATCGGCGACGCCATTGGCCTGGCCCTCAAGCGCCTGCGCCAACGCCCGGCGCAGAGCCGCGTGCTGGTCCTGGTGACCGACGGCGCCAACAACGGCGGGCAGATCCATCCACTGACTGCCGCTCGCCTGGCCGCCCAGGAAAACGTGCGCATCTACACCATCGGCATCGGCGCCGACCCGGAGCAAACCGGCACTGCCGGGCTGCTGGGGATCAACCCGAGCCTGGACCTGGACGAAGCCTCGCTCAAGGAAATCGCTGAACTGACCGGTGGCAGCTACTTCCGCGCCCACAACGGCCAGGAACTGAGCGCCATTGGTGAAGCGCTCGATCGCCTGGAACCGGTGGCCCAGCAACCGACCCAGGCGCGCACCGCCCAGCCGCTTTACAGCTGGCCTCTGGCCCTGGCCTTGGTGCTGAGCCTGCTGTTGGTGATTGCCCAGCAATGGCCGGATAACCTGCTGCAGCGGCTGCTGCGCCGACCGCGCTTTTTGCAGCCGCACCCGCACTGGCGCCAGCGCCTGCAACGGCTGCGCCTGAGGAGACGGCGATGAGCGAATGGTGGCCACAATGGCTGCGCCCACTCTGGCTGGTCATCCTGCCACTGCTGGCCTGGCTGCTCTGGAAGCTCTGGCACCGGCAGAAACGCGCCGGCCGCTGGCAGATGATCCTGCCAGCGGCCTTTCATGCCGTGCTGCTCGGTGGCGGCAACGGCCGCGACAGTAAGCTGCCGTGGATTGCCCTCGGCCTGGCCTGGCTGTTGACCGTGCTGGCGCTGGTGGGCCCAAGCTGGCAACGCCTGGAAGACCCCCGCCAGCGCCCCGCCGACCCGCTGGTGATCCTGCTCGAGCTGACCCCGCAGATGCGTGCCGACGACGCCGCGCCAAGCCGTCTGGAACAGGCCCGGCGCAAGATCCTCGACCTGCTCGAACACCGCCGTGACAGCCAGACGGCAATCATCGTCTACGCTGGCAGCGCCCACACCCTGGTGCCGCTGTCCGATGACCTGGCCACCAGCCGCAACCTGCTCGAAGCCCTGGACCCTGCGATCATGCCGCAAGCCGGGCAACGCGCCGACCTTGCCGTGCGCAAGGGCCTGGCCCTGCTCGCCCAGGCCGGGCTTGGCCAGGGCCGGCTGCTGCTGATCGGCTCCTCGCTCGATACCGAGGAACGCCAGGGCATCGTCCAGGCCCTCGGCCGCCAGGGCCCAAGCTTGCTGATGCTGGGTGTCGGCAGCGCTGAAGGTGCGCCGGTCAAACAGGCCAACGGCGAGTTCATCAAGGACGATCAGGGCGGGATTCTCTTGCCGCGCCTGGACAGCAGTAGCCTCAAGGCTTTTATCAACAGCACGGGCGGGCGCTACCGCAGCGCCCGCATCGACGACCTCGACCTGCGCGGCCTGCGCCTGTTCGACAACCCACGCAGCCTGCACGACGATGGTCAGACCGTGCAGCTCGACAGTTGGGCCGACCAGGGTTACTGGCTGCTGCTGCCCTTGTTGTTGCTGGCCGCCTGCGCCGGGCGCCGCGGCTGGCTGTTCTGCCTGCCCCTGCTGCTGGCACTGCCGCAGCCAAGCTACGCCTTCGAGTTCAACGACCTGTGGCTACGCCCCGACCAGCAGGGCCAGCACCTGCTCGAACAGCAGCGTCCGGCCGACGCCGCGCGGCGCTTCGAAGACCCGCAGTGGAAAGGCCTGGCGCTGTATGAAGCCGGAGACTTCAACGGTGCCGCGCGCCAGTTCGCCCGGGGCAACAGCGCCGCCGACCATTACAATCGCGGCAATGCGCTGGCCCGCAGCGGTGAGCTGGAGGCTGCGCTGGACGCCTATGAACAGGCCCTGGAGCGCCAGCCGGAACTGCAACCGGCACTGGCCAACAAGGCCTTGGTCGAACAGTTGCTGCAACAACGCCAGGCCGAACAAGTGCCCGAGCAGCCGCCAGAAGATAATCAACAGAGCGACCCCAACAGCAACAGCGACAACGCCAGCAGCGCGCAGAACGCCCAGGACCAGGCCGCGGCAAAACCTGTACAGGATCCGCACGACGCGGCCAAGCCTGAGGACAGCAGCGATGACCAGGCGCAGAACAGCGAAAGCGGCGCTGACGACGAAGACACCACCCGGCCGCCCCAGCGCCCGACCGAGGGCAGCCTCGATGCCGAGCAGCGCCAGGCGCTGGAACAATGGCTGCGGCAGATTCCGGACAACCCTTCCGAGCTGTTGCGGCGTAAATTCTGGTATGAACAGCAACAACATCAGGAACCCCATCAATGAGTCGCGCTTGCGCCCTGGTCTTCAGCCTCTTTCTCGCCCTGCAGGTGCAGGCGGCGGCGCTGCTCGCCAGCGTCGACCGTACACGCCTGAATGCAGGCGAAACCCTTGAGCTGACCCTTGAGACCCAGGACGTGACCCAGTTCGGCAAACCCGACCTGTCGCCGCTGGAGGCCAACTTCGAGGTACGCGGCACGCGCCAGGTCAACAGCCTCAACAGCCTTGACGAAAAAAACGCCAACACCCGCTGGATTGTCACCCTGCTGCCGCGCCAGAGCGGCAGCATAGAGATCCCCGCCCTGCAATTGGGTGAGGTGCGCAGCCAGCCCATCAGCCTGCAGATCCAGGCCAACCAGGTCAGCAGCGAAAACCACGGCCCGGTATTCATCGACGCCAGCCTCGACCAGCCGGAGATCTACGTCCAGGCCCAGGCGGTGCTGACCGTGAGCATCTATCATTCGGTGCCGCTGTACGACGACAGCAGCCTCAGCCCGCTGCAACTGGACAACGCCAAGGTCGAACCGCTGGGCGAGACCCGCACCTTCGAGAAACTCATCGACGGCGTGCGCCATGGCGTGATCGAGATGCGCTATGCGATCTACCCCCAGCAAAGCGGCGACCTGAAAATCCCCACCCTGACCTTCAGCGCCACCGCCGCGCAGAACGACGCCGAGCAGGAACTCAACACCCCGCGCGCCGGCAAGCAGGTGCAGGTCAGCTCCACGCCGCTGGTGTTGACCGTCGACCCGATCCCGGCCGACTACCCGGCCAATGCGGCGTGGCTGCCGGCCAACAGCCTGACCCTGGAAGAACACTGGAGCCCGGACCCGGCGCAGCAGCAGACGCAGATCGGCGACTCGCTGACCCGCACCCTGATCCTTCAGGCCGAAGGCTTGTCCAGCGCCCAGTTGCCACCGCTGCCCGGCACCGAGGTCACCGGACTGCGCCGCTACCCGGACCAGCCGCAACTGCGCAACCAGGTCAACGACCGCGGCCTGCTCGGCGTGCGTGAAGAGCGCGAGGCGCTGGTACCCACCCACGCCGGCAAGCTGGAACTGCCGAGCCAGGAAGTGGTCTGGTGGAACACCCGTGAAGATCATCTGGAGCGCAGCAATTTGCCGGCGCGCAGCCTGCAGATCGAGGACAACCCGGCGTTGAGCGCCGACAAGCCAGCCAGCGTCGACCCGGTCACAGTGCAATCCTACCTGCTCTGGCCCTGGCAACTGAGCACCCTGGTGCTGGCCCTGACCACCCTGCTGGGCTTTGCCCTGTGGTGGCGGGCGCGCTCGCAACCAGCGGTGCTGCGCGCCGCACAAACCGGGCCAAGCCCGCGCACCCTGCTCGATGACCTCAAGCGCGCATGCCAGGCCAACGACCCGCAGGCGACGCGCCAGGCCCTGGATGCCTGGGCCCGTCAGCAACCGGAAACCCTGGCCGAGATGGCCGCGCGCTTCGTGCCGCTGTCCGATGCCCTTGATGGCCTCAACGGCGCGCTGTACAGCGAAAGCGGGCAGTATTGGCAAGGTGAAGAATTGTGGCGGGCCATCGGCACCATCCCGGCCGCCGAGCAGGTCCAGCCGGCACAGAGCGAGAACGGCAGTTTGCCGCCGCTGTACCCCAAATAACCCCAAGGCATGGCGCCCCAGGCGCCACGCCGGCACACTGCGGAACCCTTCATGCGTCTGTTTCACACCTCCGACTGGCACCTGGGTCAGACCCTGCACGGCCAGGAACGCGATTTTGAACACGCCTGCTTTCTCGACTGGCTGCTCGGCCAGCTCAAGCTGCGCCAGCCCGATGCCCTGCTGATTGCCGGCGACATCTTCGACACCGTCAACCCGCCGGTCAAAGCCCAGGAACGGCTCTACGACTTCATCGTCCAGGCCCACGAACAGCAGCCCAAGCTGAACATCGTGATGATCGCCGGCAACCACGATTCCGGCTCGCGCATTGAACTGCCGGCGCCGCTGATGCGCCGCCTACGCACCCACGCCATAGGCCGGGTGCAGTGGCTGGATGAGGGTGAACTGGACAGCGAGCGCCTGCTGATTCCACTGACCAACGCCAAGGGCAAGGTTGCCGCCTGGTGCCTGGCACTGCCCTTCCTGCGCCCGGCCGAGGTAACCGGCGCGCACCTGGGCGACGACTACCTGCGCGGCATTGCCCAAGTCCACGAAAAACTCATCGCCGCCGCCCTGCAGCAACGCAAGACCGGCCAGGCGCTGATTGCCGTGAGCCATGCGCACATGGCCGGTGGTTCGATCTCGGAAGACTCCGAGCGCAGCCTGATCATCGGCAACGCCGAAGCCCTGCCAGCGCGCCTGTTTGCCCCAGAAATCAGCTATGTCGCCCTCGGCCACCTGCACAAGCCGCAAAAGGTCAACCGCGAAGAGCGCATCCGTTACAGCGGCTCGCCCATTCCGCTGTCGTTCTCGGAAATCGGCTATCAGCACCAGATCCTTGAAATCGAACTGGACGGCGCCCAACTGGCCAGTGTCGAGTCGCGCCTGGTGCCGCGCGCCGTGCACCTGCAACGCTTGGGCCCGGCGCCACTGGCTGAAGTGCTCGAACAACTGGCTGAACTGCCGGTGGTCGACCTGCTCGACGACCCGCAGCGCCAACCCTGGCTGGAGATTCGCGTACGTCTGGACGAACCCCTGCCCGACCTGCGCGCACAACTTGAAGGCGCTCTGCAGGGCAAAGCGGTGCGTCTGGTGCGCATCGCTGCCGAGTATGCCGGCAACGGTCGCAGCGAAGACGACAGCAGCGCCAACCTGCTGGAACTCGGCCAATTGACTCCGCACGAGCTGTTCAGCCGAGCCTGGGAACAGGCTTATGGCAACGCCGTCGACGAACAGACCCAGGCCGACTTTGCGCTGTTGCTGCAGGACGTCCAGCAGGAGCAGGAACAGCCATGAAGATTCTCGCCATCCGCCTGAAGAACCTCGCCTCCCTGGAAGGCCCGATCGAAATCGACTTCACCGCCGAGCCGCTGGCCAGCGCCGGCCTGTTCGCCATCACCGGGCCCACCGGCGCCGGCAAGAGCACCCTGCTTGATGCCCTGTGCCTGGCGTTGTTCGGTGCCGTCCCACGGTTGAACAACATTGGCCGCGAGACCAAACTGCCGGAAATCGACAGCGACATCCTCACCAGCGATCCGCGTACCCTGCTGCGCCGGGGTTCGGGCAGCGGTTTTGCCGAGGTGGATTTCGTCGGCATCGACGGCCGCCGCTACCGCGCCCGCTGGGAGACCAACCGCGCCCGCGACAAGGCCAACGGCAAGCTGCAAGGCAGCCGCCAAAGCCTGCATGACCTGGACAGCGAGCAACTGCTGAGCAACCAGAGCAAGGCCGAATACAAGCAACTGATCGAATCGCGCCTGGGCCTGAACTTCGAACAGTTCACCCGCGCGGTGATGCTGGCCCAGAGCGAGTTCAGCGCCTTCCTCAAGGCTGATGACAAAGAGCGCAGCGAGCTGCTGGAAAAGCTCACCAACACCGCCATCTACAGCCAGCTGGGCCGCCGCGCCTACAGCAAGAGCAAAGAAGCCGAAGAGGCGCACAAAGCCCTGCAGGATCAGGCCAGCGGCGTCCTGCCCAAGGCCTTGGATGAGCGCGCCGAACTCGACCTGCGCTACGGCGGGGCGCTCGATCGCTTCAAGGCCGAACAGGCGCAACTGCGCCAGCTCGAGCAGCAGCGCAGCTGGCTAGTCGAGCTGCTGCAACTGCAAGAGCAGGTGCAAGCCAGCAGCGCACAACTGCACAGCGCCCAGCAGCATAACGACAGCCTCGACGGCGAGCGGCTGAAACTGGCGCGCCTGGAACAGCTGGCACCGCAACGTCACCAGTTCGCCCGCCAACAGACGCTCAATGCCCAGCTCAGCCCGCTGACCGAGAGTATCAAGGCCCAGCGCCAGCAACATGATCAGTTGCACAGCCGTCAGTTGCAGTTGCAGGACGAACTGGGCAAGGCCCGCGCAGCCCTCGCCCAGGCCCTGGCACAACAAAGCGACAGCGCGCCAGCGGTGCGCCAGGCCTTTGCCGAACAGAACACCCTGGCCCGCCTGCAACAGGAACTGGCCAACAGCGGGACGCTCAAGCAACAGACCGAACAGGCCAGTGCCGAAGGCCAGCAACAGCTGCTCAGCCTCACTGAACAACAAGGCCTGAGCGAACAACGATTGCAGCAGATCAGCGACCAGCTCGCACAAAGCGCGTCGCTGGCAGGATTAAGTGAAGCCTGGAGTGCCTATCGCGACCGTCTGCAGCAACTGATGCAATTGGGCAACCGCCTCAACCAGGGCCGCGCCGAGCTGCCAGGCCTTGAGCAACGTGCCAGCCAGGCCAGTGCCCAACTTGAAGAACAGCGCACCGCCCTGGCCCTGCTCTACCGTGAAGCCGAGGCAGAACCGCAGGCCCTGGCCGAACAGATCGGCCTGCTGGGCGAGCTGCTGCAGAAAAACCGCCAGCAGCAGCGCCAGGTCGAAGAGCTAAGCCGGCTGTGGAGCAACCAGCAAGACCTCGAACAGCGTCTGCAAGCCCTGCGCGATCGCCAGCAAGCAGCCTTGCAGCAGCGCGAACAGCTGATCAGCGAAGGGCTCAATGGCAAGAACCAGCTGAGCGCCGCCGAACAGGCGCTGAACGTCACCCGCCAGTTGCTCGAACGCCAGCGCCTGGCCCGAAGCCAGAGCGTCGAAGAGCTGCGCGCGCAATTGCAGGACGATCAGCCCTGCCCAGTCTGCGGTAGCCAGGACCACCCATACCATCAGCCCGAAGCCCTGCTGCAAAGCCTCGGACGCCATGACCAGGATGAAGAGGCCAACGCCCAGCAGGTGGTCGACGCGCTGAAGAAACAGCTCGATGAACTGCGTACCCAACTGGGTGGCGTCAATGGCCAGATCAAGGAATACCTGCACCAGCAGGAGCAACTGGGCAACCAGCAGCAAGCGCTGCTGCCGAATCTCGAAGCGCATCCGCTGTACCCCGCGCTGGCCGACCAGGACAGCAGCCAGCGCAGCCCCTGGTTGGAATTGCAGGCGCGCAACCTGAACCACGATATCAGTCGTGACGAACAGCGCCAGAATGCCCTGCTGACCCTGCAAACCGACGCCAGTCGCCTGCAACAACAGGTGCAGGCAGCCCAGGAAGCCGGCCAGCAGGCCAACCAGCACCTGAGCCAGCAGCACACCGCGCTGGCCAGCGACCAAGAGCGCCTGGACCAGGAACTGGCCAGTTTCGCCGCCCTGCTGCCTGGCGATATCCTCAACGACCTGCGCCAGGAGCCGGCCGCCACCTTTATGCGCCTGGACCAGCAAATGACCTTGCGCCAGGACCTGCTGCAACGGCAAAAGGACGAACAACAGGAGCACACCGAGCGCCAGCAGACCCTGGACAAAGCCCAACTGCAGCAACAGGCCCGGGTGCACAAGCACGAAGAATCGCACCAGCAGTTCAGCGAGCTGGAGCGTCAGCATCAGCTCAGCCACGACAGCCTTGCCGCCCTGCTCGGCGTCCAGGCCAGCGCCGAACACTGGCAGGAGCATCTGGAACAGGCCGTGGAGCACGCGCGCCAGACTGAAGCACAAGCACTTCAACAGCTGCAAGAGACCCAAGCGCAGTTGATCGAACTGGCCGCCGAGCTCAAGGCCAAGGAGGAACGGCTGAACGCCCTGGAGCATGAACACAACGAGGTTCGCACCCAGATCGAACAGTGGCGCCAGGGCCACCCGGAGCTGGACGACAGCGGCCTGGAGCAACTGCTGGCCTTCGACGACGACGCCGTAGCGCATTTGCGCCAAGGGCTGCAGGACAGCGAAAAGGCCATCGAACAAGCCCGCACCCTGCACAAGGAGCGCCAGCAGCGCCTGGACCAGCACCAGGTCCAGGGCAATGCCGAACTCACCCGCGACGCACTGGAACAGGCCGTCGACAGCCTGCAACTGCAACTGGCGGCCAGCGAACAGACCTGCGCCGAACTGCGCGCCGCCCAGGCCGAAGACCAGCGCCGGCAACTGGCGCACCAGGCCCTGGCCGAGCAAATCGCCAGCGCCTACAACGAATGGCAGCGCTGGGCACGGCTCAATGCCCTGATCGGCTCGGCCACCGGCGACACCTTCCGCAAGATTGCCCAGGGCTACAACCTCGACCTGCTGGTGCACCATGCCAACGCCCAGTTGCGCCAGCTGGCCCGGCGCTACCGGCTCAAGCGCGGTGGCAGCCTGCTCGGCCTGCTGGTGCTGGACACCGAAATGGGCGACGAGCTGCGCTCGGTGCACTCGCTGTCGGGCGGTGAAACCTTCCTGGTGTCCCTGGCCTTGGCTCTGGGCCTGGCGTCGATGGCTTCGAGCACCCTGCGCATCGAATCGCTGTTTATCGACGAAGGCTTCGGCAGCCTTGATCCGGAATCGCTGCAACTGGCCATGGACGCCCTCGACGGCCTGCAAGCCCAGGGCCGCAAGGTCGCGGTGATCTCCCACGTGCAGGAGATGCACGAGCGCATCCCGGTGCAGATCCAGGTTCGCCGCCAGGGCAATGGCCTGAGCACCGTGGAGGTCAGCGGATGATCCTCTACTCGTTCCGCCGCTGCCCCTGGGCCATGCGCGCGCGGCTGGCGCTGCGCTATGCCGAATGTCCGGTGGAGATCCGCGAAGTCAGCCTCAAGGCCAAGCCGGCCGAACTGCTGGCCCTGTCGCCCAAAGGCACAGTGCCGGTGTTGAGTGCTGGTGAGCAGGTGCTGGAGGAGAGCCTGGAGATCATGCGCTGGGCCCTGGCCCGGCATGACCCGCAGGACTGGCAACTGGTGGCCGACCCGCAGGCGGCGCAGGCTGCCGATGCGCTGATCGAGCGCAATGATCGCGAGTTCAAGGCGCAGGTCAATCTGTACAAATATGCTGAGCGCTACCCGCAGCACTCACGAGAAGAGTACCGGGAACAAGCTGAAACCTGGCTGGCAGAGCTGGATGAGCGTCTGGCGCAGCAGGCGTACCTATTCGCTGATCATGCCAGCATGGCTGACGCGGCATTGTTGCCGTTGATGCGCCAGTTTGCCGGGGTGGAGCCACAGTGGTTCGCCCAAGCGCCCTACCCGCACTTGCGGGCATGGTTGCAGGGCTGGCTGGAGTCGGCGCTGTTCAAGGCGATCATGATGCGTTGAACCAATCGCTGGCAAGCCAGCTCCCACAGGGGCCTATGCATGCAGGGCCTTTGTGGGAGCTGGCTTGCCAGCGATGAGGCCAGACGTTACAGCGCCAGAATCGGCGAAGAATAGAGGAACAGCAATACCGCCAGAATTCGCCATTTCATGTGTGCATCCACTGACGTCAATAAATTAGCGTAAAATTCAAACACATGGCTATATGCTATTGCCAGAAAAATCTACAGGCTCAGTGCGCAGACTTATGGTCCAGCGCGGCGTAGAAGTTGGCACTTTGTTGCAGGTATTTCTGGGTATAGCTCTGGGTCGACGATTTACGTTCGCTGAGCTCGACATGAGCGCTGGCCGGCAGCACCACCGAAGCGGAAATGGCGGAAGCGGCGATGACCGAAAAAAGATTGAAGTTCATGGCGCTGACCTCGAAGTCTGTGGTTTGAAATGGCCGCTTGGGGCCGTGGTTCAAACTTACGCCGCTGACGCGGCGCACAGAAATTCATTGCAGCAGTAGCCAACATCAAGGCCATTGATAGTCAGTTGACGAACTTCAGGTCCGACGGCGCATCCTGGGCCAACTTCTGCACGGTATCGCCCAACAGGCCGGTGCGTGGATCGCGACGCAATACCACGATCTGGTTGCTCTTCTGATTGGCCACCAGCAGAAACCTGCCGGTGGGGTCGAGGGTAAACTCCCGTGGATGATCACCCTCGACGCTACGCCGCTGCACCTGCATCAGCTTGCCGGATTTGTCATCAACGGCAAACACCAACAACTCATTGGCCGTACCGCGGTTGCTGACATACAGAAAGCGTCCGTCAGCCGACAGGTGCAAGGCACCCGCAGCTTTGGCCGAAGCGTCGGTCTGCTCGGTCAGTGGCAGGCGCTGCAGCTCCAGCAGCGTGCCATTGCGATAATCGAAAGCCACCACCTGCGCGCTCATTTCCAGGGTCAGGTAGGCATGCTTGCCGTCACGGTCAAATAGCAGATGGCGCGGCCCGCTGCCCGGCGGCAGGCTCACCGGTTCGACCGCAGTCAGTGGTTGGCTGGGGCTGGCGCCGTCATAGCGGTAGACAAATACCTTGTCGGCGCCCAGGTCGCTGGCAAACACATACTTGCCATTGTCGGATGACACCACCGAATGCACGTGAGGCCCGGTCTGGCGCTGCGGATCGACGCCGCTGGGCGCGTGCCGGTACTGCTGCACCGAGGCCTGCAGACGCCCTTGCCGGTCCACCGGCAATACACTCAGGCTGCCACCCGGCGCGGGCTGCGCGCCATAGTTGGCGACAAACAAGTAGCGCTGGTCATGACTGAGGCTGGAGTGGGTCGGCTCATCGCCCTGGCTTGGCACCTGGTTCAGCGCCTTGAGGCTGCCATCCTTGGCGATGGCAAAGCTGCTGACCTGGCCATTGCCGCCACCGTTCTCATTGACCGCGAACAGCAGGCGCCTGTCCACCGACAGGGTCAGCCAGGAAGGATTTTCGCTCTTGAGTACCTGCAGCGGCGTGGGCTCGATCTGGCCGCTGTCGCTGTTGAAGCGATAGCGGTAGATCCCTTCGCTGCTACCTGCGGTGTAGCTGCCGACCAGCAGGTCGTGGGCCTGGGCGCAGAGAGTCAGGCTCATGCTACTGGCGATCAGCAGGCTCTTCAGCAAGCGCGTCATGGTCTTCCTCTTCGCTGGCACTAAAGGCACTCATACAGACTAGCCGATGCTCGCCAGTGTCGGCCGCGATCAGCCAGTCGGCACCGTCCAGCTTGGCAGCGCCGATCTGCTCAGGGGTGAAAAACCATTTTTTAAAGGCGCGGCCGTCCATCAACTCGATGTGCAGGCCGGTTTCGTCGAACGTGAAGTCAAAGGCGTGCAGGCCGTCGATCAGGAGCATGTCGCAGGATGCGAGGGCTTGGGAGAGGGTTGTCATTGCAGGAGTATCACTGGCGGAAAAACCCCATGATACCTGAAAGCATCGCGGGGCAAGCCCGCTCCCACAGGCCTACATTGTGGGAGCGGGCTTGCCCCGCGATTGCAGCAAGGCAAACTTAATGCGCGAAAATCGAACCACCCTCCTTGCCTGCCATTTTCTCTGGCTTGATCAGGAACCGCGCCAGCGCCGGCAGCAGCCACAGCGCGCCGAACATGTTCCACAGCAGCATGAAGGTCAGCATCAGGCCCATGTCGGCCTGGAACTTGATCGCCGAGAAGATCCAGGTGCACACGCCAATGGCCAGGCACAGGCCAGTGAACAGCACGGCCTTGCCGGTGGACTTGAGGGTCTGGTAGTAGGCTTCCTGCAGCGGCAGCCCGGCGCGCAGGAAGCTCTCCAGGCGGCTGTAGATATAGATGCCGTAGTCCACGCCTATGCCCACGCCCAACGCCACCACCGGCAGGGTCGCGACCTTGACGCCAATGCCCATGAAGGCCATCAGGGCGTTGCCCAGCACCGAGGTCAGCACCAGCGGCAGGACAATGCACAGGGTCGCGGCAAAGGAGCGGAAGGTGATCATGCACATCACCGCCACGCAGATGTACACCAGGATCAGAATGGTCAGCTCGGCCGACTTGATCACTTCGTTGGTGGCTGCCTCGATACCGGCGTTACCAGCCGCGAGCAGGAACTCCAGGCCTTCCTTGTTGTGGGTGTCGGCAAACTCCTGCACCGCCTTGACCGCACGATCGAGGGTCTCGGCCTTGTGGTCGTTGAGGAAGATCAGCACCGGCGCCAGCGAGCAGTCGGCGTTGTACAGGCCGTCTGCACGGGAGATCGAGCTGTTGAGCACGTCCGGGTTGCGCGACAGGCTTTCCCATTTCAGGTTGCCTTCGTTCATGCCCTTGATCATCTGCTTGGACACGGTCACCAGGGAAATCGCCGACTGCACCCCCGGGGTGTTTTCCATCTTCCACATCAGTTCGTCGATCGGCGCCATGGTCGAATACACCGAGCAGCCTTCGGTCGGGGTCTTGACCATGACCACCAGTACGTCGGAGCTGGTCGAGTAGTTGTTGATGATGAAGGCGTTGTCCTGGTTGTAGCGCGAGTCCGGACGCAGCTCCGGCGCGCCCTGGTCGAGGTCGCCGATCTTCAGGTTCTGGCTGTACCAGAGGCCGCCACCAAAGGCCAGCAAGGCCAGGACGATGGACACTGGCGCCACCTTGGCGCTGGCAAAATTGGACAGCAGGCGCCAGAACGGATGCTCGCGGGTCGCGTCCTTCTTGCTGCGCTCGATAGCCTTCTTGCTGATGCCGACATAGGAAATCGCCACCGGCAGCAGGATCAGGTTGGTAAAGACGATCACGGCCACACCGATCGACGCGCCAATGGCCAGTTCGCGGATCACGCCGATGTCGATGATCAACAGGGTGATGAAGCCTACGGCGTCGGCCAGGATGGCGATCATCCCCGGCAGGAACAATTGCCGGAAGGTTCGCCGCGCAGCGGTCAGGGCGTTGTCGGCATCACTGGACTGCAAGGCGATACCGTTGATCTTCTGCACCCCGTGGGAGATGCCGATGGCGAAAATCAAGAACGGCACCAGCATCGAGTACGGGTCAAGGCCAAAACCTACCGCGTGCATCAGCCCCAACTGCCAGACCACCGCCACCAGGGTGGTGATCAGCACGGCGATAGTGCTGCGGATGCACCAGGTGAACCAGTACAGCAGCACCCAGGTGATCACCAGGGCGATCCCGAAGAACATTGCCACCATCATCAGGCCATCGATCAGGTCGCCGACCTTCTTGGCGAAGCCGACGATGTGCACCTTCACGTTGGGGTTCTGAGCCTGGAACTTGTCGCGGATCTTCTCTTCCAGCTGATGGGAGAACTGCTGGTAGTCGAGCTTGATCTGCTTGCCCTGGTCCTGCGGGTCCGGGTAGGACTCCAGCAGCGGGATGTCGATGATGCTCGACTTGAAGTTGTTGGCCACCAGGCGCCCGACCTGCCCGGACTTGAGCACGTTGTTGCGCAACTGGTCGAGGCTGTCGGCCGAACCGTCGTAGGTCTGCGGGATGACTTCACCCCCGGCAAAGCCCTCCTCGGTCACTTCGGTCCAGCGCACGCTGGGGCTCCACAGCGATTTCAAGCCGGAACGGTCGACGCCGGGAATATAGAACACCTCGTCATGCACCTGACGCAGGGTTTCCATGTACTCCTTGCTGAAGATGTCGCCATCGGTGGCCTCCACCGAAATGCGCACGGTGTTGCCAAGGTTGGCCAGGTCATTGCGATGCTCGAGCATCTTCTCGATGAAGGGGTGATCAAGCGGGATCATCTTTTCAAAGCTGGTGGACGGGCGAATCTGCGTGGCCTGCCAGAACAGGAACACACTGACCAGCAGGCAGATAAGTATCACCACCGGGCGGTTGTTGAAGATCAGGCGTTCAAGCAAGGTCGCCTTATCCTGATGGTGTTGCTGCTGATTCATGTTGAACTGCTCCTGACGGGTCATGGCTGCACTCCTTCGGCGCCCTGGGCCGAAGCCAGGTGCACGCCACCCTGGCCGACCAGGATCAGGCCTTCACCGTTACGACCGCTGACACCCGCCAAGGCGATGCGGTCAGCGCGGTTGTACACGCTGAAGGTCTGGCCGTCATCGCTGCTGCGCAGCACGCTACCACCATTGCCCACGAGTACCAGGTTGCCATCATCGAGAAGCGTAGCGCTTGCCAGACCAAATTCGAGGGCGCCGCGCGCAGCTTTCAATTCGATCTGTTGCCAGCTATCGCCAAAATCGGTCGAGCGGTAGAGGTTGCCGCGCAAGCCGTAGGCCAGCAAGGTGCGTGGCTGAGCGGTGCCGGTGACACCGAACAGCGAGCCTTCATAAGGGCCTTCGAGCTTTTCCCAGCTCTGGCCGTCATCGCTTGAGCGGAACATGCTGCCCTGCTCGCCAACGATGAACAGGCCAGCGTCTTTCACTGCGGCGATACCGTTGAGGTGCAGTTGATCTTCATTGTCCAGCCGCTCGCCGACATCCTTCCAACGCTGGCCACCATCGGTGGTTTCCAACAATGCGCCATAAGCGCCCACAGCGAAGCCATGCTGGTTGTCCTTGAACCAGACATCGAGCAACGGCGCTTCGCGCGAAAGGTCTTCGAACTGCTTGCTCCAGGTGGCGCCACCGTCGCTGCTTGCGAGGATCTGCGCGTCGTGACCGACGGCCCAGCCGTGCTTGTCATCGACGAAGTAAACGGCCGTGAGCAGTTGCCGGGTCGGTACCTTGGCCTGGGTCCAGGTCTTGCCCTGGTCATCGGAAAACAGGATATGGCCGCGATCACCGACGATGACCAGGCGTGCACCCGCCTTGGTGACGTCCAGCAGCAGGCTTTTTTCTGCCTTGGACGATTCGCTGGAGTAGACCTCGGCTTCAGTTGCTGCGGCCTCGACCGTGCCAGCCCACAACCCCATCGCCAGCACCAGCAATCCGCTGGCGGCCAATGCCCATGGGCGCGCGCGCGCTGCGCCGCCACTACCTGCCACGTAAGGCTCGGTCATAGATCTGTCCCCCGTTTATCTTGTTATTTGGGTCAATCTATATGCAGGTACTGCCAAAAACCGTGTTCCAGAGCCCCGCAATAGCTAAGGCCATCCTATCGGGGATTGCAAACGGCTGACAACGAACGCGACGTTATGTTTTGTTAAGCAGAGGAATTTTCGGGGAAGCAATCGCTGGCAAGCCAGCTCCCACAGGGTCAGTGCATGCAGTTCCCTGTGGGAGCCGGCCTTGCCGGCGATGGGGCCATCAAGCCAGACTTTTGCTTACGACTTCATAGACATCACTGGACAGCGAACCCGACGCCAGAATCCGCTCCAGCTCGCCCTTCATCAACGCCTGACGGGCGCTGTCGTATTTACGCCAGCGGGTCAGCGGCGCCAGTTGGCGCGAGGCGATCTGCGGGTTGAGCGCGTTGAGCTCGATCACCAGGTCCGCCAGGAAGCGATAGCCCGAACCATCGGCGGCGTGGAAGTTGACCAGGTTCTGCCCGGCAAAAGCACCGATCAGGGCGCGTACCTTGTTCGGGTTCTTCATTGTGAACGCCGGGTGCTGCATCAACGCCTTGACCCGTGCCAGACCGCCCGGCAGGGTGCTGGCAGCCTGCACGCTGAACCACTGGTCCATGACCAGCGGGTTGTCCTTGAAGTGCTCGGCAAAGCTCTCCAGGGCCGTGGCCCGCTCGGCCTCGAACGGCGAGTTGACCAGCACTGCCAGGGCGGTGAGACGCTCGGTCATGTTATCGCAGGCGTCGAACTGTTCCAGGGTCGCGTCGAGCACCTGCTGCTTGCCGCTTTGCATCAGGTACGACAAGGCAATGTTCTGCAGGCTGCGGCGGGCGAAGTGCTCGGCTTCGGCCACGTAGGCGGTGGTGCGCGATGCCTCGCGGTTGGCCGTGTAACGGGCCAGCAGCGCGTCGAACAGCTGATCGGCGATCTGCTGACGGGCGAACTCGCGGGCAGCATGGATGGCATCGACATCGGCCACTTCGCTGATTTCGGTGAGGTAGGCCTCGCCCGGCAGCGAGAGCATCTCGGCAACCATGGCCGGGTCCAGCGCCTCGTTGCCCAGCACGGTGCCCAGGGCGGTGATCAGGCGCTGGTCGAGCACCAGCGCCTCGCCACGCTGATGCTGGCCGATCAGTTCCTGCAGCACCTGCACCGACAGTTGCTGGCCCGCTTCCCAGCGGTTGAAGCCATCGCTGTCGTGCTGCATGAGGAACATCAACTGGTCGCGGTCATAGGGGAAGCTCAGCTTGACCGGCGCGCTGAAACCACGCAGCAACGAGGGTAGCGGCTTGGCGGCGACATCGACGAAGGTAAAAGTCTGCTCGGCTTCGGTCACCGACAGCACCCGCGAGGTGCCGGCGGCAGCCGTTTCGCCTTGCAGGCGCAGGGCGATGTCGTTGCCCTGGGCATCGAGCAGGCCAAGTTCCACCGGGATCACGAAGGGCTTTTTCTCGACCTTGTCCGGGGTGGCCGGGCAGCTCTGGCGCAAGGTCAGGCTGTAGGTCTGGGCAGCACTGTCGTAGTGCTCGCTGACCGCCAGGCGTGGTGTACCCGCCTGGCTGTACCAGCGCTTGAACTGGGTCAGGTCGACACCGTTGGCATCTTCCATGGCCTTGATGAAATCGTCGCAGGTCACGGCCTGGCCATCATGGCGTTCAAAGTACAGGTCGCTGCCTTTGCGGAAACCCTCGGCGCCCAGCAGGGTACGGACCATGCGCACCACTTCCGAGCCTTTCTCATACACGGTCAGGGTGTAGAAGTTGGAGATCTCGATGAAGCTGTCAGGGCGTACGGCGTGGGCCATGGGCCCGGCGTCTTCGGCGAACTGGTGGGTGCGCAGGTAGGCGACGTCCTCGATGCGCTTGACCGTGCGCGAGTTCATGTCGGCGCTGAACTCCGAATCACGGAACACCGTGAAGCCTTCCTTGAGCGACAACTGGAACCAGTCGCGGCAGGTCACGCGGTTGCCCGACCAGTTGTGGAAGTACTCATGGGCGACCACTGCCTCGACCCGCTGGTGAGCAGCGTCGGTGGCGGTTTCGGCGCGGGCCAGCACACAGCTGGAGTTGAAGATGTTCAGGCCCTTGTTTTCCATGGCGCCCATGTTGAAGTCGTTGACCGCGACAATCATGAAGATGTCCAGGTCGTACTCACGGCCATAGACTTCCTCGTCCCAGCGCATGGACTTCTTCAGGCTGCTCATGGCGTGCTGGCACTTGTCGATGTTTTCCGGCTCGACATAAATGCGCAGGGTCACGTCACGGCCGGACTGACGGGTGAATTTATCTTCGACGCACCACAGGTCACCGGCAACCAGCGCAAACAGGTAGGCCGGCTTCATGAACGGGTCTTCCCAGGTCGCCCAGTGCCGGCCGTCATCTTGCGGGCCGCTGCCGATCGGGTTGCCGTTGGACAGCAGCACCGGATAGCGATGCTGCTCGGCGATCACCGTGGTGGTGAACGTACTCATCACATCCGGGCGGTCAAGGTAGTAGGTGATCTTGCGAAAACCTTCGGCCTCGCACTGGGTGCAGAACATGCTGCCGGACTTGTACAGGCCTTCGAGGGCGGTGTTGCTCTCGGGGTGGATCTTCACGCTGGTGTCGAGGGTGAAGGTCGCAGCTGTCGGCTGTACGGTCAGGTGACTGTCGTCCTGCTGGTAGTCGCCAGCGCCCAGAACCTGGTCGTTCAGGGCCACGCTGATCAGCTCCAGTTGCTGACCGTCGAGCACCAGCGGAGGCAGGCCGGCACCACGGGCCGGGTTGCGGCGCATGACCAGTTGCGCGTGGACCAGGCTGTGGTCCTCGAACAGTTCGAAGGTCAGGTGGGTCTCGTCAATCAGGTACTCGGGGGCCTGATAGTCCTTGAGGTAGATCACTTGCGGCTGTTCGGTACGCATGTGGCGGTCCTTTTTTACTGATGCACGGCGAGCTGGTACGCCGTGTATTTACGAATGTTGATCACGCCGGTGTCAAAGATCAGGTACTGGCCCTTGATGCCCAGCAGCGTGCCTTCAGCCACGGGATTCTTGTCCAGGTTGAAGCTGACGATCTTGCTCGGGTAGGCCTCGACCGGGTAACGGATCTCCAGCACCTGGGCATCGCTGAGCAACTGGATCGCCTGCAGGCCGAAGCGCGCCTGCAAGGCACTGAAACCTTCGGCGCAGCTGTCGAACAGTTGCTCGCGCACGGCAAGCAGGTCAACCGCCTCGGCATCGCCCTTGAGCAAGGCGCGCCAGTTGGTGCGGTCCGCCACCTGGCTGCGGAACAGGTCTTCGACCAGGCCCGATTGCTGGCGGGTGGCAACCCGCACGATCGGCAGCGCTTGGCTGGCGCCCTGGTCGAGCCAGCGGGTCGGCAACTGGCTGGCGCGGGTGATGCCGACCTTGATGCCCGAGGAGTTGGCCAGGTACACCACATGATCGGTCATGCAGAACTGCTCGCCCCACGAGGGGTCGCGGCAGGTGCCCTGATCGTAGTGGCATTTTTCCGGGGCCATGATGCACACGTCGCACTGTGCAAGCTTGGTCATGCACGGGTAGCAATACCCCTGGCTGAAGCTGGTCTTGGTCTTGCGCCCGCAATGGCTGCAATGGATGGCACCCAGGTATTCCAGGCGCAGGGTCTTGCCGATCAAGGGATTGACCGGTACTTCCTGCTCGCCCAAACGAAAAGCGTACTGCACCACCGGCGCATCGAGACGCGCCGACATTTTACTGATGGAGCCGCGGCCAAGTTCGATCAATGGATCGCGTCCGACTTGAACAGCAGGTTCGGCACCGGTTCCGACTTCGAGGCGCATTCTTGCGGGCCCATGTAGCCGGTACGCTGGTCCTCGGGCAGGTTCTGCAGCTCCCAGGCGATCACCGCCTGCAGCGACAGCTCTTTCTGCTCGGTGGTGAGCTTGCGCCCGTCTGCCCATTTGCCCAGTTCTACGGCCAGTTTCAGGCTCTCGTAGATCTCCGGGGTGATGTTTTCAATCATTTGCGCAAAAGTGGACATAGCGTCTCCCAAAATCAAGCAGTCAGTTTACGCCGGGCCAACGCCCCGCCCAAGAGCCCGCTAAGGCAACCGACCAACAGCCCGCCGACATGGGCGGCGTTGGCAATCTGGCCGAAGCCGAGCAGGCTGATCAAACCGGACAGGCACAGCAGCAGCCAGACCAGCATCATTACCAGCACGCCACGGGGCATGCGATATACCGGGTTGGGCGCCAGCCACTGGTACAGCCAGACATGCCCGAGCAAACCGTAGAGCACGCCCGACAGGCCGCCGAACAGGCTCGGGCCGCCAAACAGGTACTGGGCGGCGTTGGACACCAGGCTGAACAACAGGGTCAGGCCGAGCAGGTTCCACGGCCCCTGGCGCAGCTCGATGCGCCGGCCCAGTTCCCAGTACCAGAGGCCGTTCATGGCCAGGTGGAGGATGCCGAAATGCACCAGCATCGGCGTGAACAGGCGCCACCACTGGCCATCGGCAAGGCTTGCGGCCAGCGGGGTGAAGTACAGGTAGTCGCCCTGCACGCGAAAATCGAGGAAGGTCAGCCAGCTCAGGGTGGCGAAGTTGTCGCCCAGGCCCGTGAGCCCGGCGACAATC
Source organism: Pseudomonas rubra (assembly GCF_028656935.1). Taxonomy (GTDB): domain Bacteria; phylum Pseudomonadota; class Gammaproteobacteria; order Pseudomonadales; family Pseudomonadaceae; genus Aquipseudomonas; species Aquipseudomonas rubra. The sequence continues at coordinate 169,142 of NZ_JAMDGZ010000047.1, forward strand.
AGGCACAGCAGCAGGATCGCCGCAGTGGCCTTGCTGGCGCGCACCTGTTCGCCGATGCTCGGCCGCGCCGGTGCGGCCAGAGCGGTGTCGGCCGGCAGTTCGAACTCGGCATTGCCTTCGGGAAAGCGCTGGTACAGCTGGCGCACGTCTTCGGCAAGGTTCTCGGCCACCCACAACACCTGGTCGCCGCCCTCCTCGCTGACCCGGTGCGGTACCTGCAGGCGCCGCAACAGGCCGACAAAGCCGCTCAGGTCCGTACTCAACGGCATGCGTAATACCACCACTGCACTCATTGGCTGGCCTCCGGCCGGTCGACATCGACCCAGACGAACTTGCGCGGGTCGATGCGGGTTTCAGCATCCAGGCGATAGGCGACCAGTTTGCCGTAGAGCACCGCACTGTAGTCCAGGCAGGCCAGGTTGGCGCGGATCGGCGCCGGTTTACCACTGCGCCAGTAATGGCCGACAAACAGCATCGGTTCGTCCTCGCTGTAGCGCAGCAAGGCGTTCTTCTGACTGTGGCTGAGCGGCGCGCTGGCCACCTGCTCGGGCAGTGCATCGGGCTGAAAGACGATATCGCCGTAGGTTTGCGGGTCTTCTTCCCAGAACTTGGTGCGAAAGAACGCGCGGGTCAGGCCATCGCCACCGGTCAGGGTCAAACCGTCCGGCAGGCGCATGTCGGTACCGCGCAACAGGCGGTTGCAGACCGTGGCGGCGAAGCTTTCCGGCACGGCCGAGGCCTGGATGAAATGCTCGTCGATGCGCCCGTCCGGGTATTGCTGGCGCAGCGGCTCGATCAGTCGCGCATCCCAACAGGCGTGCACCAGGCGGAAACGCCCGGCGTCGATAAACAACGGCAACTCGTAGAACCATTCGAGAAAGTCATGCCAGTCACCTGGATGTTGCTCGAACTGGGTCAGGGTCTCGTAGATCAGCCGGCCGTGGCGCGGGGTATGCTCGCGCACGTAATGCTTGCCGCTCTCGGGCAAGGCCGGGGTGTTCCAGCCCAGGGCGTTGTACTCGTGGTTGCCCATGATACAGTAGGCCTGACCGGCATCGACCATGTCATGGACGATGTGCAGGGCCTCGCGAATCCGCGGGCCGCGGTCGATGATGTCGCCGAGGAACAGCGCCTGGCGCGTTGGATGACGCCAGACGCCGCCCTGGCGCCTGTAGCCGAGGGCATCGAGCAGGCGTTCGAGGGTGTGAGCACAACCGTGCACATCACCGATCAGGTCGAAACTGCGAGCGGGATCGAGCATCACTCGCCTCCACCACCCAGGCGGCTGCCCCAGCCGAGCTTGGTCCGGCACACCTCATAGTAATTGTGATCCAACGGGTGGATCAGGCGCAGCTTCTGCGGCTTCTTGTTCACCGTGATGGTGTCGCCGGGGGCACAGGTGAAGTGGTTCTGGCCATCGCAAGAGATCTGCGGGTAGATCTGCAGGTCCTTGGACACCACGATCTTCAGCTCACTGTTGCCGTCGACCACGATCGGCCGCCCGGACAGGGTGTGCGGGTACATCGGCACGATGACGATGGCATCGAGCTTGGGATGCATGATCGGCCCGCCCGCCGACAGCGCGTAGGCGGTGGAGCCGGTCGGGGTGGCGACGATCAGGCCGTCGGCCTTCTGGCTGCAGACAAACTGGCCGTCGATGTAGATCTCGAACTCGATCATCCGCGTCGACTTGCCCGGGTGCAGCACCACATCGTTGAGGGCATCGCCCTGGCCGATGGCTTCAGCGTGGCGGCGAACTTCGGCCTGCAGCAGGAAGCGGTTTTCCACCAGGTAATGGCCGTCGAGCACCTCGGCGACCTTGACCTCCAGCTCATCGGGGCGGATATCGGTCAGAAAACCCAGGCTGCCACGGTTGATGCCCAGTACCGGCACATTGTGCCGGGCCAGGGCGCGGGCGGCGCCAAGCAGGCTGCCGTCGCCACCGACGACGATCACCAGGTCGCAGACTTCGCCCAGCAGCTTGCGGGTCGAGGTCTGCAGGCCGTGGCCGGGCAGGACTTCGGCGATGGTGTCCTCGAGGATGACGTGCAGATGCCGCGCCAGCAGGAATTTTTTCAGTCGGCGAACGGTATCGAGCACCTGGGAGCTGCCCAGCCGTCCGATGATACCGATATTGCGAAATTGCTCCATGGGGCTCCAGGGCTCTGCGCGGGTAAAAAGGCGATGCTCGCCAAAGAGTCCGATTATGGGCGAAAGCGCCCGGCAGCGGCAAACACCGGAGAAATTCGCCAGAGCCGCAGGCTAAGCGGCTATGCTCGCTGAATGAACCCGTTCCCTAGCCTGAACGCCCTGCCCCGCCAGTTGCGCCAACCCCAGGTGCGCGACCTGGCCTGGGTCATCCTCGCCCCGCCGATGCTGCGCGACACGCCGTGGCCGCAGCGGCATCCGCTGGCGGCCAGCGCCTGGGTGAGCGAGCCGGATCGCTTGCAGCAATGGCTGCTCGAACAAGACCGCGACAGCCACGCCCTGCTGCACTGGCTGGCCCAGGCCAGCACCCGGCGCCTGGGTTTGTACTACGAACGTCTATGGCAGTTCGCCCTGCAGCACGCCCCCGGCGTCACCCTACTGGCCGCCAACCTGCCGATCCGCAATGGCGGGCACACCCTGGGCGAACTGGATCTGCTGCTGCGCGACAACGATGGCGTGCACCACCTGGAACTGGCGATCAAGCTGTACCTGGGGCCGCAAAACGGCACGGGGGATAACCCGGCGCAATGGCTGGGGCCGGGTTGCCATGACCGCCTGGACCGCAAGCTTGCGCACCTGGCCGAGCACCAACTGCCGATTTCGGCCCGCGCTGAAAGCCGCGAAGCGCTGGCGGCGCTTAAGATCGAACAGTTCAGTGCGCAATTGTGGTTGGGCGGGTACCTGCTGTACCCCTGGCCGGGGCAGGCCGAGCCGCCACGCGGAGCCAATCCGCAGCATTTGCGTGGGCATTGGTTGCATCAGCGTGATTGGCCGGCGTTCCGCGCACAGAGCACGCCCGGTCGCTGGCAGCCATTGCCGCGCCACGCCTGGTTGGCGCCGGCTTGCTATCCGGCGCAGGACTGCTGGTCGGCGCAGCGCTTCCAGACCTGGCTGCAGGCACTTGACCCGTTGGCACCGGCGCAGTTGCTGGTGAGGCTGGTCGAGGGCGAGCGTGGCGAGTGGGAGGAAGCGGAGCGGTTGTTTCTGGTGTCTGACCTTTGGCCCAACCTTCCCGGGTGACAGGTTTGCGCCCGCTGCGCAGGCGATCGCTGGCAAGACCAGCTCCCACAGGGTTTCCACCACCCCTGTGGGAGCCGGCCTTGCCGGCGATGAAGCCACCTCTAAACCACAGTCAAACGCAAAGCCAGCGCCACCAGGGTCAGCAACAACACCGGCAGCGTCAACACGATCCCGACCTTGAAGTAATACCCCCAGCCAATCTTCACCCCCTTGCGCTCCAGCACGTGCAACCACAACAAGGTCGCCAGGCTGCCGATCGGGGTGATCTTCGGCCCCAGGTCGCTGCCTATCACGTTGGCGTAGATCATCGCCTCCTTGACCACCCCGGTGGCCGCGCTGGCATCAATCGACAAGGCGCCGATCAGCACCGTCGGCAGGTTGTTCATGATCGACGACAACACGGCCGCCAGCAGCCCGGTGCCCAGCGCCGCGCCCCATACTCCGCCTGCGGCAAAGCCGTCGAGCCAGCCGGCCAGGTAGTCGGTCAGCCCGGCATTGCGCAGGCCGTAAACCACCAGGTACATCCCCAGGGAGAACACCACGATGTGCCAGGGCGCTTCCTTGAGCACCTTGCGGGTAGAGATTTTGTGCCCACGCGCCGCCACCAGCAGCAACACCAGGGCACACACCGCCGAAATCGCGCTGATGGGGATGCCCAGCGGCTCCAGGGCAAAACACCCCAGCAGCAGGATCAACAACACCAGCCAGCCAGCGACAAAGGTCGCCGGGTCCTGCACCACGCTGCGCGGCGCATCCAGTTGCAGCGGGTCATAGTTGCGCGGGATATCGCGACGGAAGTACCACAGCAGCACCGCCAGGGTGGCCGCCACGGCAACCAGGTTGACCGGCACCATCACCGCCGCATAGCGGTTGAAGCCAATGCCGAAGAAGTCGGCAGAGACAATGTTGACCAGGTTCGAGACCACCAGCGGCAAGCTAGCGGTGTCGGCAATAAAGCCTGCGGCCATGACAAAAGCCAGGGTCGCCGCCGGACTAAAGCGCAGGGCCAGGAGCATGGCCACCACGATCGGGGTCAGGATCAGCGCCGCGCCGTCATTGGCGAACAGCGCCGACACCAGCGCCCCCAGCAGCACGATGTAGCAGAACAAGCGCCGGCCGCTGCCACGCCCCCAGCGCGCCACATGCAGCGCTGCCCAGGCAAAGAAGCCGGCGGCATCGAGCAGCAGGCTGATGATGATCAGGGCGATGAAGGTGCCGGTGGCGTTCCAGATGATCTGCCAGACCACCGGGATGTCGCTCCACTGCACCACCCCGCACAGCAATGCCAGCAGCGCCCCGCCAGTAGCGCTCCAGCCAACGCCCAGGCCACGGGGCTGCCAGATCACCAGGGTAATGGTCAGCAGGAAGATCAGCGATGCCATCAGCATGAAGTAAAGCCTTGTAGAAAAGGGGCACAAGCGCCGGATTCTAGCGACAGATCAAGGCCGTGGTGATCAGTTTCTGCTGCAATGGCCGGGTAATCGGCTGGCTAGCGGTTACAGTTAGCTGACCACGCCACAAGAGCGCGGACTTCGACCTGATGAAGAGGAACACCCATGACACTGAGCCAACACCAGGCGCGCTACGGCGGCCTGTCGATTGCCTTGCACTGGCTGATGCTGGTGCTGCTGGCGGCGGTCTACGCCTTTATCGAACTGCGCGGCCTGTTTCCCAAGGACAGCGCCGAGCGCGCCTTGATGAAAGACCTGCACTTCATGCTCGGCCTGACGGTATTCGTGCTGGTCTGGCTGCGCCTGGCCCTGCGCATCGGCCGCCCCACCCCGCCGATCATCCCGGCGCCGCCAGCCTGGCAGACGGGCCTTGCGCACCTGATGCACCTGGCCCTGTACTTGCTGATGATCGGCCTGCCACTGGCCGGCTGGCTGCTGCTCAGCGCCGCCAACAAGCCGATCCCCTTCTATGGCTTCGAGCTGCCGGCGCTGATCGCCCCGGACCCGGACCTGGCCAAGTTCATCAAGGGCTGGCACGAGCGCATCGGTAGCTGGGGCTACTGGCTGATCGGCCTGCATGCACTTGCCGGCCTGTTCCATCACTACGTGCAGCGCGACAACACCCTGCTGCGCATGCTGCCGCGCAACAACTAGGCAAAACCGCGGCGGCCCTGCAGGCCGCCGCTGTGCAGGAAGATCAGCCGGGTGCCGGAGCTGAAGGTGCCGGCTTCGACCTTGCGGCGCAGCGCCAGCAAGGCCTTGGCGGTGTACAGCGGCTCAAGCGGCATGGCCGCCTGCGCCTCGCACTCGGCCATGAACGCCAACAGCTCATCATCGACTTTGCCAAAACCGCCACGACAGGCCTCATGCAGGCGGTAACCGGCTTTGTCCGCCAGCGCTTGCACAGCCTCGGGCACACCATGATCCAACGGTACGGCCAAGGCGCCGTGAACCTCGTGCCTGCCCGCCTCGGCCAAGACCATCCCAGCCAGTGTGGTACCGGTACCGGCCGCCAGCCACCAACCGTGGTAATCCGCCCAGCCCAGCGCCGCCAATTGCGCTTGCGCCTGCTCTACGATCAGTCCACAACCCTTGGCGCCCAAGGGCCCGCCCCCGCCCTCGGCAACACAGTGCCAACCCGGATAAAGCGCCTGCCAGGGCTGCCAGAAACCCGGCTGATGACGCTCGCGATAGCCGCCATAGCCGAGCCAGTGCAACTGCATGCCAAAGGCCTGCAGGTCGCGCACGGTCGGCGTGTCCTGGGCGTGCCCGCGCAACAGGCCAGCGGTGGCGAAACCAAAGCGCTTGCCGGCCGCCGCCAGGGCATGCAGGTGATTGGAATGGGCACCGCCGAGGCTGATCACCCCAGGCGCACCCTGGGCCTGGGCAACCCGCAGGTGTTCGAGCAGCTTGAACCACTTGTTGCCGCTGATCAGCGGGTCGATCAGGTCCAGACGCAACACTGCCAACTCCACGCCATGGCGGCGTAGCCAGTCAAAGGGCAAGGGTTGCAGGGGCGCGAGGGGAAGGTCGTCGAATCTGCCGATCATGGGCGGGGCACAACAGGGCTGCCAGGGGCGCGCAGTGTAACAGCGAGGCGGGCCCGACAGCCCGCCCCGCTGAGCCGATCAGAGCTCGGCGGCCAGGCGCGAACCCTGGTTGATGGCGCGCTTGGCGTCCAGTTCGGCGGCGACATCGGCGCCGCCGATCAGGTGCACCGACTGCCCGGCGGCGACCAGGCCGTCCTGCAGTTCGCGCAGCGGATCCTGGCCGGCGCAGATGACGATGTTATCCACCGGCAGCAACTGCGGCTCGCCGTCGCCGACACGGATGTGCAGGCCGGCGTCGTCAATGCTCAGGTACTCGACGCTGTTGAGCATCTGCACCTGCTTGTTCTTAAGACCGGTGCGGTGAATCCAGCCGGTGGTTTTGCCCAGGCCGTCGCCGACCTTGGTCTTTTTGCGCTGCAGCAGGAACACCTGGCGCGCTGGCGCATGGGGCTCGGCCTTGATCCCGGCCACACCACCGCGGGCTTCAAGATGAGTATCGATACCCCACTCTTTCCAGAATGCTTCACGGTCCTGGCTGGTGGCCACGCCCTGGTGCACCAGGTACTCGGAGACGTCAAAACCGATACCGCCAGCGCCGATCACCGCTACCTTCTGCCCCACCGGCTTGCGCTGCAGCAGCACGTCCAGGTAGCTCAGCACCTTGCCATGCTCGATACCGGGGATGGCCGGCAGGCGCGGAGCGATACCGGTGGCGAGAATAATCTCGTCAAAGCCGCCCGCCGCCAGTTGCTCGGCATCGACCCGGGTGTTCAGGCACAACTCGACACCGGTGGTCTGCAGCTTGCGCTTGAAGTAGCGCAGGGTTTCATAGAACTCCTCTTTACCCGGCACGCGCTTGGCCACGTTGAACTGGCCGCCGATCTCGCTGGCCGAATCGAACAGGGTCACTTCATGGCCGCGCTCGGCCGCAACGGTGGCAGCAGCCAGGCCCGCAGGGCCTGCGCCCACAACGGCAATGCGCTTGACCTGGGTTACCGGCAGGTAGTTCAGCTCGGTTTCATGGCAGGCGCGCGGGTTGACCAGGCAACTGGTCAGCTTGCCGCCGAAGGTGTGGTCCAGGCAGGCCTGGTTGCAGCCGATGCAGGTGTTGATCTCGTCGCCACGGCCGGCAGCGGCCTTGTTGACGAACTCCGGGTCGGCGAGGAACGGCCGCGCCATCGAGACCATGTCGGCATCGCCTTCGGCAAGGATCTGCTCGGCGACTTCCGGGGTGTTGATGCGGTTGGTGGTGATCAGCGGGATCTGCACCGCACCGCGCAGCTTGGCGGTGACCTTGCTGAAGGCTGCGCGTGGCACCTTGGTGGCGATGGTCGGGATCCGCGCTTCGTGCCAGCCGATACCGGTGTTGATCAGGGTCGCACCGGCCTGTTCCACAGCCTTGGCCAGTTGCACGATCTCTTCCCAGTTGCTGCCGCCCTCGACCAGATCGAGCATCGACAGGCGGAAAATGATGATGAAGTTCGGCCCTACCGCTTCACGCACACGGCGGACGATCTCCACGGCCAGGCGCATGCGGTTCTCATAGCTGCCACCCCAGCGGTCGGTACGCTGGTTAGTGTGGGCGGCAAGGAACTGATTGATGAAGTAGCCTTCGGAGCCCATGATCTCGACGCCGTCATACTCGGCGCTTTGTGCAAGTAGCGAACAGGTGACGAAGTCCTGGATCTGCTTCTCGATGCCCTCTTCATCCAGCTCGCGCGGCTTGAACGGGTTGATTGGCGCCTGGATCGCGCTGGGTGCTACCGATTTCGGGCTGTAGGCATAGCGGCCAGCATGGAGTATCTGCATGCAGATCTTGCCACCGGCCTCATGCACTGCCTTGGTCACGATACGATGTTTATCGGCTTCTTCCGGGGTGCTCAGCTTGGCCGCGCCGGAATACACCCCACCCTCCACGTTCGGGCCGATGCCGCCGGTGACCATCAGGCCGACGCCGCCAAGGGCGCGCTCGGCAAAATAGGCCGCCATGCGCTCGAAACCGCCGGGCTTTTCTTCAAGGCCGGTGTGCATCGAACCCATCAGGGTGCGGTTGCGCAAAGTGGTGAAACCCAGGTCCAGCGGGGCGAGCAAATGCGGGTATTGAGCGGCGGCCATAGTGAACTCCACAACAGACGTAATCACGGAATGCGGGCGCCTCGCCAAGGCTGGCGGGGCCCGTCAGTTATCTGAGGCCGACATTAAAGAGCCAGCGGGCGCGGCTCAATGACTGAAAGTGACAAGTTGATGATCCTACTGCGCAGAGGGGTGGCGGGAGATCGAGGCGGTGCTGGAAAAATTTTAGGGGTAAGATTGTCAATGGACAACTGTGCCTAGGGATTCTCCGATCAAGTCAGCACAGATCATCTGACCTGTGCTGAAATAGCCCTCCGCCCAACTGTCCCCGAGCAAGCCTCCACCCCATGAGTCAGATGAGCTTTTCCGATTTCGAATACGCCGGTAAGCGCAAGCAAACCCGTCGTGAGCGTTTCCTGGCCGA
>NZ_JAMDGZ010000048.1 GCF_028656935.1 Pseudomonas rubra
AGTTCGCCGGACGCTTACGCTTGATCATCCTCCAGAACCCAATGAGGCGCTCCGCAACCTCCTCGCGCTACGCTAAGCACTACCGATGGCATTCATAACTCAACGTCGGCAAGTCGGTTGCAGCCACTCACTTCGGCTACTGAGAGTCTTCGACGCCAGGCTCGCCCAGAACTGTCGGGTCGAACAGCCAGGAGTGATCAGGATTTCGAGTACATCGCACAATGGTCGCTCGCTGCTCTTTTTTTCCAATATCCCGCAGCTTCAACACGCCATCGCATTTAGAGCATTTGCCCTCGATTTTGGTCAGAAACACATCGCCTGCATTGTTCGACTCAATAGTGAGAAATTGAGACAGTCGTGTGAAGCGCTGACGGCTCAGGCCCATGCCCACCACTAGCGTTACCATGCTGAATCCCATCAGGAATATCCAGAAGTACTGGGTTGTCGACTGCCATACGCTCCAGATACTGGCGATACTTCCCACCATTCCAAGAGCGCCTGAGAATATTAGCCAAGCGGCTTTGACCGGATGCCCAGCAATCGTCAAAGGACGAGTTTTGACTCGATCAATGTAGGCCTGCGGCTCAGGATCACTTCGACTTGGTTCCAGATTGATCGTATTTCCGGTGAAAACGTTATGTTGACCAGCGTTGAAGCTGCGGTCGCCAGAGGTGGATACGTTGTGCTGGGTCGAGCCAGCAAGGCTTTCTCCACACTGACTGCAGAACCGATCAAGCTTGTCGTGAGATGCGCTGCAATGGATGCAGTACATTTGTTGCTCCATTTGAGGCTGAAGAAGGTCGGTGGAGGCAATGAGTCAGGCCATCACCGGGCATGTTCCATATGCTCTTTGGACACCTTTGAAATTGCAATCCTACTGGTTGCAGTTACCCATGTTCTCCACCTTCCGTCACGATTCACGTCAACCACTTAATCAGCCGATGCCCCCTGTTCTAAAAGACTCAGTTCAAGAGCGTAATCCCTGTGGATTCAAGAAAAACTCCCACGCTTGATCTGCTGTAGGAATTGAGATGGCCAAAATGGCGGGTGTCTTTTCGGGTGCGCACTGCTGGCTCTTTGATGCGTCGCGGGCTAGCATGATTTTGCGAACTACATGTCCAAGATTATGGCCAAAATAACCGGATTCCATCGTCGACAGCCCCATAACAACGGTAGCAGGAAGCTCTCCGGCACTTATGAAAATTGATTACGTTGAACTGAAGCGGTACCGAAACTTTGCTGACGCTCACATCAATCTGGCCAAAAACAGCTTGGTGATTGGAAGCAACGACGTCGGCAAAACGAACATGATCCATGCGTTGCGGCTTTTGCTGGACAAGAGTTTGTCGGACGCCGATATCGAACCGTCGACGCATGACTTCCATTGCGCTCAAGACGGCGCTCAGGCTGACTCGTTTTCTATCCGAATTGCCTTCTCCGAGGTGACTCAGGATGCAGTGCTCTCTCAGCTCAAGGGGCATGTCAGTGCCGATGGTTGCTTTTTCCTTGAGTTTCGAGGCTACAGCCCGGAATACCGCTATGAGATCGCTGCCGGCCATGATGCCGATGCGCTGGAGGTTATTCCCAGCCGCTTTTATCTAAAGTACCTGCATCTGAAGTACATCCATTCTCAGCGTGACCTTGTGCGATACATCCGCTCGGAGAAACGGCATTTGCTGCGCCTCGCTCAGGCCGCCCGCGGCCAGCCAGAGACGGAGGCCGATACTAAACAATTGCAGGCGCTCAATAAGCTACTGAAGTCTGTAAACGATGGGGTCAGGAGCCTGCACTACGTAGCTGAAGCGACTAAAGACCTCAACGATGAATTGAAGGCGCTCTCCCACCATCATGCTGGGTACAACGTGTCTCTAGATACCGGGGCGATCGGCATCGAACAATTCATCGAACAGTTGGAGTTGGGAGCAAGCACCAACGGTTCGCGGGTGATGCTCGGTGGTGACGGTCGTAACAACCAGATTTTGCTCGCCTTGTGGAAAGCCAAAAGCGTGCTTGAGCACGATCAGAATAGCGAGGTAGTGATCTATTGCGTTGAAGAGCCTGAAGCGCATCTGCACCCTCATCAGCAGCGCAAACTGGCGAGCTATCTCATCAGTTCGCTTCCCGGCCAGACCATTGTCACCTCGCACTCTCCACAGATCGCCGCAAGCTATCGGCCTGACTCCATCGTCCGGCTGCTACGAGACAATGGTGCGTCCCGCGCTGCCAGTCAGGGCTGCTCTGCCTGCATCGACGACGCATGGACAGGGCTTGGCTACCGAATCAGTATCCTTCCTGCGGAGGCGTTTTTTGCCTCGGCAGTCATGCTGGTCGAGGGCCCGTCCGAAATGCTGTTTTATGCCGCATTGGCACGAGCTCATCAGATCGATCTTGATCACCGCAACGTATCGCTATTGTCCGTCGATGGCGTTGCATTTCAGGTTTACAAACGCGTGTTGGACGCCTTGGAAATTCCATGGGCCATGCGAACCGACAATGACATCTCCAATATCCTCCTAGGTCCTCAGGGAGCACAGGTGATACATCGGCATGTGGCGGGTATCAACCGTGCTCTTTCGCTAGCGGGGATGCCTTCCCAGCCTCACCGCCCAGTGCCATATGATCATGCGGCCTGCCAAGCCGATGGCAATTGGCAAGCGGTGAGTGCCGCTGTCGCCCCTTTTGGTATCTATCTCTCGAAAGTCGATCTAGAGAACGACATCGCCATTGAGCTACCGGCGCTGCTGGCAGGTTTTAAAGGCTATACACTGCCTGAAGCTATTGCATACCTTCAGGGCAAGAAGGCTATCCGCATGCAGGAATTCCTTGAGGACTGCGGGGATCAGCTCATCGCACCAGTGCAAGGGGATTTGTTGAAGCCGCTGATGTACTGCCTCAACGCTGCCGAGCAGGCTTAGTGATGACCATCTTCAAACCCAGTCCGGAGCAAGAGCAGGCCATTGAGTTTGTGGGCGACATGGTTGTCGTGGCGCGTCCCGGCAGTGGTAAAACCAGTGTCCTTTCCCGCAAGGTTCGCCACCTTGTATCAGAGTTGCGTCCCTATCAAGGCATCATCGCCATCTCGTTCACGAACAAAGCAAGTGATGAGCTGGAGCGCCGTTGCAAAGCCGACGCTTTTGATGTGAAAAGCTCGTTTTTCGGCACGATCGATGACTTCTGCCTGCGCGAGATCGTCTTTCCGTTCGCGCGACAGTTGATGCCTGTCGCCACCGACGTAAAGACCGCCAAGCTCCGGGAACTGCCTGAAGCGGTGACGCTAACGCTGCCGGAAATTCTGATCCAGGACGCGACTGTTACCAAAACAGCCGATTTCCTGCCTTTCCTGCATGAGGCGTTGGTGCAGGGGTTCGTCCCGCTTGAAGCTGTGGGCATGCTGGCTCGCTACATAATCGAACAGTCTCCGGCTTGTCAGAAATATCTCACGGCCCGGTATCGCGCGGTGTACATCGACGAATATCAGGACAGCGGACATTTCCAGCATGAGTTGTTTTTGAGGCTCAAGTCTCTGGGGTTAATGGCTGTTGCGGTTGGCGATAGCGATCAGTCGATTTATGGGTTCGCGCACAAGGACCCTAGGTACCTACTTGAGCTAACGGCGCACGGCAGTGGCTTTGCACCCTTTGCCATTACTACGAACTTTCGCAGCCACCCATCGATCAACGATTTCGCACTTCGATTGCTTGATCCGAACCACCCTATCGCTCCGACAAACGATATGCGGGTGTTCATTAAGACAGTCGTAGGTGATCAAAGAGCGATTGGGATTTGGTTGAAAACTGCTATTCCGCACCTCATGCAGTACTACCAAGTTGCTTCGGCCGACAAGGTCGCAATTTTGTGTCGGCATCAGCATTCTGCGCGCTTGATTGCTGACAATTTGGAGCTTACTCACCGCCTCGTCGAGGATAGCCCTTTCGAAGCTACGTTGGCTGCTGAGGCAAGCCTTTTCTCGGATTTACTGCGGCTGCGTTACGACCCTCAGATGACTGCCGAGGCGTTGATTGATCGAGCGAATTTGCCCAAGCTCGCCACCCACGAACGGCGTGCGGTTCGTAGAGCAATACTGAGTTGCAGATCCTGTCTTGAATGCCACCTGGTCCAGACAGTGGTGGATGCCGCCACATGCCTGCTGGGACATCAGCCATCAGCGGATGGAGCAATGGAGCTTGGAGTCATTTGTGGGGATGCCAACAAACTCCGATGGTTTCAAAGATCCGATGATGCCGCCATTCAGATCATGACGCTGCATAAAGCCAAAGGGTTGGAATTCGAACTGGTTTTTCATGCTGATCTCTACGATCACGTGATCCCGACACGTCTTTATCCGCCGGGTGCATACGGTCAAGTTATTTTCCAGGATGAAATCCAGTGCCTAAATCTGCATTACGTGGGAATCACCCGTGCAATCAAAGCTTGCGTGTTGATGACATCGAGTTTTCGCTTTAACACGCGGGGAGAAGTCAAGAATGGCTCACCATCCCAGTTCATTGGCAGAAATGGAGCAAACGCGATACCGCTCACTTGGTAAACACGATATCTCGACAGCGCTCCAACAGCGCTGTCGAGGTGCTTGGTGCATGCTCGTACTTTACGCAGTGATCGCCTGGCGAGGACCATCGGCCGCGCCAGTGTTCCCATCCGTGCGCCATATCCCTAGGAGCCAAAAAGCACCAGTGGTAACGTGCCTCTGGCGATGGTAAGAATTCCCATGCCCTGCGCGTAACATGGCTGCTCGGAGAAAGAATGAGCGATCCTTGGTTACCGCGTTGTGCCAGACTCGTCCACCAATTGCCGGAGAAAATCGGTTAGTGCCTGTTTCGGATCGTCTTCCTCGGAAATGATCATTTCGATGCCCCATTGCCCGAGCACTTCCTTAGCAACCGGATTTGGGCGGTTGGTCAAGAAATAAGACTTAGGGCGGGTGGATGCAAGGGAGGAGTGGCCCCACATCTGGGTCAACCTAGAGAACATCAGACGGATGTTGATATCACTTAGGCTGTATCCAATGAACAGTACCGAGTTGCAGAGGACATCGTGACTGAGCTTGATGTCGAGCGGGGAGTCGTAATTCAACCGTTGAAAGTAACTGGTTTCGCCCAAAACTATCGTGGCGTCGTCGTCAAAGTCGCCATGGAACTTGATGATCTGACGGCGGCCCTCTGATGTATTGGCGAGGTCGGCCACGTTGGCAATCCTGTCATACGCAACGCCAAAGGCCTTGTGGGCCAGCTCCAGCCAACGGTCATAGTTTGTGGTGTAAATCCGCGAGAATTGTCCCTCGGCTATCAAACGATGGATATCGGACTGAGTGACATCGGTGGTAGTTTTGTGCCATTCGCGGTCCATCCAACTGCGAAGGGCTCCCAGGCTGCCTTTTTTCTTTATGTAGTACTCTGCTAGGGCTAATGGTGTGCCGTAGGTGGCGAAAATCTTGGGGTCGTACCCTAACTCTCTCGCGATGTGCGCAATCAGCTCGTCCCAGGTAGGCAACTTAAGATTGGCGGAAACGCCGGCGCCGACGAATAGCATCAATTTGTTGGTGCAGTAGGCCTGCAGCAATTCGGCGTTCATCGTGGACCTCTTGCGGTTTTCAGGTGGGCGGCGAACTGGTCCAAAGCTTTGCGACGCATAGAAATGTCGTCCTTGGCGGCACCCATTTCAGCGAAGGTTTGGGTGGAACCATCTGGCACGAACACGCAGTCCCATTGAAACTCCTTCGAGCCGGCCGGCAAAGGGGGCACCGTGCCATCGATGGCGCCTTCGAACAAATAGATTTCACATCCATCACAGTACCCCAGCACCGTTTTCGCCGTGACTGCGGTCTCCCCAAGCCCCGCAACGAGGGCAGCGAAACGATCCGCTTCCAGCCGGTCCCAAAAAATTTGGGTCAGGCCTGCCGGCAACCCATTGAGACCCTTCAGGTACAGGCCAGTGTGCTCGATGAACAGTGGGTGACCGATCGCCTGAAACGCTTTGATCAACTTATCTCTTACCAAGCGCTCGACATCTTCAGTTTGTAATTCCTCGATCTTCCGTGCCACCGGCACGATTTCCACGCCAACGGGACCAAGAATGCGCTGAACTTCGGCAATCTTGTGCTGATTGCCGGACATAAAACGAATTTTCAACTCAGATCCTCTAGGAAGGAATAGCGTTTGGCGGTCGCAAACTGCTGGGCTAGCTCATCCGCAGTGAGACCTTCGGCCATGGCAACTGCGTAATCATCCGCCAAACCACGCTGATGGATGGCTGGATTGTCTGAACAAATAACAAAGGGTACTCCGCGTCGGCGGAACTCCTGCAGAGGGTGGGCCTGGTCGGCAGGAACCGCGCCGGTTAGTCGGTTGCTGATCGGGCAGACCTCGATGCAGATGTCCCGAGCAGCAAGCATTTCCAGCAAGGCAGGGTCTTGGCTAGCGGCTGTGCCATGACCAATGCGGTCGGCGGCAAACAGTTCGACGGCGGCCCTGACGTTATCCACGCGTCCAGTTTCGCCCGCATGGATAGTTACGCCAAGGCCAAAGCGCTCCTTGGCCTCGCGGAACAACGATGGCAATTCTGCAGGATATGGGATCTCCTCATCGCCGGCGAGATCAAGCCCTACAATATCGTCTGGCTCTCCTAGATCGCGATAAGCCTGAAGCAAGGTAGCTAGGTTAACCGCAGCGTAGTCGCCGCGCGTTACCGTCATGATCAGCCCGCAACGCATGCCATAGCGCTCCGCCGCATGACGGGTCGACTCTATGAGGCGTTCCAACGCCTGTGTGGCTGAGCATCGTTGGAGCGTTGACAAATACAGCACGCTGCTGCGCAACTCGACAAAACGGATTCCGTTCGCGGCGAGGCTGGTGACCACTGCCTGGGAAATTACATCTAGATTCTCGCGCTTTTTCGGAATTAGTCGCAGCACCTGCCAAGGCCTCAGGTAGGTGGCCAGGGATGTGCAGGGCGAGCTACGAAGTAGGTCCTCCTCAATCACGAAACCGGGTGGCAGCGCCGTTGCTTCGTCTCTCAGGATCTCGCGGATGGTCGCTGCTGGAATCGCGCCGTTCATGTGGACATGGAGCTCCCCGCGATCGAGGGTTAGAGTTGCCGGCACGGGGGCAGGGAGCGCACCGAGGCGGGGATGGCTGTCACCCAGCGAACGCGCGTAGTCATATGGGCACTGGTTCAAGCGAGGTCCTTTTCTCGTCGGCGTTTAGGGCAGGAGGGAGAATCCTACCTGCTGGTAGAGGTGGGGCACCAGCCAGTTGCTGGGGGGGGCGATGGGGCTGGCCGTTATCGACCGGTTGAATCCACAGCCAAAAGCGGTCAGGCACGACAGGTAGAGTCGACCCAGAGCTTACGCTCGGCAGCATCATTATCGTGTCTGGAGTGGGACGGAGTTATGCAGAAACCTCTACTACCGGTTTATGAAAAAATCCATCTATCCGTTATGCATCAAGGGTACAAGGCATGAAAATCTCTGAAACCTCCACAGATTATGAGAAGTTGGCTCAGAAAATTTATGAGGAGATCCTTGCTCTTCAGGGCGTAGAAAATATTGACGTAAGACATAACGTGAAAATCAAGGGTAAGTCTGGCGTCGAACACCAAATAGATGTTTTTTGGGAATACAAATACGCGGGAATAGCCCACCGGATACTCATAGAATGCAAGCACTATAGCCACGCAGTCAGTTTGTTGCACGTTAGAAACCTACATGGGCTTACAGCAGACATCCCCAATAGCACAGGAATAATAGTTACAACCATAGGCTTTCAATCTGGCGCCAAAGAGTACGCGGAATTTTACGAAATCGGCCTCAAACTGATTAGAAAGCCTCGGGGAGAGGATTGGAATGGCTTTATCCAAATAGTCAATATTCAAATTAAATTCCTCAGAAATCATTACATTGATTTCAAAGTGTCGTATGACGGAAAGGATCAAGCAACGAGGGATATTGTTGAGCAAGATCCATCGGTAATGTCTACCAACTCAGCTGAAATAGTTGTCAGAGACGAGGGTCATGAACCCTGTGCTTTTAATTTATGGCTTGATCGGCATGTCCTGTCAGGATCTGATGGCTTTGGTGTTGAATGCGAGACAACACTGCTTCCTGAGAAGTCTTATCTCGTAACTCCAGACAATCGAGAATTAAAGCTAGGTAAAGTCGTGGTTACGTATTTGTCTACGCAGCTCGAACAAGACCTTGAAGTTGACGCTATGAATCTTGTAGAGGCGGTACTGCAAGATTTCAGCAGTGGAGAAGTTGAGCACATGCATCATAAAAATTCTTAACACGCGCAGACACTTTTGAAAAATTTCGCTTCGCTACAATTTTGCCTGTGCTGCGGGTTTTATACTCTATCTTAAACTACGGAATAAGTAATCAGGGGACAGACCACCGCAATCGACCAATTTCTATCTGTCATCACCGTCAGCTTTGGGTCATTTTATGCCTCTCGCGACGGGCAGACAACGGCTATGTCCGGACATTCGTGGCAGGCATAAAATCGCCAGCGTGACAGGCTTCGGTTGTAGAACCCGGCCCTGAGAAATCGCGAGCATATAGGAGTCGCACCCCATCCGGCTCAGAGCCACAGCTATCGCACTTCATTTAGCAGATAATTGAGCACCTGCGACAGGCCCACGCGACACCGCAAAGCTATACTCTCCGGTGCGAGCGAATCGTTGTATAACTTAGGAATAAAGCGACGACTGTGGCGTGGAGCGACGGTAAACCATCGGTAACCACTTGTCGTCAAATGTACCTTAACTAACATAACGTCTTCGTGAATTGGAAGCTAATGTAGGCTTTGGCACCGTCTCAGGCACAAGAAGTGACAGAGATCGGATGTAGAAATTCACGAGCTTGTTATGTGTTCAGCTTATTTATTTAAATCCCCCAGGTTGAGTTTTTCCAAAACCATATCAGCAAATAAAGGAGGCATAGGTGTTAAATTGATACATAGAATTTCTTTGTTAATTATCGAAGCATGCTCAAGCTCAATTTTCACCCAAGGAGATAACACCCCCCCATTTTCATTAACTGATTTTTCAGTTTGCAAAAACAAAACCCTGGCCGATTGTTCAATTCGAACTTTTATTACAGCTTCGGTGTATTCGCTAACCAGCTCCCTTCTGAGAAAGTCATTATCACTGGTCCAATCGCAATAAATGTTAAATCCATTTTCGTTAAGCACCGGTAGCAACCTACGAACTAAATCGTTATCTTTATAGCTGTGCGAGATAAATAGATCGAAAACTTTCCTGCTTTGAATGCTGCCAGATTTTAATTTGTCAGCAAGGTCAGCTGGCGTCACGATAAACTTATCATTGCTCAAGTAGTATTCTTTTATATTGCCTTTAAATGACCTCCTCTTTCTTACATATGCGTTGATTGATTGCAAATATTCAAAGGCAATGTTTCTGATTTGGTTATTTCTCTCTGAATCATTCAGCTTCTGAAAAATTTTATAATACCAGGAGTTTTAAATTTTTTTAGTTCATTAACTATTTCAATTTTTTCATGTTGAGTCGCTCCACGTTTGTGGTATGCCGAAGTGAAGATATTGAAATGGTATGGATCTGTAAACTGAAGAGTTGAAGATATTGCCTTCGGCTTTTTAGTTTTTCCTGCCAGGTCGTTGATTGCCTTTTCTCTTCTGTCCTCACAATAAGATTTCTTGTGCTCAAGCTTGTAGCCGCCTGAACAAATATATTTAACTTTTTCCAAGCTGTAAAAAAAATCATCGGGATTGCTGTGGTTGTATCTTCTCCTTTTCCCAACACTAACTAGATGCTGATCTTTATCTAGATAATAGTCGCAACGACTGACTAAATTAAGCCATTGATTAGGGAAGAATATTTTATAGTAATCTAAAACGATTTTCTTATCATATTCAAAAGGGAGTGCGACAACCAATTTTTTTAGCTGAGGTGTGAAGGCTGCAATGTACCTCTCAGTGTCACTGCTAAATTTCCTTTTCATCATCCCAGGCATAATTTATCCCATAGCAATTTCTGTTGCGATCAGTCACATAGCGAACAAACAACCATAACCCATACGAAGAGCGATATAACTGCACTTAATGCATATTTTATCGCCCTCCCTGAGTGACTTATAAATTACAATTCTTTTTGCACTGATGCATTTCTCCCCATTGTGCTGAAGTTTATTTACCCACATAAATATTTGGCAAAGGACAGCTCTGCGCAGGACCCTCAAGGCAGCATATGGGGCAATTAAAATCAGCACGCTGGGTCAAAAGCGAATCAGCGCTAACAAGCTAGAGTTTGATGGCGTTTTCGATCCAGGTAGCCAAGTTTTCCTTGATGTCACCGTAGGCGTCGCTGGCCTTGGGCTCGTACACCAGTGGTTTGACGATTACGCCATTACGCTTAAAGGTGAAATTGTCAAAGGGATTGGAACCTTTCGAGCTATAGCTATTCCGAGGGCAATTGAGCCGATGGATGTAGACGCCGACGACCGGCTTATTAAGCTCCCAAGCACGCTTAATCTCGTATTTGACCCAAGGGCGTTCGGCTGTCTTGCTACCGATCAACACCACGAGACAGGATTTTCCATTTAGGTTTTGGTCGATCCACTCCCTCACCCCTTTCTCGGTGCGTTTAATCTGCTCCCAGGTATTGGGGCTGACGGGCTCGTCTCCTTCCAATGCGCCCATCTGGCGAATCTGTTGCACCCGCATCACATCGTTGTCGAAGTGAAAGCTATAAAAGACCTTGCGTTTCATCCCTAACCCCCAAGCTTCTTGATGATGGACAGAACTTGCTTCTCGATAGTGGCCCGATCAACTGCTAGATCTGCGAGCTTTGCTACTTTCTCCTCCAGCCAAGGGTGCTGGAAGAAGTGATCCGCCGGATTGGCCAGCATCTCGTCAGCCAGCTCCTTGGCCATGTAACCGGTGGCACCAATAGGTAATGCAACGCACCCTTTCCCTTGGGCGATCGAAAACTCACTGCGCACGCCATCAGCATTAACGATGGTGCCGTCTTTGGCCTTATTGCCGAAGACAAACAGAGCAATACCAGAAAGCCCAATCATTCGATGCCTATACTCTTGCCATAGCTCTCTCAGGTCTTTGCCGTTAGAGGCCACCTGCGGGAACGGTCGCATGATGAGCTGGTCTTCGGAATACTTCTCGGGCTTGGAGTAGATGGCGTCGAGTGCACCGTTGATGACGGCACTACCGATGCCCCAGCCAAACCCGTTAACGACTCGATAACCCTCTTTCACCAGGGCGGCGGAGAGGGAGTGCATGAAATTCAGAGCTTCTTGCTTCTCCCAGACGCCATATTCCTCGGCGCTGCCTGAGATGAAGATGGTCTTTTTGAGGAAACGGCTCTCGATCTCCCTCAGGATCTTCGGGATATCTTCATAGTTGTCGACCAGCAGAGCCTGAATTCCGAATCGCTGCAGATCACGGACGTGGTACTCCTGCCGACGCTGGCGGTACTTAGCTAACTCGGCGTCTTCTTTGCCTTGAGGTTCTGCAGGTTCTTTGCGAAGGAAGCAGTAGTGGGTCCGGCGAAAATTATCCGCGACATGGAGGCGGCTTAATACGTAATCTAGGTTCGGGTCCGTGAAGCTGAAGCCGATGAACAGAAATGTTTTAGAGACCAGATCCCCGCTGAGGGCCGTTATAAAGGCTTCATGGGTTCTGTGGTATTTCTCATACTGCTCTTTGTAGAGGACGGCATCACCAGGCAATGACACGTCACCGTGCATCTTGTAAACCACAGCGTCTCGCTTGGGGCGTGTGGTGATGAGGTCATTGACCCTGCGCTTGATGTCAGCAACACGATAGTTCGCCTTGAGGCAATCTTCGATCAGGGTGTCGTAGTTGGTTGTCCAATAGGTTCTGATCGGAAGTCGCGAAACGATGTTATGGGCCTCAGAGGGTTCTGCCTGCTCGGAGAACTCTTCAAGGATTTTCCGTGCTAGGCCGGTGTGGCTATTTTTTTTGTTGACATGGTATTGGGCGACGGAAATCAGGTCGTGCTCCAGCTCAACCTTGAGGCCTAGCTCTTCGGTGATATCGCTGAGCAGCTCACTCCAATTCACGAAGCCACAACTCTTGGACAACCCGGCACCTGCGAATACGGCGGCCACTCCGGCTTCGATATCTTTCACGTAAGTTTTGATGAACGCTTCGATTTCAGGCGAAAACTGCGCAGTCATTCTCGGGTACCTCCTTGTATGAAGAAGCTGGCCACTAGCTATCACGAGTAAGCTATCTGGTGTCAACATGGCAGAATTTCAAGGTCTGTTTTGCACTGACGAGCTCTCGACTCATTCAGTGACTTATCGTGCAGCGCTACGAAGCTCTTCCTTTTGAGTCGCATCTATGATAGTGGACGCTTTCAAGCGTCAGCTTTAGGGGCAGAATCTGAACCGGGCATCTATGGGTTGCCCGCTCGGGCTTTAAGCTTTTTGGAAAGCTATAAATCAATTTAAGGAACCATTCATGATTCAAGAAATTGTGGCGCAGTTTAACAGCGGTTGGGCCGCAGCTGCTGCATTCGTGGGCATGTTGTTCTTCTTACCAACCAGGGCTATCAAGCTAATTAATTTGTACGACAGCCTCTTGGTGCGTCGGCAATATAAAATTCTAAAAGAGCTTCGCGCCGCTGAAAGCTCTCAGTCTCCTTATGCGCAGTACCTCGATGATGCCATCTATCTCGAGAGCTTTCGTATCGCCAGTGGTGTCAGAGCAGATCGTACTAAAGCTGATTTCCTGATCCGCTTGGCCCGAACTGCTCATTGGAATAACTGGCAGATTCGCCAGATCGCTCGTTTTTTGTGGGTCACGCCGGAGCAGCCTCGCATAACGCTCCGTATTACCGCGCACGAGACCACGGCGGCCTGGTCTGTATGCGTGTTCGGCTTTTTATTTATGGGCATCGGATGTATCACTGGGCTGGCGATCATGTTGAAGGGCGGGACCTTCAGTGCCTTCCTGGCAGGTGCGGGCGTTGAGGTGATGTTCATTTTTGGCGCTGCCTTGATCATGTCTCCCTACAATAGCTACCGCGCCGCGCGCCGTTTCCAGAAGTATTTGGAAACCCATCCTGAGATCCTCGATGAGGTTGCAACAACGCCCTCCGGTCCACGAAGCAAGAGCTCAGTTCCTGAGGTTGAGGATGCCGGCGCTGCTTAGGAACCGAATGTCTCACTCGATGTAAGCAGGCTCGGTTGATCGTACAGATGTTGTGATTTGAGCAGGTAAGCTAGATGATGTGGGCATCCCACAAATAGGAGTACTCCATGTCCCGTCTTGCCGAGTTTCGCGCCTTGGAACAGCAGCTGGCAGCCCAGCTTGCCGAGCTCGAATCTCTCAAAAATGATGACGGCCTTAAGCGTGAAATCGAGTTTGAGAAAAATCTGCGTGATTTGCTAGCCGAGTACGGTTATAGCCTACGTAACGTCATCGCCATTCTTGACCCGAAGGCTGCCGCTCGTCCGGCAGCTTCCGCGGCCCAGGTCACTCGGAAGCCGCGCCAGATGAAGCGTTACAAGAACCCTCACAACGGCGAAGTCGTTGAAACCAAGGGTGGTAATCACAAGGTGCTGAAGGAGTGGAAGTCCAAGTACGGCGCTGAAGTGGTAGAAAGCTGGCAGGCTTGAGTTCGAAATTCTAAGGATTGGAGTTCACCATGACACGGTCGGATGACAAAGCTGGGAACGATCTGCCTGCCCAGGGCCAAGAAAGCGTCTCCGAGAAGGCCTGCGATCCCATAGTCCATTTGGAGGGGCCATCCCCGTCTTTGATTGACAGTCTGCGTGCTCAGCTAGAGCCAGCTCGGCTCGAGTCATGGAAAGAGATCAGTTCACAGCTTGCGACCGCTCGCGTGCTGCCGGCGATTGACCCTCTTCGAGAGCTGAGAGCTACACTCGCTTCGGTGTCACGTCTGTCCGGCTTCCGTGAACAACTTGCCATGTTCCAGCCTCAGCCTTGGAAGGAGACCATTGGCAGACCCTTGGCCGCTGTCCAGGCACTCCCTTCGTTAAGGGGAATACGATCTCAGTTGGAACCTATCCAGGCCTTGGTTTCGTCGAGGGGGCTCCTTTCTCAACTGGCCACAGCCAAAGTCTTCCCGTCTATGGAGGGGCTTATTGCCCAGTTGGCAGTAGCCCGTGTACTTCCGTCGTTAGAGGGCTTCCGAGCTCAGTTGGCCGATAACCAGGTGTTCTCATCGGCTGCTGGATTCCAGGCACAGTTGTCAGCGGTTAAGGCACTGCCGTCTATTGCCGGACTCAGCGCGGAGCTCGGTTTACGCAGTGCTCAGGGTAGAAAGTTCAGTAGTGCCTTGGAAGGCGTTGTCGCCTCCTATGACAACTTCATCAAGAGCTCCTCGCTGGCTAAGCTCCTTGTGGCGGAAAGCGGAGAGCTGAGGTTGCAGTCCCTCGAGGAGTTGCTTGCTCGGAACAAACCTGAACTTTCCGATTTTTTGGACAATGAACTGCCAGAAGTCGTAGAGAGCGAGGTTGTCGACTTCCTGAGTAGAGGCGGCCAGTTAAAGCAGCTTTCGAAGCAGGCATACTCTCACCTAGTAACCGTTTGGACAGTCCTTAAATGGCTAGCAAATACCTTTGTCTTACTCGTGGCCGTCGCGCAAGCGTACGAGTACCTTGAGAAGAAACTTGAGGGTGTGACATCGGCTCAACAAGTGCAGGACGTCATCAAGGGACTTCCATCGGAGCATCGAGCGCTGCTTACGTCCTACCGTATAGTTATTCGTGAGCAAGCGGTTCTGCGCGCCGACCCTGGATCAGGGGCGGAGGAGATCGGGCGCCTTCGTTTGGGTGAACGGGTGGAGGTTTTGGAAGAGCGAGATGGTTGGATTAAAGTCTCTGTCGACATGGCCGACGAGGAAACGGAGGGGTGGCTGTCCCGTTCCCGCACTGCACCAATCGCTGATAAGACGCAAGCATGACCGCTTTTCTCGCTGGTTCTGACTGGCCTTCTCGGCAGGTACTGGATTCAAGCCGTAACGTTCCTATCGTGTTGCTCGGCTTCGTAAGGAGTGAGCTAAGACACTACGGTTAACTGTGCCCCCAGTTTCTAGGGTGGTGATCGTTTCAAGTACAATTCTCAAATCCTGCACTAACGTGTCATCTTGACAGGCCTTCGCGTCTTCAATCATATCAACTATGATTTCTTTCGCTTTACTATTTGCGGAGACATCCGCATCCTCTGCTTGGTCTAGTTCATCAAACGCCCAGTCCACGTACTGCCATAAACTATCAATTGAAGCGTGTCCACTAACGCTTGCAAGCTGTGACAGAATGGTAGTGAGGAACTCGACGCCGATAGTCGATTTCGACCCAGCCTTCTTCAGTCGTGTCACGAGCTGAATAGTAATAAATCTATGCCGTAGCATATGTGCAGTTGCCACTTCAGAAACATTTGCGTGCTCGCGTAAGTCTGAAAACAACTGGGAGATGGTTGACGGGGCTAATCTTCCTCCATATCTAGTACAGAAAGCCCATCCTTCATCAATGAAACCTGCATGCCGCTTCTTCAGGCGTCTTATTAGAATTTCACGAGAAGTTTTAACGTATTCACACAGCGCGTCGGTTGTTTCCCGGGGCAAAGGGATCACTCTTTCAGGATTCCCCCTCCGTTTAGAGGTCTTAACCTTTATCATTCCATTTTCTGCAGACTGCAAAATACTTTCAACTGTTACTATAGTTAGTTCTTCTCTGCGGAGGCCTGAATCTGCGAGCAGTACCAAAAGCATTCTATTACGCTTCCTAACGAAGCCGGTCTTGCTTAATTTGTCACTGGAATCTAAAAGATTATAAAATACTTTAGTAGACATCGGATGCACAGTTCTTGGTACATTATTCGGAAGCATTGCCCTGTGCCGCCTTATTGAACGCCCCCTACCTCTCGGCACTTTAACTATCTTCCTACTAATGCTTATTTGCAGAAACTCACTGTCTCCGCCAACTATACGCTTTCCAAGAACAGTGTCCTGAGCCCATATGTAAAAATCTATGACCCTCAATAGCAATCTGTTGATATATCGACCAGAACGCTGCTTCCCTTCAGACAGCCAGTCGGCGAAGTCCGTAAGATCGTCATCATTCATGCTGAAAAGACCCTGCGACCTTAAAACGACAAACCTTAATAACGAGGTTAGCTCTGAGCAATATGTATTCACAGTTGAAACTGCGAGTCCTTGACGCCGGCAGTTAATCAGATAGGCATTAACAGGCCAACAGATCTCTCCTGAGGGCCAGTACATAGCTCGCATTCCCGGTGCGGACCATCTTGAACTGACATTGCTAACCAGAAAACCAGGCAAATGAAAATTTCCGGATGCACGCAGCCATAGCTGTTTATCTTCTTTCATTTTATGACCTTCAGGTGAGGGTTATGGCCATACCTCCTGAAATGTCTTTCAAGTTCCATCCGCGCGGACTCATTACGCTGAGCTAGCTTTTGAATCTTTTCAAGAAGATCCAAGTATCTAACGGTCATCTCCAACGCTGAGTCAACGGCTGCGCTCACCTTTTTCTCAAGACTTGTGACTCTACCAGTACTTTTCTCAACTGCACGATCAACCGGCCCAGCAAGGAACTTATTTGCATCAGTCAGAATACCCACTAGCCCCCCGCTATATAATTCAGCCATGTATTTTCTAAGGGTTTTTGGGCTTAGAGGCTCAATGCCCGCTGAGGGCTTCTTCCAACAGGAAAACGATTCCACATCACGAAAGTTAAGCCAATCAGGAGATAGCTTATCATTTGATTCTGTTAGATCGTTGAATACCTTAACTCGACAAGCGGCAGAGCACCTCGCCGCTTCTGCTTTAGATCTTATCCCCGGTGATATTTCACCTTTAGAAAGCCTAGGCATTAATCAATCCTTAATCATGGTTATCAATACAGTGAAAACCTTTTGCCCTCTACATTGGATCTGAATGGGCGAAGCCGAGTATAAGCCCTCCTCAGCCATCATTTCGAGATAGTCCTGAACCTCATCCTCGCCCAATAAAGTCATACTTTTGCAGCCGAAATATTTAAGAACCAATGCTCTTAAGGCGCAGACACTTTTAGTTTGATCGTTCGAGTAAATGGCTGCTCGTGCCATCGCTGCCTCAGATGCACTCATCTCCTTGCCAGTGAGACTTTCTTTTACATACCGCCAAGTTTTCTCAATATCGCTATGCCCCATAAACCAGGTGAGTGCCGGTAGCGAGTTCTCATTACCTTCCGAGTGGAAGAAAGACATTGCAAAATATCGCCTCAGCTCATGGGAGCGCAGCAACCATAGCTCTCCCTTAGAAGTGCGCAAATCTAAAGTTAGGCTTAGCTCTCTCAACAAACCATTGACGTCACTTTTAGTTATCAAGCCTAACCCTCTCGCGTTAAAACTGAAGAACGCGCACTCTTCGGACAATGGATCAGCAGAAGGCCTGATAGAGCTACAGACTGACTTGAGTTTAGTTAAAGAGATCAAGCAATCTACTGCAATCTGGGGCATGGGTTTTGCCATGATTCTTCGAGTATTGTCTATCCCAGACTTTTGGATAGAAAATTCCACGGTTTTACTTGCCACTCCATGCATAGGAGCTGCTCGCAAGGATATGACCTCATTAAGCCGGCCGCACCCGAGCATACCCAAAAGTACATAGCATACTGCATTATGCAGCTTTAACAGCACAACACTTGTAGTCAATGCCATATGCTGACTTTCACCGTAAGTTGGCCCAGATGGTGTACGCTGCCACCTATCAGCTATATTTGATAACTGCGGGTCAATCGCGATTCGTCGTTCGGCAAGTGAGATCGCCTTGATTAGACCACCCCTGCGACCATTACTGCCAAATTCGATTTTTTGTTGCACTTTTAAAACAAACTCGTAAATTTTTGGATAGATGTTTAGCATCCAATCGCAACAGTTTGCGAGAAGCTTACGCCCGACTGAAATTGGAAGCGTTGCAGTCCTGCCATTGGGACGATCAATATATGGTCTAACGGCTTCAGCGACTCGCACCACGTCAGAGAGTTCCGAGTGCTCAAATTCAGGAATAAAGTTAAGTGTCCTGCTTAGTATGACAGCCCACCGAGCTAAACTCGCCGTCCTCTGCACGGGGACCGTATAGTGTACATTTGCAGGCTGGCCTTCAAATCTTTCCAAATATTTCGAAAATTGTTGCAACCGCCTAGGTCGACCTGAGCGCATTCGCGTTGCGCTCGCTAGATAAGAATCCAACAAACGGCCTTTCTTATCGTACGCGTTGACAGTCGTCAAAAATTCTCTGACTTTATCTACTTCAGTAGGATTCAATCCTTGCGCTCGAAGAAATTGCTCCCACCTGGGAATCACCTGAGAGGTAGCAGTGACTCCTCCAGCCTCGTAAGTTTCAAAAAAATCCACCAAATCTTCAACTACAACAATTTTGAATCCGTGCTGACTGAATCGATCGCCGTATCGATTCATGAAAAACTCAGTCATCCAGTGTAGAAACAAGTGAAAATGTTTTATTGAACGTAAACTATTTCCACCCAAGCCAATCGTACCGTCATGGGCCCAAACCGTAATTGCCCTGCATTGACGTGCAAGCGTCTGATTCTTCTGACTGGCCATCGAACCATTCGGGAGATCGTGATCCCAACGGATTCTAGTACCTCCCCTTATTTCTCCGTTCACGATCCGAAGATCCTGATTATTATCAACCACCCAAACCAAATCTAATAATTCAGACCGAAGCCAGCTTGGCCTATGATTAAAATGGAATTCTCGAGTAGTTCTATCGAAGAATGCTAGAATCTCATTGGGTAAATTGCTCATTATTGGACCTCGGGAAGGGTGACTTTCCCTCGCATTAGCTCTTTCATAGTTAGTGCGGCCCTCGCAAGTCTGGTGTACTCGCCCATCACTGGCGGTAGATCCGACTGTAAAGCATCAATAAACTCAACCCAAAATCTTGGCGTTACACCTGTGCGTTTGTCAGGAGAGTCCAAAAAAACCTCACTTGCATGTGTTAACGCATCTCGATATAGCATTGCTACAGCCAATGCCTTGGGGTCGTCGGCAACGATTAGCGTACCAGATCTTGTTTCGACTTCGGGATTGGACGTGCATTGACCAGCGTCATCCATATACTCTCTACGATCGCTTGTTATAGCCAGGCCACTGAGAAAACTATGTAGCTCCTCCACAGTTTCAAAATCTGAGGCACGAAGCTTAATTTCGTCGCAATTTAAGGAAGAAACTATGAGATAGTTTTGATGGCGACGAATCTGCCTCTCGTATATTAGTTGGCGTAACGCAGGCGGAATATAATGACCAATTGTCGTTGCGACATTGTTATGGCCAAAGGCACGGGCCGTAGCAGCCAAATCGCCATCAGTTTCGAGATAGCGAAGAACTCCTGAATTTACGCGTAAAGCCTTGAATGTGATTTTTTTGCTCCAGGGACGCAGTTCCTCGTGCCGCTCAATGAAGGGCACTCTACGAGTAACATTGGCATCTTGGCCGTGTGCGCGGAAGGCCGGATTCATTCCAAGTCCATTTGTAAAAGCTTTGTCTGAAAACTCCACAATGTCATAGTTAAGGCTGCTCATTCCGATCCATAACGATGCGGCTTCATCATGCCTACCTTGGCGCCTAAGCTCATCTCGGAGCGGACGCGTCCACTCCAAAACCTTAGATATAACCAGCTCACCTAATTTACTCAATACTACTGTTTTCTGCTCATCCGCCCTTGGCTTTGCGACCGTAAGCCTTATGTCCTCACCGTTCTCGCCGGCGGAAGTCATCAAAATTGATCGCCCATGCTCGTCTTCAAGCTTTGCGCGGTATAGGGAGCACGCATTTAGCTTCGGATGCTCAATGACAAGAAGCAGGGCACAGATGACTGCCGCCTCACTCGACATAATTCCGAGATATGGTAATATTTTATTTTTACCGTAACTTTGTACGTAGTACCAATACGAATATGGGCTCGAACTTTCTACCGTGCGACCATCGGATCCGAACTTCCGGTGAGGCTTAGGCAAGCCTCCCATCTCCTCCGTTACGATCGCAAGTAGGTGACCTAGTAAATTAGGATGCCCTCCCTTTTTATCTAGGTAGTGTAGCCCATTAGCCGGATCGACGTACCTCCATCTGCCTCGAGTCTTGAGCCTTTCCAAAAAATCAAAATTAGTTTTTTGGATCAACACATGTCCTCGAGTTTGCGAGGCTACCAAGACACTGAAATCTTTAAGCGCACATAATTTTATTGTCGATATAGCTTCCCTCAAATTCATCCTGTATTCATCAAGATATTTTTCATTAGAAGTCACTATAGAAATCGGCACTAACAATTGTTCGTTATACGAGTCGGCCTCTGCATTTAAGTTCCTGGGCCCCGTAAGCATCTTATGCTGCTGGGCAATGATCTCTTCCCGGTGTATTAATATTAGTTTTCGATCTGGCGAGGCCAAACTTCCCAATGTAAGATTTATGAATGGAATCGCTTTGGAGTCGATGAGACATTTGAGCAGTCTCAAAAACATATCCCAGTTGTTTGAGCTTGTGCTAAGGGCCCTACCCGCTAGTGCGCCTCGCTCGTAAAAACTCCTTCTGAGAGCTGCGAGTTGCGTTACCAAGGTCAAAGGAAGCATCTCTTTACAAGGCGGGCTCCACCCTTCCTTTAAAGCGAACTCCATCCAGAAAACAAGAACTTTCCGTGCTGCATAGGTAGGCCCAGCGGCGCTATACGCACGAGAAAAGCGTTGCAACCCCCTCCAGAATGCCTCCTGGTCCACGCCCGGCCAGTGAGCTAAGAAGGAGAAATCAATGTCAGTAAAGCCGCTCTTACGATTGGAATTCGCGACCGTGAGAATGCCATCTGTATCCCTGCTCTTTTTACGCCGTTTAGCCGTCGATAGGCCCAAGGTCGGAGATGCCGTCATGCGCTGTAGTCCCTGTTTCAGAGGCCCCAGCATTCCTGAGACATCTATTTCCCTCAAGGGCCTTCGCTCACAAAATGTGACCATGAACCCCTGCCCCTGTGGCTACCTCGGCGACCCCACCGGCCGCTGCCGCTGCAGCAGCGAACAGATCCAGCGCTACCGCAACAAACTCTCCGGGCCCTTGCTCGACCGCATCGACCTGCACCTGACCGTCGCCCGCGAAGCCACGGCACTGTCCGCCGACAGCAGCCACGGCGAAAGCAGCGCCACCATCGCCGCGCAAGTCGCCACCGCCCGCGACCTCCAGCAACAACGCCTTCCTCGACCTGCCCGGCCTGCGCCAGTACTGCGGGTTATCCACAGCCGACCAGACCTGGCTGGAAAGCGCCTGTGAACGCCTGACCCTGTCCCTGCGCGCCGCCCACCGCCTGCTCAAGGTGGCGCGAACCCTGGCTGACCTGGAACAGGCTCAAAGCATCGGCCGCGGGCATCTGGCTGAGGCGCTGCACTATCGGCCCAGCAACCAGTAGTAATTGCCCGCATTCTGCTCTTAACTTGGCAACAGCCCACCGCGCCGAGACCAGCATGTTCGCATTCATCCACAACTCCCCCTTGTTGATCGGTACCTTGCTGCTGGTGCTCGACCTGCTGCTCTGGCGGGCCATTCCAATCGAGCGGCGTACCTGGCGGATTGCTGCACGGCTGGCGGCGTTCCTGCTGTTCAGCTGGGTGTTGATCAGCGCGGGGGTCAGCCCGCTGCAGCCCCCACCCTGGGCCGATGATGTACCCCGCAACCTGGTGGCGACGGTGCTGGAAATCGTCTGGTGGCTGTTCGCTGCGCGGACCCTGACGGTGGTGCTAGGGCTGATCCTGATTTCCCGCAGCGGCCATACCGGCCGCCTGCTGCAGGACGTGGTCGGGGCGCTGATCTTCCTGATCGCGGTTGTTGCCGCAGCCGCCTACGTCATGCAACTGCCCGTGAAAGGCTTGCTGGCCACCTCGGGGGTCATGGCGATCGTGATCGGCCTGGCGTTGCAGAGCACGTTGAGTGATGTGTTTTCGGGCATCGTCCTCAATACCACCCGCCCCTACCAGATCGATGACTGGGTGAGCATCGACGGCACCGAGGGCAAGGTGATCGATATCGACTGGCGAGCCACACGCCTGCTCACCGGCAACGGCAGCATGGCGGTGATCCCCAACTCGGTGGCGGCCAAGGCCAAGCTGCTCAACTTCAGCCGCCCCAGTGATGTGCACGGCGTCTCGATCAGCGTGGTAGTCCCCGCGCAAGTCCGCCCGCGGCGGGTCCTCGATGCCCTGGAAAAAACCCTGCAAGGCAGCAGTGCGCTACTGACCACACCCAAGCCGAAGGCGACGATCAAGAGCTCGACCCTGGAATCGGTGGAATACGAAGCCACCGGGTTCGTCAACTCAATGGACAAGAAGACCGAAGTGCGCAACCAAATGTTCGACCTTGCCCATCGCCACCTGCAAGCCGCCGGGGTGGTGTGGAATGCCGACAACACGCCACAGCCCTGGAGCCGTCAGCGTAGCTTGCTGGAGGATGTGCGAATTTTCCGTTCGCTGAGCAACGAGGAGAAGGACAGCCTCAGCCAGCGCATGACCTCGGTCGAGTACCTGGCAGACCAGGTCATCCTCGGCCTTGGCGAAGCTTCCGAGTATCTCCTGGTAATTGGTACCGGTGTGATCTCTGCGGCGATTCGCAGCGGGGACAAACTGCTCGAGGCCGGACGCATGGGCCCCGGCGAGGTGCTGGGGGTCGAAGGCCTGCTCGATGGCGACAATTCCATCGCTGAGTTTCGCAGCCTCACCAGTTGCGTGCTCTATCGCATCGACAAGCACGATGTGCGCAGTTGCCTTGAGCAGCGCGACGAGATCAAGGCGGCACTGAGCAAACTGCAGCGTTTTCGTCAGCAGGCCAGCCAGTCACTGCTGCTGCAGAAACCTGCAGCCATCAAGAAAGGTGGCTTTCTCAGCTGGCTGCACAAGTAGCCGTCAGAGCACCACGCGCAAACACTGCCCAGCGTGATACAGCGAGAACCCGGTTTCGTAGAATCCCGTGCGCAAGGCCGGCGCCGACACCGGTTTCATCGGCGAAAACGGAATCGGCAAAGCATCGGGATGGTCACGCAGCAGGTACTGGGCGAAGGCCTTGCCGATCACCGTGCCGGTGGTGTTGCCACGGCCGTTGTAGCCGGTAACGGCGACAATCCCCGGGGCCGGCTCGAACAGGCGCATCAGGTGGTCCGGGGTGAAGTCGATGCAGCCGGTCCAGTGCATTTCCCACTCGACCTTGCCCAGTTGCGGGAAGTAGTGGTTCTGAATCCGGTCAGCCCAACTGCGAATGAACCAGGCCGGCTTGTTGTCGACCCGGCCGAGACTGCCGAGCAGCAAGCGCCCTTCATCATCGCGACGGATGCTACTGAGCACCGTGCGCGTGTCCCACGAGCCCTGGCCGTGCTTGAGCACGTTGTCGGCGGCAGCGCCCTGCAGCGGCAGGGAAGCTACCTGGTAGTAGTAGCCGCGAAAGAACTGGCGCTGCAGGTTGGACCAGTCGCCCTCGGTGTAGGCGCCGGTAGAGATCACCACCTTGTCGGCACTGACCGAGCCCTGGGCGGTTTTCACCCGCCAGCTGCTGCCTTCACGTTCCAGGCCTTGCACGGCGGACTGCTGGAAGATCTGCCCACCCAAGCGCTCGACCGCAGCAGCCAGGCCTTGGGTGTATGCCATGGGGTTGATGGTGCCGGCGCGGCGATCAAGCAGCGCGGCGGAAATCTTGTTGGTACCGCAATATTCTTCGCACTTCGCACCGGTCAGCATTTCGACATCGGCGCCGCGGCGGCTCCATTGCTGATGCCGGGCTTCGAGGTCGGCAACGCCGGTGGCGTTGTGGGCCATGTGCAGGGTGCCGCTGTTATGGGCCTGGCAATCGATCCCCAAGCGCTCGATGGTGGCGAACACTTCACCCGGCGCCTCGCCCAGCACCTTGTTCAAGCGGCTGCCCTGCTTCTCGCCGAGGGTCGCTTCGACATCGTCCGGGCGAATCCAGGTGCCGGCGTTGACCAGGCCGACGTTGCGCCCGGAGCCACCGTGGCCGATTTTCCAGGCTTCGAGCAGGATCACCGTCTTGCCCTGTTCGAGCAGGTGGAGCGCCGCCGACAGGCCTGTGATGCCACCGCCGATGATGCACACATCGGCCTTGAGCTCGCTGCCCAGCACTCGGGATGACGCGGCAGGCTGGGTGACGTGCTCCCACAGGCATTGTTGACGCAGTCCTGGCATGGCCGGCTTCCTCTTTTATTCTTGTGCGGTGGTGTTCTTATCGCGGGGCAAGCCCGCTCCCACAGTAGGAGCGGGCTTGCCCCACGATAGGGCCCATCAGTCGAACACAATCCCCTGCGCCAACGGCAGCTCGCGAGAATAGTTCACGGTGTTGGTCTGCCGACGCATGTAGGCCTTCCACGAATCCGAGCCCGACTCACGGCCACCGCCGGTTTCCTTCTCACCGCCAAACGCCCCGCCAATCTCCGCACCGCTGGTGCCGATGTTGACGTTGGCAATCCCGCAGTCACTGCCCGCCGCACTCTGGAAGCGCTCAGCCTCGCGCAGGTCGGTGGTGAAGATGCACGAGGACAGGCCTTGCGGCACCTCGTTGTTCAGGCGCAGGGCTTCCTCGAATTCGTCGTAGGCCAGCACATAGAGAATCGGTGCAAAGGTTTCATGGCGCACCACGGCGCTCTGCGCTGGCATCTCGACAATCGCCGGAGCCACGTAATAGGCATTGGGGTACTGATCCTGAAGCTTGCGCTCGCCGCCGAACACCTGGCCGCCTTCATCGCGGGCACGGGCCAGGGCGTCTTGCATGCCTTCGAACGAGGCCTTGTCGATCAGCGGCCCGACCAGGTTGTCTTTACGTGGATCACCGATGCGCACCTTGGCGTAAGCGGCTTTGACCCGGGCAACCACTTCGTCCTTGAGCGAACGATGAACGATCAGCCGGCGCAAGGTGGTGCAGCGCTGGCCAGCGGTGCCGACGGCGCTGAACAGGATGCCGCGCACAGCCAGGTCGAGGTCGGCACTGGGTGCAAGGATCATCGCGTTGTTGCCACCCAGCTCCAGAATACTGCGGCCGAAGCGCGCGGCCACACGTGGGCCGACTTCACGCCCCATGCGCGTGCTGCCGGTAGCGCTGACCAAGGGTACACGCGGGTCGTCAACCAGCGCTTGGCCGGCGTCGCGATCGCCGATGATCAACTGGCTCAGGCCTGCTGGCGCTTCGCCAAAGGCTTGCAGGGCTTTCTCGAACAGGGCCTGGCAGGCCAGCGCGGTCAGCGGGGTCTTTTCCGACGGTTTCCACACCACCGCATTGCCGCACACCAGCGCCAGGGTGGTGTTCCAGGCCCAAACGGCGACAGGGAAGTTGAAGGCGCTGATCACCCCGACCACACCCAGCGGGTGCCAGGTTTCACGCATGTGGTGGCCCGGGCGCTCGGAGGCAATGGTCAAACCGTACAACTGGCGCGACAGACCGACGGCGAAGTCGCAGATGTCGATCATTTCCTGCACTTCACCCAGGCCTTCCTGGGTGATCTTGCCAGCTTCGATGGACACCAGCTCGCCCAGTTCAGCTTTATGCTTGCGCAGCACTTCGCCAAACAGGCGGATCAACTCACCGCGGCGCGGGGCCGGCACGTTGCGCCAGGCCTGAAAGGCGTGTTCGGCCTGGTCGATCCTGGCGCTCACCTGGGCTGGGCTTTCCAGGTGCACCGAGGCAATCGCGCTGCCATCGATAGGGGTGTGAACGGGATGGTTGCCATGGGTATAGGCAGTGGCCGGAACACCGAGGCGGTCAAGCAGTCCATCAACCATTTTCTTCTCCTGCATGCGATGAGTGGTTGAAATAGTGATAGGGATCAGTATTAATCCGATCACTCTGGCGCAACAAACGACCTTTATTCTGCATATCATTCCGCCAGGTAATGATCTACCGGCTTAGAGACCGCTATGTCCAAACGTCTGGTGCCATCGATGGCCGCCCTGCAGTGTTTCGAGGCTGCCGCCCGGCACCTGAGCTTCACCCGTGCCGCCGAAGAGCTGCACCTGACCCAGAGCGCGGTAAGCAAACAGGTGGCCCAGCTTGAAGACATGCTGCGCCATCACCTGTTCCTGCGCATCCGTCGGCGCCTGCAACTGACACCAGCAGGCGCGCTGTACCTGGCCGAGGTCAACAAGATTCTCACCCAGGTCGATATGTCCAGCCGTTACATCATGTCCTACGGCGAACAGACCGAAGTGCTCAAGGTCGCCACCCAACCAAGCTTTGGCGTGCGCTGGCTGATCCCGCACCTCAAAGGCTTCGGCAAGCAGCACCCGAACATCCACCTCGACATTCGCAACGAGATGGAGCCCTTCGCCCTGCTCCAGGCCACCGCCGACGTAGTGTTCTTCTTTGGTCAGGGCACTTGGCCGGGAGCCACCTGCATCGAGCTGTTCGGCGAAGACGTGCTGCCAGTGTGCGCCCCTGAACTGCTGCAAGGGCGTACGCTCAAAGACGCCAGCGAACTGGCGGAACTGGTGCTGCTGCAAAGCACCTCGCGCCCGCAAGCCTGGCACGAGTGGTTCCTGGAGCAGGGCCTGCATTCGGCCAACAGTTATCACGGGCCGCGCTTCGATACCTTCTATATGAGCCTCAGCGCTGCCCAGTCTGGCTGCGGCGTGGCCCTGGTGCCGCGTTACCTGGTTGCAGAGGAGCTGGCCGAGGGCAAACTGATCGTGCCCTGGCAGCACAGCATGCGCAGCAAGGGCGCGCATTTCCTGGCGTTTTCCGAGCATGCCGCAGAGGTGCCGAAGGTGCGCGCGTTGGTCGACTGGATACGCGCGGAGCTGAACGGGCAAGATTGATATTTTTTGGAATGACAGATCGACTTTTTTTCGCTTGTGTCGGTGCTGCATTCCTCGCTTTCATGTAAGGGTGACTAATTACCAGGAAGCTTTCGATGCCCGCCCAAGAGTTCGTCAGCCCGGACAGCATTCGCGCGCAGTTCTCTGCCGCCATGTCGCTCATGTACAAGCAGGAAGTGCCGCTGTACGGCACGCTGCTGTCGCTGGTGAGCGAAATCAATCAGCAGGTGATGGCCGAACAACCCGCAGTTGCCCAGGCCCTGCGCTGGACCGGCGAGATCGAGCGCCTGGACCAGGAGCGCCACGGCGCCATTCGCGTCGGTACGGCCGAAGAGCTGGCGACCATTGGCCGCCTATTCGCAGTGATGGGCATGCAGCCGGTGGGCTACTACGACCTGAGCTCAGCCGGCGTGCCGGTGCATTCCACTGCCTTTCGCGCCGTGCACGAACAGTCGCTGCATACCAGCCCGTTCCGGATCTTCACCTCGCTGCTGCGCCTGGAGCTGATCGACAACCCGGCGCTGCGTGAGCTGTCGCGCGAAATCCTTGCCCGGCGGCAGATCTTCACCCCACGCGCCCTACAGCTGATCGAGCAATTCGAACGTGATGGCGGCCTGAATGCCGACGATGCCCAGACATTTGTCGACGAAGCCCTGCACACCTTCAGTTGGCATCGGGACGCCACCGTGACCGCCGAGCAGTACCAGCAACTGCACGACCAGCACCGCCTGATCGCCGATGTGGTGGCCTTCAAAGGCCCGCACATCAACCACCTGACCCCGCGCACCCTGGACATCGATGCCGTCCAATTGGGCATGCCGGTCAAAGGCATTGCGCCCAAGGCGGTGATCGAAGGCCCGCCCCCGCGTGTCTGCCCGATACTGCTGAGGCAGACTAGCTTCAAGGCGTTGCAGGAAAAGGTCGCATTCACCGATCAGCAGGGCGAAGGCAGTGGCAGCCATACCGCACGCTTTGGCGAAATCGAGCAACGTGGTGCCGCACTGACACCCAAGGGTCGTAAGCTTTATGACCAACTGCTCGATGCCACCCGCACAGCCTTGGGCGGTGTCCCGGCCGAGGCCAATGCCGAGCGCTACATGAATCTGCTCAGCGACAGTTTCAAGGCTTTCCCGGATGACCTGGCGCAGATGCGTGAACAGGCGCTGGCGTACTTCCGTTACTTCCCCACCGAACGCGGCCTGGCGGCGCGCGGCGATGCTCAGCGACCGATGTCGTTACAGGGATTGATCGACGCTGGGCACATCCACTTTGAAGCGCTGGTGTACGAAGACTTTCTGCCGGTCAGTGCGGCGGGGATTTTCCAGTCCAACCTGGGTGATGATGCGCAGAGCGAGTACGGCAGCAATGCCAACCGCGAGGCGTTTGAACAGGCGCTGGGCAAGCCGGTGCAGGATGAACTGGCGTTGTATGCCGAGAGTCAGCGGCGT
The DNA here is from genome assembly GCF_028656935.1 of Pseudomonas rubra. GTDB lineage: Bacteria > Pseudomonadota > Gammaproteobacteria > Pseudomonadales > Pseudomonadaceae > Aquipseudomonas > Aquipseudomonas rubra. Next base: position 28,312 of record NZ_JAMDGZ010000048.1, read on the forward strand.
TCGTTGATGGCCTGTGCGCAAGCGTTGGATATTCCTCGGTTTTGAGGGCCTTATCGCGGGGCAAGCCCGCTCCCACACCAACTGTGGGAGCAGGCTTGCCCCGCGATAGCGTCACCGCCTAACCCGAAACCTATCCACTTCCTGCCTCAACTGCCCCGCCAAGCCCTCAAGCTCCCGCGCCGTCGCCGCAAGGTTAGTCGCCACCTCACGCTGTTCGCTGTTGGCCAGGGCAATGCTCTGCAGGTTGCGGCTGAGCACGTTCGCCGTGCTGCTTTGCTCCTGGGTCGCGGTGGTAATGACGGCAAACTGTTCCCCCGCCGAGCGGCTGCGCTCATCAATCTGCGCCAGCGCTGCGGCAACCTTGGCGTTGCGCTGCAACCCTTCCTGCATCAGGCGGTTGCCCTGCTCCATGGTGCTGATGGCATTACCGGTTTCCTGCTGGATGCTGCCGATCATGGTCGAGATTTCATCGGTGGCCTGACGGGTGCGCGAGGCCAGGCTGCGCACCTCGTCCGCGACCACGGCAAAACCCCGACCCTGTTCACCGGCCCGCGCCGCTTCAATGGCCGCGTTCAGGGCCAGCAAGTTGGTTTGCTCGGCAATCGAGGTAATCACCCCGACGATGCCGCCGATTTCCTCGGAGCGCAGGCCCAGGGTATCGACCACTTCGGCGGTGCCGGCCAGGGCACGGGCAATCTGCTCCAGGGACGACGACGCCTGGTCCATCGCTTCGCGACCAATGCGGGTTTGCTGGACGTTGTCCTGGGCCATGCGCTCGGTGCTGCCCATGTTGTCGGCGATGTTCATCGAGGTGGCGCTGAACTCCTCGACAGCACCGGCCATGCTGGTGATTTCACCGGACTGCTGTTCCATCCCCTCACAGGCACCGGAGGACATTCCCGACAATGCCTGAGCGCGGCTGCTGACCTGCTCTGCGGCTGTGCGAATGTGCTCGACCATGCTCGCCAGTGCTTCGCCCATCTGGTTGAAACTCTGCGCCAGCTGGCCAATTTCGTCGTGACTGGACACCGGCAAGCGCGCCTGCAGGTCACCGGCACCCAGTGCTTGCGCCTGCTGCAAGAGGTCGCCCAATGGGCGTAGACGGCGGCGCAACAGCCACAGGGTAGCAGCGACTGCCAGCAACATCGCCAGCAAACTGCCGATAGCCAGCCGGGTGCCGACGCTCCAGGTCACCGCGCGGATTTCGGCCTTCGGCATGCTCGCCACCACGGTCCAGGGCCCGCCAGCAAACGGCGCGGTAACGCTGAACAGTTGCTCCACACCGTCATCCCAAAAACGCCCTTCGCCCGCCGCGAACCCCGCAAGCGCTTGCGCCGCCTGGCTGTCCGAGCGCACACCGGCTGGCGCTACCAGCCAGTGCTGCTTGTCATCGAGCACGGCCAGCGAGCCAGTCTGCCCAATGCGAAAGCGCGCAAGGTTGGCGAACTGGGCCTTTTGCGCGTCGGTGTAGTCGAAGCCGACGAACAGCACCGCAATCACCCGACCGCTGCCATCACGCACCGGGGTGTACTGGGTCATGTAGTCGCGCTCGAACAGGTTCGCCCGGCCGACATAGGCCTGGCCGGCCAGCAAGCGGGCATAGGCCGGGTGCTGGCGGTCGAGCAGCGTGCCAATGGCGCGGCTGCCGTCCTGCTTGGTCAACGAGGTGCTGATACGGATAAAGTCATCACCGCTGCGCACGAACAAGGTGGCGACCCCGGCGGTCATCTGGCGGAAGTCATCCACCTGGCGAAAGTCGTTGTTGAGCAGTTGATCGCCCAGGTACAACGCAGGGGTAGAAACCCCGGCGACCGCCAGCGACTCACCCGGATGCAGCTGCAAGCCTGCGGCAAAACGCTTTTCGAACAGGCCGCTCAGGCGTTGGGTGCTTTCACGCAGGGTGCCGTGAAAGGTGTCGAGCTGATCAGCGAGCAGTCGCGCTTCACTGGCCAAATGCTCCTGGCGGGTAATCAGGTTGGCGTTGTCCAGCGAACGCAGGGCAAACAGGGTGCTGCCGGTGATCACCACAGCCAGTACGAGGGCTAGGGCGATACCGAGCTGCGAGGCAATCCGGGCACGGGGTTGAGACATGGAAGCTCCTGGCAAGAGGGGCCGGGATCGTCCTGATCACGCTGACCGTTCGCATCGATACGGGAATCGAGCCATCTAGGCGTGGCTCTGCTCTCTCTGCTTCGGCGGCGCGCGGCAATACTTGAGTGAGGTACAGGGTTATGGCGCGCAAACGATCAACTGCTGGAGATGGCCGCCGTTGCCTCCAGAACATCGACCCTGGGTAGATCCATGGCCTCTGCTTCGCCTTGCAGAAAGTCGCTCAAGCGGCGCAGACGCTCGCCCCCCGGACGGGTCTTCGGCCAGACCAGATAGTAGTCCAGGCCACTGGCCACCGCCGTCGGCCAGGGCAGGCTGAGTCGGCCCTGGGCCACGTCTTCGGCAACCATCAGCAAATCGCCCATGGACACGCCGTAGCCCCGGGCTGCGGCGATCATGCCCAGTTCCAGGGTATCGAACACCTGGCCACCCTTTAGCGATACCTGGTCGGTAAGACCCATGCGCGCAAGCCAGCTGCGCCAGTCGCGCTTGTCTGGAGTTGGATGCAGCAGCTCGATACCTGCCAACCGCCGCGCGTCCCACGGCCCTTCCTTGAGCAACTCCGGTGCACCGACCGGGATCAGCAACTCACCGAACAGCCGCTTGACCTCCCAGTCCGGGGGGAAGTGGCCATCGCTCAGCAGCACCGCACAGTCGAAAGGCTCGTGATTGAAATCGACATGATCGACGTCCATCCAGGCACTGGTCAGTTGCACCTCATTGCCCGGCTGCAGATGGCGAAAGCGACTGAGGCGCGCCAGCAGCCAGCGCATGGTCAGGGTCGAGGGGGCTTTCATGCGCAAGATGTCGTCTTCGCTGCGCAGCGTGCTGCAGGCCCGCTCCAGTGCCGCAAAGCCCTCACGCACGCCCGGCAGCAATAAGCGCGCGGCTTCACTGAGCTGCAGGCTGCGACCGTTACGCACGAACAAACGGCAGGCAAAGTGCTCCTCAAGGGTGCGAATGTGCCGGCTGACCGCGCTCTGGGTGATCGATAACTCATCCCCGGCGCGGGTGAACGAACTGTGCCGAGCGGCCGCTTCAAAAGCCCGCAGTGCATACAGAGGCGGTAGACGACGAGACATGAAGGGTGTGCTCCGAGTTATCCACAAGCGATCATCAGGATCATACTCCCATGAGTTTTAATCATGCCAACCATCGCTATTATCCCTTTGTGGATAACTGTTCAAAGGCTCAGACTTTCACGCTTTGACTCTTATCGTGCAAGAAAAGGACGACTCCATGCAGGCCGCGCCCACTCATGAACTCAAGGCTTTGCTGCGCCTGGCCGGGCCGCTGATTGCCTCGCAGTTGGCGCACATGCTGATGGTGCTCACCGACACCCTGATGATGGCCCGCATCAGCCCGCAGGCGCTGGCCGGTGGCGGCCTGGGTGCGGCAAGCTATTCGTTCGTGTCGATTTTTTGCCTGGGCGTAATTGCCGCCGTGGGCACCCTGGTGGCGATTCGCAAGGGTGCCGGTGACATCGCTGGCGCCACCCGCCTGACCCAGGCCGGACTGTGGCTGGCCTGGGCCATGGCCCTGGTCGCGGCGCTGGCAATGTGGAACCTGGAGCCGGTGCTGCTGTTACTCGGGCAGAGCCCGAACAATGTCGAGGCCGCCGCGCAGTTCCTGCTGTTGCTGCCCTTTGCCCTGCCAGGCTTCTTGAGCTTCATGGCCCTGCGCGGCTTTACCAGTGCCATTGGCCGTTCGACGCCGGTGATGGTCATCAGCCTGATCGGTACAGTGGTCAACTTCCTGCTCAACTACGCCTTGATCGAGGGCATGTTCGGCTTGCCAAAACTGGGCCTGGTGGGCATCGGCCTGGTGACGGCGATTGTCGCCAACTGCATGGCCGTGGCCATGGCCCTGTATATCCGCTGGCACCCGGCCTATGCGCCCTACCCGATTCGCCAGGGCCTTAGCCGCCCGTCGTGGCCAGCCTTGCGTGAACTGTGGCGCCTGGGCCTGCCGATTGGCGGCACCTATACCGTGGAAGTCGGCCTGTTTGCTTTTGCTGCGCTGTGCATGGGTGTGCTGGGCAGCACTGAGCTTGCTGCGCACCAGATCGCTCTGCAGATCGTTTCCACAGCGTTCATGATTCCGGCGGGTTTGTCGTATGCCGTGACCATGCGTGTAGGGCTCTACTACGGTGCCGACAACCTGTTAGGCGCCCGGCATGCCGGCCGAGTCGGCATCGGTTTTGGCGCAGCGATGATGCTGATGTTCGCCATCCTCTTCTGGGTGCTGCCGGACCCGCTGGTAGGGTTGTTCCTTGACCACAATGACCCGGCCTTTGCCGACATCATCCAGCTGGCCGTGAGCCTGCTGATGGTTGCCGCCTGGTTCGAGCTGTTCGATGGCGTGCAGACCATCGCCATGGGTTCGATCCGCGGCCTCAAAGACGCCAAGACCACTTTCCTGGTCGGGCTGTTCTGCTACTGGGTGATTGGCGCGCCAGCGGCCTGGTTGCTGGCCTTCAACCTCGGGCTGGGTGCGGTGGGCGTGTGGTGGGGACTGGCGCTGGGCCTGGCCTGTGCAGCGGTGAGCCTGACCCTGGCCTTTGAGTGGCGGATGAAGCGTTTGCTCGGGAGTGCTGCTGGGGTGAACAAGGCTACTGCTTCGCTGGTTTGAAGGTCCCCATCGCGGGGCAAGCCCGCTCCCACAGGGTTTGTGGGGGCTTGTCCCGTGATGCTGTTGCTACAACGCTATCGACTGCTGCGCCGGGCCACGCAGCAGGTACGCCATCAACTCCTCAATCGGCAACGGCCGGCTGATCAGAAACCCCTGCACCTGGTCGCAATCAAAACTGCGCAACAGGTCCATCTGCTCCGGGGTTTCCACGCCTTCGGCCACCACCTCGAGGTTGAGGTTATGTGCCAGGTTGATCATTGCATGCACCAGCTTGCGGTTCTCTTCGCGCTGCTCCATGCCGCCGACAAAGCTGCGATCGACCTTGAGCAAGGTGATCGGCAAGCTGTTGAGGTGCACGAACGACGAGAAGCCGGTACCGAAGTCATCCAGGGAAAAGCGCACGCCCAAACGCCCCAGGGCGTCCATGGTCTGTTTGACCAGGTCATTGCGGCGCATCACCGCAGTCTCGGTCAGTTCGAATTCCAGCCAGCGGGCATCAACGCCATGTTCGATGATCAGCCGGCTCAGGGTCGCCAGCAATTGGCTGTCCTGGAACTGGCGAAATGACAGGTTCACTGCCATGTGCAGCGGCGCCAGGCCTTGTTCGCGCAGCGCTTGCATGTCGCGCAGGGCGCGGGAGATTACCCAGTAGCCCAGCGGCACGATCAGCCCGCTCTGCTCGGCCAGCGGCACGAACTCGCTGGGCGGCAGCAAACCGCGTTCGGCATGCCGCCAGCGCACCAACGCCTCCAGGCCGACGATGCGTCCGTCGGCCAGGTTCAGCCGCGGCTGGTAGTGCAGCTCCAGCTCGTCACGGCGCAGGGCCCGGCGCAATTCGCTTTCCAGGTCGGCAAGGCTGCGGGCGTTGCGGTTGATGCGTTCGTTGAAGACGTGAAAGGTGCAGCCCTGGGTGCTCTTGGCCTGCTGCATGGCGATATGCGCATGCCACATAAGCGGGTCGGCGCCACCCTGGGCGCGGGCGTGGGCAACCCCCAGGCTGCAGCCCAGCAACAGGCTCTCGCCATCGACCCAGTAGGGTTCGGCCAGAGCTTCGGTGATGCGTTCGGCCATCCATTCGGCGCGCTGCGGCTCACGACGGGTGTCGATCAACAGGGCGAACTCGTCGCTGCCCAGGCGCGCCACCTGGTCACCGGCTTCCAGTTGGCTTTTCAGCCGCCCTACCACTTGCAGGATCAGCCGGTCACCGGCCTGGTGGCCGAGGGCGTCATTGGCATGGCGAAAGTTGTCGAGGTCCAGATGGCCGAGGGCGACACCGCGCCCGTCGTTGTCGGCCAGGCGCGCGGCCAGCAGGGTCTGAAAACCCTGGCGGTTGGCAATCCCGGTCAGCGGGTCCTGCTCGGCCAGGCGCTGCAAGGTCGCTTCGAGCACACCGCGCTCGCGCACATGGCGCAAGCTGCGACGCAGGAGGTTGCTGGTCAGTTGCTCGCGGATCAGCCAGTCACTGACCCCCAGTGGCGCTACCTGCGGCTCGTGCTCGAGCAGCAGCACCATCGGCAGGATGCAGCGCCCCGGCGCCGGTTGCAGCGGCGGGGTCGCCAGTACCAGCGCATTGCGGTCATTGGCGAACAAGGTGTCGACCGCTTCCCAGTTCGGCGCGGTCAGCAGCACGGCCTGGCCCGCCATCGGCAGCAGACACTCGCGCAAGGCAATGGCCCATTCCGGCTCATCGGCCAGCAGCAGCAAACGCAAGGGTTCGACGGGCGTAGACAAGCTGGCTCCTTAGGACGTAGACACACTCAAATGACGATGGGCCGCGAGGATGGGTATCCTAAACCATTAATGAAAATGATTTTCACTTAAAGTCATGCCATTCCATTGCCGACATCCCGCAGGTTTCGCCACGCATCCTGCGGGAAAGTATCAAATGCGGCAAATTTAGATCGCGTGCTGCGTCACACTGTCAGACGGTCGCGGCAGAAACTTTCTACCCCTGCTAAAATGCCCGGCTATTTTTCCAGCGTCCCCGGTTTTCGTCATGTCCCGACTCAACCCCCGGCAACAAGAAGCCGTGAACTACGTCGGCGGCCCTCTTTTGGTGCTCGCCGGTGCCGGCTCCGGCAAAACCAGCGTGATCACCCGCAAGATCGCGCACCTGATCCAGAACTGTGGCATCCGTGCCCAGTACATCGTGGCCATGACCTTCACCAACAAGGCCGCGCGGGAGATGAAAGAGCGGGTCGGCACCCTGCTGCGCAAGGGCGAAGGCCGCGGCCTGACCGTGTCGACCTTCCACAACCTGGGCCTGAACATCATCCGCAAGGAGCATGCGCGGCTGGGCTACAAGCCGGGCTTCTCGATCTTCGACGAGACCGACGTCAAGGCCCTGATGACCGACATCATGCAGAAGGAATACTCGGGCGACGACGGCGTCGATGAGATCAAGAACATGATCGGCGCCTGGAAGAACGACCTGATCCTGCCGCCCGAAGCCCTGGAGAAAGCCCGCAACCCCAAGGAGCAGACGGCGGCGATTGTCTACTCGCACTACCAGCGCACCCTGCGGGCGTTCAACGCGGTGGACTTCGACGACCTGATCCTGCAGCCGGTAAAGCTGTTCGAGGAACATGCCGACATCCTCGAAAAGTGGCAGAACCGCGTGCGCTACCTGCTGGTGGACGAGTACCAGGACACCAACGCCAGCCAGTACCTGCTGGTGAAGATGCTGATCGGTACCCGCAACCAGTTCACCGTGGTCGGCGACGACGACCAGTCGATCTACGCCTGGCGTGGCGCTCGGCCAGAAAACCTGATGTTGCTCAAGGAAGACTACCCGTCACTCAAAGTGGTGATGCTGGAGCAGAACTACCGCTCCACCAGCCGCATCCTGCGCTGCGCCAACGTGCTGATCGCCAACAACCCGCACGCCTTCGAGAAACAGCTGTGGAGCGAGATGGGCCACGGCGACGAGATCCGCGTGATCCGCTGCAAGAATGAAGATGCCGAGTGCGAGCGAGTGGCCATGGAGATCCTCAGCCTGCACCTGCGCACCGACCGCCCGTACAGCGATTTCGCGATCCTCTACCGCGGTAACTACCAGGCCAAGCTGATGGAGCTCAAGCTGCAGCACCACCAGGTGCCGTACCGCATGAGCGGCGGCAACAGTTTCTTCGGCCGCCAGGAAGTGAAGGACCTGATGGCCTACTTCCGCCTGCTGGTGAACCCGGACGACGACAACGCCTACCTGCGGGTGATCAACGTCCCACGCCGAGAAATCGGCTCGACTACCCTGGAAAAGCTCGGCAACTATGCCACCGAGCGCAAGGTCTCGATGTACGCGGCCAGCGAGGAGATGGGCCTGCGCGAGCACCTGGACAGCCGTTTCACCGATCGCCTGGAGCGTTTCAAGCGCTGGATGGACAAGGTCCGCGAACAGGTTGCCACCGAAGACCCGATCGCCGCCCTGCGCAGCATGATCATGGACATCGACTACGAGACCTGGATCCGCACCAACAGCTCCAGCGACAAGGCCGCGGACTTTCGCATGGGCAACGTCTGGTTCCTGATCGACGCGTTGAAAAACACGCTGGAGAAGGACGAGGACGGCGACATGACCATCGAGGACGCCATCGGCAAGCTGGTGCTGCGTGACATGCTCGAACGCCAGCAAGAGGAAGAGGACGGCGCCGAGGGCGTGCAGATGATGACCCTGCATGCCTCCAAGGGCCTGGAGTTCCCCTACGTGTTCATCATCGGCATGGAAGAAGAGATCCTGCCGCACCGTTCCAGCATCGAGGCCGACACCATCGAGGAAGAACGGCGCCTGGCCTATGTGGGCATTACCCGCGCACGGCAGACCCTGGCCTTCACCTATGCCGCCAAGCGCAAGCAGTACGGCGAGATCATCGATTGCTCGCCGAGCCGCTTCCTGGATGAGCTGCCCGCCGACGACCTGGCCTGGGAAGGCCTGGACGATGCGCCGACCGAAGTGAAGGCCGCCCGCGGCAACAATGCACTGGCCGATATCCGTGCCATGCTCAAACGTTAGATAATCAACCTTTGCTGCGGCGTACTGCCGTGGCCACTCTTGCTACATCGAGGAAATACCACAGTGGAAGCACTGCACCAGAAGATTCGCGAAGAAGGCATCGTGCTTTCCGATCAGGTTCTCAAAGTCGATGCGTTTCTCAACCATCAGATCGACCCTGCGCTGATGCAACTGATTGGCGACGAGTTCGCCCGCCTGTTCGCCGACTCCGGTATCACCAAGATCGTCACCATCGAAGCCTCGGGCATTGCCCCGGCGGTGATGACCGGCCTGAAACTGGGCGTCCCAGTGATTTTCGCGCGCAAGCACCAGTCGCTAACCCTGACCGAGAACCTGCTGGTGGCTTCGGTGTACTCCTTCACCAAGCAGACTGAAAACACCGTGGCAATCTCCCCACGCCACCTCAACAGCAGCGACCGCGTGCTGGTGATCGACGACTTCCTGGCCAACGGCAAAGCCTCCCAGGCGCTGATCTCGATCATCAAGCAAGCCGGTGCCACTGTTGCCGGCCTGGGTATCGTCATCGAGAAGTCGTTCCAGGGCGGCCGCGCCGAGCTGGACAGCCAGGGCTACCGCGTTGAGTCGCTGGCCCGGGTGAAGTCGCTGGAAGGTGGCGTGGTTACTTTCATCGAGTAATTCGCGCTGGCCTCATCGCTGGCAAGCCAGCTCCCACGGGTACTGCTTGTGGGAGCTGGCTTGCCAGCGATAGCGTCCTCAAGGGGACGCCGTAGCCTGCAACCCCGCCAGCAACAGCCGCTGATACAACTCCTCCTTCAGCCCCTGCGGCTGCGCCAACCCCATCCGCGCCACCTGCGCAGCAAACGCCTCGGGTGCCGGTGCATCCAGCGCCGCCTTGCCCAGCTCCAGCACTTCGCTCAGCTTGAACTTGCTCTTGAGCCAATTCAGCGCGCGCAACAAATCACGCTCCTCGGCGCTAAAGTCACTGCCCAGCGGATACTCCGGGAACAACCCTGAGTGCCTGGCCCGCAGCGCCTGTAAACGTTGCGGGGTGTTGTCGGTGAAGCGCTGATCCAGCCGGAAATCCTTCGGCAGCTTGCCGGCCTTCTGCGCCCGCTCGATCAACCCCGGCTGAAAGCGCGAGTCACTGATCGCCAGCAAACGGCCAATGACCTCGGCATCGGTCTGCCCGCGCAGGTCGGCAATACCGTACTCGGTGACGACGATATCGCGCAGGTGCCGGGGAATGGTGCAGTGTCCATACTCCCAGACCAGGTTGGAGCTGACCTCACCACCGGCTTCACGCCAGCTGCGCAACAGCAGAATCGAGCGCGCACCTTCAAGAGCATGGCCTTGGGCGACGAAGTTGTACTGCCCGCCGACCCCGCTCAGTACCCGGCCATCTTCCAGTTGGTCGGCCACCCCGGCGCCCATCAAGGTCATGCTGAACACCGTGTTGATAAAGCGTGCATCCCGGCGCTGCAGGCGCTTGAGCGACTCCTGGCCGTACAACTCGTTGATGTAGCTGATGGCGCTCATGGCAAAGCGTTTACGCAGGCTTGGCGGCATTTCCCGCAAGCGCTGGTAAAACCCCTGCGGGCCGAGGAAGAAGCCACCATGAACCAGCACGCCCTGATCATCCAGTTGCCCGTTGTTGGCCGCCTGCTGGCGAGCCTCGTCGGGGTAGACCGGACGACGGATTATCCCGGCCTCGACCAGCGCCAGCAGGCCGTTGACGAACATTTCACTGCAACCATAAAGGCCATGGGCGAAGGGTTGAATGCCACCTTCGCGTTCGATCAGGGTATGCCAGGGCTGCACGTCAAGATCGTCCAGCAACGCCTGATACGCCGCGCTGTCCGCCTGGCGCGCCAGCAGCCCGGCGGTGAGCGCATCGCCCATGGCGCCGATGCCGATCTGCAGCGTGCCGCCATCGCGCACCAAGGCGCTGGCGTGCAGGCCGATGAAGTGGTCCTGGGTGGTAACCGGCATGTTCGGTGTGGAGAACAACCGGGTGCGTTCGGGGCTGTCGATCAGCAGATCGAAGTCTTCTTGCGCCAGCTCCGAGGCGCCCGGCATGTACGGCAGTTCGGCGTGGACCTGGCCAAGCATCAGAATGGTTTCACCAGCCGCTCGGCGGCGGGCGATCATCGGCAGCAGATCGAGGGTGATGTCCGGGTTGCAGCTCAGGCTCAGGTGGCCGGGGTGTTCCGGGTCTTGCGCAACCAGTTGCGCCACCAGGTTCAAACCCTTGGCGTTGATATCCCGCGCCGCATGGCTGTAGTTGCTGCTGACGTAGTCCTGCTGGGCTGTGACGCTGTGCAGCAGGCTGCCGGGCTGCATGAAGAACTGTTCGACGCGGATGTTGGCCGGTAGCTGGTCGCGACGCAGATCGTGCAGGTACGCAAGCTCGAGGTAATCGGCGAATACCCGCTCGATGAAGGGCTCAAGAAAGCGTCGCTGCAGGCCGTCTCCCAGGTCCGGGCGGCCAAGGCTCAAGGCGGTGTAGATCGTCAGTCGCCGCTCGGGCAATTGACGTATCCGCGCGTACAGGGCGTTGACGAAACGGTTGGGCTTGCCCAGCCCCAGCGGCAGGCCCATGTGGATATGCGCCGGCAGGCGTGCCAGTACTTCATCCACGGCATTGTCGATCGAACAGCTGTGCGCCATCTCGGCCTCCTGCGGCATTGCTTGAACAGGTTGGACCGAGCATGCCGCCTGATTGCCGCGCTGACCAGCGCTAAAAAGCACAAAGCCCGCACGTGGCGGGCTTTGTTGAGCAAGCGCTGGGCTTACAGGCCGGACATCTTCTTGATGGCGCCCATCAGGTCGTCATCCGAGCAGTCGGCGCAGGTGCCTTTGGGCGGCATGGCGTTGATACCGGTAATGGCCTTGGCAAGGATGCCGTCCAGACCACCCTGGTGGTCGGAGCGCTCTTTCCAGGCAGCGGTATCGCCGATCTTCGGTGCGCCGAGCAAGCCAGTGCTATGGCAAGCATTGCAGTGCTTGGCGATGATTTCGTCCGGGGTCTTGGCTCCGCCACCGCCAGCAGATGCTGCGACTTCCATACCCTTGCATTCCTGACCCTGCACACACACCTGGCCGACCGGTTCGAGTCGCTTGGCGATGTCGTCGTTGGTCACAGCTTGTGCGCTGACTGCCCAAAGGGCCAATACGGCAGCTGGTACGGCCAGCATTTTCTTGATTAGATTCACGCGTACACCCTCATGGTGGCTAGTCACGCCCGCGGCCACGGTTTCGCAGGCGGCGCAAGTATAACGGGAACCCTGCCTCACCGAAACAACCCTAGTGTCCAAAGGGTCTTAGCCGCGACAATCCGCCGCGCAATGGCCGCTAGAAGTTGGCCGGCGTCGCCGCGCTGATCAGCCGGGCCGGCTCATCATAAGGATTGCGGAAACGGTGCGGCTTGGTACTTTCAAAATAGTAGCTGTCGCCCGCTTCGAGGATGAAAGTTTCCAGGCCAACCACCAACTCCAGGCGGCCTTCAAGGAGGATGCCGGTCTCTTCGCCATCATGGGTGAGCATTTCTTCACCGGTGTCGGCACCTGGCGGATAGACCTCGTTGAGAAAGGCGATAGCCCGGCTCGGGTGTGCCTTGCCGACCAGCTTCATGGTCACCGCACCGTCCGAAATGTCGATCAGCTCGTGGGCTTTATAGACGATCTGAGTGGGGTTTTCCGGTTGCAGCTCTTCGGAAAAGAACTCGACCATGGACATCGGAATGCCGCTCAGCACCTTGCGCAGCGAGCTGATGGAAGGGCTGACGCTGTTCTTCTCGATCATCGAGATGGTGCTGTTGGTGACGCCCGCACGTTTGGCGAGTTCACGCTGTGACAGGCCCTTGAGCTTGCGAATGGCTTGCAGTCGTTCACCGACGTCCAATGCTTGCGCCCTCCTAAACGAACGAGTGGGGTCGAAATTGAACGGTATCATCGCAACAGCGTTCAGTATTTACAACACTTCGACCCGCAGCCTGTCCGCTTTGGCGCCTTAATCGCCGCTGTAGTCCAGCGGTACGCGCTTGAGGTTGCAGAAAATCTGGTAAGGGATGTTGCCAGCATGCATGGCGACTTCGCTGGCCAGCACGTTTTTGCCCCACAGCTCTACTGGGCTGCCGAGGCCCGCTTCCGGCACGTCGGTGAGGTCAATGCAGAGCATGTCCATCGATACCCGACCGATCAGCTGGGTACGTTTACCGGCTACCAGCACGGGTGTGCCGTTTGGCGCCTGGCGTGGGTAGCCATCGGCGTACCCCATGGCTACCACGCCGACCCGGGTCGGGCGCGGGCTGATGAACTTGGCGCCATAACCCACAGGTTCGCCAGCCGGCAGCTCACGCACGCTGATCACCCGCGACTGCACGGTCATCACCGGCTGCAGGCGCGCAGCTTCGGCCTGAGCCACCTCGAACGGTGTGGCGCCGTAGAGCATCAGGCCCGGGCGCACCCAGTCGCTGGGCATGTTCGGCCAACCGAGCACGGCGGGCGAGTTGCGCAGGCTGACCTCAGCGCTCAGGCCCTGGCGTGCAGCCTGGAACACCGCCAGCTGTTCATTGCTGGCATCGCTGTCGAGTTCGTCGGCACGGGCAAAGTGGCTCATCAAGACGATACGCGCGACCTTGCCGCTGGCCAGCAGGCGCTGGTACGCGACCTGGTAATCCTTGGCGTGCAAGCCAACCCGGTGCATGCCCGAGTCGAGCTTGAGCCACACCGTAATCGGCTTGCTCAGGTGCGCCTGCTCGATCGCTTCCAGCTGCCACAGTGAATGCACCACACACCACAGGTCATGCTGGGCGATCAGTTGCAGCTCACTGGCTTCGAAAAAGCCTTCGAGCAGCAACACTGGCGGCTTGATCCCGGCGGCGCGCAGCTCCAGCGCTTCTTCGATGCAGGCTACGGCAAAACCATCGACTTGCTGCTCCAGCGCCAGGGCGCATCGCACCGCACCATGACCATAGGCATCGGCCTTGATCACGGCCAGGGCTTTGGCGCCGGTCAGCTCGCGGGCAAGTTGATAGTTGTGACGCAGGGCTTGAAGATCGATCAGGGCACGGGCAGGACGCATGACGGCAGCCTTCTGGGCAGTCTGGTTAGAAGTAAAAAGCCCGGCGCCCGCAGGCGGCTGGTCGGCCGCCAACGGCACCGGGTGAGGGATCGGGTGTTACGGCAGTGCGGCGACCACCGACAGCTCGACGAGGATTTCCGGTTCGCACAGCTTGGCTTCGACGGTGGCGCGGGCCGGCGCGACGCCCTTGGGCAGCCACTTGTCCCATACCGCGTTCATGCCCTGAAAGTGCGCGTCGATGTCCTTGAGGTAAATGGTCACCGACAACAGGCGGCTCTTGTCGGTGCCTGCCAGGTCCAGCAGGCGCTCGATATTGCCCAGGGTTTCACGGGTTTGCTGTTCAATCCCGGCATTCATGTCGTCACCCACCTGGCCCGCGAGATAGACGGTGCCGTTATGGGTGACGATCTGGCTCATGCGCTCATTGGTGAGCTGGCGCTGGACTGACATGCTTGGCAGGCTCCTGGTGTTTTCCGTAGCGAGAGATATCGAGGCCTTCGGCACTGATCTGCGGCTTCTTGCGCGCAATCAGGTCGGCCAACAGGCGACCGGAACCGCAGGCCATGGTCCAGCCCAGGGTGCCGTGACCGGTGTTGAGGAACAGGTTACGGAACGGTGTGGCACCGACGATCGGCGTACCGTCCGGGGTGGTCGGGCGCAGGCCGGTCCAGAAACTGGCCTGGCTCAGGTCGCCGCCACGAGGATAAAGGTCATTGACGATCATCTCCAGGGTTTCGCGCCGACGCGGATTCAGCGACAGGTCAAAACCGGCGATTTCAGCCATGCCGCCAACGCGGATGCGGTTGTCGAAACGGGTGATCGCGACCTTGTAGGTTTCGTCGAGAATGGTCGAAGTCGGCGCCATGCCCGGGTCGGTGATCGGCACGGTCAGCGAGTAGCCTTTGAGCGGGTAGACCGGGGCCTTGATGCCCAGCGGCTTGAGCAACTGCGGCGAGTAGCTGCCCAAGGCCAGCACGTAGCGGTCGGCGGTTTCCAGCTTGCCGTCGATCCAGACACCATTGATGCGGTCACCGGCGTAGTCCAGGCGCTGAATGTCCTGGCCAAAGCGGAACTCGACACCCAGCTTGATCGCCATTTCCGCCAGGCGGGTAGTGAACAGCTGGCAGTCGCCGGTCTGGTCGTTGGGCAGGCGCAGGGCACCGGCGAGGATATCGGTGACATTGGCCAGGGCCGGTTCGACGCGGGCAATACCTTCGCGGTCGAGCACCTCGTAAGGCACACCGGACTGTTCGAGGACGGCGATATCCTTGGCGGCGTTGTCCAGTTGCGCCTGGGTGCGGAACAGTTGAGTCGTACCAAGGGTGCGGCCTTCGTAGGCAATACCGGTTTCGGCACGCAGCTCGTCGAGGCAGTCACGGCTGTACTCGGACAGGCGTACCATGCGCTCCTTGTTCACCGCATAACGATTGGCGGTGCAGTTGCGCAGCATTTGCGCCATCCACAGGTACTGGTCGATGTCGGCGGTGGCTTTGATGGCCAGCGGTGCGTGGCGCTCGAGCAGCCACTTGATGGCCTTGAGCGGCACACCCGGGGCAGCCCAGGGCGATGCGTAACCAGGCGAGACCTGGCCGGCGTTGGCAAAGCTGGTTTCCATGGCGACTGCCGGTTGACGGTCGACCACGACGACCTCGAACCCTTGCCGTGCCAGATAGTAGGCACTGGCGGTTCCGATCACACCGCTACCAAGCACCAGAACTCGCATGTTTATTACCCTCGACGCAGCGTACCGCTGACATTTGTTGTTAATGGCGTAGATGCGCGCAGTATAGGAAGGTATGACCAGTGCTTTTCACTGTATAAAAGCCTATATTTGGCGAGAATTCTCGGCAAGGTTGGCTTTTACGGAGGGGCATCCACTATGAGAACCCAGCACCAAAGCAAACGTGAACTGGACAAGATCGACCGCAATATCCTGCGCATCCTGCAGGCAGATGGACGTATCTCGTTCACTGAACTGGGCGAAAAGGTCGGCCTGTCGACCACCCCCTGCACCGAGCGGGTCCGGCGCCTGGAGCGCGAAGGGATCATCATGGGCTACAACGCCCGGCTCAATCCGCAGCACTTGAAGGGCAGCCTGCTGGTGTTCGTCGAGATCAGCCTGGACTACAAGTCGGGCGACACCTTCGAGGAGTTCCGACGTGCCGTGCTGAAATTGCCCCATGTACTGGAATGCCACCTGGTGTCCGGCGACTTCGATTACCTGGTCAAGGCGCGGATTTCCGAGATGGCGTCCTACCGCAAACTGCTGGGTGACATTCTGCTCAAGCTGCCGCATGTGCGCGAGTCGAAGAGCTACATCGTCATGGAAGAAGTGAAGGAAAGCCTCAACCTGCCCATTCCGGACTGAGGCTCAGACCAGCACCTGGCGGGTGCTGGCGATGTACTGGTGCACCAGCTTCTCGGCCTGCGGATCGATCATCTGGGCCGGAGCACGGCCATTGGGGCATGGCAGCTTCGGCGTGGTGCCAAACAAGCGACAAATCAGCGGCCGCTCTTCGTACACCGTGCAGCCGTTGGGGCCCAGGTGCACGCAGTTGAGTTCCGCCAGTGCAGCTTCCTGCTCGGCGGCGCTCTTGCGCGGCAGGCGGGCCATTTCTTCCGACGAGGTGGTTACCGGCCCGCAGCAATCGTGACAGCCGGGCACGCACTCAAAGGACGGGATCTGCTCGCGCAGGAAGCGGATCTTGTGGCTGTTGCAACTCATGGTGGCCTGCGGCAAAGAAGTGGGGCGCTCTATTTTGCCCTACGGTTGCCCAGCCCTGAAAGCGCAGCTTATCCTGCGTAAAATTTTCCACACACTCAGAACCAGGACAATGCCATGCACGCCGGCGTTCCGCACACTGCTTCCTACTACGCTGCAAGCAGCGCCCCACAGGTGGATCATCCACCGCTGCAGGGCGAGCTGAGCTGTGATGTCTGCGTGGTGGGCGGTGGCTTTTCCGGGCTGAACACCGCCATCGAGCTGGCCGAGCGCGGCCTCAATGTGGTGCTGCTGGAGGCACACAAAATTGGCTGGGGCGCCAGCGGGCGCAATGGCGGGCAGCTGATTCGCGGGGTCGGCCACGGCCTTGAGCAATTCACCCCGATTCTGGGCAGCGACGGCGTGCGCGAACTCAAGCTGATGGGACTGGAAGCGGTGGACATCGTCCGCGAGCGCATCGAGCGCCATGCCATCGACTGCGACCTGACCTGGGGCTACTGCGACCTGGCCAACAAGCCCCGCGACCTACAGGGTTTTGCCGAAGACGCCGAAGAGCTGCGTGGCCTCGGCTACCGCCATGAACTGCGCCTGGTGCAGCCGGAGCAGATGCACAGCGTAGTGGGCTCGGACCGCTATGTCGGCGGCTTGATCGACATGGGTTCAGGGCACCTGCATCCGCTCAATCTCGCCTTGGGCGAAGCGCTTGTGGCCAGCAAGCTGGGGGTACGCCTGTTCGAGCAGTCAACGGTGAACCGCATCGACTATGGCCCACAGGTACGCGTACAGACCGCGCAAGGATCGGTGCTGGCCAGCACCCTGGTACTGGGTTGCAACGCCTACCTCAATGACCTGAATGCCGAACTCGGTGGCAAAGTACTGCCTGCCGGCAGCTACATCATCGCCACCGAGCCCCTGAGCGAGGCTCAGGCTAACCAGCTGCTACCGCAAAACATGGCCGTGTGCGACCAACGCGTGGCCCTGGACTATTATCGCCTGTCAGCCGATCGCCGATTGCTGTTCGGTGGCGCCTGCCACTACTCCGGGCGTGATCCTCAAGACATCGCGGCCTACATGCGGCCGAAGATGCTCAAGGTATTCCCGCAGCTTGCCGACGTGAGCATCGATTACCAGTGGGGCGGGATGATCGGCATCGGTGCCAACCGCTTGCCACAGATCGGCCGCCTGCCCGGCCAGCCCAACGTGTACTTCGCCCAGGCCTACTCCGGCCATGGCCTCAATGCCACTCACCTGGCCGGCAGGTTGCTCGGCGAAGCCATCAGCGGCCAGCACAGCGGGCGTTTCGACCTGTTCGCCCAGGTGCCGCACATTACCTTCCCGGGCGGCAAGCACCTGCGCTCGCCGCTGCTGGCCCTGGGCATGCTCTGGCACCGGCTCAAAGAGCTGGTCTAGGACCGCCAGAAGGGTTTGAGCCCCTCTTCGCGCGCCTGCGCGCGGGTCAGCCCAACGTCGCGCAGCTGTTCGGCGTCCAGCTCAAGCAGCGCCCTGCGAGTATGCCAACGGTGCAACATCAGGCCCCAGCGACTGAGGCCAGCCGGTGCGCTGAACAGCCGGGCACGCTGCTCGCGGCTCAATTCTTCGGCGTACAGTTTCAGGCGTACATCGCTCATGCCGCTCATTGCTCGTTACCTCCAGGTTGTGTGAACCGTGGAGCAAGCATGCGCGCGCGGGCAAAACCATTACAGATCCAAAGACTGGCTATTATTCCCATACAGAATTGGCATATTTCCTACTGAATGCAGTAATTTTCCCTAATCTGTATTGGTCACTCGCTGCAACTGTCTTTCGGAGTATGCCATGACGCTGTACATCAACCTGGCCGAGCTGCTCGGCGCCCGTATCGAACAAGGCTTGTACCGCCCCGGTGATCGCCTGCCCTCGGTGCGCGCCCTGAGTGTCGAGCACGGCGTCAGCCTGAGCACCGTGCAGCAGGCCTACCGCTTGCTCGAAGACAACGGCCTGGCCGCGCCACGGCCAAAGTCCGGCTACTTCGTACCCCACAGCCGTAGCCTGCCCGCCTTGCCGGAAGTCAGCCGCCCGGCTCAGCGCCCGGTGGATATTTCCCAGTGGGAGCAAGTGATCGAGCTGATCCGCAGCGTCCCCAGCAAGGATGTGGTGCAACTGGGCCGCGGCATGCCCGATATCAATAGCCCGACCCTCAAGCCACTGCTGCGCAGCCTGGCTCAACTGAGCAGGCGCCAGGACATGCCCGGCCTGTACTACGACACCATTTCCGGCACCCAGGCCCTGCGCGAACAGATCGCCCGGCTGATGCTCGACTCTGGCTGCACCG
Organism: Pseudomonas rubra; assembly: GCF_028656935.1. Classification (GTDB taxonomy): domain Bacteria; phylum Pseudomonadota; class Gammaproteobacteria; order Pseudomonadales; family Pseudomonadaceae; genus Aquipseudomonas; species Aquipseudomonas rubra. The sequence goes on from NZ_JAMDGZ010000048.1 coordinate 47,134, forward strand.
TCAGCCCCAGCGAGCTGGTCGTGACCACCGGCTGCCACGAAGCGCTGTCGACCAGCATCCGCGCGGTGTGCCAGCCAGGCGATATCGTCGCAGTGGAATCACCGAGCTTTCATGGTGCCATGCAGACCCTCAAGGGCCTGGGCATGAAAGCGCTGGAAATCCCCACCGATCCGCTCACCGGGATCAGCCTCGAAGCCCTGGAGCTGGCCCTGGAGCAATGGCCGATCAAGCTCATCCAGATCACCCCGAGCTGCAACAACCCGCTCGGCTACATCATGCCCGAGGCGCGCAAGAAGGCTTTGCTGACCTTGGCGCAACGCTTCGACGTAGCGATCCTCGAAGACGATGTGTATGGCGACCTTGCCTACACCTACCCCAGACCACGGACCATCAAGTCGTTCGACGAAGACGGCCGGGTACTGCTCTGCAGCTCCTTCTCCAAGACCCTCGCCCCGGGCCTGCGGATCGGCTGGGTCGCTCCCGGGCGCTACCTTGAACGGGTGCTGCACATGAAGTACATCAGCACCGGTTGCACCGCCACCCAGCCACAATTGGCCATCGCCGATTTCATCGAGGGCGGTCATTACCAGCCGCACTTGCGGCGCATGCGCAGCCAGTATCAGCGCGGACGCGACCAGATGAGCGATTGGGTGACCCGCTATTTTCCACCAGGCACTCGCGCCAGCCGGCCTCAGGGTGGCTTCATGCTGTGGGTCGAACTGCCGGAAAGTTTCGACACGTTGCGCCTGAACCGGGCTTTACTTGGGCAAGGGGTGCAGATTGCCATTGGCAGTATTTTCTCGGCCTCGGGCAAGTACCGTAACTGCCTGCGGATGAACTTCGCTGCGCGCCCCAGCGCCGAGATCGAAGCGGCAGTGCGCAAGGTCGGCGAGACCGCCATTCGTCTACTGGCCGAGGAACATAGCGACAAGTAACGTTGCCCCGACGCTTGCGGCCCCTATCCATACATCTCAGTTGTAACAGGACGAATTTTGTTGAAAAGCCAGCGGGTGCTGCCACTTCTGCTGTCGCTACTGCTCGGCCTGGGGGGCTGTGCCAGTGTCAACCAGCCACGGGAAGTCAGCCAGGCCCTGCCGGCCAGCGATTCGGCCTTCGGCCGCTCGGTACAGCGCCAGGCCTCGGCCTACGACGGACGCTCCGGATTTCGCCTGCTGCCCAATAGCAACGAAGCCTTTCTCGCCCGCGCCGAACTGATCCGCAACGCTCAGTCGAGCATCGACCTGCAGTACTACATCGTCCACGACGGCCTCAGTACCCGCATCCTGGTGCATGAACTGTTGCAAGCGGCCGACCACGGTGTGCGCGTGCGCGTTCTGCTCGATGACACTACCAGCGACGGCCTGGACGAACTGATGGGCACACTGGCGGCCCATCGCAATATCCAGATTCGCGTCTTCAACCCCTTGCACCTGGGCCGCAGCACCGGCATGACCCGCGCCATGGGCCGGTTGTTCAACCTGTCGTTGCAGCATCGACGCATGCACAACAAGCTGTGGCTGGTGGACAACAGCATGGCCATCGTCGGCGGACGCAACCTGGGCGATGAGTATTTCGATGCCGAGCCTAACCTGAACTTCACCGACATCGACCTGCTTGGGGTCGGCCCGGTCGCCGAACAGTTGGGGCACAGCTTCGACCAGTACTGGAACAGTGCGCTGAGCAAGCCGATCGGCGATTTTCTGTTTACCCAGCCCGACGCCAACGACCTGCGCGACAGCCGCCAGCGCCTGGAGGCGTCACTGGCTGAGGCGCGGATCAAGCGCAAGGCTCTGTACGATCGGCTGATGGCCTATCAAACCCGGCCACGCCTGGATGTCTGGCACAACGAGTTGATCTGGGCCCACAACCAGGCACTCTGGGACGCACCAAGCAAGGTCCTGGCCCGTGATGAACCCGACCCGCGCTTGCTGATGACCCAACAGCTGGCCCCGGACTTGAACAATGTGCAGCACGAATTGATCCTGGTCTCGGCCTACTTCGTGCCCCGCGAGTCTGGCCTGCTGTACCTGACCAGCCATGCCGACAAGGGCGTATCGGTGAAGTTGCTGACCAACTCCCTGGAAGCCACCGATGTACCGGCCGTGCACGGCGGCTACGCACCCTATCGCAAGGCACTGCTGGAACATGGCGTGCATTTGTATGAGCTGCGCCGCCAGCCCGGCGATCGCAGCGGCCGGCGCGGCTTGGGCTTTCACGGTAGCTCCGACTCCAGCCTGCACAGCAAGGCGATTGTCTTCGATCGCAAAAAGACCTTTATTGGTTCGTTCAATTTCGACCCGCGCTCGGTGCTGTGGAACACCGAGGTTGGCGTACTGGTCGACAGCCCGGAGCTGGCCGAATACACCCGCGAGCTGGCGGCCCAGGGCATGGCCCCGGCCCTCAGCTATCAGCCGCAACTGATCGATGGCCAGTTGGTGTGGATCACCGAAGACAACCACCACCTGCACACCCTGACCACCGAGCCCGGCGGTTTGTGGCGGCGCTTCAACGCCTGGGTCAGCAAGGCGGTGGGCCTGGAAAAGATGCTCTAGACCGGCGCCGGCTCGAAAGCATTGGGCCGCCGCGCGAGCAACACCAGGCCCAAAGCACCGATCGCCATGAACAACGGCAGCGCGTGCCCGCTGAGCCACTGGCTGCCCGCCCCTGCCGCCAGCGGCCCGATCAGGCAACCAATGCCCCACAGTTGCGCAACATGGGCATTGGCGCGCACCAGGGCATCGTCGCGGTAGCGCTCGCCAATCAGCACCAGCGACAAGGTGAACAGGCCCCCGGCGCTGGCTCCGAACAGCACCCACAACGGCCAGATCAGCGGCGTTTGCAGCAGCAGCGGAATCGCCAGGCTCGACGCCAGCAGGGTCAAGGCACAGCCACTGAACAAGGTACGCCGCGACATGCGGTCGGCCAGCGCGCCAATCGGCAATTGCAACAGCGCATCACCGACCACTACGGCACTGACCATGAACAGGGCGATTTCGGTGGTGAAGCCCTGCTGCAGACAGTAGACCGGCAGCAAGGTCAGAATCATTGCCTCGAACGCGGCAAACAGGGCAATAGCCCAGGCAATCACCGGCAAGCGTCGGCAGAAGCCGAACAGGTCGGCGAAGGTCACGCTGCAGGCGTCGGCGCTGGGCGCCCCATCACGGCCGAGCAGCACCAGCGGCGCAGCAATCAACAGGCCAGCACCGATCCAGAACCCTAGGTCGTCTTCCGAGCCCACCACGCCGAGCAATAGCGGACCGGCCAGTTGGCTCAAGGCATAACTGCTGCCGTACAGCGCCACCAGACGCCCGCGCCACTGCTCGACCACCAGTTGATTGATCCAGCTTTCGCCAAGGATGAAGACGATGGTGAGGATCACCCCGATCAACAAGCGCAGGGCCAGCCATAACGGGTAGCTGGGCAGCAACGCCAGCAGGCCGATGGAAAACGCCCCCGCCCACAGGCACAGGCGCATCAGCCCCGGCGTACCAAAGCGCGCGGCCAGACGGCTGGACAGGCTGGCGCCGATCAAAACGCCGATGGCCGGCATCGCGGCCATTACACCGATGGCAAAGCTGCCGTAACCCCAGCCTTCCAGGCGCAACGACACCAGTGGCATGCTGACGCCCAGGGCCAGACCGACACTGAGCACGGCCGCCAGCACGGCGAAATAGGTTCCCCAACGCACGCTTTTTTCCTCCAGAAACAGTCGCGGGACAAGCCCGCTCCCACACTACGGTGGGAGCGGGCTTGTCCCGCGATAAGGGCACCCAGGTCTTACAGCTTGATCCAGGTCGCTTTCAGCTCGGTGTACTTGTCCAGCGCATGCAGCGACTTGTCACGGCCGTTGCCCGACTGTTTGAAGCCGCCGAACGGCGCGGTCATGTCGCCGCCATCATACTGGTTGACCCACACGCTACCGGCACGCAAGGCCTTGGCGGTCAGGTGTGCCTTGGAGATGTCGGCGGTCCAGACACCGGCAGCCAGGCCGTACGGCGTGTCGTTGGCGATGTTGATCGCCTCTTCGGTGGAGTCAAAGGTGATGACCGACAGTACCGGGCCGAAGATTTCTTCCTGAGCGATCTTCATGGCATTGGTCACGCCGTCGAAGATGGTCGGCTCAACGTAAGTGCCGCCGGTTTCTTCAAGAATGCGCTTGCCGCCTACCAACAGCTTGGCGCCGTCACTGTGACCGGCTTCGATGTAGGACAGCACGGTGTTCATCTGCTGGGTGTCGACCAGCGCACCCACGGTGGTGGCAGGGTCAAGCGGATTGCCCGGCTTCCAGGCCTTCAGTGCTTCTAGCACCAGCGGCAGGAATTTGTCCTTGATCGAACGCTCGACCAGCAGGCGCGAACCTGCGGTGCAGACTTCGCCCTGGTTGAAGGCGATGGCACTGGCGGCCGCTTCGGCGGCGGCGTTGAGATCCGGAGCGTCAGCAAAGACGATGTTCGGGCTCTTGCCGCCGGCTTCCAGCCAAACGCGCTTCATGTTCGACTCGCCGGCGTAGATCATCAGTTGCTTGGCGATCTTGGTCGAACCGGTGAACACCAGGGTATCGACGTCCATGTGCAGGGCCAGGGCCTTGCCGACGGTGTGGCCATAACCTGGCAGCACGTTCAGCACACCAGCAGGAATACCGGCTTCGATGGCCAGCTGGGCGATGCGGATGGCGGTCAGCGGCGATTTTTCCGAAGGCTTGAGTACCACCGAGTTACCGGTCGCCAGGGCCGGGCCGAGTTTCCAGCAGGCCATCAGCAACGGGAAGTTCCAAGGCACGATGGCAGCAACCACACCCACAGGTTCGCGGGTCACCAGGCCCAGCTGGTTGTGCGGGGTAGCGGCGACTTCGTCGTAGATCTTGTCGATCGCTTCACCGTTCCAGCTCAGGGCCTGAGCGGCACCTGGCACGTCGATGTTCAGCGAGTCGCTGATCGGCTTGCCCATGTCCAGGGTTTCCAGCAGCGCCAGCTCCTCGACGTTCTGCTTGAGCAGGCCGGCGAAACGGATCATGGTGGCTTTACGCTTGGCCGGGGCCAGACGCGACCAGACGCCGGAGGCGAAGGTGGCGCGGGCGTTTTCCACAGCGCGCTTGGCATCGGCCTCGTCGCAGCTGGCGATCTGCGCCAGGAGGCGTCCGTCGACCGGGCTGAGGCACTCGAACGTCGCGCCGGAGACGGCAGCGGTGTATTCACCATTGATGAAGGCACGGCCTTCGATCTTCAGTTGCTGGGCACGCTGGTCCCAATCCGCACGAGTCAGGGTGGTCATACGAAACTCCTCCTCTTGTTAAGGTGCAGGGCCGCACGAGAGTTTGACGGCACTGTCGAAAATTCTGGCTGAGCGACACAGGCGCACAGGCACCTGTCACCCTAAACCACCGGCGCCCTAGTTTTCAATATATTTGACAGAATCACGACAAACACCTACTGATGTTCATTTTATTAAACAACAAAAAGGGGACCCGACCATGAATATTGCCCAGATCATCGACTTCGCCCAGGTGCTGACCGAAGCGGAACGCTATCGCCCCGCCGCAGAAAAGGTACTCAAGGGCGATCCCGAACAGGCGGTGTACAACCACTACTCCAGCCCATGCTCGCAGTTTCATGCTGGCGTCTGGGAGGGTGCCGTCGGGCAATGGACCGTCAATTACACCGAACACGAGTACTGCGAGATCGTTCAAGGCGTCTCGGTGCTGCGTGATGAAGCAGGCGGCGCGAAAACCCTGCGGGCCGGTGATCGCTTCGTGATTCCAGCGGGCTTCAAGGGCACCTGGGAAGTGCTGGAGCCGTGCCGCAAGATCTATGTGATGTTCGAGCAAAAAGCCGGTTAAGGTCTATCCCCCGCTCCTGCAGGCATAAAAAAAGGGCCCGTATCCTGAGATACGGGCCCTTTTTTCGTCAGCCGGATCAATTACTTGATCTTGGCTTCCTTGTAGATCACGTGCTTGCGAACAACCGGATCGAATTTTTTGATTTCGATTTTGTCCGGAGTGGTGCGCTTGTTCTTGTCGGTGGTGTAGAAGTGGCCGGTATTAGCGGTCGACACCAGACGGATCAATTCACGCATGATTCTCTCCCTTAGACCTTAGCGCCGTTACGGCGAATGTCGACCAGAACGGCATCGATGCCGCGCTTGTCGATGATGCGCATGCCTTTGGCAGAGACGCGCAGACGCACGAAACGCTTCTCGGACTCGACCCAGAAGCGATGATGCTGCAGGTTCGGCAGGAAACGACGACGGGTTTTGTTATTCGCGTGGGAAATGTTATTCCCGGTTACCGGACCCTTACCGGTAACTTGACAGACTCTCGACATGCCTCAGCCCTCTAAAACCACATGCCCAACCCGGCATGGGTTGGCCGCTTAATCTCTCAGTCTTTGGCGCCAGGCGCCGTGTTTCTTCAGGGTCTTATCGACTCGCTCAGCAAATGCGACAAGCCGAGCCCCTAGAAAAGAGCGCTGCTTTATACCAGAAAGACCAGAGCACAACAACAGAAGATGTGCTTTGACGTGCTGTTCGACACGCCGGAGCAGCATAACCACTGGCCCGGCAAGCTGTCGACCGCTCGTCGCCAGGTGGCTAAAAAAGGAGATGGTCATTTGCCTCCCGGCACACTAGGGTAGGACTTTTCCAGACTGCACTGGCAGATGGGCCACCGATCAGCCAAGGAATCCCCATGCGTGCTGCCGTTTTACCCCTGTTGTTCGCCACCCTGCTCGGCCCGGCTTTCGCCCAGGCGGCTGCGCTGAGCGTGTGCACTGAAGCCAGTCCCGAAGGTTTCGACGTGGTCCAGTACAATTCGCTGACCACCACCAATGCTTCGGCCGACGTGCTGATGAACCGCCTGGTCGAGTTCGACGCGCGCGAGGGCCAAGTGGTGAAGAGCCTGGCTGAAAGCTGGACGGTGTCGCCGGACGGCCTGGTCTACGAGTTCAAGTTGCGCCCGGAGGTGAAATTCCACAGCACCGGCTACTTCAAGCCCACTCGCACCCTGGATGCCGACGACGTGCTGTTCAGCTTCCAGCGCATGCTTTATCCCGCGCACTCCTGGCACAAGATCGCCCAGAGCGGCTACCCGCACGCCCAGTCGCTGCAGTTGCCCAGCCTGATCAAGCAGATCGATGCGCTCGATCCGCTGACCGTGCGCTTTACCCTCGACCACCCCGACGCCACCTTCCTGGCCACCCTGAGCATGGGCTTTGCCTCGATCTACTCCGCCGAATACGCCGACCAACTGCTCAAGGCCGGCACTCCGGAGAAGCTCAACAGCCAGCCGATCGGTACCGGGCCGTTTGTGTTCAACCGTTTCCAGAAGGACGCGGTGATCCGCTACCGGGCCAACCCGGACTACTTTGCCGGCAAGCCGGGTGTCGATCCGTTGATCTTCGCCATCACCCCCGATGCCAACGTGCGCCTGCAAAAACTCAAGCGCGACGAGTGCCAGATCGCCTTGTCGCCCAAGCCGCTAGACATCGCCGCCGCGAGCGAAGATTCGGCACTGAAGGTAGAAAAGACTGAAGCCTTCATGACTGCATTCGTCGCTATTAATAGCCAGCATGCACCGTTGGACAAGCCCGAGGTGCGTCAAGCCATCAACCTGGCGTTCGACAAGCCCAGCTACCTCAAAGCGGTGTTTGAAGACACTGCCGTTGCCGCCAATGGCCCCTACCCGCCCAACACCTGGAGCTACGCCAAGGATCTGCCGGGCTACCCCGCCGACCTGGACAAAGCCAAAGCCCTGTTAGGCAAGGCTGGCCTCAAAGACGGCTTCAACACCACAATCTGGACCCGCCCGCAGGGCAGCCTGCTCAATCCCAACCCCAGCCTTGGTGCGCAATTGCTGCAGGCGGACCTGGGCAAGATCGGCATCAAGGCCGAGATCCGTGTGATCGAATGGGGTGAGCTGATCCGTCGGGCCAAGGCTGGCGAACATGACCTGCTGTTCATGGGTTGGGCCGGCGACAACGGCGACCCGGACAACTTCCTCAGCCCGCAGTTTTCCTGCGCGGCGGTCAAGTCCGGGACCAACTTCGCCCGCTACTGCGATCAGCGTCTGGACCAGTTGATCAGCGCCGGCAAGACCACCACCGACCAGAGCGTGCGTAGCCGCCTGTACCAGCAGGCCCAGACGCTGATCCAGCAACAGGCCTTGTGGTTGCCCCTGGCCCACCCGACTGCCGCCGTACTGACGCGCAAGGAGGTCCAGGGTTATCAGGTCAGCCCGTTCGGTCGCCAGGACTTTGCCGGGGTCCACACCTTGCGCTAGAGCCAGCCATGCTCGGCCATCGACAGCGGTTCGCCGTCGCCGATGACGAAATGGTCGAGCACGCGCACTTCGATCATCTCCAGCGCCTTGGTCAGGCGCCGGGTCAGCGAAAGGTCTGCATCGCTGGGCTCGCTCACCCCTGAGGGGTGGTTGTGGCAGAGGATCAACGCCGCAGCATTGTGTGCCAGGGCACGCTTGATGACCTGACGCGGATAGACACTGGTGCTGTTGATCGACCCCTGAAACAGCGCCTCGAACGCCAGCACCCGATGCTTGCTGTCGAGGAACAGGCAGCCAAACACTTCGTGCGGCTCGTGGCGCAGACGAGCTTTGAGGTAGTCCTTGACCGCCTGCGGGCTCTGCAAGGCTGAATCACGCCGCAGACGTTCAGCCAGATGGCGCCGGGACATTTCCAGTACAGCCTGCAACTGGGCGAACTTGGCCGGACCCAGCCCAAGCTCACCATTGAAGCTGCGGCTGTCAGCCTCAAGCAAGCCACGCAGGCCACCGAAGCGTCCGAGCAAATGCCTGGCCAGGTCGACCGCGCTACGCCCACGCACGCCGGTACGCAAAAAGATCGCCAGCAGCTCGGCATCCGACAGGCTACCCGCTCCCGATTCCAGCAGTTTTTCACGCGGCCGCTCCGCCGCAGGCCAATCCCTGATACTCATGACAATTCCCTCTGTCTTGCGGTTACTGCTCCCGGTTTGAGCCCTGTGCTACATTAGCCGCTCATTTTTACGCGACGAACCGGCCTGGGGAGGCGTCGTCGCCGCGTGTAATCACTGAGCAAAAGGCAAGCCTATGCAGCGGCTGTATCGGAAGCGCATCGTTCTCGGCGTCGGCGGCGGCATTGCCGCCTACAAAAGTGCCGAGCTGGTTCGCCGACTCCTGGAACACGGCGCCCAAGTGCGCGTCGTCATGACCCGGGGCGGGGCTGAGTTCATCACCCCGCTGACCATGCAGGCCCTGTCCGGCCACCCGGTGCACATGGATCTATTGGACCCTGCTGCCGAAGCGGCGATGGGCCATATCGAGCTGGCCAAGTGGGCCGACCTGGTGCTGATTGCCCCAGCCACCGCCGACCTGCTCGCGCGCCTGGCCCAAGGTGTCGCCGACGACCTGCTGACCACCCTGGTGCTGGCCACCGACGCCACCGTGGCCGTGGCCCCGGCGATGAACCAGGCGATGTGGCGCGACCCGGCCACCCAGGCCAACCTTGAACTGCTGCAAAGCCGCGATATCCAGGTGTTCGGCCCGGCCTCCGGCAGCCAGGCCTGTGGCGACGTGGGCCTGGGCCGCATGCTCGAAGCCACTGACCTGGCCTGGTGCGCCGCCGAGACCTTCAAGCGCGAGTCGCTGACCGGCAAGCACGTGCTGATTACTGCCGGCCCGACCCAGGAAAACATCGACCCGGTGCGCTACATCACCAACCACAGCTCGGGGAAAATGGGCTTTGCCCTCGCCGAAGCGGCGGTGGAAGCCGGCGCCAAGGTAACCCTGGTCACTGGCCCGGTGAGCCTGCCAACGCCCGATCGCGTTACCCGCATCGACGTGGTCAGCGCTCGCGACATGCTCGCCGCCTGTGAAGCCGCCATCCCTTGCGATGTGTTTATCGCCTCGGCTGCGGTCGCAGACTACCGCCCAGAGGTTGTCGCCCCGCAAAAACTCAAGAAAGACCCTACGACAGGTGACGGCCTGCTGCTGCAGATGGTCCGCAATCCGGACATTCTCGCCAGTATTTCCACCCGCCCTGACCGCCCATTCAGCGTCGGCTTCGCCGCCGAGACCGAACACCTGCTCGATTACGCCGCGCGCAAGCTCAAGGACAAGAACCTCGACCTGATTGTCGCCAACGATGTGGCCAACCCCAGCATCGGCTTCAACAGCGAGGAGAACGCCTGCAGCGTCATCGACCGCCAACTTCAAGCAACTGTTTTCGCGCAGACCAGCAAAGGCAAGATCGCCCGCCAGCTGGTAGCTTTCATCGCCGAACGTCTCAACCAGGTTTAATTTCGCATGCACGCCCTACAAGCCAAGATTCTCGATCCACGCATCGGCAGCGACTTTCCGCTGCCACAGTACGCCACCCCGGGCTCGGCCGGCCTCGACCTGCGCGCCATGCTCACGGAGGACACCGTCCTGGAGCCTGGCCAGACCCTGCTGATCCCCACCGGCCTGTCGGTATACATCGGTGATCCGGGTCTCGCCGCGCTGATCCTGCCGCGCTCGGGCCTGGGCCATAAACACGGTATCGTCCTTGGCAACCTGGTCGGCCTGATCGACTCCGATTACCAGGGCGAGCTGATGGTCTCCTGCTGGAACCGTGGCCAGACGCCATTCACCATCGCCATAGGCGAACGCATCGCACAACTGGTGCTGGTGCCGGTGGTGCAGGCACATTTCGACATCGTCGAAGCCTTCGATGAAAGCCAGCGTGGCGCTGGCGGCTTTGGTCATTCCGGCAGCCATTGATCCATCGGTTGCCCAGCGTGAGCCAAGGATGGCGAACTCTCTGGCGAAATGGCCGTCAAAGCGTTCAGTTTGAGCCTGCCCTGCACGCCCTCTAAATTGGAGCTCCCCAGAGATGAACGACATGGCACACCTGGTACCCGCACTGCCTGCCAGCATCTTCCGCGCCTACGATATCCGTGGCGTGGTCGGTGACACCCTGACCGCCGAAACCGCCTACTGGATCGGTCGCGCCATCGGTGCACAAACCCTCGCCCTGGGTGAACCGAACATCTCGGTCGGCCGTGACGGCCGCCTGTCCGGGCCCATGCTGGTCGAACAACTGATCAAGGGCCTGATCGAAGCCGGCTGCAAGGTCAGCGACGTTGGCCTGGTACCGACTCCCGCCTTGTACTACGCCGCCAACGTTTTGGCCGGCAAGTCCGGGGTCATGCTCACCGGTAGCCACAACCCACCCAACTACAACGGCTTCAAGATCGTCATCGCTGGCGACACCCTGGCCAACGAGCAGATCCAGGCGCTGCTGACCCGCCTGCAGACCAACGACCTGAGCCATGGTGAAGGCAGCGTCGAGAAGGTCGAAATCCTCGAGCGTTACTTCAAGCAGATCACCGGTGATATCAAGCTGGCGAAAAAGCTCAAAGTGGTCGTCGACTGCGGCAACGGGGCGGCTGGCGTCATTGCCCCGCAACTGATCGAAGCCCTGGGCTGCGAGATGATCCCGCTGTTCTGCGAGGTCGACGGCAACTTCCCCAACCATCACCCGGACCCGGGCAAGCCCGAAAACCTGGTCGACCTGATCGCCAAGGTCAAGGAAACCGGCGCCGACCTGGGCCTGGCCTTCGACGGTGATGGCGACCGTGTCGGCGTGGTCACCAACACCGGCAGCATCGTCTACCCCGACCGCCTGCTGATGCTGTTCGCCCAGGATGTCCTGGCGCGCAACCCCGGGGCCGAAATCATCTTCGACGTCAAATGCACCCGTCGCCTGACCCCATTGATCGAGCAATACGGCGGTCGCGCGCTAATGTGGAAGACCGGTCATTCGTTGATCAAGAAGAAGATGAAACAGACCGGTGCCCTGCTCGCAGGCGAGATGAGCGGTCACATCTTCATCAAGGAACGCTGGTACGGTTTTGACGACGGTATCTACAGCGCTGCGCGACTGCTAGAGATCCTCAGCCAGGCCAAAACCGATGCTGAGCAGCTGTTTGCGGCGTTCCCGAACGATATTTCCACGCCGGAAATCAATATTGATGTGACCGACGAGGGTAAATTCAGCATCATTGATGCACTGCAACGCGATGCCGACTGGGGCAACGACGCCAACCTGACCACCATTGATGGTGTGCGGGTCGACTACCCCCACGGCTGGGGCCTGGTTCGCGCCTCCAACACCACGCCGGTGCTGGTATTGCGCTTCGAGGCCGACAATGACGCCGAACTGCAGCGTATCAAAGAGGTATTTCGCGCCCAGCTGAAGCGCGTTGCCCCTGACCTGCAACCCACGTTCTGACCGACTTTCTGTTCCAACTGGAGCCCTGCATGACCCTCGATCGCGATGCCGCCACCCATGTCGCCCAGGTTTTGTCCGAAGCGCTGCCTTACATTCGCCGCTTTGTCGGCAAGACCCTGGTGATCAAATACGGCGGCAACGCGATGGAGAGCGAAGAGCTCAAAACCGGTTTTGCCCGCGATGTGGTGCTGATGAAAGCGGTCGGCATCAACCCGGTGGTCGTGCACGGTGGCGGCCCACAGATCGGTGACCTGCTCAAACGCCTGTCGATCGAGAGCCGCTTCGTCGACGGCATGCGTGTCACCGACGCGCAAACCATGGACGTGGTCGAGATGGTTCTCGGCGGCCAGGTCAACAAGGACATCGTCAACCTGATCAACCGCCATGGCGGTAGCGCCATCGGCCTGACCGGCAAGGACGCGGAGCTGATTCGTGCGAAAAAGCTCACCGTCACCCGCCAGACCCCGGAGATGACCACCCCGGAAATCATCGACATCGGCCACGTTGGCGAAGTGGTCGGGGTTAACACCGACCTGCTCAACATGCTGGTCAAAGGCGACTTCATTCCGGTGATCGCACCGATTGGCGTCGGTGCCAATGGCGAGTCGTACAACATCAACGCTGACCTGGTAGCAGGCAAGGTGGCTGAAGCACTGAAGGCTGAAAAGCTGATGCTACTGACCAACATCGCCGGCCTGATGGACAAGCAAGGCACCGTGCTCACCGGCCTGACCACCGAGCAGGTCAACGAACTGATCGCCGATGGCACCATCTACGGCGGCATGCTGCCGAAGATCCGCTGCGCACTGGAAGCTGTGCAAGGCGGGGTCAACAGCTCGCACATCATCGATGGCCGGGTACCGAATGCGGTGCTGCTGGAGATCTTCACCGACAGCGGTGTGGGCACACTGATCACCAATCACAAGCCGCATTAATTCCTGTGGGCGCGGGCTTGCCCCGCGATGAGGCACAAAAAAGGCGACCCTCGGTCGCCTTTTTATTTGCCTCAGATACCGTACTGCGCCCGGTAGGCCTCGACGGCCGGCAAGTGCTGCTTGAGTGCCGGGTCGTCGGCGAGGAACTCCAGCACCTGGTTCAGCGAGACGATGCTCACCACCGGAATGCCGAAGTCACGCTCCACTTCCTGGATTGCCGACAGCTCGCCGTTGCCGCGCTCCTGGCGGTTCAACGCGATCAGTACGCCGGCAGCCTTGGCTTGCTGGCCCTGGATGATCTGCATGACTTCGCGGATGGCCGTGCCAGCGGTGATCACGTCGTCGATGATCAGTACGTCGCCGGTCAGCGCTGCGCCGACCAGGCTGCCGCCCTCACCGTGGGCCTTGGCCTCCTTGCGGTTGAAGCACCACGGCAGGTCGAGGTCATGGTGCTCGGCCAGGGCCACTGCAGTGGCCGCCGCCAGGGGGATACCCTTGTAGGCCGGGCCGAACAGCACGTCGAAGGGGATCTTGCTGTCGACGATCGCCGCAGCATAGAAACGCCCGAGCTGAGCCAGGGCCGAACCGCTGTTGAACAGGCCGGCATTGAAAAAGTACGGGCTGGTGCGCCCGGACTTGAGGGTGAATTCACCGAAGCGCAGAACCCCGCGGTCGATGGCAAAACGAATGAAGTCGCGCTGATACGGCTGCATGAGGAGTCCCGGATACCACGGATTTAGCTAATTGAGTACAGCTCGGGTATCATACACGCACGAGATTTTTGGGGCCATTTATGCGGATCATCAGTGTGAACGTTAATGGCATTCAGGCAGCAGTCGAGCGTGGTTTGCTCAGCTGGCTACAAGCCCAGAATGCTGACGTCATCTGCCTTCAGGATACCCGCGCCTCGGCCTTTGAACTCGACGACCCAGCTTTCCAGCTCGATGGCTACTTCCTTTATGCCTGCGACGCAGAAGTTCCCGCCCAAGGCGGCGTGGCACTTTATTCGCGATTGCAGCCCAAGGCAGTCATCAGCGGCCTGGGCTTCGAGACAGCCGATCGCTACGGACGTTACCTGCAGGCCGATTTCGACAAGGTAAGTATTGCAACACTGTTGCTACCTTCGGGAATGAACGGCGATGAAGACTTGAACCAGAAGTTCAAGTTGATGGACGACTTCGCCAAGTACCTGGACAAACAACGGCGCAAGCGCCGTGAATACATCTATTGCGGCTCGTTGTACGTGGCGCAGCAGAAGCTCGACGTCAAGAACTGGCGCGATGGCCAGCAGTCTCCAGGCTTCCTGGCGCCGGAACGCGCCTGGATGGACGAGATTGTCGGCAACATGGGTTATGTCGATGCCCTGCGCGAAGTCAGCCGTGAAGGCGACCAGTACAGCTGGTGGCCGGATAACGAACAGGCCGAGATGCTCAACCTGGGCTGGCGTTTCGATTACCAGTTGCTGACCCCGGGCCTGCGCCGCTTTGTGCGTAGCGCACGCCTGCCCCGCCAACCGCGCTTCTCCCAACACGCGCCGTTGATCGTGGACTACGACTGGACGCTGACGATCTGATTCGCTCAGCCACAAAAAAGCCGACGTCATCGTCGGCTTTTTTGTGGCTGTCACTTTTAGCTGATCATTATTTGATCGGCCGCCAGGTCAGCGGGTAACGGTACGGCAGGCCGTCGTTGGCTTTGACCCCGGCCATGATGGTCAGGATCAGCACCGCAACCATCAGTATGCCCAACAGTACAACGCCAACCAGCACGAACATCAGTAGCGCGCAAATGATCCCGGCGATGAACACGGTGATCTGGAAATTCAACGCTTCCTTGCCCTGGGCGTCGACGAATGGGTCGACGTCTTTCTTCCAGATCCACATCACCAACGGCCCGAGCAGGCTGCCGAAGGGGAAGAACAGACCCAACAACCCGGACAGATGGCAAAACATCGCCCACTGCCGAACTTCGGCGCTGGGGTTAGGCAACTGCAATGGCTGCTCGGTCATGCTGCGCTCCTTGCCTGGATTGAATCAATCGGCCAACGAGGCCTTCTGCAGCTCGAACAGGTCGGCCATGCCTTTTTGCGCCAGTGCCAGCATGGCATTGAGCTCTTCAGGCTGGAAGGGTGCGCCTTCGGCAGTGCCCTGCACTTCGATGAAACCACCCTGACTGGTCATGACCACGTTCAGGTCGGTCTCGGCGGCCGAGTCTTCGAGGTAGTCCAGGTCCAGTACTGGCTGGCCCTGGTACATGCCCACCGAAACTGCGGCGATCATATGCTTGAGCGGGTCACCGCCCTTCAGGCCGCCACGCTTCTTGACCACGCGCAGGGCGTCGACCAGGGCCACCATGGCGCCGGTGATCGATGCGGTGCGGGTGCCGCCGTCGGCCTGGATCACGTCGCAGTCGACGTACAGGGTGATGTCGCCCAGCTTGCTCATGTCGAGCGCGGCGCGCAGGGAGCGGCCGATCAGGCGCTGGATCTCGAGGGTACGACCGCCTTGCTTGCCACGGCTGGCTTCGCGCTGGTTACGCTCGCCAGTGGAGCGCGGCAGCATGCCGTACTCGGCGGTCAACCAACCCTGGCCCTGGCCCTTGAGGAAGCGCGGGACACCATTCTCGACACTGACGGTGCAGATGACTTTGGTGTCACCGAACTCGACCAGTACTGACCCCTCGGCGTGTTTGGTGTAGTTGCGGGTGATGCGGATCGAGCGGAGCTGATCGGCAACGCGACCACTTGGACGTTTCATTTGGGATACCTGTACTGGACTTGAATCTGCCCCGCATTATAGAGCGCGCCGGGCAATGAAGACACGCCTATTGTCGCAAGCCCCGAAACAGGCGGCCCAGGGGCGTTGGTCGGGTTTTTCCGGGAACACCCTGACTGTTTGTAACATCAGTGGATTGGGAGCCAGCGCCGCACTGCGCTACAATCTTGCGCCTTCAGCCGCTTGGCTTTCCTTCATCTATTGCGCGAGGTACTTCCCATGGTGCACAGCATGACCGCTTTTGCTCGTGTCGAGCGCGCCGGTAGCCAGGGCACCCTCATCTGGGAACTGCGCTCGGTCAATCATCGCTACCTGGAGCCGCACCTGCGCCTGCCCGAGGCCTTCCGCGACCTCGAAGGCGCCGTGCGCGAAAGCCTGCGCCAGGGCCTGTCGCGGGGCAAGGTCGAATGCACCCTGCGCTTCAACGAAGAACACAACGGCAAGGCCCTGCAGGTCGACCGCGAGCGCGCCGCGCAACTGGTCGCCGCTGCCGAGACAGTGGCCAGCCTGATCAAGCAGCCGGCACCGCTCAACCCACTGGAAGTGCTGGCCTGGCCGGGTGTTCTGGTGGCCGATGCCGCCGACCCGCAGGCGCTCAACAGCGAGGCCATGGCCCTGTTCGAAGAGGCCCTGAACGATCTGAAAAACGGCCGCAACCGTGAAGGCGGCGAGCTGGCCCGGCTGATCAACGAACGTCTGGACAACATGGCCAGCGAGGTCACCACCTTGCGCGCCCTGGTACCGCAGATGCTTGCAGCCCAACGGCAGAAGATCCTCGACCGCTTCAGCGACATGCAGGCCGAACTCGACCCGCAGCGCCTGGAACAGGAGATGGTCCTGCTTGCGCAAAAAAGCGACGTAGCCGAAGAGCTCGACCGCTTGAGCACCCACGTCACCGAAGTACGCCGAGTGCTCAAGTCCGGCGGCGCAGCCGGGCGGCGCCTGGACTTCCTGATGCAGGAACTCAACCGCGAAGCCAACACCCTGGGCTCCAAAGCCTTCGACCCACGCAGCACCCAGTCCGCGGTCAACCTCAAGGTACTGATCGAGCAGATGCGTGAACAAGTACAGAACATTGAGTAAGGCCACCCCGACCATGAATCACAGCAGCGGCACCCTCTACATCGTTTCGGCGCCTTCAGGCGCCGGCAAGACCAGCCTGGTCAAGGCCCTGATCGATGCTGACAACAGCATCCAGGTATCGGTTTCGCACACCACCCGGGCCATGCGCCCGGGCGAAGTGCACGGCGTGAACTACCACTTCGTTGAACACACCGAATTCAAGCTGATGATCGAGCAAGGCGACTTCCTCGAGCAGGCCGAGGTCTTCGGTAACTTCTACGGTACCTCGCGCAGCGCCCTGCAGCAGGTGCTCGACCAGGGCCACGACCTGATCCTGGAAATCGACTGGCAAGGCGCCCAGCAGGTGCGCAAGCTGATGCCTGAGGCATGTTCGGTGTTCATCCTGCCGCCGACCCAGGAAGCCCTGCACCAGCGCCTGACCAACCGTGGCCAGGACAGCGACGAGATCATCGAAGGACGGATGCGTGAAGCGGTCAGCGAGATGAGTCACTACGACGAGTATGACTTCGTCATCATCAACGATGACTTCGCCACGGCACTGGAAGACCTCAAGGCGGTGTTCCGCGCCAATCGCCTGCGCAAGGCCAACCAGCAGCAGCGTCATGGCCAACTGCTCAAGCAATTGCTTGCCTGAGCAACCCGCCGCTCCAGCCGCTTAGCGGCGGCTGGAGACCGTGGCGTGACGGTGCAGGGTCATGCCCAGGAAGAACGCCGGCGCACGCAGGCGCGACAGCATCATCAGCACCAGGCCGAGGATGGTGATGATCATTGCGATCACGAACACCAGGCCCAACCCACCCACATGCGAACCGCTGCCAAACGATGGCGAAGCGCTGTCGATGGCCGTCTGCAGGAAGATCACCGAGAGGATGCCGCCACCGAGCAGCGGGCACAGGCCACGCAACAGGAAGTGCCGCACGCTATCAAACAGGCTGTGCCGGAAGTACCAGACACAGGCGTAGGCGGTCAGCGAATAGTAGAAGCAGATCATCATGCCCAGGGCAGTAATGGTGTCAGCCAGAACGTTCTCGCTCAGGGTACGCATGGTCACGTAGAACACCCCTGCGGCCATACCGGCGCAGATGGTGGCGTAGCGCGGGGTTTTCGAGCGCGGGCAGACGCTGGCAAAGCGCTCAGGCACGGCGCCGTAGTAACCCATGGCCAGCAGCGTACGCGCCGGCGACACGAAGGTGGATTGCAGCGAGGCGGCGGTACTGGCCAGCACGGCGATCGACATCAGGATTGCCAGGGGGCCCATGACGGGACCTGCCAGGTGAGCGAAGACGTTTTCCTGGATGCGCGGGTTGTTCAGGCCCAGGCCGATGTCACCGATACCGGCAAATTGCAGGGTGGCGATTGCCGTGACCAGGTACAGGCCGAGAATCAGCAACACGGTAAGGGTGGCCGCACGGCCAGGGGTATCACCGCTGCCCACCGACTCTTCGCTGATGCTCAGGCACACGTCCCAGCCCCAGAAGATGAAGATCGACAGCGACAGGCCGGCGGTAAAGGCCGAGAACGACTCAACACCGAAAGGGTTGAACCAGTCCAGGTCGAATTCCAGCGGCGGCGTCACCGACGACTCGCCAAACGCGGCCATGGCAAAACCCACCAGCACCACCAGTTGCAACGCCACCAGGCCGTACTGCACGGTCATGGTCGTGGCAATGCCACGACAGCAGATCCACACTGCCATGGCGATGAACACGCAACAGGTGACGACGTTGATCAACAGGTTGTCGCTCAGCGCAGCCACCTCATGGCTGCCGGTGATCTGCCCAAGGAATAGATAGAAGAAGTCAACGGCCACCCCGGCCAGGTTGGACAACACGATGGTGGTCGCAGTGACCAGCCCCCAGCCGCCGATCCAGCCGATCATCGGGCCAAAGGCACGCGCCGACCAGGTAAAGGAAGTACCGCTGTCCGGCTCGGCCGCATTCAGCTCGCGGTAACCCAGGGCCACCAGCAGCATTGGCAGGAAGCCAACGATGAATACCGCCGGCAGGTGAGCCCCGACTTCACGCACGGTCGGACCCAGCGCGCCGGTCAGGGTGTAGACCGGGGCGATGGTGGAAATGCCCAGCACGATGCTGGCCAGCAGTCCGAGCCGGCCCTTGGCCAGCCCCTTGGATCGCCCGCCCTCACCTGGGGACAGGCCTGCTTTGTGTTCACTCATGAGTAGTTGCCGCCAATATTGGTATTGTTTTTCAGGACACCCCTCAGGGCGTCCGCTTTCACTCACTGAAACCTGTTGCGTGGTACTTCAAGCCCGGATCAACCGGCTGACCTCATAGACTCTTCTCCCGCTGCTGCTGGCTCGCGGCACGGGCCAGGCAAGCCTCGCGGAACGCCTGAAACAGGTGCAGCGACACCGGGTTGTCGGCAAAGCGGTACTCGGGGTGCCACTGCACACCGACCACAAAGCCTGGGGCGTCATCCATCGACACCGCCTCGATCAGCCCATCGGGGGCCAATGCTTCGGCCCGCAGGCCCTCAGCCAGGCGATCGATACCCTGGCTGTGCAGCGAATTGACCATGAAGCTTTCGTCCATCCCCAGGCGCTCGAACAGCCCGCCGGGCTGGACAGTGACCAGGTGACGGGGGCTGTATTGTTCTTCCAGCGGGGCATCCTGCGGCTCGCGATGATCCAGGTAACCAGGCAGTTCCTGCACCCGCTGGTGCAAGGTGCCGCCAAGGGCCACATTGAGTTCCTGGAATCCACGGCAGATGCACAACACTGGCACGCCGTCGGCAATCGCCGCCTGCAGCAGTGGCAGGGTCAGCCGATCACGAAACACATCGTGCCGGGTTCCTTCCACGCTGGGGGCGCCATTGTAATGATGCGGCTCGACATTTGAAGGCGAACCGGTAAAAAGAATGCCATCGAGGCGCTCTAAAACACGGCTCGGGTCACTGGGCTCGGCCCGTGCCGGGAGGATCAGCGGGATCCCGGCAAAGCCTGCGGCCTCGACATATTTGTCGCCAACGGTGTGCGAGGAGTTCTTGCCCAACTGCTGGCGGCAAGCGGAAACGCCAATCAAAGGCGGCAGTGCAGCGGTAGTTTGCATGGGTTCACCCTCCCTTACAGCTTGATCCAGGTCGCCTTGAGTTCGGTGTACTTGTCGAAAGCATGCAGCGATTTGTCCCGGCCATTGCCCGACTGCTTGAAGCCACCGAACGGCGCGGTCATGTCGCCGCCATCGTACTGGTTGACCCAGACGCTGCCGGCGCGCAGGGCGCGAGCCGTGTTGTGGGCACGGGAAATGTTGCTGGTCCACACCGCCGCCGCCAGACCGAAGGGAGAGTCGTTGGCAATGGTGATGGCTTCTTCGGCGCTGTCGAAGGTGATCACTGACAGCACCGGGCCGAAGATTTCTTCGCGGGCGATGCGCATGGCGTTGGTCACGCCATCGAAGATCGCCGGCTGCACATACACGCCGCAGGTGTCTTCAAGCACGCGTTCACCGCCGATGACCAGAGTGGCTCCATCAGCCTTGCCGGCCTCGATGTAACCGAGCACGGTGTCCAGCTGGGTGCTATCGACCAGGGCGCCGACGCGGGTATCCGGGTCTAGCGCATGGCCAGGCTTCCAGGCCTGGAGGGCTTCGACCACCATCGGCAGGAAGCGCGCCTTGATGCTGCGCTCGACCAGCAGCCGCGAGCCGGCAATGCACACTTCGCCCTGGTTGAAGGCGATAGCGCTGGCCGCAGCTTCAGCGGCGGCCTGCAAGTCCGGAGCGTCGGCAAAGACGATGTTCGGGCTCTTGCCACCGGCTTCGAGCCAGACCCGCTTCATGTTCGACTCACCGGCGTAAACCATCAGTTGCTTGGCGATGCGGGTGGAGCCGGTGAACACCAGGGTGTCGACGTCCATGTGCAGGGCCAGAGCCTTGCCGACGGTATGGCCGTAACCTGGCAGCACGTTGAGGACACCGGCCGGCAGACCCGCTTCGATGGCCAGTTGGGCAATGCGAATGGCGGTCAATGGCGATTTTTCGGACGGCTTGAGGATCACCGAGTTACCGGTGGCCAGGGCCGGGCCGAGTTTCCAGCAGGCCATCATCAGTGGAAAGTTCCACGGAACAATGGCCGCGACCACGCCGACCGGCGAGCGGGTGACCAAACCCAGCTGGTCGAACGGGGTCGCAGCAACTTCGTCGTAAATCTTGTCGATGGCTTCGGCGTTCCAGCGAATGGCGTTGGCCGCTGCCGGAATATCGATGCTCAGGGAATCGGCAATTGGCTTGCCCATGTCCAGGGTTTCCAGCAATGCCAGTTCTTCGGCATTGGCCAGGAGTAAATCAGCAAAGGCGATCAGCACCTGCTTGCGCTGGGCCGGGGCCTGGTCGGCCCAGATGCCACTGTCGAAGCTGCGCCGGGCAGCAGCCACCGCACGTTCGGCGTCGGCGCTGTCACAGCTGGCGATCTGCGCCAGCTGGCGACCGTCGACCGGGCTTGCACACTCGAAGGTCTCGCCAGACACACTGGCGCAGTACTGGCCGTCGATAAAGGCACGGCCTTCGATGTTCAGGCCCTGAAAAAGCTGTTCCCAGTGTTGGCGTGGTGCTGTTGTCATTGTTGTTCTCTCCGGCGTCACACCGTGTGCAGGTACCAGTTGTATTCGAGGTCGGAAATCGACACCTCGAACTCAGCCATCTCGCTTTCCTTGCAGGCGACAAAAATATCGATGTAGTCCGGGCTGATGTATTGGTTCAGCACTTCACTGTCATCGAGTTCACGCAGCGCATCGCGCAGGTTGTTCGGCAAGCTCTGTTCCAACTGCTCGTAGGAGTTGCCTTCGATAGGCGCTCCCGGCTCGATCTGGTTGGTCAGGCCGTGATGAATACCGGCGAGAATGGCCGCCATCATCAGATAGGGGTTAGCGTCAGCGCCGGCAACACGGTGCTCGATGCGCACGGCATCGCTGCTGCCGGTCGGCACGCGGACCGCTACAGTGCGGTTGTCCAGGCCCCAGCTTGGCGCGTTGGGCACATAGAACTGGGCACCGAAACGCCGGTAGGAGTTGATGTTCGGGCACAAGAAGGCCATCGACGCCGGCATGGTCTCCAGCACACCACCGATGGCGTGGCGCAGGGATTCACTTTGCAGGGGATCTTCGCTGGTAAAGATGTTCTTGCCGGTTTTCTTGTCCAGCAACGAGATGTGTACGTGCAGGCCGTTGCCGGCCTGGCCCGGGTAGGGCTTGGCCATGAAGGTGGAGTCCATTTCATGGTCGTAGGCGATGTTCTTGATCAGGCGCTTGAGCAACACCGCGTAGTCGCAGGCCTTCATCGGGTCGGCAACGTGGTGCAGGTTGACCTCGAACTGCGCCGGGGCACTTTCCTTGACGATGGCGTCGGCCGGGATGCCCTGCTCCTTGGCGGCTTCGAGCATGTCCTGCAGGCAATCGACGTATTCGTCGAGGTCGTCGATCAGGTACACCTGGGTCGATTGCGGACGCTTGCCGGAAATCGGTGAGCGTGGCGGTTGCGGCCGGCCGTTGAGGTTGTCCTGGTCAATCAGGTAGAACTCGAGCTCAAACGCCGCGCAGATATCCAGGCCCAGCGCATCGAACTTCGCCACCACGCTGCGCAGCACTTCGCGCGGGTCGGCAAAGAACGGCGTGCCATCCAGCTCGTGCATGGTCATCAGCAATTGCGCGGTCGGGCGCTTCTGCCAGGGCTCAAAGGCCAGGGTCCCGGGAATCGGGAAGCAAATGCGGTCGGAATCACCGATGTCCAGGCCAAGACCGGTGCTTTCGACGGTCGAACCGTTGATATCCAGGGCAAACAGCGAAGCCGGCAGGTTGATGCCTTTTTCGTAAACCTTGACCAGGCTTGCACGCTCGATGCGCTTGCCGCGCACCACGCCGTTCATGTCTGCAATCAGCAGATCGACAAATTGCACCTCAGGGTAGGCCTGGAGAAATTCACCCATCTCATCGAGAGGGATGGCGCGCGGGGAGACCGACGTCATGGCTAGGCATCCTTTGATTTTTTATCGAACGGCATGGAGGAGGTACTACTGCGCTATCGGGAGCGGCGATGGTTTCATTTGTTCTTTTTAAGTGGTCCCATCGTGGGGAACAGCTGAACGCCGTGGTTTCGCACGGACGTTCCAGATTCTGGCAACGTCGTGACTTGATTCACGACTGCCGCCTCACTATAGAATGGCCCCTACGCAACAGACATTGGCATTTAGGCAAGTAAAGAGTGCATCCATGCAATATCAGATCAGCCACGCCGACCTTTCCCTGGTGCTTGCACTGGTCCGCGGCCGCTCCCTGGCCAAGGCCGCCGAGCTGCTGAAGGTCGATGTATCGACTGTTTTTCGTTCGATCCGGCGCATGGAAGCCGCCCTGGGTACCGCCTTGTTCGTCAAAAGCCGCAAGGGTTACATCCCCACCGGCACCGCCCAGGCCCTGGCCGAGCAGGCCGAGCGCGCCGAGCAGGCGCTGGATGCCGCGAGGGTAGCGTTGGAGCACGGTGAGCAGGTGGTCAGCGGTACGGTGCGCCTGACCTGTACCGACGCGGTGCTGCACAGCCTGCTGCTGCCGGC
The DNA here is from genome assembly GCF_028656935.1 of Pseudomonas rubra. Classification (GTDB taxonomy): domain Bacteria; phylum Pseudomonadota; class Gammaproteobacteria; order Pseudomonadales; family Pseudomonadaceae; genus Aquipseudomonas; species Aquipseudomonas rubra. The sequence goes on from NZ_JAMDGZ010000048.1 coordinate 70,744, forward strand.
GCTGGCCGAATTCATGCCGGCCTACCCTGCGTTGTCGCTGGAACTGGCGACCTCCAACACCTTCGCCAACCTCAGCCGACGGGATGCCGACCTGGCCCTGCGCCTGACCAACACTCCGCCGGAACACCTGGTCGGACGTTGCCTGGGGGCGGCGTCCTACGTGATTTGCGGGCGCGAGGAGTTTCGTGAAAGGCTCAAGGAGCCCAGCCTGCCTTGGATCGCCCCGGATGACACCATGCAGGATCACCCCACAGTGGTCTGGCGCAGCGAGCACCTGCCAGGGGTGACGCCGCGCTACCGCTGCAGCAGCATCTCCGCCATCGCCCAACTGGTGACCGCCGGGCTCGGCGTGGCCGCCCTGCCCGACTACATGGCCCACGACTTGCCCGACGTCGGCCCCCTCAGCGATGCCTTGCCCGGCTGCGACACCGAACTGTGGCTGCTGACTCGCCCGGATTGCCGGGCATTGCGCTCGGTGCAGACGCTGTTTGATGAGTTGACCCCGCGCCTGCGTGATGCCCTCGGACGCCGGTAAAAGACAAGACAGTTGTGCTAGAGCCCTGCAAATAGGTATCGTCGAGGTATCAAGGGCTCGAAGTGAAATCAACGCTTCCCTAAAGGCTGGTGATTTTTTAAACTATCGAGTCCGCTCGCCCATTCGGGCTGAACACCGCATTTGCTACTTGAGGAAGACCATGGCCCGCGTAACCGTTGAAGACTGCCTAGAACACGTGGATAACCGTTTTGAACTGGTCATGCTCTCCACCAAGCGTGCCCGTCAACTGGCCACCGGCGGCAAAGAGCCGAAAGTGGCATGGGAAAACGACAAGCCTACCGTCGTTGCCCTGCGTGAAATCGCTGAAGGGATCTGCACCCCTGAGTTCATGGCAGCAGAATCCATTGTTCACGCCGAGCCTGCTTTTGCATTCGGTAGTGAGGAAGAGGCCAACGAGGCCGTCTAAGCCTATGCCTGGTCGACGTAGTACGGCGCAGGTCCCCTTTCCTCGGCAGGAGGTAATCCTGTGCCGAGCATAGACGCCCTCGCCGATCGCTTGTCGACCTACCTCGGCGCCGACCAGGTCAACCTGGTGCGCCGGGCGTATTTCTACGCCGAACAAGCCCACGACGGCCAGCGCCGTCGCAGCGGCGAAGCCTACGTCACGCATCCGCTGGCGGTGGCAAGCATCCTTGCCGACATGCACATGGACCATCAGAGCCTGATGGCGGCCATGCTCCATGACGTGATCGAAGACACCGGCATCGCCAAGGAAGCGCTCAGCTCGCAATTTGGCGAAACCGTGGCCGAACTGGTCGACGGCGTCAGCAAGCTGACCCAGATGAACTTCGAGACCAAGGCTGAGGCCCAGGCGGAAAACTTCCAGAAAATGGCCATGGCCATGGCCCGGGACATCCGCGTGATCCTGGTCAAGCTGGCCGACCGCCTGCACAACATGCGCACCCTTGAAGTGCTCTCCGGGGAAAAACGCCGGCGCATCGCCAAAGAGACCCTGGAAATCTACGCACCCATCGCCAACCGCCTGGGCATGCACAGCGTGCGCGTAGAGTTCGAAGACCTGGGCTTCAAGGCCATGCACCCGATGCGCTCGGCGCGCATCTACCAGGCGGTCAAGCGCGCCCGCGGCAACCGCAAGGAAATCGTCAACAAGATCGAAGAGTCGCTGGCCCACTGCCTGGCGGTCGACGGTATCGAAGGCGAAGTCAGCGGCCGGCAGAAGCACCTCTATGGCATCTACAAGAAAATGCGCGGCAAGCGCCGGGCCTTCAACGAGATCATGGACGTCTACGCGTTCCGTATCATCGTCGACAAGGTCGACACCTGCTACCGCGTGCTCGGCGCCGTGCACAACCTCTACAAACCGCTGCCGGGGCGCTTCAAGGATTACATCGCGATCCCCAAGGCCAACGGCTACCAGTCGCTGCATACCACGCTGTTCGGCATGCACGGGGTGCCCATCGAGATCCAGATCCGCACCCGCGAAATGGAAGAGATGGCCAACAACGGTATCGCCGCTCACTGGCTGTACAAGTCCAGCGACGACGAGCAGCCCAAGGGCACCCATGCCCGCGCGCGCCAGTGGGTTAAAGGCGTGCTGGAAATGCAGCAACGTGCTGGCAACTCCCTCGAATTCATCGAAAGCGTGAAGATCGACCTGTTCCCGGACGAGGTCTACGTGTTCACGCCCAAGGGCCGGATCATGGAGCTGCCCAAAGGCTCCACGGCGGTCGACTTCGCATACGCGGTACACACCGACGTCGGCAACAGCTGCATCGCTTGCCGCATCAACCGCCGCCTGGCACCGCTGTCAGAACCCCTGCAAAGCGGCTCGACAGTCGAGATCGTCAGCGCCCCGGGCGCACGCCCCAACCCGGCGTGGCTCAACTTCGTGGTCACCGGCAAGGCCCGTACGCACATCCGCCATGCGCTCAAGCTGCAGCGCCGCTCGGAATCCATCAGCCTTGGCGAGCGCCTGCTGAACAAGGTCCTCAACGGTTTCGACAGCGCCCTGGACAAGATCCCCCAGGAACGCATCCAGGCCATGCTCGGCGAATACCGCCTGGAGCTGATCGAAGACCTGCTCGAAGACATCGGCCTGGGCAACCGCATGGCCTATGTGGTGGCTCGCCGCCTGTTGTCCACCGAAGGCGAGCAACTGCCAAGCCCGGAAAGCCCGCTGGCGATCCGCGGCACCGAAGGCCTGGTATTGAGTTACGCCAAATGCTGCACGCCGATCCCGGGCGACCCGATTGTCGGCCACCTGTCGGCGGGCAAAGGCATGGTCGTGCACCTGGAGAACTGCCGCAACATCAGCGAAATTCGCCACAACCCGGAAAAGTGTATCCAACTGTCCTGGGCCAAGGATGTCACTGGCGAGTTCAATGTAGAACTGCGCGTCGAGCTGGAGCACCAGCGCGGCCTGATCGCCCTGCTGGCCAGCAGCGTCAACGCCGCCGACGGCAATATCGAGAAGATCAGCATGGACGAACGCGATGGTCGCATCAGCGTGGTCCAACTGGTGGTCAGCGTGCACGACCGCGTGCACCTGGCACGCGTGATCAAAAAACTGCGCGCCCTGACCGGGGTGATCCGAATCACCCGCATGCGTGCGTAGCCCAATAACAGCAAGGAGTCATCATGACCAAGACCGTCATCACCAGTGACAAGGCCCCAGCCGCCATCGGCACTTACTCCCAGGCGATCAAGGCCGGCAACACGGTGTACATGTCCGGGCAGATCCCACTGGACCCGAAAACCATGGAACTGGTCGAAGGCTTCGAAGCCCAGACCGTCCAGGTCTTCGAAAACCTCAAGGCCGTTGCCGAAGCCGCTGGCGGTTCGTTCAAGGACATCGTCAAGCTGAACATCTTCCTCACCGACCTGAGCCACTTCGCCAAGGTCAACGAGATCATGGGCAAGTACTTCGAACAGCCGTACCCAGCCCGCGCCGCCATTGGCGTTGCAGCTCTGCCGAAGGGCTCGCAAGTTGAAATGGATGCCATCCTGGTCATCGAGTAACACCCCCGAAGGCACGCCTGCAGGCGTGCCTTCTCCCCCGCCCCTGCAAGGACCCCCGTCATGCGCTACGCGCTCGCCCTGTCGCTGCTCGCCACCCTGTTGAGCGGCTGCGCCAGCCACAGCCCGGAAGATCTCAACGGCACCTGGATCAACCAGAACGCCATCGACGCCGCCGCCAAAGGCTCAAACCTGCGCCAGGCCCTGCTCGCCAATGGCCCGAACCTGGAATGGAAGGTCAACATCGCAGCTGGCCAGGCGACCTTCAGCAACGGTTTCGAGGCCGGTGACGGCAAGCTCAAGGCGCTCAAGGACAACCAGTGGGAAGTGGATTTCTACGGGAACTACGTCGAGACCCTGAGCCTGGACGGCGACGAGTTGGTTCAGGCCGCGAACGAAGCCAATGGCCAGCAGAGCTTCCAGCGCGCCGAAACTCCGGCACCGGTCGACACCCCTGCCGGCACCACCTTTGAGACTGCGCTTTACAGTGCCTACCTGGCTGGCGACTGGAAAATCGCTGAAGGCCCGGGCCAGGGCGCGGTAGTCCATTTTCGCGCAAACGGCAGCCTCGACGGCCTGCCCGGCCTGGATCGCTACGCCCTGTGCCTGGCTGGCGACTGCGCCGCCATGAGCGGTGAGTACGACAGCCTGTGGCTGGAGCGCAACCAGCAAGGCAACCCGTGGATCTTCAAGCGTGATGGTAAACAGCTGGAAATCTTCCAGGCCATCAACCAGGCCCAGGCCGACGAGATGCCGGATTTGCATCCTGGCACTCGCCGCTGGCTGCTTGAGCGTCAGTAACGGCTAATTGCTGCCGGCAAGGATGGCTGCATAGCCTTCCTTGTAGCTTGGGTACTGTGGCACCCAGCCCAGTGCCCGGGCCCGGGCGTTGCTGCAACGCTTGCTGCCGGTGCGCCGCACCCGCTCCTGCTCCGACCACTGGGTAACGCCCATGTACTCGCGCAGCCAGGCGACCACGTCAAAAAGAGGTGCCGGCGCATCATCGACGCCGATGTAACAATTCTCCAGCGCCTTGCCCTGAAGATCGGCCTTGAGCAGAAAGGCCAACAGCCCGGCGGCGTCTTCGGCGTGAATACGGTTGCCGTACAGCGGTGGCTCTTCAGTCACCCGGTAACCCTGGCGGACCTGGCTGAGCAGCCATTCGCGACCCGGGCCATAGATACCGGTGAGACGCACGACGGTGCTGGGAATACCACTGGCCAGGGCCAGTTGCTCGGCTTCGAGCATGACCGTGCCCGAATAACCTTCAGGCTCCACCGCAGCGCCCTCGTCAATCCACTCGCCATTCTTCTGCGCATACACGCTGCTGCTGGAAACAAACAACAAGCGCCGCGGCGTTTGCCGGCGCTCAGCCAGCCAGCTCAGCACAGTGCGCAGGCCCTCGACATACGCGGCCTGATAACCAGCCTCGTCGTGCTGGCTTGCCGCCACGCAGTAGATCAGGTAATCCGGAGCGTCAACCGGCCAGGCGTCCGGGCAGCGCTTATCATTGAGGTCAGCCGCGATCGCCACCACCCCTTCTGGCAGTTGTCCAACACTGCGGCGCAAGCCACTCACCGGCCAACCCGAGGCCAGCAATTGCTTGGCCAGACGGCCACCGACATCGCCACAACCGACGATCAGAACTGAAGGCGCAGACATCTCGAAACTCCGCAAATCAAAGGCCCAGCCTATCTAAATAAATCGATAGGCGGCTAGCTATGGTGGAAAAAAAGTAACTTTATTACTTCTGCTAACAAGAATTACTTGCAATAATGGCCACCCAATTTTGTTCTCGGCCTGTCTCGAGGCCTGGAAGGACAACCACCTCTTTCTTCTTCATCAGGTCAGGCCAGCATGACACGCATTCAACCCTCCGCTTCGCCAACCATGTCGCGCGCATGGCGCGCCATTGCCGCGCTGATGTTCAGCCTGGTGCTGGCACCCGCCGCCCTGGCCGATGAGCCGAGCACCGCTGCCACCCCTCCAGCCGCCGCTGTCGCCCCTGCCCCAGTGGGCGCCGAGCAGGCCGCAGCGCCGACCGATCCGGCTGCCGCCCCTGCCGCTGCGCCAATCGATGGCCAGGTCGCCAACCCGGCTGACGAGAGCGTTGAGGCACTGGTTGAAGACACCAGCCTGGGCATGGCTCACGACCTGTCGCCTTGGGGCATGTACAAGAACGCCGACATCGTGGTGAAGATCGTCATGATCGGTCTGGCCATTGCCTCGATCATCACCTGGACCATCTGGATCGCCAAAGGCTTCGAGCTGCTGGGTGCCAAGCGTCGTCTGCGTGGTGAGATCGCCGCCCTCAAGCGCGCCACCACCCTCAAGGAAGCCAGCGACAGCGCCAACAAAGAAGGCACCCTGGCCCATATCCTGGTCCACGATGCCTTGGATGAGATGCGCCTGTCGGCCAATGCCCGCGAGAAAGAAGGTATCAAGGAACGCGTCAGCTTCCGCCTCGAGCGCCTGGTAGCCGCCAGCGGCCGCAATATGAGCAGCGGCACCGGCGTGCTGGCAACCATCGGTTCGACCGCTCCGTTCGTCGGTCTGTTCGGTACCGTGTGGGGCATCATGAACAGCTTCATCGGCATCGCCAAAACCCAGACCACCAACCTCGCCGTGGTTGCCCCGGGTATCGCTGAAGCCTTGCTGGCCACTGCCCTGGGCCTGGTTGCAGCTATTCCAGCGGTGGTTATCTACAACGTTTTCGCCCGCTCCATCGCAGGTTACAAAGCGCAGGTCTCTGATGCCTCGGCCGAGGTCCTGCTGCTGGTCAGCCGCGACCTGGACCACCAGCCAGGTGATCGCGCCGCTACCCCTCATATGGTCAAAGTGGGCTAAGCCATGGGCCTGCATCTGAAGGAAGGTGGCGACGACCTCGCCGAAAACCACGAAATCAACGTGACGCCGTTCATTGACGTCATGTTGGTCCTGCTGATCATCTTCATGGTGGCAGCGCCGCTGGCAACCGTCGACATCAAGGTCGACCTGCCAGCCTCGACCGCGAAACCTGCGCCCAGGCCCGAGAAACCGGTGTTCCTCAGCGTCAAGGCGGACCAGAACCTGTACGTCGGCGAAGAGCAGGTCCAACGTGACCAGCTCGGCGCCATTCTCGACGCCAAGACCAAGGGCGACAAGGACACCACGATCTTCTTCCAGGCTGACAAAGGCGTGGATTACGGCGATCTGATGGAAGTCATGAACACGCTGCGCGCGGCCGGTTACCTGAAAGTCGGTCTGGTCGGCCTTGAGACGGCAGCCAAGAAATGATCAAGACGCGGCATAAGCTGGCGCGTTACAGCAGTAGTCTGGCGATTGTGCTGGGTATCCATGCCGTTGCCGTGTTGCTGACGCTCAATTGGTCGGTGCCCCAAGCGATCGAACTGCCGCCTGCGGCAATGATGATCGAAATGGCGCCGATGCCCGTACCGGCACCGCCACCTCCACCCAAGGTGGTCACCCCACCCCAGCCACCGGCACCGGTTGAAGAACTGCCGCTGCCGAAGCTGGCCGAGGCGCCGAAACCTAAAATTGCCATTGCCAAACAGGAAAAACCAAAAGCCAAACCGCAGCCGCCCAAGCCTGAGAAGAAGCCTGAGCCGCAGGAGAAGCCGTCTGACGAGGAAGTGGCCGATACCCCACCAAGCACCGCGCCAGCGCAGAAATCGGCCGCCCCGGCGCCGAGCATCGCCACCAACAGTAATGCCCTGCCGACCTGGCAGAGCGACCTGCTGCGTCACCTGGCGAAGTACAAGCGCTACCCGGAAAACGCTCGACGCATGCGTATGGAAGGCATCAACCGCCTGCGCTTCGTGGTCGATGGCGAGGGCAAGATCCTCTCCTACGCCCTGGCGGGTGGATCGGGTAGCGCGGCACTGGATCGGGCGACTCTGGAGATGATCCGTCGCGCGCAACCGGTTCCAAAGCCGCCCAAGGAACTGCTCAACAACGGCAGCATTGAAGTGATTGCGCCTTTCGTCTACTCGCTGGACAAACGCTAACGCTTTGTTTCTGTCACAAACGAGCAAGTCTGATAACGTGCGTCTATCGATTGCAGCCGCTATGCTGGGGCCGCAACTTCATGGACGCACGTTATGACCCTCACAGAATTGCGCTACATCGTCACCCTCGCCCAGGAACAGCACTTCGGCCATGCCGCCGAGCGCTGCCACGTCAGCCAGCCGACCCTGTCGGTCGGTGTGAAGAAGCTTGAGGACGAGCTGGGTGTACTGATCTTCGAGCGCAGCAAAAGCGCGGTACGCCTGACCCCGGTCGGCGAAGGAATCGTTGCCCAGGCGCAAAAGGTTCTCGAACAGGCCCAAGGCATTCGCGAGCTGGCCCAGGCCGGCAAGAACCAGCTGACCGCCCCGCTGAAAGTCGGCGCGATCTACACCGTCGGCCCTTACCTGTTCCCGCACCTGATCCCGCAACTGCACCGGGTTGCCCCGCAGATGCCGTTGTACATCGAAGAGAACTTCACTCACATCCTGCGCGACAAGCTGCGCAACGGCGAGCTGGATGCAGTGATCATCGCCCTGCCATTCAACGAAGCCGATGTGCTGACCCTGCCGCTGTACGACGAGCCGTTCTACGTGCTGATGCCCAGCGAGCATCCATGGACCCAGAAAGCGACCATCGACGCCGGTCTGCTCAATGACAAGAGCCTGCTGCTGCTCGGCGAAGGCCACTGCTTCCGCGACCAGGTACTCGAAGCCTGTCCGACCCTGGCCAAAGGTAGCGATGGCGCCAAGCACACCACGGTCGAATCCAGCTCGCTGGAAACCATTCGGCATATGGTCGCGTCGGGCCTGGGCGTGTCGATCCTGCCTCTGTCTGCAGTGCACAGCCATCATTACGCCCCGGGCGTGATCGAAGTGCGTCCACTGAGCCCTCCGGCACCGTTCCGTACCGTGGCCATCGCTTGGCGCGCCAGCTTCCCGCGGCCCAAGGCGATCGAGATCCTCGCTGACTCGATCCGCCTATGCTCGGTCGCCAAACCCGCCGCGAGCCAGTAGGAAAGCGCATGTCGCAGTTGTCCCAGGTCTCGGTGACCGCACTCAAGGGCGTGGGCGAAGCCATGGCCGAGAAACTCGCCAAGGTGGGCCTGGAAAGCCTTCAGGACGTGCTGTTCCACCTGCCCCTGCGCTATCAGGACCGCACCCGCGTGGTGCCCATCGGCGCACTGCGTCCGGGCCAGGATGCGGTCATCGAAGGCGTGGTCAGTGGCACCGACGTGGTCATGGGCAAGCGCCGCAGCCTATTGGTACGCCTGGGCGACGGCAGCGGTGTGCTCAGCCTGCGCTTTTACCACTTCAGCAACGCGCAGAAGGAAGGCCTCAAGCGTGGCACCCACCTGCGTTGCTACGGTGAGGCCCGCCCCGGCGCCTCGGGCCTGGAGATCTACCACCCCGAATACCGGGCGCTGACGGGCGACGAGCCGGCGCCCGTGGAACAGACCCTGACACCGATCTACCCGACCACCGAAGGCCTGACCCAGCAGCGCCTGCGCCAGCTGTGCCAGCAAAGCCTGGCGCTGCTCGGCCCGCGTAGCCTGCCGGACTGGCTGCCGGAGGAGCTGGCCCGGGACTATCAATTGGCGCCGCTGGACGATGCGATCCGCTACCTGCATCACCCACCGGCCGACGCCGATGTCGATGAACTTGCCGAAGGCCACCATTGGGCCCAGCACCGCCTGGCGTTCGAAGAACTGCTGACCCACCAGCTATCCCAGCAGCGCCTGCGCGAAAGCCTGCGGGCCCAGCGTGCGCCGGTCCTGCCCAAGGCCAGCCGCCTGCCGCAGCAGTACCTGGCCAACCTGGGCTTTGCGCCGACCGGTGCCCAGCAGCGGGTTGGCAACGAGATCGCTTACGACCTCAGTCAGCCCGAACCCATGCTGCGCCTGGTCCAGGGCGATGTCGGCGCGGGTAAGACCGTGGTCGCCGCCCTCGCCGCCCTGCAGGCACTGGAGGCCGGTTACCAGGTGGCCCTGATGGCCCCTACCGAGATCCTCGCCGAACAGCATTTCATCACCTTCAAGCGCTGGCTGGAGCCACTGGGCATCGAGGTCGCCTGGCTGGCCGGCAAGCTCAAGGGCAAGGCCCGCGCCAGCGCCCTGGAACAGATCGCCGCCGGTGCACCGATGGTGGTCGGCACCCACGCCTTGTTCCAGGAAGAAGTGAAGTTCAACAATCTGGCTCTGGCGATCATCGACGAGCAGCACCGCTTTGGCGTGCAGCAACGCCTGGCCTTACGCCAGAAAGGCGTCGGCGGCCAGCTCTGCCCACACCAGCTGATCATGACCGCCACACCGATCCCGCGCACCCTGGCGATGAGTGCCTACGCCGACCTGGACACCTCGATCCTCGACGAACTGCCGCCAGGCCGTACGCCAGTGAACACCGTGCTGGTGGCTGACAGCCGGCGTTTCGAGGTGGTCGAGCGGGTCCGCGCAGCCTGCGCCGAAGGGCGCCAGACCTACTGGGTATGCACCCTGATCGAAGAATCCGAAGAGCTGACCTGCCAGGCTGCCGAAACCACCTTCGAGGAGCTCGGCAGCGCCTTGGGCGAATTGCGCGTCGGCTTGATTCACGGGCGTATGAAGCCCGCCGAAAAAGCCGCAGTGATGGCCGAGTTCAAGCAGGGTAACCTGCAACTGCTGGTGGCGACCACAGTGATCGAGGTGGGGGTCGACGTGCCCAACGCCAGCCTGATGATCATCGAGAACCCCGAGCGCCTGGGCCTGGCCCAGTTGCACCAGCTGCGCGGCCGGGTTGGCCGTGGCAGCACGGCAAGTCACTGCGTGTTGCTCTATCACCCGCCACTGTCGCAGATTGGCCGCGAACGCCTGGGTATCATGCGCGAAACCAACGATGGTTTCATCATCGCCGAGAAAGACCTGGAGCTGCGTGGCCCCGGTGAAATGCTCGGCACCCGCCAGACCGGCCTGCTGCAATTCAAGGTCGCCGACCTGATGCGCGACGCCGACCTGCTACCTGCCGTGCGTGATGCCGCCCAGGCCCTGCTAGCGCGCTGGCCGACGCACGTTAGCCCGCTGCTGGAACGCTGGCTGCGTCACGGCCAGCAATATGGCCAAGTGTGACGCCCGTCCCAGATTGACGCCAGCGCAAGGTTCAAGCTGGTTATACTCATGCGATTGTAAAAATTTTGGATACAGGCCATGACTGAAGTTGCTCTGGATACCGCAACCCCCCACGCGCCGTCTGTTATCCGGTTGCTGCTCGACAAGCTCGGCATCGCCTACCGCGAAGTGACCGACCACCCGCAGTTGCCGGCCGCCGCCAAAGTGCAGGCCGTCCTGCTGGACGACGAGGTCGGCGCGTTAATGGTGCTCTTCCCGCAAAACCAGTTGCTTGACCTCAGCCGCCTGACCGAACTGACCGGACGCAGGCTGGCTGCCGTACCGCTGGAACGCTTGCGCCACATGCTGGAAAAACACGGCCTGAAGATCCTTCCGGGTATTCCGGCCCTGACCAGCTCACCGTGCTTGTACGAAGAGAGTTTACTGCGCCCTGAGCGCCTGCTGATTCACTCCGGTGAAGCCGGCTTGCTGCTGGAAATCGAGCGCGATGACTTCAAGAAGATGCTCAGCAAAGCCAGCGCCGGTAACTTCGGTGAACTGCTGAGCCACATCCGCCCCAACCTCGACCGTCCGCATGACGACGGTGAAGAAATCTCCCAGGCCGTCCAGGCATTCACGGCCCGACGCATCCAGCAACGCCTGGAAAGCACCATCGAGATCCCGCCGCTGGCAGAAACCGCGCAGAAGATCATTAAGCTGCGAGTCGACCCCAATGCCACCATCGACGACATCACCGGGGTGGTCGAAACCGATCCGGCCCTGGCCGCGCAAGTGGTCAGCTGGGCGGCATCGCCCTATTACGCCTCGCCGGGCAAGATCCGTTCGGTGGAAGATGCCATCGTGCGCGTGCTGGGTTTTGACCTGGTGATCAACCTGGCCCTGGGCCTGGCGCTGGGCAAGACCCTCAGCCTGCCCAAGGATCACCCGCAACAGACCACACCGTACTGGCAGCAGTCGATCTACACCGCAGCGGTGATCGAAGGCCTGACCCGCGCCATGCCGCGAGCCGAGCGCCCGGAATCGGGCCTGACCTACCTGGCCGGGCTGCTGCACAACTTCGGCTACCTGTTGCTGGCACACGTATTCCCGCCGCACTTCTCGCTGATCTGCCGGCACCTGGAGGTCAACCCGCACCTGTGCCACAGCTATGTCGAGCAGCACTTGCTGGGCATCAGCCGCGAGCAGATCGGCGCCTGGCTGATGCGTTACTGGGACATGCCGGACGAACTGTCCACTGCCCTGCGCTTCCAGCACGACCCGTCCTACGATGGCTACCACGCCGCCTTTCCCAACCTGGTGTGCCTGGCGGTACGCCTGTTACGTTCGCGCGGGATCGGCTCGGGGCCGCAGGAAAGCATCCCCGATGAGCTGCTGGAACGCCTGAACCTCACCCGTGAAAAGGCCGAGGACGTGGTCAACAGGGTACTGGAAGCCGAAGCCATGCTACGTGAGCTGGCCTCGCAGTTCAGCCAGCACTGAGGCGCAAGCCTGACCCTGGCGGTCAGGCCTTCTTTTTCGGTTTCAGGTACTTCATCAGGCCCTGGAACCAGATCACCAGCGCCGGGTTGCCCTTGATCTGGATGCTCTTGTCCTGAATCCCCTGCATGAAGGCCAGCTGCTTGTTCTTGGCCTGCAAGGTGGCAAAGCCGAACGCTGCATCCTTGAATGCAATCGCGAACGCTGGCGCGGTGTGAGCGCCGGATTTACTGCTGATGCGCATGTCCTTGACGATGAAATGGCGAGCGGCCTTGCCATCAAGGGTTTGTAGCTGGAAGACCAGATCCTTGTCGGCCAGTTGCTGCTGGAAGGCAGGGTTGTTGCGGCTGGCCTTGGCCATCAGCAGGCCCATGGCCCAAAGGAGAAAGCGAAACTTCATGTGCACGCCTCGGCTAAAAAGTGACTGGCGAAGCAGTTTATAGTCTCGCTACAAAAACGCCATCGTTCTCTGCGCTTTACGCGACGATAGCCGCTGATGGCCTTGTAACCGGGTGATTCACTGGCGTCTGACTTTGTTGAGCAGGTACAGCAGCAACTGGTTCGCGCCTATCGCCGCCAGTGCGGTAGCAAACCCCAGCACACTGCAAAACAACGCGCGCAAAGGATGTTGCGGCAACAGGTAGAGCAGGATCGCAGCCGGGATCATCGCGGCCAGCAGCAGCCGCCACTTCAGTCGCGGCACCAGCGCCATCACCAGGTTCATCAACACCACGAAATAGAAGATCAGGTACATACCCATGCCGATCGCCACACCGCGCGACATCAGCCCGCCCGCCATCTGCCTGTACATCGTCATACCGGTGTTGTGCAGCCACAGGTAAGCGGCGACGGCCAGCAGGTGTACGACCAAGGCAATGGCCAAACGGTAAACCGTGGCTACTGGCATAACTGCGAGGCCTCTTCGACTACGCCTTTGTCACTCAGGCGCTTGATGCCGTCCACAGCACTATCGCGGTAAGCGCTCGCCTCAAGGGCGGCTTGCTGGTAGCAGGCCATAGCGCGGGCATTGTCTTGCTGGCCAAGTTTGCCTTGCTCATATGCGTAGCCAAGGTCCACCAGCCCTCTGGGTGACTCCAGCTTCGCCGACTGCTGCAAGGCGAGCAGCGCTTTGCCCGGGTTTTGGCAGGTCAGGTTCTCGGCGTATTCTTCGCCGTAGCAAACAAAGTGCGCGAGCATGGCACCGGCGTCGCGCTCAGTGCTCATGGCCGACTCCAGGAGCTGCACGATGGTCGAATCTGGCAGCCGCTCGGCCTCACCCGAAAAAATCAGAATGACCGCCTGTACCGCCGCCTCGTTGTTGCCCTTGGCAGCGGCACTGAGCAGGCTGTTGAGAGCAGCGTTCATCAGTTGCCCGGGCATGTCGTAAAGCCCTGCCCTGCCCAGGTCTTCATAGATCCCGGCGCGCTCGACATCCAGCCCGCCGGCGACCTTCTCCTTGCGCCCGGTGAAGAAGCCTTCCAGGGACCAGTCGTCGATCCGGCTCAACACCCAGCACTGGCCGCGGGTAAAGGTGTAGACCTTGAGAAGCTCACCCTTGCTGTCGCGCAGCACCACTTGCCGTGTGCCCTCCTGTTCGACCACCAGGCCCAGTTCGGCGCGCTTGGCCGGCTGCAGCAACGCCAGGGACGGGCGCAGCTCCCGGGTCAGCTTGCGAATCGACGCACGCGGTTGCTTGCGCCCAGGGTAGATCCTCTGCTCGATCAGCGGGTCGGCTACCAGCGACTGCTGCAGCGCCTCGCTCTTGGCAAAAGCGGCGAAGAAGGCGCCGAAGTCATTGTCGGAGCAGTCCGGCATGTCCACCGGGGCGGCAGCACAGGTTGTCGCCCCGGCCAACAGCGCAAACGAGCAGAACCACTGCCGCCAGGTCAGCGCAAAGCCGTTCATGGTTTGCCTCTGTCGATCAGCTGTTGAGTGGGCGTACACCAATAGTCACTCAGACCCAGCCAGTAACTGAGCACATCCCAGATGTAACGCCAGGCGTTTTCCGGCTTGCGGCAATCGGCCTGCTCGTCGGCCACCTCGTAAGGCGTATTGCTGATGAAGTAGTTGAGCCAATGGGGCTCCCAGTTGGGCATGGCGATCTCGATATGCCCATCGGCCTTGAACAAACTGATCCAGACGATGCCGACAGTGCCGTCGTCTTCATAGTCGCGCATGTCCAAGGGGGTCTGCGAGAACAGCGGCGTACGGTAAACCTGCTTTTGATTGCTGCGGTCAATGAAACGCAGGTAGGCCAGGTCATCGAAAGGCACCAGCCAGCCACCAACCGGCACGTTTTCCATGAGATAACGGCCCGATTCGCTGACCACCCTGACTTCGCCTGGACGGTCGATCAGTACCCGGATGTTGTGTCCCACCCAAAGTATCAATGCCCCAAGCATCGCCAGTGCAAAATAGTGCCTGCGTTTCAAGACTGTTCCTTCTTCAATACATGCAGCCGGCCCAGCCAGTGGGCAATCATTATCGCCAGGAAAGTCAGGCCACCGGCCAAGGGGCTAAAGAACATCGTGCGCACCGGGTGTTGCGGCATCAGCCAGTAGATGATCAAGGCCACCAGCGCGGCATTGAGCATGAGTTTGTGCTTGAGCCGGGGCACACAGGCAATCACCAGGCTGAAAATCACCATCACGTCGAAAACCAGCCAGACGATGGCGCCAGAGGCCACGCCACGGGCGGTGAAGCCGCCGTAGACCTGCCTGTAGTAATCGACCCCGATGTCGTTGAGCACCAGGAACAGAAAGCAGGCCAGCGCGTGCGCAACCAGGGCGATCAGCCAGCGTTTGATCATCGGGCGTTTCCTTGCAAGGCCTGGCACCAGCTGCGCACATCGTTCTTGTCGAAGCCTGGGCAGTTGTTGTCGCGGGCGATATAGCGATAGGGGTGCGCCGCTTCGTAGGTGAAGTGGTAGTAGTTGTGCGCATCCTGGCCATACAGCCAGTACGACGCGGAACCCTGGGAAATCTGGTAGGGCTCGAAGGTCAGCAGCGAGGACTCGGCGGGGATGAAATTGTCAGGCTCCATCCACAACAGCAGCACATTCGAGTACAACTGCGTGGTCAGGCCTGGCAGCAGAAGCAGCAGCAACGACAGGGCGAACACTTTGCCTTTGCTCATGCCGGCGGCAGACTCGCGTAGTAGCCACCCAGCACTTCCATGGCCACCACGGTGGCCAGGCAAATGAAGGTCAACAGGCGATGCCAGAGCTGGTCACGCCAGCGCCGGTGCAGGCTGGTGAGTATCAATATCAGGCAGACAAATGCCAGGCTGCCAAACAGGTTGCTGTCGGCGGTGCTGGCCAGGTAATTGGGCAGGCTCAGGCCGTCATACATGGCGTTGCCCTGCGCTAGCGGTTACTGCGAATCCTTCGTTCTTCATCACGGCCCTCCCTGGACATCTCCCCATCCTTGCGACGGGGGCGGCGTATGCTAGCCAGATGCCAGGGCGGCGGCAATAAAAAACGGGCACCTTGTGCGGTGCCCGTTTTTCACTGCAATCGATCTGTGCGAGGCATCACGGATTGACGCTGTCCTTCAGGGATTTACCTGGTTTGAATGCAACAGTGTTGCTGGCCTTGATCTTCACCGGCTCGCCAGTTTGCGGGTTTTTGCCAGTGCGGGCACCGCGGTGACGCTGCAGGAAGGTACCGAAGCCGACCAACGTGACGCTGTCCTTGCGATGCAGGGCGCCGGTGATTTCTTCGAGCACGGCGTTGAGCACGCGGTTAGCTTGCTCTTTGGTGAGATCAGCCTTTTCCGCGATGGCGGCGGCGAGTTCTGGTTTACGCATAGTGAAGCCTCTTTGACGGTTTTTTTGTTGTTATGCCGTGCTGCCCTTCAAGAGCAGCGCCCAAGGCACCGCAGGCTCTAAACTGCGGCAGACGGGAGTGAGAATGGCATGCCCTCAGGGGCCGCGCCAGTCTCTGGGCGGCCATTGTTGGGGCAAAGGCAGGGGAAATCCGACAGAACGCCGGTTATTTACGCCATTAGCGCCGGAAGTTGCCGATTTAGAGCCAGCTTTTCCATGACTGCTGTGCCGGTCAGGGCGTAACCCAGCAACTGGCCGTCAGCATCGTGGCAGAGCACCTTGAGGTCGGAGCCCTGGCCTTCAACGCTCCACTGGCCTTCGCGGCCATGGGGCGGTGGCGACACCACCAGTGGGCAGGCCGGGGTTTTCACCGTGACCGGCATCGGCCCGTAAGTAACCGCGGTCGGGTTACCTACCAAGGTTTGGGCCAGGGCCCGCACGCAGCTCATCAGCGGCATCACGTACAACAGGTTGAGGCCATCAACTTCGGCGCAGTCGCCGAGGGCGAAAATATTTGCATGCGAGGTGCGCAACTGGCGATCGACCACCACGCCACGGTTGACCTGCAACCCGGCTGCCGCGGCCAGATCGATGCGTGGACGCAGGCCGACCGCCGAAACCACCAGGTCGCAGGCGACCACGCTGCCGTCGGACAAGTGCGCTTCCAGGCCCTGCTCCCGGTGTTGCAAGCGGGTCAGCACCGGCCCCAGGTGAAAGCGCACACCCAGCCCTTCGAGGCCGGCCTGCACGGCACCTGCGGCCAGCGGATGGAGCAGGGTCGGCATGACCTGCTCACAGGGCGCCACCAGCTCGACCTGATAGCCGCCCAGACTCATGTCATTGGCAAACTCGCAACCGATCAGGCCCGCACCGAGGATCAGCACCCGCTGTTTGCCGGCCGCTGCGGCGCGGAAGCGGGCATAGTCTTCGAGGTCGTTGATCGGGAAAATCAGCCCGGCAGCATCGCCTTCGACCGGTACCCGCACGGTCTCAGCGCCCCAGGCCAGGATCAGGTCGCGATAGGGCACCTGCTCTTCGCCGATCCACAAGCGCTTGTGGCCCGGGTCGATGCCGCTGATGCGGGTGTGGGTGCGCACCTCAGCTTTGAGTTGCTCGGCCATGGCACCGGGCTCGGCCATGCTCAGGCCGTCGGCATCCTTGTTCTTGGCGAAACCGGTGGAAAGCATCGGCTTGGAGTAGGAGCGGCCGTCGTCGGCGGTGATCAGCAACAACGGCGATTCACCGTCGAGTTTGCGAAATTCGCGAGCCAGGTTGTACCCCGCCAGACCCGTACCGACAATCACCACTGGAGCGGTCATACGCTGCTTTCCTTGAATCTGATTGAATGAGATCAGTTGATTTCGATCATCTCGAAATCCATCTTGCCGACGCCGCAGTCCGGGCACAGCCAGTCTTCGGGCACGTCTTCCCACTTGGTGCCTGGAGCGATGCCGTCATCCGGCCAACCGTCAGCTTCGTTGTAGATCAGGCCACAAACGATGCATTGCCACTTTTTCATAACGCATGTCCTCAAAAGACTCAGGCTTTGGAGTGGCCGCTCTCGTGATTATTACAGTGGCGACCATCAAAGAGAGGCTTTGTACTGGAGCGAGGTGCCAGCATGCAAGCCGGATCGGGCAATCATGCTAAGCTCGGCGTCTCTCTGGCCTGTTATTCGATACCGCCGTGCCGTACGAAACAATGCAAGCGCCCGCTGCACACTGGCTGCAGCAACCTGACCTGGCAGACAACACATCGCCCGCGACCCTCGACTGGTTGTACGACCAGGGTTCCTTGACTCGCCGCCTGATTCAATTATCCGCCGATCACTTTTGCGTCACACCCCTTTGCGAAGGTTGGCAGCGCCTGCGCGACGATGAGTGCCTGGCCCTCGGCCTGGCGCCAGGCAGTGACGGCTGGGTGCGCGAGTCGTACCTGCGCGGCCATGGCCAGCCGTGGGTGTTCGCTCGCAGCGTGGCCGCCCGCAGCTCGCTGCAAAGCGGTGGCCTGGACCTGGAAGCCTTGGGCAGCCGATCGCTGGGCGAGTTGCTGTTCTGTGACCAGGGCTTTGTGCGCCTGCCCATTGAAGTCTGCCGTTACCCCGCTACCTGGCTGCCGGCAGAACAGCGCTGTGATGGCCTGTGGGGACGCCGCTCCCGCTTCGACCGTGGATCCTTGAGCGTGCTGGTGGCCGAAGTATTCTTGCCTACGCTGTGGATTGCTGCTGACACGCATTCGGAGAAGCGCTGATGTACCTGCAGTTGCTCAAGTCGCTCAATCGCCTGCATCCACGGGCCTGGGACTTTATCCAACTGAGCCGGATAGACCGTCCTATCGGCATCTACCTGCTGCTGTGGCCAACCCTCTCGGCGGTATGGATTGCCGCCAAGGGTACGCCGACGCTGGCCCATGTGCTGATCTTCACCCTTGGCGTGGTGCTGATGCGCGCGGCCGGTTGTGCGATCAACGACTTTGCCGATCGCAAGGTCGATGGCCACGTCAAACGCACCGCCGAACGCCCCCTGGCTGCCGGCAAGATCAACGCCCGTGAAGCACTGACCCTGTTTGCCGTGCTGGTCGGGGCGAGTTTCCTGCTGGTGCTGTGCACCAATGCCACCACCGTGTGGCTGTCGTTCGGCGCGGTGGCGCTGGCGGCCTGTTATCCGTTCATGAAGCGCTACACCTATTACCCGCAGGTGGTGCTGGGCGCGGCTTACTCCTGGGGCATCCCCATGGCCTTCACCGCTGCCACCGGCGAGTTGCCGGCCATCGCTTGGCTGTTGTTCATCGCCAACCTGCTGTGGACGGTGGGCTACGACACCTATTACGCCATGGTCGACCGCGACGACGACCTGAAAATCGGGGTCAAGTCCACGGCGATCCTGTTCGGCGAAGCCGATCGGGTGATCATCCTGACTCTGCAGGTACTGTCACTGGGTTGCCTGCTGCTGGCCGGCAATCGCTTCGAGCTGGGCGCCTGGTTCCACCTCGGGCTGGTAGCGGCGCTGCTGTGCTTTGCCTGGGAGTTCTGGGCCACCCGCAAGCTGGACCGTGAGTCGTGCTTCAAGGCCTTCTTGCACAACCACTGGGCGGGGTTGCTGGTGTTTGTCGGGATCGTGCTGGACTACAGCTTCTAACTTTTCGCGGGGCAAGCCCGCTCCCACTGCACCGGTGGGAGCGGGCTTGCCCCGCGATAACGCAATTACGGCTTGGCAACATGCCAGACGTCTTTCATACCATCTCCCGTCATATCCCCCGCCTTCTTGTCCTTGACGAAGGTGTACAACGGCTTGCCGTCGTAGGCCCATTGCATGGAGCCGTCATCGCGATTGATCTGCGTCCACTTGCCCTCGGCCTTTTCGCCGGCATCCACCTTTAACGGCGGCCAGTTGCTGGCACAGTCACCATTGCACATGGATTTTCCGCCAGCATCCTTGTCGAAGGTGTACAACGTCATACCGCTATGGTCGACCCACATGCCGTCTTTCTCCATGGCATGATGGGCCAAGGCTACTCCTGGCAGTGCCAAGGATACTGCTGCGCAGAGGGCCATCCAGTTCAGCGTATGTCGTGTCATTGGATTCACCGTAATTCTCGGGAGAGGGAATCTAAGCCTAGTCCAGTAACCGAATGTTGCTGCCAAGGCCCCCGAGCTGTCACACGACTGCAATAATTCCGTTATCTAATGCGGGCCAAGACACCTTTAATGGAAGAGGTTTGAGCATGGTTGGCAGAAACATTCTGATCGTTGACGACGAAGCGCCAATTCGCGAGATGATCGCCGTTGCATTGGAAATGGCCGGCTATGACTGCCTGGAAGCGGAAAACTCCCAGCAGGCCCACGCCATTATCGTCGACCGCAAGCCGGACCTGATACTGCTCGACTGGATGCTCCCGGGTACCTCGGGCATCGAGCTGGCCCGGCGCCTCAAGCGCGATGAGCTTACCGGCGACATCCCGATCATCATGCTCACCGCCAAGGGCGAAGAAGACAACAAGATCCAGGGCCTGGAAGTCGGCGCCGATGACTACATCACCAAGCCGTTCTCGCCGCGCGAGCTGGTGGCGCGGCTCAAGGCCGTACTGCGCCGCGCCGGCCCAAGCGACGGCGAAGCACCGATCGAAGTCGGTGGCCTGCTGCTCGACCCGATCAGCCACCGCGTGACCATCGATGGCAAACCGGCCGAAATGGGCCCGACCGAGTACCGCCTGCTGCAGTTCTTCATGACCCACCAGGAGCGCGCCTACACCCGCGGCCAGTTGCTGGACCAGGTCTGGGGCGGCAACGTCTATGTCGAAGAACGCACGGTCGACGTGCACATCCGCCGCCTGCGCAAGGCGCTGGGTGAGGCCTACGAGAATCTGGTACAAACCGTCCGCGGCACCGGTTATCGCTTCTCTACCAAGAGCTGAACCGCTGCATATCGCCAAGGCATTGGAAAGGACGCGTCACTAATTGAACCAGAACTGGCATGGCACCCTGATTCGCCACATGCTGTTGCTGATCACCGTCTGCCTGCTGGCCGGCCTGATCAGCGGCTACTATGGCTGGAGCCTGGCCCTGGGCCTGGCGATCTACCTGGGCTGGACCCTCAAGCAACTGCTGCGCCTGCACGAATGGCTGCGCCTGCACAAACCCGATGAAGCACCGCCCGACGGCTACGGCTTGTGGGGCGAAGTGTTCGACAGCATCTATCACCTGCAGCGGCGCGACCAGCGCGTACGCGGGCGCCTGCAGGCGGTGATCGACCGGGTGCAGGAATCGACCGCCGCGCTCAAGGACGCGGTGATCATGCTCGACAGCGATGGCAACCTGGAGTGGTGGAACCGCGCCGCAGAAACCCTGCTGGGCCTCAAGACCCCACAAGACAGCGGCCAGCCGGTGAGCAACCTGGTGCGCCACCCGCGCTTCAAGGAGTACTTCGAGCAGGAGAACTACCTCGAACCGCTGGAAATCCCCTCACCGATCAATGACCGCATGCGCGTGCAACTGCACATCACCCGCTACGGCAATAACGAGCACCTGATGCTGGTTCGCGATGTCACCCGCATCCACCAGCTGGAGCAGATGCGCAAGGACTTCGTCGCCAACGTTTCCCACGAGCTGCGCACACCGTTGACGGTGATTGCCGGCTACCTGGAAACCCTGCTCGACAACGTCGAAGAGGTCAACCCACGCTGGGTTCGCGCCCTGCAACAGATGCAGCAACAAGGCGGGCGCATGCAGACCCTGCTCAATGACCTGCTGTTGCTGGCCAAGCTGGAAGCCACCGACTACCCCTCGGATAACCAGCCGGTGGCCGTCGATACCCTGCTGCAATCGATCAAGGGCGACGCCCAGGCGCTGTCCGGGCAACGCAACCAGCGCATCAGCCTGGAAGCCGAGCCGGGTATCCGCCTCAAAGGCAGCGAGGCGGAGCTGCGCAGTGCCTTCTCCAACCTGGTGTTCAATGCGGTCAAGTACACCCAGGATGAAGGCCAGATCCGCATC
The DNA here is from genome assembly GCF_028656935.1 of Pseudomonas rubra. Classification (GTDB taxonomy): domain Bacteria; phylum Pseudomonadota; class Gammaproteobacteria; order Pseudomonadales; family Pseudomonadaceae; genus Aquipseudomonas; species Aquipseudomonas rubra. Next base: position 92,173 of record NZ_JAMDGZ010000048.1, read on the forward strand.
CGCTGGTGGGCCGACGATCAGGGGGCGCACCTGAGCGTGCAGGACTCGGGCATCGGCATCGACCCCAAGCACCTGCCGCGCCTGACCGAGCGTTTCTACCGGGTCGACTCCAGCCGCGCCTCCAACACCGGCGGTACCGGCCTGGGCCTGGCGATCGTCAAGCACGTGCTGTTGCGCCATCGCGCCCGCCTGGAAATCAGCAGCGTACCGGGCCACGGCAGCACCTTTACCTGCCATTTCCCCCAGGTTCAGATAGCCGCGCGCCAGGCCTCCTGAACAGCCGCCCTTTAAATTTGCGCAGTCAGCCGCTACATTGGCTGACTCGCGCCAGCACATGCTGGCATTGCTGCATTCCCTTTCTTATAAGACGGACCCCGTAAAACTCCATCATGGACCCTTCCCCTGGTTTCAACCTCGCTGCACTTTTCGCCGATTTCGGCATGATTCTTTTTGCTCTGCTGCTGGTTCTGCTCAACGGCTTTTTCGTTGCCGCCGAGTTCGCCATGGTCAAATTGCGCTCGACCCGCGTCGAGTCGATCGCCGAGCAGCACGGCTGGCGCGGGCAGATCCTGCGCACCGTACACAGCCAGCTGGATGCCTACCTGTCCGCCTGCCAACTGGGTATCACCCTGGCCTCGCTGGGCCTGGGCTGGGTCGGTGAGCCGGCCTTCGCGCACCTGCTCGAGCCGTTGCTGGCCGCCGTCGGCGTCGAATCCCCGGAAGTGATCAAGGGTGTCTCGTTCTTCAGCGCCTTCTTCGTCATCTCCTACCTGCACATTGTCGTCGGTGAGCTGGCGCCCAAATCCTGGGCGATCCGTAAACCCGAACTGCTGTCGCTGTGGACGGCGGTACCGTTGTACCTGTTCTACTGGCTGATGTACCCGGCCATCTACCTGCTCAACGCCAGCGCCAACGCCATCCTGCGTATCGCCGGCCAGGGCGAGCCCGGGCCGCATCACGAACATCACTACAGCCGCGATGAACTCAAGTTGATCCTGCACTCCAGCCGCGGCCAGGACCCTAGCGACCAGGGTATGCGTGTACTGGCTTCGGCGGTGGAAATGGGCGAACTGGAAGTGGTCGACTGGGCCAACTCCCGTGAAGACATGGTCAGCCTCGATGCCAATGCGCCGCTCAAGGAAATCCTCGCGATGTTCCGTCGGCACAAGTTCAGCCGCTACCCGGTACTCGATGCAGAGCGCGGTGAGTTCATCGGCCTGCTGCACATCAAGGACCTGTTGCTGGAGCTGGCCGACCTCGACCATATTCCCGAGTCGTTCAACCTGGCCGAGCTGACCCGCCCGCTGGAGCGCGTGTCGCGGCACATGCCGCTGTCCCACTTGCTCGAGCAGTTCCGTAAAGGCGGCGCGCATTTCGCCCTGGTCGAGGAAGCCGACGGTAAAGTGATCGGCTACCTGACCATGGAGGACGTGCTCGAAGTGCTGGTTGGCGATATCCAGGATGAACACCGCAAGGCCGAACGTGGCATTCTCGCCTACCAGCCAGGCAAGCTGCTGGTACGCGGCGACACGCCGCTGTTCAAGGTCGAGCGCCTGCTCGGCGTAGACCTTGACCATATCGAGGCGGAAACCCTCGCTGGCCTGGTCTATGAGACCCTCAAGCGGGTTCCGGAAGAGGAAGAGCTGCTGGAAGTCGAAGGCCTGCGCATCATCATCAAAAAGATGAAAGGGCCGAAGATCGTCCTGGCCAAGGTGCTCAAGCTCGATTGAGCCGCCTCAGGGGTTGCCGGCGGTAAAGTTCGGCAACCCGCCAACAGGCTGATTGAACTGGTAGGGAATCGACTCCAGCGCCAGCCCGACGTTGCGCTGCACCACGAAGTGCAGGTGCGGGCCGCTGCTATTGCCAGTATTGCCGGATTTGGCCAGCGGCGTGCCGTACACCACCCGCTGGCCTTCCCTGACCAGCACCGAGCCACGCATCAGGTGCAGGTAAACGCCCATGGTGCCGTCTTCGTGGAGGATCCGCACGAAGTTGCCCGATGGATGGCTGCCTCGGCCGCTCTGGCTGTTTTCGGTCTTGATCACCACCCCTGCCCTGGCAGCGATGATCGGCGTGCCTTCGGGCATCGCAATGTCCATGGCATAACGCCCCTTGGGCCCGAAGTGGCTGTAACGACCGTTCGGCCCCTGGCTTAGACGAAAGGGCCCGCCTCGCCAGGGCAAGGGGTAGCGAAAGGCTTGTTGTCGCTGGCCGGGGTTGCCCAGGGCGTAAGTAAACTTCTCCTTGTAGCTCACGGGCCTGCCGGGCTGCCTTGCACTGAGCAGGGTCAACGCCAGCGTAGTACGCGCCGGTATGATCCGCCGTACCAGCCGCGCTGCCCCGCCCTGTACATTACCCAGCCGATCCAGACGCAGCTCTACTTCGACCGGTGCGTAAGTGTCGTTGCGCGCATTGAAGCGCACTCCCCCGGCAAACCTGCTGGCCTGAAGCTGCACCTGAGTGTCCAGTTGCTCAACCATCCGGTCGCCAAAGACAAACACCCGCCCACCCGGGATCGGACGATCGGAATACGACACCACACCATAGGCATCGGTACGTTTGTAGAGAGTCATGGCCAGCACAGGGCCGCAAGCCATGAGCAAGGCGCAGAACAGCAGCGTGCGTGCAGGCATGAGTAGTGGCTTTTTGACAGTTAGTGGTCTGTCGAAGACTAGCAGCGGATTTTGGCGGGGGTATGGCGAGAGTGTTTCAGGGGTGTACCAGGAGATGAACGGTGCATTCATCGCGGGGCAAGCCCGCTCCTACAGGTGTAGGAGCGGGCTTGCCCCGCGATGCGTTAATCAGGCACCCGGCACGAAGTGCTTCTGTGCCGAACCGCGAGCGATCAGGCGCGACAGGTAGTCGAGCTTCTGGGCATCCTGGTCGACGAACTTGAAGGTCAGTTGCAGCCAGTCGCTGTCCGGCTTGGGTTCCAGCGCGGCAATGGCATGCAGGTAACCATTGAGGCGGGCTACCTCGGCGTTGTCGCCCTGCTCCAGGTCGAGTACGGCGCCTTCGAGTACCTGAGGCAGGGTTTCGCCACGGCGCACAACCAGCAGCGCTTCCTTGAGGCTCAGGGCCTTGATCACGCAAGGCTGAACACCACTTGGCAAACGCAGTTGGCCCTGGCCACGACCTGCCGGCGCCGCAGCGACTGGTTTGGGCGCGTTGATCAACGGTTTGCCCGCAGCCACGGGGGCCGCCGCGGGAGCTGCCGGCTTGACTGTTTCGGCACGGCCGCCGGTCAGGGCACTCAGCGAGTCGTTGGCAAAGGCTGAAGTCGCACGGGTCGGTGCGCTGGCCAGCAAAGTGTCGAGCTTGCCGGCCTTGGTCAGGGCTTTCTTCACCTTGGTCAGCAGTTGCTCGTTGGTGAACGGCTTGCCGACAAAGTCCGAGACCCCGGCCTGAATCGCCTGGACCACGTTCTCCTTGTCGCCACGGCTGGTCACCATGATGAACGGCATGGTCTTCATCGATTCCTGCTGACGGCACCAGGTCAGCAGCTCGAGGCCGGACATTTCCGGCATCTCCCAGTCGCACAGGACCAGGTCGAAGGTCTCACGGTTCAGCAACGCCTGGGCCTTGCGGCCGTTGACTGCATCTTCAATGACGATACCGGGGAAATAGTTACGCAGGCACTTCTTTACCAGGTCGCGAATGAACGGCGCATCATCCACAACCAACACACTGACTTTACTCATCGCCACTCCTATTGAATCCCGACTAGCATAACGCTGACTGATGGCCATTTGCCAAACACTGGGTCACGCCGGGACTCGTTGTTTCGTTCGCGGCTGCCTCACCCGCAAACGAAAACGCCCGGCGTGGGCCGGGCGTTCATTCTCGGGCAGTCTTAGTTATCGTCAGATTTACCCGGAACATTAGCGCTTTCGCCACTGCGCTGAACCTCTTCCTGCATGCGCTTGAGACCCAGGTGGCGCACGTCGGTACCGCGCACCAGATAGATCACCAGCTCGGAGATGTTCCGCGCGTGGTCACCGATACGCTCCAGCGAGCGTAGGGCCCAGATCACGCTGAGAACACGCGAGATCGAGCGTGGATCTTCCATCATGTAGGTAACCAGCTCGCGCAGGGCGGTCTTGTACTCACGGTCGATGGTCTTGTCATACTGAGCGACCGACAACGCCAGGTCGGCGTCGAAACGGGCAAAGGCGTCCAGGGCATCACGGACCATGTTGCGCACCTGATCGCCAATATGGCGCACTTCGACATAACCGCGCGGCGACTCACCCTCTTCGCACAACTGGATGGCGCGGCGAGCGATCTTGGTCGATTCGTCGCCGATGCGCTCCAGGTCGATCACCGACTTGGAAATGCTGATGATCAGCCGCAGGTCGGACGCCGCCGGCTGACGCCGAGCAAGAATGCGCACGCACTCTTCGTCGATGTTGCGCTCCATCTGGTTGATCTGCTCATCGACTTCACGCACCTGCTGGGCCAGGCCCGAGTCGGCCTCGATCAGCGCGGTGACCGCGTCGTTGACCTGCTTCTCGACCAGGCCGCCCATCGCCAGGAGGTGGCTGCGAACCTCTTCGAGTTCGGCGTTGAACTGCTGGGAGATATGGTGGGTAAGGCTGTCTTTATCGATCATGGGGAATCCTTGGAGCGTCCGGTAGGTGCGATCAGGCGGCGTTCAGTCATTGAAACCTAGCCATACCGGCCGGTGATGTAGTCTTCGGTCTGCTTCTTCGCCGGGTTGGTGAACAGGGTGTCGGTGTCACCGTATTCCACCAGCTTGCCCATGTACATGAAGGCGGTGTAGTCCGAGACCCGGGCCGCCTGCTGCATGTTGTGGGTAACGATGACGATGGTGTACTTGGACTTGAGCTCGTAGATCAGCTCTTCGACCTTCAACGTCGAGATCGGATCGAGTGCCGAGCACGGCTCATCGAGCAGCAGCACTTCCGGTTCAACGGCGATGGTACGGGCAATCACCAGACGTTGCTGCTGACCACCGGACAGGCCCAGCGCCGACTCGTGCAAACGGTCCTTGACCTCCTCCCACAGCGCGGCCCCCTTGAGTGCCCACTCCACCGCTTCATCGAGCACACGCTTCTTGTTGATGCCCTGGATGCGCAGGCCGTAGACCACGTTTTCGTAGATGGTCTTGGGGAACGGGTTGGGCTTCTGGAACACCATGCCTACGCGGCGGCGCAACTCGGCTACGTCCTCGCCCTTGCGGTAGATGTTGTTGCCGTCGAGGTTGATTGCCCCTTCCACACGGCAACCGTCAACCAGGTCGTTCATTCGGTTAAAGGTACGCAACAAGGTCGACTTGCCGCAGCCAGACGGGCCAATGAAGGCGGTCACACGCTGCTTGGGGATGTTCAGGCTGACATCGAACAGCGCCTGCTTTTCGCCGTAGTACAGGCTCAGGCCAGGCACTTCGATGGCGACGGTTTCATTGGCCAGTTGCAGGCTCTGCTTGGCGCGGCCCAGGGCTGACATATCGATGCCGTGGGTATGGGATTCATGCTGCATCATGTTCTCTCCGTCTGTAGCTGCAAGCTTCAAGCTGCAAGCTGCAAGAAAGGGCAAAAGCGGCACAGCTTATAGCTTGCCGCTTGTGGCTTAAATTAGCTGTCCAGCGCCTTGTACTTCTCGCGCAGGTGGTTACGAATCCATACCGCCGACAGGTTCAGGGTGGCGATGACCAGCACCAGCAGCAACGCAGTGGCGTACACCAGCGGCCGCGCAGCCTCGACGTTCGGGCTCTGGAAGCCGACGTCATAGATGTGGAAGCCCAAGTGCATGATCTTCTGGTCCAGGTGCAGGTACGGGTAGTTGCCGTCCACCGGAAGCGAAGGCGCAAGCTTGACCACACCCACCAGCATCAGCGGCGCCACTTCACCGGCGGCACGGGCCACGGCGAGAATCATGCCGGTCATCATTGCCGGGCTGGCCATCGGCAGGACGATCTTCCACAGCGTCTCAGCCTTGGTCGCACCGAGTGCCAGCGAGCCTTCGCGGATCGTGCGTGGAATTCGCGCCAGACCTTCTTCGGTGGCCACGATCACCACCGGAACCGCCAGCAGCGCCAGGGTCAGCGAGGCCCAGAGCAGGCCCGGAGTACCCAGGGTCGGCGCCGGCAAGGCTTCGGGGAAGAACAGCTGGTCGAGCGAGCCACCCAACACGTAGACGAAGAAACCCAGACCAAACACGCCATAAACGATCGCAGGTACACCGGCCAGGTTGTTCACCGCAATACGGATCAAACGGGTCACCGGGCCCTGACGCGCATATTCACGCAGGTACACCGCCGCCAGCACGCCGAACGGCGTGACGATCACCGCCATGATCAGGGTCATCATCACGGTACCGAAGATCGCCGGGAAGATCCCGCCTTCGGTGTTGGCTTCACGCGGATCGTCGCTGAGGAACTCCCAGACCTTGGCGAAGTACACACCCAGCTTGGTGAAGACGCCCATGCCGTTCGGCTGGTAAGCGTGCACCACCTTGCTCAGGGTGATCTCCACTTCGCGGCCATTGCCGTCGCGGGCCACCAGGCTGTCACGATCGAACTGCTGGTGCAGGCCGCTCAGGCGCTCTTCGATGGCCTTGTAACGGTTGTTCAGCTCGGCGCGCTCGGCTTCGATGTCGGCCTGGGCGGCGGCGTCCAGCTTGCCGTCAAGTTCCAGCTTGCGGGCATGCAGACGCAGACGCTCGAGGCCGTAGTTGATCGCACCGATGTCTTTCTTCTCAAGCTTCTGCAGCTCGCCAGCCAGTTGGTCGGCGCGCTTGAGGCGGCTTTGCAGCTCGTTCCAGGCGGCCTGGCCTTGGGCGACGACCTTGCCGTCTTCCTTGACGCTGACCAGGTAGCCGTAGAAGTTGCCCCACTCGCGGCGCTCAAGGGCAATCAGGTCGACCGGCTTTTGCTGGTCGGTCAGCCATTCGCCGACCACCCAGGTGAAGTCACTGCCGTTGAGGTCGCGGTTACCGACCTTGATCAGCTCGCGGGTCATGAACTCCGGGCCTTCGTCAGGCACCGGCAAGCCGGCACCCTTGAGACGGGCGCGGGGCACTTCTTCCTTCTGCACCACTTCGCCGATGACGATGTGGTTGGCCTGGCCAGGCACGTTGTAGCTGGCTTGCAGCAGGTCGGCCGGCCAGAAGTGGCCGAGGCCGCGCACGGCGATCACGGCGAGCAGACCGATGGTCATGATCACCGCGATGGCAACCGCGCCACCGCTCATCCAGACGCCGGGGGCGCCGCTCTTGAACCAGCTTTTGAGGGAATCCTTTTTCACGGATCGCTACCTTTCTATCAAAGCGACGAGTATTTCTTGCGCAGACGCTGGCGAATCAGCTCGGCCAAGGTGTTCATCACGAAGGTGAACATCAGCAGCACCAACGCGGCGAGGAACAGCACGCGATAATGACTGCCACCGACTTCCGATTCGGGCATCTCCACCGCAACGTTGGCCGCCAGGGTGCGCATACCTTCAAACAGGTTCATTTCCATGACCGGGGTGTTACCGGTGGCCATCAGCACGATCATGGTTTCGCCCACGGCGCGGCCCATACCGATCATCAGCGCCGAGAAAATCCCCGGGCTTGCGGTCAGGATGACCACGCGGGTCAGGGTCTGCCACGGCGTGGCACCGAGCGCCAGCGAACCCAGGGTCAGGCTGCGCGGCACGCTGAACACGGCGTCTTCGGCGATCGAGTAAATGTTCGGAATCACCGCAAAGCCCATGGCGATACCCACCACCAGTGCGTTGCGCTGGTCATAGGTGATGCCCAGGTCGTTGGTAATCCACAGGCGCATGTCGCCATCAAAGAACCAGGTCTCGATGAACGGGCTCATGTACAGCGCGAACCAGCCAGTGAACAGGATCACCGGGATCAGGATCGCCGCTTCCCAGCCATCCGGTACTCGCAGGCGTAGCGACTCGGGCAGGCGGCTCCAGGCGAAACCGGCGACCAGGATGCCCAGCGGCATCAACAGGAACAGGCTGAACACCCCCGGCAAGTGGCCCTCAAGGAACGGCGCCAGGAACAGGCCGGCGAAGAAGCCGAGAATCACCGTCGGCATCGCCTCCATCAGCTCGATCACCGGCTTGACCTTGCGGCGCATGCCCGGGGCCATGAAGTAGGCGGTGTAGATGGCGGCGGCAATGGCCAGCGGTGCGGCGAGAATCATCGCGTAGAACGCAGCCTTCAGGGTACCGAAGGTCAGTGGCGACAGGCTCAGCTTGGGTTCGAAGTCAGTGTTCGAGGCGGTCGACTGCCAGACGTACTTGGGCTCGTCGTAGTTCTCGTACCAGACCTTGCTCCACAGCGCGCTCCAGGATACTTCCGGGTGCGGGTTCTTCAGCGACAGCGGCAGCAGCTTGCCACCTTCCTCGATGATGATGCGGTTGGCCCGTGGCGACAGCGCCAGGATACCTGCGCCCTCAGCGGCCGGCTCGACCAGCAGGGTGCGGTGCGCGGTGCTGTGGAACACGCCGAGCTTGCCGTCGGCGTCGAGGGCGACAAAGCCCTTGCGACGCTCTTCGGCATCGATCTGCACGATTGGCGCCTTGCCCATCTGGAACTCTCGAATGCGCTTGAAGCGCTGCTCGCCATCCGGGTCGCGGGCCATGAACCACTGGGCCAGGCCGCCTTTGGAGTCGCCGATGATCAGCGAGATACCGCCCACCAGCTGGGTGCTGGCAGTGACTTCGGCAGTGCCATCGTCGAGCAACTTGTAGCGGCCGTTGAGGCTCTTCTCGCGCAGGCTGAAGACATCAGCCTGAGCACGGCCGTTGATCACATACAGCCATTGCTGGCGCGGGTCGATGAAGATCGCCTTCACCGCCTCGGTCATCTGTGGCAGCTCGATGCGGCTCTGCTCGCTGGTGACTTCGCCGGTCATCATGTTCTCTTCACGGCTCAGCGACACCACCTGCAGGTGCGCACCGGTAGAACCGGCCACCACCAGGGTCTCGCCATTGACGTTGAGGCTCACATGCTCCAGCGCCCGCCCCTGGTCATCCAGGGCGAACGGCTCCTGGCCATAGGGGAAGTCGACGGCCGGGGTGATGGTTTTCTGGTTGTCGGGGTAGGTGATCTTGTAGCTGTGGCTGAACACCAGCGCCTGACCGTTGGACAGGCCCAGCACCACCAGCGGATTACCCGGCTGGTCGGCACCGATCGAAGTGACCTGGGTACCGGCTGGCACCGGCAACGCCACGCGCTCGAGCTCGGCACCGGTCTTGGTGTCGAAGAACAGCGCCTGGCCCTTGTCGGAAACCCGCATGCCGACCAGGTTCTGCTCTTCAAGCGCAATCATCAGCGGCTTGCCGGCATCCTGCTGCAGCCAGGTCGGCTCCAGGGCCTTCTTGCTGGTCAAGGTGGCGCCCTGGAACAGCGGCACGACCACGTAGGCCAGGTAGAAGAAGATCAGGGTAATTGCCGCCAGCACGGCAAGCCCGCCCACCAGTACATACCAGCGGGTCAGGCGGTCCTTGAGCGCACGCATGCGCCGCTTGCGTTGCAGTTCGGGCGTATTGAAATCAATCCGCACGGGGGGAGAATTTTGGGTCATGGTGGAGTTGGCCAGATCATTCATGCGCACACCCTAGCGGTCCCGTATGACAAAAACATGACAATGCAGTGACGCAAAAAAGCCCGCCGCGCAGATACCCCTGGCAGCGGACTCGCAATGTGTGGCGAGACCGGGTCATTGACCGGGCCTCACCGGTCTCACTTACTTCTTCGCAACGTTGCCGTTGTGGTTCAGACCCAGGTCTGCCAGGGCTTTATCAACCACTTTGGCAGGCAGCGGGATGTACCCGTCTTTCACCACCACTTGCTGGCCGGCTTGCGACAGCACCAGCTTGACGAACTCGGCTTCCAGCGGGGCCAGAGGCTTGTTCGGTGCCTTGTTGACGTAGACGTAGAGGAAACGCGACAGCGGGTAGGTGCCGTTCAGGGCGTTGGCTTCGTTGTCTTCAACGAAGGCACCGCCTTCTTTCTTGGCCAGGGCTACGGTCTTGACGCTGGCGGTCTTGTAGCCGATGCCCGAGTAACCGATGCCGTTCAGCGAGCTGCTGATCGACTGCACGACCGACGCAGAGCCAGGTTGTTCGTTGACGTTAGGCTTGAAGTCGCCTTTGCACAGGGCTTCTTCCTTGAAGTAGCCGTAGGTGCCGGATACCGAGTTACGGCCGAACAGCTGCACTGGCTTGTTGGCCAGGTCGCCGGTCACACCCAGGTCACCCCAGGTTTTCACGTCGGCCTTGGCACCGCACAGGCGGGTCGAGGAGAAAATCGCATCGACCTGGGCCATGGTCAGGCCCTTGATCGGGTTGTCCTTGTGCACGAACACAGCCAGGGCGTCGACGGCAACCGGAATGGCGGTTGGCTTGTAGCCGTATTTCTGTTCGAAGGCCTGCAGCTCGACATCCTTCATCTTGCGGCTCATCGGGCCGAGGTTGGCGGTACCTTCGGTCAGCGCGGGTGGCGCGGTGGAGGAGCCGGCAGCCTGAATCTGGATGTTTACGTTCGGATACTCCTTCTTGTAGGCCTCAGCCCACAGGGTCATCAGGTTGGCCAGGGTATCGGAACCGACGCTGGAGAGGTTGCCCGACACACCGGTGGTTTTGGTGTAGGTCGGAATAGCAGGGTCAACAGCGGCAACCGCATTGGCGGTGGCAACGCCAGCGGCGACGAAAGTCAGGGCCGCCATCAAACGCTTCAGTTTCATGCCTTGCTCCTAGCAGGAATTGGGGTGAGATGGATCGGGCCCAAGTATCTGCAGGCCGCATGACCACTCTATGAAACGAATGTGACAATTAGATGAATGGCCAGCATCCCACCCGACACCCTCATAGGCCGATGCGCCGAGAAACGCCACGAGATAGTTATCGAAGCGAACAAATCCAAGCCTCGGTCCTTTCGCTGGTGCCAGTAGCGAATGTATCAAAAATTGCCGGGGGCTCCTGGTCGCCTCTAAACAAAGCGCACACAAAAAGAAAACTTTATTTAGAAGTACCCCTATTAAATCAGTGCGAGGATATAAATCGTCATCACGCCACTTGTAGCCAAATATATGTAACCAAGAGAGCGAAACGATGAAATCCGAAGACAGCAATGAAGACTTGCTTACCGTACCCATAATTTCAGCCGAAGCCCTTGTAATAACGTTAAGAAAGCATTATCCAATATTGAGCCTCAGCAAAATGAACGCAATCTTGCTGAGCGCACCCGCAATAAGCATCCCCGAACGCATTCTCCCGATGCACTTTACCGTACACAGAATGATCAGCGGGAGGGACACTGATAATTCTACAGCGAAAGAAGCCGAAAACCTGCTCGCTGCCATTGACCGTTTCTTCGAGGCACTAACAATTTCCAGCGATTATTCAAAAACACAGATAGCGTCCTCGAAATATAACGCCATCAATCTCTTCAAAGAACAAGGATGGATAGCATGATCAAACTGACCGTCCATGACTGGATCGCACGGCTGGGCACCCACCGTGATGAGCTTGTCGATCAGGGTATCCTGCCGGACCGTCCGCTCGACTATCTGTTCTACGGCCACGATACCTTAAGTGTTGTCGTAGAACCGGGCTTGGAGTTGGGGTTTTCCGCGAGCCCCGAAGTGCTTACCTGTGTACATGTAACATTATTGAGCACATTACCCAATGAATTACCCTACGGCGATAAACTTCCCGGGCGATTACAAGACGTGCTGACCCAAAAAGCAGCGGGCAATATGCTTGGCGCCCCTTACCGGTCCCAGCCAGCCGTACGGATGCCTTTGCCTTTGGGCGAAACCGGTGGCTGGGATGCCTTCATCTATAATGGCACCCGCTCACCTTCTGTTTCAGTGATGCTCCAGTACACCAACGACTTCAATGTCTGTGATATGGCTTTCTTTCAAGGGAAGGTCAATCTACAACGCACAAGCAACTAAGTACTTTATTGCTGCCATACCCGCTTGCAAGTATGGCAGCAGACTTGGCCTGCCGGATTGACTCAGCGCTTACGCGCAAACAGGTATAGCCCTACCAGCAAGCCCACCACGCACAACCCCGCCACATAATAAGCCGGCGCCATCGGGCTGACCTTGAGCAGCGCGGTCACTACCATCGGCGTCAGCCCGCCGAAGATCGCGTAGGCCAGGTTGTAGGAAAACGACAGGCCACTGAAACGCACCACAGGCGGGAAAGCCTTGACCATGACGTAAGGCACAGCGCCGACGATGCCGACACACAGGCCGGTCAGGGCATACAACGGGAACAGCCACTCCGGATGGGTTGGCAGTGTGTGATAGAAGGTCCAGGAGGTCACCAGCAGGGCCAGGCTGCCAACGATGAACACCCGGCCGGCGCCGAAGCGGTCGGCCAAGGCACCGGTGCCGATGCAGCCGAGGCTGAGCAGGACGATGGCCAGGCTGTTGGCCTTGAGCGAGTCGGTCGGGCTGACCTGATACAGGCTCTGCAGCAACGCCGGGGTCATCAGGATCACCACGACGATGCCTGCCGACAGCAGCCAGGTCAGCAGCATCGACAGCACGATGGCACCGCGATGGTCACGCAACACCGCGCGCAGCGGCACTTCTTCGGCCAGCGCCTTGCGCGCCTGCATTTCGGCAAACACCGGGGTTTCATGCAGCCAGCGGCGCAGGTAGACCGCGAACAGGCCGAACACCCCGCCGAGCAGGAACGGGATACGCCAGGCGTAATCGGCGACTTCCTGCTGGCTGTACACCGTGTTGATCAGTGTCGCCACCAGCGAACCGAGCAGGATCCCGGCGGTCAGGCCAGCCGTCAACGTACCGCAGGCGTAACCGGTGTTGCGTGCCGGCACATGCTCGGAAACGAACACCCAGGCCCCCGGAACCTCACCACCAATCGCCGCGCCCTGGATCACGCGCATCACCAGCAGCAGGATCGGCGCCCACAGGCCGATCTGCGCGTAGGTCGGCAGCAGGCCCATGATCAATGTCGGCACGGCCATCATGAAGATGCTCAGGGTGAACATCTTCTTGCGCCCCAGTAGGTCGCCGAAGTGGGCCATGACGATACCGCCCAGCGGCCGCGCCAGGTAGCCGGCGGCGAAGATGCCAAACGTTTGCATCAGGCGCAGCCATTCAGGCATCTCAGCCGGAAAGAACAGCTTGCCGACCACCGTGGCAAAGAACACAAAGATGATGAAATCGTAGAACTCCAGCGCACCGCCCAGGGCGGAAAGCGACAGGGTCTTGTAGTCACTGCGGGTCAGCGGCCTCGAGGGCTGCGCGATAGTGCCGGGCACGGAGGTCATAGGTCTCTCTTGTTGGCATTTCTTATTGGGAGTGCAGGCCGCCTATGGCGCGGGTTTTGGCCTGGGAAGCGTCGAACGATAGCAAATTGCCGGAAAAAGCACATAGCAGTACAAATTCAATACAAGTATTCATGACTGCACGGTCGTCGCTGCGCTTTGGGCTCTATATACTGGCCGCTTGCAGAAAGAGGTTGGTCTTCTGAAGGATGTTGTGCGAAAACGCCGCTAGGTATGCTTAGTCGGTTTCGCAGAGTTTCCCTTCGCCGCCTGGCAAAGCGAAAGCAGCGTAGAATAGTTGTGCTGAATCGTTTTTCGAGGCGTCTGTCATAGCGCCAACCAACGAAGCGTCACGGGTCAGAGGCACCCCCGGCATGATTGAACTCGAACAAGAAGATCCTATCCCGCAAGGCGACCTGGCCTTGCAGATTACTGCATTGCCCCGTGAAACCAACGGTTTTGGCGATATCTTCGGCGGCTGGCTGGTCGCTCAGATGGATCTGGCCGGTACTGCCATGGCCAGCCGCGTTGCCGGTGGCCGAGTCGCCACCGTGGCCATTGACCGCATGGCATTCCTGGTGCCGGTGGCAGTCGGCGCACAGTTGTCCTTCTATACCCAGACCCTGGAAATCGGCCGCAGCTCGATCCGGATGATGGTCGAGGTGTGGAGCGACGACCCGCTGTCCAGCGAATGGCGCAAGGTCACCGAGGCGGTCTTCGTCTTCGTCGCCATCGACGGCAGCGGTCGCACCCGTTCGGTTCCTCCTCGTCGCTGAGACCGCTGCGCGGTAAACTCAAGGGTATGCTAGCGGTCCAAGACCCTACGGCAAACCTACGAGATAAAGCGCATGTCCACACCCAAGGTCGAATCCGAACAGCACGGCGAGCTCAATTGCTGGCGCATCACCAGCGACACCGCCGAACTGCTGGTCGCCCAGCAGGGCGCGCAGGTGCTGAGCTATCAGCGCCTCGGCGAGCCACCTTTGCTGTGGCTCAGCGAACAGGCCATCTTCAAGCAGGGTAAATCCGTGCGCGCCGGGGTTCCGGTGTGCTGGCCGTGGTTTGGCAATTTCAAGCGCAACCCTGATGCCGTGCGCACCATGTATCGCGAGGAAGACGGCCCGGCCCATGGCCTGGTACGCGGTCGTGACTGGCAATTGCTGGGCATCGAAAGCCGCGGCGACGATATCCGCGTCGAATTCACCCTGCCCGAGACCCAGGGCGACCTCCCCGGCTGGCCCCATAATGTCGAGCTCACGCTGAGCATTGTCATGGGCAAGCAACTGAGCATTACCCTCTCCAGCTACAACCTCGACAACGTTCCGGTCACCCTCAGCCAGGCGCTGCACAGTTACTTCGCCGTCAGCGATGTGCGCAAGGTGCAGGTAGAAGGTGTCGATGGCCTGAACTACATCGAGACCCTGGCCAACTGGGAGCAGCGCACGCAGCAAGGCAACCTTGGCTTTACCGGGGAAACCGACCGTATCTACCTTCAGGCGCCTGATCAACTGAGCATTGTCGACCCGGCCTGGAACCGGCGCATGCTGCTGACGGCGCAAGGTTCGCGCACGGCAGTAATCTGGAACCCCTGGACCGAGCGCGCTGCCGAGCTTGCGGACATGGCCGATGATGGTTGGCAACGCATGCTGTGTATCGAGACTGCAAACGTCTGGGACGATGTTGTGACGCTGGCACCTGGGGCAACTCATTCGATGAGCCTGACCATCGGTTGCGAGTCGCTCTAGATTGCTATCGCGGGGCAAGCCCGCTCCTACCGGTGGAGCGGGCTTGCCCCGCGATCATTCAAAGATCTGCCTCTTCCACCACCCGCACTTTCGCCGCTTCCAGGGCATAGGCCGCATCGGCCAGGTCATTGCTGACCTTCTCGATCGTCAAGGTGCCGTCGACCCACAGCGGCGTGTAGATATCATCGAGCTTCACGCCCTTGGCGTAGCGCACCAGCACCAACTGGTTCGGCGGTGGGGGCGGCACGTGGATGCAGGCACCCGGATACGGCACGAGGAAGAACAGTGTGCTGTTACCCTTGGCGTCGGTTTCCAGGGGTACCGGGTAGCCACCCAGGCGGATGTGCTTGCCATTCATGGCCGCCACGGTCTTGGTCGAGTACATCACCGCTGGCAGGCCCTTGCTCTGCTTCAGGCCACCTTTTTCGGTGAAGGTGCCCATGGCTTCCGGGGAGTTGTGGTCGATTTCGGGCATCTGCTCGAGGGCTTTCTGGTCCGACTTGGGCATCAGCTCCAGCCAGTCGGTTTCCGGCAGTTCAGCCTGGGCCAGGCCGCTGAGCAGTAACAGGGAGAGGAGTAATACACGACGCATGAAAACGCTCGGCAACGAAGGAGTTCGGTGCCGAGCATTCTAGCCTGCCGTCAGCTCTTTTTGACGACCAGGCCGTAGATCACCAACAGGATAATCGCCCCCACCAGCGCGCCGAGGAAACCTGCGCCCTGCCCGGCCTGATAGATGCCCAGCGCCTGGCCGCCGTAGGTCGCGGCAAGCGATCCGGCAATGCCCAGCAAAATGGTCATGATCCAGCCCATGTTGTCGTCGCCAGGCTTTAGGAAGCGTGCCAGCAGACCGACAATCAGGCCGATGAAGATGGTTCCGATGATACCCATGGCAATCCCTCTGAGTTGAATGGCGCATGCCAAAGCCTAGTCAGCGCTTTGGCATCCTGCCATCAGAGGGACAGCGGCGCGGGAAGGTTCCCTTCAGCCCTTGATCAGGGCTTCGACTTGCTGGATTTTCTGCTCCAGGGTCGTCAGGTCGTCGCAACGCAGAGTGGCGTGACCGACCTTGCGCCCGACCTTGAAGGCCTTGCCGTAGTGATGCAGGTGGCACTCGTCGATGGCGACCACCTTGTCCACCGCCGGCACTTCACCGATGAAGTTGAGCATGGCGCTTTCACCGACCTTGGCAGTCGAACCCAGCGGCAGGCCAGCGACGGCACGCAGGTGGTTTTCGAACTGGCTGCACTCGGCGCCTTCGATGGTCCAGTGCCCGGAGTTGTGCACCCGCGGCGCGATCTCGTTGGCCTTGAGGCCGCCATCGACTTCGAAGAACTCGAATGCCAGCACGCCGACATAGTCGAGCTGCTTGAGTACGCGGCCGGCGTAATCTTCGGCCAGGCCCTGGAGCAGGTGGTCTTCGCTGGCCACCGACAGGCGCAGGATGCCGCTATCGTGGGTGTTATGCACCAACGGGTAGAAACGGGTTTCGCCATCACGGGCGCGCACGGCAATCAGCGACACTTCGCCGGTGAACGGCACGAAGCCTTCGAGCAGGCAGGGGACGCTACCCAGTTCGGCGAAAGTACCCACGACATCTTCGGCTGTGCGCAGCACTTTCTGGCCTTTACCGTCATAACCCAGGGTGCGGGTTTTGAGTACGGCAGGCAGGCCGATGCTGGCCACGGCGGCATCCAGGTCGGCTTGCGACTGGATATCGGCGAAGGCCGGGGTGGGGATGCCCAGGTCCTTGAACATGCTCTTTTCGAACCAGCGATCGCGGGCGATGCGCAGCGACTCGGCACTTGGGTAGACCGGCACGAACTGCGACAGGAAGGCCACGGTTTCAGCTGGGACGCTTTCGAACTCGAAGGTCACCAGGTCAACTTCGTCGGCCAACTGCCGCAGGTGGTCCTGGTCACCGTAATCGGCACGCAGGTGCTCGCCCAGAGGCGCCGCGCAGGCGTCTGGAGCCGGGTCGAGGAAAGCGAAGTTCATGCCCAGCGGAGTACCTGCCAGGGCCAACATGCGGCCCAACTGGCCGCCACCGATTACACCGATTTTCATGCTTTTGACCTCAGGCCTGGCGCGGATCTGGATTGTCCAGAACGTTGTCTGTCTGCTCAGCGCGGAACTGTTTGAGCACAGTGTGGAACTGCGGGTGCTTGGCACCGAGGATGCTCGCCGAGAGCAGTGCGGCGTTGATTGCACCGGCCTTGCCGATGGCCAGGGTGGCAACCGGAATGCCCGCTGGCATCTGTACGATCGACAGCAGCGAGTCGACGCCCGACAGCATCGACGACTGCACCGGTACGCCCAGCACCGGCAGGTGGGTCTTGGCCGCGCACATGCCTGGCAGGTGGGCAGCGCCACCGGCACCGGCGATGATCACTTCGATGCCACGGCCTTCGGCCTCTTCGGCATACTGGAACAGCAGGTCCGGGGTCCGGTGGGCAGATACCACCTTGACCTCGTAGGGAATGCCGAGTTTTTCCAGCATATCGGCGGTGTGGCTAAGGGTGGACCAATCGGACTTGGAGCCCATGATCACGCCAACCAGTGCACTCATCGTCGAGCCTCTTCTCTTGGGCGCCCGCAGGCGCGTCAAAAAACAACAAGCCACGCGGGACAACCGGCGTGGCTTGTTATACGAATTAGGGCCGGGCATACCGACCGAAGGCCGCGCAGTATACCGCAAAGCAACGCTTTGGATGCACCCTGACGACCAACTGTCAGCCTTATTTTTCGGGGCTTTGGCTGACTTTCGGGTCAAGCCGACGCCGCCGGCCCACCCTCCAGCTTGCGCCACAGCAAGCGCACGTTGGCCTTGCGCACCAGGGCGCAGCGATACAAGCGGATTTCCAGCGGTACGTGCCATTGGCTGCCGCCACATACCACCAGCTCACCGCGCTCAAGCTCGGCCCGCGCCGACAGTCTCGGTACCCAGGCGATACCCAGGCCTTCCAGGGCCATGCTCTTGAGGCTGTCGGCCATCGCCGTTTCATAAACAGTGGTAAAGCGCAGGTTGCGCTGGCGCAGCAGCAGATTGACCGAGCGGCCGAGGAAGGCCCCGGCGCTGTAGGCCAGCAACGGCACGCTGCCTTCGCCTTCAAGGTCGAACAGCGGCTTGCCCTCGGCATCGGCGGCGCACACCGGCAGCATCTCAGTATGCCCCAGGTGCAGCGACGGGAAGATTTCCGCATCCATCTGCAAGGCAGCATCGGGATCATAGAAAGCCAGCATCAGGTCGCAGCCACCTTCGCGCAGGGCATGTACAGCATCGCCGACGTTGGTCGCTACCAGGCGCGTGGCGATGTTCAGGCCGTCGTTGCGCAGTTGTGCAATCCAGCGCGGAAAGAACCCCAGCGCCAGCGAGTGCGCCGCCGACACCTGAATCACCTCTCCCTGCCCCCCTTCAAGATGATGTAAATGGCGCACCACTTCGCCCAACTGGTCAACCACCGTGCGCGCCGTGACCAGGAACAGCTGCCCCGCCGCTGTCAGCTCGATAGGCGTGCGAGAGCGGTTGACCAGGGTCAGCCCCAGCGCTGCTTCCAGGCTGCGAATGCGCCGGCTGAAGGCCGGCTGGGTGACGAAGCGGCGCTCGGCGGCCTGGGAGAAACTGCGGGTCGCGGCCAGGGCGCTGAAGTCCTCCAGCCATTTGCTCTCAAGGTTCATGGGCTCTCCACGGATGCACCAAAATTGAACACGCTCGATCGGCAGTTGGCGTCACATCAACCCGTATGCCGTTTGTGCATAGGTTAGCGTGCAACAGCATTGGCCGCAAAATCGGCGCCAGCCTAGGATTGGCGCCATTCCGGCATGTGCCGGGTCAAATTCGAGATGATATCCATCATGTCCGCTGCTGCATCGTTCCGTGTCGAAAAAGATCTGCTTGGCACCCTCGAAGTCCCTGCTGATGCCTACTACGGTATCCAGACTCTGCGTGCTGCCAACAACTTCCACCTCTCCGGCGTTCCGCTGTCGCACTACCCTAAGCTGGTTGTGGCCCTGGCCATGGTCAAGCAGGCTGCTGCCGACGCCAACCGTGAGCTGGGTCACCTGAGCGATGCCAAGCACGCGGCCATCAGCGAGGCTTGCGCCCGTCTGATCCGCGGCGACTACCACGAGCAGTTCGTGGTCGACATGATTCAAGGCGGTGCTGGTACTTCTACCAACATGAACGCCAACGAAGTCATCGCCAACATCGCGCTGGAGGCCATGGGCCACCAGAAGGGCGAGTACAAGTACCTGCACCCGAACAACGACGTGAACATGGCGCAGTCGACCAACGACGCCTACCCGACCGCGATCCGCCTGGGTCTGCTGCTGGGCCACGACGCCCTGCTGTCCAGCCTCGACAGCCTGATCCAGGCCTTCGCCGCCAAAGGCAAGGAATTCGACCACGTACTGAAGATGGGCCGTACCCAGCTGCAGGACGCTGTGCCGATGACCCTGGGCCAGGAATTCCGCGCCTTCGCCACCACCATGACCGAAGACCTGCAGCGCCTGCGCTCGCTGGCCCCGGAACTGCTGACTGAAATCAACCTGGGTGGTACTGCCATCGGTACCGGCATCAACGCCGACCCGGGCTACCAGGCCCTGGCCGTTCAGCGCCTGGCCACCATCAGCGGCCAGCCGCTGGTACCGGCTGCCGACCTGATCGAAGCCACCTCGGACATGGGCGCCTTCGTCCTGTTCTCGGGCATGCTCAAGCGTACTGCGGTCAAGCTGTCGAAGATCTGCAACGACCTGCGCCTGCTGTCCAGCGGCCCACGTACCGGCATCAACGAAATCAACCTGCCAGCGCGTCAGCCAGGCAGCTCGATCATGCCTGGCAAGGTCAACCCGGTCATCCCGGAAGCAGTCAACCAGGTGGCCTTCGCCATCATGGGCAACGACCTGGCCCTGACCGTCGCGGCCGAAGGTGGCCAACTGCAGCTGAACGTCATGGAGCCGCTGATCGCCTACAAGATCTTCGACTCGATCCGCCTGCTGCAACGCGCCATGGACATGCTGCGCGAGCACTGCATCGTCGGCATCACTGCCAACGAACAGCGCTGCCGTGAACTGGTCGAACACTCGATCGGCCTGGTCACCGCCCTGAACCCGTACATCGGCTACGAAAACGCTACCCGTATCGCTGCCATCGCCCTGCAAAGCGGCCGTGGTGTGCTGGAACTGGTACGTGAAGAAGGCCTGCTGGACGAAGAGATGCTCAACGACATCCTGCGTCCGGAAAACATGATTGCTCCGCGTCTGGTGCCGCTCAAGGCGTAACCGATGCTGTAACACGCTCACCAGGTTGAGGGACTAGACACCTCTCACCTTTTGAGGGCCCAGGGATCACTCCCCGGGCCCTTTTTTTATGCCCTGTAGGAGCGGGCTTGCCCCGCGATGGGAATTGGCTGACAGACCGCAATCGCGGGGCAAGCCAGCCCCCACAGAGGGCATATCCGCCACGCCAAGGCAGACGTGCGGCGCTCGCATCGGTATAGTGCCCGCCCTCTCGCGTGTCGGCACCCCGGCGTTGCACGCAGTAAAAGTCATTAAAAGCGAGGAACACTCCATGCTTGAAGTCATTAACGACTTCCTCTCGGGCAAGGTACTGATCGTGCTCATTGTCGGTCTGGGCAGTTACTTCACGATCCGCTCGCGTTTCGTTCAGTTGCGTTACTTCACTCACATGTTCGCGGTATTTCGCGACAGCCTGCGTAGCAGCAGCGAACAACTGAGCTCGTTCCAGGCGCTGATGCTCAGCCTGGCCGGTCGCGTCGGTGCCGGCAACATTGCCGGGGTCGGCATCGCCGTGACCCTCGGCGGCCCGGGTGCGGTGTTCTGGATGTGGGTGACCGCGCTGGTCGGCATGTCCAGCAGCTTCATCGAATGCACCCTCGGCCAGCTGTACAAGCGTTGCGACAGCGAAGGCCAGTACCGCGGCGGCCCGTCGTACTACATCGAACACGGCCTGGGCAAACGCTGGCTGGGTATGGTCATGGCCTTCCTGCTGCTGGTGACCTTCGGTTTCGCCTTCAACGGCCTGCAAGCCCACGCCGTAACCCACTCGCTGAACAACGCCTTCCAGTTCGACACCACCTACACCGGCATCGCCCTGGCGGTGCTGCTGGGCCTGGTGTTCATCGGTGGCATCAAGCGTATCGCCGCCGTGGCCGACCTGCTGGTACCGGTCAAGACCCTGGCCTACATCGCCGTGACCCTGTACGTGATCGTGCTGCAGTTCGACCAGGTGCCGGACATGCTCATGACCATCGTCAGAAGCGCCTTCGGCCTGGATCAGGCGTTCGGCGGCCTGGTCGGTAGCGCCATCATCATGGGCGTAAAACGCGGTGTGTTCGCCAACGAAGCCGGCCTTGGCAGCGCGCCCAACGTCGCCGCCGTCGCCGAAGTCGATCACCCGATTGCCCAAGGCGTGGTCCAGGCGTTCTCGGTGTTTCTCGACACGTTCATCATCTGCACCTGCACAGCCTTGCTGATCCTGCTCTCGGGCTTCTATACCCCGGGCTTCGAAGGTGACGGCATCGCCCTGACGCAAAATTCGCTGGCGGCCGTAGTCGGTGACTGGGGGCGGGTCTTTATCAGCGTTGCCCTGGCGTTGTTCGTGTTTACCTCGATCCTCTACAACTACTACCTGGGCGAGAGCAACCTGCGCTATCTGGTCGGTGATAACCGCAAGGCCCTGATCGGCTATCGCGCCCTGGTGCTGCTGCTGATCTTCTGGGGCGCGGTGCAGAACCTGGGGACGGTGTTCGCGTTCGCCGACATCACCATGACCTGCCTGGCCTTCGTCAACCTGATCGCCCTGGCCCTGCTGTTCAAGGTGGCCATGCGCATCCTGCGCGACTATGACGACCAGCGCGCTGCCGGGATCAAAACCCCGGTGTTCGATTCGGCCAAGTTCGCCGACCTGGACCTCGACCGCAAAGCCTGGCCGGCCAAAATCCAAGGCCAGAACGCCAAGCGCTGACAGCCAGCCGGGTGATGGCGTACTGTGGTCGGCTTCCCCAAGCCGACCATGGAGACAGGCGAATGACCCCGGCAACTGCGCAACCGGCCCGCAACATCATGGTGCTGTACACCGGTGGCACCATCGGCATGCAAGCCAGCGCCAACGGCCTGGCCCCGGCCTCGGGCTTCGAGCAACGGATGCGCGAGCAACTGGCCGGGCACGCCAACATTCCCAGCTGGCAGTTCCGTGAACTGCTGCCGCTGATCGACAGCGCCAACATGACCCCGCAGTACTGGCAGCGCTTGCGCACAGCGATCATTGATGCGGTCGACAACCAGGGCTGCGATGCCGTGCTGGTCCTGCATGGCACCGACACTCTGGCGTACAGCGCCGCCGCCATGAGTTTCCAATTGCTCGGCCTGCAAGCCCCGGTGTTGTTCACCGGCTCCATGCTGCCGGCCGGTGTCGCCGACAGCGATGCCTGGGAAAACCTCACGGGCGCATTGCAGGCCCTGGCTGCCGGGGTTGCGCCGGGTGTGCAACTGTACTTCCACGGTGAACTGCTAGCTCCGCACCGTACCGCCAAGGTCCGCAGTTTTGGCCGTCATCCGTTCGTTACCCTCAAGCGTTTTGCCGGCTCTGGCGCAGTAAAGCCCTTGCCTGCGGCGCTGGACTACCGCCAGCCGAAGCAGGTCGCCAATGTCGCTGTGTTGCCACTGGTGCCGGGGTTTTCCGCGCCGCTGTTGCAGGCCGCGCTCGCCAGCGGTGCACAGGGTTTGGTGCTCGAATGTTTTGGCAGCGGCACCGGCCCGTCCGACAACCCCGACTTTCTCGCCGCCCTGGCCAAGGCTCAAGCTCAAGGCATCGTCGTGGTGGCCATCACCCAGTGCCATGAAGGCGGGGTCGAACTGGACGTCTATGAGGCCGGCAGCCGCCTGCGCCAGGTCGGTGTGCTGTCAGGTGGCGGCATGACCCGCGAGGCACTGTTCGGCAAGTTGCAATTACTGTTGGGCAGCGGCTTGCCGGTAGCCGAGGCAAGACGCCTGGTGGAGCAGGATCTTTGCGGGGAATTGCAGTAAGCGGCTCAAGGCATACTAATTGCTCGGCTTGTTCGGCCAACCTGTCGAAAGAAGCCGAGCATGCTCCATTCACACCTCACCACCCTGAATGCCGTGTCCCTGGTTCTGCAAGCCTTTCAAGGCCAGGGCCCCGGTGATGAAGCACTGCTTGCCGGCAGCGGCATCAGCCCGGCAGACCTGGGCCGCGCCGACTCACGCATCACCACCCGCCAGGAGATGCTGGTGTGTGCCAATGCCGTGGCCCAGCGCCGCGAAGTAGGCCTGGAGCTGGGCCGGCGCATGCATGTTTCCTGCTACGGCATGCTCGGTTACGCCCTGCTCTCCAGTGCCACCTTAGGTGACGCTTTGCGCCTGGCGATGCGGTATCCGGCGCTACTGGGAACACTTTTCCAGCTGCGTCTGATCGATGAGGGCGAGCGGGTCTGGTTAAGTGCCAGCAACTATCGCGAAGATCCTCAACTGGCAGCCTTCAACGCCGAGTTCTGCCTGACCTCGTTGAAAGTCATCTGCGACGACCTGCTCGGCCATCCCCTGCCGCTGCTGGCAACGCGCTTTGCCCATCCGGCCCCCGACTACCATGCGTTGTATGGCGACAGCTTCGCCTGCAGGTTACGTTTCGGGGCGACGGACAATGCCTTCGCCTTCGCCCGCACCTGGCTGGAACAGCCCTTGCCACTGGCCGACCAGATCACCCACCGGGCCATGAGCGAGCGTTGCCGCCGACTCAACCTGGAGTTCACCGGGCGCCAGGCTTGGCTTGGGCGGATCCGCCAACTGTTGCTTGAGCAACTCGATGCCGCCCCTGGCCTGGAAGGCCTGGCACGGCAGATGAACTGCTCGTCGCGCACCTTGCGCCGGCACCTGCAGGAGCTGGGCAGCAGCTATCAACAGTTGCTCGATGAACTGCGTTTCGAGCGCGCCAAACAGCTGTTGGCCGAAGATCAGCTACCGATCTACCGTATCGCCGAACTGCTCGGCTTCAGCGAAACAGCGAGCTTTCGTCACGCCTTTATGCGCTGGAGCGGGGTTGCGCCGAGCCACTTCCGCGCCTGAATGCAGCTGTTGCACCGCCAGGGGGCGAAATCCGGACAGCCAGGCTGGCCACATCGATCCCCTTTTGGCCGTTTCCGTCGTTCTGCACCGGGCCTGCGCCACCAACAATGGAGCGACGCCAGTGACCCGGAGAACAACAAAATGCTGACGATCTATTCCGATGACCACCGCCTGCACCACGGCCGCTGCGAGCTGATCGACGGGCAACTGATGCCCTGCTTCGAAATGCCATCGCGCGCCGACCATGTTCTGCAGCGGGTAGAAACTCGCGAGCTGGGAACCATCAAGGGCCCTGCTGACTTTGGCCGCGCACCCTTGCTGCGCGTGCACAGTGCCGACTACCTGAACTTCTTCGAAGGTGCCTGGCAACGCTGGGCCGAACTGGGCCACGACGGCGACCTACTGCCCTTCACCTGGCCCGCGCGCACCCTGCGCAGCGTCAAACCCGTCGGCCTGCATGGCGAACTCGGTTATTACAGCTTCGACGCGGGCGCACCGATTACCGCCGGTACCTGGCAAGCCGCCTACAGCGCCGCGCAAGTTGCCCTCACCGCCCAGGCTGCAATCCAGAGCGGCGCGCACAGCGCCTTCGCCCTCTGCCGGCCACCTGGCCATCACGCCGCCAGCGACGTCATGGGCGGCTACTGCTACCTGAACAACGCCGCCATCGCCGCCCAGGCCTTCCTGGATCAGGGCCGGCGCAAGGTGGCGATCCTCGATGTCGACTACCATCACGGCAACGGCACCCAAGAGATCTTCTACCAGCGCAGTGACGTGTTCTTCGCGTCGATTCACGGCGATCCGCAGGCCGAGTTTCCATTCTTCCTCGGCTATGCCGACGAGCAAGGCGAAGGTGACGGCCTGGGCTACAACATCAACTACCCGCTGCCGGCCGGCAGTGACTGGCCGACCTGGAGCAAGGCACTGGACCAGGCTTGTGAACGCATTGCGGCCTATGGCCCGGACGTGCTGGTGATTTCCCTGGGTGTGGATACGTTCAAGGACGACCCGATTTCCCAGTTCAAGCTCGACAGCCCCGACTATCTGCAGATGGGCGAACGCATCGCCCGCCTCGGCAAACCGACGTTATTCGTCATGGAAGGCGGTTATGCGGTCGAGGAAATCGGCATCAACGCGGTGAACGTACTTGAAGGTTTCGAACGCGCCCAACAGGAAGCTCAAGCATGGCCCGACTCAAGCGCCTGCTCGCCCCCCTGCTCTGCACCAGCCTGCTCGCCGGTAGCCTGGAAGCTGCCGAACAACGTACCCTGCGGGTCTACAACTGGTTCGACTACATCACCCCGCAAACCCTGGTGGACTTCCAGAAAGACAGCCAGGTCAAGCTCATCTACGACATCTTCGACACCAACGAAGCCCTCGAAGCCAAGCTGTTGACCGGCAACTCCGGCTACGACGTGGTGGTGCCATCCAATGTGTTCCTGGCCAAGCAGATCGAAGCGGGGGTGTTCCAGCCGCTGGACCGCAGCAAGCTGCCTAACTGGCAGCACCTGGACCCGAAACTGATGAAGCTGATCGAGGCTAACGACCCCGGCAACAAATTCGCCGTGCCCTACATGTACGGCACGGTGCTGATCGGCTTCAACCCGGCCAAGGTCAAGGCAGCCCTGGGCGACAATGCCCCGGTCGACAGCTGGGACCTGATCTTCAAGGAAGAAAACATCGCCAAGCTCAAGCAGTGCGGCGTGGCCTTGCTTGACTCGCCGTCAGAGATCCTGCCTCTGGCCCTGCAGTACCTGGGCCTGCCACCAAACAGCACAAAACCTGCGGACTACAAAAAAGCTGAGGAACTGCTGCTGAAGATTCGTCCGCACGTCACCTACTTCCACTCCTCCAAGTACATGGCCGATATCGCCAATGGCGACATCTGTGTCGCGGTCGGCTACTCGGGCAGCTTCTCCCAGGCGGCCAACCGCGCTACCGAGGCGAAGAACGGCGTGGTGGTGGACATGCGCCTGCCCAAGGAGGGCGCACCGATCTGGTTCGACATGCTGGCAATCCCCAAAGGTGCGGCCAACCCGGAAGATGCCTACACCTTCATCAACTATCTGCTGCAGCCCAAGGTGATCGCACCCATCAGCGACTTTGTCGGCTACCCCAACCCCAACAAGGACGCCACCGAGCTGGTCGCACCGGCCATCCGCAATAACCCCAACCTGTACCCGACCGAAGCTGCCATGGCCAAGCTCTATACCTTGCAACCGCTGCCGCGGGATGCCGAGCGGGCGCGCACCCGCGCCTGGACCAAGATCAAGGCCGGGACCTGACCGTCACTGACGCCAGGCCCGCCGCAAGCGGGCCAGGGCGTCGGCAGTCGCGGCTTCGCACACTGCGGCGAAGCCCAGCACCAAACCAGCACGCTTATCCACAGGGACCGTCGATTCTGGCAGCCAGTACTCACTCAGGGCATTGAGTTCAACACCCACCGCTTCGGCACGGGCAATCAATTCCTGCTCACGGGCGTAGCTGTCGACATCGACTTTCACATGCAATCCTGCCGCAACCTCTGGCATCGGCCCGACACCGGTAACATCCATCGGCCAACCCGCTTTCAAGGTATTGCGACGGCTCAAGGCGGCGCGACGCATGCGTCGGATATGCCGCTGAAAGTGCCCTTGGGCCATGAACTGCGCCATCACTGCCTGGGTGCCCACCTCCGAATGCCGTACGGCCAGCGCCCGGCAGCGGGAAAAGGCCTGGACCAGTTGCCGTGGCAGCACCAGGTAGCCCAGGCGCAGCGCCGGAAAGGCGATCTTGCCGAAGGTGCCGACATACAACACCCGGCCGTTGCGATCCAACGCCGCCAGCGGCGCTAGCGGGTCGCCGCTATAGCGGTACTCACCGTCATAATCATCCTCGATGATCCAGCCGTCCTTGCGCTCGGCCCAGGCCAGCAACTCCAGGCGCCGGGCCAGGCTCATGGTGACGCCGGTCGGGTACTGGTGAGACGGCGTCACATAGCTGAGGCGGCAATGCCCCACGGCATCAAGTGCAGAGCAGTCCAGGCCTTCATGGTCGACCCCCACTCCCTGCACCTTGGCCCCAGTCAGCGCAAAGGCGTTGCCGGCGGCTCGGTAACCGGGGTTTTCCACAGCCACTACTTCGCCAGGCTCCAGCAGCAGCTGTGCACAAAGGCTGATGGCTTGCTGTGCACCACTGGTGATCACAATTTGTTCAGCCACGCAGGAAAGCCCGCGGGATCGACGCAAATAGGTAGCGATCAGTTCGCGCAGATGCGGCTCACCAGCCGGATCACCATAACCCAGCGCGGCAGGGTCGGGATTACGCCAGAAACCCGCCTGCAGCTTGGCCCAGACCTCAAACGGAAACAGGTCAAACGCCGGCAAACCCACCCGAAAAGCCCGCGGCGGACCGCTTTTGGGCGGCGGTAAGTGATGGCTTTCCAGGCGACTCAACGGCACAGTGTGGATAACTTTACTGGATGTATCCTCAGTTATCTCTACTGGTTTTGTGGATAACCCTGTGGAAAAACCCAGGGATAACCCTGTGGATACTTTTGTGGATAATTTTGGCAACTGGCTGACATAGGTGCCATCGCCCACCCGGCTTTCTATATAGCCCTCGGCGTACAACTGATCATAAGCACGCACCACGCTGTTGCGCGAAAGCGCCAGTACCGCCGCCATATCGCGGCTGGCCGGCAGCCGTGTGCCGCTGCTCAGCCGGCCGTCCAGCACCCGCATGCGCAGGGCCTGATAAAGCTGGCGGCTCAGACCCTGACGGCGATCGAGCACGATACCTGTCGGGTCGAACGGCAAAGTGAAGGGGCGCTCACTCATGGCAATGGACCTATGAAATTAGCTAGAAATGGCTCTTACCTTAGTCCAATAGCCTGCCTAGGATTGGACCATTCGCCAAGGACAATCGACATGTTCACACCTTCGAGCCACAAGGAAACCGATCTCGAGCGCTTGCATCAGCAGATCGAGCAAACACGCCTGGCCGTACTGGTCACCCATGGTGAGCAAGGTTTGCAGGCCAGCCACCTGCCACTGCTGCTGGATCGCGGCCAGGGCAGCAACGGCACCCTGTACGGCCACTTCGCCCGGGCCAACAAGCAATGGCAGGACCTGGCCAACGGCGCCGAGGCGCTACTGGTATTTGCCGGGCCCGATGCTTATGTCAGCGCCGGCTACTACCCCAGCAAGGTTGACGACCCGCGCACAGTTCCGACCTGGAACTATGTGACCGTACACGCCTGGGGCAAGGCCGAGGTGTTTCACGACGCCGAACGGCTGCTGGATATCGTCAGGCGCCTGAGTGACCAGCATGAGCAACACCAGGCCAACCCCTGGTCGGTGGATGAGGCGCCAGCCGACTACATGGCCAGCATGCTCAAGGCAATCGTCGGCTTCTCCCTGCCCATCGAGCGCCTGCAAGGCACACGCAAACTCAGCCAGAACCGTTCGGCCATCGACATCGAAGGCGTGCGCAACGGCCTGGCAGGCAGCAGCGATCCCCTGGACAACCAACTGGCCGCCCTGATGGGCCAACTTTGAAGGAGTACACCCATGTCTAGCGTCACCCTCCGTCCCGTCACCGCCGACGATCACAGCGTCTGGCTGCCGCTGTGGCAGGCGTATCAGCGCTTCTACGAAACCCGTATTGCCGACGAGGTCAGCGCCGTGACCTGGACGCGCATGCTCGACCCGAATGAACCGACCAACGCCGCGCTGGCCTGGGTCGATGGCAAGGCGGTGGGCATGGTCCACTGGATCTATCACCGCTCCAACTGGAGCATCGAGAACTCCTGCTACCTGCAAGACCTGTATGTGCAAAGTGAGCAACGTGGCCTGGGTGTCGGCCGCCAGTTGATCGAATACGTCTACGCTACGGCAAAGGCCGCAGGTTGCGCCAAAGTGCACTGGCTGACCCATGAAACCAATGCCACGGCCATCAGCCTGTACGAGCAGGTCGCCGAGCGGCCCGGCTTCATCCAGTTCCGCAAACCGCTGTAAGCCAGAGGAGCCTCCCATGAGCAATCCATTGAACTGGCACCCGGCCAAACGCCCGCAACCTGCGTCATTGACCGGGCACTTC
The DNA here is from genome assembly GCF_028656935.1 of Pseudomonas rubra. Classification (GTDB taxonomy): domain Bacteria; phylum Pseudomonadota; class Gammaproteobacteria; order Pseudomonadales; family Pseudomonadaceae; genus Aquipseudomonas; species Aquipseudomonas rubra. Next base: position 121,371 of record NZ_JAMDGZ010000048.1, read on the forward strand.
ATCCGCCTGGAAAAGCTCGACCCCAAGCGCGACAGCGAAGACCTCTGGGAAGTGTTCCAAGGCCCCCAAGCCGACAGCAAACTGTGGGACTACCTGGCGTACGGTCCGTTCAGCGAACGCGAAGACTTCGATCACTGGCTCGATACCAACGCCGCCAGCAGCGACCCACTGTTCTACAGCGTGATTGACCTGGCAAACGGCCAGACCCAGGGCATCCTCAGCCTGATGTCGATCGTGCCCGACCAGGGTCGTATCGAGATTGGCCACATCGCCTTCGGCGCCGCCATGCAACGCACACCAAAGGGCACTGAAGCCATCTACCTGCTCGGCAAACTGGCGTTCGAGCTAAGCAACAGGCGCCTGGAATGGAAGTGCAACGACGACAACGCCCGCTCCAAGCGCGCTGCGCTGCGCTTTGGCTTTACCTTCGAAGGGGTGTTTCGCAAGCACATGGTGATCAAGGACCGTAACCGCGACACGGCCTGGTTCTCGATTACCGACGATGAGTGGCCGGCGATTGCGGCGGGGTTCGAGCGCTGGTTGGCGCCCGATAACCAGCGGCCAGAGGGGCAGTTGCGAACACTGGAAGCGTGCCGCACCAGTGCCTGAGGCCGTGCCAGCGACCGCGTCTAACTGACCTGCCGCTGGCGCTTGACCACACCCATCTGCAAACCGAATGGGCGAAAGACCGCATTCAGCGACTTCAGCGTCGGGTTACCTTCCCCCTGCTCAATCTGAATCAGTGTGCGCACCGATATCTTACACATGCTCGCGAACTGGCTCTGATGCAAACCAGCCACCTCGACGCGCAAACGCCTGACTGCAGTGCCAAGCTCCAATGATCCGTCAGCAATAGCGGTGCGCACACCTTCGATGAGCGACGTGCGTATATCGATAGAAACAGTCATAGCAGCGCCCACTCTTTCATGCGTTGTGGCAATTTTTTCAAAGCGATCGCCGGATGATTCATGGTCGCTGTCGGAAGTCCCGTTTCGGCCAGTAAATCGGGCAACGCGAGCAAGTGACGAGCATCCTCGCGAAGCTGCTCAAATGCGTCTTGCGGATCAACCAGGGCAGCCAAAGCGTTACAGGCCCCACGCCAGTCAATCTCCCCTGCGCGCTCTACAGCGCCTGGCCATTTGGTTGTACGCGGCACACCTTCGACATCCATGACCATGGGCGCCAGGTCATAGATCGGTGCCAGCCGAAAAGACGAGGCCTCACGAATGATCGCGGTGTTTCGTCCATGGTTGTCTGAGTTTCCAAGAGTCTTGTTGATCAGGTCACGACGCAGGTACTCGCGAACCAAGGCCGGTACTTGAGCCTTTTGCCCTGCCTCGACCCAGAGTTTGACCAACAACCTGATGACCTCTACATGCTCCAGCCGACTGCCCGGCTCGGTCACACCGGCCAGCGAATAAATCGACTCAACCGCTCGACGCTCAACCCCTCTGTCGGTCACTTGCCGGTCAAACCGCTTCATCCAGAGGCTCGGCTTGTTGGCCTGCTCAAACCCAAGCTCCGCTGTCGCTACGGTGTCCACGCCAAGTTGCTGCAACGCCTTGTAGTAGAGGTACTCGCTACGCAAAATGTCCTGGTCATTGAGCAAGGCCTGATTGCGTGCGAATTTGACGAACCAGTGCTGGGTTGCGTCGGCGTCAGGCAGCACAGCATCTGGATAGAGTTGCCCATCGCGCCCTTCAGTCATCAACAGCTTGGGCGCTTCACCTCCTGCTCCTGTCGCACCGCCGATGGCTGCACCTTGCTCGTAGGCGTAGTCGAGAAATCCCTGGTCACGCGTTACCACTTCACTCCGGCTGAAACCTATTGCTGCGGCACAGGTATCCAGTTCCTCCATCGATTCCTTGATTCGCAGGTTACCCACGGGAGCGGGTGTGCTTCGCCCCAGCAGGAACATGTCATCGCTGAGTCCTGCAGGTTTCTGCCTGCCAATGTGTTTGAGCAGAAACCGTCTGGCAGCCCCCGAGGGCGCAATGTCATGCAGGAACGCCGGCGCACGCTGCAGGGAAAGCGGGTCGTAGTCCACCGGCAGGCGCGCGCTGACCGCCAGGGTAAACGGGCTCTGGTAGGCATCCAGATTGGCGCGAATGTAGGCAGCCTTGTAGGCAATTTCACAAGGTCCTAGGAAACCCATCATCGGCTCTGCAAACTTCAGCGACATTGCGTCGTGCCAATCGCCATCTGCATAGAGCTGGATTGTGAGAGGGAACATCAGATACCTGCAATATCGTGCATATTCTTAAGTAAAAGCCATGTCATATCTGCAATATAGTGCAACTTTTGCACAATAGCGATTACGTATAATGCATTTTAATGCAGATAGTAAAAAACCGTTAACCAGCAATTGCATTAAGCTGCACACGGAAGAGCAAAAAAAAGGGAGGCATACGCCCCCCAGAGGTTAACCGCTTGTAGATGAGGGCCTGAAAATCAGCCCTCGATCTCGATCAGAATCTCGCCCGGGTTGACCCGGTCACCCTTGGCCACATGAATGGCGGTGACCTTGCCAGCGATCGCCGCCTGCACTTCGGTCTCCATTTTCATTGCCTCGGTGATCAGCACCGGCTGACCGGCTTTGACCGTGTCCCCCTCCTTGACCAGCACATCAACGATGTTGCCTGGCATCGTCGTGCTGACATGACCCGGTGCACTGGCTTGCTTGCGTTTGCTGCTGCCGCCGCCGACGAACTCGTTGAGCGGTTCGAACACCACTTCTTCCGGCATGCCGTCGATGGACAGGTAGAAGTGCCTTTTACCTTCGGCCTTGACGCCAACACCGGTGATATCCACACGGTAGGTCTCACCGTGCACATCAATGACGAACTCAGTCGGTACGCCCTCGCCACTGGCCGAAGCCACAGCGCCAGCCTCTGGAATCGGCAGCAGCACTTCTGGAGTCAAGGTGCCGGCCTCACGCTCTTCGAGGAACTTGCGCCCGATGTCCGGGAACATGGCGTAGGTCAGAACGTCTTCTTCCGACTTGGCCAGGGCGCCGATGTCGTTGCGCAGCTTGGTCATTTCCGGCTTGAGCAGGTCGGCCGGGCGTACGTCGATAACCTCTTCGCTACCGATGGCCTGACGCCGCAGTTTTTCGTCGACCACACCCGGGGCCTTGCCGTAGCCGCCTTGCAGGTACAACTTCACCTCGTTGGTGATGGTCTTGTAGCGCTCGCCGGCGAGCACGTTGAAGAATGCCTGGGTGCCGACGATCTGCGAGGTCGGGGTCACCAGCGGCGGGAAGCCAAGGTCTTCACGCACCCGCGGGATTTCCGCCAGCACTTCGTTCATCCGATTGAGCGCGCCCTGCTCCTTGAGCTGGTTGGCCAGGTTGGAAATCATCCCACCGGGCACCTGGTTGACTTGCACGCGAGTATCGACGGCGGTGAATTCGCTTTCGAACTGGTGGTACTTCTTACGCACCGCGTAAAAGTACAGACCGATTTCCTGCAGCAGCTCCAGGCTCAGGCCGGTGTCGAATTCACTGCCCTTGAGTGCCGCAACCATCGACTCGGTACCCGGATGGCTGGTGCCCCAGGCAAAGCTGGAGATCGCGGTGTCGATGTGGTCGGCGCCGTTTTCGATCGCCTTGAGCTGGCACATGGCAGCCAGGCCGGCGGTGTCGTGAGAATGCACGAACACCGGTAGCGATTGCTCGGCCTTCAGCGCCTTGACCAGCTCGCCGGTGGCGAACGGCGTCAGCAGGCCTGCCATGTCCTTGATGGCAACCGAATCGCAGCCCATGGCTTCCATCTGCTTGGCCTGGGCGACGAAGGCGTCGATGGTGTGCACAGGGCTGGTGGTGTAAGCGATGGTGCCCTGAGCATGCTTGCCGGCGGCCTTGACCGCTTCGATGGCCACGCGCAGGTTACGTACGTCGTTCATGGCATCGAAGATGCGGAACACGTCGATGCCGTTGACCGCTGCCTTGGCGACGAAGGCTTTAACCACGTCATCGCTGTAGTGGCGGTAGCCAAGCAGGTTCTGCCCGCGCAGGAGCATCTGCAGGCGAGTGTTGGGCAGTGCCGCACGCAGTTTGCGCAGGCGCTCCCACGGGTCTTCCTTGAGGAAGCGCACGCAGGCATCGAAAGTGGCGCCGCCCCAGACTTCCAGCGACCAGTAGCCCACCTTGTCGAGCTTGTCGCAGATCGGCAGCATGTCTTCGGTACGCATGCGGGTGGCCAGCAGGGACTGGTGGGCGTCGCGCAGGATTGTGTCGGTTACAAAGATTTTCTTGGACATTATGGGTTCCTCACAGGCCTGCGTGGGCGGCGATGGCGGCGGCGATGGCCAGGGCCAGCTCTTCGGGTTTGCGCTTGATCGAGTAGTTGGTCAGTTCCGGATGGCTTTCAACGAAGCTGGTATTGAACTGACCGCTGCGAAATTCCGGATTGCGCAGGATTTCCTGGTAATAGGCGGCGGTGGTCTTCACCCCTTGCACGCGCATGTCGTCCAAGGCCCGTAGGCCGCGGTCCATGGCTTCTTCCCAGGTCAGCGCCCAAACCACCAGTTTCAGGCACATCGAATCGTAGAACGGTGGAATGGTGTAGCCGGTGTAGATCGCCGTGTCGGTACGCACGCCCGGGCCGCCGGGGGCGTAGTAGCGGGTGATCTTGCCGAAGCTGGGCAGGAAGTTGTTCTTCGGGTCTTCGGCATTGATCCGGAACTGCAGCGCGAAGCCGCGGTGCTGGATGTCTTCCTGCTTGACCGACAGCGGCAAGCCGGAAGCGATGCGGATCTGCTCGCGGACGATATCGATGCCGGTGATTTCTTCGGTGATGGTGTGTTCCACCTGCACCCGGGTGTTCATCTCCATGAAGTACACCTCGCCATCGGCGAGCAGGAACTCCACGGTGCCGGCATTCTCGTAACCCACGGCCTTGGCCGCGCGCACCGACAGGTCGCCGATATAGGCACGCTGTTCGGGGGTCAACTGCGGGCTTGGGGCAATTTCGATGAGCTTCTGGTTACGCCGCTGGATCGAGCAATCGCGCTCGAACAAATGCACGACGTTGCCGAAGCTGTCACCGAGGATTTGCGCCTCGATGTGCTTGGGATTGACGATGCATTTTTCCAGGAACACTTCCGCCGAACCGAAGGCCTTGGTGGCTTCGGAGATAACCCGCGGGAAGGCTTGTTCCAGCTCTTCACGGCTGTTGCAGCGGCGAATACCACGGCCACCACCACCGGAGGTGGCCTTGAGCATCACCGGATAACCGATGCGATCGCCCTCCACCAGGGCTTCGTGGATGTCGGCGACGTTGCCTTCAGTGCCGGGGGTCACCGGTACACCAGCCTTGATCATGCTGCGACGGGCTTCGGTCTTGTCACCCATGCGACGAATGACTTCTGCTGACGGGCCTATGAACTTTATTCCACGTTCGGCGCAGATGTCCGCAAGTTCAGCGTTCTCAGACAAAAAGCCATAACCGGGATGCAGCGCATCACAACCGGTTTCCACAGCCAGGTTCACCAGCTTGCGCGGGTTGAGGTAACCGGCCAGAGGCTCGGCTCCAATACTGTGGGCCTCATCGGCACGTTTAACGTGCAAGGCATGGCGGTCGGCGTCCGAGTAGATCGCCACGGAACGGATGCCCATCTCGGCGCAGGCGCGCACGATTCGAACAGCAATTTCACCGCGGTTGGCGATCAGGATCTTTTTTATCACTGGAGTATTCCCAAGGCCGCTAGAACAAACGAGCCGGCAATGCCGGTCGGCGCGTGACCAATCGTCGCTGGCCAGTCGCATCTTTACCCTAGCGCTGTCTCTGGATAAACAAAAATCAATATTTATTAGGGCGTGCATAAGCAAAAGCTTATAGTGCTGTTACAAGGTTTTTCCGGGGCTTGATAAAAATGCGTAAGTCATTAATGCGTATGACATTACGGCAACTTCAGATCTTCAATGAGGTCTGTGATTTGCGTTCCTACAGCCGGGCGGCCGAGGAGATGAACCTGACGCAACCCGCCGTTAGTCTACAGATCCGCCAACTGGAAGAACTGCTCGGCCAACCGCTGTTCGAGTACGTCGGCAAGAAGCTCTACCTGACCGAAGCCGCAGAAGCACTGCAGCGTGCCAGCCGGGATATCTTCGGACGTCTGGAAAGCCTCGACATGCAGCTCTCGGACATGCAGGGCTCACTGCAGGGGCAACTGAAGCTGGCGGTCGAATCCAGCGCCAAGTACTTCGTTCCGCACCTGTTCGCCGCCTTCAAACGCCTGCACCCGGAAGTCAATCTTACCCTCACGGTGGTCAATCGGGCCCAAGCCATCCGTCGCCTCTCGGACAACCGCGATGACCTGATCATCATGTCCATGGTGCCGCAGGACATGGGCCTGGAGTTCCTGCCGTTCCTGAACAATCCGATTGTCGCCGTGGCCCCGCCCGATCACCCGCTGTGCAAGCTCGATAACCTGCGCCTGCAGGACCTTGAGCCATATACCTTACTGGTGCGCGAACAGGGATCGGGGACGCGCAAGGCCTGCGAGGAGTATTTCAAGGAAAAGCGCGTGCACTTCACCCAGACGCTGGAAGTGGCCTCGGCCGATGCCCAGCGTGAGTGCGTGATTGCCGGCCTGGGCATCGCCCTGCTGACCCGCCACGCCCTGAACCTGGAGCTGGCCACGGGTGTGTTGCGCGAGCTGCCGGTTGAAGAACTGCCGCTGTACCGCAGCTGGTGCGTGGTGCAATCCAAGGCCAAGCGGCAGTCGCCGGTGGCCCTGGCGTTTTTAGCGTTTATTCGTAGCGAACGTGCACAGATCAGCGAGCTTGTTGAACGTTTCTCTGGGATTCTGCCGCCGATACCTGCCACACATTGACGCTCTGCACGTCGGCGTAGTCGGTGATGTCCTGCAGCAGGCGGCGCTGCTCGGAGTAGCTTTCGATCGCGCGGCGAAACTCCATGCGGCGCTGGTCTTTTTCCTGCTGCTTGCGGGATTTGGCGTTGGGTTGGTACGAGCCATCGAATTCACGAGCCATTGCATATCTCCCTTTTCGAGTGCGGGAGTTTCAGCCTGACCTCATAGCATTACGGTTTGGCGGCGCGGCAATGACAAATCGATGAACCTGTGGGAACGGGCTTGATCAGTCGTCCATCGCCTTGATCGACTTGGGCGACAAGCGCAGGCTGCGCAAGCTGCGTTTGACGCTTTTCAGGTGATTGACCAAGCTCGGGCCGCGGGCCATGGCAACGCCCATGGCCAGCACGTCGATCACCACCAGGTGGGCGATACGCGAAGTCAGCGGGGTGTAGATTTCGGTGTCTTCGTGCACATCGATGGCCAGGTTGACGGTCGACAGCTCCGCCAGTGGTGTCTGGCTCGGGCACAGGGTGATCAGCGTAGCGCCGCTTTCACGCACCAGGTTGGCAGTGATCAGCAGGTCCTTGGAACGCCCCGACTGGGAAATGCAGATGGCCACGTCGCCAGGCTTGAGGGTTACCGCCGACATTGCCTGCATGTGTGGATCGGAGTAGGCCGCAGCGGTCAGCAACAGGCGGAAGAACTTGTGCTGAGCATCGGCGGCGACCGCGCCGGAAGCACCAAAACCGTAGAACTCGACGCGCTGGGCCTGGGCCATGGCGGTCACGGCACGCTGCAAGGCCTGTGCATCGAGGTGCTCGCGCACTTCCATCAGGGTATGCAGGGTAGTGTCGAAAATCTTCAGGCTGTAGTCGGCAACCGAGTCGTCTTCATGAATGGCGAACTGGCCGAAACTCGCACCCGCCGCCAGACTCTGGGCCAGCTTGAGCTTGAGGTCCTGGAAACCGGAACAACCGATCGCACGGCAAAAACGCACGATAGTCGGCTCACTGATGCCGACGCTGTGGGCAAGGTCAGCCATGGAGCTATGCATGACGGCTGCAGGATCTAGCAGCACGTGATCGGCAACCTTTAGTTCCGATTTGCGTAGCAGATGGCGCGACTGGGCGATGTGTTGCAACAGATTCAAGGGCAGGACTCGGTTATGATCGACTGACCGGGTTGTAGCTTTCTTGTAGTTATACTACATGACCGGCGACCCGCCCAGCTAAACGAACTAGGAGAGTGGTGGTATTGACTATCCCTTGCGACATCATGGTGTTCGGCGGCACCGGTGACCTGGCCCTGCACAAACTGCTTCCGGCGCTCTACCACCTGTATCGCGAGGCTCGCCTGCACGCCGCCGTACGCATTATTGCGCTGGCCCGCAGCAATCTGCCGCGCAGCGAATTCCTCAAGCTTGCCGAACGCCGCTGCCGGGCGCAGATCGCCCAGGCCGACTTCGACGAGGAGGTCTGGGCACGCTTCTCGGCGCGGCTGGACTACTTCCCCATGGACGCCTCGCAAAGCGCCGACTTCGTCCGCCTGGCGCGGTTTCTCGGCGAAGCGGGCGGCCTTACCCGAATCTACTACCTGGCCACCGCCCCCAACCTGTTCGTACCGATTGCCAACCACCTGAAAATTGCCGGGCTGGCCGACCACGATGCGCGCATCGTGCTGGAAAAACCCATCGGCCATTCGCTGGAGTCGGCCACGGCAATCAACGAGGCCTTTGGCGCCGTTTTCGCCGAATCGCAGGTATTTCGCATCGACCACTACCTGGGCAAAGAAACAGTGCAGAACCTCATGGCCCTGCGCTTTGCCAATGCCCTGCTCGAGCCAGTGTGGCGCAACAACCAGATCGACCATGTGCAGATCAGCGTTTGCGAGACCCTCGGGGTCGAGAACCGCGGCGCCTACTACGACCGTGCCGGCGCTACCCGTGACATGCTGCAGAACCATCTGCTGCAGTTGCTCTGCCTGGTAGCCATGGAGCCGCCGGCGCAGTTCGAGGCCGAAGCGGTGCGTGACGAGAAAGTGAAGATCCTCAAGGCCCTGCAACCGATCACCGATCAGGATGTGCAGGACAAGACCGTGCGTGGCCAATACAGCGCCGGCAAAATCGGCGGCCAGGAAGTACCGGCTTACTACTTCGAGAAAGATGTCGACAACGACAGCGATACCGAGACCTTCGTCGCCGTTGAAGCGCACATCAACAACTGGCGCTGGGCCGGAGTGCCCTTCTACCTGCGCACCGGCAAGCGCCTGGCCAAACGCTCGTCGCAAATTGTCATCCAGTTCAAACCTGTACCGCACCGCCTGTTCGAGGGCGACCAGGCCAACCAGTTGCTGATCCAGCTGCAGCCCGATGAACGGATCAGCCTGCAAATGATGACCAAGACCCCAGGTAAAGGCATGCGCCTGGAACCGGTGGAGCTGAACCTGAACCTGGCCCAGGTGTTTGGCCAGACTCGCCGCTGGGACGCCTATGAACGGCTACTACTGGATGTGCTCGAAGGCGACTCGACGCTGTTCATGCGCCGTGACGAAGTCGAGGCGGCCTGGGCCTGGATCGACCCGATCCTGACAGGCTGGCAGGAGCATTTCCAGGCACCGCGGCCTTACCACGCCGGCAGCAACGGCCCGGACCAGGCCCACAGCCTACTGGCACACCAGGGGCGTGCCTGGCATCTCTAGAAGGTGTAGCGACTGGCCAGCAACCCGGCCAGCTCTTGTGCCGGAACCGGCCGGCTGATCAGGTAGCCCTGCACTTCGTTGCAACCTTGCTTGCGCAGGAAATCCAGCTGTTCGCGGGTTTCCACGCCTTCGGCGACCACCTGCAGGTCGAGGCTCTGGGCCATGGCGATGATTGCCCGGGTGATCGCCGCATCTTCGCTGCCCTCGCTCAGGCCGCGGATGAAGGCCTGATCGATTTTCACGTAGTCCACCGGGAAGCGCTTGAGGTAGCTGAGCGAGGAATATCCGGTACCGAAATCATCAATGGCCAGCTTCACTCCCAGCTCATGCAACTGGCGGAAGGTGGCAATGATGTGTTCGACGCTGTCGAGCAACTGGCTTTCGGTAAGCTCCAGCTCCAGCAGGTGCGGCGCCAGGCCACTTTCATCGAGCACCTGACGCACCAGGCTGACCAGTTTGCCTTGGCGCAATTGGTAAACCGACAGGTTGACCGACACGCGGATCGGTTCAAGGCCCATGCGCTGCCACTCACAGGCCTGCCAACAGGCCTGCCGCAAGACGAATTCACCCATCGGCGCAATCAGCCCGGTTTCTTCGGCAAGGCCAATGAAATCGGACGGTGGCACCATGCCCCATTGTGGATGTTGCCAGCGCACCAGCGCCTCGGCGGCGTGCAGGCGGCCACTGGCCAGGCACAGCTTGGGCTGGTAGTAAACCTGCAACTGGCGCTCTTCGATGGCCTTGCGCAGGTGGTTTTCCAGTTGCAGGCGCTGCAAAGTACTGGCCTGCAGGCTCTCGGTGTAGAACTGGAAGTTGTCCCCTCCCAGGTGCTTGGCATGCTGCATGGCGGTGTTGGCCTGACTAACCAGCACCGTGACATCCCGTGATGTGTCAGCCAGCAGGCTGATGCCCACCGAGGCGCTGATCACCAGTTCATGGCCATCGACCCGCAGTGGCACACGCAGTTTGTCGAGCAGGCGGCTGGCCACCCGCACCAGGCTGGACAGGTTGCTGTAGGCATCGAACAGCACGGCGAATTCGTCGCCGGAAAGCCGCGCCACCGTATCGGCCTCGGGCATGGCATTGCTGATGCGCTGGGCCATCTGCTTGAGCAAGTGGTCAGCGACTTCGTGGCCAAGGCTGTCGTTGAGCAGCTTGAAACGGTCCAGGTCGATGTGCAGCAAAGCCAGGCCGCGCCCGCTCTGACGCAAGCGCTGGCCGGCTTCGTGCAGACGCAGGCGGAACAACGCGCGGTTGGCCAGGCCGGTCAACTCGTCATAGTGGGCCAGGTAGCGCAGACGCTCTTCGGACTCGCGGCGTGCCGACAGGTCGGTAAAGAAGCCGACGATGCTGGTCAGGTTACCCCGCGCATCGCGCACGCCATTGAGCTGTAGCCACTGAGGATAAAGCTCGCCATTCTTGCGCGCCTCGACCAGCTCACCCTGCCAGCCGCCCTGTTGCTCCAGGGCAATCTCGATCGCTTGAGAATGCCGGCGGGCATCGCGACTGCACGGCAGTTCCAGCAGTTGGCCCTGGAGCAGCTCTTCGCGGTCGTAGCCGGTCACCCGGCAGAAGGCCTGATTGACCGCCAGCAACACGTAGTCCGGGTCGAGAATCACGATGCCTTCGCTGGCGGCCTCGAACACCGTCGCGGCCAGGCGCTGCTGCTCTTCCTGGGCTTTTTGCGCGCTGATCTCGCGGCGGGTGCCGAGCATGCGCAACACGCGACCATTGGCACTGCGCTCCACGGCCCGGCCACGGTCCTCGATCCAGCACCAATGGCCCTGGCGGTGGCGCACCCGGTAATCGATGCGATAGTCCTCGCTGCGGCCCTTGAGGTGCTCGACCAGGGTACGCTTGAGTAGCGGCACGTCATCGGGATGCAGGCGTGGCTTGAGGTGCGCGAGCATCTCCTGGACCTGTTCAGGCTCCAGACCAAACAGCTCACGCAATTGAGTGTGGTGGATCTCGTCCGTTTCCAGGTTCCAGTCCCACAGCCCCAGTTCGCTGGCTTCCAGGGCCAGGGCCAGACGCTGTTCGCTCTTGCTCAAGGCCTGGTTGGCCACATCCAGTTCCTGGCTGCGCTGGGCCACCCGCGACTCCAGGCCAACCTGGGCCTCGCGTAGCTGCTCCTCGATCAGCCGACGCTGCTCGACCTCCTGGGCCAAGGCCTGATTGAGGCGCTCGCTACGGCTTTGCGCGGCCTGCAGGTGCTCAATCAAATCTTGGTTCTGAAAACGTCGCAACAGCCCGCGCTCGATCAACCGATTGACCTGCCAGGCCACCACCGACAAAGCGGCCAACAGAATCAGGCCAAGCCAACCCCAGCCACGCTGCTGTTCATCACCATTCCAGAAAAGGAAAGCGATCGGCGGCAGCAGGCAGGGCAAGGTAAAACTCAGGAAGGCCGGGAGGCTGACTGCATACGCTACGCTGGCCGATAACGTCGCCGCCCCCAGCAAGCCAAACACCCAGGCCTGCTGCACAAAGTTATCCACAGGCACCAGGGCGATCGCCGCGCTGGCCAGGGTCAAGCCGCTGAAGGCCGAACCCAGCAGGAACATTCGCCACCAACTGGGCTGGGCCTGTCGATCCGGCATGGCAGCGTCAAAGGCGGCCACCTGAATCACGCGCATGGCTACCAGGGCCATCAGCCAGACGATCCATACGCTGACCAGCAGGTAGCGTGCCGGGCTCCAAAGCAACCAGGCACAGACCAGGCCGTTGAGCAGCATGAACAAGGTCGGCAGCAACGAGCCTTGGTACAGCAGGCGGGTGCGCTCGACAGCCAGTTGGGTGGCGAAGTGTTTGCGAATACTCCGGCGCGCTTGGGCAGGAGCGCTCACGGAGTCGGAACCGAGTGTCATAGGCAGTGTTCTTGTAATGGTTAGCCTTAAACGTGCACGGAGCATACACAAGCAAGCCCCCGGGCCAAACTGCTCTGGATCATAAATATTTCATCGTATTTCCCGACAGCAGGCGCTCAAGCACGCAAGCCTTGGCCTGCAGCCGATGACCGGCCGGTCGTCAGCACCCGTTTTTTTCTACTGTATATTTGCCCAAGGGTCGCCTGCCCCCCTAAAATGGCCGGATGCGCGATGATCTCTCTCTCCTGTTGAACTCTCTCAACGATGCCCAACGCCAGGCTGTAGCTGCGCCGGTTGGTCGTCAATTGGTCCTGGCCGGTGCCGGCTCCGGTAAAACCCGTGTGCTGGTGCACCGCATCGCCTGGTTGATCCAGGTCGTGCAGGCCTCGCCGCACTCGATCCTCTCGGTGACCTTCACCAACAAGGCCGCGGCCGAGATGCGCCAGCGCATCGAACAGCTGATGGGCATCAACCCGGCCGGTATGTGGGTAGGCACCTTTCACGGCCTGGCACACCGCCTGTTGCGTGCGCACTGGCAAGAAGCCGGGCTGAACCAGAACTTCCAGATCCTCGACAGCGACGACCAGCAACGCTTGGTCAAGCGGGTGATCCGCGAGCTGGGCCTGGATGAACAACGCTGGCCGGCGCGCCAGGCGCAGTGGTTCATCAACGGCCAGAAGGACGAAGGCCTGCGCCCGCAACACATCCAGACCAGTGGCGACCTGTTCCTGGGCACCATGCGCAGCATCTATGAAGCCTACGAGGCGGCCTGCCAACGCGCCGGCGTCATCGACTTCTCCGAGCTGCTGCTGCGCGCCCTGGACCTGTGGCGCGACCACCCGGGCCTGCTCGAACACTACCAGCGGCGCTTTCGCCACGTGCTGGTCGACGAGTTCCAGGATACCAACGCCGTGCAGTACGCCTGGCTGCGGCTACTGGCCAAGGGTGGCGACAGCCTGATGGTGGTCGGCGACGATGACCAGTCGATTTACGGCTGGCGCGGCGCCAAGATCGAAAACATCCATCAGTACACCGCCGACTTTCCCGACGCCGAGCTGATCCGCCTGGAGCAGAACTACCGCTCCACCGCTGGCATCCTCAAAGCGGCCAACGCCCTGATCGCCAACAACAGCGGGCGCCTGGGCAAAGAGCTGTGGACCGACGGTGGCGAGGGCGAGCCGCTGAGCCTGTACGCCGCCTTCAACGAACACGACGAAGCCCGTTATGTGGTCGAGAGCATCGAAAGTGCGCTCAAGACCGGCCTGGCCCGCAGCGATATCGCCATCCTTTATCGCTCCAACGCCCAGTCGCGGGTGCTGGAAGAAGCGCTGCTACGCGAACGTATCCCTTACCGCATCTATGGCGGCCAGCGCTTCTTCGAACGCGCTGAAATCAAGAACGCCATGGCCTACCTGCGCCTGCTCGAAGGCCGAGGCAACGACGCGGCCCTTGAGCGGGTGATCAACGTGCCGCCGCGTGGCATCGGCGAAAAAACCGTCGAAGCGATTCGTGAACACGCGCGCCATGCCCAGGTCTCGATGTGGGAGTCGATGAACCTGCTGATCGCCAACAAGGCGCTCAAGGGTCGCGCCGCCAGTGCCTTGGCTGCGTTCATGGAAATGATCGAGAACCTCACTGCCAAAGTCCTGGAAATGCCCCTGCACCTGATGACCCAGACCGTCATTGAGCAGTCCGGGCTGATCATCTATCACCAGGAAGAAAAAGGCGAAAAAGGCCAGGCCCGGGTAGAAAACCTTGAGGAATTGGTCAGCGCCGCGCGCAACTTCGAAAACAGCGAAGAAGACGCCGAACTGTCGCCATTGGCCGCCTTCCTCGGCCACGCTTCGCTGGAAGCCGGCGATGCCCAGGCCGACGAGCACGAAGACAGCATTCAGCTGATGACCTTGCACAGCGCCAAGGGCCTGGAGTTCCCCCACGTGTTCCTGGTCGGCATGGAAGAAGGCCTGTTCCCGCACAAAATGAGCCTGGAAGAGCCCGGCCGCCTGGAAGAAGAACGCCGCCTGGCCTACGTTGGCATCACCCGCGCCATGCAGCAACTGGTGATGACCTTTGCCGAAACCCGCAGGCTGTACGGCAGCGAGACTTACAACAAGGTCTCGCGTTTCGTCCGTGAGATTCCGGCCGGCCTGGTTCAGGAAGTACGCTTGTCCAACAGCGTCAGCCGCCCGTTCGGCTCTGGCCAGCAGCAGAACTCGAGCAGCCTGTTCGCCAACGCCAACATCCCGCAGACCGCCTTCAACCTGGGCCAGCGCGTGCAACATGCGGTATTCGGTGAGGGTGTCATCCTCAACTTCGAAGGCTCCGGCGCCCAGGCCCGGGTCCAGGTCAATTTCGCCGAAGGCAGCAAGTGGCTGATGCTTGGCTACGCCAAACTAGAAGCCCTGTAACGCAGAGAAATCCTGTGGGAGCGGGCTTGTCCCGCGAATTGCGACCTGCAAGTCAGATTGCATCGCGGGGCAAGCCCGCTCCTACAGCGTAATCGGATAAATCAGGCAAAAGCCGGAAACACTATGGCGCTGGTCATGTGTCCTACAACCTGTGCACCATGACGCGCGTGCAATCCACAAAACGGGAATACCCTTCTATGCAACGTTTTCTTAGCATCGCCTTGGCGTTGTGCATCGGCCTGACGATGAGCCTCGACGCCAACGCCAAACGCATGGGCGGCGGCAAAAGTTCAGGCACCGCGCCGATCCACCAGACCCGTCAGGCAGCCCCGACCACTCCGGCCGCCTCGCCCACCGCGCCAGGTCGCGCACCTGCCGCCGCCAGCGGTGCTTCGCGTTGGCTAGGCCCTCTGGCCGGCCTCGCCGCCGGTGGCCTGCTGGCCTCCATGTTCATGGGTGATGGCTTCGATGGCATGCAGATCTTCGACATCCTGATCATGGCGGTAATCGCCTTCCTGGTGTTCCGCTTCATCGCCGCCCGGCGCCGCAAGCAGCAGCCACAAATGGCCGCCGCCGGTCACGCGCCATTCCAGCGTGAAGCGCACCCACAGCCGGCCCAGCCGTCGATCTTCGGTGGCTCCGCCGCGCCTGCCGCTTCCCGTCCGGTCATCAACGCCCCGGCCTGGTTCAACGAGCAAAGCTTCCTAGCCGCTGCCCGCAACCACTTCCAGTCGCTGCAGCAGCACTGGGACGCCAACGAAATGGACAAGATCGCCGAGTTCGTCACGCCACAGATGCTGCAGTTCCTCAAGCAGGAACGTGCTGATCTGGGCGATGCGTTCCAGTCCACCTACATCGACGACCTGAACGTTCAGCTTGAAGGTGTCGACGACCGCGCCGACAAAACCATCGCCACCCTGACCTTCAGCGGCGTATCGAAAACCTCGCGCTTTGACCAGGGCGAAGTATTCAGCGAAAGCTGGAACATGGAACGTGCGCCGGGCGAAAACCAGCCTTGGCTGGTCGCCGGGATCCGTCAGAACGGCTGATCTTGAGGCATTGCACAAAAAACCCCGGGCTTGTCCCGGGGTTTTGCTTTTAGCGCAACGGGCTACTAGGGTATAACGCGCAGCGTGTCGTAAAGGTTAGAGGATAGAACCGTGGAAGAAGTCATCGAACAGCTCCGAGAAGCCAATGAACCGGTACCGGTGCCGCTGGAGTTGCCGGACGAAGACCAACTGGTCGAAATCGAAGAAGAGTTGTTCATCAACATTCCGTTCGTCTTCAAGGAATTCCTGCTGACGGTCAGCGATGTGGTCTATGGCAGCCTGGAGCCGGTCACCGTCACCGACCCTCAGTCGCATACCTACTTGCCGGACGTGGCGGCCAATGCCTGGGACGCCGGTGTACCGCGCGACCTGATTCCGATCTGCCAGGACGGCGACGACTACTACTGCGTCGAAGAAGATGGCACCGTGGTGCTGTGGTCCGGTGAAGAAGAGGTCGTTACTGAAGAGAGCTGGGAATCGGTCTGGCACTGGGCGCGGGACGTCTGGCTGGAAAGCTGAATGAGAAATAACTGCACAAAATAATGGCTCTTGGCTATTAATGTTCGTAGAATCGCCACGCCTTCCTGCGCGTGGCGCTTCGCTACCGCTCCATCCCCTCGGACATTCGAACCGCCCCGCGCAGGAAGCGCCTTTCAGTGGTGGTTCTGCTGGTTGTTTTCCAGGGTCTCCAGCAAGGCGATCTGCATACGTGTGTGTACACGGATGAACCAGCGCCACAGCAACGCAACCACTACCGCCGCGACCACCACAATCAGCAACAGCAGCTCGCTGGTGGGCAGGATGCTGGCTGACAGCGCCGACAGCAGCAAGAAAATCACCAGCAGCGACAACAGCGGTATGACCTCGGCAATCACTCGCCGCACCCGCTGGGTATGCCGCCCGGCCATCTCCGGCTTGACCCCCATCTCCGCCAACAGCATCGACAGCGCCTTGAGCTTGCGGTACGCGGCGATCAGGAACGGCAGTGACAGCATCAAGGCCGCGCCCCAGATCAAGGCTTTCTGCTGGCCGGCATCGCTGACCCATTCGCTCAGGTAGTCAGCAATGCGCGAGGCGAAATAACCGCCACTGAAGAAGATCGCGACCACCAGCGCCAGGTTCACCCCCACCTGCAGCAGGATGCGCCGGACCATCGACGCCAGCAGCGCCCCCTCGCCCTGCGGCTGAATGCTGCGTAGCCACTCGCCATACAGCGACAACACCCGTGCCAGGCGTCCTGGAACCACCTTGGAGAGCTTCAGCGACAAGGGGTCGGCGGCACGGATCAAATAGGGCGTGAGCAGTGTGGTGATGACCGAAACGGCTACGGCTACCGGATAGAGGAAGTCGCTGGTCACCTGCAGGGTCATGCCCAGCGCGGCGATGATGAAAGAGAACTCGCCAATCTGCGAAAGGCCCATCCCTACCCGCAGCGAGGTCCGTCCGTCGTTACCGGCGATAAAGGCCCCCATGCCGCAGGAAAGCATCTTGCCCAGCACCACAGCGATGGTAATGACCACGATCGGCCAGGCGTACTCGACCAGAATCGAAGGGTCGATCATCAAGCCGATGGCCACGAAAAAGATGGCACTGAACAAGTCGCGAACCGGCTCGATCAGGCGCTCGATTTTCAGCAATTGGCGCGACTCGGCCATGATCGCACCGATCAGGAAAGCCCCCAGGACCATGCTGTACTCAAGCTTGACCACCAGCAGGCAGAAGCCAAAACACAGACCCAGGACAGTGATCAGCAGCATCTCGTTGCTTTCGAACTTCGCCACGTACGCCAGCAGGCGCGGGACCAGCAGGATGCCGATGACCAGGGCGACAATCATGAACAATGACAGCTTGCCGACGGTCGAGAACACCTCGCCGGAGCTCACCGTGCCACTGACGGCGATACTCGACAGTAAAGCGATGATGCCGATGCCGAGGATGTCTTCGACGATCAGCACGCCGAAGATCAGCTGGGCGAAGCGCTCGTTCTTCATCTTCAGGTCATTGAGGGCCTTGACGATGATGGTGGTCGAGGAGATCGCCAGGATGGCACCGAGAAACAGTGAGTCCATGGTGTTCCAGCCGAACCAGCGGCCGATCTCGAAGCCGATCCAGATCATCAGCACGATCTCCAGGAACGCCGCGATGAACGCCGTGGCCCCGACCTTGAACAACTTGCGCAGGCTGAACTCCAGCCCCAGGCAGAACATCAGGAAGATCACCCCAAGCTCAGCCAGGGTCTTGATCGTGTCTTCGTCGTGAATCAGGCCAAACGGCGGGGTGTGCGGGCCGATGATAAAGCCGGCAACAATGTAGCCAAGCACCACAGGCTGCTTGAAGCGGTGGAACAGGATAGTGACCACCCCGGCAACCAGCATGATCACTGCCAAATCCTGAATAAAGCTGATGGCATGCACGGCGTGGGACTCCTTACCTGGTTTCCAAAGACAAGCCGCAACTCACCAAACGAATTGTCTTATTGAGTTGCAGGTACATAGCGTTTTAAATGTAGGAAAACCCACCTTGCATGGGCTTCCTCAGGTTAACACCGCCGCTTGTCGTGAAAAGCCGGTGCAATATGAAGAAACAGATCGACCAAAGCATCGCCGCTAATGGCACAAACAGCGTGACGGCAAGGCCGCTGTCAGCGTCCCGTCTACATAGATGGGAATCGTATTGGGGGAAAGAAGCGTGAACAGCAATCGCCACCCCGCCTCAGCGCAACCTTACCGTGAGCACACTATGGAACCTGGAAACGCCCAGCTGTCGATGACCGTCCTGATGACTCCGGACATGGCCAACTTTTCTGGCAATGTCCACGGCGGCACCCTGCTCAAATACCTTGATGAAGTGGCCTACGCTTGCGCCAGCCGCTATGCCGGCCGTTATGTGGTGACCCTGTCGGTCGACCAGGTGGTCTTTCGCGAGCCGGTGCATGTCGGCGAACTGGTGACCTTCCTTGCTTCGGTCAACTACACCGGCAACACCTCGATGGAAGTCGGCATCAAGGTGGTCACCGAGAACATTCGCGAACGCTCGGTGCGCCACAGCAACAGCTGTTTCTTCACCATGGTCGCCGTCGACGATGACCGCAAGCCAGTAGCCGTACCGCCGCGCCAGCCTGAAAGCAGCGAGGAAAAGCGCCGTTTCCTGCAAGGTAAACAGCGTCGACTGATCCGTCAGGAGCTGGAAAAGCGCTATCAGGAACTCAAGGGCGACGCCCTTTAAAGTTCCAGAGGCTGTGCTGCAAAGCGCAGCCTCGGGTGCATGATGCGGTCCTGGGCACGCACCAGCTCCAGCTCGTAGCTGGCGCAGGCCTGGGTTTCCAGCAGTACTTCGTGCACAGCGGCGGCGGTGAACTCAAACGCCGCCACCCAGTCGTCACCCAACAGCAAGCGCGCCAGGAACAAGCCTGACGTCAGGTCGCCAACGCCTACCGGCTGACGGGCGAATGCCAGCAGCGGGCGACGGATATGCCAGTTGCCTTCGGCGGTCACCAGGAGCATTTCAAAGTCTTCGGCACCTCGCCCAGGATAAGCCAGGTGCTTGACCAGCACTGCCTTTGGGCCCCGCTCCAGTAGGCTGCGGGCCATCTCGACACAGTCTTGCAACGACTCGGCGCGGCGCCCACAGAAGCTGTCCAGCTCCAACTGGTTCGGGCACAACACATCCGCGCAGGTCAGCGCCTGCTCAACCAGAAACTCGCTGACTTCGGCCGGGACGATGCACCCCTTCTCGGGGTGCCCCATCACCGGGTCGCACAAGTACAGGGCGCGCGGGTTAGCGGCCTTGATTCGGGCCACGCCGCTGAGGATCGCCCTTCCCTGTTCGGCACTGCCCAGGTAGCCGGACAACACCGCATCGCAATTGCCCAGCTCACCGATCGTCGCAATCCCTTCTACCAGTGCAGGTATTTGCGCTGGAGCAAGCACTTCTCCAGTCCACTGGCCATACTGAGTATGGTTGGAGAACTGCACAGTATTGAGCGGCCAGACCTTCACCCCAACCCGCTGCATGGGAAATACCGCGGCGCTATTGCCGGCATGGCCGAAAACTACGTGAGACTGGATGGCAAGCAGATGCGGCGTACGTTTCATGCAGGACTTCCAAAAGCGTAGGAATGAAGAACAAGGCGCGCAGTATGGCGCTAAATGCCACCTGTACGACAGACCGGGGAGGCAGTTAAGCTGGGCATACCTCGTTGGAGCAAATGTAGATGTTGACCCTGGGAAATCTCTTCGTGCTGATGCTGCTGGCCACGGCTGGCGCCTGGTTGTGGCATAACCACGGCTTGCGTGAAAAGGCCTTGGAGCGGGTCAAACAACACTGCGCCAAGCTCGATCTGGAACTGCTCGATGGCAATGTTGCGCTCAAGCGCATCGGTTTTGTCCGCGACGCCAACGGCCGCAAGCGCCTGGCCCGGGTGTACAACTTCGAGTTCACCGTCACCGGCGAACAGCGCCACCCCGGTACTGTGACTCAGTTTGGCGCCCACACCATGCAAATCGAACTGGCGCCCTACCCGTTCGAGATCAAGACACCTCAACATCACGACAATGTCATCGAGATGAATCAGTGGCGCCAGGACCATAACCGCTGGCGCAACTAAACGCGACAGGCCAGCATGGCTTGCTTGAGCAGTTCAGGGTCTTGCGGCTCGGCGAAGATCAGCTCCAGCCGCGAATCACGGCGCCATTCACTGCTGCCCCAGTCCAAGCCAGGCTGCCCCGCCACGGCATTGAGCGACTGCCAACCGTCCATGCTGTGGATAACTGCTTTGGCCCGGCGCCACCCCTGGGCGTTCAGAAAAAGGGCCAGGCGAGTGCAATCAAACACCTGGCTCGGGTGCCAACACCAACCGATGCTCCAACCTTCGGCAGCCTGCTGAATGCTGCAAATCGGCTCCTGTGGATTTGTCCACAGGCTGCCTGTCTCCCCGTAAACATTAGCTGATGCAAGCTTATCCACAGTATTGGGAAGCACTGCAACAGCGCTTTGCACAGGCAGTTCGGAGAATGGCAACTGCCCGAAATCAGTCCAGTACAGGCGAACATCCGCAAGCCGAGAAGCTATCCACAAACGTTGTTGCGCGTCCAAGTCGGCGGATTTATTCATCACCAGCAGCCCGGCGCTGGCCAGGGTCGATTGTTGTGCTTCAGGCAGGGCAAAACCTGCAGCCAGTTGCTCGGCATCAAGCACCAGCACCGCCGGTTGTACCGCCAACACGCCCTGCCAGGGCGGCAAACGCAGTTGCTCAAGCAATTGCAGCGGATGGCCCAGCCCGGAGGGCTCGATAAAAACCCGATGCGGCCTGGCCTTGCGCAGTAAGCGACCCAGGCCGACCTGGAACGGCATGCCGTTGACGCAGCACAGGCAACCACCGGCCACCTCAGCGAGGGCAATGCCATCGTCATCGCTGGTCAGCAGCGCCGCATCCAGCCCGATCTGGCCGAACTCGTTGATCAACACGGCCCAGCGCTCATCGGCGGGCCGTTGCGCCAGCAGTTGGCGAATCAGGCTGGTCTTGCCGGCACCGAGCGGTCCGGCAATCACGTGAGTGGGAATGTTCTGCAGCATGAGACAGGTAACGCCTGAAGTTTTCGTCACTATGCCGCTATTTCAGGTCATCCAGTCAAGACTGAGAATCAAGCACCTGGCGCATCAAGCCGCTTCCTCGTCGAACCAGGGGCCGAACGGGTCGGTCAGTTGCTGCCAACTGCGCACGCCAGCGGCCATTTCCGCGTCATCTAGCAGGCAAGCCGAAAGCTCGGCATCAAGCTGGGCGAAGTCGATGTTCTGGCCGATAAACACCAGTTCCTGGCGGCAGTCACCACATTCGGCGCCCCAGTTCTTGAGGATCTCTGCAGTGCTCTGCTTATCCTGCGGCCAGTCCTCACGTGGAACGAAACGCCACCAGCGCCCGGCAAAGCCATAGCGCATCATGCCGCCAGCCTGCGACCAGCTCCCAGCATCCTGATGCTTGCTGGCCAGCCAGAAGAAACCCTTGGAGCGCAGCAGCCGACCGTTGTCCCACGGACTGTGGATAAAGTCGAAAAAGCGCTGCGGATGCAGGGGCCGGCGTGCTTGCCAGGTGGTGGCGGCGATGCCGTATTCCTCGGTTTCCGGTACATGTTCGCCACGCAGTTCCTGCAGCCAACCAGGTGCCTGGGCCGCTCGCTCGAAATCGAATAAACCGGTATTGAGGATCTGCTTCAGCGGAACTTGGCCCATGACCATCGGCACAATCTGCGCCTGGGCATTGAGGCTACGCAAAATGGCCGTGAGCTCTTCACGCGCAACCCTGCTGATCAGGTCGATTTTGCTGAGCAAAATCACGTCGGCGAACTCCACCTGCTCGATCAGCAGGTCACTGATCGAGCGTTGGTCTTCTTCACCCAGGGTTTCACCGCGACTGGCCAGACTTTCGGCGGCCTGATAATCACGTAAGAAGTTCAGGCCATCGACCACAGTGACCATGGTATCCAGGCGTGCCTGGTCGGCCAGGCTACGGCCTTGCTCATCGCGAAAGGTAAAGGTTTCGGCCACTGGCAGTGGCTCGGAGATGCCGGTTGATTCGATCAACAGATAATCAAAGCGCCCCTCCCGGGCCAGGCGCGCGACTTCTTCGAGCAAGTCTTCGCGCAAGGTGCAGCAAATGCAGCCGTTGCTCATCTCCACCAGTTTCTCTTCGGCGCGGTTGAGGCTGACATTACGCTGCACCTCACTGGCGTCGATATTGATTTCACTCATGTCGTTGACGATCACCGCCACCCGCAGGTTGTCGCGATTTTTCAGAACGTGGTTGAGCAGCGTGCTTTTACCAGCACCCAAAAAGCCGGAAAGCACGGTGACGGGAAGACGGTTGGGCATGGGGCGATCCTCATCAGGGCGAGTGCATTCGAACGATGCATTGCGCAATGTTATATTATAACAATACAATCATGCCAACCTACTTCGCTCAGAACTTGACCAAAGGCCGCCCTGAAGATGAAACCGCGTTGCTTGTTTATCGTTGCTGCGCTGTTGCTTTGCCCATCGGGTGCCTTCGCCGTGCCACTGAGCAACGGCCTGGCGCTCTGTACCCGCAGCGCTACCCTGCTTGCCTGCAACGATGCACAAGGCAATTACTACAGCGTGCAAACCCAGGGCAGCACCACTTACCTACGCGGTTTTGAAATGCAAGGTCGCAGGCTATGGGCACAAACCAACAGCCGTTATGGCCAACTGACTTTTTACACAGGCGTCGCGAGCAACGGTGAAACCTGGGTCGGTTACAGCCGGCGAGTGGGCTGGACCACCTTGAACAGCGTGTCCAGTTCCACCGGGCAGCGTTTCAATCTGCGCTGCAACCGCCTGAGCGGCTGCCAATAGTCTTCCTTGAAAAGTGAACCCCTGATGAGCGCTTTCACCCTGCCTGACATTGCTGCCCAAGCCACCCACAGCCAGTTGCCCTTGGAGTGGGTTGGCATGTGCAACATTGCCCTGCCTGTGCAGATCAATGGCCAGATGTTGCGTGCCAGTGCCGACGCGGGCGTGAGCCTTGATGACGGCGCATCCAGAGGCATACACATGTCACGACTGTACCTGGCGCTCGAAGTGTTGGAGCATGAGGCGTTAACCCCTGCGCTGTTGAATGAGGTGTTGGAGCGCTTTCTCGATAGCCATGTTGGCCTGTCAGCCAGCGCCTTCTTGACCCTGCGCTTCGACCTGATGCTAAAACGGTCTGCCCTGGTCAGCCCGCTGGCAGGTTGGAAAGCCTACCCGATCACCTTGCATGCGCAGATAAAAGACGAAGTGTTCCACGTGGAACTATTTGTCGATGTGGAGTATTCCTCCACTTGTCCCTGTTCTGCCGCCTTGGCCCGGCAGTTGATCCAACAGCAATTCATTACCGATTTTGGCAATCGCTGCTTGAGTCATGAGGCTGTCTTGAGTTGGCTAGGCAGTGCTCAAGGCATTGTCGCCACGCCGCATAGCCAACGCAGTGTGGCAAAGCTGCAGGTTCGTCTGCGCCCAGGCAATGGCGAACTACCGATAGAAGCGCTAATCAACCAGGCCGAAAACGCTCTAGGCACTGCGGTGCAAACTGCTGTGAAGCGCGCCGACGAACAGGCCTTTGCCTTGGCCAACGGGCAGAATCTGATGTTCTGCGAAGATGCCGCCCGGAGATTGAATCTGGCCTTGAAAAACTTACATTGGCTCAGCGGCTTCAACCTGCGCGTGGAACATGCCGAAAGTTTGCATGCCCACGACGCAGTCGCTCACAGCCAATGGCGGTGGTGAGACGTTTCAGGTTCGCGGTTTGACCGTACCGCAATCATTGCCCAGCCACAGCGCACGAGTGTTCATACTGCCCTGCTGCTGCACACCAGAAGCGTTGAATGTGCCATTAACCTTGGTCGTGAACTCACGGTCACTGACGAACGTGGCCTCACCATTGCCTTGGGCTTTCGGGCAACTGAAGGTGAACTTCCAGACATTGCCATTGCGCTCGGTAATCTTCTGAGTGCAGCCAGACTTGGGATCCTGCAGCGGGATGTCATTGGTTTTAACCTGCTCTGGCGTCAGGCAGGAACGTACTCCCTGACCGGCTACACTGATCCCTTGCTTAGCCAGGCCGCCCTCGATCATCGCCCGTTGTTCCGGTGGCAGGTTCTTCAACTGGCCGAGCATGAAGCCCATGTCCGGCAGCGCCTTACCATCGACCTGCATGTTGCTGGTGGTCAGCTCCCACAAGCCAGGTTGCAACATCTGCGCATGCACCAACGGGCTTGCCAGGCCCACGACCAGTGCCAGCAGCGGCAGACGATTCTTCATGTAATGACTCCTCAAAACTCCAGCCCCAAGCTGGAACAAAGCTTAGACGTCAATTGATGCTTTGGGTTGCAAGTGCTGGCATGAACATGCTCTGTTAGGGGCAGTGCCTTCGGACAGCAGGATGCGTATGGATTACCACAGCCCCTACTTCTTCGGTTACCTCATTGGTGTGATTCACCTGCTTGGGGTCATTGCCGCACTGCATGCGGTGTTCACCGTGCGTACCGCCCAAGGTGCGATCGCCTGGGCCATGTCGCTGCTGTTCATCCCCTACTTCACGCTGATTCCCTACCTGGTGTTCGGCAGCCGTACCTTCGATGCCTACATTCAGGCACGGCGCCAGGCCAACCAGGAAATGCATGTGGCCATGGCCGACCTGAACTGGCGCCCCTGGGTGGAGGAAGCTCTAGCCGCGCGTAACTCCGAGTCCTATGGTTCGTTGCGGGCGATGCCCAAGCTCGGTCGCATGCCGTGCCTGGCCAATAACCAGGTGCACTTGCTGGTCGATGGCAAGGCCACCTTCGACGCGATCTTGCGTGCCATCGCCGGCGCCCGCGACACCGTGCTGGTGCAGTTCTTCATCATTCACGACGATGACCTGGGGCGAAGGCTGCAAACCGCGTTGCTGGAAAGAGCTGCACAAGGGGTGAAGGTCTATGTGCTCTACGACCGAGTTGGCAGCCACGCCCTGCCCTCGGCCTACAGCCAGAAGTTGCGCGAAGGCGGTGTGCACATTCGCGCATTCGCCACCCGGCGCGGCTGGTTCAACCGCTTCCAGGTCAACTTTCGCAACCACCGTAAAATCGTCGTGGTCGACGGCCTGCAGGGTTTTGTCGGGGGGCACAACGTGGGGGACGAATACCTCGGCGGCAACCCGAAGCTGTCGCCGTGGCGTGATACCCATGTACAGGTCAGCGGACCGGTGCTGGCCTGCCTGCAGGAGTCGTTTGCCGAGGACTGGTTCTGGGCCTCACGCCAATTGCCACCGCTGATCCTGCCGGACACCTATCCCGACGATGGCGTGCTGTGTCAGGTACTGGCCAGCGGGCCGGCCGACCCTCAGGAAACCTGTTCGCTATTCTTTGTCGAAGCCATCCACGCGGCTCGCGAACGCCTGTGGATCACCAGCCCCTACTTCATCCCCGACGAAGCAGTGTTTGCCGCCTTGCGTCTGGCCGTACTACGAGGTGTAGATGTACGCATCCTGATTCCATCGCGCGCCGATCACCGCATCGTCTACGCCGCCTCCAGCCTGTTCGCTTTCGAGGCGGTGCGCGCCGGGGTGCGGATGTTCCGCTATGGGCCAGGCTTTCTGCACCAGAAGGTGGTACTGGTCGACAACGAAATCAGCGCGATTGGCAGTGCCAACCTCGACAACCGTTCGTTCCGGCTCAACTTCGAAATCATGCTGCTAACGGTGGACCGGGCGTTCGCTGATAAGGTCGACGCGATGCTCACCCACGACTTCAATCAGGCTCGCGAGATCACCGCCGAAGACACCCGTGATACGCATCGCCTGCAACAACTGGGGATGCGTATCGCGCGACTGATCTCGCCGATTCTGTAGGCGCCTCAGCGATAGAGGTCTTCGCGGGTCATGGGCAACTCATGGCCACCGTCGGCCAAGGGTTTTACCGCGAGTATTTGATGCAGGTTGATCCAGCCCTTGGCGAACGCATAAGAACAGCCGGCCAGGTACAGTCGCCAGATTCGCAGGGCCTTCTCCGGCACCAACTTACCGGCCTTGTCGAGTTGCGCTTCGAGGCGGTTACTCCAGTGTTCGAGCGTGCGCGCGTAATGCAGCCGCAGGCTTTCGACATCGACGATTTCGAGGCCCGCTTCACTGATGTACGCACTGATCATCGACAAGTGCGGCAGCTCGCCATGGGGGAACACATAGCGCCCGATGAAACTGCCAGCGCCGCGCCCGACCGGGCGACCGTCCGTGTGCCTGGCAGTAATGCCATGGTTCATCACCAGGCCACCTGCCCGCACAGCACCGAACAGGCGTTGGCAATACAGCGCCAGGTTGGCATGGCCGACGTGTTCGAACATGCCGACACTGACCACCTTGTCGAAGCGGCCGTCCTGAGGCAGGTCGCGGTAATCGAGAATCTGCAGCTCCACCTGCCCTTCCAAGCCCTCTTCCTTGACCCGTTTGCGGCCCAGCTTGAGCTGTTCCTTGCTCAGGGTGATGCCAAACACCTTGGCGCCGAACTCCCTCGCCGCATAGCGCGCCAGCCCACCCCAACCACAACCGACATCAAGCAGATAGTCACCCTCGCGCAGTCGTAGCTTGCGGCACAGGTGCTCGAATTTATTCTGCTGGGCCTGCTCCAGGGTGTTGGTTGCCGATCTGAAGTAGGCGCAGGAATACGCCATGTCGCTATCCAGCCACAGCTGGTAGAAGGCGTTGGACAGGTCGTAGTGATAGGAAATCGCCTCCGCATCGGTAGACTTGTCATGCTCGCTGCGTACTGGCTGATCGTCTTCTTCATCCTTGAGCAAGGCCACGCTGAGTTCGTCGATAACGCGGATCACTTCACCGATAGCGCCCTCCAGTTCAAGCTTGCCTTCGACAAATGCCGCACCCAGTTCATCCAGGCTCGGATGGGTCAGTTGGGTAATCAGCTGCGGATCCTTGACCAGAATGGTGACCTGCGGCTTGGGCCCCAGATCGAACGCATGACCATCCCAGAGCTTGAGTCGCAGTGGCAGTTGCAGGCTTTGCAGAACAGATGGAAGTTGCGCAAGCATGAAATGAGCCTCCTTTTTCATCGGACGTCTGCCCAGAAGGGTAGTTCATCTGCAGCAAGTTTCAGCCAATGCGCACCATAGCCTGAGCCTATGTGGCCCGTTGCAGACCTTGCGAGCGCGGCTTTCAGACAAGATCAATTGTATACAATGAGCCGTTGTGCGGATTAGTCTTGGCGCCATTGTCGATTCTTCATCCTGGAGTACAACAATGAAACCCTATGATGTAGTGATCATTGGCGGCGGGCCTGGCGGTTACAACGCAGCGATTCGTGCCGGCCAGCTTGGCTTGAGCGTAGCGTGCATCGAAGGTCGTGCGACCCTGGGTGGCACCTGCCTGAACGTCGGCTGCATGCCGTCCAAGGCGCTGCTGCATGCCTCCGAGTTGTATGAAGCGGCGCTAGGCAGCGAGTTCGCCAACCTTGGCATTGAGGTCAAACCAAACCTCAACCTCGCACAGATGATGAAGCAGAAGGACGAGAGCGTCAGCGGCCTGACCAAAGGCATCGAGTTCCTGTTCCGCAAGAACAAGGTCGACTGGATCAAGGGCTGGGGCAAGCTCGATGGCGTCGGCCGGGTCAAGGTGACTGACGAGCAGGGTGCCATCACCGAGCTACTGGCCAAGGACATCGTCATCGCCACCGGCTCCGAGCCGACACCCCTGCCCGGTGTGAGCATCGACAACCAGCGCATCATCGACTCCACCGGCGCCTTGGCCCTGAGTGAAGTGCCCAAGCACCTGGTGGTCATCGGTGCCGGCGTCATCGGCCTGGAGCTGGGCTCGGTATGGCGTCGACTGGGCAGCCAGGTGACCGTGGTCGAGTACCTCGATCGCATCTGCCCAGGCACTGACGCAGAAGCGGCAAAAACCCTGCAACGCTCGCTTTCCAAGCAAGGCATGAAGTTCAAGCTTGGCAGCAAGGTCACTCAGGCCAATGTGGCGGCGCAAGGGGTGACGCTGACCCTCGAACCTGCCGCTGGCGGCAACAGCGAAACCCTCGAAGCGGACTACGTGCTGGTGGCCATCGGCCGCCGTCCCTACACCCAAGGCCTGGGCCTGGAAAGCGTTGGCCTGGAAACCGACAAGCGCGGCATGCTCGCCAACCAGCACCATCGCACCAGCGTGCCCGGAATCTGGGCGATCGGCGACGTCACCTCTGGCGCGATGTTGGCGCACAAGGCCGAAGATGAAGCCATCTCCTGCATCGAGCAGATCGCCGGCAAGGCCCACGAGGTCAATTACAACCTGATCCCGGCCGTCATCTACACCCGCCCGGAACTGGCCAGCGTCGGCAAGACCGAAGAGCAGCTCAAGGCCGAAGGCCGTGAGTACAAGGTCGGCAAGTTTCCCTTCAGCGCCAACAGCCGGGCCAAGATCAACCATGAGACCGAAGGCTTTGCCAAGGTCCTGGCTGACGCCCGCACCGATGAAGTACTGGGTGTGCATCTGGTTGGCCCAAGCGTCAGCGAGATGATCGGCGAGTACTGTGTGGCCATGGAGTTCAGCGCCTCGGCCGAAGACATCGCCCTCACCTGCCACCCCCATCCGACCCGCTCCGAAGCCCTGCGTCAGGCCGCGATGGACGTTGACGGCAAAGCCATGCAGGCCTGATCAGTCCACCTGCATCCCTGCCCTGCCAGCCTGCGGAGCCCGTCGCCGCAGGTTGAGCAGCAGGTGCGCGAACAGGCCGAAGATCAACCCCCAGAACGCCGCCGACAAACCGAGAAAGGACATCCCCGAAGCCGTCACCAGAAAGGTGATGAGGGCAGCTTCGCGGTCACTGGGTACGCTCATCGCCCCGGTCAGCGCACCTGCAATTGCTCCGAACAACGCCAGTCCGGCCAGCGCCGCAATCAACGCCGCGGGGAAGGCGGTGAACAGCGACACCAGGGTCGCACCGAACAGCCCCAGCAACAGATAAAAAACACCGCCACACACCCCAGCCCAATAGCGACGCCCTGGATCGTCATGGGATTCACGGCCGGTGCAGATCGCCGCCGTGATCGCCGCCAGGTTCAGGCCATGGCAACCAAACGGCGCCAGTAAAAGGCTGACCAGCGCATTGCTGCTGATGATCGGGCTGGCTGGGGTGCGGTAACCGTCATTGCGCAGCACGGCGATGCCCGGCACGAACTGCCCGGTCAGGGCCACCATCACCAGGGGCAGGCTGATACTTAACAGTGCATGCCAACTGAAGGCCGGCGTCGTCCATACCGGAGTGGCCAAACCAATCACCAGCGCCGAGTGATCCAGCTCGCCACTCAGCACCGCGACACTCACGCCACACACCAATACCGCCAGCACCGCATAGCGCGCAGCCAGGCGCTTGAACAGCAAGTAGGTGACGAACATCACCATGACCAGGGCCGGCTGCGACTTCAGCGAAACGAACAACCCCGTGCCGAAACTGAACAGGATGCCCGCCAGCATGGCCGCCGAGATAGCCGACGGCAGCTTGCCGACGATACGGTCAAAGGCGCCAGACAGCCCCACCAACAGGATCACCAGGTTGGCGACCAGGTAGGCACCCACCGCTTCGGCATAGGCAACTCCCGGCAGCAGCGCCACCAGCAGTGCCGAGCCCGGCGCCGACCAGGCAATCACCAGCGGCACTCGGTAACGCAGGCTGAGGATCACCCCAAGCAAGCCGCTGCCGATGGAAATCGCCCAGACCCACGAAGACAGTTCGGCCGCCGACAGCTGGGCGCTGTGGGCGGCCTGGAAGATGATCACCAAGGGGCCGGCGTAGGAAATCAGGGTAGCGATGAAACCGGCGACTAGGGCGGAGAGGGAGACGTCCTGGAGTCTTGTTTTCATGAATCTATCCAGTTGTAGGCCTCTGTAAAGCATCGCTGGCAAGCCAGCTCCCACAGGGTGTTTGCACCGAACCTTGTGGGAGCTGGCTTGCCAGCGATGGATTCAACCCAGACTCAAGCGTCCTGCAACGCCCGCGGCCGCAGGCTGCGCTGCTCATTGGCAGGCTTGGGCGCACTCAACAGCTGGAAGTCAAAATCCATCTCGGCAAAACGCCCTGCTACCCCGCGGGCATCGGCCGCCGCTGCATCCTCGACAAAGCGCAGCTCGCCAATCAGCCCGTCACGGGTGGCGTAGGCAAAGTCGTCCCACAGGTACTCATCACCGGCCAGGTTGATCTGGGTGGTCAGGTGCCGGTAGCCAGGCGCCGAGATGAAGAAGTGGATATGCGCCGGGCGATTGCCGTGACGACCGAGCTGGGTAAGCAACTCCTGGGTGGGTCCGTCCGCAGGGCAGCCGTAGCCAGAAGGCACGATGCTGCGCGCACGGTAGCGGCCCTCGGCATCGGTGACGATGCGGCGGCGCAGGTTGAACGCGGACTGGGTGCTGTCGAAGTACGAGTAGGTGCCCTGGGTGTTGGCGTGCCACAGGTCGACCACCGCACCCGCCACCGGTTGACCGTGCTCATCCAGTACACGGCCCTGCAAGAACATCACCGTGCCCGGATCAAGGCCATCGTCCATGCGCACTTCACCTTCGGCCAGCGGTGCGCCGGCCACGTACAGGGGGCCTTCGATGGTGCGTGGCGTGCCGCCGCTGATTCCGGCTTCGGCATCCTGGGCGTCCAGTTGCAGGTCCAGGTAATGCTCGACACCGAGCCCGGCAACCAGCAGGCCGGCTTCCTGGCGCGAGCCCAGGCGATTGAGGTAGTCGACCGCCTTCCAGAACTCGTCGGGGGTTACGTGCAGGTCTTCGATGAGGCGTGCCACATCGTTGACGATGCGCTGGGTCAGTTGTTTCAGACGCGGGCTGCCTTGGTCATTGTGCAGGCCACTGACTTCTTCGAAGAATTTCTGGATATCGGCAGTGTGAGCAATTTTCACGGTCATGTCGGGTTACCTCGAATTGTTGTTATCGGCGCTCGGTGTTCAGCGGTCGTCGCTGTGGATCGATGAGGGGTGGCGGCACAGGCCGTTGACTTCGATGTCCATGTAGGGGAACAACGGCAGTTGCATCAGGGTGTCGTGCAGCGCTTCGATGCTGGGCAGGTCGAACACGCTGTAGTTGGCGTAATGCCCGGCGATGCGCCACAGGTGGCGCCAGCTGCCTTCGCGCTGCAGGCGCTGGGCCAGTTCCTTCTCGTCGGCCTTAAGCTGCGTGGCTTTGGCCGGGTCCATGTCCAGAGGCAATTTCACGGTCATTTTCACGTGGAACAACATGGCGTCTCTCCTTGCTTACTTGCGGCTGAAGAACGCCAGGCGCTCTTCGTCCAGGGTCAGGCCAAGGCCGGGGGTGCGGGATACCTGCAGGGCAAAGTCGCGATACACCGGGGCCTCGACGACGATTTCCTCGGTCAGCAGCAGCGGGCCGAACAGCTCGGTGTGCCAGGTCAATTGCTTGAGGGTGACAAAGGCATGAGCAGCCGCCAGGGTGCCGATCGAGCCTTCGAGCATGGTCCCGCCGTACAGGGCGATGCCGGCGGCTTCGGCGATGTGCGCAGTACGCAGCACGGCGCGTGGACCACCGTTCTTGGCGATCTTCAGGGCAAAGATGCTGGCAGCACCATCAGCTGCGAGGCTGAAGGCATCCTCGACGCTTTCGATCGATTCATCGGCCATGATCGGTGCCGGGCTGCGCTGGTTCAGGCGCACTTGCCCGGCCCGGTTGATGCGCGAGATCGGTTGTTCGATCAGGTCGATACCGTTGTCGCCCAGCACCTGGCAGGCACGGATCGCCTGGGATTCGTCCCAGTACTGGTTGACGTCGACGCGCACGCTGGCGCGCTCGCCCAAGGCACGTTTGATCGCAATGACATGGCGCAAATCATGGGCCACCTCATTGGCACCGATCTTCAGTTTGAAGATCCGGTGACGGCGCAGGTCGAGCATCTGCTCGGCTTCGGCGATATCGCCTTGGGTGTCACCGCTGGCCAGGGTCCAGGCCACTTCCAGGCTGTCACGCAAACGCCCACCGAGCAGCTCGCTGACTGCCAGGCCCTGGCGCTTGCCTTGAGCATCGAGCAAGGCGCTTTCAATACCCGAGCGGGCGAAGGTGTTGCCCTTGATCACCTTGTCCAGGCGCTGCATGGCGGCGTTGATATTGCTGGCCTCCAGGCCGGTCAGCAGCGGTGCAAAGTAGCTGTCGATGTTCTGCTTGATGCTCTCCGGGCTTTCGTTGCCGTAGGCCAGGCCACCAATGGTGGTGGCTTCACCGAGGCCTTCAATGCCGTCGCTGCACTGCAGACGGATGATCACCAGGGTTTGCTTTTGCATGGTGTGCATCGCCAGCTTGTGCGGGCGAATGGTCGGCAAGTCGACGATCAAGGTGGAGATGCGCTCAATCAGGGGCTGACTCATCATGATTCTCCTGGGGCGCTCAACCGAGGTCGCCGCCACCGACCGGCAATACCGTGCCGGTGATGTATGAGGCTTCGTCGCTGGCGAGGAAGAGGATTGCGCCAACCTGCTCATTGAGGTTGCCGTAGCGTTTCATCAGGCTGCTATCGAGGGTCTGGTCGACGATCTGCTGGTACCAGGCCTTCTCATCGGTGCTCTGCTCAGCGCTGTTGCGTGGTACTCGCCGTGGCGGTGCTTCAGTGCCACCGGGTGCCGTGGCGTTGACCCGTACCCCACGCCCGGCGGTTTCGAAAGCCAGGCAGGCGGTCAATGCATTCACGCCGCCCTTGGCCGCGCCATAAGGCACGCGGTTGATGCTGCGGGTCGCAATCGAGGAGACGTTGACGATCGCCCCGCTGCCCTGTTCAAGCATGTACGGCAGCGCCGCATGGCAGCACCACAGGGTGGGGAACAGCGAGCGGCGCACTTCCGCTTCGATCTGCGCTGCTTCGTAATGCTCGAACGGCTTGGCCCAAATGGTGCCGCCGACGTTATTGACCAGCACATCGAGGCGGCCAAAGTGCTCCACGGCGGCGGCCATCACCCGGCTGCAGTGTTGGTGTTGCTCAAGGTCGGCGGTCAGGCTCAGCACGCCCTCGCCTTGCAGCTCATGCACCAGCTCCGAGCGATCCACGGCCACCAGCGTCGCGCCTTCTTCAAGCAGGCGCTCGCACAAACGGCGGCCGATCCCCTGCGCCGCGCCGGTAACCAGCACGACCTTGTTGGTGAATCTGTTCATGACAACCTCGAATAAAAAAGGGGCCGACCGTACCCGCACGATGCGCCCGGCCCCATAAAACGGGTTCAGGCAGCGGCGGCGGCGAATTTTTCGTAGTAGAAGTTCGCCGGGGTGATGCCCTGTTCGCGGATGTACTGGCTGACCGCCTCGACCATCGGCGGCGGACCACACAGGTAGACGTCGACATCGCCTTGGTTGAGGTGACGTGGCTCGATGTGCTGGGTGACGTAGCCCTTGAGTGGATACTGGCTCTCAGGGTTGGCCACGCAGGCGCTGAAACTGAAGTTGGCAATGCGCGCGGCGAAAGCCTGCAAGCGGTCCAGCTCGACCAGGTCGAAATCGTTGGTGACGCCGTAGATCAGGTGCAGCGGATGCTCGCTGCCCTCTTCGGCGATCTTCTCCAGCATTGCGGTAAACGGCGCCAACCCGGTACCACCGGCCAGCAGCAGCAACGGCCGACGGATATCGCGCAAGTAGAAGCTGCCCAGGGGACCGGCCAGGGTCATGCTGTCACCGGCCTTGGCCAGACCGGTCAGAAAGCTGCTCATCAAGCCGCCCGGCACGTTGCGGATCAGGAAGCTGACCTCCCCGTCCTTTTGCAACGAGCTGAAGGAATAGGCGCGGGTCTGTGCGCTTCCCGGTACACCGAGGTTGACGTACTGCCCGGGCAGGAACACCAGGCGGCTCAGGGCCTCACCCTTGATCGACAAGGCAATGGTGCTGTCCGACAGCTGGCGCACGGCGCTGATGCTGGCTTCAAAACTGGCCTGCTCGGTCTTGCACAGTTGTGACGATGCCGGCACGCGCACCACGCAGTCGCTCTCGGCGCGCATCTGGCAGGTCAGTACATAACCCTGGGCGGCTTCATCTTCACTCAAGGCATCTTCGATGTATTCCTGGCCCAGGTCGTAACGGCCGGCTTCGGCGAAACACTTGCAGGTACCACAGGCGCCGTCGCGGCAGTCCAGAGGGATATTGATGCCCTGGCGGTAGGCGGCATCGGCCACGGTTTCGTCAGCGCTGGCATCAATGAAACGGGTGACCCCGTCTTCGAAATTCAAGGCGATCTTGTGCATGGCACACCTCGCAAAAAGCAGGATTCAGATGTGGTAAACGTCGATGACCTGACGCACGTAGTCGTTCTTCAACACAACCTTCTTGGCCTTGATCAGCGGGCGTTCGCCGCGCACGTCGAGGGTGTAGAAACTGGTGCCGAAATGACTGTCCACGGTCTTGTAGCGAAAGCTCAGGGTGTGCCAGTTGAAGCGCACCTTGCACAGGCCATCGCCCTGCTCCAGCAGCTCGATGTTGCTGATGTTGTGTGAGGTGCGGGTGTCGGGCATGGTCGCGCTGGAGCGTTCGGTCTTGATCCGGAACACGCGGTCTTCCAGGCCGCCACGGTTGCCGTACCAGATCAGCGAGATTTCCCGTTGCGGGTCTTCAGTGAGCTGGTCGTTGTCGTCCCAGGCCGGCATCCAGAAGGTGGCGTCGGCGGCGTAGCACTCCAGCCAGCTATCCCATTGGCTGTCGTCCAGATAGCGCGCTTCCTCGAACAGGAAGTCGCGTACTTGCTCGAAGGAAATGCTCATTGCACGGCCTCCACAGGGATCAACTGCTGGTCGGCGGCGAGCGCCTTGAGCATGGTGTCCTGCCAGTACTTGTGTTGCAGCACGAACAGGCCTTCGTCTTCGGTACGCACACCGCTCAATTGCGGATGAAGGTCGATTTCCTGCGCGGCGGCATCGGCGCCTTCGACCCAGTGGGTAGCGCCACGGGACATGTCGTTCCAGCCGCGCCCGCCTTGGTAGCCCATTTGGCAGGAGCGGAACTCTTCCAGATCATCCGGAGTGGCCATGCCGCTGACGTTAAAGAAGTCTTCGTACTGGCGAATACGCTGGGCCCGCGCTTCGGCGCTTTCACCCTTGGGGGCAATGCAGTAGATGGTGATTTCGGTCTTGTCCACGGCGATCGGCCGGGCGATGCGGATCTGCGAGCTGAACTGGTCCATCAGGTACACGTTCGGGTACAGACACAGGTTGCGCGAGTTCTCGATCATCCAGTTGGCGCGGGCCTGACCGAAGTCGGCCGCCAGTTCGTCGCGGCGCTCGAACAGCGGGCGGTCTTCGGGGTTGGCCCAGCGGGTCCAGAGCAGCAGGTGGCCCTTGTCGAAAGAGTAGAAACCACCGCCACTTTTAGCCCAGCCGCCAGCGCTCATGGTTTTCACCTCGCCACCGGCTTCGCGCTGTTTGCGCTGGTTCTGGGTGGCGGCGTAGTTCCAGTGCACGGCGCTGACGTGATAGCCATCGGCGCCGTTCTCAGCGGTCAGCTTCCAGTTGCCTTCGTAGATGTAGGACGAAGAGCCGCGCAACACTTCCAGGCCTTCGGGCGACTGGTCGACAATCATGTCGATGATCTTGGCCGACTCGCCCAGGTGTTCCACCAACGGTACGACGTCAGGGTTGAGGCTGCCGAACAGGAAGCCGCGATAGGACTCGAAACGGGCAACCTTGGTCAGGTCGTGGGAGCCTTCGCAATTGAAACTCGCCGGGTAGCCAGCGTCGACCGGATCCTTGACCTTGAGCAGCTTGCCGGAGTTGTTGAAGGTCCAGCCGTGGAACGGGCAGGTGTAGGAGGAGCGGTTACCGCTCTTGTGCCGACAGAGCATCGCACCGCGGTGGCTGCAGGCATTGAGGAAGGCATTGAGCACCCCCTCCTTGTTGCGCGCGATGAAAATCGGCTGGCGCCCCATGGTGGTGGTGAGGAAGTCGTTCTTTTCGGGAATCTGGCTTTCGTGGGCAAGGTACAGCCAGTTGCCCTCGAAGATGTGTTTCATTTCCAAATCGAACAGACGGGGGTCGGTGAACATCTCGCGCTTGCAGCGAAAGACGCCCTTCTCCTGATCTTCTTCAAGCAGGGAATTAAGGTAATCGAATCCCAGGGACATGGCCGGGGCCTCCGTTGTTATTGTGTTCAGGCCATGTCAGGTTAGGGAGCGAGGGGCACGACAAATATCCGCTTTGTGCAGACCTTTATCCGTTTTCTGCAAAGTGTCAGGGGCGGCGTTTGAGGGTATCGGAGGGCAGTTCGCCGAACAGCGACTTGTAGTGTTCCGAGAAGCGCCCGAGGTGGACGAAGCCATAATCCATGGCCAGCTCGGTGATGTTGCGGACCTTGCAACCGGGGTCGCTGAGGCTTGCGCGGATGCGCTCGAGTTTCTGCTGGCGGATATACAGCTTGGGCGTGGTACGGGCGTTACGCTCGAACAACGCATACAGCGAACGCAGGCTCATGCTCGCCTGCTGCGCCAACTGCTCGCTGCAGATGTCCTGCTTGAGGTTGGCGCTGATGTACTCGGCAATGCGCTCGAAGGATGCCGCCTGGCTGCTCAGCGCTTCACGGCTGACGTTGGTGTGCATCAGGGTCAGCAGCTTGCTGGCGACGATCTGGCTGTAGTGTTCCTGCACCCGCAGCATCGGTTCGCTGCTTTCGGCCTCCTGGCAGACCATCGCCAGCAGCCCGGCAAAACCCTCCAGCGCCAGCAACTGATAGTGGTGCTCGACAAAGCGCACCCCCTCCCCCGGGCGTTGCCAGCGCTGTTCATCACACACCGATTCGAGCAGGCGGGTGGGCAGTTTGAGGATGAATTTTTCGCAATCGGCGGAATAGGCCAGGTCGACTGGCTCGTCCGGATTGATCAGCAGCAGCCCACCTGGACTGAGCAGGCGCTCTTCACGGCCACGGCGCCAGAGGCAATGGCCGCGTAACAGGATTTGCAGGTGGAATACGTTTTCCAGCGCCGGGGACATGACCCGCACATCGGCGCCATAGCTGATGCGGCACAGGTCGAGGCTGGCGAACTTGCGATGGTTGAGGTACGCCTCGGGATGCCCATAGCGGGGCAGGCGGATGCAATGAGGGCCGACATGCTGGTTGACATAGGTCGACACTGCATGAGGGTCTGCATGCTCGAACACCCGGCTGCGTTCGCTGAGCAGGGGACTGTCCATACCAGGGAACTCGTTGTAGTTATGCGGCCAGTCTAAGCGATAGCACTGGCCGGCGGCCAACCATGGGATGGACGGTGTGTTTGCAAAAGCATCACGGGGCGAGCCCGCTACAACAGGGTCCAGGTGTAACTGAGGATCACCCGGTTCTCATCGATGTCCGAGCGGTAGTTGGAGCGCGCCATGGCGTTGCGCAGGCGTATCCCCAAGCCCTTGAACACGCCACTTTGCACGGCATAGCCCAGATCGAAATCACGCTCGTGTTCCTTGCCCTCAAAGCCCCGTCCGGTATCGACGTTGTCGCCTTTGAGGTAGCGCACGGTCGCAGTCAGCCCGGGTATGCCCATGGCGACGAAGTCATAGTCATAACGCACCTGCCAGGATCGCTCGTCGGTATAGGCGAACTCGTAGGTCGGCACTTCGTTGCCCAGCGGCGAGATGTTCGGGAACACCCGTGGGAAAGCGTTTTCACCATAGATCGCCTGGTAACCGACGCTGAAGGTGTGGCCGCCATGCTTGGCCGACAGCAGCGAATAGAACGCCTGGTTGTCGATATCGCCAATGCGCGCCTCGCCCTGTTCGTTGGCCGTGAAGTAGCCAAGGTTGGCGCCCAGGGTCCAGTCGCCCATGGGCTGGCTGTGTTTGAGGCCGACAAAGCCCTGTTGATAGATATCTTCCAGACGTCCGTACCAGAGGCTGGCGGTGGTGCGATTGGCATTGAAACTGTAGTCGCCACCGGCATAGTTGAAGGCATCACTGTCGGACTGGCGCTGGGGCAGGTGGCCGAGCATAGCGATCATTTTTTCGTCACCGGCTTCGTTGCGCAGGCTGGTTGAGCTCAGGTGACCGGCCTGCAGGGTAAAGCCGCTGATCTCGGCAGAGGTCAGGCTGACGCCCTGGTAGGTAGGCGGCAGCAGGCGCGAGTCGTTGTATTGCAGGATCGGCAGATTGGTCTGCAACTCACCGACTTTCAGCTCGGTCTTTGAGTAGCGCATTTTCAACGTGGCGCCGACCCGGCTGTAGTCATCGGCGGCGCGACCATCGTCCTGCACCGGCAGCAAGCCGGTGCCGGTTCGGTCCGGGCTACTGTCGAGCTTGAGGCCGAGCAGGCCAATGGCATCGACGCCAAAGCCAAGGGTGCCGGGGGTATAACCGGACTTGAAGTTGAAGATGAAACCCTGGCCCCATTCCTCGGCCTTGGACTGCTGATTGGCCCCAACGATGCCGGAAAAGTCGCGGCTGAAGTAATAGTTGCGCGCTTGCAGGGTAGCGCTGGCGTCCTTGATGAAGCCAGACTCGGCGGCGCTGGCGCCGAAACTCAGGGCGCAGAGGGACAGCAACCCGTAGCGTGGGAAGTTGTTCATGGTTGTGGTGCTCTTTTTATTGTTGTTCTGGTGAGAATTGCGGTGCGGCGACCCGACTTGCCCCGCGATGGCCACGACTGGCAAACACCATCATCGCCACCGCCGCCACCGCTCCAGGCACGGCAAAGGCCATGAAATTCAGCGCCAGCGGCAGCTGAATCCCCAGCAACATCCCTCCCAGAATCGGCCCGACAATCGCCCCGCTACGACCGATACCAGAGGCCCAGCCCAAACCTGTCGAACGAATCCCCATGGGGTAATACTGGGCCACGCAGGCATAGGCCAGAATCTGTGTACCGATGGTGGTCGCGCCGGCAATCCCGATCAGCAGGTACAACACCGGCGTCGGGCTCTTGAAGCCAAGCAGGCTGATCGACAACGCCGCCACGGCGAAGAACACCACTAGCACCCGCTCAAGTTTGAAGCGGTCACCAATCCAGCCGCCGCCCACCGCGCCAAAGATCGCGCCGAAGTTCAGCACCAGCAAAAACGCCAGGCTCGAACCCAGGCCGTAACCGGCGTTGCTCATCAGTTTGGGCAACCAGGAATTAAGCGCGTAGACCATCAACAGGCAGCAGAAAAAGGCGACCCAGAGCATCAACGTGCTCAGCGCCCGGCCTTCGTGAAACAGCTGCGGCACCGAACCACCGGCGTGGGTGCCGGTCACCACCTCCAGGCGGTCTCCCGCTTGTGCCTGGTAGCTCGGCTCGACCCGCTGCAGCAACTGGCTGGCCTGCTCGGTACGGCCCTGGCGTACCAGAAAACCCAGGGACTCGGGCAAATAGCGCAGGATCAATGGCAGCAACAGCAAGGGAATGACCGCCACATAGAACACCGACTGCCAACCGAAAGCCGGCAGCAGGACGATCCCAAGCCCAGCCGAGAGCATGCCGCCCACCGAGTAGCCACTGAACATGATCGCCACCAGGGTGCTGCGCA
The DNA here is from genome assembly GCF_028656935.1 of Pseudomonas rubra. Taxonomy (GTDB): domain Bacteria; phylum Pseudomonadota; class Gammaproteobacteria; order Pseudomonadales; family Pseudomonadaceae; genus Aquipseudomonas; species Aquipseudomonas rubra. The sequence continues at coordinate 161,195 of NZ_JAMDGZ010000048.1, forward strand.
TGCGCTTGGGCGCATATTCATTCATCAACGCCACCACGTTGGGCATCACCCCGCCGATGCCAAGGCCTGCCAGAAAGCGACAAATGCCAAACTCGGTGGGGTTGCGGGCAAAGCCGTTGATCACGGTGAAGCCACTGAAAAGAATCACGCAAATGGTGATGGCTTTCTTGCGCCCAATCCGGTCCGACAACGGGCCGAACACCAGGGCACCGAACATCATGCCAAACAATGCATAGCTGCCCAGTGCACCGGCTTGCAGCGGGGTCATGCCCCACTCCTGCATCAAGGCCGGCAGCACCACGCCGTAAATGACCAGATCGTAGCCGTCGAAGATGATGATCAGCGCGCACCAGAACAGCACACGCCAGTGAAAGGAATTGAACTTCGCCTGATCGATCAGGCTATTGATATCGATCGCTCGCATGAGGCGTGTCTCTTTTGTTGTTGTTATCGAAACCCGAATGGCGATACCTGTCGGGCGCAGGGCCAGGCAGTGTTCGCAGGATCAGGTTAGGAGCAGCGGCGAGGCGCCAATAGCCGTTTCCTGCGAATCGCTATCCGGATTGCGCAGGGGCTGACGAGCGTTCAGCGATGACGTTTGAAGGTGACCGAAGGCAGCTCGCCGAAGCGCTGGCGATAGCTTTCGGCGAAGCGGCCCAGGTGCAGGAAGCCGTAATCCAGGGCGATTTCGGTGACATTGCGCACCGGGCTGGACGGGTCCTGCAGGGCCGCGTGTATACGTGCAAGCTTGCGCTGGCGCACGTAGCCCTTGGGCGACAGGCCAGCATGACGCTCGAACAGCGAGTACAACGAACGCTCGCTGACCCGCGCCACCGTCATCAACTGGCTGACACCGATGTCCTGATGCAGGTTGGCATCGATGTAGGCGGCCAGTTGTTCAAACGAGTGGGCCTGCAGCCCCGGCTCACATCGATCGATGTTGTTACCCAGCAGGCTGAGCAATTTGCTGGCGACAATCTGCTCGTAATGCTTTTGCACTTGAGGCAACGACTGGGTGTTTTCGGCTTCTTCGCACACCAGCCTCAGCAAGCCGATAAACCCCTCCAGTGCACCCGTGGCATGCCGCGCACTGGCAAAACGGATACCGCCTTCGGGCAGTTGCCAGCGCTGTTCCAGGCAGGCCTGCTCGAGCTGGCTGGCCGGCAGTTTGAGGATAAATTTCTCGCAGTCGGCCGAATAGGTGAGGTCCACCGGATCATCCGGATTGATCAGTAGCAACTCGCCCGGTACGTAGTGATGTTCATCGCCGCGACAGCTTGAATGGCAGTGGCCTTTGAGCAGGATCTGCAGGTGATACAGGCTGCCCAGCGCCGGAGAAGTAATCCGCGCCCTGCCACCATAGCTCAAGCGGCAGAGGTCGAGGCTGGCGAACTTGCGATGGTTGATGCTCGCCTGCAGGTCACCGCTGCGTGGCAGGCGCAGGCTATGGCCGCCGACATGCTGGTTGACGTAGTCGGACACCGCATAAGGGTCGGCACGCTGGAACACACGGCTGCGTTCGCTCAACAGTTGGCTGCTCATGGGCCGGCCTCATTGTTATTTTGGTTCGACGATATCCACAGGGTCTGCTTATCCACACCCTCAGCAGCTTGCGCCAGCGCCAGCAGGCAGTCCAATATCCGTTGGGTAGGCAACCATACCCTGGAGGTATCATGGAACTGCGTCATCTGCGCTACTTCCGGGTGCTCGCGCAAACCCTCAATTTCACCCGCGCCGCCGAACAGCTGCACATCGCCCAGCCGCCCTTGAGCCGGCAGATCCGTCAGCTGGAAGACCTCCTCGGAGTGCAATTGCTCGAACGCGGCCGGCCCTTGCGCCTGACCGAGGCCGGGCGGTTTTTCCATGAGCAGAGCGCCGCCCTGCTCGATCAGCTTGAACAGATTGCCGACGGCACCCGACGCATCGCCAACAGCGAACGGCAGTGGCTGCGCATCGGCTTTGCGCCGTCGACGCTCTATGACTTGCTCCCCGAATTGATCCGCCAGTTGCGGCGCAACGAGGAACTGGAGCTGGGCCTGCAGGAAATGATTACTCTGCAGCAGGTCGAAGCGCTCAAAGCCGGGCGCATCGATATCGGCTTTGGCCGTATCCACATCCAGGATCCGGCCATCGAGCAGGTGCTGCTGCGCGAGGAAGCATTGGTGGTTGCCCTGCCCTGCGGCCACCCGCTGCTCGGTCAGCCCCTGGATCTCAAACGCCTGGCCGACGAGCCGTTTGTGCTCTACCCGGCCAACCCACGACCGAGCTACGCCGATCACATCTCGGCTCTGTTCACAGCCCAAGGTGTCAACATCAAAGTTGTGCAGTGGACCAACGAACTGCAGACCGCATTGGGCTTGGTCGCCGCTGGTCTGGGGATAACGTTGGTGCCAGCGTCCGTGCAAAACCAGCACCGCGCCGACATTGTTTTTGCACCGTTGCCTGAAAAGACCGCGGTGTCACCGATCATTCTCAGCCGCCGGGCTGGGGATAACTCGCCACAGGTCAGGCAGTGTCTGAATTTGGTAGAACTGATGAAAGCCGGCCCCCAGGGCTGAAGGCCGGCTTATCCACAATCAGGCCAGGGCGGCCTGGTTGTTTTCCACAGCCAGCAAGTCAAAACGCTGGGCCAGGAACGGGGTGATGTCCAGCGGCAGAGTTTCCTGGTGCAGGACCTTGTCGATCAGCACCCCGGTGATGGCCGAGGTGAGGATGCCAGTACGAAAGTGTCCACAGGCATTCAGGTAACCGCTGACTTCAGAGACCGGTCCCAGAATCGGCAACTCATCCGGCGAGCCCGGGCGCAAGCCGGCCCAAGTGCGCTTGAGGTTGATCTGCGCAAGCTCAGGCACGCAGCGAACCGCGCCCTGAACCAGGCCGTTGATTTCCGGGAAGGTGTTGCTGACGTCGAAGCCTTTGTCTTCGGTGGTGCTGCCGATGAGAATTTCGCCGTTGTCCTTCTGCGCCATGTAGCAGTCACTGGTGGTCAGGCAGCCTTGCAGCAGCTTGGGCATGCGTTCGGTGAGGATGATCTGGCCTTTGACCGGCGTGACCGGTATTCGCAGGCCGGTGGCCCATTCGCTCAAATCCGCAGCCCAGGCACCGGCGGCGTTGATCAGAGTGTCGCAGTGGAAAGTGCCCTCTTCGGCGGTTTGCACAGCGCTGACCCGCGAGCCCTGGTGCAGCACACCGGTAATATTGGTGTTGTGGAACAGGTCGACGCCGTTCTGCCGCGCCGCTTCCATATACGAATCGGCCAGGCGGAACGGGCTGACCTGGTGATCGCAGAGGAACTCCAGGGCGCCATGGGCCTGATGGCTGACCGCAGGTTCCGCTTGGCGCAGGGCCTCACGGTCAAGCCAGCGAACCTGGTCGGCCAGGTGCGGAATCTGCGCAACGATGTGTTCGGCGTACATCCGGTCTTCATCGTCGTAGATCACATACTTGAGGCCGGTGCGCTCGAACTTGAAGTCCATGCCGTGACGGTCGATCAACTCGCGGTGCAGCTGTGGATAAAGTGCATTGGACTGCAAGGCGAAGTCGAAGAACGACTGCGGCAGGATATGCGGTGTGCTCGAATCCACCGCTACCGCTGCGCCATGGGCCTCGCGCTTGTGCTTGGCCGACATCATGCGAAAGAAGATCACCCCGCAGCCCAGCCCTACCGACTCACCAATCGCCCACAGGCCGCCGGCCGACGCACGGGTGGCGTTGCCCGGGCGTTTGGCATCGATCAGGGCGATCTTCAGGTTCTTGCGCTTGGACAACTGGTAGGCGCACGACGCACCGATCACACCACCGCCGGCGATGACCACATCATAGGTTCTGTTCATGCTTCAGGCTTCCGTGCCAAGTTGCTGAAATGCGGAGAATGGAATCGGGTCGATCGGGAAGCGCGGCCGCAGCCAGCCGACGTCGGCACGCCCGGTGGCCTCGCGCAGACGGTCGCTACAATAGCCGACGCACATACGCCCCTGACAGTCGCCCATGCTCACCCGGGTGCGCATCTTCAGCCCTGCCATGTCTTCGACGCCCTGCTCCAGGGCGCGATCGATATCGCTGCGTGTCACATGTTCGCAGCGGCAGATCACCGTGTCCGGCTGCGGCAGGTCGATCTGCTTGGTACCGCGGTGAGTGTAACGTTCTACACCCGCGCGAAAACGCTTGATCGCCGCCAACTGACCGAGGTATTTCTCGCGCAATTCAATGGCCTGTTCAGCGTTGAGCACTTCACGTTGCAGCAGGATCGAAACCGCCGCGATGCGCCCGGTGAGCATCGCCGCTTCGCCACCGCGGATGCCGCCCATGTCTCCCGCCAGGTGAATATGTGCCTGGCTGCTTTGCTGCCAGACGTTACTTTCCGGGCGCAGGTAGCCGTCTTCGTTGAAGCCGTGGTCCAGGCCCAGTTGCTGGCTGAGTTGCGTACGCGGAATGAAGCCGTAGCCCACCGCCAGGGTTTGCGCCGGTTCGCGTTGCGCGCGGCTCAGGTCCGGTTGCCAGTCATCGTCGTAGGGCGCCAGGGTCACCTCAGCCAGTTCGCCTTCGCCTTTGGCTTCGACAACACCCCAGCCGTAATACATGGGGATGCCATTGAGCTTCATGTAGCCGAGCATGCTCAGGCCATCGAGGAACAGCTGCGGCTTGTTCATCAGCGCCAGGCTTTCCCGAGCAATCTTGCTGAACGGGCACGCCTCATAGACACCGGCCACTTTCGCCCCGGCCGCGTGCAGTTGGCAGGCCACCAGGGGCAGCAACGGCCCGGTGCCGGCAATCACGGTGCTGCCCAGCGGCTTGACCACACCACTTTTGATCTGCAGTTGCAGGCCGCCGAGGAGCATGACACCCGGCAGTGTCCAGCCGGCGAAAGGTACGTTGCGTTCGTGGCAACCGGCCGACAGCAGCAGGTGGGAATAGTCGATTTCGTGCAGGGTTTCTTCGGCATCAAGCACCATCAAGCGCTGCTCGTCACCGCCCACCACACGGCTGTTCAGGCGTAGGTCAATGCGATCGGCGCAGGCGGCAAAATCCTTGTGCAGTTTTTTCAGCGCCTTGCTGTAGCGAGCGCCCAGGTACCCGAGGTCGACGCCGCTGCGCAGCGGCCCGCGAAACACCACACCACCGGGGCGCGAGGCTTCATCGAAAAGCAGGCTGGAAACACCGTGGTTGGCCAGCTCGATCGCCGCCGCCATACCCGCCGAACCACCACCGACAATCACTGGACGCAGGCTCATGGCGCCTCCTGCCCGGCAAAACGGTTGGTCCCGGTTTCGACCTGCATGCCCGGTTGCACCACGGTCTGGCAGGCGCGGCGCTTGGGCCGGCCGTTGATCGACACCAGGCAGCAATGGCACACGCCCATGCCGCAGAAAGCGCCGGTCAGTTGGCCGTGGTCATTACGCGCCACCTGGCGCAGGCCCACGGCATTGAGCACGCTGAGCACGGTTTCACCGGCGGCGACATCCACTGCCTGGCCGTTGAGTTCGATGGTCATGTCCGCCCGCGACAGGGGCTGGATATCTAGCTTTCGCTCCAGAGTCTGCATAGCTTTTCGTCCGTGAAAAAGAAACATGGACTGCGCACACTAAGCCAAGCGTGCACTTGAACTATTGATCCAAGCCAGCTAATGGGTCTGCTTGCCAGACAAACCGACAAAAACACAAAGCCCCCGGCAGGGGTTGCATAGATAGTTGACGTGGAAGCAATTGGCGCTGCTACGGCTATAGTGCTTTCTGCTCAGGATCGAGGTGCTGCACGGCAGCGTTTTGCTAACCGGCTCACAATTTGCAGCCTCAGGCTGCCTCTTTGGTCTGAGGCTGAAGTAACCTGGCCTAGGGCGGGCAACCGCCTCTGCCTTGAAAGGGCCGCGAGCTTGCGGTCGAGTAATACAGCGACACACCGGTCGACCTGGGACGGGCGATCCAACAACAAAAACAAGAGAAGTCATCGACATGGATGTGAGATGCAATCAGCTCAAGACGCTGACGGGCACCCTGTGCCTGGCGTTCGCCACCGGGCTGCCGCTGTCGGCTGCAGCGGCCTATCAGGAGACTGGCCGCACGGGCGACCCCGCCAGCTGGCAGTCGGCCGAATACCAGCAGGACTGGGGCCTTGCGCGCATGCAGGCGAACCAGGCCTATGCCGCCGGGATCACCGGCGCCGGGGTCAGCATTGGCGCCCTGGACTCGGGTTTCGATGCCGCCCATCCAGAGGCCAGCCCCGGACGTTTTCACGCAGTTACCGCCACTGGCCAGTACCTGGACGGCACCGCGTTCAGTGTGTCCGGTGTGCTCAATGGCGCCAACGACGCCCATGGCACCCATGTCACCGGCACCATGGGCGCGGCCCGTGATGGCGTTGGCATGCAGGGCGTAGCCTTCAATGCCCAGGTGTACGTGGGCAACACCAACAAAAACGACAAGTTCCTGTTCGGTACCGACCCCGATCCGCGGTATTTCAAGGCGGTCTACGATGCCATGGTGGATGCTGGGGCTCGGGCCATCAACAACAGCTGGGGCAGCCAGCCCAAGGGTGTCAGCTACCAGACCCTGGGCGACTTGCGCGCCGCCTACGCCCAGCATTTCCAGCAGGACACCTGGCTCGACGCCGCTGGCGACGTGGCGCGTCGTGGCGTGATCAACGTGTTCAGCGCCGGCAACAGCGGTTATGCCAATGCCAGCGTGCGCTCGGCGCTGCCGTACTTCCAACCGGAGCTGGAAGGCCACTGGCTGGCGGTGTCGGGCCTGGACAAGAACAACCAGCAGAAATACAACCAGTGCGGCATCGCCAAGTACTGGTGCCTGGCGACCCCGGGTGCGGCGATCACCAGTACCGTGCCCGGTGGCGGCTACGCCACCTACAACGGCACCTCGATGGCCGCGCCCCATGCCACCGGGGCCTTGGCTCTGGTCATGGAGCGTTATCCCTACCTGAACAACCAGCAGGCCCTGCAGGTGCTGCTGACCACCTCGCGCCAGCTCGATGGCTCGCCGACCCAGGGGCCCAGCGAACGGGTGGGCTGGGGCGTCCCGGACCTGGGCCGGGCGTTGCACGGCCCTGGGCAGTTACTGGGTGAGTTCGACGTCAACCTGGGGCGCGGTCAGGGCGATACCTGGAGCAACGGCATCTCCGATCAGGCCCTGGCGCAGCGTCAGGCCGAGGACGCCGCGGAACACCAAACCTGGCAGCAGACCCGCAAGGATCGCGGCTGGGAGAATGGCCTGGCACCGGGAGCCAGCCAGCAGGATCGCAGCGACTATGCGCTGGGCATGGCCCGGGACGCGGCTGCCGCGCAGCGGGTCTACCAGGGCAGTCTGGTCAAGTCCGGGGCCGGTTGGCTGGTGCTCACGGGTGACAGCAGCTACCGCGGCCCGACCCGGATCAATGGCGGGTTGCTGGTGGTCAACGGCAACCTGCAATCGGCGGTGGCGATCAACGCAGGCGGTACCCTGGGCGGCAACGGCCGGATCGGTGCCCTGACCGCCAGCGCCGGGGGTGTGGTGGCCCCGGGTAACTCTATCGGTACCTTGAATGTCGCCGGCAACCTGGACTTGCAGCCGGGCTCGACCTATCGGGTGGAGCTGTCGCCCACGGCCAGCGACCAACTCGTCGTTGGCGGCCTGGCCAGTGTCAGTGGCGCCAATCTCAGCCTGGAGCCTCAGGCTCAGCCGAACCTGTTGGCCGGTGGCCCGGTATCCAGCCTGGTGGGACGCCAGTTCGACATCCTGCAGGCTGCGGGTGGCGTCAATGGGCGCTTCGCCCAGGTCCAGCCCAGCTACCTGTTTCTGGGGACCGTACTCGATTATTCGGCCAACGGCGTGCAGCTGGATGTGACGCGCAGCGCCACGACGTTCGCCAGTGTCGGTACCACGGCCAACCAGCGCTCCAGCGGCGACGCCGTGGAGCGGCTGGGACCGGGCAATCCCGTGTATGAAAGCCTGCTGCTCTTGACCTCGGTGGACCAGGCCCGGGACGGCCTGGGGCAGCTGTCCGGGGAGATTTACCCGGCACTGGACTCGATGCTGCTCAGCCAGGGCTCGGTCTTGCGCGATGCCTTGGGCGAGCGTTTGCAAGGTCCTGCACTGACTGCCAACGCGCCCGGAACGAGCGCGAGTGAGCCTGGTTCGACCCAGCTCTGGCTCAAGGGCCTGGGCAGTTGGGGACGGATCGAGGGCGTGCAGGGCAGCGAGTCCTATACCAGTTCCCTGGGCGGCATGCTGCTGGGCCTGGATCGTGACCTTGACGAGCAGACCCGGGCCGGCCTGGCCGCAGGCTACAGCGACAGCTCCCTGGGCATGGGTGGCAGCCACTCCCGAGCCACGGTCGACAGCTACCACCTGGGCGCCTACGCCCGCCACGACCTGGACCAGCTGCGCTTGAGCCTGGGCGGCAGCTACAGCTGGCACCGTGCCGAGGTCCGGCGCGACTTGGCCTATGGCGAGGTGTCCGGCCGCCAGCGCGCACGGGTTGATGCCCGCAGCCAACAGCTGTTTGCCGAGGCCGCCTATCGCCTGCCTTTGTCGGCGCTGCAGTTGGAGCCCTTCGCCAACCTGACCTACCAGCACCTGGACCGCGATGCCTTCCATGAAAAGGGCGACGCCGCGGCGCTGCAGGCTGGCGACGAGCAGCGTGATGCCTGGCTCAGCACCCTGGGCCTGCGTGGGCGCCAGCAATGGCAACTGAGCCCGCAGCAGGACCTGCAACTGGCGGCGAGCCTGGGCTGGCAGCACCGCCTGAGCGGGACCCAGGATCGCGAGCACCTGGCCTTTACCGGTAGCAACCTGCCGTTCCGGGTGGAGACTGCGCCGGCCTTGCGCGATGCCGCGCTAGTAGGGCTCCAGGCTCGGGTGGGGCTGACCCGCGACCTGGACCTGAGCCTGGACTACCAAGGGCGCCTGGCCAGCCGTGAGCAACAGCATGGCGCGGGCCTCAACCTGCAATGGCGTTTCTGAAGCGCTGTGGCGCGGATGGGGCCAAGGGCTCGCCGGCCAGGCGTTGCAATACGGAGTTTGACCAACGCAGTTTTTTATCAACGCAGCTAAGGAAGGTTGTAGTGAAGCAAGTCAAAAAGGATGACAGCGCGCTTGGGCAGGGCTGTGCCCTGGCCCCTCTGGGTCGGATATTGGTGGGCTGGGCGGCGCTAATGGGCACGGCCCAGGCCGCGCCCTACGTGGAGAGTGGCCGGTTGGGCGACGCCAGCAGTTGGCGCAGCAGTGAATTCAAGGCCGATTGGGGGCTGGGGGCTATCCACGCCGACAGCGCCTATGCCGCCGGTTACAGCGGCAAGGGGGTCAAGCTTGGGATCTTCGACCAGCCGGTGTACGCCCCGCACCCCGAGTTCGCCGGCAAGGACAAGATAGTGACCCTGGTCACCAGCGGCATTCGCCAGTACACCGACCCCTACATCCCGGTGAAAGCCGGTGATGCCTTCCGCTACGACGGTAGTCCTTCGGTGGGCTCGGACGGCAAGCTCGGCTCCCATGGCACCCACGTCGGCGGGATCGCCGCCGGCAACCGTGACGGCGTGCAGATGCATGGCGTGGCCTTCGCTGCGCAGATCATCAGCGCCGACAATGGCGACCCCGGCCCCGAGGATGGCATCGTCCTGGGCAACGATGGCGCGGTGTACAAGGCCGGCTGGGACAGCCTGGTGACCAGCGGCGCGCGGATCATCAACAACAGCTGGGGCATCGGCATCACCGATCGTTTCGCCAAGGGCGGTCGCAACCCGGACTTCGCGCATTTCACCGTGGACGATGCCCGGGCACAGTTCGCACAGATCCAGCCGCTGCTGGGCACCTTGCCCGGTGGCGCCTATGACGGCGCCATCGCCGCCGCCCGCAGCGGGGTCCTGACGATCTTCGCCGCCGGCAACGACTACAACCTGAACAACCCCGATGCGATTGCCGGGCTGGGCTATTTCGTCCCGGAGATCGCCCCCAACTGGCTAACCGTGGCGGCGTTGCAGCAGAACCCCGACACCAGCAGCGCCAACCCGTACCTGATCAGCACGTTCTCTTCGCGCTGCGGCTATACCGCAAGCTTCTGCGTATCGGCCCCCGGCACCCGGATCTACAGTGCGGTGATTGGCGGCACCAGCCTGGCAGACCTGACCCAGGGCTACGCCAACAAGAACGGTACGTCCATGGCCGCACCCCATGCCGCCGGTGCGGCGGCGGTGCTGATGGAGCGCTTCCCCTACATGAGCGGCGCACAGATCGCAAGCGTGCTGCGCACCACCGCCACCGACGTCGGCGCACCTGGCATCGATGCCTTGTACGGCTGGGGCATGATCAACCTGGACAAGGGTATCCGTGGCCCAGGCATGTTGGTCACCGAACAGGACATTCCCGAGGAGTACCGCATCGCCGGTGGCTACGGCGCGAGCCAGTTCGTAGCCGATCTGCCGGGTATCGGCGCCCTGGTGGATGCCGGCAAGCCGACCCAGCGGCGCTGCAACGACCTGAGCTGCATGCTGGACCTGTGGAGCAACGATATCTCTGGCCATGGCGGCCTGACCAAGCTGGGCATCGGCACCTTGGTGCTCACCGGTAACAACACCTACTCCGGCCCGACCCTGGTCAACCAGGGACGGCTGGCGGTCGATGGTTCGCTGCAATCGGCGGTGACGGTCAATGCCGGCGGCGTGCTGGGCGGCAATGGCCGGATCGGCGCGCTGGTGGCCAACGCCGGCGGCGTGGTGGCGCCAGGCAACTCCATCGGCACCTTGCACGTGAGTTCCGACGTGACCTTCCAGCCAGGTTCGACCTATGCCGTGGAGGTGGATACCACTGGCAGCGACCGCCTGGTCAGCGATGGCAAGGCTTCCCTGGGCGGTGCGAACCTGGCCCTGGATCTGCAGAACCCCGGGGTTTCGCTGCAGTCCCAGCAGACAACGAGCCTGGTGGGGCGTCAGTTCGACATCCTGGATGCTGCGGGCGGCGTGCAGGGCGGTTTCGCCACTGTGCAGTCCAACTCACTGTTCCTCGGGGGTGGCTTGGCCTATACCGGCAGCGGGGTGCGGTTGGCGGTGCAGCGTAACGCCACTTCCTTCTCCAGTGTTGGCCTGACCGCCAACCAGCGTTCGGTGGCCGCAGCCGCCGATCTGCTCGGCGCAGGCAACCCGGTCTACGAGAGCCTGCTGTGGTCGGCCGATGCTGGCAGCGCCCAGCAGGCTTTCGATCAACTGTCCGGGGAAATCCACCCGGCGGTGGGCAACCTGTTGATCAACGACAGCCGCCAGTTGCGCGACGCCGTCGGCGAGCGTACCCGCCAGCAAGGTATCGCCGCCGCGCCGGCCGTGGAAGGCCAGGGCAACGGCCTGTGGGTCAAGGCCCTGGGGGCCTGGGGCAAGGCTGACGGTGATTCCGGTCGGGCGCGCTATAGCAGTTCCATTGGCGGCATGTTGCTGGGGGTCGACGGGCAGATGAGCGAGGACACCCGTATCGGGGTCTTCACCGGCTACAGCGACAGTTCGCTGAGCATGGGCGATGGTCGTCATTCCTCGGCCAGTGTCGATAGCTACCATCTGGGTGCTTATGTCGGCAAGGAACTGGAGCAGATGCGCCTGAGCCTGGGCGGCAGCCACAGCTGGCACCGGATCGAGACCAAGCGCGAGTTGCAGTACAACGAGGTCAGCGATCGCCAGAAGAGCAAGCGCGATGCCCAGAGCACGCAGGTGTTCGGCGAGGCGGCATGGAAGGTCGCACTGCCGAGCATGGCGCTGGAGCCGTTCGCCAACCTGGCCTATGTGCATATAGCCAGCGACAGCTTCAAGGAACATGGCGGCGCTGCTGCGCTCAAGGGTGGGCAGGATAACCGCGATGCCTGGCTCTCGACCCTGGGCATGCGCGCCGGCAAGCAACTGCAATTGTCCAGCGGCCAGGCGGTGGAGCTTTCCGCCACCCTGGGCTGGCAGCACAACCTGAGCTCCACCGGGGCCGACCAGCACCTGGCCTTCGCTGGCCAGGGCGACACCTACAACGTCCAGGCGCTGTCTCTGGATCGTGATGCGGCGGTGGTCGGTGCACGGGCGGGGATCGCCCTGGGTCGCCAGGCCCGGGTCAACCTGGACTACAACGGGCTGCTGGGGAGTCGCGACAAGAGCCACGGGGTCGGTCTGACCCTGGATTGGGCGTTCTAAGGCCCCACTAAGGACCAGAGGCATCGCAGGAGACGGTGGGATAGACCTCACCGGCTCTGGATTTTGAGAATTAAAACTGTCGCAGCCACAAAGTCGGCAAAACGGATTGCACAGGTCAATTAAGGCCGCCCCCGAACAGGAGGGCGGCCCGTGCCTCATGGTATTTTCTGGTCGATTCCGGCTTGCAGCAACTGGCTGTCACTGTGGCCGCCTAAACGCAGCGGGCCAACGTTGAACAACTGGTCCTTTTGGGTGGCTTCGTCCTGGTTGCGGGTCAGTTCCTTGATGCTGCCCGTGATCTGGGTGAGCTGCGACGTGGACAGGTTGAGCCCGACATTCGCGCGATAGTCCGAACCGGCCAGAGCCGTGCTCGTTACCTTGGAACCGCCCAATTCGACGCGACCCTCGCTGGCACCGATGCGGGCACCGGTGAGCTGGGTTTCGCCGCCGACCTGCAGATTGATTCCCTGCTGAGCGTTGATCCCTGAGGCCTGTTCCACGCGGTTCTTGCTCTCGTGGCTGACGTTCAGGTTCAAGCTGGGGGTATAGGAGGTGGTGCCGCTCTTGTCGCCGAACAGCACCTCTTCAGCGGTGTTGGCCACCTTGCTGCCGGTGGTGGTGTTCTCGCTGACCGAGTAGCTGTCGCTGGTTTTCGGCCAGAAACGCTCTTTCAGGCTGGAGAAGCTATTGCCCACGGCGTCGGCTTTGTCGGCCAGGTAGTTCTTGGTCTTGTCCATGCCGCTGCCAAAAGCGCCACGTGGTTCAGGGTTGACGTCGTAGCTGCCGCTGCGGCTGAGTTTCTCCCCCAGGCGCTCCTTGGCGTCGCTGGCCTTGGCGACCAGGCTGTCCTTGGCCGAGCCGAGTTTGTCGACGCCCGTGTCGACTGCGTTTTCCAGCTTCTCGCGATTTGACTGGAAAGCTTCCTCTGCCTTGGCTTGCAAGGTGTCCTCAAGAGGACCTGTCGCGCCGGTTATCTTGTTCACCAGCCCAGGCTGATTTTTCTCCACCTCCAGTTTGGCGTCGAAATTGACCTGGGTGCTGTTCAGATGGTCTTGACGACTCAGGACCTTCAGATCGCCAATGATGGCTCCGTTGACCTGTTGTGCATCGATGCGTGCACCAGCCAGATAGACGTCGTCGGCGCTATTAAGGGTGACCTGATTGGCCTTGATTACGCTGTTATGCTGAGTGACACCTTGAGTGAAGTCGACGTCGACTTTGGCAGAGGCGTTGGTTCCAAGGTCGACCTTCGGCGAGTCATGTGCGAGTGCATCGGCCATGGTGGTTTTGCCGAGTTTGATACCGCCACCCAGGTCTACGCCCCAGTTGGAGTGTGACTGTGTGGACTGCGCTGACTCTTGGTAGATGCCTCCTTGAGTGGCTGTCAGCGTTACCTCAGGCGCCTCAATCTGCGTGCCTTGAAGGTGAATCGCATTGTCGCCTTTCGCGTTGCTCTTCAGCAGAACTTGACCGTTGCTGTACAGCGTTGAGCCGTGTTGGGTCTGGTCATTTTCTGCGCCCTGGCCAATGTTGAAATTGGCGCTGAAGTTGACGTTTTTGCTACTGCTCTCTTCGCCGCTGGTTTTACCGCCACCAGCCGTGAAGCCACCACCCAGGTTGCTGGCATTGCTACTGTGAGTATCGACAGCGGCCTGCAGGTCAAGCTTGCCACCGGCATTCAGACTGATATCGCCGGTGGGGTGTTCGGCATTGCCGATCTGGGTACCTTGTAATGTCAGATTACTGATACTGGTGAGCTCGACCGGTCCTTGGCCCTGGATGCTAGCGATCCGCGCCTGAGTGTCCTGTTGATTGTTGGCCTTGTGGTCCAATTGCAGACTGGCGCCCAGATTGAAGTCCTTTTCGTTGGCGCCCGGCTTGAGGCCAAAACTCAATGAGGCGTTCCCAGTCACGCTGGACTCACTGCTACTCTTACGGTCGTTGGCTTGCTCCAGTGCCAGTTCACCGCCGGTCTTGATGCTTACGCCACCCAGTTTCCCGTCGAACTGACTGCCTTCGAAGCGCCCGTCGCCTTTGAGATCAATGTTGACCCCCTGGCTGCCGGCATAGCTGCCCACTTGGGCTGTTTCGGTGCTGCTGGTTACGTTACTACTGCCGCCAGCACCGCTGCCGCGGATACTCACGTCGTTGAGGGTGTTGGTATAAACCCGCACACCGACGGTGGCGTCCACGCTCTGCTCGCTGCGGTGCTGGGTATTGCTGGTCGCGCTGGCTTGCAGGCTACGTGCACTTATCTTCAGAGCGCCATCTGTTGCTTGGTACTGGGTGCCTTGATCGCTCATCTGGCCAGTTGCATTAACTTCTACCTGGCTGCCGCTGAGTTGGCTGACTACTGCTGTGTTGCTACTTTCGTTGAGTTGACGGTTCTGGTGACCGATGTCGATATCGAGACCAGCGTTGGGTTGCTCCAGATCATCGAATGAGCTGAGTTCATCGAAATTGCCCTGGGCTATGTCTTGAATGGCTTTCGCTACAGGCTTGGTGAGCCCTTTATATTCAACGTTGGCGCCGACATCCACTCTCCAGTTGTTCTCCTTGTGGTCGCTGGTTTCGCTGTTGCGGGCGGCTTTGTTGTCGATTTCGGTGGCGTTGACCAGCAGTGTGCCTTGGGCCTTAACTTTTGCACCTTCAGTGCTAAGGCGGTTGTCGGCGTTGATGGTCAGGTTGCCCTTTGCCTCAATATTGCTGGTTTGCGCAGTGCTTTTACTGCTGCTGTCCTGAGTCTTGTTGTGGGCAACTTCGATACCGTTGCCAGCACGCTCGATGCCGCCTGTGTAATAGAAACCGCCGCCAGTGGTAGTGGTGTCGCTGTGCTTCTCTTGTGTGTGGTCCGAAGCCAGCAGTTGGACATTTTTCCCGCTCAGGTTAGCTGCACCAGCCGTAGCCTTCAGGGCGCTGCTTTCAATACGCAGATCCTCGTCTGCCTTGACCGTCAGGGTGCCGCCGGTGAGGCTGGAGGCCTGTTGCTGAGTACGGGTGGTGCTCTCGTTTTGCTGCTTATCCTGGTAGTGAACGCCGGCTCGGTACTGGTCGGTATCCGCTGCGTTTTCCTTGGCGTAGGTCTCTAAGCCGCGGACTTGTGTGCTGGTGCTGTTGTGCTGGGTGTTTTCGCCAGCCACGACCTTGACAGTGCCCTTGGCGCTTACCTTTAGATCGCCCTGCGCGGTGACCTGGGAGCCGCTAACGTTCAGGTCCTCTGCACTCTTCAGTGTGAGGTTGCTGTCCGAGCGCAGTTGGCTGCTGACGGTAGTCTTGTCCTTGTGCTGCTGATGGCTTTCGTCTTTGGCGATGCCAAAGAACTTACTGTCATTGCTGTTGCTGTTGCTGTGAGACGTGTCCTGCAAGCCATCGATGGTCAGTGAGCCCTGTTCGCTGATGACGCTGGCCTCGGTACCGCCCCGTGCCTGGCTGCCGCTGATGCGCACGCTGGCGGCGCGCACGATCAGCTTGCCGTCGGCATTGACCTTGCTGCCCTGGTTCTCGGTTTTGCCCTGGTCGCCGTCGGCGTTCTTGCCGAAAAAGCCACCGCCCACAAGGTCGCCGGAGTAGCTCTGGTTGTTCTGGCTCAGCTGGCGGCTGGCGCTGTTGATGTCCACATCCTGGGCGGCAAGTGTGATGTCACCCTGGCTGTGCAGTTCAGCGCCCTGCAGTTGCAGTTTCTGCTTGCTGGTCAGATCCAACTGCTTGTCGCCCTGGAGCTGGCTGGCGACAGTGCGTTGCTCACTGCTGGCGCTGTCCCAGTTTTCTTTCCACAGGTGCTTGCGATGCTTGCCTTGGTCGCTCTGGGTGTGGGTTTCGGTGGCCGCGGTCAGGCTCAAGTCGCCCTTGCTGTCGGCGCTCAGGCGGTTATGTGCTTTGACATTGCTGCCCTGGATTTCAGTCTCGGCGCCGGAGTTCAGTACGGCGTCGTTTTGGGCTACTACTTTGGTGCCGTGTTGGCGGCTGTCGCTGTCGGACTCGGTACGGTCGTAGGTTTCCCAGGTGATGCCGATGGTGCTGTTGTCCCACTGCTCGCGTTTTTCCTGGAGCTTGCGGCTTTCGATAGCGCTCAGGGTCAGGTTGCGCCCGGCATCAAGCTTGACGTTGCGGCCGCTGACGTCGGTGGCGGCCAGGGTCAGGTCCTTGGCGCCGTGGAGTTCGATATCGCCCTGACTGCGGACTCCGGCGCGCGTGGCGTCGAGGCTGTTGGCCACGGCCTCGCCGCGGATGTCCAGATCACCGGCGGAGCTCAGCTTGACTCCGTCGCGGCCGTCCACCTGGACGGCGCCGACGCGCACCCCGGCGCCTTCAGCGGTGCTGACGATATTGATCCGCCCAGCCTGCATGGCGCCGAACAGACTGGCGTCAATGCGTTGCTCCTGGGTGAGGCTGCTCGGATCGACACTCAGGACCTTGCCAGTGGGGTAGTCCAGCTGGTTACGGCCGACGGTCACATTCAACTGGTCGAGAGCCGTGAGCTCGCCCTTGCTGTCGATGCGTGGTGCGATCAGGTTGATCGAGCCTTCGGCATTGCGTAGACCGCCTCCGTGGATATCTAACTGGCCCCGGGTGTCCTGAGTGTTGAGACCCTGCAGTTTGCCGTCCTGGAGTTCCGGGCGACCGACCACCAGGCTGGCGTTGGGGGTGTTGATGAAGCTGCCGCCATTGACCGAGATGCCGTTGGGGTTGGCCAGCACGAAATCGGCGGCGCGGCCGAAGATTTCCTGGGCGCCATTGAGTTGTGAGGCGTTGCGGCTGATTACTTCGTTGAGAATCACGCTGGCCGCCTGGCCGTGGAGTTGCTGGTTGGCCGCCAGTTGCCCGGCCAGTTGCGACTGCCCGGCCTGCAGGGCGTTGTTCAGGACCACGCCTTGTTGCCCGACGTTGTAGTCGAGGAACTGGTTGTGGGACAGGCCACCGGTATTAGGCGCGACAATGTTGACGATGGGTACGCCGCCCTGGTTTTGCAGGATCGGGATGCCACCGGGGCCTTCGACCACGGTGATGCCGTCGGCCACGGCCAGAGGCAGATGGGACGCTAGCAGCAGGCTGGCGATGGTCCAGCGTAATGTGCCCTGGGGTGAAAGGTTGAATCTATAAGTGTTGTCAGACATGTGAATCTCGTTCTGAGTGGTTAAGCCTGGCATTGCTCTATCGGGTGCAGAACTTAATGGCGCTCAGGTTCGTCGTTGGTTTCAGGCTAATCAGTGGTGGTTTAAATTTGCAAGCTGAACCTGGCCAGCCAGACTTCCGGCTCCGTGCGAAAGCCCTGCGGGGTGGTGAGGCTGCGTTGGTAATCCAGGTCGACCTGGAGTTTTTTCCACGCCAGGTTGAGGCCCAGGCTGGCACCGTCGAGATGGCGGCTCTGGGCGCCGTGCTCGGCCTTGATCCAGCCGTTGTCCAGGCCCAGGCGTGGGGTGATCTTGACCGGCAGGTCGCTGTTCAGGGGCAGGCGCAGGGTGTTGCGCCAGACCCCGCCGATGGCGCCGGAGGCACTGTTTACGCGGTAGCCGCGGACCGCCGAATCGTCGGTGCCCAACAGTTGCTCGATAGCCGGCAACGGGTCCGGGCTGTATTGCAGGGACAACTGGCTCTGCCACTGCCAGCGCTGTGCGCCCCACTGGCCATTGCGCCACTGGCTCAGACCTGCGCGGTACTTGCGAAATTGCGCCTGGGGCAGGTTGCGCTGCACCTGCTGCGAATCACGGTCGGCACCGAACCAGGTCAGGCCCTGGGCGTAATTGACATCCAGGTTCCATACCGCGCTGTTGAGCCAGAACAGGTTGAGCCCGGCCTCGGCCACGGTCAGGGTCGGGCTCTGGATCTGCAGGTGGGCTTTTTGCAGGTAGCTGTCGACGTCCTTGTAAGCCAGTTGCAGGCTGGCGCTGAGCTGGTGGCTCTGGTCGCGCCACAGCACCCGGTCGGCGCGGCCGCTGACCATGTCGGTGCGGCCGCTGTTGTACAGAGTGGTGCGGGCCAGCTTGAGCGGGGCGCGGTATTCGGCGTGGCTGGCGAACAGGCTGTAGGTCCAGTAACCGTAGGGCACCGAGTAGAACAGGCTGCTGCTGCGGCTGTAGCGCGGGCCGTGGTTGAGGGTATCGCTGTAGTTCAGGTTCAGCGCGTCGTTGATGTGCAACGGGCTGTCCAGATTGAGGTTGATCGACTGCCGGTCGCGGCCGGTGCCGGCGCTGCCGAGGTTATCCACTCCCAGCCCGAGGCCCCAGCGCCCGGCGCTGCTGCGCGAACGCAGGATGATCCGCGAGGCACCGGGCTGGCTGCCTGGGGCGATGTCGGCGGTCAGGTCCAGGGAGCGCAGGCGGTTCAGTTGATCCAGGCCCTGCTCAAGGTCTCGCAGGTTCAGGGGCTTGCCGAGCATGCCCGGGAAAGCCCCGCCCAAGGAGACTGGCAGACTCTGGTCGGCCAGTTCGACGGCTTCGACGTAGCCTTCTTCCACCAGGATATCCAGGCTGTGGCCGGCAGCCGGGGTGCTGGCCAGGTAGGGGCGGCTGGCGATGTAGCCGGCCTCGACATAGAGACGGGTGATGGCTGCCAGCAGCTGGTTGATCTGATTGACCCCCATGCACGGTGCCACGTACGGCTTGATGTAGTCATTTATCCGGGTCTTGGCGAACAGACTGACGCCACCGATGCGGGTGCCGCTCAGGGGCCAGCAGCGGCTGTCGCTGGCGGTCTGTTTCGGCAGGGTGGGCGTGGCCGGGGTGCTGCTGAAGCTGCCGCGCTGCATCTGCCGCTGGCGCTGCTCCAGTTGCAACTGCTGCACGTCTCGTTGTTGCTGTTGTTGCAAACGTAGGGTCTCTTGGCCGGAAAGGAAGCCGTCGGCATGCGCTGGCGCGATATGCAACAGGCCCAGTAATGACCCGAGGCATAAAGTACGGACGCTGGAGAAAAAGGGGTGTTCAGTGCGTAATGAATGGTGCACTTGGCATCCTTATGGTTAACAGGACTCAATGCGTATAGATGATCTACGAAAGGCGGGATCGACTAGTGATTATGGCGTTAGTGCCGTTCTATGAGCATTGAGACTCACCGGTATAGTATCGAGTAACTGGGCTTAAATTTACGAAATGCAAACTTCTGACTTAGTGCCGTAGCAACCAATATCATTTAGGGGTGGCAAACGAACTGGACTCGTCGAGGGATAGACGTTAAAGCGAAGGTTAAAATTAGTTAGCCGGTTGGTTTTGATAGAGCAAAAACCTGAGGGGAAAATCTGATGCTTACGTAGAGCCTAGATGTGTTGTAACCACTACGAATGCAATAACCCCAAGGAGTGTAACACAGCGATGTAGTGGTCAACTAATCCCGGACACTGCGTTAAGTTTTCCCTCTGCAACAGCGGGCGGCAGCCCGCCATTGAATTGATGTGGCCTTTGCCAGTGAAGCACTCATGTAGCCCACGGACGGTAGCCTTGGTCGAGCGCCAGGCTAGCGGCTTCACGCTTGAATTCTGGGGTAAAGGTACGACGTTGCTTGGTCATCAGACACCTCTCTATGGCGAGCATTCTCGCCTAAATGGGTGTCCGGTTTCATTAGACCACTACAAAGCAGAGTTGCGGCCGGCGCAACTGGAGGAAGGAAGATCGCGCTGACGAAGGGAGCCAGTGGCGGCCCCCTTCGTCAGCGACAGTTTTAATTACGGATCGACAGATTTAATTCGCAAAAACCAAAGGATCTGACAGCAACTATCGTTACTCGACAGTCACCGATTTCGCCAGATTACGCGGCTGGTCGACGTCGGTGCCCTTGAGCACGGCAACGTAGTACGACAGCAACTGCAGCGGAATGGTGTAGAGGATCGGTGCCAGAGCATCAATGATGTGCGGCACGGCGATCACGTGGGTACCTTCACCATTGCTCATGCCAGCCTGCTCGTCGGCGAAGACGATCAGCTCGCCGCCACGGGCACGGACTTCCTGCAGGTTGGACTTGAGCTTCTCCAGCAGTTCGTTGTTCGGCGCCACGGTGACCACTGGCATGTCGCTGTCGACCAGGGCCAGCGGGCCGTGCTTGAGCTCACCGGCTGGGTAGGCTTCAGCGTGGATGTAGGAGATCTCTTTAAGCTTCAGAGCACCTTCCATCGCGACCGGGAACTGCGCGCCGCGCCCCAGGAACAGGGTGTGGTGCTTGTCGGCGAACAACTCGGCGGTCTTCTCGACGATGGCATCCATGGCCAGGGCTTCGCCCAGGCGGGTTGGCAGGCGACGCAGTTCCTCGACCAGCTCGGCCTCGACACCGACGGCCAAGGTGCCACGCACCTGACCCAGGGACAGGGTCAGCAGCATCAGCGATACCAGCTGGGTGGTGAAGGCCTTGGTCGAGGCGACGCCGATTTCCGGGCCAGCCTGGGTCAGCAGGGTCAGGTCCGACTCGCGCACCAGCGAGCTGATGCCGACGTTGCAGATCGCCAGGCTACCGAGGAAGCCCAGTTCCTTGGCGTTACGCAGTGCGGCCAGGGTGTCGGCGGTTTCACCGGACTGGGAGATCGAGACGAACAGGGTATCAGGCTGCACCACCACCTTGCGGTAGCGGAACTCGCTGGCGACTTCGACCTGGCAAGGAATACCGGCCAGGCTTTCCAGCCAGTAACGGGCAACCATGCCGGCGTGGTAGCTGGTACCGCAGGCAACGATCTGCACGTTGCGTACCTTGGCGAACAGCCCGGCAGCTTGCGGGCCAAAGGCCTGAACCATGACGTGGTCTTTGCCCAGGCGACCTTCCAGGGTGCGTTGCACCACGGTTGGCTGCTCGTGGATTTCCTTGAGCATGAAGTGGCGGTAGGCGCCCTTGTCAGCGGCTTCGGCACCTTCGTGGTACTGCACGGTTTCACGCTGGACAGCAGTGCCGACGACGTCCCAGATGGTCACCTGGTCGCGGCGGATTTCGGCGATATCGCCCTCTTCCAGGTACATGAAGCGGTCGGTGACCTGGCGCAGGGCCAACTGGTCGGAGGCCAGGAAGTTCTCGCCGTGGCCCAGACCGATCACCAGCGGGCTGCCGCTGCGGGCGGCCAGCAAGCGGTCAGGCTGCTTCGCGCTGATCACGGCCAGGCCATAGGCACCATGCAGTTGCTTGACCGTGGCCTTGAGCGCATCAGCCAAGTCAGGCACGGACTTGAGGGTGTGCGCCAGCAGGTGAACGATCACCTCGGTATCGGTCTCGGAGCTGAAGACGTAACCCAGGCCCTTGAGCTGTTCGCGCAGCGCTTCGTGGTTCTCGATGATGCCGTTGTGCACCACCGCCAGTTCATGGCCGGAGAAATGCGGGTGAGCGTTATGCTCGGTTGGCGCGCCATGGGTGGCCCAACGGGTGTGGGCGATACCCAGGTTGCCGGCCAGCGGTTCAGCGGCAACGGCAGCTTCAAGTTCGCTGACCTTGCCGATGCGGCGGCGGCGTTCGAGGTTGCCCTGCTGGGTAAAGACGGCCAGACCTGCGCTGTCGTAGCCGCGGTACTCGAGGCGCTTGAGGCCTTCGATCAGAATGGTTGTGATGTTACGTTCGGCGACGGCACCAACGATTCCACACATTAGTTATGCTCCTGGGTGATAGCGGCGCAAATCACGTTGATGCCGCGGGCTTCAATCTGTTCGCGTGCCTCAGTGGGCAGGCGTTCATCAGTAATAAGGGTGTTGACGCTGCCCCAAGGCAGTTCAAGGTTGGGGATCTTGCGCCCGACCTTGTCGGACTCGACCATGACGATCACTTCGCGGGCGACTTCAGCCATCACCCGGCTCAGGCCCAGCAGTTCGTTGAACGTGGTGGTGCCGCGCGCCAGGTCGATGCCATCGGCGCCAATGAACAGTTGGTCGAAGTCGTATGAGCGTAGTACCTGCTCGGCCACCTGGCCCTGGAAGGACTCCGAATGCGGGTCCCAGGTGCCACCTGTCATCAACAGCACCGGTTCGTGTTCCAACTCGCTGAGGGCGCGGGCCACGTTCAAGGAGTTGGTCATCACCACCAGACCTGGTTGATGACCAAGCTGCGGGATCATCGCGGCAGTCGTGCTGCCACTGTCAATGATGATCCGTGCGTGTTCGCGGATGCGACCCACGGCGGCTTTGGCGATCGCCTGCTTGTACAGGGAAACCGGCTGGCCCTGATCGGTAAACAGCTCCTGCGGCAGGGTCACTGCACCACCATAGCGGCGCAACAACAGCCCGTTGGCTTCGAGGGCAGCCAGGTCCTTGCGGATGGTAACTTCCGACGTTTCGAAACGCTTGGCCAGGGCATCGACGCTCACCTCACCCTGCTCATTGAGCAAAGCCAGGATGTTATGACGTCGTTGGGGAGTGTTACGTTTCGACATGGCGTCTTTAAGTTTCGTTTCGAAAGATAATGACGCCAATCAAAACCTATAGCGGCCGATGCGTCAAGGGTGCTCGGAAAAAATCCTTCTGTGAATAACGTTCCCCATGACAGCGGTTTATCCACACAACGAAAAAAGGCCGACTTATACACAATCCAGTCGGCCTTTCTGTTCAGCTGTGGGTAACTCAGCTCTTCTTGATCTTCTCTGGCCGCTTCCAGCCATCGATGTTGCGCTGACGCGCCCGACCAACCGCCAGTTGTGCCGCTTCAACATTCTGGGTGATGGTCGAACCCGCTGCAGTGGTAGCCCCATCAAGGATATCCACAGGCGCGACCAGAGAGTTGTTCGAGCCGATGAACACATCCGCGCCGAGCACCGTCTTGAACTTGTTGGCGCCGTCGTAATTGCAGGTGATGGTGCCGGCACCGATGTTGGTACGCGCACCTACCTCGGCATCGCCCAGGTAGGTCAGGTGACCGGCCTTGGCGCCTTCACCCAGATGGGCGTTCTTGAGCTCGACAAAGTTACCCACATGGGCGCGCGCCTCGAGCACACTGCCTGGACGCAGGCGGGCAAACGGGCCGGCATCGCTGCCTTCGCCCATGATCGCGCCTTCCAGGTGGCTGTTGGCCTTGACCACCACGCCTTTGCGCAAGGTGCTGTTCTTGATCACGCAGTTCGGGCCGATGACCACGTCGTCTTCGATTACCACGCGTCCTTCGAGAATCACGTTGATATCGATCAGCACATCGCGACCAACGGTTACGTCACCACGCACGTCGAAGCGCGCCGGGTCTCGCAGGGTCACACCCTGGGCCATCAGGCGACGGCCTTCACGCAGTTGATAGTGGCGCTCAAGCTCAGCCAGCTGGCGACGATCGTTGGCGCCCTGCACTTCCATCGGGTCCAGCGGCTGTTCGGTGGCGACCACCAGGCCATCGGCCACAGCCATGGCGATGACGTCGGTAAGGTAGTACTCACCCTGGGCATTGTTGTTCGACAGGCGCCCCAACCAGTCTGCCAGGCGTGCGCCCGGGACAGCGAGAATGCCGGTGTTGCCTTCCTGGATGGCTTTCTGCGCGTCGCTGGCATCCTTGTGCTCGACGATCGCCGTCACCTGGCCCTGGCCATCGCGAACGATGCGGCCGTAACCGGTCGGGTCATCCAGAGTCACGGTCAGCAGGCCGAGCTGCTGTGGCGTGACCTTGGCGAGCAAACGCTTGAGGGTATCGACTTCGATCAGTGGGACGTCGCCGTAGAGGATAAGCACGGTTTCGGCGCTCAGCGCCGGCAGGGCCTGGGCTACGGCATGGCCGGTACCCAGTTGCTTGTCCTGCAGGACGAAGTTCAGGTCATCGGCAGCCAGTCGCTCACGAACCAACTCCGCACCGTGCCCGATCACCACATGGATGCCCAGCGGCTGAAGCTGGCGGGCGCTGTGGATAACATGACCGAGCATGGAGTCGCCGGCGACCGGATGCAGTACCTTGGGCAGCGCCGAGCGCATGCGGGTACCTTGGCCGGCGGCGAGAATAACGATATCGAGAGACATTGACTGGCTACCAATCCTGAACGGTCAGCGCTGTGACCAAAAGAAGAAATTCGGAAAAAGAAAAAGGGTAGCCGAGGCTACCCTTTAACTCAATCGCAACAGAAGCAACCGGCGAGTGCCAGATTACTTGCCTTTGCGCATTTGCTGGACGGTACGCAGCTGGGCTGCGGCCTCGGCC
Organism: Pseudomonas rubra; assembly: GCF_028656935.1. Classification (GTDB taxonomy): domain Bacteria; phylum Pseudomonadota; class Gammaproteobacteria; order Pseudomonadales; family Pseudomonadaceae; genus Aquipseudomonas; species Aquipseudomonas rubra. The sequence continues at coordinate 185,391 of NZ_JAMDGZ010000048.1, forward strand.
AGACGTGCGGCAGCGGCGCCGTAATCGAACTCCGCGCCTTTTTCGTTCAGGGCGTTCTCAGCAGCCTTGAGGGCATCCTGAGCCTGAGCTTCGTCCAGGTCAGCAGCACGTTGCACGGTATCGGCAAGCACCTTGACCATGTTCGGCTGGACCTCGAGGAAACCACCAGAGATGTAGAACACCTCTTGGGCGCCACCCTGCTTGGTCAGCGTGATCGGACCTGGCTTCAGATTAGTGATCAGCGGCGCGTGGCCTGGAGCGATACCAAGATCACCCAGGTTACCGTGCGCAACCACCATCTCGACCAGACCGGAGAAGATTTCTCCTTCCGCGCTGACGATATCGCAATGGACTGTCATAGCCATCTGCTTGCCTCAACCTGATTAGCGCCCCTTGCGGGGCGCCGGGATTACAGTTTCTTGGCTTTCTCGACGGCTTCTTCGATGCTGCCGACCATGTAGAACGCTTGTTCTGGCAGGTGGTCGTAGTCACCTTTGAGGATGCCGCTGAAGCCTGCAATGGTGTCTTTCAGGGAAACGTATTTGCCTGGAGAACCGGTGAAGACTTCGGCCACGAAGAACGGCTGGGACAAGAAGCGCTGAATCTTACGAGCGCGGGATACCAGCTGCTTGTCGGTTTCGGACAGTTCGTCCATACCCAGAATAGCAATGATGTCCTTCAGCTCTTTGTAGCGCTGCAGTACGTACTGAACGCCACGCGCGGTGTCGTAGTGCTCGTTGCCGATCACGTTCGGATCCAGCTGGCGCGAAGTCGAGTCCAGTGGATCGACCGCTGGGTAGATACCCAGGGAAGCGATGTCACGGGACAGTACGACGGTGGCGTCCAAGTGGGCGAAGGTGGTCGCTGGCGACGGGTCGGTCAGGTCGTCCGCAGGTACGTATACGGCCTGGATCGAGGTGATCGAACCTTCCTTGGTCGAAGTGATACGCTCTTGCAGAACGCCCATCTCTTCAGCCAGGGTCGGCTGGTAACCTACTGCCGAAGGCATACGGCCCAGCAGTGCGGATACTTCGGTACCGGCCAGGGTATAACGATAGATGTTGTCGACGAACAGCAGAACGTCGTTACCTTCGTCACGGAACTTCTCAGCCATGGTCAGGCCGGTCAGCGCTACGCGCAGACGGTTTCCTGGTGGCTCGTTCATTTGACCGTATACCAGAGCAACCTTGTCCAGTACGTTGGAATCCTTCATCTCGTGGTAGAAGTCGTTACCCTCACGAGTACGCTCACCCACACCGGCGAACACGGAATAACCGCTGTGCTCGATGGCGATGTTACGGATCAGTTCCATCATGTTTACGGTTTTGCCTACACCGGCACCACCGAACAGACCAACTTTACCACCCTTGGCGAACGGGCAAACCAGGTCGATAACCTTGATGCCGGTTTCCAGCAGGTCGTTGCCGCCTGCCTGGTCAGCGAAGGAAGGCGCGTCGCGGTGGATACCCCAGCGCTCTTCTTCACCGATCGGGCCAGCTTCGTCGATCGGGTTGCCCAGTACGTCCATGATCCGGCCCAGGGTCGCTTTACCGACTGGAACGGAGATGGCTGCGCCGGTATCTGCAACGTCCAGACCGCGCTTCAAGCCTTCGGTCGAGCCCATCGCAATGGTACGAACCACGCCGTCGCCCAGCTGCTGCTGAACTTCCAGGGTGGTTTCCGCGCCTTGTACTTTCAGCGCGTTGTAAACACTCGGAACGCTGTCACGTGGGAATTCCACGTCGATGACGGCGCCGATGATTTGAACGATACGTCCGCTACTCATAGCTGGATCCTCTGAATATTTGAACCGTTAAACCGCGGCAGCGCCGCCGACGATTTCCGAGATCTCTTGGGTGATCGCAGCCTGACGCGCCTTGTTGTAGATCAGCTGCAATTCGCTGATCAAATCACCGGCGTTGTCGGTGGCGTTCTTCATCGCGATCATCCGGGCAGCTTGTTCAGCTGCGTTGTTCTCGACCACCGCCTGGTAGACCTGCGACTCCACGTAACGCACCATCAAGCCGTCCAGCAGCTCTTTGGCGTCAGGTTCGTAGAGGTAGTCCCAGTGGTGCTTGAGTTCTTGATCCGGGGTTGCAACCAACGGAATCAACTGCTCGACCGTTGGGGCTTGCGTCATGGTATTGACGAACTTGTTCGATACCACGGACAGACGGTCGATACGACCATCCAGGTAAGCGTCCAGCATGACCTTGACGCTGCCGATCAGATCATTGATCGACGGCTCTTCGCCCAGGTGGCTGATCGCGGCAACGACGTTACCGCCGAAGCTGCGGAAAAACGCCGCACCCTTGCTGCCAACCACGCAAAGATCGATCTCGATACCTTGCTCGCGGTTGACCGCCATGTCCTTGACCAGGGCCTTGAACAGGTTGGTGTTCAAGCCACCGCACAGACCACGGTCACTGCTCACGACAACATAACCGACGCGCTTTACTTCGCGTTCGATCATGAAGGGGTGGCGGTATTCCGGGTTGGCGTTGGCCAGATGACCGATAACCTGGCGGATACGCTCCGCATAAGGACGGCTAGCAGCCATGCGCATTTGTGCCTTGCGCATTTTACTGACCGCCACTTTTTCCATGGCGCTGGTAATTTTTTGCGTGCTTTTGATGCTCGCAATCTTACTGCGAATCTCTTTTGCGCCTGCCATGTAACACCTATCAGGTTAGCAAGCGGGGGCCGCAAAGCCCCCGCTGCGGCTTACCAGGTTTGGGTGGCCTTGAACTTCTCGATACCGGCTTTGATGCCAGCGTCGATTTCGTCGTTGAAGTCACCCTTCACGTTGATCTTCGCCATCAGTTCGGCGTGATCACGGTTGAAGTAAGCAATCAGCGCTTGTTCGAAGCTGCCGATCTTGGGGATTTCAACGTCGGTCAGGAACCCACGCTCAGCGGCATACAGCGACAGCGCCATGTCCGCGATGGACATTGGAGCGTATTGCTTCTGCTTCATCAGCTCGGTAACACGTTGACCGTGCTCGAGTTGCTTGCGGGTGGCTTCGTCCAGGTCAGAAGCGAACTGGGCGAATGCCGCCAGTTCACGGTACTGAGCCAGAGCAGTACGGATACCACCGGAAAGCTTCTTGATGATCTTGGTCTGAGCGGCACCACCCACACGCGATACCGAAACACCGGCGTTAACTGCAGGGCGGATGCCCGAGTTGAACATGGCCGATTCCAGGAAGATCTGACCGTCGGTGATGGAAATCACGTTGGTCGGAACGAACGCGGAAACGTCGCCAGCCTGAGTTTCGATGATCGGCAGTGCGGTCAGCGAACCGGTCTTGCCAGTTACAGCACCGTTGGTGAACTTCTCGACGTACTCTTCGGAAACGCGCGATGCACGCTCCAGCAGACGGGAGTGGAGATAGAACACGTCGCCTGGGTACGCTTCACGTCCTGGTGGACGGCGCAGCAGCAGGGAGATCTGACGGTAGGCAACGGCCTGCTTGGACAGGTCATCGTATACGATCAGCGCGTCTTCACCGCGGTCACGGAAGAACTCGCCCATGGTGCAACCGGCATATGGCGCCAGGAATTGCAGTGCGGCGGATTCCGAAGCACTGGCAACCACCACGATGGTGTTGGCCAGGGCGCCGTTTTCTTCCAGCTTGCGAACGATGTTGGCAACGGTGGAACGCTTCTGGCCGACAGCAACATAAACACAGAAAATACCGGAGTCTTTCTGGTTGATGATGGCGTCGATGGCCATGGCGGTCTTACCGATCTGACGGTCACCGATGATCAGCTCGCGCTGACCACGGCCGACCGGGATCATGGCGTCGACAGATTTGTAGCCAGTCTGTACAGGCTGGTCTACCGACTTACGCCAGATCACGCCCGGAGCAACTTTCTCGACCGCGTCGGTCTCGGTGTTGCCCAGTGGGCCTTTGCCGTCGATTGGGTTGCCCAGTGCGTCGACAACGCGACCCAGCAGTTCCTTACCAACAGGAACTTCGAGGATGCGGCCGGTGCACTTGGCGCTCATGCCTTCAGCGAGGGTGTCGTAGGCGCCCAGTACTACCGCACCAACGGAGTCTTGCTCCAGGTTGAGGGCCATACCGAACACGCCACCTGGAAACTCGATCATTTCGCCGTACATAACGTCGGCCAGACCGTGAATCCGCACGATACCGTCAGAAACGCTGACGACAGTACCCTCGTTGCGGGCTTGGGAGGTCACGTCGAGTTTCTCGATGCGACCCTTGATGATTTCACTAATTTCGGAAGGATTGAGTTGCTGCATTGCTCTGCTGCCCCTTCAAACTCAAGATTTCAATGCTTCGGCCAGTTTCGCGATTTTGCCGCGAACCGAGCCATCGATTACCAGGTCGCCGGCGCGGATCACGACACCACCGATAAGGGTGGCATCCTCCATCGCATGCAGGCGCACTTCCCGGTTGAGCCGTGCACTGAGAACCTTGGCGAGTTTGTCTTGCTGTTCTTGGTTCAACGCAAAAGCACTGGTGACTTCCACGTCCACGGATTTCTCTTGTTCAGCCTTGTACAGGTCGAACAACGCCGAAATCTCCGGCAAAAGCAGGAGACGGCCATTTTCCGCGGCAACATGAATGAAATTCTGTGCCTGTGCATCAAACTTGTCACCGCACACGTCAATAAACGCGGCGGCCTTTTCTGCGCTCGTCAGTCGCGGGGCCTTGAGCAGGCGCTGCACTGTGTCGTCTTCCGACACTGCAGCAGCCAGGCCGAGCATGGCTGACCAATTGGCCAGTTGCTGATGGGCCTGGGCGTGCTCAAAGGCCGCCTTAGCGTAAGGTCGGGCCAACGTGGTCAATTCTGCCATGATCGCCCTCGCTTAAATTTCAGCGGCCAGTTTATTAACCAGCTCCGCATGCGCGTTTTGATCGATTGTGGCGCCAAGGATTTTTTCAGCACCGCCGACAGCCAGCAGACCCACTTGGGCACGCAGGGCGTCTTTGACACCGTTAATATCCTGTTCGATCTCGGCTTGAGCCTGAGCCTTCACACGGTCAGCTTCGACGCGGGCCTGATCACGGGCTTCCTCGACGATCTGAGCACCGCGCTTCTTGGCTTGCTCAATGATTTCGGCTGCCTGAGCTTTCGCTTCGCGCAGTTGCTGACCCGCTTTGTCTTGGGCCAACTCCAGGTCGCGAGCTGCTCGGTTGGCAGCGTCCAGTCCATCCGCGATCTTCTTCTGACGTTCTTGCAAAGCCGCGATGACCGGAGGCCACACGAACTTCATGCAGAACAGCACAAAGATGAAGAACGCAACGGACTGGCCAATCAGGGTTGCATTAATGTTCACGCCAACACCTCGCTCGTTCTTTGTCCAACACACCAAACCACTCGAAAATCCGAGTGATTAGCCAGCGAGTTGACCAACGAAAGGATTAGCGAAGGTGAAGAACAGAGCGATACCAACACCGATCATGGTTACGGCGTCGAGCAGACCGGCAACGATGAACATTTTAACTTGCAGCATTGGCACCATCTCTGGCTGGCGAGCAGCGCCTTCCAGGAACTTGCCGCCCAGCAGGCCGAAACCAATGGCGGTACCCAGAGCACCCAGGCCGATCAGCAGAGCAACAGCGATAGCGGTAAGACCAACTACAGTTTCCATCTTTCCTCCCGACTTTTACGTCGTATTGGTTAGGTTTTTTAGTTTGAAGCGGTAAAACAAAATCGTTTGGTACAGCGGCCCTTGCGGACTTTTTCGACCCTCCCCGGTACTGGCGAGAGGGTCATCAGACACGCCAGGCGGTCTTAATGGTTATCTTCGTGAGCCATCGACAGGTAGACGATGGTAAGCATCATGAAGATGAACGCTTGCAGGGTGATGATCAGGATGTGGAACACAGCCCACGCCCACTGCAGCACCACGCCCAGGCCACTGAGCCAGAGCAGGCCGCTGCCGAACATCACGGCAATCAGGATGAATACCAGCTCGCCGGCGTACATGTTGCCGAACAGACGCAGGGCCAGCGAGATTGGCTTGGCAATCAGGGTCACGAATTCGAGCAGGAAGTTGACCGGGATCAGCAGGATCTGCAGGAAAATATTCTTGCTACCGAACGGGTGCAGGGTCAGTTCGCCGAGGAAGCCGCCAATGCCCTTGACCTTGATGCTGTAGAAAATAATCAGGGCGAACACGCTGAAGGCCATGGCCAGGGTCGCGTTCGGGTCGGTGGTCGACACGGCACGGAACGGAATGTGCGGATCACCGGAGATCAGGATGGCCAGCTGTGGAATCCAGTCGACCGGAATAAGGTCAACGGCGTTCATCAGGAAGACCCAGACGAAAATGGTCAGCGCCAGTGGGGCGATCACCGGGCTGCGGCCGTGGAAGCTGTCCTTGACGCTGCCGTCGACGAACTCAACCAGCACTTCTACGAAGTTCTGCAGGCCGCCAGGCTGGCCGGAAGTCGCCTTCTTGGCTGCCATGCGGAACAGGAGTACGAAAAGCAGACCCAGCGCGACCGACCAACCCAGGGTGTCCAGGTGGAAAGCCCAGAAGCCCATTGCCTTGGCTTCTGCTGCGGAATGGGCAAAGCCCCAACCGCCGTCTGGTAGTTGACCGAAGGTCAGGTTCTGCAAGTGGTGCTGGATATAGCCCGAAGCGGTTTCTGCTGCCATGGTTGCCTCAAACGCCCTAAGGTCTCGAAAGTCTTATATTCATCAGCAGGGGCGCGAACCAGCTGACCAACTGGGTCAGCAGAAAGACACCGAAGACTGCTAACGGCGCCAATGGCTTCACTCCTGCAAACGTCAGCGCAAAAAGCACTGCCGTCAAAATCAATTTGCCTGCCTCGCCAGCGTAGAACGACTTGACGATAGCCTGCGCTGCCCTGGCTCCGGTGTAACGAAAAGCCTTCCAGGCGAAATACACATTCGGCAGCCAGGCAATCAGCCCTCCGCAGAGTGCCGAATATCCACTGACCGCCCCGTGCCACTGCCACAACGCCAAAGTTGCCAACAGAAACACGACACACTGAGCCAACAGTACCGGAAAAACCGCCCAGCGATGGAAAGGCAAGCGGTTTGGCGTGCGGGTTTCCATCACAACTGCTCCTCAAAAGTCGACCAACCAGTCAGCTATGACTTGGCATAATTTGTGCCGACAAAATGCGCGCAGAGTATAGGGGCGGTTTAACCCCTATTCAACTGCCGGGTAGTGATTTCCGACTACGCGCTACAAAAGGAATTGTTTCAGCGGATGTGAGCAAGGACACCTTGCAACTCATCTAGTGAGTTGTAACGAATAACTAACTGGCCCTTGCCCTTGTTACCGTGACGGATCTGTACAGCCGAGCCCAGACGCTCTGCCAGACGCTGTTCAAGGCGGGTGATGTCTGGGTCCGGCTTGGCAGGTTCTACCGGCTCGGGCTTGCCATTGAGCCACTGGCGTACCAGTGCTTCAGTCTGGCGCACAGTCAGGCCGCGTGCGACAACGTGACGCGCCCCGTCAACCTGCTGATCATCCGGCAAACCGAGCAATGCCCGGGCGTGCCCCATCTCCAGATCGCCGTGGGACAACATGGTCTTGATCACGTCCGGCAACGAGATCAGGCGCAGCAGGTTGGCCACGGTTACCCGCGACTTGCCCACAGCATCGGCGACCTGTTGCTGGGTCAGCTGGAATTCCTGCTGCAAGCGCTGCAGGGCAATGGCCTCTTCCACCGGATTGAGGTCTTCGCGCTGGATGTTCTCGATCAGGGCCATGGCGATGGCCGCTTCATCCGGTACATCGCGGACCATTGCCGGGATGGTCTCCAGACCAGCCTGCTGGCTGGCACGCCAGCGGCGCTCACCGGCGATGATCTCAAAGCGGTTATCAGCGATCGGGCGGACCACGATCGGCTGCATCACGCCCTGGCTCTTGATCGATTGGGCGAGTTCTTCCAGTGCCTGCGAGTCCATGTCCCGGCGCGGCTGGTACTTGCCGCGCTGGATCAGATCGAGCGGCAGGTGTTGCAGTTCCTTCTGGTCGACCTGGACAGCCTGCTCTTCGAGCGCGCTGACGGTCGGACCACTGAGCAGTGCATCCAACCCACGTCCGAGACCCCGTTTCTTAACGGCCATGCGGATTCCTTAAGTTGTTTGTGCAGTGCGGGTTTGACGACGTTGGCGTCGCACCAGTTCCCCGGCCAGGGCCAGGTACGCCAGGGCGCCACGTGATTGCTTGTCGTACGCCAGGGCCGGCATACCGAAGCTCGGGGCCTCGGCCAGGCGGATGTTGCGCGGAATCACGGTGTCGTACAGCTGGTCGCCGAAGTGTTCCTTGAGCTGCGCGGAAACATCGTTGATCAGGCTCAGGCGCGGGTCGTACATGGTCCGCAGCAGGCCTTCGACCTTGAGCTGCGGGTTCAACCGCTCGCCGATCCGCTTGATGTTATCCACAAGGTCACTCAAGCCTTCCAGGGCAAAGTATTCACATTGCATTGGAATGATCACGCCATCGGCGGCAACCAGGGCGTTGAGGGTCAGCATCGACAGCGACGGCGGGCAGTCGATCAGGATGTAGTCGTAGTTCTCGCGGATCGGCGCCAGTGCGGTACGCAGGCGGCTCTCCTTCATCTGCATTTCCAGCAGCACCACTTCGGCAGCGGTCAGGTCGCGGTTGGCTGGCAGCAGCTGGTAGCCGCCGTGCTCGGAGAAGTGCATGGCCTGGGCCAGATCGCATTCACCGATCAACAGGTCATAGACCGAATGTTCCAGGACGTGTTTATCCACACCGCTACCCATGGTGGCGTTGCCCTGTGGATCGAGATCGATCAGCAGCACGCGGCGCTTGGTTGCCACCAGCGATGCTGCGAGATTGATACAGGTGGTGGTTTTACCCACACCACCTTTCTGGTTCGCGATTGCGAATACCTTAGCCATTCTTGCTTGTGTTCCCAGTCATGCCGTGCGGCGCAGTATCAGCAGATGGCGTTGGCCTTGGCAACCCGGAACGGTCAAGGCCTGCTCGCTATCCACTCTGAAATCTGCCGGCAATGCTACCAGCTCATCGGCAGGATGCAGCCCTTTCATTGCCAGCCACTGCGTCTGGGCGTCACCGAGGTGGCGCGTCCAGTTGGTGAAGTTCTCCATGCTGCTGAAAGCACGGGAAACAATTCCGGTGAAAGGCAGCTCCGGTTGGAACTCCTCGACCCGCTTGTGGATAACTGTGAGGTTATCCAGCTTGAGCTCCAGCTTTACCTGGGTCAGGAAGCGGGTTTTCTTGCCGTTGCTGTCGAGCACCGTGACGTGCTTCTCCGGATGCAGGATAGCCAAAGGAATCCCGGGCATGCCACCGCCGCTGCCAACATCCAGCCAGCGCTCGCTGTGGATAAACGGCATGACGCTGAGACTGTCGAGCAGGTGGCGGGAAACCATCTCGTCCGGATTGCGCACAGCGGTCAGGTTGTAGGCCTTGTTCCACTTGATCAGCAAGGCCAGGTAGGCCAGCAGTTGTGCCTGCTGGGCCTCGCTCAGCTCGACACCGAGCTGGCGGGCGCCTGTGGACAACTCTTCGGCGTGTTGAGGGGTGACCTGAGAACTCAAGCGCTTTGCTCCAACTCGCGGCCTGCGCCGCGTTTTTTCAGATGAATCAGCAACAGGGAAATCGCCGCCGGGGTCACGCCGGGGATACGCGAAGCCTGACCCAGGGTCTCGGGCCGGGTCTGGCCGAGCTTGCCCTGGATTTCCTTGGATAACCCGGAAATACCGCTGTAATCGATATCGTCGGGCAGGCGGGTATCTTCGCTGGCGCGCAGCCGGGCGATTTCTTCCTGTTGCCGGTCGATGTAACCGGCGTATTTGGTTTTGATCTCAACCTGTTCGGCCACTTGCGGGTCGATATCCGAGCCGCCAGTGACTTCCATCAGCCCGGCGTAATCGATTTCCGGGCGGGTCAGCAGGTTGAGTAGGTTGTACTCGTGGCTCAGCGGCGTGCCGAATTTCTCGGCAATGGCTTGGCCTTGCGCAGTGTCCGGGCGGACCCAAGTGGATTTCAGACGCTGCTCTTCCACGGTAATGCTTTCGCGCTTGGCGCTGAACGCGGCCCAGCGCTCGTCGTCAACCAGGCCCAGCTCGCGACCTTTTTCGGTCAGGCGCAGGTCGGCGTTGTCCTCACGCAGGATCAGGCGGTACTCGGCCCGCGAGGTGAACATGCGGTACGGCTCCTGGGTCCCCAGGGTAATCAGGTCGTCAACCAGCACGCCGATGTACGCCTCGTCGCGACGCGGGCACCAGCTTTCACGGCCCTGCGCACGCAGTGCCGCGTTGGTACCGGCAAGCAGGCCTTGCGCACCGGCTTCTTCGTAGCCCGTGGTGCCGTTGATCTGACCTGCGAAGAACAACCCGCCAATGACCTTGGTTTCCAGGCTGTACTTGAGGTCCCGCGGATCGAAATAGTCGTACTCGATGGCGTAGCCAGGACGCACGATGTGGGCGTTTTCCATGCCGCGGATCGAACGCACGATCTGCAACTGCACATCGAACGGCAAGGATGTGGATATCCCGTTCGGGTACAGCTCGTGGGTGTTCAGGCCTTCTGGCTCGATGAACACCTGGTGGCTTTGCTTGTCGGCAAAGCGATGGATCTTGTCTTCGATCGACGGGCAGTAGCGTGGGCCAATGCCTTCGATGACTCCAGAGTACATCGGTGAACGGTCGAGGTTCGACGCGATGATCTCGTGGGTACGGGCGTTGGTGTGGGTAATCCAGCAACTGACCTGACGCGGATGCTGCTCCTTGGAGCCCATGAACGACATCACCGGGATCGGTGTGTCACCGGGTTGCTCGGTCATGACCGAGAAATCCACCGAGCGACCATCGATACGTGGCGGTGTACCGGTTTTCAGGCGGCCGACGCGCAATGGCAGTTCACGCAGGCGACGTGCCAGGGCAATCGACGGCGGATCGCCAGCTCGGCCACCGGAGTAATTCTGCAAACCGATGTGGATAAGTCCGCCGAGGAAGGTTCCTGTGGTCAATACCACGGAGTCGGCGAGAAAACGCAGACCCATTTGGGTCACCACACCGCGTACCTGGTCCTGCTCGACGATCAGGTCGTCGCACGACTGCTGGAATATCCACAGGTTGGGCTGGTTCTCAAGAATCTCGCGCACCACCGACTTGTAGATGGCGCGGTCGGCCTGGGCACGTGTAGCGCGCACTGCCGGGCCTTTGCGGTTGTTCAAAACACGGAATTGGATACCGCTCTTGTCAGTGGCCAGTGCCATGGCACCGCCGAGCGCATCGATTTCCTTGACCAGGTGGCTCTTGCCGATGCCACCGATGGCCGGGTTGCAACTCATATGACCGAGGGTTTCCACGTTGTGGGTCAGCAGCAGGGTTTTCACACCCATGCGTGCAGACGCAAGCGCAGCCTCGGTACCGGCATGGCCGCCGCCGATGACGATCACTTCAAAACGGGAAGGGAAATCCACCACGCACCTCGTGCCTGTTTCGGGAATAGATAGGGATAACGCACAAGTATAGGGACTTACCTCCCTCTAAAGGAACCTTTTGCACAAAATTTAACCAGGCTGTGGATGAGTGGCGGGTAATAGAAATTAAAAGAGAGAAATTTATTAAAGCTTTGTTTTTATGTTTATTCTTAGTCAGGCACCTTTCTGTGGATAAGGTTCTACAGGCCTTTATTTACATTGTGTACAGAGATTCAAAACCCTGTGGTCTACCAGGGATGAGCATTCTGGATAAGCGCTTTAAGCCTGTGGATTAAATGGCCAGTTACCCACAGGCGAAGTTATCTCCAGCCTTGAAGGCCAGTTATCAACGGAGCTGAAGGTGGGTTTTCCACAGGGCTTATTTCAGCGAAATGTGGATAGACGCGCAGAAATCAACGCAGCACAACCGCTATGGCTGTACTGACCAGGAGAGGGGATTGGAGAAAATGGCTGCTACGGTCGGGCCCATTGCAGGCCCGACTGTGGATAAGAACGCTTACTTGCCGATGCAGAAGCTGGAGAAGATCCGCCCAAGCAAGTCATCAGAGCTGAATGCCCCGGTAATCTCGCCCAAGGCTTGTTGAGCCTGGCGCAGATCCTCTGCCAGCAGTTCACCGGCCCCGGCAAGGGTCAGCTGGGCGCGACCGTGCTCCAGGTGCGCACTGGCCTGACGCAGTGCCTCCAGATGGCGCCTGCGGGCGCTGAAGCTGCTTTCGGCAGTCTGTTCATAACCCATGCAGGACTTCAGGTGCTCGCGCAGTAGCTCAAGGCCCATGTCGGTATCTTTGGCGCTGAGGGTGATGGTGACATGGCCATCTTCACTCTGTTCCATGGCAATGGCTTCGCCACTCAGATCTGCCTTGTTACGAATCAGTGTGACCTTCGCCGGATCCGGGCGCAGATCGAGAAACTCGGGCCATAGGGCAAACGGATCACTGGCTTCCGGCGCAGTGGAGTCGACCACCAGCAAAACCCGGTCAGCCTCGTTGATCGCCTTGAGCGCACGTTCCACGCCGATCTTTTCCACATGGTCGTCGGTATCGCGCAACCCGGCAGTGTCGACAACGTGCAGCGGCATGCCATCGATGTGGATATGTTCGCGCAGGATGTCCCGGGTGGTGCCGGCGATATCGGTGACAATCGCGGCCTCACGGCCGGCCAGTACGTTAAGCAGGCTCGACTTGCCGGCATTCGGCCGACCGGCAATCACTACCGTCATGCCATCACGCAGCAACGCGCCCTGCCCGGCCTCGCGCTGCACTGTGGATAAATTGTTGCGCACCTCATCGAGCATGCTCAGCACGTGACCGTCAGCGAGAAAGTCGATTTCTTCCTCGGGGAAGTCGATCGCCGCTTCCACGTAAATACGCAGGCTGATCAGTTTTTCGGTGAGGTTATCCACACGACGGGAAAATTCACCCTGCAGCGAGCGCAAGGCATTGCGCGCCGCCTGTGCGGAGCTGGCTTCAATCAGGTCGGCGATGGCCTCGGCCTGAGCAAGGTCAAGCTTATCATTGAGGAACGCACGCTCGCTGAATTCACCCGGGCGCGCCAGCCGGCAGCCCAGTTGTACACAGCGTTGCAGGAGCATATCGAGCACCACCGGGCCACCGTGGCCCTGCAGTTCCAGCACGTCTTCGCCGGTGAAGGAGTTCGGCCCGGGGAAGAACAGCACAATGCCTTCATCCAGCACCAGGCCATCTTCAGCGCGGAACGGACCGTAATGGGCGTGCCGCGGTGTTAGCGTTTTGCCACAGATGGCCAACCCGGCTTGTTTGGCCAGAGGGCCGGATAGCCGCACGATTCCCACCCCCCCACGTCCCTGGGCGGTAGCAATGGCGGCAATGGTTTCACGCACAGTGTTCATGCTCGACGGTCTCACGACAAAAACGACAGATAGCAAAACGCCCCACGAGGGGGCGTTTATCCACAGGTTAGCTGGCTAACCCGTTAAGCGGCGGCATTCTTGGCAGCCTTTTCGATACCGCGGGTGATGTACCACTGCTGTGCGATCGACAAGCAGTTGTTCACAACCCAGTACAGCACCAGACCTGCAGGGAACCACAGGAAGAAGAAGGTGAAGATGATCGGCATCAGCTTCATCACCTTGGCCTGCATCGGATCCGGCGGAGTCGGGTTCAGCTGCTGCTGGATGAACATGGTCGCGCCCATGATGATCGGCAGGATGAAGAACGGATCCTTGATCGACAGGTCAGTGATCCAGAACATCCATGGCGCCTGACGCATCTCGACGCTTTCCAGCAGAACCCAGTACAGCGAAAGGAAGACTGGCATCTGCACCAGGATCGGCAGACAGCCGCCCAGCGGGTTGATCTTCTCTTTCTTGTACAGCTCCATCATGGCTTGCGACATTTTCTGCCGGTCATCGCCATGTTGTTCTTTGAGTGCTGCCAGTTTCGGCGCAACGGCACGCATGCGGGCCATCGAACGATAGCTGGCGGCCGACAGCGGGAAGAACAGCGCCTTGATCAGCATGGTCAGGACGATAATCGACCAGCCCCAGTTGCCGAGAAGGTTGTGGATATGTTGCAGCAGCCAGAAGATTGGCTGGGCAATGAACCACAGGATGCCGTAGTCGACGGTCAGTTCCAGACCTGGGGACAACTCCTTGAGCCGCTCCTGAATCTTCGGACCGGCATACAGCATGGTGCTGGTTTCAGCTTTGGCGCCAGCGGCAACGTTCAGCGCCGGTCCGGTGAAACCGATGATGTAGTTGCCTTGGCTGTCCTTGCGGGTCTGAACGATGTTGTTTTCAGACTTGTTAGGAATCCAAGCAGTTACAAAGTAGTGCTGCAGCCAGGCTACCCAGCCGCCGGTAACATTTTCTTTCAGATTTCCCTTGTCGATGTCTTTCATCGACACTTTTTTGTAGGGCTCCGAACTTGTCCACAGGGCAGCGCCGAGGTAAGTCGCAGTACCGGTTGCGGTGCTCGAGGAAGGATCCGAACTGGCATCGCGCTTGAGCTGTGCGAACAGGTTACCGGTCCAGGGCTGTGCGCTCTGGTTGTCGATCAGGTAGGTGACGGTCAGGTCGTACTCACCGCGCTTGAAGCTGAAGCGCTTGATGTAGTTGACGCCGGCATCGCTGAATTTCAGGTCGACTACCAGTTGGTCCTGACCGTCGGCCAGTTGATAACTTTTCTGATCAGCGGCGTACAGAGGACGGCCAGACGAACGCGCATCAGGTCCGTTGACACCGGTAAGACCGCTCTGAGCCAGGTAAGTACGCTCACCACCGTTGTCGAACAACTGGAACGGAATGTCTGGATGGTCTTGACGACGTGGGTATTTCGGCAGCATCAGCTGGGCGATGTCACCACCGTTTGGATCGATAGCCAGGTCGAGGACATCAGTCTTGACCCGAATCAGGTCCTTGCTGACCACTACCGGGGCAAGTTCTGCTGGGCTGGATTCAGCGTTGGCGCTCGGTACATCGGCGCTGGCGCCAGTGTTACCGGCCTGCGCGGTGTCCGGCAGGGCCGGGGCAACGTTGCTGGCAGCAGTATTCTGAGTCGGCAGGGCAGCCTGGCCATAGTCCTGGTTCCAGTTAAGGACCATGACGTAGGACACGATTGCCAGGGCCGCGATCAGGATCGTGCGTTTAATATCCATGATTACTCGGCTATCGAAGAAGTACGGGAAGAGGAGGCAGGTGGAACCGGGTCAAAACCACCGGCATTCCACGGGTGACAACGCCCCAGGCGACGAACGGTAAGCCACCCGCCGCGTAAAAGGCCATGTGTTTCGATGGCTTCGTACGCATAGCAGGAGCAACTGGGGTAGAAACGACAGTGACTGGCCATCAGAGGACTAATGGCATAACGGTAAAACTGGATCGGAACGAGCGCCAGTTTACGCATCTTGACTGTCTACCCCCACAGAGTCGGTGTTAACCACTGGAGCGGGCCGACTGCGTGCAAGGCGCTTCCAGAGCTTGCCAAAATGTTGGTGCAATTCTGGGTTTTCAATCTCGCCCAACCCTTTGCGCGCGACGATCACGATATCCCAACCGGCAAGCAAATGCTGGTTCAGGCGAAACGAATCGCGCATCAGGCGTTTCAGGCGATTGCGTTGAACGGAGAGCTTGACGCTCTTTTTCCCGATCACAAGCCCCAGGCGGGGATGATCAAGACCGTTCTCGCGAGCAAGGATCAGCAGGCATTTCCCTGGAACCTTGCCGGTTGGGGAGTCGAAGACCGCTTTGAAGTGCCGGGGAATAAGCAGGCGCTTTTCCCGACTGAAGTCCTGACTCACCACCATTGCCGAAAAATCAAACTGCCAGGCGCTTACGGCCTTTGGCACGGCGACGCGACAGAACGGCACGACCGTTCTTGGTGGCCATACGGGCACGGAAACCGTGAGTGCGAGCGCGCTTGATGGTGCTTGGTTGGAAAGTACGTTTCATGGCGTGTTACCTGGTTCGTCGACTACGGGCCGGAATGGCCCCCGTTTTAAGAGACCGGCGATTCTAGAGAAAGCGGGGCCGTAGGTCAATTTCCAACCAGCTTTTCCTTATAGACGGAAAATCGGCTGCGTTTTGGGCATCACTGGGGATGAGCGGCCAGGGCACGAGTAGTGGTTCACTTAAACATAGAAAAAAAGAGAGGACTTATTTAAAGCTTTTTAGTGAATCTTATAGAGCTTATGTAGAGACTTTCTGTGGATAACAAGCTGAAGGCCTTTAATTACCTACTGTACAGAGAACAGAAACCTTGTCGAGAAACGGTGCTGTGACTGTGCTGTAGCCTCGGAAAAGCTGTGGATGAAATAGCATGTTATCCACAGGCAGGTTATCCACTGGTTTCAGCCCCCAGTTGTGCAAAGACCTCAGGTCCGGTTATCCACAGAGCTTATTCACATGGCTCAAGTGTCATTTTGGTCACTAAATTGCTGATTTATCGCCATCCTCGTCTTACCTGCATGTGGATAACTGAGCTGGCGCTGGGTACAATGGGCGCTTGTTTTTGCCTCACCGGCTTTCAACTCAGGGGATATCCGTGTCAGTGGAACTTTGGCAGCAGTGCGTGGAGCTTCTGCGCGATGAACTGCCTGCCCAGCAATTCAACACCTGGATCCGTCCGCTACAGGTCGAAGCCGAAGGCGACGAGTTGCGCGTCTATGCGCCCAACCGTTTCGTTCTCGACTGGGTCAATGAAAAGTATCTGAGCCGTCTGCTCGAACTGCTGGGTGAACACGGCAACGGTATGGCGCCTGCGCTTTCCTTATTAATAGGTAGCAGGCGCAGTTCGGCACCGCGTGCCGCACCTAATGCACCGCTGGCTGCAGCCGTGGCGGCCTCTCAGGCACAAGCTGCACAAAGCGCAGTGGTCAGTGAGCCTGTGGCCGCACCCGTTGCAGCACCGGCAGCTGTGGCCGAAATCGAGCAAGCGCCTTCGCGTGACAGCTTCGATTCCATGGGAGAGGCCAATGCCGCTCCGGCACCGAGCCGCACCGAACAACGCACTGTGCAGGTCGAGGGTGCGCTCAAACACACCAGCTACCTGAACCGCACCTTTACCTTTGAGAACTTCGTCGAAGGTAAGTCCAACCAGCTGGCACGCGCTGCGGCCTGGCAGGTTGCCGACAACCCCAAGCATGGCTACAACCCGTTGTTCCTGTATGGCGGCGTGGGCCTGGGTAAAACTCACTTGATGCACGCGGTGGGCAACCACCTGCTCAAGAAGAACCCGAATGCCAAGGTGGTGTACCTGCACTCCGAGCGCTTCGTCGCTGACATGGTCAAGGCGCTGCAACTCAATGCCATCAACGAGTTCAAACGCTTCTACCGTTCGGTCGATGCGCTGCTGATCGATGACATTCAGTTCTTTGCCCGTAAAGAACGTTCCCAGGAAGAGTTTTTCCACACCTTCAACGCCCTGCTCGAAGGCGGCCAGCAGGTCATTCTGACCAGCGACCGTTATCCGAAGGAAATCGAAGGCCTGGAAGAGCGCCTGAAGTCGCGTTTCGGTTGGGGCCTGACCGTTGCGGTAGAGCCTCCAGAACTCGAAACCCGGGTGGCGATCCTGATGAAGAAGGCGGATCAAGCCAAGGTCGACCTGCCGCATGACGCGGCTTTCTTTATCGCCCAGCGTATCCGCTCGAACGTGCGTGAACTCGAAGGCGCCTTGAAGCGGGTGATCGCTCACTCGCACTTCATGGGCCGTGACATCACCATCGAGCTGATTCGAGAATCGCTCAAGGATCTTCTGGCACTGCAGGACAAACTGGTGAGTGTGGATAACATTCAGCGCACCGTTGCCGAGTACTACAAGATCAAGATCTCCGATCTGTTGTCCAAACGTCGTTCCCGTTCGGTCGCCCGCCCGCGGCAAGTTGCTATGGCCTTGTCCAAAGAGCTGACCAACCACAGCCTGCCGGAAATCGGCGACGTTTTCGGCGGCCGCGATCACACCACCGTGTTGCATGCGTGCCGCAAGATCAACGAGCTCAAGGAATCCGACGCGGATATCCGCGAGGACTACAAGAACCTGCTGCGGACTCTGACGACTTGATGAACGTCAGCGCAGCTTATTAAAGGCAAGGGACTAGACCATGCATTTCACCATTCAACGCGAAGCCCTGTTGAAACCCCTGCAACTGGTCGCAGGCGTCGTCGAGCGCCGCCAGACCTTGCCGGTACTGTCCAACGTACTGCTGGTGGTAGAGGGTCAGCAATTGTCGCTGACCGGTACCGACCTGGAAGTGGAACTGGTTGGCCGCGTGCAGTTGGAAGAGCCAGCCGAGCCTGGCGAGATCACCGTGCCTGCGCGCAAGCTCATGGACATCTGCAAAAGCCTGCCGAACGACGTGCTGATCGACATCAAGCTCGATGAGCAGAAGCTCGTGGTAAAGGCTGGCCGTAGCCGTTTCACCCTGTCGACCCTGCCGGCCAACGACTTCCCGACCGTGGAAGAAGGCCCGGGCTCGCTGACCTGCAACCTGGAGCAAAGCCGCCTGCGCCGCCTGATCGAGCGCACCAGCTTCGCCATGGCCCAGCAGGATGTGCGCTACTACCTCAACGGTATGCTGCTCGAAGTATCTACTGATACGTTGCGCGCCGTTGCCACCGACGGTCACCGTTTGGCCATGTGCTCGATGCGTGCTGAAATTGGCCAAGCCGATCGCCACCAGGTCATCGTGCCGCGCAAAGGTATCCTGGAGCTTGCTCGTCTGCTTACCGAGCCGGACGGCATGGTAAGCATCGTGCTGGGGCAGCATCACATCCGCGCCACCACGGGTGAGTTCACCTTCACCTCCAAGCTGGTCGACGGCAAGTTCCCGGACTACGAGCGTGTCTTGCCCAAGGGCGGTGACAAGCTGGTGGTGGGCGACCGTCAGGCACTGCGTGAAGCCTTCAGCCGTACTGCAATTCTGTCCAACGAGAAGTACCGCGGCATCCGTCTGCAGTTGGCCAGTGCCCAGTTGAAGATCCAGGCTAACAACCCAGAGCAGGAAGAAGCAGAAGAAGAAATCAGCGTCGAGTACAACGGTAGCTCGCTGGAAATCGGTTTCAACGTCAGCTACTTGCTGGACGTGCTGGGTGTCATGACCACTGAGCAGGTTCGTCTGATCCTGTCGGACTCCAACAGCAGTGCACTGCTGCAGGAAGCCGACAACGACGATTCCGCTTATGTCGTCATGCCGATGCGCCTGTAATTTGTCCAGCAGACTCTAGATGTCCCTCAGTCGCGTTTCTGTCACCGCGGTGCGTAACCTGCACCCGGTGACCTTCTCTCCCTCCCCCCGCATAAACATTCTGTACGGCGCCAACGGCAGCGGTAAAACCAGTGTGCTGGAAGCCGTTCATCTGTTGGGCCTGGCCCGGTCGTTCCGCAGCACTCGACTCACCCCGGTGATTCAGTATGAGCAACTGGCTTGTACAGTATTCGGCCAAGTCGAGTTAAGCGAAGGCGGTTCCAGCAACCTGGGTATTTCGCGGGATCGGCAAGGTGAGTTCACCATCCGCATCGACGGGCAGAACGCCCGTAGCGCTGCACAGCTGGCAGAGATCCTGCCGCTGCAGTTGATCAACCCCGACAGTTTTCGCTTGCTCGAAGGCGCGCCGAAAATACGCCGGCAGTTCCTTGATTGGGGGGTGTTCCACGTGGAACCCCGCTTCATGTCCACATGGCAACGCCTGCAGAAGGCTTTGCGGCAGCGGAACTCATGGTTGCGGCATGGTACACTTGACGCTGTTTCGCAAGCGGCCTGGGACCGGGAACTGTGCCTGGCCAGCGCGGAAATAGATGAATACCGTCGCAATTACATCAAGGCCTTGAAGCCTGTCTTTGAGCAAACTCTCAGCGATTTGGTCGAGCTCGAAGGGCTGACCCTGAGCTATTACCGTGGCTGGGACAAGGATCGCGAACTCAGTGAAGTGCTCGCCTCCTCCCTGCAACGTGATCAGCACATGGGCCATACCCAGGCCGGACCACAACGCGCGGACTTGCGTTTGAGACTCGGCGCCCATAACGCCGCAGACATTTTGTCTCGCGGTCAGCAGAAGCTGGTGGTCTGCGCATTGCGTATCGCCCAAGGCCATCTGGTTAGCCAGGCGCGTCGCGGCCAATGTATTTATCTGGTGGATGACTTGCCGTCGGAACTCGACGATCAGCACCGCCGCGCACTTTGTCGCTTGTTGGAAGACTTACGCTGCCAGGTGTTTATCACCTGTGTAGATCACGAATTATTGAGGGAAGGCTGGCAGACGGAAACGCCAGTTGCTTTGTTCCACGTGGAACAGGGCCGTATCACCCAGACCCACGACCATCGGGAGTGAAGGCATGAGCGAAAATCAAACGTACGACTCCTCCAGCATTAAAGTGCTGAAAGGGCTAGATGCCGTGCGCAAGCGTCCCGGTATGTACATTGGCGACACCGATGATGGTAGCGGTCTGCACCACATGGTGTTCGAGGTGCTCGATAACTCGATCGACGAAGCACTCGCCGGCCACTGTGACGACATCACCGTAACCATCCACCCGGACGAATCCATCAGTGTTCGCGACAACGGTCGCGGCATTCCGGTCGACGTGCACAAAGAGGAAGGCGTCTCCGCCGCCGAGGTCATCATGACCGTCTTGCACGCCGGCGGTAAGTTTGACGACAACTCCTATAAAGTATCCGGCGGTCTGCACGGTGTAGGTGTGTCGGTGGTTAACGCCCTGTCCGAGGAGTTGATCCTGACCGTTCGCCGTAGCGGCAAGATCTGGGAACAGACTTACGTCCACGGCGTGCCACAAGCCTCGATGGCAATCGTTGGGGATAGCGAAACCACCGGTACCCACATCCACTTCAAGCCGTCGTCTGAGACGTTCAAGAATATCCACTTCAGCTGGGATATTTTGGCCAAGCGGATTCGCGAACTGTCCTTCCTGAACTCTGGCGTTGGTATCCTGCTGAAGGATGAGCGTTCGGGCAAGGAAGAGCACTTCAAGTACGAAGGTGGCCTGCGTGCCTTCGTTGAATACCTGAACACCAACAAGACCCCGGTCAACCAGGTGTTCCATTTCAGCGTTCAACGTGAAGACGGCGTGGGCGTTGAAATCGCCCTGCAGTGGAACGACAGCTTCAACGAGAACCTGTTGTGCTTCACCAACAACATCCCGCAGCGTGACGGTGGTACCCACCTGGTCGGTTTCCGTTCGGCGTTGACCCGTAACCTGAACAACTACATCGAGCAGGAAGGCCTGGCCAAGAAGAACAAGGTTGCGACCACCGGCGATGACGCCCGTGAAGGTCTGACCGCGATCATCTCGGTGAAGGTGCCGGATCCGAAATTCAGCTCGCAGACCAAAGACAAGCTGGTTTCCTCGGAAGTGAAAACGGCCGTGGAGCAGGAGATGGGCAAGTACTTCTCCGACTTCCTGCTGGAGAACCCGAACGAAGCCAAGGCCGTTGTCGGCAAGATGATCGACGCTGCCCGTGCCCGTGAAGCAGCACGTAAAGCGCGTGAAATGACGCGTCGCAAAGGTGCGTTGGATATCGCCGGCCTGCCGGGCAAACTTGCGGACTGCCAGGAGAAGGACCCTGCCCTTTCCGAACTGTACCTGGTGGAGGGTGACTCCGCGGGTGGCTCGGCCAAGCAAGGTCGTAACCGCAAGACCCAGGCGATCCTGCCGCTCAAGGGCAAGATCCTCAACGTCGAGAAAGCACGCTTCGACAAGATGATCTCGTCCCAGGAAGTGGGCACGTTGATCACCGCGTTGGGCTGCGGTATCGGCCGCGAAGAGTACAACATCGACAAGCTGCGTTATCACAACATCATCATCATGACCGATGCTGACGTCGACGGTTCGCACATTCGCACCCTGCTGCTGACCTTCTTCTTCCGTCAGTTGCCGGAGCTGGTCGAGCGTGGCTATATCTACATCGCCCAGCCGCCGCTGTACAAGGTCAAGAAAGGCAAGCAAGAGCAGTACATCAAAGACGACGAGGCCATGGAAGAGTACATGACTCAGTCGGCTCTGGAAGATGCCAGCCTGCACCTGGACGAATCCGCACCACCTGTTTCCGGCGTCGAGCTGGAGCGTCTGGTCAACGAATTCCGTACCGTGATGAAGACTCTCAAGCGCCTGTCGCGCCTGTACCCGCAGGAGCTGACCGAGCACTTCGTCTACCTGCCGGCGGTATCGCTGGAGCAGTTGGGCGACCATGCTGCCATGCAGCAATGGCTGGGCAAGTTCGAAGAGCGTCTGCGTACCAGCGAGAAGTCCGGCCTGCTGTACAAGGCCAGCCTGCGCGAAGACAAAGAGCGCAATGTCTGGCTGCCAGAAGTGGAAATCACCTCCCACGGCCTGGCCAGCTACGTCACCTTCAACCGTGACTTCTTCGGCAGCAACGACTACCGCACCGTCACCGCCCTCGGTGCACAGCTGACCACCCTGCTGGGTGACGGCGCCTACGTGCAACGTGGCGAGCGCAAGAAAGCCATCACCGAGTTCAAGGAAGCACTGGACTGGCTGATGACCGAAAGCACCAAGCGCCACACCATCCAGCGCTACAAAGGTCTGGGTGAGATGAACCCGGATCAGCTGTGGGAAACCACTATGGACCCAACCGTGCGCCGCATGCTCAAGGTGACCATTGAAGACGCGATCGCTGCTGATCAGATCTTCAACACCCTGATGGGCGACGCCGTTGAGCCACGTCGTGAGTTCATCGAGAGCAACGCCCTGGCGGTGTCCAACCTGGACTTCTGATCAGGCGCTACCGCTACAAACAACAACCCCGGCCAAAAGCCGGGGTTTGTTGTTTCTGCGCATAGGTCAAAGCCCCAGCTCGCGCAAGCGTCGGTACAGGGTGCGTTCACTCAGGCCCAAGTGACGGGCCAGCTCGCTGCGCGAGCCGTTGAAACTGTCCAGGGCCTGGGCCAGTTGTCCGAGGTTGTCCTTGGCACGGCGGCTCAGGGTTTGCGTCGGTTCAAGGACTGAACCGAGTTCCGCAGGCAGATGTTCGGCTCGGATCAGTCCGTCGTCAGCGAACAACCGCGCTCGCTCGAGGATATTTCGTAGCTCGCGGATGTTGCCGGGATAGGTATGCAAGCTCAGCCGTTTCATCGCTTGGGCATCGACTTGCGGCGCGGCCGAACCGGCCATGCGCTGCAGCAGGCTCTGGATCAACAACGGCAGATCATCAACCCGCTCACGCAAGGCCGGCAGCCGAATCGGAAAGCCACTGATGCGGTAGTACAGGTCCTCGCGAAAGGTGCCTGCTGCAGCCATTTCCTTGAGGGGTTTGTGGGTAGCCGAGACCAGCCTGAAATCCGAGTGAACCGTACGCAGGCTGCCAACCGGACGAAAGCTGCCGGACTCGATCAGGCGCAGCAGTTTGACCTGCATCGCCAGCGGCACTTCACCGATTTCATCGAGGAACAAGGTGCCGCCATGGGCTGCTTCGGCCAGGCCGATCTTGCGCTGATGAGCGCCGGTGAAGGCGCCTTTCTCGTAGCCGAACAACTCGCTTTCGAACAACGACTCGGTCAGGCCGGTGCAATCGACCACTACCAGTGGACCGTTCGCCCGCGGACTACTCAGGTGCAACGCGCGGGCAAACAGCTCCTTGCCGGTGCCGGACTCACCCTGGAGCAACACCGGGATTTGCGCCGGTGCTGAGCGCTGCAAGCTGGCCAGTGCTTCCTGGAATGCCGGTGAGCGCCCGACCAGTCCGTGCTGCTGGGGCTGAGCCGAGGCGACGGTGATGCTGGTCAGGCGCTCGACAAAAGCCACCACCTGACCCTCTTCATCGAGGATAGGGCGCAATTCGACATCGACGTGTTCTGGCCCGCGTGGCGTGTGGTGCACATGCAACACACGTTCAGGTGCACGACTGTCCCAGGCCTTGCGCATCGGACAGTGTTCGCCAGCCTGGTCGCAAGGCACGGCGTAGTGGTGGGACACCCGGTGGCACTTGGCGCCAATAGGCGGCTGACCATCAATGCCGAACTGGCGGCGGTAGGCGCTGTTGGCCGCAAGGATGTTGTAGTCAGTGTCGAGCACGATGGTCGGCTGGGCGTCGTGTTCGAGGTAGGACACCAATGCCTGCACGGCAGGATCAGGAGTAACAACGGAAGAGAAGGACATGGCGACACCTGGGCAAGCTCGGGCAAAGCTTAACTGAAGGTGCCAAGGACTGCCAAAAACTGCCATGTCACTGCCAACTATGCTGACAGTTTGGCAGCGGTAAGCGATACGCAGCCCGAAAATTCGCCGTAGCCATTGAGAAACAGCCCACCTAAATGGTGGCACATATCTTGATGACAGTCTGCCCACTGCCAGCAAGGCTTCATAGCTGGCATTTGTGATGAATTCGGAGCGTGGTAAATGATCATCGGCGGCAACTTGTATGTGGAGGCACTGTTCGACACGGTGACCTCGACCATCAGCTATCTGGTGATGGACCGTGACAGCGGTGACTGTGCCTTGATTGACAGCGTGCTGGATTACGATCCAAAGTCCGGGCGCACCCACAGTGCATCGGCGGACAAACTGATCGATCGGGTCAGCGAACTAGGCGCCAAGGTTCAGTGGATTCTGGAAACCCATGTTCATGCTGACCACCTGTCTGCCGCCGCCTACCTCAAGCAAGCCCTGGGTGGCCGGATCGCGATAGGTAGCCAGATTACCCAAGTGCAGAAAGTTTTCGGTGCACTGTTCAATGCCGATGGCGGTTTCGCCCGCGATGGCAGCCAGTTCGATGTGCTGTTCAACGATGAGCAGCCCTTCACCATCGGCAATCTTCAGGCCCGCGCTTTGCACACGCCCGGGCACACCCCGGCGTGCATGACCTATGTGGTGGAGGTCGCCGGGCAGAGCATTGCCTTCGTCGGTGACACCTTGTTCATGCCCGATTACGGCACTGCCCGATGCGACTTTCCCGGCGCCAGTGCGCGCACCCTGTACCGTTCGATCCAGCGCATTCTTGCCTTGCCCGCCCAGACGCGCTTGTTCATGTGCCACGACTACCTGCCGGGTGGCCGCGAACTGCGGTACATGACCACAGTGGCCGAACAGCGCGCGAGCAATATCCATATCCGCGAAGGCATAAGCGAAGACAGCTTCGTCGCCATGCGCGAAGCCCGCGACGCCACCCTGGAAATGCCGGTGCTGATTCTGCCCTCGGTACAGATCAACATGCGCAGCGGTCAGTTGCCCGAACCTGAAGACAATGGAGTGCGCTACCTGAAGATCCCGCTCAACGTGCTCTGAGCTACACCCCAGAATTATTATTAGAAGGATCCTTGCCATGCCTGCTCAACTCTCCTCTGCCGAGGTACCGAAAGGCGACCACCATAAAGTGCTGATTGTTGGTGCCGGTGCCGCCGGTATCGCTGCCGCTTCCAGCCTGATCAGCCGAGACCCTTCGCTGGATGTCGCCATCATCGACCCGGCCGAAGTTCACTACTACCAGCCTGGCTGGACCATGGTCGGTGCCGGTATCTTCCGGGCGCCTTCGACCGCGCGCACCATGGCGTCGACCATTCCCGCCGGCGTGCAGTGGATCAAGGCACGGGTCGAGACGTTTGACCCGCAGGCACAAACCGTCAGCCTCAATGACGGCCGCGTGCTCAGTTACGAGCAGTTGGTGGTCTGCCCTGGGCTCAAGCTCGACTGGGACGCCATCGAAGGCCTGAGCCAGACACTCGGGCGCAATGGCGTGACCTCCAATTACCGTTACGACCTGGCGCCGTACACTTGGCAACTGGTACAGAACCTGCGCGAAGGCCGGGCGCTGTTCACCCAGCCGCCGATGCCGATCAAGTGCGCCGGTGCGCCTCAAAAAGCCCTGTACCTGTCGTGTGATCACTGGCTGCGCAATGGCCGATTGGGCAACATCCAGGCGCAGTTCTTCAATGCCGGCGGCGTACTGTTCGGGGTGCCCGACTATGTTCCGGCGCTGATGGAGTACATCGACAAGTACGCCGTGGACTTGCAGTACGCCCATCGCCTGGTGGCGGTCGATGGCCCGGGTAAACGGGCGACGTTTGTGCGCACCCTGCCCGATGGCAGCACCGAAACCCGCATTCAGCCCTTTGACATGCTGCATGTGGTGCCGCCTCAGGTTGCACCGGAATTCATCCGCAACAGCCCGCTGGCTGACCAGGCCGGCTGGATCGATGTCGACCCGGCCACTTTGCGTCACAAGCTCTACGGCAACATCCACGCCTTGGGTGACGGCATCAATACCAGCAACGCCAAGACCGCAGCAGCTGCGCGCAAGCAGGCACCGGTGGTGGCCAACAATGTGCTGGTGGCGCTGGGCCGCTTGCCCAATCTTGCTCACTACGATGGCTATGGCTCCTGTCCGTTGACGGTCGAGCGCGGCAAGATCGTGCTCGCCGAGTTCACCTATGGCGGCAAGCTGTCGCCGAGCTTCCCACGCTGGCTACTCGACGGCCGACGGCCTACGCGCCTGGCCTGGCTGCTGAAGGCGCAGATCCTGCCGCCGCTGTACTGGCGCTGCATGCTCAAGGGTCGTGAGTGGCTGGCCAAACCCCGAGTTGCCGCCGAGGGTCTGCGGTGATTGAGCATCAATTCGTAGCGGCAGGTTTGGGGGTGATCATCGGTGCGGTGCTGGCGCTGACCGGCGCCGGTGGTGGCATTCTTGCCGTGCCCTTGTTGGTGTTCGGCTTGGGTTTGTCGATGGTCGAGGCGGCGCCAGTGGGCTTGCTGGCCGTCGGCATGGCCGCGGCAGTGGGTGCCCTGTTGGGATTGCGCCAAGGCCTGGTGCGTTATCGCGCGGCGCTGTTCGTGGCGTTGATCGGCATCGCTGTTGCGCCCTTCGGGCTGATGCTGGCCCATCGCTTGCCGAACGGGCCATTGGCCCTGACCTTTGCCCTGGTGCTGGTCTATGCCTGTGCACGCATGCTGCTCAAGGCGCACCGCGAGCTGCGTGGGCAGCCGCCATTGGGGCAGCGCATGGTCATGCCTTGCGTGCTTAATCCCTTGCAGGGGCGTTTGCGCTGGACCCTGCCCTGCGCACGCGCCCTGGCGTTTACCGGCGCCCTGTCTGGTTTACTGTCGGGGCTGCTGGGTGTCGGTGGTGGTTTTGTGATCATTCCGGCGCTGAGCCGTTATACCAACCTGGACATGAAAAGCATCGTTGCCACGTCCCTGGCGGTGATTGCCCTGATCTCCACCGGCAGCGTGGTCAGCGCTACAGTTGGCGGCGCCATACAGTGGACAGTGGGTGCCCCCTTTGCCGGTGGCGCAGTGCTTGGGTTGCTGTTGGCGCGTCAGGTCGCTGGCAAACTGGCCGGGCCGCGACTGCAGCAACTGTTCGCTACTGTGGGGATCTGCGCGGCAGTGCTGTTGGCGGTCAGAACCTTGGCCAGCTGACGCCCTACTCTGCCAGTAAGGCGTCCTGCTCTTGTGCGCACAAGGCCAGGAGAAAATCCCAGACGACCCGTAGCCGTACCGACTTGTGCAACTCGCGGCGGGTACAGATCCAGTAGCTGCGCTGGATCGTCTCGCTGGGCAGCACCCGTACCAGCGCCGGATCGTGGCGGGCCATGTAGTTGGGTAGCACGGCAATGCCCAGGCCGGCGCGAGCGGCTTGTTGCTGGGCGATCACGCTGGTGCTGCGAAACACCACATTCGGCGCTCGGCAGAAGCTGTTCAAAAACAGCAGTTCCTGGCTGAACAGCAGGTCGTCGACGTAACCGATCCAGCTGTGCTTGGCCAGGTCTTCGCGGTGGTTGAGCGCCGGCGCCTGCGCCAGGTACTCGGGGCTGGCGTATAGCGCCAGGCGATAGTCGGTGAGTTTGCGGGTTATCAACAGGTCGGCATTGGGCCGCTCCAGGTGAATGCTGATTTCTGCCTCGCGGTTGAGGATGCTGACAAAGCGCGGCACCGCCACCAGCTCCACTTCAAGGCCCGGGTAGCGTTCGAACAGGCTGCCCATGCGCGGAGTGAAGAACATGATGCCGATGCCTTCGGTCACCCCCAGGCGAATCTTGCCCAGTGGCGTGATGGCCTGGGTGATCTCTTCCTGAGCCAGCAGGGCGACGTTTTCCATCGCTTCGGCATGCTTGAGCAGGGCCTGGCCGGAGGGCGTCAGTTCGTAACCCTGGGCGTGCTGAACGAACAGGGCTGTGCCTAGGCTCTGCTCGATATTGTCGATATGCCGGGCCACGGTGCTGTGGGTGGTGTTGAGGCGCTTGGCTGCGGTCAGTAGCCGGCCACTGCGCTGCAACTCGAGAAAAAACCGCAGATCATTCCAGTCGAACATGCTTTTCCTTGTGAATCGGTGTTCACGGACGTTGTGTTAAAACGCACAGCACTTGAGTGAAATCTAACGTTTTCATCCCGAAATTAATCAATAACATGGGCTGGGACAAGAATAATAATCAGGCGCGAGGTTGCCCATGCCATCAGCCGATCCTGTCTACGATTATGTGGTGGTGGGTGCCGGCCCTGCCGGATGCCTTCTGGCCAATCGCTTATCTGCCGACCCAGGCTGCCGGGTGCTGCTGCTCGAAGCCGGTGGGCGCGACAACTACCCCTGGATTCATATCCCGGTGGGTTACCTTTACTGCATTGGCAATCCCCGTACCGACTGGTGCTTCAAGACCCAAGCGCAACCGGGCCTCAATGGCCGTGCTCTGGGTTATCCACGGGGCAAGGTGCTCGGTGGCTGCTCCTCGATCAACGGCATGATCTACATGCGCGGCCAGGCGGGCGACTATGATCGCTGGGCCGAGCAAGGCAATGCCGGTTGGGCCTGGAAGGATGTGCTGCCGCTGTTCAAGGCCAGCGAAAACCACTTCGGCGGCGCCAGCCAAGCCCATGGGGATCAAGGCGAGTGGCGGGTCGAACAACAACGTTACTCCTGGCCGATCCTCGATGCGTTCCGCGAAGCCGCGGCGCAGAGCGGCATCGCCAGCGTTGACGACTTCAACACTGGGGATAATCAGGGCTGTGGATACTTTCAGGTCAACCAGCGTTCTGGTATTCGCTGGAATTCGGCCAAAGCTTTTTTGCGGCCGATCCTCAAACGCCCCAACCTGACTGTACTGACCGATGTGCTGGTTGATCAGGTGCTGTTGAAAGACGGCCGTGCTGATGCAGTACGAGCCCGCTGGCAGGGCGACTGGCAGCACTTCAGCGCGCGCCGGGAGATCATCCTGTGCGCAGGTTCCGTAGGTTCCCCCGGGATCCTGCAACGCTCCGGCATTGGTCCACGTGGTTTGCTCGAGCGCCTGGGGATAACCGTTCGACATGAGCTGCCTGGCGTCGGTGGCAACCTGCAGGATCATCTGCAATTGCGCTTGATCTACCAGGTTAGCCAGGCGCGAACCCTCAACCAGGTCGCCAACAGCATCTGGGGCAAGCTCGGTATGGGCTTGCGTTACCTCTATGATCGCAGCGGGCCGTTGGCGATGGCACCAAGCCAGTTGGGCGCCTTCGTTCGCTCCGGCCCCGAACAGGCTTCGGCCAACTTGCAGTACCACGTACAGCCCCTGTCGCTGGAACGTTTTGGTGAACCGCTGCACCGTTTCCCGGCCTTTACCGCCTCGGTGTGCAACCTGCGCCCTGCCAGTCGCGGGCGTATCGATATCTGCTCGGCCAACCCGGACGATGCACCGCTGATCGATCCCAACTACCTGAGTGACCCCGAAGACCTGCGCGTCGCCGCCCAGGCCATTCGCCTGACCCGCAAGATCGTTCAGGCCCCTGCCCTGGCTGCCTTCAACCCGCGCGAATACCTGCCGGGCCCGGACTTGCAAAGCGAAGAGCAACTGCATGAAGCCGCCGGGCAGATCGGCACCACCATCTTCCACCCGGTGGGCACCTGCCGGATGGGCAGCGGCGCGCTGGATGTGGTCGACGACCAGCTACGCGTGCACGGTGTGCCGGGGCTGCGCATTGCCGATGCCTCGATCATGCCGCACATCGTCTCCGGCAATACCTGCTCACCTACCTTGATGATTGCCGAGAAGGCGGCGCAACTGATTCGACAGGGGATGTTATCCACAGCCAGCATCGACGAAAAAAGCACAGTACCGACGCCCTGACCGGGGTGCGTAGCAATAACGACGCCGGACGCAGTCTGCCGGTGACGACAGTGGAACAACAAAAATAATCACTGGGGCCTGCAGGCCGAGGACAGCAACGATGTCGGATTACATTCAAGAGCAGGGCGCTGCAACGGCGAGCAACAGTCGCCGGGAAGAACGCAAGATCATTTTCGCGTCATCCCTCGGCACGGTGTTCGAGTGGTATGACTTTTTTCTCTACGGGGCGTTGGCCGCGGTCATCAGCAAACAGTTTTTTGCCGGGGTAAACGATACCACCGCCTTTATCTTCGCCTTGATGGCCTTCGCCGCCGGTTTCCTGGTAAGGCCTTTCGGTGCGCTGGTGTTTGGCCGCCTGGGCGATATGATCGGGCGCAAGTACACCTTCCTGGTGACTATCGTGCTGATGGGGCTGTCGACCTTTGCCGTCGGCCTGTTGCCAACCTACGCCAGCATCGGTATCGCGGCACCGATTATTCTGGTGGTGCTGCGTATGCTTCAGGGCCTGGCGCTAGGAGGTGAGTACGGTGGCGCGGCGACCTATGTTGCCGAGCATGCACCCCCCGGCAAACGCGGCTTCCATACCGGCTTCATTCAGTCCACAGCGACCCTTGGCCTGCTGCTGTCATTGCTGGTGGTCCTGGGCAGCCGCTATATCAGTGGCGACCAGTTCGAAGTCTGGGGCTGGCGTCTACCGTTCCTGTTGTCGATTGTCCTGCTGGGGATTTCCACCTGGATCCGCATGAGCATGCATGAGTCGCCTGCTTTTGTGAAAATGAAGGCTCAGGGCAAGCTCAGCAAGTCACCCATTCGTGAGTCCTTCACCTCCTGGCCAAACCTGAAAGTGGTACTGACCGCACTGTTCAGCATTAATGCGGGCCAGGCGGTCACCTTCTACACGGCACAGTTCTATGTGCTGTTCTTCATGACCCAGATGCTCAAGATGGACCCGGCCCAGGCCAATACCTTGCTGATCATCAGTGTGGTGATCGGTGCGCCGTTCTTCGTATTCTTTGGCTGGCTGTCCGACCGTATCGGGCGCAAACCGATCCTGATGCTCGGCTTGTTGCTGGCAACGGTGCTCTACTTTCCGCTGTTCAAAGCACTGAGCCATTACGCTAACCCACAGATCGATGCCGCCAGCCGTCAGGCACCTATTGTGGTCATGTCAGACCCGCAGGCATGCACCTTCCAGTTCGATCCGGTGGGCAAGGCGCGGTTTGACAGCCCCTGCGACAAGGTCAAGACCTTCCTGGTCAAACAGGGCCTGCCTTATAGCTCGGCTGAGGCTGTTGCGGGCGCCGAGGTGGTGGTGAGTATCGGCGAGCAGAAGATCAGCGGCTTCGACGAAGCGGCCATGCGTACAGCCATCGAAAAGGCCGGCTACCCGGCCAAGGCAGACCCTGCCAGCGTTAACCAGCCGATGGTGGTGTTGCTGATCGTGGCGATGATCCTGATCGCGACCATGACCTACGGACCGCTGGCAGCGGTGATGGTCGAGCTGTTCCCGACCCGCATCCGCTACACCTCCATGTCCCTGCCCTACCACATCGGCAACGGCTGGTTCGGTGGCTTCCTGCCGACTGTGTCGTTCGCTCTGGTGGTATACACCGGCGACATCTTCTATGGGCTCTGGTACCCGGTCCTGATCACCGGTATCAGCCTGGTGGTGGGGCTGTTCTGCCTGAAAGAAACCCGGGACGTGGATATCGACAAGGTTTAAGAAACTACGGGTACAAAAAAACCGGCGCAAGCGCCGGTTTTTTTATGCCGCGGAAAAACTTATGCACGATTTTAAGAAATCAGTCATACAGAGAAATAAATAGCTAAATTAGTAACTTAGCGAATTTTTATCTGAGAAATCCCAATACTGTACACAAGTTATCCACAGATCGCTCAGGCTACGCCGTGTGCTTGATTTGGCACAGCTGCTGGCAGCGAGCCGAGGTCGCGCTGGGCTTGTTCGTTCCACGCCGCTGCGCGGTCGTTTAGCTCGGCAATGGCCCGTGGGCCGCTGCCCTCTGCGTACATCGGAGCACCAATCACTACCTCGATGGTGCCCGCACGTTTGCTCCAGCCCTGCTTGGGCCAGAACTTGCCGGCGTTGTGGGCGATCGGCAGCACAGGCAGGTCGGCGTTGACCGCAAGCGCCGCACCGCTGCGCGAAAACTTGCCGATCTGGCCAAACGGCACGCGGGTGCCTTCAGGGAAGATCAGGACCCAGACGTTTTCCTTGAGCAGTTTGTTGCCCTTGCTGGCGACTTGCTTCAAGGCTGCCTTGGGGTTGTCGCGGTCAATGGCGATTGGTCGCAGCATGGCCATGGCCCAGCCGAAGAACGGCACGTACAACAGTTCACGCTTGAGCACCTGGCTCAAGGGCGAGAAATAGGCGGAAAGGAAAAAGGTTTCCCAGGTGCTCTGGTGGTTGGAGAGGATCACGCAAGGCTGCTTGGGGATGTTCTCAGCTCCGGTGACCTTGACCTTGATGTTGAGAAACACCCGTACCAGCACCAGCGCGAAGCGGCACCAGTAAACGTTGATGAAGCGGTAACGGGCGCTGAATGGCAGAAACGGCGCGATAAAAAAGCTCAGGGTGCACCACAGCAAGGAGCTGGTACCCAGCAGCAGGTAAAAAAGAAAAATTCTGATCGCCTGCAAGATCGACATAGCGGCATGTACCGTTGCGGGCTTGCCCGCCTAGTAAAAGTGCGCCTGTTGTGCAGACGCGCTATTTGTGGATAAGTTCTCTGGCGATGGCTGCCAGATCATCGAAAATAAGCGTATTTTCAGGAATCCCCTTGCTCAGGGTCTTCTCGCCTTTTCCGGTTTTTACCAGAATCGGTTGAGCATCGACGGCCAAAGCGGCTTCCAGGTCACCCTTACTGTCACCAACAAACCATACACCGGCCAGATTCACCTGGTAGTGCACGGCAATGGTGCTCAGCATTCCCGGCTTGGGTTTGCGGCAGGCGCAGCCCTCATCGGGCCCATGCGGGCAATAGACGATCATCCCGACCTCGCCCCCCTGCTCGGCCACTAGCTCGCGCAGGCGCGCATGCATGGCCTCGAGGGTAGCCAGGTCGTAGTAGCCACGGGCAATGCCGGACTGGTTGGTGGCAACGGCCACCGTCCAGCCGGCTTTGCTCAACTGCGCAATCGCATCGATCGAACCGGGGATTGGAATCCACTCGTCCAGCGACTTGATGTAGGCGTCGGAGTCCTGGTTGATCACCCCGTCCCGATCGAGAATCAGCAGCTTCAAGACTTACCCCAGCAACGAAATGTCGGCAACGCCCAGGAACAGACCGCGCAGGCGGCTGAGCAAGGCATAGCGGTTGGCGCGGACATTGGCATCGTCGGCGTTGACCATCACCGCCTCGAAGAAGGCGTCGACCGGTTCGCGCAGGGCAGCCAGGCGTGCCAGCGATTCGCTGTACTGGCGAGCGGCGGCCATTGGCTGCACAGCCTGGTCGGCCTGCTGGATCGCCGAGTACAGGGAGAACTCGTTGGCGTTGTCGAAGTACTTCGGCTCGACCGTGCTGGCGACAGCGCCCTCGGCCTTGCTCAGCAGGTTCGACACACGCTTGTTCACCGCGGCCAGGGCAGCGGCTTCGGGCAGCTGACGGAAGGCTTGTACGGCCTGCACGCGTTGGTCGAAGTCCAGTGCCGAACCCGGCTTGAGGGCACGCACCGACAGGTAGGTGGCAACGTCGATACCTTCGTCTTCATAACGGGCACGCAGGCGATCGAAGACGAACTCCAGGACTTGCTCGGACAGGCCTGCGGCCTTGATCTTGGCACCGAACTGGCTGACGGCGAAGTTCACCGCCTCGTTCAGGTCCAGGTCCAGCTGCTTCTCGATCAGGATACGCAGTACGCCCAGTGCTGCACGGCGCAGGGCGTAGGGGTCCTTGCTACCGGTCGGGAGCATGCCGATACCGAAGATACCGACCAGGGTGTCGAGCTTGTCGGCAATCGCCACCGCCGCACCGGTCAGGGTCGACGGCAGTTCAGCGCCAGCACCGCGCGGCATGTACTGCTCGTTCAGGGCCAGGGCGACGTCTTCAGGCTCGCCGTCGTTGAGGGCGTAGTAGTAACCGGCAACACCCTGCATCTCAGGGAACTCACCGACCATCTCGGTGGCCAGGTCGCACTTCGACAGCAGGCCGGCACGTGCCGCGCGCTGGGCGTCGCCGCCAATGCGCTGGGCGATGAAGGCTGCCAGCTTGGCAACCCGCTCGGCCTTGTCGAAAACGCTGCCCAATTGAGCCTGGAACACCACGTTTTTCAAGCGTTCGTTGAAGCTTTCCAGCGCCTGCTTCTTGTCTTGCTTGAAGAAGAACTCGGCGTCGGTCAGGCGCGGGCGCACGACCTTCTCGTTACCTTCGACGATCTGCTTCGGATCGCGGCTCTCGACGTTCGCTACAGTGATGAAGCGCGGCAGCAGCTTGCCGTCGGCGTCCAGCAGGCAGAAGTACTTCTGGTTGTCCTGCATGGTGGTAATCAGTGCTTCTTGCGGCACCTCGAGGAAGCGTTCCTCGAACGAGCACACCAGCGGCACCGGCCATTCAACCAGTGCGGTTACTTCGTCGAGCAGCGCCGGCGGCACGATGGCGCTGCCTTCCTGCTGCAGGGCGAGTTCGGCAGTACGCTTGCTGATCAGCTCGCGGCGCTCGGCAAAATCTGCCAGGACGTAGGCCTTGCGCAGGTCTTCCTGGTAGTTGGCCGGGGCGGTGATACGCACGTTTTCCGGGTGGTGGAAGCGGTGGCCACGGGATTCGCGACCGGCTTTCTGCGCCAGCAGGGTGCAGTCAACCACCTCGTCACCGAGCAGCATGACCAGCCACTGGGTCGGACGCACGAACTCTTCCTTGCGCGCACCCCAGCGCATGCGCTTGGGGATTGGCAGGTCGTTGAGCGAGTCCTCGACGATGGTCGGCAGCAGGCTGGCGGTGGCCTTGCCCGGGATGTGCTGGGAGAAGCGCAGTTTGGCGCCGCTCTGGTCGATATCCGAGAGCTCTACACCGCACTTCTTGGCAAAGCCCAGGGCGGCCTGGGTTGGCTTGCCTTCCGCGTCGAAGGCAGCCTGGCGTGGCGGGCCGTCGAGGTTGACGCTGCGGTCCGGCTGCTGGGTGTCGAGGTTGCGAATCAGCACGGCCAGGCGGCGCGGTGCGGCGAACACCTGCTTGTCGGTGTAGTTCAGGCCAGCGGCCTGCAGGCCTTTCTCGATACCGGCGAGGAAGGCATCACCCAGGCTGCTCAGGGCCTTGGGTGGCAGTTCTTCGGTGCCCAGTTCAACCAGGAAATCTTGAGCACTCATTGTGCAGCCTCCAGCTTAGCCAACACTTCATCACGCAATTCAGGGGATGCCATCGGGAAGCCCAGCTTGGCGCGGGCTTGCAGGTAGCTCTGGGCCACGGCCCGGGCCAGGGTCCGTACGCGCAGGATGTAGCGCTGACGCTCGGTCACCGAAATGGCGCGGCGGGCATCGAGCAGGTTGAAGGTGTGCGAGGCCTTGAGGACCATTTCATAGGTCGGCAGCGGCAGCTCCAGCTCGATCAGGCGGTTGGCTTCGCTCTCGTAGAAGTCGAACAGTTCGAACAGCTTTTCGACGTTGGCGTGCTCGAAGTTGTAGGTCGACTGCTCCACCTCGTTCTGGTGGAACACGTCGCCATAGGTCACCTTGCCGAACGGGCCGTCGGTCCAGATCAGGTCGTAGACCGAATCCACACCCTGCAGGTACATGGCCAGGCGTTCCAGGCCGTAGGTGATTTCACCAGTGACCGGCAAGCACTCGATGCCGCCCACTTGCTGGAAGTAGGTGAACTGGGTGACTTCCATGCCGTTGAGCCAGATTTCCCAACCCAGGCCCCAGGCGCCGAGGGTCGGCGATTCCCAGTTGTCTTCGACGAAGCGAATGTCGTGCACCAGCGGGTCGAGGCCGATGGCTTTGAGCGAGCCCAGGTACAGTTCCTGGAAGTTCGCCGGGTTCGGCTTGAGGACTACCTGGAACTGGTAATAGTGCTGCAGGCGGTTCGGGTTTTCGCCATAACGGCCATCCGCCGGACGACGGCTAGGCTGCACATAGGCGGCGTTCCAGGTTTCCGGGCCGATGGCGCGCAGGAACGTGGCAGTATGGAAAGTGCCGGCGCCTACTTCCATATCGTAGGGCTGAAGCACCACACAACCTTGCTCGGCCCAGTAGTTCTGCAGGGCGAGGATCAAGTCTTGGAAGGTACGCACGGCTGGCGTAGGCTGGCTCACGAAATTCACCTGTTTCTAGGGCTGCGAATATAAAGAGCGGGAGTATAACCCGATTCGCGCAGGCCTCTACCCTTGGAGCCTTATGCCACGTTGCTTTTGGTGTACCGACGATCCGCTTTACCAGGCTTACCACGACGAGGAATGGGGCACGCCGCAGCGCGACCCCGGGCAGCTGTTTGAAATGCTTCTGCTCGAAGGCTTCCAGGCCGGGCTGTCGTGGATCACCGTGTTGAAGAAGCGCGAGCGCTACCGCCAGGTGCTGTTCGGCTTCGATCCGCAGCGCCTGGCGCAGATGAGCGACGAAGAAATCGAAGAGCGCATGCTCGACCCGGGCATCATCCGCAACCGCCTCAAGCTCAATGCCGCGCGGCGTAATGCCCGGGCCTGGCTGGCGCTGGAAAACCCGGCGCAATGGCTCTGGTCGTTTGTCGCAGGCTCCGCCAAGGTCAATCATTTCAACCAGCGCAGTGAAGTCCCGGCCGTGACCGCTGAAGCCGAGGCCATGAGCAAGGCGTTGCGCAAAGCCGGCTTCACCTTTGTTGGCCCGACCATTTGCTACGCCTTCATGCAGGCGACCGGCATGGTCATGGACCACACCACCGACTGTGATCGTTACGCCGCGCTTGCCCAGGGGGTTACAATGGCCGGCTTGCAGAAAGAGGAACCAGCTTGTGGATAAGTTCAAGGGCGCCCTGATGGTCGGGGCGTTGCGATTGTTTGCCAAGCTCCCCTGGAGCGCCGTACAGCGGGTCGGCGCAGCGATTGGCTGGATCATGTGGAAGGTGCCGAACAGTTCACGCAACGTCGTGCGCATCAACCTGGCCAAGTGCTTCCCGGACATGGACCCGGTTGCCCGCGAGCAACTGGTGGGCCGGACCCTGATGGACATCGGCAAGTCCTTTACCGAAAGCGCCTGTGCCTGGATCTGGCCGGCCCAGCGCTCGCTCGACCTGGTGCGCGAGGTCGAAGGCCTGGAAGTGCTGCAGGCGGCCTTGGCTTCGGGCAAGGGCGTGGTCGGTATCACCAGCCACCTGGGCAACTGGGAAGTGCTCAACCACTTCTATTGCAGCCAGTGCAAACCGATCATTTTCTACCGCCCGCCCAAGCTCAAGGCGGTCGATGACCTGTTGCGCGAACAGCGCGTGCAACTGGGCAACCGCGTGGCGGCGTCGACCAAGGAAGGCATCCTGAGCATTATCAAGGAAGTGCGCAAAGGGGGTCAGGTGGGTATTCCGGCCGACCCTGAGCCGGCAGAGTCGGCGGGGATCTTTGTGCCGTTCTTCGCCACCCGGGCGCTGACCAGCAAGTTTGTGCCGAACATGCTCGCAGGCGGCAAGGCGGTCGGGGTGTTCCTGCATGCCCTGCGCCTGCCGGATGGTTCCGGCTTCAAGGTCATCCTGGAAGCGGCGCCCGAGGCCATGTACAGCGAAGACACCGAAACCTCTGCTGCGGCCATGAGCCAGGTGGTCGAGCGCTATGTACGGGCTTATCCGAGCCAGTACATGTGGAGCATGAAGCGCTTCAAGAAGCGCCCGGCGGGCGAGCCGCGCTGGTATTGAGGGCCCTTGCACCCTTGTAGGCGCTGGCTTGCCTGCGATCGGCGGCGAAGCCGTCGTAAATCCTGAGTCCCGGTTGTATCTGACAAACCTAGGACTCAGGTTCTGCGGCCGCTGCGCGCCCGATCGCAGGCAAGCCAGCTCCTACAAATTCTTATCCAGCTTCTTCAGAAACACCGTCATCTCTTTCTCGGCCTGCTTGTCGCCATGGGCCTTCGCCGCTTCCAGCCCCTGCTCCCAGGCTTGGCGCGCACCTGCCAAGTCACCCTCAAGCTGATGCGCCTTGCCCAGCAGCTTCCACGCCGCCGAGTACTTGGGATCAAACTCGATGCAGCGCTGCAGGTGTACAGCCGCCTCGGCGCCGTTGCCATCGTCGAGCCAAGCTTTGCCCAGGCCGAAGCGCAACAGGGCGTTATCCACACCCTTGGCCAGCATTTTCTCCAGTGATTCGCGCATTCCAGGTCCCTCTTAGAAGAAGCTCAACCCTACATGGAACAGCTTCTCGACGTCACGGATGTACTTTTTATCCACAACGAAGAGGATCACGTGGTCACCGGCTTCGATCACTGTGTCGTCATGGGCGATCAGCACTTCTTCGTCGCGGATGATCGCGCCGATTGTAGTGCCGGGTGGCAGGGCGATGTCTTCGATGGCCTTGCCGATCACCTTGCTCGACTTCGAGTCACCGTGGGCAATCGCTTCGATGGCCTCGGCCGCCCCGCGACGCAGCGAGTGCACGCTGACGATATCGCCGCGGCGCACGTGGGCCAGCAGGGTGCCGATGGTAGCCAGCTGCGGACTGATGGCGATATCGATCTCGCCGCCCTGGACCAAGTCGACATAGGCCGGGTTGTTGATGATGGTCATCACCTTGCGCGCGCCCAGGCGCTTGGCCAGCAGCGAGGACATGATGTTGGCTTCATCATCGTTGGTCAGGGCCAGGAAGATGTCGGCTTCGGCGATGTTCTCTTCGAGCATCAGGTCGCGGTCCGAGGCACTGCCCTGCAGTACCACGGTGCTTTCCAGTGTGTCGGACAGGTGCCGGCAGCGCGCCGGGTTCATCTCGATGATCTTCACCTGGTAACGGCTTTCGATCGCCTCGGCCAGGCGCTCGCCGATCTGCCCGCCGCCGGCGATGACCACCCGCTTGTTGGTTTCATCGATACGTCGCAGCTCGCCCATCACCGCACGGATGTGCGCCTTGGCAGCGATGAAGAACACCTCGTCGTCGGCTTCGATGACCGTATCGCCTTGCGGCAGGATCGGCCGGTCACGGCGGAAGATCGCGGCCACGCGGGTGTCGACATTGGGCATGTGCGCGCGGATCTGGCGCAGTTGCTGGCCGACCAGCGGCCCGCCGTAGTAGGCCTTGACCGCCACCAGCTGGGCCTTGCCTTCGGCGAAATCGATCACCTGCAGGGCGCCGGGGTGTTCGATCAAGCGCTTGATGTAATGGGTCACCACTTGCTCGGGGCTGATCAGTACGTCAACCGGGATGGCCTCATTGTCGAACAGGCCGGCGCGGGTCAGGTAGGCCGATTCACGCACCCGGGCGATCTTGGTCGGGGTATGAAACAGGGTGTAGGCGACCTGGCAGGCGACCATGTTGGTTTCGTCGCTGTTGGTCACCGCCACCAGCATGTCGGCATCGTCGGCGCCGGCTTGGCGCAACACGGTCGGGAACGAGGCGCGGCCTTGCACGGTACGGATGTCCAAGCGATCACCGAGGTCGCGCAGGCGGTCGCCATCGGTGTCGACCACGGTAATGTCGTTGGCTTCGCTGGCCAGGTGTTCGGCCAGCGTACCGCCGACCTGCCCTGCGCCGAGGATGATGATCTTCATCCGCTGTTCCCTTCTCTTGTTATCCGCGCGCGGCGGCGATTTTGATCAGCTTGGCATAGTAGAAGCCGTCGTGTCCGCCTTCCTGGGCCAGCAACTGGCGGCCATGGGGTTGGCGGATACCGGCCTGGGTCGCCAGGTCGAGCTCGCGGGCACCGGGGGTACGAGCGAGGAAGGCCTCGATCACTTCGGTGTTTTCCGTCGGCAGGGTCGAGCAAGTGGCGTAAAGCAGGATGCCGCCCACTTCCAGGGTTGGCCACAGGGCGTCGAGCAATTCGCCTTGCAGGCTGGCCAAGGCTGCGATGTCGTCGGCCTGGCGGGTCAGCTTGATGTCCGGATGACGGCGGATCACGCCTGTGGCCGAGCATGGCGCGTCGAGCAGGATCCGCTGGAAGCCCTTGCCGTCCCACCAACTGGCGGTGTCGCGGGCGTCGCAGGCAATCAACTGGGCGTCGAGGCCCAGGCGGTCGAGGTTCTCGCGCACGCGGGTCAGGCGTTTGGCTTCCAGGTCGATGGCGACCACGGCGTCGAGCCCGGCCTGGGCTTCCAGCAGGTGGCAGGTTTTGCCACCCGGCGCGCAGCAGGCGTCGAGCACGCGCTGGCCGGGAGCCAGGTCAAGCAGGTCGGCGGCCAGTTGCGCGGCTTCGTCCTGGACGCTGATCCAGCCCTGGTCGAAACCGGGCAAGCCGCGTACATCGCAGGCCTCGGCGAGCAGGATGCCGTCGCCGCTGAATTGGCATGGCGCCGCTTCGAGGCCGGCATCACGCAGCAGTCCGAGGTAAGCGTCACGGCTGTGATGGCGGCGGTTGACCCGCAGGATCATCGGCGGGGGGGGATTGTTGGCCGCGCAGATGGCTTCCCATTGCTCGGGCCAGAAGGCCTTGAGCGACTTTTGCAGCCAGCGCGGGTGCGCAGTGCGTACGACCGGGTCGCGCTCAAGCTCAGCGAAGATTTCGCTGCTTTCGCGTTGCGCGCGGCGCAGCACGGCGTTGAGCAAACTCTTGGCCCAAGGCTTTTTCAACTTGTCGGCACAGCCAACGGTTTCGCCGATGGCGGCGTGTGCAGGGATGCGCGTGTAGAGCAACTGGTACAGGCCGACCAACAGCAGCGCCTCGACGTCGGCATCGGCAGCCTTGAACGGTTTCTGCAGCAGGCGCTCGGCCAGGGCCGATAGCCGTGGCTGCCAGCGCGCGGTACCGAAGGCCAGGTCCTGGGTCAGGCCACGGTCACGAACTTCGACCTTGTCCAACTGGCCTGGCAGGGAACTGTTCAGCGAGGCTTTGCCACTGAGTACTGCCGCCAGGGCGCGGGCGGCTGCAAGACGTGGGTTCATTGGCCAAGCACCGTGCCGATGGCGAACTTCTCGCGGCGGCTGTTGAACAGGTCGCTGAAGTTCAGCGCCTTGCCACCCGGCAGTTGCAGGCGGGTCAGGCACAGCGCCTGATCAGCGCAAGCGACGATCAGGCCGTCCTTGCTGGCAGCGAGGATTTCACCTGGCGTGCCCGAGTCTGTGGATAAGCTTGCGGCAAGCACCTTCAGCGCTTCACCGTTGAGCGTGCTGTGGCAGATCGGCCATGGGTTGAAGGCGCGAATCAGGCGTTCCAGCTCAACAGCCGGGCGAGTCCAGTCCAAGCGCGCTTCGTCTTTGTTCAGCTTGTGTGCATAAGTGGCCAGGTTGTCGTCCTGGACTTCACCCTGCAAGGTCCCCGCAGCAAGACCGGCAATGGCTTCAAGTACCGCCGGCGGGCCCATCTGGGCCAGGCGATCATGCAAGGTGCCACCGGTATCACTGGCGCTGATCGGGGTGCTGACCTTGAGCAGCATGGGTCCGGTGTCCAGGCCTGCTTCCATGCGCATTACCGTCACCCCGCTTTCGCTGTCACCGGCCTCGACCGCGCGCTGGATCGGTGCGGCGCCGCGCCAGCGTGGTAGCAGCGAGGCGTGGCTGTTGATGCAACCCAGGCGCGGAATATCCAGCACCGCTTGCGGCAGGATCAGGCCATAGGCGACCACCACCATCAGGTCGGGCTTGAGGGCGGCCAGTTCCGCTTGTGCCTCGGCATTGCGCAGGGTCGGCGGTTGCAGGACCTGGATGCCGTTATCCACAGCCAGTTGCTTGACCGCGCTTGGCATCAGTTTTTGCCCTCGACCGGCCGGGCGGTCCGGCTGGGTGTAGACCGCCACCACGTCATAGGGGCTGTCGATCAGGGCTTTGAGGTGTTCGGCGGCAAACTCTGGGGTGCCTGCGAAGACAATGCGCATGGAGTTCTCGCTTAAAAAGAAAAAGGCTTGCCGGAGCAAGCCTTTGGGAAGAGGAGATCAAGCTTGCTGGCGGTGCTGCTTTTCCAGCTTCTTCTTGATCCGGTCGCGTTTGAGCGTCGACAGGTAGTCAACGAACAGCTTGCCGTTGAGATGATCGCATTCGTGCTGGATGCACACTGCCAGCAGGCCTTCGGCGATCAGTTCGTACGGCTTGCCGTCGCGATCCAGCGCCTTGACCTTGACCCGCACCGGGCGATCGACGTTCTCGTAGAAGCCGGGTACCGACAGGCAGCCTTCCTGGTACTGATCCATTTCGTCGGTCAGCATCTCCAGTTCCGGGTTGATGAATACCCGTGGCTCGCTGCGATCTTCGCTCAGGTCCATGACCACGATGCGCTTGTGCACGTTGATCTGGGTGGCGGCGAGGCCAATACCAGGGGCTTCGTACATGGTTTCAAACATGTCATCGATCAACTGGCGAACGCCGTCGTCGACTTCGGTCACCGGTTTGGCGATGGTGCGAAGGCGCGGGTCCGGGAATTCGAGGATGTTCAGAATGGCCATAAGCGTATGAGCTGCACTGTGCGATGAATTACAAACATGAGTACACATAATAAAGGGATTCGGTGCATTCGGCACCTGGCAAAGGTCAGCTAAGGTTTCAGGGTGCTTTTCCAGCCGTGGCTGCAAGCCCGAAGGGATGCTTGCGAGGGCAATTCTTCAACCGGTTGTCAAAGTATTATCAACAGAGTTATCCACAGCTTTTTCACGGCTGGCCCAGGCTGTCCGATCAAGGATGATCGTCATGTCGCAACCCTTATCGCCGGTGTGCTCTCCCGCCGAACTCGAAGCGCGCTTGCGCCTGCATTTGCTGCCGTCCCTGGGACCGCGGCGTTTTCATACATTGATCCAGGCCTTCGGCAGCGCCTCGGCGGCACTCAGTGCACCGGCCACGGCCTGGCGTGCGCTTGGCGTGCCTGCGCAGAGCAGCGATGGCCGGCGCAGCCATGAAGTGCGGGACGGCGCGGCAGCGGCAATGCGCTGGCTAGAGGCCCGCGACCAGCATTTGCTGATGTGGGACGACCCAGGCTACCCGGGTTTACTGGCTGAACTTGAGGATGCCCCGCCGCTGCTGTTCATCGCAGGCACCCCGGCCATCCTGGAAAAACCGCAATTGGCGATCGTCGGCAGTCGCAGGGCTTTGATGCCGTCGCTCGATACCGCCGCAGCCTTCTCGCGCAGCCTCGCCCGGGGTGGCTTTGTCATCACCAGCGGCTTGGCTCTGGGGGTCGATGGTGCTGCGCATCAGGCTGCCCTGGAGGTTGGCGGGCAGACGATCGGCGTGCTGGGCACCGGTCTGCAAAAACTTTATCCACAGCGACACAGGGCGCTGGCGGCGGCAATGATCGATCAAGGCAGCGCCGTGGTCTCAGAGTTTCCGCTGGATACCGGGCCTGTGGCCGGAAACTTTCCCCGGCGTAACCGGATCATCAGCGGCCTGTCGCTGGGGGTGCTGGTGGTCGAGGCGAGCCTGGCCAGTGGCTCGCTGATTACTGCGCGTCTGGCGGCCGAGCAAGGCCGGGAGGTATACGCCATTCCGGGCTCGATTCATCACCCCGGCTCCAAAGGCTGTCACCAGTTGATCCGCGACGGTGCCTTACTGGTAGAAACCGTCGAGCAGATCGTCGAAACCCTGCAGGGTTGGCAGCGCTTGCCGCCGTTGCAATCGGCTGTAAGCGCCAGCCATGCCCTGGTCGAGCTGTTGCTGGCCGCGCCGCAGACCACCGAGGGCCTGGCCAGCAGCAGCGGCTGGCCGTTACCCAGGGTGCTGGCGGCCCTGACCGAGTTGGAACTGGCTGGCAGGATCTGTAGTGAAGCCGGACGTTGGTTTGCCCGGCCCGGCTAAGTACACTGCTCATATGCCTTTATGCGGAGTGAAAGCAATGGTGAGCTGTTGGCGTGTGCAACAAGCCGCGCGT
This sequence comes from Pseudomonas rubra, assembly GCF_028656935.1. Lineage (GTDB taxonomy): Bacteria > Pseudomonadota > Gammaproteobacteria > Pseudomonadales > Pseudomonadaceae > Aquipseudomonas > Aquipseudomonas rubra. Next base: position 229,284 of record NZ_JAMDGZ010000048.1, read on the forward strand.
GAAATTCGGGCCGGTGCGGTGATTGCCTACCCGACCGAGGCGGTCTGGGGCCTGGGCTGTGACCCGTGGAACGAAGAAGCGGTGGATCGCCTGCTGGCGATCAAGTCGCGTTCGGTCGACAAGGGGTTAATCCTGATCGCCGATAATATTCGCCAGTTCGACTTCCTTTTCGAGGATTTCCCCCAAACCTGGCTGGACCGCATGTCTGCAACCTGGCCGGGACCGAACACCTGGCTGGTGCCGCATCAGAACCTGCTGCCAGAGTGGATTACCGGCGTGCATGACACCGTCGCCCTGCGTGTCAGCGATCACCCGGTGGTGCGTGACTTGTGTGCGCTGGTCGGGCCATTGGTATCGACCTCGGCCAACCCCCAGGGACGTCCTGCGGCCAAGTCGCGTTTGCGCGTCGAGCAGTATTTCCGTGGCCAGCTGGACCTGGTCCTGGGTGGCGCCCTGGGCGGGCGGCGTAATCCCAGTGTGATTCGTGACCTGGCGACCGGGGAAGTGGTGCGGGCGGGATAAGCCTTATCGCGGGGCAAGTTGACCAGTTCAGCTTGCCCCGCGAGCGATTCAGCACCGTTTCAAGGCAGCAACACCGTCGACCCCACCGTCCTGCGCGCCGACAGTTCGCTCTGCGCCTTGGCCGCCTCGCTCAATGGATAACGTTGCTGGATATCCACAGTCAGTTTGCCGCTGGTAATCATCGCAAACAGGTCGTCGGCCATGGCCTGGGTGTTCTCGGCGTTATTGGCATAGCTGGCCAGGGTTGGCCGGGTGACATACAACGAGCCCTTCTGCGCCAGGATCCCCAGGTTGACCCCGCTGACCGCGCCGGAGGCATTGCCGAAGCTGACTATCAGCCCGCGCGGTGCCAGGCAGTCCAGAGAAGTCAGCCAGGTGTCCTGGCCAACGCCGTCGTAGACCACCGGGCATTTTTTCCCGTCAGTCAGCTCCAGTACCCGTTGGGCCACGTCTTCACGGCTGTAATCGATGGTCGCCCAGGCGCCCAGGGCCTTGGCTCGTTCGGCCTTCTCGGCGCTGCTGACGGTGCCGATCAACCTGGCCCCCAGGGCCTTGGCCCATTGGCAGGCCAGTGAGCCGACGCCGCCTGCGGCTGCGTGGAACAAAATGGTCTCGCCTGGTTGTACCGCGTAGGTCTGCTTGAGCAGGTACTGCACGGTCAGGCCCTTGAGCATCACTGCCGCCGCCTGCTCGAAGCTGATGTTGTCAGGGAGTTTGACCAGATTGGCCTCAGGCAGCACATGCACCTCGCTGTAGGCACCCAGCGGGCCGCCGGCATAGGCAACTCGGTCGCCGATCTTGAACCGGGTCACCTGAGCACCCAGCGCCTCGACCACCCCGGCACCTTCGGTGCCCAGGCCCGAAGGCAACGAGGGCGGCGCGTACAGGCCGCTGCGAAAGTAGGTATCGATGAAGTTCAGGCCGATCGCCTGGTTGCGCACGCGAACCTGCTGCGGGCCGGGTGCTGGCGGTTCGAAGTCGACCAGGGTCAGGACTTCGGGGCCGCCATGCTGGCTGAACTGGATACGCTTGGCCATCTGCACTCTCCTGGAAGGTACCGCAAAAGCCCTATCGGACGCCTTTGCTTGATCGCCGTCAACTGCGGCCAGCCTGTCGCCGGTGGTATGCTACGCGCCGAATTTGCCTTAGCCAGCTTCCAGGTGACCTGATGACTAGCCGCACCGAGGCCGTGAAAGCCTACCTGCTCGACCTGCAAGACCGTATCTGCACTGCCCTCGAAAATGAAGATGGCGGCGCCCGCTTTGTCGAGGACGCCTGGACGCGCGAGGCCGGTGGTGGCGGACGGACCCGGGTGATCGGTGACGGTCAGGTCATCGAGAAAGGCGGGGTGAATTTCTCCCACGTGTTCGGCAGCGGCTTGCCGCCGTCGGCCAGTGCCCACCGGCCAGAGCTTGCCGGGCGCGGTTTCGAGGCCTTGGGCGTGTCGTTGGTGATCCATCCGCATAATCCCCATGTGCCGACTTCCCACGCCAACGTGCGGTTTTTCATCGCCGAGAAAGAAGGCGAAGAAGCAGTCTGGTGGTTTGGCGGCGGCTTCGACCTGACCCCCTACTATGGCAATGAAGAAGACTGCGTGCACTGGCACCAGGTTGCCGAGCGTGCCTGCGCGCCTTTCGGTGCCGACGTCTATCCACGTTACAAAGCCTGGTGCGACCGCTACTTCCACCTCAAACACCGTGGCGAACCACGCGGCATCGGCGGCCTGTTTTTCGATGACCTGAACGAGTGGGATTTCGACACCTGTTTCGCCTTCATGCGCGCCATTGGCGATGCCTATGTCGAGGCCTACCTGCCGATCATCCAGCGCCGCAAGGCCCAGCCGTACACCGCCGAGCAGCGTGAGTTCCAGGAATACCGGCGCGGCCGCTATGTCGAGTTCAACCTGGTTTACGATCGCGGCACGTTGTTTGGCCTGCAATCGGGCGGGCGTACCGAATCGATCCTCATGTCGCTGCCACCGCAGGTGCGTTGGGGGTACGATTGGAAGGCCGCACCAGGCAGCGAAGAAGCGCGCCTGACCGAGTACTTCCTGCAGGACCGCGACTGGCTTGGCGAGGCCAGCCCCCGCCACTGAGCGGCTGTGGATAACTTTCCGGCCCTGCCCGACCTTGACCCAGGAACCGCGTGAATGGACCAGTACGTTGTATTTGGCAACCCGATCGGCCACAGCAAGTCGCCGCTGATCCACCGCCTGTTCGCCGACCAGACCGGCCAGCAGCTGGAGTACAACACCCTGCTGGCGCCGCTGGACGATTTCAGCATGTGTGCCCAGGGCTTTTTCAAGCAGGGCCTGGGCGCCAATGTCACCGTGCCATTCAAGGAAGAAGCCTATCGCCTGGTCGATAGCCTGACGCCGCGGGCCAAACGCGCGGGGGCGGTAAACACCCTGAGCAAACTGGCCGACGGCAGCCTGCAGGGCGACAACACCGATGGTGCCGGGCTGGTGCGCGACCTTACCGTCAACGCCGGTGTGCAACTGAGCGGCAAGCGAATCTTGCTGCTCGGTGCTGGCGGCGCCGTGCGCGGGGTGCTGGAACCCTTGCTGGCGCAGAACCCCGCGTCGCTGGTGATCGCCAATCGCACAGTGGAAAAGGCCGAACAACTGGCCCGTGAGTTCGCCGACCTCGGGCCGGTGGCCGCCAGCGGCTTCAGCTGGTTGCAAGAGCCGGTCGATCTGATCATCAACGCCACCTCAGCAAGCCTTGCCGGTGAGTTGCCGCCGATTGCCGCCAGCCTGATCGAGCCCGGCAAAACCGTGTGCTACGACATGATGTATGGCAAGGAACCGACACCCTTCTGCCGCTGGGCCAGCGAGCACCAGGCCGCCAAGGTCCTGGATGGTCTGGGCATGCTCGCCGAGCAGGCTGCCGAAGCCTTCTTCATCTGGCGGGGCGTTCGCCCGGATAGCGGTCCGGTACTGGACGAACTGCGCCGCCAGCTCACCCGCGTATAGTTGCGGGTGAAGATTTACCCGTGCAATGTGCCGCAGGTTCGTCGTGATTCAGGAGTTTTCGTGCAGAGGATCAAGGGTTATCACGCGCATATCTACTATGACGCCAGCACCATGGAACAAGCCCGGCAATTGTGCGAAGAAGCCGCGCAGCTGTTTCCAGTGACCATGGGGCGTATGCATCAGAAACCGGTCGGGCCGCACCCGGACTGGAGCTGCCAATTGGCGTTCGGGCCTGAGGTGGTGGGCGTGGTGTTGCCTTGGCTGGCGTTGTATCGCCATGGGCTGGTGGTGTTTCTACACCCGCTGACCGGCGATGATCTGGTCGATCATCGCGATTATGCGATCTGGATGGGGGCGGTGCGACCGCTGGATCTGACAATTTTCAAGCAACCTTGAAAACTTTGTCGGGGCAATCGCTGGCAAGGCCAGCTCCCACAAGGTCCTGGTCATACTGGGACTATTGTGGGAGCCGGCCTTGCCGGCGATTGCAGGCGCCGCAGGGTCAGGCCTTGCGCGCGCCCCGCACACCCTGGGCCAGCGCTGAGCACAGTTCGAGCACATCACCCACAGCCTGCTCGGCGGTTTTGGCATTGGCAATCTTGTCGACCAATGCCGAACCGACCACTACACCCTCCGACAGTTTGGCGATCGCCGCGGCCTGCTCTGGCGTGCGGATACCGAAGCCGACGCTGATTGGCAGGTCGGTGTGCCGACGCAGGCGCTCGATGGCGCTGCTGACATGCTCGGTGGTCGCGGAGCCAGCACCGGTTACACCGGCAACCGAGACGTAGTAGACGAACCCGGAGCTGCGCTCGAGCACGCGCGGCAGGCGCACGTCGTCTGTGGTCGGGGTGGTCAGACGGATGAAATCGATGCCTGCCGCCTGAGCCGGGGTCGCAAGTTCAGCATCGTGCTCCGGTGGCAGGTCGACGATGATCAGGCCGTCCACGCCCACGGCCTTGGCCTGGGCCACGAAAGCCTCGACACCAAAGCGGTGAATCGGGTTGTAATAGCCCATCAGCACGATTGGCGTGGTCTGGTTGTCGACGCGGAACTCGCGAACCATCTGCAGGGTTTTCGCCAGGGTCTGGCCAGCCTCCAGGGCGCGCAAGGTGGCGAGCTGGATCGCCACGCCGTCGGCCATCGGGTCGGTGAACGGCATGCCCAGCTCGATCACATCAGCGCCAGCAGCCGGCAGGCCTTTGAGGATTTGCAGCGAAGCGTCGTAGCCGGGGTCGCCCGCAGTGATGAAGGTGACCAGTGCCGAACGGCCTTCGGCTTTCAGCTCGGCGAAGCGTTGTTCAAGACGGCTCATGCCTGTTTCTCCTGGGCAGCCATATGGCTCATCACGGTTTGCATGTCTTTGTCGCCGCGCCCGGACAGGCACACTACCATCAGGTGGTCCTTGGGCAGGGTCGGTGCGCGTTTGATCGCTTCGGCCAGGGCGTGGGAGGTTTCCAGGGCCGGAATGATGCCTTCCAGGCGGCAGGTGGTGTGAAACGCCGCCAGGGCTTCGTCGTCGGTGATGCTGACGTACTCGACGCGCTTCACTTCGTGCAGGTAGGCGTGCTCCGGGCCGATGCCGGGATAATCCAGGCCTGCGGAAATCGAGTGGGCATCGGTGATCTGGCCGTCGGCATCCTGCAGCAGGTAAGTGCGGTTGCCGTGCAGCACACCGGGCACGCCGCCATTGAGGCTGGCTGCATGCTTGTCGGTGTCGACACCATGGCCACCGGCTTCAACACCGATGATCTGCACGCTGGCGTCATCGAGGAAGTCGTGGAACAGGCCCATGGCATTGGAGCCGCCGCCGACGCAGGCGATCAGGCTGTCGGGCAGGCGCCCTTCCTTGGCCTGCAGCTGCTCGCGGGTTTCCTTGCCGATGATCGACTGGAAGTCGCGAACCATTGCCGGGTACGGGTGCGGGCCGGCGACGGTGCCGATCAGGTAAAAGGTGTCGTCGACGTTGGTGACCCAGTCGCGCAGGGCCTCGTTCATCGCATCTTTGAGGGTGCCGGTACCGGCGGTCACTGGCACGATTTCGGCGCCCAGCAGCTTCATGCGGAACACGTTGGCCTGTTGACGCTCGATATCGGTGGCGCCCATGTAGATCACGCACGGCAGGCCGAAGCGCGCAGCGACCGTGGCAGTGGCCACGCCGTGCATGCCGGCGCCGGTTTCGGCGATCAGGCGTTTTTTACCCATGCGCTTGGCCAGCAGTACCTGGCCGATGCAGTTGTTAACCTTGTGTGCGCCGGTGTGGTTGAGTTCTTCACGCTTGAAGAAAATCTTCGCACCACCGCAGTGTTCGGTCAGGCGTTCGGCGAAGTACAGCGGGTTGGGCCGGCCGATGTAGTCGCGCTGAAAGTACGCCAGTTGCTCGAGAAACGCCGGGTCGGCCTTGGCTGCCTCGTATTCGCGGGCAAGATCGAGCACCAGCGGCATCAGGGTTTCTGCCACGTAGCGGCCGCCGAATTCGCCAAACAGGCCATTGGCATCGGGGCCGGCGCGGAAGTTGGTCTGGGTCATGGGTCGCTCCAGGGCGATAGTGAAGTCGGGAATGGCTTTACTCTAACCACCACACGCGCCGCTGAAAACCGATAAGATTGCTACAACCTGTCAGGAAAACTCACACGTCATGCGCCAGGACCTGCCTCCCCTCAATGCCCTGCGGGCGTTCGAAGCCACTGCCCGGCTCAACAGCGTCAGCCAGGCAGCCGAGCAGCTTCATGTTACTCATGGCGCGGTTAGCCGGCAGTTGAAGGTGCTTGAAGAGCACCTTGGGGTCGCGCTGTTCGTCAAAGACGGGCGTGGCATTAAACTCACAGATGCAGGGGTGCGCCTGCGCGATGCCAGCAGCGATGCGTTCGAACGTCTGCGCGGTGTGTGTGCAGAGATCAGTCAAAGCAGCGCCGATGCGCCGTTCGTCCTTGGTTGCTCCGGCAGCCTGCTGGCACGCTGGTTCATCCCACGGCTGGGGCGGCTGAAGGCGGATTTGCCGCAATTGCGCCTGCACCTGTCGGCCGGTGAAGGCGACCTCGACCCGCGCCGTCCCGGGTTGGATGCATTGCTGGTGTTTGCCGAGCCGCCATGGCCGGCGGACATGCAGGTGCATGTGCTCGCTCAGGAGCACATTGGCCCGGTGCTCAGCCCGCATTTCCCCGGGTTCAAGCGCTTGCAGCAGGCTCCGGCTGAGGCGCTGCTGGCTGAGACCTTGCTGCAGACTACCTCACGCCCGCAAGCATGGCCGAATTGGGCCGCGCAGCAAGGTATAGACCCGCAGGCGCTGCACTATGGACAGGATTTCGAGCATCTGTATTACTTGCTGGAGGCGGCAGTGGCCGGGCTGGGTGTGGCCATTGCCCCGCAACCGCTGGTAGCCGACGACTTGCGCGCCGGGCGCCTGGCCGCACCGTGGGGGTTTTGCCAAACCCGGGCCGCACTGGCCTTGTGGGTGCCGCGACGCGCCGCAGACGGGCGCGCCGAGCAACTGGCTGGCTGGTTGCGCGCGGAGCTTGCGCGCCAGATCGCTTAGTGACTGCGTCTGCACATCAGGTACGCCGCCAGCAGGCCAAGGGCGCCAACCGCGACACCGGCAGTGGCCCAAGGGTGCTCCTGAGCGTAGTCACGGGTGGCCAAGCCGGTTTCACGGGTCTTGGTCTTCACCTCTTCATAGGCATCGCTGAGCAGGCTGCGCGAATGGCGAAGGGCATTCTCGGCGTTGCCCTTGAGCGTCTTCAGGGTTTTGCGCGACTCGTCCGAGGCATCGTCCTTGAGACTTTCCAGTGACTTGAGCAGGCTTTCGATCTCGGCTTCCATGCTTTGCAACGAAGCTTTACGCAGCGAGGTGTTGGCCATGGTGACTCTCCTTCGAGGTTGAGTTGAGCTGTGTAGGTTCCGACTACAGGGCGCTGGGAAAGTGCAGTCGAACTTTTGGCGGCATTTACCTCTGGCAGGTAAAAAAGCCCGGCACTGCTAGGCTCTATCTCATGTTCAAAAAGGAGATTGCCCATGTCTGATCACCACACCTACAAGAAAATCGAACTGGTCGGCTCATCGCCCACCTCCATCGAGGAGGCGATCAACAATGCCCTGGCCGAGGCCGGCAAGAGCATCAAGCACCTTGAGTGGTTCGAGGTGGTCGATACCCGGGGCCATATCAAGGACAACAAGGCTGCACATTTTCAGGTCACGCTCAAAGTGGGCTTCCGCATCGTCAATAGCTGAAGCGGCGACACTGGCTTGTGCGGGTCAATTGCGTTAAACACTCCTGAGGCGCCCGGCCTTCCTGGCGCCCTTCTCTATTTGATCTGAACAAGGAAAGCGATCGATGAAGACGTTGGTAGTAGCGATAGGTTTGATGACGTTGGCGGGCACCGCACTGGCCGCCGGCAAGCCATGTGAAGAGCTCAAGAGCGAAATAGCAGCCAAGCTCGATGCCAAAGGCGTCAGTGGCTACTCGCTGGAGATCGTTGATAAAGGTGCTGCCGCTGGTGGCAAGGTGGTGGGTAGCTGCGAAGGCGGCACCAAGGAAATCGTCTACAAGCGCGGGTAACGGTGCTTCATCCATCGCGGGGCAAGCCCGCTCCTACATTATTGTGGGAGCGGGCTTGCCCCGCGATAGGGCCCTCAGCCGCCCAGCACTGTTTGCGCAAGCAGCTCATAGGACCGAATCCGGTCCGCATGCTCATACAGGTCGCAGGTAAAGATCAGCTCATCTGCCTCGGTCTGCTCAAGCAGCACTTCAAGTTTGGCGCGGATCTTCGCTGGGCTACCAACCATTGCCAGCCCGAGGAAACTGCCTACCGCTTCACGTTCATGAGGCAGCCACAGGCCGTCCATGGTGGCTACTGGCGGACGTTGTACCAGGCTTTGCCCGCGCATCAGGGCGAGAATGCGCTGGTACACCGAGGTGGCCAGGTAATCCGCCTGCTCGTCGGTATCGGCAGCGACCAGCGGCACACCGAGCATCACGTAGGGCTTGTCGAGCACCGCAGAAGGCTGGAAGTGGTTGCGGTACACGCGAATCGCCTCATGCAGGTAGCGAGGGGCGAAATGCGAGGCGAAGGCGTAGGGCAAGCCGCGCATGCCGGCCAGTTGCGCACTGAACAGGCTCGAACCGAGCAACCAGATCGGCACTTCGGTGCCGTAACCCGGCACCGCAATGACTTTTTGCTCCGGTGTCCGTGGGCCCAGGTAGCGCATCAATTCTTCGACATCATCAGGAAAGTCGTCGGCACTGCCGGAGCGTTCGCGGCGCAGGGCGCGGGCAGTCATCTGGTCGGAGCCCGGGGCGCGGCCCAGGCCCAGGTCGATACGCCCGGGATACAGGCTGGCCAGGGTTCCGAATTGTTCAGCGATCACCAGTGGCGCGTGGTTGGGCAACATTACCCCGCCGGCGCCCACGCGGATCGTCGAAGTGCCGCCGGCCAGATAGCTGAGCAGCACCGAGGTCGCCGAGCTGGCGATACCATCCATGTTGTGGTGCTCGGCCACCCAGAAGCGGTTGTAGCCAAACTTCTCGACATGTTGTGCAAGGTCCAGCGAGTTGCGTAGCGACTGTGCCGGGCCGCTGTCAGCGCGCACTGGCACCAGGTCGAGGGTGGAAATCTTGATATCCGCAAGTTGCTTCATGGGCGATTGAGCCTCCTGGACAGTCATTTGGCCGCAGTGAAGCAACGGCCTTTCTAGCTCTGTATGGGCACATCCACAGGAATCAATGCCGGAGTTCGTAATCCGTATGAACTTGCCTGTGTCAGGGCTCTCTGAATTTAAGGCAAGGCGCGATATCACGTGCCCTGAGAGCTCAGGAGGCTTTATGAAAAAGACAGCATCGGCTATTTGGCAGGGCGGGCTTAAGGAAGGCAAAGGCCTGCTTTCCACCGAAAGTGGTGCCCTCAAGCAGAACCCCTATGGCTTCAACACCCGTTTCGAGGGCCAGCCGGGTACCAACCCCGAAGAGTTGATCGGCGCGGCGCATGCCGGCTGTTTCTCCATGGCCTTGTCGATGATGCTGGGCGAGGCGGGTCTAACCGCCGAGCGCATTGACACCATTGCCGAAGTCACCCTCGACAAGTTGCCTGATGGCTTTGCCATCACCGCTGTGAACCTGATTCTCAAGGCCAAGGTGCCAGGGGCCAGCGAGGCGCAGTTTGTCGAGATCGCCAACAAGGCCAAGGCAGGCTGCCCGGTCTCGAAGGTGCTCAACGCGACAATCAGCCTGGACGCAACGCTGCTGAGCTGAGGCAGAACCGGGACCTGCCATTGTGGTCAAATGGAGGTCGGTGGAGTGTCCACCGTCACCAGGAGCTGTCCCATGATCCGTGTTGCAATGGCTGTGCTGGCTTCGGTGCTGGCAACTTCTGCGCTGGCTGCGCCGAAAGATTGTGAAGAGCTCAAGGCAGAGATCGAAGCCAAGATCCAGGCCAACAACGTGAGCTCCTATACCCTGGAAATCGTCAAGAACGAGGACGTCCACGACCAGAACATGGTGGTCGGCAGTTGTGAAGGCGGCAGCCGGAGGATCATCTATCAGAAGAATGATCGCTAGGCTCTGTACGAAATGCATCCGAGCTCGTCCATGCTGCGTTGAAAGCAGGCTCGGAATGCTCATTTACAACCAGTAAACTCCGCTTCCTCGCCTGTTTTCGCCTTGCCTGGCCTTCGCTCGAATACATTTCATACAGAGCCTGGGCTTCAGGGCGTGCAGAAGATGTTGTTCGATTCTTCGGCAACCACCTTGCGCTGGGCATCATACAGGTAGGCGCTGGGCTGCATGGCCGGGGCCCGGGCTTCCAGGCGATAGCGCTGGCCTGCCTCGAAGTGATCGAACTTGACGGTCAGGTAGCAGGTGCGTTCGGTGGGGTCGGTGATGAAACCGCCGGACGGGACTTCGTAATCGAAACGTACCACCAGCTCGTGTGCGCCGGGCGTCACCTGGAAGAAACGGCCATCGGTCACACGCTGGCCATCCAGGCGCTCAGCCATCACCAGTTTCCCCGGCGTGATGGTGTAAAAGTCGACCCAGGCCTGTTTGTTATCCACAGGTGGCAGGGGGCTGGCGCAGGCCCCCAGCGTACTGATTGCGAGCAGCATCATAGGCTGGCGCATGGCAAACTCCGACGTGCGGGTTACAAAGCTTAAGCATAGCGCCATTCACGTCTTCAGGTGCGTTGGCAGCCTGCCGGCAAGCCTGTGCCTACCACTTTGCGCTGTTGATCATAGAGCTTGGCCCATGGACGGAAGCCGATGCTACCGGCTTCGAGCTGGTAACGCTGGCCGGCAGTGAACTCCTTGAATTTCACATTCAGCTGGCAATCGCGCCACAGCGGCTCATCGACCGGGCCGATATTGCTCGGGGTCACCGGGAACAGGTAGCGCACGGTCAGTTCATGGCTACCTGGCGACACTTCGAAGTAGCGTTTGTCGGCCCAGGCGCGCTCGTCCACTTCAATGGCATGCAGGGTGTCGTCCTGACCCGGGGCAAGGTCGATCCAGGCCTGATTGGGGTCGGCGGGGGGCAGGCTGGCACAGCCGCAAATAAGCACAACAGCGCTGACGACAATCAGTGTACGCATGGCAAAACTCCAGCCGGGCAGGATAGTCTTGAAGCTGATGAGTACTCGAGCGGATGACAGGACACGAATGCTTCGACTATTTCTTTTGTTACGCTCAAGTCATGGGGCACTCGACCACATTTTTCGCCACTTGGTTCCCCTGCTGGCCATCGGGCTGCTGAACGGTTGCGCCAGTGTCAGTTACTACGGGCAACTGGCCAGCGGTCAGTTGCAGTTGCTGCAGGCACGCCAGCCGGTCGCTGAACTGGTTGCCGATCCTGCCACCGCCGGCAAACTGCGCCAGCAACTACTGCAGGCCGAGCGGGCACGAGCCTTTGCCAGTAAGCAGCTGAAGCTGCCGGACAACCGCAGCTACCGGGTGTATGCCGACATTGGCAGGCCCTTCGTGGTCTGGAACGTGTTTGCCACTCCTGAATTGTCCCTTGAGCCGCAAACCCATTGTTTCCCCATTGCCGGTTGCGTCGCCTACCGCGGTTACTACCGCCAGGGCGCCGCGCGCGGGGCGGCGGCGCTGCAGAAGCAGCAGGGGCTGGATGTTTACATTGGCGGCGTCGAGGCCTATTCGACCCTGGGCTGGTTCGATGATCCGATTCTCAGCTCCATGCTCAACTGGGGGGATGAGCGCCTGGCCACGGTGATTTTTCATGAGCTGGCGCATCAGCGGGTCTATGTACAGGACGACACTGCGTTCAACGAGTCCTTCGCCACCTTTGTCGAGCACGAAGGCAGCCGCCAATGGCGCGCGGCGCGCGGGCTGCCAGCGCTGGCCGAAGGGGTTGGCCAGCCACGCGATCAGTTTGTCGCCCTGGTTCTGGCCAGCCGCGAACGGCTCAAGCGCTTGTACGCGGCGCCGCTGACCGACTCTGCCAAGCGCTCCGGCAAACAGGCCGAGTTCGAACGCTTGCGCCGGGAGTATCGGGCCCTGCGCGATGGCCAGTGGGGCGGTGTCGGGCGCTATGACGCCTGGATCAATGCACCGCTGAACAACGCCAAGCTACTGCCCTTTGGTCTGTATGACCAATGGGTGCCGGCGTTTGCCCAGCTGTTTGTCGAAGTTGGGGGCGATTGGCAGGTGTTCTATGAGCGGGTCGACGCACTGGGTAAATTGCCAATTGAGCAGCGTCAGCAGGCGCTGAAAAACATCGCGGGGCAAGCC